>NZ_JBQENV010000004.1:0-519938 GCF_052044875.1 Dyadobacter sp. 22481
GACATTGCTGCCCCTTCGCCTTGCATGTATTAAGCCTGCCGCTAGCGTTCATCCTGAGCCAGGATCAAACTCTCCATTGTAAATTTTGTTGCAGTCTGGTCTCCGAAGAAACCGACCAATGTTTCTAACGAACCTATCTTATTGCTCTCTTCATCATGTCAAAGAACTTTGCTCTGAATCTTCTCAGAACTAGTGGTACCGATCGTTTTCGCTACCGTTTCCTGATTGGGGTTGCAAAAGTAGGAAGCTTATTTTTAAGTTGCAAGCGTTGGGTAAAATATTTTTTAAATTTTTTAAGCCCTGCCTTTCCTACTTCGTCGCCCGTCCAACTTGCCCTACCTTACGGCTTCAGGCTCAACAGACTTTTACAGCTCACACTGTATCTAAAGAGAAAAGCGCCCAGCAATGAATTGCCAGGCGCTTTATTTGTTGCTCCCGAAGCTGGGCTCGAACCAGCGACCCTCTGATTAACAGTCAGATGCTCTAACCGGCTGAGCTATTCGGGAATCATTATCCGGTTGTTGTACTCGAATTGTGGTGCAAATCTAGTAATTCAACTTATACAGCGCAAGTCTAAACTCTAAAAATTTATTAGGCTTGCACTTTCGCAAGGATTAACTCCTTGACTTTCTTGGCATCTCCTTTCGTAAAATTGTTGATAATAATTTCAGGACGCATCCGCGGAATGACCCGGATCGTCGAAAAGAATACGCCACTCTCGATTTCTACACCCGAGATGTCGGAATAAAAAACAAAGTTATCGTTGCTCTTGAAAAGTTTCCTGACTTTAAAAGTCACGCCTTTTTCTCCGAAAGTTACTTCATCGGGAAAAAACGGGTTCATGAGCCCACTGGCGCTGAATCGCTCGTTCATATTTTGAATAGGTTATTAAATGAATGCTTACAAAGGTACATATACGACTTTCTTAGTTTCAAAGAATTCTTCCCCGAAAAAGCTCGAAAGCTCATAAATCTGAGCCTTTTCCCTGATCTCGGAGAGCTCTTCGGCGAGGTCGCCACCTTTTAGATATAAAATACCGTTCCTGCGCTCGTGGAACGAGTTACGGCTGATATTCTTTTTGACCCAGCCCACAAACGGCGCCATCCGGGTTACGGCGCGGCTCACTACAAATTCATAGCTGTCTTCCAGCCTCTCGGCCCGCACCTGCTCCGCACGCACATTCTCAAGTTTCAATGCATCCACAATTTCCTGCACGACGCGGATCTTCTTACCAATGCTATCGACCAGATGAAACTGCGCCTCAGGGAACATAATGGCCAGCGGAATGCCGGGAAAGCCACCGCCGGTGCCTACATCGAGCAAGTTGGTGCCGGGCTTAAACTCCTGTACCTTCGCAATGCCCAGCGAATGCAGGATGTGGCGTTCATACAGGGTGTCGATATCCTGGCGCGATATCACATTCACGCGGGCATTCCAGTACTCGTACAATTCGCCCATTTGTCCGAACTTCTCGCGCTGGACAGCGGTCAGGTCCGGGAAGTATTTATCAATCAATTCCATGATTTACGGGGTTTTCTGCTCGTCATGGTCAAAAACCCGAAAACGAGGTAATAAACAAAAAGTGCGAAGTCCATCAGTAAAAAGCTGAACCACTCCACGGTTTTGTCCAGCTTTATATTAATAATGATAAGGAGAAACCATTGAATGGCCCACCGGGTGCCAAAAACGACACCGAGATATTGCAGCAGCAGCATGTCCTTCACGATTAGCCCCCAGACCAATGTCACTAACCCGACAAACCAGGTGCCGATGTGTGCTGCGGAAAGCATCCCCAGCAATATCTTATTCCGCGGCTTGTAATACCGGCTTACAGAAATGTGTCTGCGCTTCTGGCGGAACCAGTCTTTCCAGTTGGTCTTGGGAACCGAATAAACGAAGGAATCTTCCTCGATGGAAATGGTCGTATTGGAGCTGGTTGCTACTTCATTCAGGAAAATATCGTCGTCGCCGCCGAAAACGTGTTTGTGCGTATAAAAGCCCTTATTGGCAAAAAATACAGAGCGCTTATATAATATGTTACGACCGACGCCCATGTAAGTCATTCCAGCCAGTGTGAAAGACAGGTATTGAACAGCGGCGTAGAAGGTTTCGCAGCGAACAAACCAGTTGAGTAAGCCCTTTTGTTTAAAATAGGGTGAAAATCCCAGTACAATATCCCTGTCCTCGGTTACCCGGGAGGTCATGGCAGTTATCCAGTGGTTCGAAGCCGGCCGACAATCGGCATCGGTCATCAACGCGATGGGATATTTAGCCTGCTTCATTCCAACCGTCAATGCGTATTTCTTGGGCGTGACGTGGTTGAACTGATCGTTGATACGGATATAGCGGATATGCTTCCAGCTGTTGATATTCTCGCGGATATATTCTTCACTCCCGTCGTCGGACCGATCGTCGAGCAGGATCACCTCATATTCGGGATACTCCTGGGCGTCCAGCAGTGGAATGAGCTCCGTCAGGTTCTCTCTTTCGTTCCAGGCACACACCAATACGGTTACACCGGGCATAGCATTGCCATAATTTGCCCCTTTTCCGTAAAATGCCAGTCGTGTAAAGAAGAAGAGATAATAGAATACCTGAACAGCTACGAACGCCCCTAGCGCATAGAGTAAAGAATCGGCCACAATAGAAGAGAGATGTAAAATTTTTCCATATTCATGCAAATATACTGTCATTGACAGGAATGTTAGAGACGTTCCCCCTATTTTTGCACACCAGCAATTTAAAACCTTTTAATGAAGTTTACATTACAAGTTGAGGATCCCCATTCTAAAGCAAGGGCCGGATTAGTTGAGACGGATCATGGGGTAATCCAAACGCCCATCTTCATGCCTGTGGGTACAGCGGGGACTGTGAAGGCCGTCCACCAGCGCGAATTGAAGGAAGATGTCAAAGCACAAATCATATTAGGTAACACCTATCACCTGTATCTCCGCCCTGGGCTCGACATTCTCGAAAAGGCCGGCGGACTCCATGCATTCAATGGCTGGGACAGGCCTATACTTACCGATAGCGGAGGCTATCAGGTGTATTCGCTGGCTGGAACCGGCCGTAAGATAAATGAAGAAGGTGTGGTATTTAAGTCACACATTGACGGTAGCGTACACACATTCACGCCCGAGAACGTCATGGACATCCAGCGAGCAATCGGCGCCGATATCATAATGGCGTTTGACGAATGTACGCCTTACCCGTGCGATTTTACGTATGCCAGGAAGTCGATGGAGATGACACACCGCTGGCTCACCCGCTGTTGCAACCGCTTCGACAGCACCGAAGCGAAGTACGGTCACGGTCAGACGTTATTCCCTATCGTTCAGGGAAGTGTTTACAAAGACCTCCGCAAGCAATCGGCCGAGTTTATTGCCTCCGCAGGGCGCGAAGGCAATGCGATAGGCGGTCTTTCGGTAGGTGAACCTGCCGAGATCATGTACGAACTTACAGAGGTGGTTTGCGATATCCTGCCGAAGGATAAGCCACGCTACCTCATGGGCGTGGGTACGCCTGCCAACATTCTGGAATGCATTTCGCTGGGAGTAGATATGTTCGATTGCGTAATGCCTACCCGCAATGCACGCAATGGCATGATTTTTACAACCGAGGGGATTATCAACATCCGCAACGAAAAGTGGAAGGATGATATGTCACCGATAGACTCGGGCCTTGGAGGGCACGTTAGTACATTTTACAGTAAGGCGTATCTGAGGCACCTGGTGAAGTCGGGGGAAATGCTCGGCGCGCAGATTGCAAGCATTCATAACCTGACATTCTATTTGTGGCTGGTTAACAGTGCGAGAGAGAAAATTATCGATGGAAGTTTCGCTTCATGGAAGCGCGAAATGGAAAAAAAATTGAATCAACGGCTTTGAAAGTTCAAAAAAGGAGGTTTCTTTCGGGTAAAATTTGAATTAAATATCAGGAAACTTTTCCATTTGTATCAACTTGCGGTTGATTAAGTGATATTGATAACCTATTTTTGTGCGCACTAGGCATTTGGTTAATGTTACGATTAGCCGTGAAAACAATATATAACTTTACTCATAAAATTGGATATAGATCAATCCTAGTTAATCTTAATAACGCTAACTTGAATAGTATGAAAAAAGTATCCCAGTTGATTGGTTCGTTTGCCTTGGGAGCAATGATGGCGCTGCCTTCATTCGCACAGCCGCTGGTGCAACCGAATTCTCCGGATTACAATCCAAAAGCGACGTACGATGGCCCCTACAAATTGAACACCTGGTCAATTTCCGCACACTTTGGCCCGACGCTCTTTTTTGGTGATTTAAGAGAATATGACTTCTGGCCTGTTACCAAGACAAATTCTGACAGCCACAAGGAATCCGGAACTTTTCAAGGAGGCCTCACACTGAACAAACAACTTTCGTACCTGTTCGGCGCTCGTCTGGACGCATCTTTGGGTAACCTTAGAGGTATGAAACGTCGTAATTATAACCGCTATTTTGAAGGCAATTACTTCGATGTTTCGCTTTCAGGAACTGTTAACCTGAAAGGACTCCTGATGGGTCCCAACAAAATGAAGCGCTGGAAGATCGATGCGTATGCAGGTATCGGTCAGGTGTTTTACGATGCTACGGCATATGACCTGACAGGCGGTGTGAAACTTCGTGAAACCGGGAATATGAACGACTGGATCGTTCCGACTGGTTTGAACGTGAACTACGAAGTAACGCCAAGAATCGACATCGGTGTTGACTTCCGTTTGACTCACACCAACTCTGACTACCTGGACGCTACTTACGGTGGTGACTATGACAGAACGCCAAACAGTTTCAACATTAAAGATCAGAAAACTTCTCACAAAGGAAATTCTGAACTTGACAGCTACGGATACGGTGCAATCCAGGTAACTTACAAGTTGGGCAAAAAGCCTTTGAAAGTTGCGAAAGTGGATGGCAAATGGGATTACAAACCAGACGAAGGCGGTTACTACCACCTACGTTACACAGATCCGCGTGTACTGGTTAAACCACCGAAAATCCTTACACTGGAAGAAATGGACTCTGTTGCAAAAGCAAACCGTCCAAAAGATATCGACCCACGTTTGTTGCTTGATACCGACGGTGACGGTGTATCCGACTTCTTCGATAAAGAGCCAAACTCACCAGCAGGAAGCATTGTTGATGGTGCCGGTCGCGTACTCGACTTCGATTCTTACGTGAAAAACGCATTGGCAACAGGTGCAGCATGCTCCGAAATCTTTGCTAACGTAACATTCGATACCGACAAAAACGTATTGAAACCTGAATTCCAGGAATTGCTGAAAAACGTAGCAGCATTGATGAATAAAAACGGATGCCGCTTGCAATTGGCTGGTCACACAGACCGTCGTGCATCTGACCGTTACAACATCGCGCTTTCGAAACGCCGCGTAGATGCAGTGAAAAACTTCTTGGTCAACGAAGCTGGGCTGCAAGACCCAAGCAAAGTGATCGTGGACTACTTCGGATCGTTCAAGCCTATCGCCGACAGCGCAACCCGCCCAGGTTTGCAGAGAAACCGTCGCGTAGAATTGAAACTTCTTCCCTAATAATTGAAGAAACGACTTAAAGAGAAAGGCTCCCGTCGGGAGCCTTTCTCTTTTTAATATATTCACACGCTGATTATAGAAGTCAATTAGCCACATCATAACAACACAACAGGAATTAATGAAACAATATGACTATCTGGTAGTAGGTGCGGGTTTGTGGGGATCGGTATTTGCCCATGAGGCGACCAAACGCGGAAAGAAATGTCTTGTAATCGATCGCCGCGACCATATCGGCGGTAATGTATATTGCGAAAATGTCGAGGGTATCAACGTCCATAAATACGGCGCTCATATATTTCACACCAACGACAAGGACATCTGGGATTACGTAAACTCATTTGTAGAATTTAACAGGTATACCAACTCCCCCGTGGCCAATTACAACGGAGAGCTGTATAACCTCCCTTTTAATATGAATACCTTCTACCAGTTGTGGAGGGTACGTACGCCCGAGGAAGCTAAGGAAAAAATCCGCCAGCAGGTTGAAGAAGCGGGAATTAAAGATCCGCAAAACCTCGAAGAACAGGCTATCTCACTGGTAGGAACCGACATTTATGAGAAGCTGATCAAGGCATACACCGAGAAACAGTGGGGAAGAAAAGCTACCGAACTGCCAGCGTTTATTATCAAACGGCTTCCCGTAAGGTTCACATTCGACAATAATTACTTTAACGACCGCTACCAGGGCATCCCGATCGGAGGTTACAATAAACTGACGGAAGCACTCCTGAAAGACGTAGACGTGCGCCTGGGCATAGATTTCTTCAAAGAAAGAGAAACACTTGCTGCCCTCGCTGAAACAGTCGTTTATACCGGTCCCATCGACGAATATTTCGATTTTCGCTTCGGCCAGCTCGAATACCGCAGCCTGCGCTTCGACAACCAGTTGCTAGATCAGGAAAACTATCAGGGAAATGCGGTAGTGAACTATACCGACGGAGAAACGCCTTTTACACGCATAATTGAGCATAAGCATTTCGAGTTTGGCACCCAGCCGAAAACCGTGATCACACACGAGTACCCGCAGGAATGGGTGAAGGGAGCCGAGCCTTACTACCCCGTGAATGACGATAAAAATACCGCCGTGTTTAATCAATACAAGGCGCTTGCGGCCCATGAACCGAACGTTATTTTCGGAGGAAGGCTGGCTGAATACCGCTACTATGATATGCACCAGGTCGTAGCGTCGGCACTCAAAAAAGTGAAAGTACATTTCGATTCCTGAAAAATATTTTTTCTTACAAAAACCTGTTTCAACGTATTGAGACAGGTTTTTTTGTTTTCTAAGAATATTTTGAAAAAAAAATTGTAGAAGTCGCGTTACCAAAATTACATGTCAGCGTCTAAATGCTATCACCTAAAACGTGTAGGCAATGCTGGCACCCAAACCTCCGATAGCGAACTTCACATCATTTCAAGACTGGGCCGACAACCCGTTTTGGAAAGCCATCCGGTTCCGATGGTACTGGTTTTTGATTTCCCCTTGCCTGTCAATGCTCCTGGGGTTGGCGTTTCTGCGATACAAAACGCCATATTACGACGTTACGGCCTCTCTTCTAGTCCGTGACGATTCGAGAGGAAGTGATTTTCGTGAAACCGCACTGCTGAAAGAACTCGGGCTTCCTGACGTTACCAGCAGCGTGGAAAACGAAATTGAAATACTCAAAAGCCGCACGTTACTCAGCCAGGTGATTGAGGACCTGAGTTTAACCACTCAATACTTCGCTTCGGGTCACCTTAAAACGGCCGAACTTTACGAAAAGACACCATACAAAGTCCGGTTTCCCGAGCGTCGACCTGCGAAACCCGGGATCTACCGCATTGGTCGCGTAGATGGCACTTCATTTACGCTCCAAACTCCTGATGGCGAATACAAAGGCATATTTGGCCAAAAATTAAGCCTGCCGAATGGCTTTACAGTAATTGACACCACCCATTTTAAACCCGCCTCCGAGAATCAGTATTCCTTCGAAATATCCCGAAGCGAGACAGTCCTCGCCCATTACGCGCGTGTTCTGAACATTCAGGCCCCGAACAAAACTGCATGCCTGGTCAATCTTTCCATACGGGAGATCTTGCCGCGGAAAGGCGAAGCTATTTTGAAGCAGCTGATTGCCCGGTATCAGGCGGCAAGCATCAAAGAAAAGAACAAAATAGCGGATAACACGATCGACTTTATCAATGCAAACCTGACGCGCGTTTCCTCCGAACTAACCGGGGTTGAAAGAGACATCGAACATTTCCGTAAGCGCCACCAAGTCATCGACCTCGCGGAAGACAGTCGTCAGGCACTTCAAAAGCTCGCCATCAATGCGGCGAAGGAAAAGGAGCTGACGATCCATTTAAAAATCATTCAATTGCTGGAAACGCATTTACATGAGAAGCCCGCCACGGCCATCCCCTCGGCGCTATACCCTCAAGACGATATCTTTGCCGATTTGGCCGGGAAATACAATGAGGCGCAGTTGTCGCGCGTAAAGGCCCTCACGTCGCTCACGTCCGACCATCCCGAGGTCAAAACATTGGAAAATGCAATGGCCACCCTCAGAAGTGGTCTCCTGGACGCCATCCAGCACCAAAAGCGGGAACTGGCATTGAGCATTGCCGCGACTCGCGAATACGGTGCGGGCTTCAATGCGGAAATTGCGCAATTGCCCGGACATCAACGTGCATTTTTGTCGCAGTCCCGCGAGCAAGGCATTCAACAGGAGTTGTATCTGTTTTTGCTAAAAAAACGCATGGAAACCGCGATCTCCCGCTCGGCAAATATCGCCAATGCAAGAGTTATCGATCCGCCTAAAGTCAGCCCGGAGCCTGCTTATCCCAATTACCAGCTTACCATGCTGGTGGCCTTCCTGGGAGGCAGTCTGGCGCCGGTCGGCATGCTCTACGTCCGGCAGATTTTCAACAACAAGATCTCATCGAAGGCGGATATATTACAGCAATGCGACACCACGATAATCGGAGAAATCGGCCAGCAAAGCCGGTCTGCGTTGTTTACCAAAGCTGATAACCGCAGCCTGTTGACGGAACAGTTCCGTTCGTTGCGAACAAATATCCAGTTTATTACCGGGGCGCACCAAAGCACGGTGATACTCCTCACTTCCGCGATGGCCAACGAGGGAAAATCATTCGTCGCTACATACCTCGCACGCTCATTCGCGCTTGCGACCAGGAAGGTGCTGCTCATCGACTTCGACCTCAGAAAACCGACGCTGGCCAAGCTCCTTGATCTACGGCCCGAAGGCGTTACAGAATGCATTACCCTTGGAAACGAGCCGCTTGTTCAACGGTGTGGTACGGAGCATCCCTTTGATTTTCTCGCCGCCGGCGCACTACATCCGGGCTCAGGGGAATTGATGCTCTCGCCGAAAGTGGCCGCGCTTGTTTCCACACTTAAAAAAGAATACGATTATGTGCTGCTGGATAGCCCGCCCGTCGGTCTCGTGGCCGATGCACGCCTTCTGGGGCAACATGCCGACATGACCTTGTTTATCGTCCGGCAGCATTTCACTTTCATTCACCAACTCGCCAATATGCAGAAAGCGTGTGAGCAACGACAACTACCTGATTTATATGTTGTTCTCAACGGCACCCGAGACTTACACCGGTACCAATACAACTACTATTGATATTCATTTAACCAATAAACAAACACACCTATGAAGCAGCAGATTTATATGATCGGGGAAATTGGGCAGGCCCACGAGGGGAGCATTGGTCTTGCGCATGCATACGTAGATGCGCTTGCACACGCAGGAGCCAACGCTGCGAAGTTTCAGGTCCATATCGCCGATGCCGAAAGCAGTATTTACGAGGATTTCCGGGTCAAAATACCCTATCAGAATGGTTCTCGCTTTGAGTACTGGAAAGGCATGGAGTTTTCGGCACAGGAATGGAGCGGGCTTAAAAAACATTGCGAAAAAGCCGGGCTGGACTTTCTTGCCAGTCCATTTTCACTGGCGGCAGTCGATTTGCTCAACGAAATCGGGGTGTCCGCATTTAAAATCGGGTCCGGCGAAGTGGACAACCTGCCCATGCTCGACAAGATATCAGACACTGGGAAACCGGTTCTACTATCGTCGGGAATGAGCTCCTGGGCCGAACTCGATCGGGCTGTTTTCCTCCTCCAATCCCGGGGGCAGACCGTTTCCGTACTCCAATGCACGACCGCCTATCCTGCCAAACCGCATCAATGGGGACTGAATGTTTTGTATGAAATGAGCCAGCGCTACCAGGTCCCGGTCGGCCTTTCGGACCACTCGGGCGACATTTTCGCTTGCCTCGCAGCGGCATCTCTCGGCGCTCGTATCCTGGAATTCCATATTACTTTCGACAAAAGGATGAGCAACCCCGACGCCTCCGCATCGTTAACCCTTCGGCAGGCGAATACTTTGATCACCGGCGTTCGCAGGATCGAAACGGCGCTCAATTTCCCTGTTGACAAAGATGCAAATGCGGCTTTTTCGCGACTAAAAAGTCTCTTCGGTAAATCACTAGCCGTCAATCGCGATCTGCGGAAAGGCGAGCAGATCCAATACGCCGATCTCGAAACTAAAAAACCGGCCGGTTTTGGCGTACCGGCGGCGCGGTACCAGGAAGTGCTGGGGAAGAGCCTGACAAGAGATATTGCTCAATGGGATTTTCTCACTGAAAACCACCTTAGCCATGCGTAAAATCTGCGTTGTAATCACTGCTCGGGCCAGTTACAGCCGGATCAAAACCGTGCTGACGGCCATCCAGGCTCATCCACGGCTCACATTACAGATTGTCGTAACCGGCAGCGCACTGGTCGAAAGGTTCGGAAATATCATTCCACACCTGGAAGCTGAAAACTTGCCTGTTTCCGCTATCATCCCAAACCTGCTAGACGTCGAAAACACTACAGCCTCAGCCAAAACAACCGGTCTTGCTGTGATCGAACTCGCTACTTTTTTCGCGAACCGTCGACCTGATTTAGTAGTCACCGTTGCCGACCGGTACGAAACCATCGCGACGGCCATTGCCGCGGTGAATATGAACATTCCACTCGCTCACGTCCAGGGCGGAGAGACCACCGGCAATATCGACGACCGTATCCGAAACAGCATTTCGCAACTTGCTGACCTGCATTTTGTAGCTACCGAAAACGCACGGGACAGATTAGTGCGGATGGGCCTTTCGCGACAGAAAGTCCATTGCACCGGGTGTCCCTCCATCGATTTGGTGTACCGGCACAAGGATTTCTATTTCAACCCTTACGAAAGTTACGGAGGTGTGGGCACGCAGCCCGACTTGAACGCACCCTACCTGGTGGTATTGCAGCACCCGGTAACGACCGAAACAGGACATTCTAAATGGCAGATTGGCAACACTCTGCATGCCATTGCTGCCCTGGATATGCCCAGCATTTGGTTCTGGCCCAATGCCGATCCCGGGACGGCCGGCACCGCCCAGGGCATTCGTACTTTCCGGGAGCAACATCCGGATCTCCCCTTCCATTTTTTCAAGAATATGGAATCGAGCCACTTCATTCAGCTGCTCAAGAATTGTGCAGCCTTTGTCGGCAATTCCAGCGTAGGGATACGCGAATGCAGTGCGCTGGGCGTTCCGGCAGTGAACATCGGAAGCAGGCAACGCGGCCGGGAGCGAGGCCCGAACGTGTTGGATTGCCTTCCGGACACTGAGGCAATTGCATCCGCCGTCCAACACCAGCTCGCCCATGGACATTACCAGCAGGTAACGCTATACGGGCGTGGTGACGCCGGGGAACGAATCGCCGAGCAACTTGCGACTGTTCCATTGATTCTCAAAAAACACCTTCTCCCGGCATGACAGCGCTATTTCCAAAAATCCTGGGCCTCATTCCTGCACGAAAGGGGTCGAAAGGAGTTCCTGGCAAAAACATGAAACTGCTTGGCGGAATGCCGCTCATACAATACACCATCGAGTCGGCCCGGCAGTCGGAGCTGCTGGATACCATTCTCGTTTCCACGGACTGCCCCGAAATCGCCGCCTTTGTGAACTGTTTTGACAGAATAACGGCACCGTTTGTGCGTCCCGCGCATCTCGCGACGGATCATACGCCAATGATCGAAGTGGTCATACACGCACTAAACAGTGCCGAACGCAATCTCTATCGCTTTGACTATGTGCTGCTACTCCAACCTACCTGCCCGTTTCGCAAACCTGGCATGATCGACGAAACCATCCGTCACGTTGTCCAGCAAAAGGCCGACAGTCTGATGACCATTCGAAAGATTCCCGATCCGCATAACCCTTTCTGGTCTTATACCCTGCAAAACGACAAATTACAGCATGTGGTACCGGATGTAAATCGACCAACACGGCGACAGGACCTGACTGCTACGTACCATCGGGACGGAGAGATTTACATCGCACGCACCTCACTGATCCGCGCAGGCGAGATCACCGGAGGGAAGATAGCCGGGTGGTTGAACGATAACCGGTTTGAGATCAATATAGACACGCCTGCCGATTGGATGCGGGCAGAAACACTCCTTAATCAATGGAAAGATCAGACCAAAAACATATTCTCGTATTAATTACCAATCCATTCGCGGTGCTCAACACCATTCATTCCGGCCTCATGGGTCAGCTTGGGAAATGTTACAGGATCTCGGTCATGTCCGATCTGCTGACGGTAGCAGATGTTGATCATTTCAACAAACATTTCCAACTGAACATGCAGTTGTTAAAAACGCCGGTACCCTCAGTTTCAACGTTTGAGAAATGGCTGAGAGCGGTAGAGACGCTACTTTTCGGCTATTGCTTCGGCCTGGAAACTATCCGCATTAAAGTCATGCAACGGGGCCGCGTCTTTCATTGGCTTTTCTCGATATCACAAAAAAGCCTTACGCTCATCCTTCTGAGTACCTCGGTGATGGTTTTTATCAGAAACTGGCTGATCCGTCGCACAACGCTGTCAGATCTCTACGTGCCGCTTGCAGCTCACAACTTTCTCGCGGTGGTCTCGACTTCCCCATTCGATTTGCGTGAGAACGCAATCGTTAATTCGCTTCAAATACATGGAATACCGAATATTTCAATCATCATCAGCTGGGACAATTTTACTTCAAAAGGATTGATGAATGCGAGGCCCGATCTGGTGCTGGTTTGGAATCCATCTATGGCGCTCGAGTACCAGCGGTTTTATGCAATGTTCGGAGAACTTGCTGCGATTCGCATTGCCGGTATTCCGAGGTTCGATATATATTTCAGGAACCCGGCCGACGAAAGTTCCAACCCGGCCGGAGTGCCCGGAACCGACGCGAATACCCGCATTATCCTGTTTCCGACAGGCGCTGTCAAACACCACTCGTGCCAAAATTATGTCATTGAAGACCTTTTAGAATATGCGCAAAGCCGGCCCGATGTCCTGATCCTCGTAAGGTGTCACCCCCGAGATGACCCTCGGCGATACGACCATTTCGGTTCGGTCAAAAATCTGCGTGTTTTTCAATCTTTCGGTGAAAATACAGGCAAGGTGCCACCCGCCGATTTTCTTGAAATGTTGCATTTCCAGCTAACGACTTGCACTGTTTGCGTACAAGTCGCTTCTACAATGTTCCTGGATGCCGCTGCCTGCAACAAACCATGTATCAGCATTGCCTACGATGCCCATCCGGGTGTGGACTATGCCGGATCGGTGAGGCGGTTCTATGACTATTCTCATCAGTTACCGCTTCACAAAATCCACAGGAAATACATTGTTTATGATCGCCGGGAGCTGTTCGGAAAACTGGATAAAATATTAGGCGGTCGCTACGTGACAACTGACCTCGGGAAAGCGGTAAAGTGTTTCACTAATCAATACTCGCCCGATTCCGCCCTGTTGTCCGTTCAATATATCAGGGAATGGTTAGGCTGATCCTTGCGGCAGGCAGCATGGCTGCATTGTCTGTCTGCGTGGTGTGGTTCGCTACGATCGTGTTCAGCTCGTTGCTCATTTTCGGCGAAAGTACCATTCAAACTGTGCTCGTTTTCGGTTTCTATGCCTATTGTGTGCTTACGCTGGTTGTTCCGTCCGAGCACAAACTCTTTTACGTACTCAGTATCCCTATTCTGACCCAATTTCTACACCTCCTTCAAAAGTACGATTTCCCGCCCGGCGCCAATTCTCCATGGCGGCTGCTACCCTTTATAATTGTCGATCTCCACATTGTATCTGCGCTGATTCGTTTTAAAACGAATCTTACCGCCACACAAAAAGGTGTAGTTGCATCATGGATAGCTCTTAACTTTCTGTCCATCATCATCTCGCCCAATCTGCCGGGAATCATTACCGGGGCATTCGTTTTGGTAGTCATCACCCTTCCCTTGTATTTTTGCTATTTAAGACTGTGTTCTGAACGTCCCTCATTCTCAACGGATTTAGAGCGATCCCTCTGCCTTCTGTTCATCGTGCTTGCGTTTGGAACATTCGGGCTCGTCTTCTTCGGCGCACAATACAAGGGTGCCAGCAACCTGCTGGTAACCCGAAATATATCGGACACCAATGTGACAATGGCTTACTTTATTCTCCTTTGGCCATTTGCATTGCGATATGCCAGGCGTTCAAGACATACATTTCTATTGACACTTTTACTGGTGCTACTTTTCGCTGTCGTGGTGTTGCTGTCCTTTTCGCGCGGTGCGGTCTTTATTGTATTACCTTACTTATTTTCTACATTATTGATTATAAACAACTTAAAACAAGTCGTATGGTTTAGTTCGATCGGCATTCTGCTCAGCGCGGCTTTCAAAGACCTCCTCCAACTCATCAATACGGAGCTCGCCTACTCCTGGCAACTCCGTTTCGCCGATTTCCAGGCAGCCGGGCCGGCCCTCCAAAAATTACAGGAAGCCAGCGGGCGGGCAGAAATTCGCAGGTTTGCGTACAAACTGTTTCTCGAAAGTCCGCTTTACGGCCATGGCACAGGAAGTTTTGAGCTGCTGGGCCCAGGCTATCGCGAGGCACACTCGATGTTTTTTACCATTCTCGCGGAGCAGGGGCTTGTCGGAATGCTGTATCTGTACGCACTCTTCCTGGGACTTGGATATTGTTTGTTGAAAACGAAGGTATCAGGACGCCAATACCGGCTTCTGCCCACTGCATTGTGTGCGTACCTGCTATTTGTGCATTCGGTAGGGTCCGTTTGGGTGATCATTCCGGCCAAAAGTCTCACGATCAATTGCATCGCACCGCTCCTGCTGCTCTGCATGTATTATTATTCAAAAAGCATTTGTGAGAGTTCCCCGTCATTCCATCATGGCTAAACTGCTGATTATCGGACAAACACCACCACCGATCGGCGGAGTGACAGAGCATGTGAGGAGGCTGATGCAAAATCTGCGACGAACCGGGTTCCCCTTCGATTTTTGCGATCCTGGAAAAGCTTCTCTGGCCAGCATTCTTTTTAAGATAGCTACCCACCGCACCATTCATATCCACTTTTCAAACCCGGGTACGCAGGCCCTGTTTGCCGCTTTCTGCCGGCTTACATTTAAGAAACTCATCATTACTTATCACGGACGTTGGGGCAGGTATGGCGCGTTAGGGAACTGGGCCGTAAAGTTATCCGCATACCTCGCGCACGTACCCATTGTGCAGGAGCGGGCGAGCCTGCTGCAAGCGCTCAACTGCAACGCACGCGCCCGCCAGATCTCAACCTATATCCCCGACGCGGACATACTTCCCCTCCCGGCCCGGTTACAGGCGGCAATAGCATCGCGCCGCAATGATTACCAGGCGACATTCTGCACAAATGCGTGGAATGTGACATTTGATAAGAATGGTCAGGAAACTTATGGGATTTCAGAGATGATCGCCCGGTTCTCCGATTATCCGGAGTATCAACTTTTGGTCTCCGACCCGGCCGGCAACTACCGGTTGTACATTGAAAAGCACGCATGGCACATTCCTGATAACCTGCTTTTTATCAGTCAGCTACACGATTTCAAAAGTATTCTTTTACTTTCCGACGCATTCATCCGAAATACTACTACCGATGGTGGGTCATTGTCGATCCACGAAGCACGGGAGCTTGGAATCCCCGTCCTGGCTTCCGCAGCCGTGGAACGGCCGCCATTTTGCAGCGTTTTTCAAGATTTTTCGAAAGCTGATTTAAAGGAAAAACTGGAAGAGGCGCGGCGATTGATCACCCTGCCGGGCACGACATATGATGCGGTGGGCGAACTGATCAAACTATACCAGGAGATTGCTTGACTGCATAGCTAATCATTTAATAATCAGCCTATAAAAACAAAGGCATAGAAAAATTTCCATGCCCTGTTTCACACTATACACACACTATATTTTTAATATCTATATATCGCTTGGATAAAATTTCAGATCGAATTTCAATACCGCAAAATAACAAACTAAAGTGATCAGAAAAAAACTTTAGGATGCGAATTTCTAAATTCTAATCAGAAAATAGTGGACATTTCCCTAAATTCTTTTTATCGAATTGCGCTGTTATTCAAATTTACGGAAAATTGGCGTAATTATTGCTCAAACTACTCTGCCTGATTACTTTCGTGCAACTAACGCTCACCAACTCATTCATGGAATCACTTTTCACCACCGACGCACTTATCAGTTTGCTTACATTGACCTTACTGGAAGTCGTCCTTGGAATTGACAACGTAATCTTCATCACAATTGTTTCCGGGAAACTGCCTGTTAATCAAAGGAAAAAAGCGCAAAACAATGGCTTGCTCATCGCGCTGGTGCTACGAATCGCGCTCCTCTTTGCTATTTCGTGGGTGATCGGCCTTAAAGAGGATGTTCTGACCCTATTTGGCCACGGTTTCAGCGGCCGCGATCTCATTCTGCTGGGCGGCGGACTCTTCCTGCTTTACAGCACCACTAAAGAAATTCACCACAAACTGGAAGGCGAGGCCGAAGAACTGCCGTCAGGTGACATTTCAGGCAAAAAAACGTTGACATTCGGCAGCGCATTGGTACAGATCGCATTGCTGAACATCATTTTCTCGTTCGACTCCGTGCTTACGGCCGTCGGTCTGGTAAAAGAAGTACCGATCATGATCATAGCGGTCATAGCGTCCACGTTTATAATGATCGCATTTGCGGGTAAAATCGGGGATTTTGTAAATAATCACCCTTCTATCAAAATTTTAGCGCTGTCATTTTTGTTGATGATTGGCACGCTGCTCGTAGCAGAAGCATTTCACTATGAAATCCCGAAAGGCTATGCGTATTTCGCGATGGCATTCTCTTTCCTGGTGGAACTGCTGAACATGAAACTGGATAAAAAGACAAAAAATCCGGTGAAGCTGCGCGACCACGTGAACTGAAACATTAGAAAATTATGCGCATTAACCCCGAAACCGTAGAGAGGATCAAACACGCCGCAGATATTGTGGAGGTTGTAGGGGATTTTGTGTCCTTAAAGAAAAAAGGAGCCAACTATTCGGCTTGCTGCCCGTTTCACAACGAAAAAACGCCTTCGTTCAACGTCAACCCCGTAAGACAAATCTATAAATGCTTCGGTTGCGGGGCTGCGGGTGATTCCATCAAGTTTGTGATGGATATCGACGGGATTGGCTATGGCGAGGCTTTGCGGTATCTGGCAGGCAAATACAATATTGAAATTGAGGAAGAAGAGCTGACAGATGAAGAGACGATCCGGCAGAATGCGCGGGAAAGTTTGTACATCATCCTCAATTATGCCAAAAATTTCTACCAGCACCAGCTCCACAACAGCGAAGAAGGCCAGGCGATAGGTCTGAGCTATTTCCGCGAACGTGGCTTTACAAACGAAATCCGCAAGAAGTTCGAGTTGGGTTACAGTCTGGATAATTGGGATTCGTTTTCAAAAGAAGCACTCGAAAAGGGCTATTCCGCCGAAATTCTGGAAAAAGCGGGCCTGCTCATTCATAAGGAGGGCAGCCAAACCGCAGGCTACGACCGTTTCCGGGGCCGGGTGATCTTCCCGATCCACAATATTGCCGGGAAAACGATCGCTTTTGGTGCGCGGATATTAAAGACTGATAAAAATCAGCCCAAATACCTCAACTCGCCCGAAACCGAAGTTTACCATAAAAGTGAAGTCCTTTATGGTATTTTCCAGGCTAAGAACGCCATCCGCAGCCTGGAACATTGCTATCTGGTAGAAGGCTACACGGATGTTATTTCGCTGCATCAGGCCGGGATCGAGAATGTCGTTGCGTCGTCGGGAACATCGCTAACGGTGGAGCAAATACGGCTGATCGGCCGTTTCACACCCAATATTACCATTCTTTACGATGGCGATATGGCGGGTATCAAAGCGGCACTGCGCGGTTTGGACCTTGTTTTGGAAGAAGGGCTGAATGTGAATGTCGTCCTTTTCCCGGATAACGAGGACCCCGACAGCTATGTACGCAGGGTTGGTGCGGAAGCATTTAAAGCACACCTGAAAAAGGCTTCGAAAGATTTTATCACTTTCAAAACTGAAATCCTGTTGCAGGATGCGGGAAATGACCCTTTCCGGTTGGCCGCGGTGATCCAGGAGGTCGTCAATAGCATTGTCAAAATACCGGACGCGATCAAAAGGCAGGTATTTTTTCACCGCACATCGGAAATGTTGCGGGTGGACGAGCAGATGCTGATCACCGAGGGAAACAAACTGCTTCGGAAACAGCACACCGCCAAACCGACAGAACGTCAACCCCGGCAAAGTAATGCAACACCGGAAGGTCCCCGCCAGGAGTTTCATCAACCAGAAGGCCCGGATGACCTGGACGCGTTGTTCAGCGATGGCTTCGGGCCATTTGCCGGTGAGCCGGATGTCAGCCCGTCCATTGCCGAAGAAGTTGAAGCATTTCAGCGCACCAAACTGCATTATCAGGAAGAAGCGTTCGTGCGCCTGCTCGTCGTACACGGCGCGCGTGAGCTCGAACCGACCATCACTGTATGCCAGTATGTGCTTGGACAAATTGAAGGAATCGAGTTGAAAGATCCGGTGTACAGTCATTTGCTGACTTTATTCCGCGAGAATTTTAATAGAAACCATGTACTCACCACCGACTATTTCCTGCAACACCACGAGGCGGAGATCAGGAACCTCACCATCGAATGGCTAACACAGAAACACGAGCTCAGTGAACTTTGGAAGGAAAAATACGAGATCTACGTGCCTTTTGAGACAGACGTACTAGATAGAACGGCATTTAACAATATTCTAAGACTGAAAAAGGCATTCATCGAAGAGAAAATGAAGGTATGCCTGCAACAGGCGGTGCATGCGAAGACGGAAGAGGAGCAACATGCCGTCATGACCGAATTTATGTTCTACAAAGGCATTAGTATGGCCGCCGCCAAGGAATTGGGAAGCGTAATCGGATAATATAACCTAAATATTCGCTGTTATGAGAAATCTACCGGCACTGGTCTTTTTGTGCTCCACCTTTTTGATTACCGCGTGCAGCTCTTCCTACAAACTCCTGAAAGTCAAGAAAGAAAACACCTTCAAGCTTGCCGACTACGCGACCTACGGCTTCTATGACATCGAAGCGACCGGCGACACCGTTTCTAAAAATTTCGAAAAGAATGTGAATATCATCCGGGAAGCCATTGCTAAAAATCTGCAATCCCGGGGATTGGACGAAGCACGCGATCCAGGACTAAAAATTAATATCGCATTGAATGTACGGGAACAATTGCAAACCCGACAGACGGACTTCCGCACCGACGGGCTACCGCGTTACATGGGCCAGCGACGCTATTCCTGGAAAAGTGAAGAAGTAGTGACCGGCAAATACCGCGAAGGTACGATCGTGATCGACCTGGTGGACGCTGCCAACAACAGGATGGTGTGGCAAGGGGGTGCGAGCGGCATCATTCCTGAGAAAACGAAGAATTTCACGGAAGATATTAATCGGGTAATCGGCGAAGTTGTAGCCAAAATACCCTGATTAAAGGCAGCAAAAAGGGTCGCTTCGTTATCGGAAACAACCCTTTCAATGTAGTCAATATCGGAGTTACTAAACATTATTGTTGACCACGCTGCGAGCTTTTTCACTCACATTGTCGGCCAGGCCGTTAGCTTTATCTTTTGCAGTACTTACATTCTTCAAGAACCCGTCTTTAAGCTTGTCGGCCAGGTGAGAAAGCTCTTCAAGGCTTTTTTCATACGTGTCCTTCGCATTTCCACCAAGGTCGTTCGCCTTATTTTTGATCAATTTGCGGGTTTCTTTGCCATTTTTTGGAGCTACCAAAAGGCCAATCGCAATGCCGGTCAGCAATGCTCCGATCGAGCCAATCAAAAATTTTTGGTTCTTGTTCATATGAATTCCCTATTTTGTGTTGATAAAACATTAGAACTGAAAAATAATAAAATACTGTGCCACTTCGCAAACCAGCGCCCCGATTTTACGTGAACGGCCTTTTTGCTGTCACAATGCTATTGACGATTTTCCTGACAGCGACAGCAAGCCAGGCGCAATGGAAAGTCATCGATATCAAAACGAAGATCCATATGCGCGCAGTACATGCCGTATCACCAACAATCTGCTGGATCGGCGGCACACGGGGCACTGTTTTGAAAACGACCAACGGCGGCCACACATGGATAACCTACAAAGTCGCCGGCGCCGATTCGCTCGATTTTCGCGACATTCATGCATTCGACAAACAAGTTGCGATCGCGATGAGTGCAGGCGAATCTGAGAAGGATAAAGCTAAAATTTACAAGACCGAAGACGGCGGAGAAAGCTGGAAGCTTGTGTACCAAACTACACAAAATGGGGTTTTTCTGGATGGAATCGACTTTTGGGATAAAAATAAGGGAATTTGCCTCGGCGACCCGACGCAGGGGAAACTATTCATTTTGACAACTGATGATGGCGGTAACACCTGGCAGGAACTACCATTCGACAAGCGCCCGGCAGCCGAACCCGGCGAAGCATGTTTCGCCGCCAGCGGCAGCTCCATTCTTGTTAACGGCAAAGGAACCGTGTTTATCGGAACAGGCGGAAGTAAGATGGCCCGGGTATTCCGTTCAGAAGATTATGGCCAGAGCTGGCAGGTTTCCTCCACGCCGCTGGCAGCCGGCCCGACAAGCGGCATATTCGGATTAAGGTTTTGGTCTAAAAAGAATGGTATTGCAGTAGGTGGAGACTATAAAAAAACAACAGACTCGACACAAAACGTGTTGCTGACCAATGACGGCGGCATTACCTGGACATTATCCGGCATGACAAAACCCACCGGTCTCAAAGAATCCGCAGCCGTTTATCACAAAACCAACGCCACCTGGAACGGCGACACGCAGATCCGATCCGACAACTACGCGTTGGTAGCCTCCGGCCCTTCCGGCAGCAGCGTCTCACTGGACCGTGGCAAAAGCTGGATTTCACTCGGCACCGAAGGTTTCCACGCACTGAGCTTCGCAGGAAACGTAGGCTATGCCGTCGGAGCAAATGGTTTGATTGGTAAAATCGAGAAAATTTCCTCTAAAAAGAAAAGGAAGAAGCTGATTTTGGTAGACGGATAATTAGCGGCCGGGGCGTTTTAAATTCGATCAATCAACTCATTAACCTTCCGGACTTCGCGGCCTGCCAAATGATCAGCAATAGCCGCCGCATGCTCACGGCCGTTCTCTATAAAGACCTTTTCCGTAAAAACACCAGCCAGCACAGTCCCGCAGAGGTAAAGGCCCGGCACATTCGTTTCAAAGGTTTCCGAATCATACTCGGGTACCTTCGTAACAGGGTCGAGGGTGACTCCGCAACGGGCCAGCAAATGCTCGTCGGGCAGGTAACCTACCAACAGGAATACGAAATCGGCCGGTAACCACTCCAGCTCTCCGGTTTCAACGTGCTCGATCAGCAAACGTCCGGGCTCTATCGCACGCGTAACCGAGTTGAAACGCGTATGAATCTTCCCTTCCTTCACTCTATTCTTCACATCCGGCACGAGCCAATACTTGACCTTTGTGCGGAAGTCGGCCTCCTTATGCACGATCGTCACTTTTGCATCGTGGCGATACAGCTCCAAAGCTGCTTCGACCGACGAATTGGAACCGCCCACCAGCACCACATTGGTATAGGAGTATTTAAATGGCTCATCATAATAATGCGAAACGTGTGGCAGGTTCTCGCCCGGTACATTCAACATACGGGGCACATCGAAATAACCCGTGGCCAGGATCACATTTTTCGACTGGAACACCTGTCCATCATTCGAATAGGTAAGAAAAGTGCCGTCGGCCTGTTTCTCGCTCCGGTCGACATCTACAAATAGCCTGAAATTCAAATGATAATACCCTGCTACCTTCCGGTAATATTGCAAAGCCTCATTGCGGTTGGCTTTTACATCCGAAATCGCGAACGGTATACCGCCTATTTCGATATTTTCGGCAGTGGAAAAAAACTTCATCCGCCGTGGATACCTGCGGATCGATTCGGTAAGGTTTCCCTTTTCGAGGATCAGGTAATCGAGACCGCTTTTGGCCAGCTCGATACCCATTGCGAGGCCGCAAGGGCCGCCTCCGATAATAATTGCGTCGTAAATGTGCATCGTTTGAGCCGACGACCCTTTGCTACCGGCCGTCCTTAGTGTTTTAACCCGCTAATTTAGCTATTGGTTTCTGAACTTTGTAAATTAGCCAACTGTTCAAAAAGTCTGATAATACCTTTTTAAGCTTGGAAAACGCGGCAGGGGACTTTACGGAGAAACTGAATGAATGGGGCAAAGCCAAAACCCCGTTCTTTTTTTTGGTGGACTACCAATTTCAAAAACCGCAGGCCTGGCAACTCGACGAGCTCGATCCAAACGAGATTCTCTTCAATCTGAATGGTTTTTCCAACGACGTTGCTCTTCTTCGCGACGAGCTTCCCGAGCACTTTCAGTTCGACAAACATCCGCTTTCCTTCGAGGCATATCACGCCAAATTTGATTGCGTATTACGTCATTTGAATGCCGGAAACTCATTTCTGGTCAACCTTTCGGTGCCCACGCCGATCGACACCAACCTGACGCTCGAACAGATATTCCGGCACAGCGAAGCGCCTTACCGGTTGCTATTCAAAAACAGGTTTGTTTGCTTTTCTCCTGAGTTATTTGTCCGCATTCAGGGCAACCGCATTGCCTCATTTCCGATGAAAGGCACCATCGATGCTTCGATACCAAACGCGGAACAAGTAATTCTTTCGGATGATAAGGAAGCCGCCGAGCACGCGACGATCGTCGATTTGATTAGAAACGATTTGAGTATGGTGGCCGAAAAAGTGTGGGTGGAACGCTACCGCTACATCGACCGCATTCAGACTTCTGATAAAACGCTTTTACAAGTTAGTTCCGAAATTGCAGGGATACTCCCGGCCACTTTTGACGGCCAATATGGCGATCTTTTGAAAAAATTATTACCCGCAGGTTCCATTACCGGCGCGCCGAAACCGCGTACGCTGGAAATCATCCAGGAGGCCGAGGATTATAACCGTGGTTATTACACGGGCATAATGGGTTATTTCGATGGCACGAATTTCGAAAGTGCCGTAATGATCCGGTTCATCGAGCAGCAGGAAGACAGATTGGTTTTTAAAAGCGGTGGCGGCATTACTGCGCGGAGCAATGCATCGAGTGAATACCAGGAAATTGTCGATAAGGTTTATCTCCCATTTAGCTACGCCCCGCATGCTGTGCTTTGAAACGATCTGTGTCGAAAACCGGCAATTGAAAAACCTGTCGTATCACGAAGCACGCCTGAACAAAACCCGAAGGGAACTTTGGGGTTGTACGGATGATTGGAATTTGACAACGCGCCTGCAAATACCCGATCACGTCGACGACAGCATGCACAAATGCCGTTTGGCTTATGATAAAGAGATCGACAATATCCAATGGGAACCCTATTCACGGCGCACGATCCGCAAGATTCGGCGGGTGTACGACGACGAGATCGATTACCAATATAAATATGATAACCGCGACGCGCTGAATGCACTTTTTGCACAGCGCGGGGATGCGGACGAAATACTGATTATTAAAAAAGGGCTGGTAACCGATTCCAATTATTGCAATGTCGCATTCTTCGACGGCAGCGATTGGCTGGCACCCGCAACCCCGCTCCTGCCCGGTACACAACGCGCGCTCTTGCTCGATCAGGGCATTATCAGGTTGGCAGAAATCCGGGAAAGTGATATTGCCAAATTCCAGAATATCAGGCTTTTCAATGCAATGGTCGACTGGGCGCATGCCGCTACGCTCGATGTTTCATTGATTGCTTGACCACAAATTGCGAACTTGCGCCGAATTAAAGAATTGAGCCAATGACCTCCTTGTTTGAGGAAGAAACTACCTTTTTTGCCGACCTGATCCTCCCGGTACCGATTCCAAGCCTGTTTACGTACCGCGTACCACGGGAAATGGCCTCGCTCATCAAGGTGGGCGCAAGGGTGATCGTACAGTTTGGTCAAAAAAGGGTCATCACGGCCGTGGTGGCGCAGCTGCACACAAATCCGCCCGTAAAGTATCAGGCCAAATACATTCTGGAATTGCTGGACGAGCAGCCGATCGTGACCGCACATCAGCTTGAACTTTTCAATTGGGTAGCTGAATATTACCTCTGCAATATCGGCGAAGTGATGAATGTCGCATTGCCCGCCGGACTGAAAATCACCAGCCAGTCGCGCATTCAGTTAAATCCTGAATTTGAATATGAAGACCTGCTCACCGACCAGGAGCATCTGGTAGTTGAGGAGATCAAGAAGCACCAAACCCTTTCTTATGAAGAAGTGGAAAGGCTTTTGCAGAAATCGAATATAACTTCCATTATCAAATCACTCGTCGGGAAGCGGGCGGTGATATTGTATGAAGAAGTCAAAGAACGCTACAAACCGAAAGTTGCTAAGAAGATCAGGCTGACGGCTGCTTATACTACGAATGAAGCGCTTTCAAAGTTGGCAGCCGATCTTGACAAGACCCCAAAACAGCAGGAAATCCTTTTGAAATACCTCAGCTTCATACCGGTTTACAATAATCCGGATTTGAACGCCAAGGGTCTGGACAAATCGATATTCAGCCAGGATGACACCATTTCGGATGCCTCTTTGAATACCCTTGTCAAGAAAGGCATTTTCGAGCAGTTCGAAATATTTGTCTCCCGTTTCGAGGACATTCCTATGGGCAATATGGGCAACATTACGCTCACCGAAACGCAGGAAGAGGCTTCCCGGCAAATCCACGAGCTGTTCGCGGAAAAAGAGGTGGTACTACTCCACGGTATTACCGGCAGTGGTAAGACGGAAGTTTACATCGAACTTATTAAACAAGCGCTCGAAAGTGGCTCGCAGGTATTATTCCTGCTTCCCGAAATTGCGCTGACGACCCAGATCGTCATCCGCCTGCGCAAAGTGTTTGGCGATGCAATGGGTATTTACCATTCCAAATTTTCGGATAACGAGCGTGTGGAAGTCTGGAAGGGCATTCTGGATGGAAAATTCCAGTTTGTTGTGGGCGTGCGGTCGGCTATTTTCCTGCCGTTTGATAATCTGGGACTGATCATCGTGGACGAAGAGCACGAAACGTCCTACAAACAACATGACCCCGCCCCGCGTTACAATGCGCGTGACGTAGCCGTGATCATGTCGTACATGCACAAAGGTAAAACGCTGCTCGGCTCGGCGACACCGTCGCTTGAAAGCTATTTTCACGCGCAAAGCGGCCGGTATGGGTTGGTGGAGATGAAGCAGCGTTTCGGAAATGCCGCATTACCCCGCTTTGAACTGATCGACACCAAGAAGGAAAAGCGGCAGAAGCAGATGAAGAATGAGTTTTCTTCTGTGCTGCTCAGCCATTTGGAATACAACCTTAAAAACAAGGAGCAAACAATCCTTTTCCAGAACCGACGCGGCTACTCGCCTTATTTGCAATGTGAAGAATGCAGCTGGATTTCCGAATGTGCCAACTGCGACGTGAGCCTTACCTACCACATGAAGGCGCGCGAGCTTCGCTGCCATTATTGCGGGCATAAGGAGGAAGTGCCTCGTACTTGCCCGCATTGCGGGTCACCCAAGGTCAAAACGATGGGGTACGGTACTGAAAAAATTGAGGAGGAAATCAATGTAATGTACCCGGAGGCGCGGGTGCAGCGGATGGACCTCGATACGACGCGTGCCAAGAATGCCTATCAGCAGATCATCCAGGATTTTGAAGAAGGCGGGATCGATATATTGGTGGGCACGCAAATGGTAAGCAAGGGGCTCGACTTCGATAATGTAAGCGTGGTGGGCATTTTCGACGCCGACCGCATTATCCACTTCCCCGAATTCCGCGCTTCCGAACGTGCGTTCCAAATGCTTACGCAGGTGAGCGGGCGCGCAGGCAGGCGGGCCGACAAGCCCGGGAAAGTTTTGATCCAAACGGCAAATCCTTCTCAGCCGTTGCTCGAAAAAATCATTAATAATGATTATGAGGGCATGTACGAGGCCGAAATCGCGGAGCGCGAGAAGTTTAACTATCCGCCGTTCACCCGGCTTATCAAGGTTACGGTGAAGCATGTCGACGAGGGAACTTCGAACCGCGCCGCGAAAGTGCTGGCTGAAAAACTGACGGCCCATTTGGGTGCCAGCAGGGTTCTCGGGCCCCAGCCGCCACTGGTCGAAAGAGTAAGAAATCAGTTTTTGTTCGATATTCTCATCAAACTTGAACGAGAAAAGATTAATTTTAAGGCGGCAAAGTCATTTATACAGGAAAAAGTAATTGACATTCTGACTGACAAGACGCTAAAAAGCATCCAGGTAATAATCGACGTGGATTGTTTATAAAAACATCATTTTTACTGCACATTAACTTTATGTCTTCCAAAAAAACCAGAATTGTTGCAACCGTAGGCCCGACCTCGGAATCGAAAGAAACATTATATGCATTGGCCAAAGCAGGAGTGAACGTATTCCGTCTCAACTTCTCCCACGGCTCCCACGCTGACCATCTGGAGAGACTCACCAACATCCGCGAGATCAACGAAGAGCACGGCCTTAACCTGGCTATTCTTCAAGATTTGCAAGGGCCAAAGATCCGTATCGGTCTGGTGGCGGAAAAAGACGGCGTTCTGATCGAATCAGGTAAGAAACTGATCCTTTCAAATACCGAAGTGCTGGGTACTGCCGAGAAAGTAAGCACACCTTACGACGGAATGTACAATGATGTAAAGATCGGCGACCGCGTGTTGATGGACGATGGTAAACTGGAAGTATTGGTAACCGGAATTGACGGAACGGACGTAATCACAGAGGTAATCTATGGTGGCTTACTGAAATCCAAAAAAGGCGTAAACCTGCCTAATACGCGCGTTTCGATGCCTTCGGTAACACAGAAAGACTGGGAAGATCTGGATTTCGGCCTTGAAAACAATGTAGAATGGATCGCATTGTCGTTCGTCCGCACAGCTGACGAAATCACAAAAGTGAAGGAATATATCGCCAGCAAAGGCAAATTTG
Organism: Dyadobacter sp. 22481; assembly: GCF_052044875.1. NCBI lineage: Bacteria > Pseudomonadati > Bacteroidota > Cytophagia > Cytophagales > Spirosomataceae > Dyadobacter > Dyadobacter sp. 22481. The sequence continues at coordinate 26,996 of NZ_JBQENV010000004.1, forward strand.
CCCGCGTTGTAGCGAAAATTGAGAAGCCTGAGGCGATCGTAAATATCGATGAGATCATCGAAGCTACGGACGGTATCATGGTAGCCCGCGGTGACCTCGGGGTAGAACTTCCTGCCGAAGAGGTTCCGATGATCCAGAAAATGATCGTGGAGAAATGTAACCGTGCCGGCAAGCCTGTAATTGTGGCTACGCAAATGCTCGAATCCATGATCGAAAGCCCTCGCGCAACCCGCGCCGAGCTGAACGACGTGGCTAACTCGGTACTAGATGGTGCCGATGCGGTAATGCTTTCGGCTGAAACTGCTTCCGGTAAATACCCACTTCTGGCTGTGGAAAGCATGACCAGAACCATTGAAAAAGTCGAGGCTAACAGCAAAACCATCTATTTCAGACACCATGCTGCCGTTAACGACTCCCCAGGCACCTACAAGCTGAACGACAACGTAGTTATGAGCGCTTGCCGTCTGGCACGTGACACCCAGGCTGCGGCGATTATCGGCATTACACGCTCAGGCTATACTTCATTCCGCCTGTCGCACCACCGTCCGAAAGCGAATCTGTTGATCTTCACATCGAACCGGATGCTGATGAACCAGCTTGCATTGTACTGGGGTACGAAAGTATTCTACTACGACCGCGACCAGGGCGTTTCTACCGACGATCTCATCGAGGACATCAAAACATTCCTCGTTGAAAAAGGCGAATTGCAGAAAGGCGACGTGTTCATCAATACACTGAGCATGCCGGTTTCGAGACAGCGCAAGACGAATACTGTGAAGTTGAGCGTGGTTGAATAGGCAATTTAGATATCATAATGTAAGGGCGACGGGATTTGATTCCGTCGCCCTTTGTTTTTGCAGATTGCTCATTGAGCGTGTCACCTTGTACATTAGGTTGAATATCAACGTCCATTTTTTGTATATTCGATAATGGGCTAACCGATCCAAACTATGATAGCTTCATTGAGACCAGGCTTCGACATCCCCGAAAATGCCTTAGAAGAAAGCATTCCAACATCACTGATCCGCGAGATCATTGATGGGAAGCCTTACTACTTCAAAGGCTACCCAGAGGTTCTTGCAGGTAATAAAGATGCAGAAGGCGTTATGGGTTGCTCTACTTTACAAGCATTTATCGTCACTTTTCTGGTACGTGTTCTCCTTCGTTCGATCGACGAGAATCAATACTTCATTGCCACCAACGAGCCTGGTCTGCATATTGACAGAAAAAACAACCTCGCGTCGGATATTATGGTTTTTGATTACAATATTCTTACGACAGACCAGATCAACCTGAATTATGCACAAGTTCCGCCTGCAATGTGTATTGAGGTTGACACGCGTGTAGAGTTGCAAGATGCTACAGAAAGCGAATATGTGACTTTGAAAACCATGAAACTCCTGGAATTCGGAGTGGCGAAAGTGATATGGTTCTTCACGGAAACGAAAAAAGTGATGATTGCTACGCCTGGTAGTTGGACAACTTTTGACTGGAACGACGAGGTAGTATTAATGCCAGGAGCGCTGTGTAACATAGGTCAATATCTTCGTAGCAAAGGCTCAAAATATGCGTAACATTGAACATTGAAAATCAACCCCAACCGTCACCACTCCCGTGACGGTTTTTATTTTTTCACAATAACTAATAAAATAGTTTTGAAACTAACAAAATAGTAATACATTTGAATTACCCATTACTTATAACCCATTTTTAAAGAAAGAACACTATGGAAATCCGTAACCTGACGAGGGCCGAGGAAGAGGTCATGAGAATTCTCTGGCAGCTGAAAAAGGCGTTTGTGAAAGACATTCTTGCCGAAATGCCCGAGCCAAAACCGGCCTATAATACCGTATCGACCATCATCCGTATTCTGGAAAAGAAAGAGGTCGTTGGCTATAATGCCTACGGCAAGACACACGAATATTATCCGCTCATCTCCGAAGAGGAATATAAACGCCACGAAATGAAGCAGTTGATGGTCAACTACTTCAATAACTCGCTCCCTAACCTGGTTTCTTTTTTTGTAAAGGATAATGACCTGAACACCAAGGATCTGGATGAAATCATGAAGCTGATCAACCACCATAAAAACGACCAGTAAACCGTCTGTTAGCCATGGAAAATTTCATATATATCGGCAAGGTGAGCCTTTACTGGGTGATGTTGTACGCTTGCTACTGGGTGATGCTGCGCAAGCATACGTTCTTTCAATGGAACCGCTGGTACCTGATCGGCTCTCTCCTGATTGCCTTTGCCTTGCCGGAGATCATTTATCCGTCGGCGGCACCCGAGCTGCCCGTGATCTACGAAATGAGCGCTTCGACGTTCGCAGTGATTAAAGAGGCCCCGAAAGAACGGGAAAGCTGGACCTGGGTGCAAATTCTGACGACGATCTATACCGCAGGACTGGCTGTATCCGCTGCGCTACTGGCCCGCAACATCGCCCAGCTCGTAAAATACCTTCGCTCAGGCGAGCTTATCGAGCTGGAAGATTGCACAGTGATCCTGATCGACTCCAACGAGGTCGGCTCTTTCTCATTCCTGAAATGGATTGTCATTAACCGCAACGACTATGAAAACCACTTCGACGCTATTCTACGGCACGAGATGGTGCATACGCAACAGCGGCATAGTCTCGATATTCTGTTGATAGAAATACTGCGAACTGTTTTCTGGTTCCACCCGGTGCTGCTGCTGTACAAGCGGTCGCTGCAAGAAATTCACGAGTACCTGGCCGATGCGCAAGCCCCGAATCGTGAGTATTATGCCCAATTCCTCGTCGCATATGCGCTCAATGCGCCTGTCGCGTCGCTGACTAACCACTTTTTCAAACCATCTCAGCTAAAAAACCGCATCCAGATGATCTATAAGAATCGTACATCCAAATGGATGCTGGGCACCTATGTGGCTGCTGCAACAATGATCGGAACCAGCGCACTGCTTGTCGCTGGTTGTGAAAGCCAGGTTTCGAAAGAAAATGAGGCAATAAGAACGGGGGAACGTTTAGAAGCCAGCCCTGTTTTAGAGGCCGTCGAAGTCACACCGGAATATCCCGGTGGCAATGCGGAGATGTTCAAATTCCTCGGCCGGAATATCAAATACCCCACACGTGCTTCCAAAGCTAATGTACAAGGCAAAGTCTTTGTCAACTTTGTGGTGACTTCTGCGGGCGACATCCAGGACGTCAAAATTCTGAAAGGCATTGGCTTTGGGTGCGATGAAGAGGCACTCCGCGTAGTCTCCAAATTCCCTAAATGGACTCCGGGTAAGCAGGACGGAAAATCCGTCAGTGTAAAATACACGGTCCCCATCAATTTCCAGCTGGCGGAAGAAGGCGAAGACACGACCACCGACAAAGAGTCCACAATTGTAGGTTTCAAAAAACCAGTTGCTCAGACATTTGAAGCGCAGCCAGTTGTGCAACAGAACAATACCGAGGTGCCGCTGCTCGCTGAAACTTTCGAAGACAGAACCACCCTCACCGTGGGAGAAGGATCGGATGCCAAAATACAAATTCGGGGAACATCCGGACCGTTTACGGCAGAAAATCAGCCACTTTATATTTTGAACGGCGAAGTAATGGATGGTCTGTTACTAAATACAATAGACCCTAACACGATAAAGAGTGTCAGCGTCCTTAAAGGTACAGAGGCTACTACAATCTACGGTTCAAAAGGTGCGAAGGGCGTCGTCTCCATCAACACCAAAGACAAATAACAACCTGAAACGCATCCCTGCATGGAAACGCTCCTCTATCTGGCAAAAGTCAATGCATACTGGTTATTGTTTTATGCCTGCTATTGGCTTTTGCTTCGAAAGCATACTTTCTTTCAATGGAACCGGTTCTACCTGCTGGGCACGTTACTGATTGCATTTGCATTACCTGCGATCCACTTTGCAGAACCGGTTACGACCATCTACGTGCCGGAAACTGTATACCAGAAAGCCACCATCTCAGTAGCCGTAATTGCAGACAAAGCACCGGAAACGGGCATTCATATATGGCCCTGGATTGCCGGGCTGTATGCGGCCGTCGCGCTGGCGTTAACCTGGAAATTCGCTTCGGACATTCTCAGGCTTGGTAAAATGGCCCGCCGGAGCGAAAGAATCGATATGGGTTATTACACATTACTTATGTTGCCGGAAAACGCCGGTAGCCGAGGCGGAAGCTCGTTTTCTTTCTTTCGCTGGCTATTTCTAAGCCCTCATGACTACCGGCATAACCCGGACGCGATCATCCGGCACGAGTACGAACATATCCGGCAATGGCACACTGCGGATGTCCTGTTGATCGAGCTACTGAAAATAGGCTTCTGGTTTAACCCGGTTGTGTGGCTATACAAGCGCTCCATTGAAACCGTACACGAATACCTGGCCGATCAGCCTGTTCCGGACCGAAACGATTATGCGTCATTTCTGGTCGCATATGCCATGCGCAGCCCGGACATTGCCATTGCCAATCATTTTTTCAATTCCTCATTGCTAAAACGCAGGATTCAGATGATTTACAAAAAACGTAGTTCACGGTGGTTACTGACCAAGTATTTGCTGATTCTACCAGTAGTGGCGTGTTCGGTTGCCATTACGGCTTCACGTTCGCCGTTGCAGGCCATCGGTCAGTTGAAAGCGGAGATTAACCAGACCATTCGCGTAAGAGGCCTCATTGCCGACGAAATCGACGGGCCGGTCGAGGATGCTACCATCATCATTGCAGGGACAACCCGCGGCACAACCACGGATCGTAACGGCCGTTTTGAACTACATAATGTGCCGGCCAATTCCAGGCTCGTGATCACGCACGTTGCCTATGAAACGCAGGAATTTAAGCTGACCGACAATAATCAGGAGCTTGGACTGATTATCAAAAAGGCCGTAAACCAAATCACGGGGCCGGTAATCGTCGGCCAGCCAATAACCGGCGACCATACCGTTACGTCTGTACCAAATTCTTCCCCAACCAGCGATGATATGAAGGTTGTCGAGCAACAGCCCTCATTTCCCGGCGGAAGGGAGGCATTGATGCAATATTTGCTTCAAAACCTGCAATACCCGGAAACTGCGCGCAAAACAAATGTGGAAGCGATCGCGCTGGTGTCTTTCACTGTGGATAAAAACGGCGATATCCGTAACGCCAAAAGCCTTAAGGAGATTGGCTACGGTATTGACAAGGAAGCACTGCGTGTCGTAAATGAGATGCCAAAATGGAATCCGGCGGTGCAGAACGGCAAGACGGTTGAAATGGAGTATACCCTTGAAATTGACTTTAAAATTGAGAAGGATAATCAGGACAAACGTCAGGGCTTTCTGGATTTCAATACAAAAGGCACATCTACTCTTCCCAAAATGGACGAGATTGGCGCCTTCCTCAATGGGACGCTAAATCCCTCTGCCGCAGGAAAATTCACTGAAGTTGCGTACGGGGGAAAATGGAGTCTCATTCCAAGAACCACGAACAAGGGATATGTCGATGAAAAATCCGGCAAGGCCAGGTTTTTCAATTACGGCGGCATTTACCTGAATCAGAGCCCACCGGTCGATGGAAGGTAGAACCAAATAATTGCTGATATTTGGAAGTATAATTAACCGATTCTTCCCATTCATGTCAGTATTGAAAGCTGCCATCATCGGCGGCGGGCACATTGCCGACCAGAACCATCTTCCAGCATTAGCCCAATTATCCGATCGCGTCAAGGTCATTTCGATATGCAGCCGCGACATTCATAAAGCCCGGGCGCTGGCCGACAAGCATGGCGTACCGTTTGCGTACGACAATCCCGATGAAATGTACCGGAGCGAAGGTAAACCCGACATTGTCGTCAACTGCACGGCTAACAACCTGCATTACCCATTCACCATGCAGGCGCTCGAAAACGGCTGTCACGTTTTTTGCGAAAAACCACCTGCGATGAATGCACGCGAAGCACGCGAAATGGCCGACCTGGCCAAAAAGAAGGGCTTAACGTTGGCGTACAACTTCCAGCGCCGCCATGCTCCGGATTATACGACTTTGAAAAACTATCATGCCCTTGGCAACCTCGGCGACATTTACCACATCAAAGCCAACTACCTGCGCCGTCGCGGTATTCCGGGCTGGGGCAATTTCACCAATAAAACCATTCAGGGAGGCGGAGCGCTGATTGATCTAGGCGTGCATATCCTCGACCTTGCATTAGGTTTAACCGGTTATCAGCATCCCTCCCGCATTGTGGCTAATACCTATGATTTTATTGGTAAAACCGGCGGAAAGGGTCTGAAAGGCGCATGGAACCCCGCTACTTTCGAAGTGGAGGATGCCTGTTTTGCACATCTGTCGTTCCCCGGCAATGTGAGCATCGCATTATCCACATCATTTGCGCTGAATATGGAGCAGGAGGAGGCCATCAATCTGGAAGTTTTCGGCACAAAAGGCGGAGCCAAATTATTCCCGCTCTCGGTACACACCGAAATAGCAGGCGAGCTGGCTGATATCCGGTTCCCGCATTTGGGCGGCATCGACGTTCAGTTACAAAACACAACTGCATTCATGGACCTTTGCGACGGCAAACAGGCCAACATCTGCGACGGAGCGCAAGGCGCCGTCCTGCAATCCATTGTGGAGCAAATCTACCAAAGTGCCACCGACCACTAAAACGGAAAAAGGGTTTGAAGACCAAAATCTTCAAACCCTTCCCTTTCCTCCTTCCTCCCTCTTCCCTTTACTCTCTAAAATCTATTTGGCCGTAGCCATCACCATTTTGATATCGTTCTTGGCGCCCAGTTCGAGCACATCCACCAGGTCCTGCACGGCGAGGTTCTTATCTACCCGCAATACAATTGTCTTTTCTTCCACATTGGCAAAAATATTCTGCAATTCAGCTTCCAGGCGATCGAACGGGATTGGTTCCTTATCGATAAAATAAGCCTTTTTGTCATCCACGGACAGCGTAATCTGCTTCTTGTACATCTGCTGGGTAGCCGATGCTTTCGGAAGCATCAGTTTGATCACGTTCGGATTGGACATCGTGGAGATGATCAAAAAGAACAGCAGCAGAAAAAACATAATATCGTTGAGCGAGTGCGTGAACACCTCCGGGGCAAACCGGCTCTTCCGACGTATTTTCATATTGGAAATGAGTTGTTGACCTGCCAAATCCCAAAGACCTGCCAGGCTTGTAAATTATCTATTTTGCAGCCACAGGCTTTTGAAGCACATCCAGAAAATCAGAAGCAGCCATTTGCAGGCGCAATGCAAAACGGTCGATTTTCATATTCAGCAAGTGGTAGCCCGCATAGGCGATCAGACCGATGATCAGACCGGAACCGGAGGTGATCATTTTCTCATACATACCGCCCGCGATGGTGCTGATATTAAAGTCGTTGGAGATCGAAATATCGTAGAAAATACGGATGATACCTGAAATCGTACCCACAAACCCGAGCATCGGCGCGATACCCGCGATCACCCCGAGGTAGGGCAGGTTACCTTCCATGCGCTGGATCTCGATCTGGCTGGCATTTTCGATCGTTGTTTCAATGTCTTTAATCGGATAACCAATGCGACCGATAGCTCTTTCAAGAATGCGGCCCGCAGCGTTACGCTGGTTTCTGCAAAGTGACTCCGCCGATTTCAGGTTTCCCTGCTGGATAAAATCCTTGACATTGTCCACAAATTGCGGCTCGATTTTACCATTGGCACCGATTCCGAGGAAACGTTCGATGATGAGGAACAATGTAGCCAGGAACAACAATCCGAGCGGCAACATTACCCACCCCCCTTTGGCGAGCAGATCAATTACAGAAAGGCCCTGCTCAGCGACGGGTGCAGCCGCAGTAGAGTCAGTAAGTGCTTGCAGAAGCATCATATCAGAAATAAAAAGTGAATGGTTAAGCGAATGAAACAGAGGTCGATTCTATTCAAAAACAATTTTGATCTTAAACGGAGCAAAAAGCCCCTTATTGTTCAAAGGGCAAATATAGGAAAATTACTCTTTGGGCGCGGGAAAGAGGCCGCTTACATTCTCAGTACCGTCGTAAAGATCGGCCATTTGCAGTGTAGCGCCAATTGTTTGAATGGTGATAGAATCATTTAAAGAAAAAGCGTCGTCGGCAAGGAGCCATTGATTATCTATTGTTCTGCGATACACTTCTGCCGATACACTGAGGGAATCCATTATCACGTACTCCTTCAAGGTCTCTATGTCCCGATATAACCTGAACTTCCTACTTCGATCATAATCAGTAGTGGACGGCGAAAGTACTTCGACAATTACGGATGGGTTAACAATTGTGTTGCGATCCAGTTCCGAATATTTGTTTGGTCCGCAGACGATCACAATATCAGGATAGGTGTAAAGAGAATTAGAAGGAATATGTATGCGTTGGTCGCTCGAATAGCTTTTGCAGGATTTGTTCTTTTTGAGTACAAGGTATATCTCTCCAACCAAATTATCCTTAATCCGGTTATGGTTCGGCGCAGCCCCGGCCATCATGACGATCTTCCCCTGAAAGAATTCACTCTTCTCAGAGGCGTCGTTTTCAAGCCGGAGATATTCCTCTTCTGAGTACATGGTCGGGCGTACAAGTGCTAATGTTGTCATAGTGTGTTTTTCTCAAATATACCTACAATACTGTAAATCTGCTCCCAATAAAAAGAGCGATTATCCTGCGGCGGGCAACGCTCCTTGAAGAAATTGTGTCTCCTGGAAACATACCCCCCCGGATCTTCATGAAATATTTGATGTCGATAATCCCAGTGTCTGTATCGCTCTTGCTTCTCGGCTGTGTCTTCTGCGGTCCACAGCGCGAACTGACAATTGTCGTAAGCTCCACAAATACATTTCTGGACTCTGCTGAGGTAGACTCCATATTCGCGCTGAATGCCTTGGATTCTAAGGGACAGCTGGTATCCAAAAATATTACGGGAATACAAGAATTCCCGATTTCCCTGCGGGCGGATAGCACTACATATGTATACACGTATGAAGGCAGCAAAAAAAACGCAGACACCCTGACAATCTTTTATGAACGGGAGTTCCGCTATAAGGGTGATTGCGGATTTGTAGTGAATGCCAATAAACCGCGGGATGGCCGCACGCATCGGTCGACATTCGAAAAAGTGGAGGTGCGGTATGGCACCTACGTCGCACCGAATAGCTGGAAGGTGGGCGCGCAGGATACTTCCACAGGGATTTATGTCGAGATCAAATGATGAAAACACTCGCCGCTCTCATCACCATCGTCTCGCTGGCGTTTACAACCTACGCCCAGGAAGACAGCACCAGAGGCCGCTACCTTGGTCTTGATGTGATCAACAGCGTACCCACGTATGTCCTACCCAATTGGTATTACATTCGAAAAACGATCGTCATTGAGCCCTACTATCGGTTTGATATCAAAAAGCCGGACGCAAGTATTGTGATCGGTGCAGGCTTTGCAAAAGGTTCTACCCATCAATACGATGAATTCAATCCGTCCCAGAGTTTCCGGGGGGCTTATTTCCGGGCCTCATACGAGTTCAAATACCGCCCCCGGTTTATCAGCGTCGGTTATGGCCCTATCATCTCATTTGCCGGGTACAATGGGAAGTTTCGGTTTGAAGGGCCTACATTTGGCGATTATGAAGGTTCTTTCCAGGAAAGGAATAATGTCGCAATAGGCTGGGAAGGCTATATTGCTTACGACCTCAAACTAAGTCATGACCTGTCTCTCCGGTTTTTACTGCGAAACGTAATGGGTCGGCGGACCAAAGCCTCCGTTTATGTGCAGTATTATCCGGGTTTCGGCTATACACCGCCAGTGCTCAATAACCGTTTTCTTTACTCCGGAGGTCTTTCATTTCAGCTTTATTACAAATTACGCTAGTGAGTGATGTATCCTCATGAAGAAAAACATCTTTTCTAACCTTTTCGTCAATACCTTTGCATGATCGAATACCACTTAAACCGGCCCCTTCGTTTCTGATATTGTGAGAAATTCTGCGAAACAATGGATATCCCTCAGCCTGCTTGGCCTCATGCTGGTCAAAGTGTGGGTGATTCCTTTGTTATACCTGGATTTTGAAATCAGGCGTGAATACATCGTCGCGAACCTTTGCGAGAATAAAAACCGGCCACAGCTGCATTGCGATGGCAAATGTTACCTTGCCAAACGCATTGCTTCGCTCGATGAGCACGAAAAAAGGCAGGCCGAAAAAAGCTACATGTCGCGGCTGATCGACCAGGTGATGGACCAGCGCGCGGTTTTCTCCTTTACCAAACAACCGGTTGGGATCGAATTGCTGCCGCGGGCAGTTTTCGCCCTCGCCCCCAGCTTCGCACCCCGCGTCGCGGTGGACGATATTTTTCATCCCCCGCTCGTCTGATTTAGCATAAAATCACCCCGTTTGCAGTTCTATTATTAGTTAGAACAGATTCTGTTTGCAATTTTGTCGGCTCAAAGCACGCCTATCTACTGCGTGTAAATTCTTATTTTACAAAATACACATGATGAAAAGAACATTTTCATGGCTGTCGGCATGGGCGCTTGCATCCGGGCTACTGATGGTTTCATGCTCTTTCCCGGACGAAAAAGACGATACCGACCCCATCGAAACCGGCACCATTCAGTTGCAATTCGATAATATCGTGGGCAACCAGGATTTGCAGCTCGACAGTACCAGATACGTCAATGCCTCGGGTGAGGACTTCACGGTCAGCAAGCTGAATTACTATATTTCGAATATCAAACTCACCAGGATCGACGGTCGCGTGTTTACGGTGCCGCAGGATTCAAGCTATTTCCTGATTCGCGAGGCGAATTCCGGATCGCAAAAGCTGACGATCCGGAACGTGTTGACCGGCGATTATACCGGTATAGAATTCATGGTGGGCATAGACAGCCTGCGCAGTGTGATGGACCCATCCCAACCCGGGCGCAAGGGAATTCTCGACAAGGATACAGGCCCAACCAACGAGGAAGCAATGTACTGGGACTGGAATCCGGGCTATATTTTTCTGAAACTGGAAGGTGCTTCCGATTCGGCAACAACTGCCAACGGCAAATACTATTACCACATCGGCGGTTTTGGAGGCAGAACGGAAAAGACGCTCAACAATCTCAAAACCATCAAACTGAATTTCCCTGGCCAGAAGGCGATCGTTACGACGAGCATTGTTTCCAATGTACTTATCCAGGCCGATATCCTGAAAATTTTCAACGGCCCAACGCAGTGGAGCATCAAGAAGAGCTCCGGCGTAATGTTTTCCGACTCTTCGAAGATCATCGCCGACAATTACGCCGGTATGTTTAATGTCAAAGAGATAAAAATCAATTAATCGCACAAGCAACCGAAATGGGGAGGGTTACAGGCATAATGAGCTTTTTGGCGGCGTTGCTGGCGTTGGCGGTCTCTTGCAAAAAGAGCAGCACCGATGATCCGGAACCTAAGCCATCGGACAATACGCCTACTCCATTGCAATGGACAAAACCTTCCTATTTCCCCGATCCCGTTTATGATTTATCCAAAAATCCGCTGACTGTCGAAGGTGTTGAACTTGGGAAGTTCCTGTACTACGATGGCATTCTTTCCCGCACGGACAATATTGGCTGCGGGACATGTCACCAGCAGCAGGCCGCATTCACGCACCACGGCCACGATCTTAGCCATGGGGTGGACGATAAGATCGGCACGCGTAATGCACCGTCGGTACAGAATATGGCCTGGAACACTTCCTTCTTCTGGGATGGCGGTGTGCATGATCTGGATATGGTGCCGTCGGTGCCCATTCAGAACAAGGTGGAAATGGACGAGCGCGTTTCCAATGTGATTGAAAAGTTGAAGAAAACGCCGGTAGCTGGTGCCGCCAAGCAGGTGGATTACCCTAAAATGTTCAAAGCTGCATTCGGTAGCGATAGCATCACAGCCGACCGTATGATACAAGCCCTGTCGCAGTTTATGATGACGATGGTTTCGGCCACATCCAGATACGATTATTTTGTAAGAGGCGACGCTTCCGCGCTGACTGCGCAGGAGAAGGATGGTTTAAGTATTTTTAAACAAAAATGTGCTTCCTGCCACGCCGGAGAGCTTTTTACAGACCAGAAATTCAGAAACAATGGCCTGACGCCAAACCGGATAAACGACCAGGGCAGGTATGCCATTACTTTGAATGCCGACGACCGGCTGAAATTCAAGGTACCAAGCCTGCGCAATGCGGGACTGACGGCGCCTTACATGCACGACGGCCGTTTCACGACACTGGAACAGGTGCTCGATCATTATGCGAACGACAAACCCGGCAGTAAAGACAGCATTTACGTTTCCCCGACTTTGGATCCGCTGCTCAATGCCGCAGGTCAGAAACGCGGGATCAGCCTGACAAGCGCAGAAAAGCAATCGATCATTGCATTTTTGAGAACATTGAATGACGACGATTTTATCAAAGACAAACGGTTTTCCGACCCCGGCGTAGGGACCTCTTTTTAATGCGCTCGTTCATAGCCTACATATTGCTTGCAGCTATTATGCTACCCACGCTCAGCCCGTGGGGTACGATCGCGTATTTTAAACTGAACCGGGAATACATTGCCAAGGTGCTCTGCGAAAACCGTAAGCGCCCCGAGCTGCGTTGCGACGGTAAATGTTACCTGGCTAAAAAACTCAAACAACAACAGGATAAGCAGGATAAGGAAACTTCCCAGAAGGTTCATAATATACCTGTTATCCAACTCTTTACACCGCAATCCTACTTTTACAATTTCGAACAGGAGGTCACAGTGTTCCGTGAACCGGTTCGTTTCTTCCACCAATTGCTTTTCTACGCCGCCCCGGTCGGCAAACTGCTGCGTCCGCCCAGGAGATAAGATTCACGATACCTAACTGAATTTTAATCTCTTAAAGCATTATAATGAACCTGAAAGTAATTTTACAGGCATTCTTCCTGTATGTATGTGCGCACGCGGCGGCGGCACAGGGCATCGAGGGCAGTGTTTTCGATACCCAAACCAAAGAGCCCATTCCGGGCGCGACCGTGCAGATCGTTTCTGCCAATCTTGGTACCACAACCGACAATAACGGCCATTTCGCATTCAATAGCCCCGCTTCCGAGGTGGTACTCCGCATTTCCAGCATAGGATTTTCTGCCAAAGAAGTGAAGATCGAAAATGGCAAAAATATTAAGATCGGGTTGGATCCCGCTACGGAAAACCTGCAATCGGTAGTCGTTACCGGCAACCGAGAGGCGACATTGCGCACCGAAAGCCCGATCGCCATCTCTAAACTCACTCCCCGGATGATCGATGAGGCCAAGCCGACGGCCATGTACGAGATTGTGAACAAGGTACCGGGGGTGATGATGGTGAACCTCGGCAACGAGCAACATTCGATGGCGATCCGTCAGCCGTTTACGACCAATGCCTATTTCCTTTACATGGAAGACGGCGTGCCGATCCGGCCGATGGGTGTCTTCAACCACAACTCCATTCTGGAATTCAACCAGTTTGCGATCAGCGCTGTGGAAGTGGTAAAAGGTCCGGTTTCTTCCATTTACGGCCCCGAAGCAGTGGGCGGCGCGATCAACTTTATCACGCAGCGCCCCACCATATTGCCGACAGCCAAAATCGGCGTCCAGGCAGATCAGTGGGGCTACAAACGCATTCAGTATGGTGCGGGCGGCATGATCGGGAAGTTCGGCATTTACGTGGGCGGGTTCGTTGCCCGCCAGCGCGATGCTTGGATGAAGAGCTCGGACTATGACAAAAATGCGATCAATGCACGGCTGGAATATCACTTCACGCCGTCGACCCGCCTGATTTATACCCTCGCTTACAGCAAATACGATTCGCAAACCAGCGGCAGTGTCGATAGCCTTGCATTCTACTCCCGCCAATATGTGAGCACCACTGACTTTACCTACCGCAAAGTGAACTCGCTGCGCAGTCGGCTTACGCTTGAAAAAGACTGGAAAAATGGCTCACAGACATTCGTAACCGCTTTTGCAAGAAAGAATGAGCACGGACAAAATCCAAACTACGGCATCCGCTGGACGTCCGGCCAGACGACCGCGAAGGGCGAAATCAATTCGAGCAATTTCAAGAGCCTCGGAATACTCGCCCAGCACAGCCAGCGATTCAGTTTTCTTAATTCTAAACTGATCACAGGTGCTGTTTTCGACTTCTCGCCATCAAACTACTGGTCCTACCAGGTCGATCTGGCTGCCCGGTTGCGAGCTGATAAGAAGTCGGTGGAGAAATATACCATCGTCAAGGAGCGTCCGGATATTAAAAATGCGGATTACGACGCGGACATCAAGAATATGGCTGCTTACACACAATATGATTTCGAACTGTTGCCAAAACTCCGCGTGTCCGCGGGCCTACGTTATGATCGTATGTCCTTCAACTACACCAACTTCCTCGACAGCACTTCGGGTGGCAAGTCGTACAGCAAGGTTACACCGAAAATCGGGGCTACCTATGATTTGGGTAAAGGAAAGGGTATTTATGCTAACTATTCGAGAGGATTCTCTCCTCCGGGACTGACGTCGGTATTCCGCAAACGCACGGTACCGGCCGAAAACGGTGACCTGTTTTACTACAACCTGAAACCGGCGGAATTCAACAATGCGGAAATCGGCGGTTGGGCCTCATTGCTGGCCAACAAGATCTATATCGACCTCGCATTCTACCAGATGAATGGCCGCAATGAACTACTGAATGTGCGGTTGCCGGATAATTCCTACGATTACCAATCGGCAGGAAAGACGCTGCACCGCGGCGTGGAATTTGGCGTGACCTACAAACCGACGAAGGAATTCTTCTTCCGTTTCGGCGGGACTACGGCCATTCACAGGTACGAGGAATTCATTTTGAGCAACCGCCCGTCCGATGCAGTCAAGAATGTAAATGGCAAAGATATGCCGTCCTCGCCACGCTGGCTCTGGAATACCGAGTTCAGTTATTATCCAAAATGGTTTAAGAATTTCCGGTCGTCGGTGGAATGGCAACATGTGGCTTCCTACTATCAAAACCAGGTCAACACCGTCAGATACGAAGGTTACGACGTCCTGAACATGAGGATGGGGTACAACTGGAAGGGCATCGAGCTGTTTACGAACGTCCTCAACCTTACCGACGTGCTCTATGCCACCAATGCAACGCGCGGCAACAGCGCCACCGACCGAACAACGTACAACGCTGCCGCACCGAGGACATTCGTTTTTGGCGCGCAGTACACCTTCACCGGCAAAAAATAGCGGATTATGATCGAGGAAATTACTATTCAACCGAAAGAATCGTTTAAGGCAAAAGCCGAAAAGGCGATCCGCAGGAACATTTACCGCTGGCACCGCATGTTAGGACTGCTGACCATTATTCCCACCATTTTCTGGACCGCATCGGGTGTCATGCACCCATTCATGTCGCATTGGTTCAAAACGACCATTGCACACGAATTTTACAAAGCCGAGCCAGTTGCGCCGGCGGACGTGACTTTGCAACTAGGACAGGTTTTAATCCAGAACAAGATCACGGAATTCAAGAATTTCAGGCTAATCAAATTTGAGGGAAATGCCTGGTATCAGGTAAAAGGTGTTGATGATAAATTAAGGTATTTCAATACCACAACAGGGGCCGAATTGCCCGATGGCGACCGGAAATATGCCGAACATATGGCGCGCAACATGCTCGGCGAGCCCAAATCGAAGATGATTTCCAGCACTTTACTGACCGGATTCACCGATCAGTACAAGTATGTGAACCGCTTTTTGCCAGTATGGAAAATCAGCTTCGACGACGACCGGAAGATGGATATTTATGTTGAAACGGGCCAGAGCCGCTTTGCTACCTTCAATGACAAGGGGCGCAAAGCATTCATCTGGGTATTCGGCACCTTCCATAATTGGGGTTTTATGGATATCATCACCAACAATACGATCCGCATTGCGGTAATGGTGACGTTCCTGAGCCTCATTATCCTTTCGGCGGTCGCCGGGGTAGCAGTGTACGGATTAATGTGGAAAAAGTTTAAAACCGGCCGTTCGGGCAACCAGCGCGGGATTTTGCGTAAGTACCATCGTTCGATCGGCATCTGGTGCAGCCTTTTCACATTCACATTTGCATTCTCAGGCGCCTATCATGCCGTGCAAAAGCTCGATCCCGACCAACGTCAGAAATATGTTTACGACCCCGTGATCAAAACCGAAGAAATCGCCCAGGCGTCGGTGATCGATCTTAAAGGCGTCGACAACATCGGACTGATCAAATGGGGCGAGAATATTTTCTGGCAAACCATGCGGAAAGACTGGGAAACCGACAAAACGGTGGTGGATTATACCAACATCCGCGACGGCAAAAAACTGGAAGACGGCAATATCCGTTTCGCGAAATACCTAGCGCGCAAGTTCGCAGCGCAAGAAGAGCGCAATGCCGAAAGCTGCTGCGATCTGATGGAAGCGCAAATTTCATCACCCATTTCGGATGCGGAAGTCGAGAAAGCTTCACTCGTAACGAGTTTCGCAGGGGAATATGGTTTCGTGAACAAAAGGCTCCCGGTCGTCAAACTCGCGTACGACACGCCCGATCACACGACGTATTACATCGAAACAACAACCAGCCGCCTTTCCACAAAGGTAGAAGACCGCAACCGGCGCGAGGGATTCAGCTTTGCATTCCTGCACAAATACAGTGGACTGGATTTCCTGGGCAAGAACGCACGAGACGGGGTCATGACCGCCGCGGCAGCGAGTGTTTTGATCGTGAGTGTGCTGGGGTTACTGGTATTTTTGAAGATCAAATAAATAGGTCGCCTTTCACGAACTCAGCTATTAAACCTTCATTAAAACCAAGGATTTCTGCGATTCGCGTTGTTTCTTTGCAGGAAATTCAGTCGCAGTCAATACAGTAACACATATGCAAAGCGGAGAAAAGAATGCACAGCCCTGGTTGGGCAAAATGCAGGAAAAATGGGGATTGGAAACAACCAGGCAGGTTTTATTGGTGCTCGCGGTTTTCAGTTTGTCGGGTTCGTCCGTAGTATGGCTCCGGAAAGGGCTATTTTATCTGCTCGGATACGACGACACCACGCCAATGTGGCTCAAAACCATTACCTACATTCTCTTTATTTTCCCTACTTATCAGAGCTTATTGTTGCTGTACGGTTTTCTGTTGGGCCAGTTCTCGTTTTTCTGGGAAAAGGAGAAGAAAATGTTCCGCTGGATAGCTGCGAAGTTCAAGAAATAAGCGAAATGCAAAGTATACACCGAAGGGTGAGCAGATGGTAAACAGCCATTGCTCACCCTTTGTCATTTTTATTCTACCTTAATCGGATTTATTTCTACCTGAATATTTAATATTTTCCCTTTGCTAATCTGCGGGGAATAAATCACTTTGCAACCGGAAGATATTTAATGTTTACGCTTTCACGTCATTCACATCTATCAACAAAACCTCTACACGCATGAATTTTGACATTATCAAAGCGCAGATCTGGACGCTGGCAACACTCTATGGCGGCAAGATTCTGCTCGCACTCCTGGCTTTTATCATCGGCCGTTTCATTGTAGGCAAAATCAGTTCGATGCTCACCAATGTGATGGAAAAACGCAAGGTCGACCGTGACGTGCAGCCATTCCTGAGCTCGCTGATCATCGTCTTGCTGAATGTAATGCTGCTGCTGAGTATCGCAGGCATCGTGGGCATCGAAACATCCTCATTCGTGGCGGTATTGGGTGCGGCTGGTTTGGCGGTCGGTTTGGCATTACAGGGTAGCCTGGCCAATTTTGCCGGCGGGGTATTGATCCTCATTTTCAAGCCTTACCGCGTAGGCGATTTGATCAACGCACAAGGCTTCACGGGGACGGTCGAAGGAGTGCAGATCTTCAACACAGTCCTGGTAACGCCTGATAACAGGACGATTATCCTCCCAAACGGTGCACTATCCACGTCGCCGATCACCAATATTTCGGGAAAAGGGAAGATCCGCGTCGATATGGTATTTGCCGCAGGAAGCCAGAATGGTGTGGACAAGATCAGAGCTTCGGTACAAAAGGTAGTGGACGCGTGCCCGACTGCATTGAAGGACGTGCCGCACGATATTCTGGTCACCAAGCTCACCGAGAATGCCATTTTCTTCGACGTGCGCGTGTGGACACCAAGCGCGACGTATTGGGACACCTATTATAATGTACACGAAGGCATCAGCCGCCAGTTCGCGCAAGACGGTATTCAGGCACCGAAACCCGCCGAAGTGAGCGTTGCATTGAAGCAATAACAAAGTCCGAAGCAGGAACTCGAACTAGCAAAGCAGAACCTTCGAACCAGCGAATATTGAGGAGTACGGGACGTAACTTTCCTGTACTCCTCATTTTATTTATACCTTTGTGTTTTATTTCAAATTCAGGTTCAGATCCATAGATATTATTCCATGTTTGAAAACTTACAGGACAAGCTTAATAACGCCTTTCGCACACTAAAAGGAAAGGACAGGATATCCGATATAAATGTTGCCGCTACTACCAAGGAAGTCCGTAAAGCATTGGTCGACGCCGATGTTAACTTCAAGGTAGCCAAAGAAATTACCGACCGCATCCGTGAAAAGGCCCTCGACCGAAAAATCCTGATTTCTGTTGAACCAGGCCAGATGTTCGTCAAAATCGTGCAGGAAGAGCTGACCGAGCTGATGGGCGGGAATGCCGAAGGGATCAATATCAAAGGAGACCCGGCAGTAATCCTGATCGCCGGTTTGCAGGGTTCCGGTAAAACGACTTTCTCGGGTAAACTGGCCGCATTACTCAAAAAACAAGGCCGCCAGGTGCTTCTTACCGCCTGCGACGTGTACCGTCCCGCGGCGATCGACCAGCTGAAAGTGCTCGGCGAGCAGATCGGCGTCGAAGTGTATTCGGAACCGGAGAACAAAAACGCCGTCAATATTGCGCAGAATGCGGTTGCTCACGCAAGAAAGACGGGCAAAAAGATCGTAATCGTCGATACGGCGGGCCGTTTGGCAGTGGATGAGGTGATGATGCAAGAGGTGGAAGACATTAAATCTTCTGTAAAACCTTCTGAAATCCTCTTCGTGGTCGACTCTATGACTGGTCAGGATGCGGTGAATACGGCCAAGACCTTCAATGAAAGACTCGATTTCGACGGTGTTGTACTAACGAAACTGGACGGTGATGCCCGCGGTGGTGCGGCGCTTTCGATCCGCCAGATCGTCGAAAAACCAATCAAATACATCAGTACCGGGGAAAAAATGGAGGCACTCGATTCCTTCTACCCCGATCGTATGGCGAGCCGGATCCTCGGCATGGGTGACGTGATCTCCCTCGTTGAGCGTGCCCAACAGGCATTCGACGAAGACGAGGCGAAACGCATCAACGCCAAAATGCGTCAGAACAAATTCGATTTTGACGACTTCCTCGGCCAGTTGCAGCAGATCAAAAAGATGGGTAATGTGAAAGACCTCATCGGAATGATCCCCGGAATGGGCTCAGCCATTAAAAACCTTGATATCGATAACGAGTCGTTCAAACCTATTGAGGCAATCATCCAGTCGATGACCAAAAAGGAGCGTGAAAACCCCGACATTATCGACGGAAGCCGCAAAAAACGCATTGCTAACGGTAGCGGCACCTCCATTCTGCAAGTCAACAACCTGATCAAACAGTTTGATGAAATGCGGAAAATGATGAAAAAAATGAATACCATGCAGGCGGCAGGCAAGCTGGGCAAAGCAATGCGCCGCTGATAAACACTCCTCGATGAAACGAGTTCTTTTTGTACTGATGCTGATGCTCCTGTTGGGTCAGGAAAAACTCCGGGCGCAAGCGTCGGTGGGTTATTATCCATGGAGCAACTTACTGACCGTCAGCACGAATGCAAAAAAGGCAATCTGGCTGGATACACGACTGCAAACGAATTCGCTGTTCAGCAGCCTGAGCGTCGATCTGCTGCCGATGATTAACCTTAAAAGAGGCGAAGTGGCGCAATGGTACATCGGAGGCGGCCTTAGGCTCAACCCGCTTTATCGCATTGCCGATGCCGACGCAGATTTGATCACCATTGACGGTTATTCCGTAAATATAGGGGTACGTGTTTCGCCGCTTCCGATGAACCGCCGCATTATGCTCGCATTGGAACTTAACCCGTACGTGAAGGACAAATTCGACAGCGGTGTGCTCAAAACCCACTTTGGAATAGTTTACGCATTTGGTAAAAAAAAGAAAACCGACACCGCAACTGAACAGCCGGTAAGTCCATAAAAAAGTAGCGAAGAAATTATAATTTAATAATAATTTCTTTGTCTTAAAATCCCTCAAATTCGGCGGAATAGCCGTTAATTTGAGGGATTTTTTATTAAACAGTCATTCAATTTATGAAAACCCGTTTTTCCTTTCTGCTTTGGCTGATGTCAGCCACAATCATGGTCCCGGATGCACTATCCCAGGCTGGTAAACCCAAAAAAGTCGTCTTTATAATTGTGGATGGCATTTCCAGCGACAGCAAGGAAAAGATCGCGACGCCACATCTGGACGCCATCGCGAAGGTAGGCGGCTACACGCGTGCACACGTAGGTGGGGGCAAAGGCACTTACTCGCAAACTCCGACCATTTCCGCGGTAGGTTACAACAGCCTTCTGACCGGCACATGGGTCAATAAGCATAATGTTTGGGATAACGATATCAAAGACCCTAATTATAACTACTGGACGCTGTTTCGCTTTCTTGAAGAACAATATCCACAAAAACGGACTGCCATTTTCTCGACCTGGCTCGACAACCGGACTAAGCTCGTCGGTACCAATCTGCCGCAAACTGAGCAACTGCAAATCGATTATTCATTTGATGGATTCGAACTCGATACCGTGCACTTCAAACACGATAAGCAGAGCGAGTACATTCATAAAATCGATGAGAAAGTTGTGGACGAAGCGGCTGCTTACATTCACGACAACGGCCCCGACATGTCGTGGGTTTACCTCGAATATACCGACGATATGGGTCACAAGTACGGCGATAGCGAACAGTTTCATAAGGCCATTCAAATGATGGATGCTCAGATGGGCCGCATTTGGAAATCCATTAGCTACCGCGAAAAAAGCTTCAATGAAGATTGGCTTATCGTAGTTACCACTGATCACGGCCGCGATAGCAAAACCGGTCAGGGACACGGCGGCCAGAGCGACCGTGAGCGCGGCACCTGGATCGTCACCAACGCGAAAGGGCTGAACCCTAATTTTAAATCCACACCAGGCATTGTCGACATCTTCCCGACCGTAGCGAGGCATATGGATATCAATATTCCAAAAGAACAGGCATTTGAAGTCGACGGGGTTCCATTTACGGGAAAACTTTCGGTAACAGCGCCCGTAATACAGAAATCGTCGGGCAAGATCGATATTTCATGGAAAGCCGTTGAAAAGGAAGGAAAAGTTAAGATTTGGCTCACAACGACGAATCATTTCGAAAAAGGCGGCCGCGACCTTTATTACCTGATGGATGAAGTGGGCGTTACCAACGAAAAAGCCGAAATAGATATTTCGAAATATCCATCCGGCTTTTTCAAGATCGTGCTCGAAGGCAAATATAATAGCGTGAACCGCTGGATTGTAGAAAAGTAGGTTAGTTGCCCCCGCGACCCGCCTTGTACGAATCGTATTCTTCCAAAAGGCGGATCAGATCATCTTCACCTGCAAAATCCAGCTGTTGTTCTTTGATCACGTAGTTCAGCTTGTTTTTCTCGTCGGTAAGCAGTTTTAGAAAACTGTTTCGATTATTGAGCTGCACCGGGTTCATCTTATTATCTTTCAACAAATACAACTTAGCGCCGGCGTCCATTTCCCTAGTGGCGCTGGCTTTTTCTACCTTAATGGGGTTCGTGTATTTTTTCAAAAGCTTGGTGTTCCCATCGTAAAGCAAACGGTAGAAGCTCTTGTCAGTTTGATTTTCCACTGCCGGATAACCATTTTTGAAAGTGTACAGCTCTACGCCGCTTGGGATCGAAAATTCGGTTACACCGTTCGAAACGCGGTAGACATTCGAACCGGCTTTGTATTCCACCTCGTCTTTCACGTAATCGTACCGGAGCTGGACGCCGTCATGAACGCGATCGTCGCTCGTCCTCACTGTCCCCGAATACCACTCCTTCAAGAGATAAGGGGACTTTCCCCCCGCTGCCGGTTGCGTCTCCTGATAAGGCGTTCCCGCCAGTCCCGTCGAATCCTGCGCGTTTGCCTGAATGCTCATGATGCAGAATGCCAGCGAGAAAATTCTTAGCAGATATTTCATGATTTAAGTTGGTTAATTTGATAAGTTCGAAGTTTGAAAGCCGAAGGGCTGGATTGTTTCCGTACTTTTGCACAAAAATTGTACCTGCTCTCTTGAACATCAACGATCAGCTCATACATATACGCCAGAGCCTGGGCGGAATCATTCCTGAAATATTTCTGGCCGTATTTTTTTGTCTGTTCCTGCTCACTGAACTGATTTTTACCAAGCGCTTTGGCAAGGAAAAATCTATATCTTATTTGCTAAATGTAGCGCTGTTTGGCAGTTTGATTACCCTATTGTTAGTTATCGGCCAATGGAATGCTGAACCTTCATTCAGATTTCAACCGCTGCTGTTCCTCGACAGGCAGGCCGTATTTTTCAAAATCCTGATCACACTGGCCTGGATCTTCACATTATTGCACGTCCGCGTTCTAAAATACGATTTCCCGCCCGAATACCACGCATTGTTGATAGCCGCTGTGACTGGCATGCATTTGCTGACAATGTCCACACACCTGCTATCGATTTACCTTTCGCTGGAACTGATTTCGATCAGCTCGTACCTGCTCGTCGCATTGTCGCCATACAAAAAAGCAGCCGAAGGCGGTATTAAATACCTGCTCTTTGGGACGGCCAGTTCGGCGGTAATGCTCTATGGCATTTCATTGATTTACGGCCTCACCGGCACGCTCGATATTACCAACGACGCCATGACCGTCGCGCTCAGCAGCAACACCGACCTCGTGGTAACGGTCACCATTGTACTAACGCTCGCCGGCCTGCTCTTCAAGCTTTCACTCGTACCATTCCACATCTGGACGCCCGATGTTTATGAAGCTGCGCCAACACCGTTGGTATCATTCCTGTCCGTGGCGCCCAAGGCGGCGGTGATACTGGTACTCATGCGCCTCGCCGGAATTTTACCGGCCCAATATTTCCCTGTTTTGGGTGGAATCGCATTAATCAGCATGACCATCGGGAACGTGGCGGCCCTTTGGCAAACTAATGCACGCCGTTTACTAGCTTATTCTTCTATTGCGCAAGCCGGCTACCTGCTCGTTGGTATTGCCGCATACAGCCGTTTTGGTTTCGAAGCTGCCGTGTTTTACACCACTGCCTATCTCGTCATCAACCTCGCCGCATTCTTCCTCGTAGATCTTTTACAACCAAGGCAAGAAACCCAACTCAAAGACTACGAAGGCCTCGGCCGCAACTACGTGTGGGTTTCCGGAATTCTGACGGTAGTAATGATTGCGTTAGCTGGTTTACCTCCTACCGGCGGCTTTACCTCGAAGCTACTGGTATTTTCGGCCCTCTGGGAAAGCTATCACGACCAGGAACTGACCTGGATGCTCTGGCTGCTCGTCGGAGGGATTCTGAATGCAGCCATTTCGCTTGCCTATTATATGCGGTTGCCTTATTTGTTGTTTTTCAAAACGGTAAGAGCCGAGGCAGTTAGCACAAATAATAGTGCTTCCGGCAAGCTCATCGCCGGATTATTTCTGGTAGCCTTGTTGATGCTGTTTTTCAGCCCCGAGTGGCTGACGCGGTGGATTTCGGCGTTTTGAGGTGCTATTTTTGTATTCTTCCCTTGGATCTATTTCACTTCACCGCCCTCACTGTAAACCCCTCCTTCCTCAATAAAGCAATAACCCCTTTTTCCCCGCCCAAATGTGCTGCACCAACAGCGAAAAAGGTCGGTTTCGCACTGGCGATCCTACGTATGCGCGGGATCCACTTCTGGTTGCGAGCAAAGAGCATGACTTCTTCGTTGCCCTCCATTCCGAATTCGCTTTTCAGCGTCATTCCGTAGAGTTCGTTGATGTTTTGAGCTTTGTATAATGCGATGAGGCTTCTAAACTCTTTGCGTGCCGACGGCAGACTGTCGATCAGGTTAAGGAGCATTTTCGCCTGATCTTTGTAGGGAATTGTATCGAAAATGGCCA
Source organism: Dyadobacter sp. 22481 (assembly GCF_052044875.1). NCBI lineage: Bacteria > Pseudomonadati > Bacteroidota > Cytophagia > Cytophagales > Spirosomataceae > Dyadobacter > Dyadobacter sp. 22481. The sequence goes on from NZ_JBQENV010000004.1 coordinate 51,162, forward strand.
TTTGTTCTTCGAGCGTCTCGATACCGATCACTTCGGATTTTTGCTTGCCTGCCAGTTCTACCAGCGCCATTTCATAAGATTGCGGCTGGCAATCCAGCACGGTATTGAACAGCGGGCCCATTAGCACAAACGGCTTCGCCCGCTCGAACATGGCCAGACCCACGTGCACCGAGTCTTTAAAAAAACGGTCCAGCCGCTGATATTCCTGCTCGGTAACGAGCTTTTTCAACTCGTTACCGGCAGCCATGTTCATTGTTTTCATCATTCCGGCCATCATGCCCGGGTCGTCCATATCCATTTCCAACGCCACCTGTTGCGTGCGCGACATGGTGCTTTTCAAGGAATCACTAAGCGAGAAATCGGTTGGACAAATAAGGTGAATCGTCCCAAACAAATATGAAGGCTTTGCCAACCCACGACCGCTGATTTCCCAAAGCAGCGAATTTTCCGCAGGCACCTGCGCCCGTGAGGTTGTGCTTAACACACAAAAAACCAGCAACATCAAAACCCGATTCATATTTCAGTCATTAGTTTAAAACCACCTTTCCTCCCCTTCCTCCCTTTCCTCCCTCCTCCTTCCTCCCTTTCCTCCCTCCTCCTTCCTCCCTTTCCTCCAAAACTACTCCTTATGACTATCCACCACAATGCGCTCGTCGTGGTTCACCAATTCCCATGCGGTATGGAATACCAGCTTCACGATCTCCGATTGCTTATCAAAGAGAATTTTCTCAACATCATCTCCCGGACGGTGGTAATCTTCATGAACGCCTGTAAAATAGAAAATTACCGGAACACCCGTTTTGGCAAAATTGTAATGGTCGGAACGGTAATAGAAGCGGTTGGGATCTTTCGGATCATTAAAAGTGTAGTCGAGCTTTAAGTTCACGTATTTCTTATTGGCCTCCTCACTTATCTCGTGCAGTTTTGAAGAAAGCTTGTCGGAACCGATCAGGTAAACGTATCTCGGATCATTTTTATGTGCTTCGTCCACGCGGCCGATCATATCGATATTCAAGTCGGCGATCGTATTTTTAAGAGGCAGCAGCGGATTTTCAGCGTAATATTCCGAACCAAAGAGTCCCTTTTCTTCACCGGTAACATTCAGGAAAAGAATGCTTCTTCTAGGTCCTTTACCCTCGGCTTTGGCTTTGCTGAATGCTTCCGCCAATTCCAGCAACGACACTGTACCCGACCCGTCGTCGTCAGCGCCATTATTAATTTCTCCATTCTCCGAAATACCGATGTGATCCAAATGCGCACTGATAACCAGCACCTCATCCTTCTTGTCGGTACCTTCCATGAATGCGGCCACATTTTCGGTATCGATCGTTTCGCTCACGCGGCCCACTTTCAAGGAAACCGTGTTCGCGAAGTTTTCGAGGACAGGTTTACCCGACTTATCAATCTCGGATTTCAGTTTCATGAGTTCTGCCACCGAAGTTCCCAGCATTTCTGCCGCCCTCTTCGCTGAAAACACAAACGCAGCAGTTCCCAAAGGGTTCTCCTGCACCGGTTTTAATGTGGGTGCACTGAATCTCCGGGCCATTACCGCACGCTGACGGATCTCCTTGTCCAGGTCCTCGCCGGTTTTGTCGGTAATAATGAAGACATACTTAGCACCTTTTTCCCTGGCCAGCTTAGCCTTTACCTGCCATGAAACCGGGCCGCTCCATTTGGTTTTCTCCGAATTGCCGCTGAGCAGGTATTTTCCACCCGGAGCTTTGGGTTCGCCATCGAATATTATCACGGATTGGCCTTTTACATTGATACTGGCATAATCGCTATAACTTCCGTCTTCTATTCCATAACCTACCGACACGAGATCGGTACTGATCTCCTCAGGAACATCCAGCAATCCGTTTAGATAGAAGTCTTTATTGAATTCATACTTCTTGCCATGCGACTTTACATACACCTCTCCCCAGCTGCGTTTATAAAGCTTGTATTTTTGCAAATAGCTTTTCGAGCCGTCGGCATCGGTCGCAATGGGCTGCAATCCATATTGCTTATAGTACTTCGACACGTATTCCGCCGCCTTTTTCTGGCCCGGAGAACCGGTATCACGCCCTTCCAGGCTGTCGGAAGCGATAATCACGAGGTGCTTTTTGAGATCGGCCGGCGTTATGCCCGCCGCATATTTGGCTGCATCATCCTGCAGGCGCTCCTGTGCGAATGCCAAAGTATTGATAGAGAAGAGGAGTAGCCCAGCCAGTATGTTCTTGTTCATCATGTGGTTTAAAGGTATTTCAATCCTTACAAATTAACGAAACGTGAAAGCGAATGCAAAATAGACTGGTTACCCCAATTCTTCTTATCTTTGAATAACAAAACATGCACACTATACAATGCCAGAAATCAGCCGCTTTTTCGGCATTATCATCAGAATGTACTTTGATGACCACAATCCCCCCATTTTCATGCAGAGTTTCAGGAACACCGGGCGATCATCGACATTCAAAATCCAATGCTGCTGGACGGCTATCTCCCTCCAAAACAACTAAAACTGGTTCAGGCATGGGCATTAATCCACCAAAAAGAGTTATTGGAAAACTTTATCAATCTGGGCAAGGATTTTAAAAGCTATAACAAGATTGATCCACTTCAATAGACATGCTTTACTACATCAAAAAAATCGTTACTATACAAGATTACGCAGTGACCTGCCTTTTCAACACTGACGAAGTAAGGACTGTGAACCTGAAAGCGATAATTGAGAAATACCGTAGGATAAATGACGGTCTGAACAGCCGATTGTCCGATGCGGATTATTTCAAATCCGTGAAGCTGGATTCCTACGGAACGCTGGTCTGGGATAATGGCGTCGATTTTGATCCTGACAACCTATACCGCATGTCTGAAAAGGAAATTGCACCCTTTTAATATTTTCTTTTCCTTTTTGCACTTCTTTTAGCTTAAAGGCTGTTTTTCACGGGATAACAATTATTTAATTGTAAAATACTGTTATTCAGAGGAAAAGTGCGTACATTTGCACCCTGTTTGGCCAAATTACATCCAGACAAAAGCCAAACGGCTATTGCGCGTAGTTTTTACCAATTCGTAGCAACGCCGTAAACAACTGATCTATAAAACAATGCAAGCCATTCGTAACATCGCAATTATTGCGCACGTTGACCACGGTAAAACGACTTTGGTCGACAAAATCATCCACGCGTCAAAGCTGTTTCGCGACAATCAGGAGTTCGACGACCTGATCCTCGACAACAACGATCTGGAACGTGAGCGTGGGATTACAATTGTTTCCAAGAACGTATCGGTGCGTTACAAAGATGTGAAAATCAATGTAATTGATACACCAGGTCACGCAGACTTCGGTGGTGAAGTGGAACGCGTACTTAAAATGGCGGATGGCGTATTGTTGCTGGTCGATGCATTTGAAGGCCCGATGCCGCAAACCCGTTTCGTATTGGGCAAAGCCATCGATTTAGGGCTGAAACCGATCGTGGTTGTAAATAAAGTAGACAAAGAAAACTGCCGCCCGGAAGAAGTTCAGGAAAACGTTTTTGATTTGATGTTCAACCTGGGCGCTACCGAAGACCAATTGGACTTCGTTACCGTTTATGGTTCTTCAAAACAAGGATGGATGGGCCCGGATTGGCAGCACCCAACTGATAACATTACCTATTTGCTGGATACGATCATCGAATCCATTCCTGCGCCGGTGATCGACGAAGGTACATTGCAAATGCAAATCACTTCTCTCGACTATAACGCATTCGTTGGCCGTATCGCCATCGGTCGTGTGAAAAGAGGAACAATCAAAGAAGGGTCTACATTGTCGCTTTGCAAAGCCGACGGTGTGATCAAGAAAGTGAAAGTAAAAGAACTTCAGACATTTGAAGGACTTGGCCGCGTGAAAGTGGCGGAAGTTTCAGCAGGTGATATTTGCGCAGTAACGGGTATTGAAGATTTCGAAATTGGTGATACAATCGCTGATCTCGAAAATCCTGAGCCAATCGCTCGTATTGCCGTGGATGAGCCTACTATGAACATGCTTTTCACGATCAACAACTCTCCATTCTTCGGTAAGGAAGGCAAGTTTGTTACATCACGCCACCTTCGTGACCGTTTGATGAAAGAAACTGAAAAGAACCTTGCACTTCGCGTAGAGGCTACGGATACTGAAGATAAATTCCTTGTTTTCGGACGTGGTATCCTTCACTTGTCGGTATTGATCGAAACCATGCGTCGCGAAGGTTACGAATTGCAATTAGGCCAGCCACAGGTTCTTTTCAAAGAAGATGAAAACGGCGAGCGTCTGGAACCGATCGAGACATTGGTGGTAGACGTTCCGGAAGCAACTGCGGGTAAGGTGATCGAATTAGCGACACAACGTAAAGGCGAATTGCTCATCATGGAACCGAAAGGAGATTTGCAGCACCTTGAATTCCTCATTCCTTCAAGAGGTTTGATCGGACTTCGTTCGAACGTGTTGACTTCAACCCAAGGAGAGGCCGTAATGACGCACCGCTTTAAAGAGTTCGGTACATTCCGCGGACCAATCCCGGGACGTATCAGTGGTTCTATCATCTCAAAAAATACAGGACCTGCCACGGGTTACACCATCGATAAATTGCAGGACCGCGGACGTTTCTTTGTAGAGCCGGGGGATGAAATTTATGGTGGACAGGTTATCGGAGAGCACAACCGCCCGAACGATATCGTTGTAAACTTGCAGGAAGCGAAAAAACTGACCAACATGCGTGCTTCCGGTACGGACGATGGCCTGCGTATCGCACCGAAAATCAACTTCTCTCTGGAAGAATCCATGGAATACATCCAGAAAGACGAATACCTTGAAGTAACGCCTACCAGCATGCGTATGCGGAAAATATACCTGGACGAGAACGAGCGCAAGCGCTACGCGTCCAAAATGGAAATGGCTTAATCCAAGCCCGATATTCCAAACCCGAAAAGGAGGCAATTATTTGCCTCCTTTTTTTATTTTTTCTGCATTTCAATATTTACCCCGATCCAACCAGAAAATTTGGGATTCCTGCCAAAACCTGTGGTATAATTTTAATGTTTGTTACTCCCGTGGAACATTCTATGCCGGTATTATTTTATTACTATTTCAAGAAAAATTAGTTTTTTGTTTTTAAAGTAACAAATAACGTAGTTTGTATAACCAACTTAGCACATTTGAGCTAACCATTTCAATATCAACAATTTAAATATCAAATGATGTCTTACATAGAACCGGCTCCGATTAAGGATAAGGACAATCCGTTGGAGTCAATGATGCAGCGATTTGATAAGGCCGTCGACCTCCTCGGAATATCAGAAGAAATGTATTATATCCTCAAAGTACCCCGCAAACAGGTAACAGTGGGGCTGCCGGTGACCATGGACTCCGGTGAGATCCGGACTTTCGAAGGTTACCGCGTAATCCACTCCACCATTCTCGGCCCCAGCAAAGGCGGTATCCGGTTTGATCCCGATGTGAACCTGGACGAAGTGCGCGCACTCGCGGCCTGGATGACCTGGAAATGTGCCGTGGTCGATATTCCTTATGGCGGAGCCAAAGGCGGCGTCGCCTGCAACCCGCGCGAAATGTCGGCCGGTGAAATCGAACGCCTCATGCGCGCATACACGACGGCATTGCTGGACGTTTTCGGGCCCGACCAGGATATTCCCGCACCGGATATGGGCACAGGCCCGCGCGAAATGGCATGGCTCATGGATGAGTATTCCAAATCAAAAGGCATGACGATCCCAGCCGTGGTAACCGGCAAACCGCTCGTACTCGGTGGCTCACTGGGGCGCACCGAAGCCACAGGCCGGGGCGTAATGGTATCCGCATTGGCGGGCATGGAAAAGCTTCGCATTAACCCTTACCGTGCCACGGCGGCGGTTCAGGGCTTTGGTAATGTCGGTTCACACGCGGCCCTGCTCCTTCGAGAGCGCGGTACGGCCATTCACGCGATCAGCGATATTTCGGGCGCATATTATAATGATAAGGGAATCGACGTGGCCGACGCCGTTGCTTACCGCGACGCCAACAAGGGTTCTTTAGAAGGTTATACCAAAGCCGAGCTCATTTCCGGCGACGACCTTTTCACTTTGCCTGTCGACGTGCTGGTACCGGCTGCGAAAGAGGATGTAATTACCCGCAAAAATGTATCCAGCATTCAGGCACGGATGATTGTCGAAGGTGCCAACGGCCCTACCTCCGCCAAAGCCGACGATATTATTAATGAAAAGGGCATTATGGTGGTGCCCGACATTCTTGCGAATGCTGGCGGCGTTACAGTTTCCTATTTTGAATGGGTACAAAACCGGATCGGCTATAAATGGACGCTCGAACGCATCAATCGCCGTACCGACCGTATTATGAAGGACGCATTCGACAAAGTGTACGAAACGTCCCTGAAATACAAAGTGTCACTCCGGATTGCGGCGTACATTGTGGCGATAGATAAGGTCGCGAGCACATATAAGTACCGCGGGGGATTTTAAAAGGTCAGGAAAGGTCATGTGTGGTTTGGCGATACACCTTGGTCGCTTAACAATTTCTTAACAAGCCACTTCGGAGGTGAAACCGAATCTAAAACGGTTCCAAAGTGTTAACTTTAAGGCTAAATTTCAACTGATTCGCCGGATGCGGGAGAATATGTTCCCGCATCCGGCAAGCTTTAAAGTACGATGTCGCTAAGTCCCCGTTTCATTGCCGTCATTCTGGCGTTCCTGATATCCCTCATTACCACCACATTTCTAGCATTTGTGGATGGCGTTTCGAAGGGGATGCTCTTCGTTTCGGCTATTTCTTCCTTTATTTCCTCGTTTTTCCTCGTGCTTTACGCCGTCGATATTCTTGTTTTCCGCGAGGTGAACAAAATGTACCGCACGATCCATAAGTTAAAAATGAGGGATTTCAATATGGCCCCGCGCAAGAAGCTCATCAGAGAATCCAACCCACTCAAGACGATCAACGATGAGATTTTTGTTTATGTAACCAAAAAACAAAAGGAGATCGATGAGCTGAAAAAGCTGGAACTGTTCCGCCGGGAGTTCCTTGCCGACGTTTCGCACGAGTTCAAAACACCGATATTTGCCGCACAGGGCTTTATCCACACGCTCCTCGACGGCGCCATGGATGACGAAAAAGTCCGCGAACGTTTTTTACGCAAAGCCGCCAATAACCTCGACAGCCTCGACGTGCTGGTGAAGGATCTCCTCGTTCTTTCGCAGATGGAAACCGGAGATATCAAAATGAATATCATCCCCACAGATCTCCGCAAGCTTACCCTCGGTATTTTTAGCCGGCTCGAACACATTGCCAAAAACCGCAACGTGTCATTGAAAGTCAAACCGGACGACATGCCGGAAGTCTGGATCAAGGCCGACGCCGACCGGATGGAACAGGTGATGCTCAATCTGATTGAAAACGCCATCAAATATGGCCATGATAACGGCAAAGTGATTGTTCATTTCAGCGAGAGCAAAAAGTACATCGAAGTGGAGGTAAAGGACAATGGCCCCGGCATCCCGCACGAGCATTTGAACCGCATTTTCGAACGTTTTTACCGGATCGATAAGAGCCGGAGCAAAGAAATCGGCGGTACGGGTTTGGGACTTGCCATTGTAAAACATATATTGAACGCCCACGACACCAAAATCGCCGTCATGTCGAAGCCGGAAAAGGGTACGACTTTTTCATTCAAGCTCGAAAAAGCGTACCACCAGCAATTGCCGGAGGCAAAAACGGACGATGTCGTCAATCAATTGAATCCTTAAATCAATTTCTAACACCATAAACCATTATCCATGTTTATCCACAATGTATTCTTCTGGTTGAAGGAGAAGGACAACGAAGAAGCAAGACAAGCCCTACTCGCCGGCATCAAATCACTCGAAGCGATCGAATCCATTGAAACGGCCTATATCGGCCCGCCTGCTGCCACCCGCCGTCCGGTTATCGACGCCACCTATGATTTCGCGGAGGTCCTGATTTTCGCAGACGAGGCTGCGCATGACGTATACCAGGTGCATCCATTGCACAAAAAATTCATCGAGGATTGCGCGCATCTTTGGGAGCGGGTACTGATCTACGACGTAGAAGCATAGCCTAATATTTGTTAACAAGTTATCCACATACCAAATGTGTATAACTTGTTAACAACCTCTAAAATACTACATTTTCAGCCGGTTAAGCTACATTTAAGCGTTGTTAACAATGTGGATAACTCTTCAAAAGCACTGGCAACTCCCCTCTAACGGCACTATTAGGCCGTCCAATTCGTTCTAGAAACAGTACAAAACGAACTAGAACTGTGAAAACAAACAGAATTTTGCTGTCGGTCGTCATGACGTTGGTCGCAGCTATATCGATTTCATCCTGTACCTACCGCTCTTATGATCCGGGCTATGATTACGGCTACCGGCATAGTTACAGGTATTACAATGCACCACCACCACCGCGTGTTGTGGTAGTAAAACCGGCGCCGCGACGCATTATCTATGCCGACCGCCACAGTTACCGCCGGCACGACAACCGGGTTTACCGCAAACAATATCGCCGGAACGACCATTATGGAAACAACGGCCGTCATCGCGGATCCAGACGATAATTGAAATACCTTTAGATAAAAAAAGGCCTGATACTGTGCACAAAGCCACTTTTATCTGGCCTTTTCTTTTTATTTTGCGTTTTATGGATATACTTGATGTACTAAAAACCAATGCCGGTTTACATCCAGACAAGCTTGCCTACGGTTACATTGGCAAAGAGGGTGAGCTGGCAGAGCAACTTCGTTATACCGAACTTCATGAGCGCGTGTTGGCTGCGTCTCACCTGCTGAGTGCCAAATTTCCCGTCAATGCAAGGGTTATCCTTTTGCTACCCGCGGAAGCTGCCTTTATATGCTCGTTCCTGGGCGCGCTCCATGCCGGCATTATTGTCGTGCCTACGCCCATCAGTTATTCCGAGCCTGGTATAAGCCGTATCCTGAGCATTATGCGCGATTGTTCCGCCGCCGGGATCGTTACCAATGCTAAAACCTATAAAATGCTGTTTCAGCGCAAAAACACCGCTTCTTCGGCATTACAGGAATATGATGCCGAATGGGTTTTCACCGACGATCTGATGGCCGCGCCGGCGACACCAGGAGCTATCCGGCGGCACAAGGAGTCAGTTGACACAGCCTATTTACAATATACTTCCGGCTCTACAAGCCATCCCAAGGGCGTGATGATCAGCCACGTCAATCTCACGGCCAATCTGCGTGCCATCAATAATTGTTTCGGGCGCACCGCAGACGATGCCTCGGTAACCTGGCTTCCGCATTACCATGATATGGGGCTTGTTGACGGTCTTTTGTCTCCGATTTTTACCGGCGGTACGGGCTATGTGATTTCTCCGCTGCTGTTCATCACCAAACCTGCGCTGCTGTTACAGACGATCAGCACCTACCAGGCCGGCTTTTGCGGTGGGCCGGGTTTCGGGCTCGATCATTGTCTGGCACGCATTCCGGCAGAACAGCTGCAAGCGCTCGACCTCAGTTCGATGCGCGTGTTCTATGTGGGCGCCGAACCAATCCGGATTTCCACCCTCGAAAGATTTGCCGCCGCCACACAAGTCGCCGGATTCAAGAAAAACAGCCTCGTACCGTCCTACGGGCTAGCGGAAGCTACACTGGCCGTAAGCCTGCATTTGAACGGCATTCCAATGACCTATCTTAAACTCAGTAATGCCAAGGAAGTTGTCGCCTGCGGCCCTCCCGTGGAATTTACAGAGGTGACGATCGTAAATCCCGCGAGCCACGCGAGTCTACCGGAGGGAGAAGAAGGGGAAATATGGGTAAAGAACGATGCCATTGCCGCAGGTTACTGGGAAAAGCCCGATGCTACAAAGGCAACTTTTCGAGCTTACACGAGCGACGGTCACGGCCCATACCTGCGAACAGGGGATTTAGGGTTTCTAAAAAATGGTTTACTCTTTGTTACCGGCCGCACCAAGGAGTTGATCATCATTCGGGGGGTCAACTATTACCCACAGGATATTGAAGAGGTGGTGGGTGGAAGCCACCCGGATGTCCAGCCTAATGCCGCGGCGGCATTCTCCGTTGAAACAGAACAGGGCGAAGCATTGATGATCGTGAGTGAAGTACGTCGCGTAGCACAAACGCCGGATGATGAAAAGTCGATCAAAAACAAAATGGCGCAGAGTGTGGGATTGGCGTTCGGACTTATCCCTCATGAGATTCTCCTGATCCCGCCCGGTAAGCTGCCGAAGACATCAAGCGGTAAAATCCAGCGTCTCAAGGCACGCGAGCTATTTGCCAAAAAGAGCATTCTAGACTAATGTCGGTTACTTAAAAAGCTGTTCACTTTCAAAAAACCTGTCTAAGTACTATTTTCACCGTAGCATTCAGTGCTTGTTACAAACATCAACTAAATGAGTAAAACATTTACCGAAATTTCCGGCTGGATAGTTGAGCGCATTGCTCACCACGCGGAAATAGACCCCTCCGAAGTAGACCTTGACGCCGAAATCATCGATTACCGGTTGGATTCCCTGCTTATGGTAGACATCACTACCGAATTGCAGGAATGGCTCGGCGTAGAACTAAGCCCTTCCATTTTTTGGGAAATGGGCACTATTAATGCTACTACCGAGTGGATTGTGGAAAATCAGGAAGCCTGAGACGATCAGGCTGTTTCCGTCTCAGCTTTGCGGTCCCAGCCGGCGAGGGCATTCAAGTGGACAGCTTCCCTATCCGCCTGCATAATCATTTCCAGCTCTTCCATATGTTCCCGCGCCGCGTGAATATATTCTTCGTCGTTCCGGATACGCGACAAGTGTTTTAACGTCCGCTCATCATGAACAAAGAACGTCTTCGCCATCCGGGTCGCCTCATGTGCGCGATGCCCGAGGAGTTTCAATGCATCCACGCCTAATCGGAGGCTTGTATCAAACGTTTCGCGGTAAATATGCATCATACCCGCGTTCATGAGATCGTAGGCATCATTGCGGTTCGTCGAGCGTACGAGCATGTGCAGGTGAGGAAAGTGTTTTTTTACTGTTTCAATCAGTTCCAATCTTTTTTCCTCATCACTGATCGCGATAATAATCATTTGCGCGCGGCCCGCACCGGCAATGTCCAACAGTTCATAGCGCGTAGCGTCACCATAATACACTTTCAGACCAATACGGCGCAGGAAGTCGACATTATCACTATCATTATCAAGAACCGTCGCTTCCACACCATTGGCACGCAAAAACCGCCCCACGATATTCCCAAAATGCCCGTAACCGGCGATAATGACCGGGTTGTCCTCTTCTTCCACGTCACTCGGCCGCTGGGCCGTCTGCAAACCTGCGCTTACCAGGCAGAAACGGGTTAGTATAAATTTCTCATTGACCATCATCGCCAACGGCGTCATAGCCATGCTGATCGCCACCACAGCCGTCATCGTGTCAGACACTTCTTTCCCCAAAACACCTTGCTGAACCGAGAAGCTGAGCAGTACGAATGCGAATTCGCCGATTTGACTTAACCCAATGCTGAATATGAAATTCTGCGCATTGCGTACCTGGAATATCTTGCCTAAAACAAAGAGAATGGCCATTTTCAGCAACATCAGCCCGGCCACCAGTCCGATGATCAGCAGCGGTTTGGAAGTAACCAGTGAAAAATCAATGGAAGACCCTACCGAAATGAAGAACAATCCCAGAAGCAAGCCTTTGAAAGGGTCGATCGAGCTTTCGAGCTCATGGCGGTACTCGCTATTGGCAAGCACCACTCCCGCCACGAACGCCCCCAGCGCCGGACTCAGGCCTACGGAGGTCATCAGCACCGCAATGCCCACGACAAGCAGCAATGCAGTAGCAGTAAACATTTCACGGAGCCCTGTGCGAGCCATCATTCGGAAAACCGGCCTTAACAGATATTTCCCCGTCAGCACAATCGCCGAAACTGATAGCAATACCACAATAGTCTGCTGCCAGGCGGGTAATGCGCTCACCAGCGAGCCACCGGCACCATGCCCATCGGCCACGCCGGTATGATCAGCCAGCAACGGGAACAATGCGAGCATCGGAATGATCGCCAGATCCTGGAACAGCAGCACCGCGAAGGAACTTTGTCCCGCAATCGTTTTCAGCCAGCCTTTTTCATTCAGGGTCTGCATCACAATAGCCGTGGACGACATCGCGATAATCATCCCCAGCGCCAACGCTTCTTTCCAGCCCACATCCAAAAGCATGGCAATACCCGCCACCAGTAGAGTCGTAACACCTACCTGCAGGCCGCCAAGTCCCGCAATATTCTTGCGCATACGCCACAGGCGCGAAGGTTCGAGTTCGAGACCGATCACAAAAAGCATCATCACCACCCCGAATTCGGCAAAGTGCATAATATCCTGGCCTTCCATCCCAATGAATTTCAAACCCGCCGGACCGATAATCACCCCGGCAACCAGATAGCCCAGTACCGACCCCAACCCCAGCCGTTTGGCAATGGGGACCATCACCACCGCCGCTGCGAGGTATATCATTGCCTGGAAAAAGAAGGATTGCTGCATCGTTAAGAGTTATTTAGTGTGGAAAAAGTTCGTTCAGATATTCTATTCCCGCCAGCTTCGCAGGATCAATGCGATCATTTACGAGCGCGTCCAGCAATTCGGCATATTGCTCGCCGCAGGCTTTCAGCGTGTAATCTTCGATCGTGTAAGTTTCGTGCACTACGAAAGGCGGCAGGTAATCCATCCGGCATAAATGGGCCGTCTGATCGAATGGCAGCAGATATTGCCCGACGGGAAAGCGGTTGTATCCCGAGGCAGAATAGGCATCTCGCCCGCCCCCGCACGACACCGCGTTGAATATCTTTTTACCCTTCAAAGCATGCCCCTTCGGCCCGTAAGCCCAGTTGTATTCCAGCACAAGATCCTGCCATTGTTTCAGGATCGGCGGGCTGCTGTACCAGTAAAAAGGATGTTGGAATATGACGATATCGTGCTTTGCCAGCAATTCTTGTTCTCTTTTGACATCGATAAAAAGATCCGGATAATGTTCATAGAGATCATTGAAAGTAACTCCCTTTACCTTGCGGGCATACTTTTCCAATGTTTTCTGCACATTGGATTTGCTGTGAGTGGGGTGTGCAAATTGAATGAGGACCTTGGACATAACATTGAATTAATGCGAAAAATTACGGTACCAAAATAACGGAACCTGTTGTTTTCCGTGCTTCGAGATCCGCCTGCGCCTGATTTGCTTTTGACAACGGATACCGTGTAATAGCCAGTTTCTCGAATATCCCGTTTTGGAATGCACCGAATGTGTCGGCAGCATATTCTTCGAGCACCTCGCGGTCGGTAATGTATGCGCTGAGCGTAGGTGTAGCCATTATAATGGACCTTTCGCGCAGCAACGCGTGATCGATATGCTCGGGCTGACCGGACGACGATCCGTAGAGTACGATTTTACCGCCTTTCCGGATCAGATCCAGTGAATGGGTGAAAGTATCTTTTCCGACCCCGTCGAACACGACATCCACGCCCTGGCCACTAGTGATTTCCAGCACCGAGTGTACAAACTCCCGGCATTCTGCCAGGAAAACGTAATCGGCCCCGTTGGCAAGCACTACTTCCTTCTTTTCTTCCGAACCCGTCGTTCCGATCACCGTAGCGCCAAGCGCCTTCGCCCATTTGGTTACGAGCGTGCCCACGCCCCCTGCGGCCGCATGTACGAGCACCACATCGCCCGGCTTAACAGGATGGACGGCCTTCACGAGCATCCTGGCAGTAAACCCCTTTACCAGAATAGCCGCCGCTTCGTCCGAGGTGATTCCCGCCGGAATATGGATCAGTTGCTGGGTCGATACAACGCGGCTTTCCGCATAAGCACCGGTAATGAAGTGGTAGCCTACGTGATCACCGACGTTGAATTCCGTTACCCACGGCCCAACGGCCTCGATGACGCCCGCGGCCTCCACGCCAGGCGTGTAAGGAAAGGATTTGACGGGAAACTTGCCGTCGCGGTAATAAGTGTCTACAAAGTTCAGCCCGATGGCCTCCTGGCGCACCCGTACTTCTCCCGGGCCTGGTTCTGTAATGGTCTCTCTTTCGTAACCCAGCACCGAAGGCGCTCCTTGTTTGTAGATTTTTACAATACCTGATTTATTTGCGATTTCTGTAATTAATCCTGACATGTCCGTAAGCATTGTCATTATGGAATGCTTGTTCCACCATTGGACAAATATTATTTTTTGATTGATTTTATTAAAAATTCGGCTTGCTGCTCTACCAGCTCGCCATCACCATACACCAGGTACGTCTGCCAGAAACCGGTAAAATTCGATACGACAAAATTTGCCAGCATACCCGGATCCCTTTTACCACTGATTTCTTCCGCTTTCTGCGCTTTTTTCAAAAGGTCTCTCAGCAGGGTCGTCAGGTGGGCGGTATTTTGTTTTAATATGGCATGCACTTCCTCATCTACCGAAGCCAGCTCGAACGTCGATTTCACACCTAGGCAAGTCCTTTCCTCCTCCACCGTCCTGATCGCCGCCTTTCTGATGATCTTTTCTACCGCCTTTATCGGCGACTTCGTTTCCTCAGCCACTTTCCGGTAGTCTTCAAACATGCCTTCGGTATAACTCCGCAGACATTGCAGAAACAAGCTATGCTTGTCGCCATAGGTGTCGTAAATACTCCCGCGGTTCAGCCCCATCGTATCGACGAGGTCTTGCATGGAGGTGGCGTTGTAGCCTTTTTGCCAGAAAAGGCATTTCGCCTTTTCAAGCCTCTCTTCCGGTTCGAATGCTTTGTTGCGTGCCATGACTATCAGACAATTATTTCAGAACGAACGTTCCAGAATTGGCATATTTTCTGATCATTGTACAAAAACGCAGACTATGCAAAGCGTCAGATAATGAACTTGGCCACGCCGCCATCCACTTTCAGAGCCGATCCATTGGTCCCGGACGAAAGCGGGCTCGCGACGTAAGTTACCAGGTTGGCAATCTCCTCCACCGATGCGAAACGTTGCAAAAGCGATGTCGGACGTGCATTTTTGAAGAAATCCTTCTCGGCCTGTTCGGCGGACATATTATTGGCCTCACCCAATTGTTTTACAAAATCGGCCACCCCTTCCGATTTGGTCGGGCCGGGCATTACCGTGTTTACCGTCACGTTTGTCCCCTTGGTGAGTTCCGCCAAACCGCGGCTCACCGCCAGCTGAGCAGTTTTGGTAGTACCGTAATGAATCATTTCTTCCGGGATATTAACGCCCGATTCGCTGGAAATGAAGATGATCCTGCCCCAGTCTTTGGCGATCATTTTCGGGAAGAAATACCTCGCAAGCCGCACACCGCTAAGCACATTCACCTCAAAGAACCGGAACCATTCTTCATCCGAGATCTCGGTAAACTGTTTGGGTTCGAAAATCCCGGCGTTGTTGACAAGTATATCAATATCCGGTAATTGTTCCAGCAATGCATTCACTTCTTCAACTTTGGAAAAGTCTGCTGCAATACCGCTGGCGTTCGCTCCGGGAGGCGTCCCGCCGGACAATGATTCTTTTAGTTTTTGAACGGCATCGGCTACTTTATTTTCCGAGCGGCCATTAATGATCACATTGGCACCTTCCTTCAAGAGGCTTTGTGCGATGGCAAAGCCGATACCCTGTGTTGAACCGCTGATGAATGCAGTTTTCCCGTTGAGTTTCAAATCCATAAAACTTTGATAATAAGAGCGTGATGAATATTTGAACAATCGATATTTTTACAACACATCACCTAACGAAATCATCGCATGAGAAACATTTATCTTTTGTTACTATTGCTGTTTTCCCTGAACTCATATGCGCAAGGCCCGCGCGTTCTGATCGTTACAGCGCACCCGGACGATGAAACGATGTTTCCGGTGACTGTTTTTAAAGTAACCCGTGAATTAAAAGGCTCTGCCGACCTTGCATTAATCACCGACGCGTCGGGCGGCTACAATGGGCTGGTAGCATCGAGCTACTACGGCCTGAACCTGGTTGATTCGGCCACGGGCAGAAAGCATTTGCCCTTGATCCGGAAAAAAGAACTCATGGCTTCCGGCGAGGTGATGGGCATCGGCAATTTCTTCTTCCTCGACCAGCTCGACGATTACTACAACCGTGACGAAAAGCCTTATTTACAAGGTAAGAACTGGGATATTGCCTACGTGGAGAAAAAGCTCGACAATATTCTGGCCAAAGGAAACTATGATTTCGTATTCTGCCTCATCCCGCACGAGGGCCAGCACGCGCACCACAAAACGGCGTCCATCAGCGCGATAAGGGCCGTGCAGCGTTATAAAGGCACGAAGAAACCGGTTGTATTGGGGGGCCAATCACAAAATAAGGGGTACACTTTCCAATTCACCGGGCTTGCAGGTTATCCCGAAACCAATGTCCTCAAAACTGCTCCTGTCTTCGAATTCGACCGTTCGCACAGCTTCGGAGAGGATAAAAAACACAGCTATATGATCGTCGCCGACTGGGTGAAAGCCGCCCACAAATCGCAAAGCGGCGATATGAACCAGGCAATGCACCGGGGCGATTTGGAAGTATTCTGGTATTTCGCACTCAACGCAGAGGATGGCATTGCCAAAACGAAAGCACTGTTTGATGCCGTGAGTTCGTCGGGATATTCCAAAAAGTAGGGAAATCAGGCCGGCTGGAAAGTCATGAAGAGCGAGCTCCCGAATGGTGCCTTACCCAGAATGGCGGATTCGGCTTTGGTAATGGTCTTTAAAACCGCATTCAACGCATCGCCAGGGTATTCGACATCCGAATCGAGATGATCAACATTGATCTTCTTCTTCCGGATCTGGTAATTCTGCCATTGCCGCACAAGCAGAATCGGCAACGAAAGCGCGAATGGCCAGTAGGTAGTGTAACCGATCCGCAGCCCGGCCGCTTTGCCGAATGCCTGGAACTGTTCCAGCTTGAATCGTCGCGAACTGCCTACCGCGAGGTCGTGCGTGCCGGAAAAGGCTTCGAATGCGTGAATATTAATGATAATCAATCCATTGCGATTCAGGCGGTTTCTGAACGCGGTCAGTGCGCGGACGATCTCTTCGTCGGTCAGGAAATAGAGCGCGTCGTTGCAGGTGATGATGTCGAACGTCTCACCCGGTTCGAATGCATCCACATTCCGAAGATCGCCGAAGACGACATTCAGTCCGCGTTCATTCGAGAAATCGATGGCATGCTGTGAATAATCGAAGCCCCGAAGGTTGGAATAACCATTTTCTTTTAAAAAAGACATTAACCCGCCCGTACCGCAAGCTGCATCGAGGATTTTGAGATCGGGGTCCATCGCTCTGAAATGTTTGCGGATCTGGCTCAAAACCTTGCCGTGGAGGATCTGATACCACCACAGCTTGCGCTCGGTTTCGTACATGCGCAGGTATTCGAGCCGGTTATCGATCATACGTGTTCAGAGCTGTTATATTTGATCACATATTGCGGCTGTCCGCTTTGCGCCATGAAACTCTTGCCGATATATTCCCCCAGCACACTCAGCAGCATGCATTGAATGCCGCCAATGAAGATAATGGTGGCCGTTACCACCTGCCAGCCCTTAGGGTCGGGACCGATAATCCATTGTAATGTGAGAAAGAGCAGAAGTAAAAAGCCCAGGCTGAACAAACCAACGCCGATGGGTACAAAAAGACGGATAGGCAGTGACGAGTAGCAGAACAGGATATTGAGAAAGAGGGATACCAGCTTGTGTAATGTGTAATTGGAAGCCCCCTCTTCACGCTTCTCGTGCGCTACCTGCACGGTACCGATGTTGCGGGTGATCCGGAATATCAGTCCGTCGATGTACGGATAGGGACCGTGGTATTTGATTATTTCCTGCACAACTTCCTGCCGGATCAGTTTGAAGCTGGATAAATACAGGTCTTTGGGTTTATTCAGAAGATAGCTCGTAAGCCAGTTGACAAACCTACTGCCCATGTTCCGGCCGACAGAGTGCTGTTTTTTGGCATAATGTGTGTAAACAACGTCATAATCTCCCGATTCTGCCGTTTCCACCAGCTTTAATATTTCTTCCGGAGGATTCTGAAAATCATCGTCGACCATCACGCAATAGTTACCATAAGCCCAGTTGAGGCCACACATTACCGCATTGAACTCGCCGTAATTTCTGCGAAGAGAGATAAACCGGACATTCGCGTAGGCATCCGACAGTTCCCGGCAAACCTGCTCGGAGCGGTCGTGGCTGCCATCGTTGACCATCACGATTTCGAATGATATTTCTGATAAAGTCGCTTGCAGCTTTTCGATCAGCGGCCGAATGGTCTTTTCACTGTTGTAAACCGGAATGATGACCGATAGCTTCATTGACGATCGAATTGATTGACGGTTTGAATGATGTAAGCCACCTCATGATCCGTTAGAACCGGGTTGAGCGGCAAACTGATCACTTGCTGGTGGATCTGCTCTGTGAGAGGCAAATGTAAATCTTTAAATTCTTTGTAAGCCAATTGTTTATGAATAGGCTGCGGATAATGAACGTTCGTCTGCACCCCGTGCGCATCCAGGAACGCGATAAACTCCGAACGCCGCGGGTGCCGCACTACAAAGAGATGCCAGGCATCTTCCGAGAGCCTGTCACCGGGCGGCAATGTAAGGTCGCGGCATTGTAATTCCCGCAAATACCGGCCGGCGATTTCCCGTCGACGTGCGTTTTCGGGATCCAGGTAAGGTAGTTTTACACTAAGAATAGCGGCCTGCATTTCATCCAGACGGCTATTTACACCTTGATACTCGTTCTGATACCGGATCACCGAGCCGTAATTACGCAGGTAGCGTATCTTTTCGGCCAATGCGGCGTCATTGGTCGTGATGGCACCGGCATCGCCCAGCGCACCCAGGTTTTTGGTAGGGTAAAAACTGAATGCTGTCGCGTCTGCCCAGGCACCTACTTTCCTGCCTGCGTGCGTAGCTCCGTGTGCCTGAGCGGCATCGGTTATTACTTTCAGACTGTATTTTTTTGCCACATCAAGAATATCTGCTATTTCGCAGCTTCTACCATAAAGATCTACTGTGATAATCGCTTTTGTCCGCGGTGTTATGGCCTGCTCGATCAACGCAGGATCGAGCAGCATCGTTTGCGGATCGGGTTCCACGAAAACCGGCGTAAGGTGCAGGTAACTTACCGGCAGTACCGATGCGATATAAGTATTGGCAGGCACGATGATCTCACTGTCTTTCGGAAGATCCATGGCCGTCAGTATCAGCGTAATAGCGTCCAGGCCGTTGGCCGTGCCCACGCAATGCTCCGCTTCGCAATATGCGGCAAATGCCTTTTCAAATGTTTTCAATTCATTGCCCAGGATGTACCAGCCCGACCGGATCACCCGGAGGGAAGCATCTTCGATCGCTTGCAGATAAGGGGCATTTACCTGATTTAAATCCAGAAATGGGATCATTGAAATACTGTCTGGATTAGCTGATTCAGCGGATAGGGCTCGTCGATGTAGTCGGCCTTGTCGTAATATTCATTGGACAGTACCAACAGGATCGCATCATCCGAAAAAGAATCCATAATGTGCCAGTCTTTGGGTTCGAGAATCAGGCAGGAAACGGGATTATCCAGAATGAAAATTTCTTCTTTTACACCGTCGTTGGAGTATATACGACAACTTCCATGAATACAAACCAGGGCATTCCAGGTTTTGTGATGCCTGTGGCCACCTCTCTGCGTCTCACTCGCGCCGTAAATATAAAATACGCGTTTGATCGTACCGGGGATGATTTTTTCGAAGACTGTGAGGTTACCCGATCCGGTGTTAAATGTATCCAGCTCTACTAATAGCGGCATATGGCAATTTATAGATTGTTAGGGTGTGGCTAAACTCTTTCAGATACGCGATCCGCTTCAAAAGTAACCGATTAGTAAATGTCAGATATTTTTCCTTTAAAATACAAAAATACCTTTCACATAAAAAAATCGATTACTCTGAGGCAAGGCTTAATGATCATTTAACGGATCCTGCCCGGAGTGCCGACACACTCGCGTTGACCAATGTTGCCAGGCATTGGTTGGGAGAGGACGAAAATAATCGGCCCGACCCCTATCCGGGCGACCCTATCCGAATAAGCCCCAATGCAGACGATGGTCGATCAGCATGAACAGTTTGAGAGGGAGCGGTTCCAGCCACAGTATTTTGTTGTAGCCCATATAAAAAACCTGCGGATGCCCCACACAAATGAGCATTGTGAAAAACAGAATGAGCCGCACAGCGGATGTGGAAGAGGTTTCGATCAATATAAAAACCGCAAGAAGAATAAACGGGAAGCCGTACGATAACGCCCTGTCGATATCATGCACGTAGATTCCGGTGGCCACGAGCACCGAAAAGCCGGCCATCAGCGCCAAGAGAAGCCAATAGCGTTTCGTGAGGCACAGTACCGCAAATGCGGCGGTCAGGATAAGCCAGCCCCCCTCGAATGTACTCCAGATACTGCTTCCCAGGCCGTTACGGTGGGCATTTGCCAGCAATACCGGCGTTCCGATCGTAGAATAGGAGTGATGCGGAAAATACGTAACCTGCACATACTCCCGGATTGTGAAATAGATCGCCCACGCCACCCAAACCACCAGGCTCTCGCCCGTAAACGCCGATTTCAGCAGGCCAGGAACACCGAAATTGTTGTTGCGGTAGGCCTTCGTACCCATCCACCAGAGCACTAAATAGCCTCCCGCCACGACAGCGCGCTCGTCGGTGAAGAACGCGATCTGAAGCGACAGGAATATCACAAGCGGATTCTTGCTCAGCAACGCCAGTAGCAGGAAGAAAAAGGCAAATTCATCGCCATACCCGTGCACGTCCGCGAATGCCCACACGCTCACGAAAATGTTGGCAATAGCCGTCACAAATAGCGCTGTACTTACCTTGTCGCCCGAAATTGAATAGATATAAACCCCTATTTTGTACAAAAACAGCACACCCAAAACGGCCTGGATGATCAGGATCAGCAATACATTGTGACCGGTCAGAAACGAGAGCAGCGGCAATGTCCAGCGGAATATCATATTCTCGCGACGGACGTCATAGTCCATGTCTTTGGGGTGCAGCAGGTCCTGCGCCTGATTTTGGATAAACACCCACGCGTCCAGGCTCACACCGTTGTTTCTCAAATGATTAAGCAGCAGCGAATAGGGTGGAAAAGCAAGAAAAAGCGACAGCGCGACAGCCAGGAAGGTGAGCTTCCACAACCAGTTCTTTCCCGATAATTGTGCTTCAATCCAAAGTAGAAACGACCCGTAAAAATTTTCCAAAAGCATAGGACGGCTTGGGCAAATAGGCCCAAATATACATTTTATGTCTGATACTCATTTCCAGCTCGGCACGATCCTGCTCCCCTCGTCGCTTTCGGTAATGCGCAGGTACGTCTGGATTTCCTGCTGCAAATCCTCGACATGACTGATAATACCCACAATCCTGTTTTCCTTCCGCAATGATTTCAGCGTTTCAAAAACGGTTTGCAAAGCATTCTTATCGAGCGAGCCAAAACCTTCGTCCAGGAAGAAAAAGTTGTGTTTCGACTCGTTTCTGACGTGAATGTGGTCGGCCAGGGCCAGTGCCAGCGACAAGGCTGCCTGGAATTTCTGTCCGCCCGAGAGTGTTTTCAGCAACCGCATATGGCCGCCATTGAGTAAATCCCTCACCCAAAAACTGTTGCCTTCGCCCAATTCAAGGTGAAGCTGCTGGTGGGTCATCTGGTGGAAACGGTGATTTGCCGCCTGAATGAGATTTTGCAGATAAATACTCGACGCATAATCCACAAACCCGCTGGATCTGAACAACTTCGCAAGATCGTCTAAATGTTCCTTCCTGAGCTGCAAACGGCCTTTTTCGGCAAGTAACGCTACTTTTCTAGCCAGATCTTCTGTCAACTGTTTCAGCCGCCCCCCAATATTACCTTCTTCCTTCCGCTGGGAACTCAGGTTTTCAGTCAGCATATTTTTCAATGCAGTAACCTCTCCATGTTTTACGGCGTCGTATTGCTCATCGGCGTGTTCTTCGAGCAGGTTTCTCAACTCCGCACCGGTCGTTTCCAATGCGAGTTTAAACTCGTCGATCGCCTGCCGCTCGGTTTCGATCCGGATGGGCTTTTGCAGTATTTCCACCACCTGCAATTCCGATTCGAATCCATAGGCGGCCAGCTGGTTATCGATCTTTTCCTGCGCCACGGCAAGATCACGCTGGCTTCCTTCGAGCGCCACCAGCAAGGTAGTTTGGCTCCCCCAAAGCGTATTCCGGTCCTTTTCAATGGCATCTACCTGCTTTTCAGCCTCGGCAAATGCGGTTGAAAGCTGCTGATAATCCGCTTTCAGTTCGTTAATCTTCTCTGAAATCTCACTTTTGTCGGTCGTTTCAAAATCCGCCAGATTAACCCTCGATAACTGTTCCGAAAGCGTGTGAACGGTATTTTCAAACCTCAGAATCTCGTCTTTCAACACTTGAAGCGGCTTTTCGATCTTTTCGGTTTTTTCTCTGGTAGCCGCTTCTATTTGCTCCGTGAAGGCTTTCACTGCTGTTTCCCCAGCTTTGATCTCTGCCTGTAAAAGGCTGCTTTTCGAAAATCGCTTTTCAAAACCTTCACGGTCTGTTCTATTGAATGCGGCCCATTCAAATGTTTTATCATGCGATTCCAGCTTTGCCTTCGCATCCGCGAATCGTTGTTTTATCGACGATTTTTGTTTTTCAAGACTTTCTATTTGATTGAAAACTCGCTCTACCGGCGATTGTAAACGCCTTAACAGCCTTTCTTTTTCATCCAATGCATTCAACTGCTTTTCTATTGCGACCGTTTCTTCGGATAATGTGCCATCGGCTGTCAAAACTTCCGGATGGTGCAGCGAACCGCAAAGCGGGCAGGGCTCTCCGTCTTCAAGGTTACCAGCATATTCGTGTAGCGCAACCCTCGTTTTGATGTGCAGCAACTGACGATTGAGTCCCTTTCGATCATTTTCGCTTTTTTCCAGGTAATTAGAAATGCCCGCTTGAAAAGCCTCCAAAGATTTCTCTACCCCAAAACCAATACCAAAATCGCGGGTGATCTCTTGTAATCTTTCCCCAAGTCCGTCACTAAGCGTTTGGATCTCCGCTGCAAGCGCCTCAGCTTCTGTTTTAATCGCCTGACGGTTCTCTGCGAGGCTGTCGGCTGTCGTGAACCAGGATTTTACAAGGCTCATTTCGAGCACATCGCCGAGGCCTGCCTTTCGCTTTTCGTTGGTCGCTTCCAGCTCCTGTCTTTGCTGTTTTTGTATTTCAATAGCAATTTCCTTCTCCTTCAACTGCTCCTCGCCCCGCTGTAAGGCTTCTTTCCGTTTGATAACTGCTTGTGAATGTTCGATAATCCGAATGACCTTTTCAAGCTCCTCAGCGGTGGCCAGCAGCTCTTCACGCTTTTCATAGCGCGGCCGCAGCATTTGCAATGTTTCCTTCTGTGTTTCCAGCAAACCCGCCAGCTTCGACAACCTTTCCTGGTTTGTTTCTGAAATACGCTGGTCTCTCGCTATTGCGGTCAACAGATTGCTTTTTTGGTCAAAAATGGATTTGAAATGCAGCGAACAGGTCTCAAAAGTCTTCAACATGGCCTCGCGTTCCTGCATTGTCGCTCGCTGGGAGTCGAGCACGGCCAATCTGTTGCGAAGAACCTGAATTTTCTCGCCGGCAAGTTTGAGTTTCTGAAAATCACTTTCGAGTGCTGTCTGGACGGCAAGCTCATCGGTAATCTGTTGAATTTGTTGCCGGAGCTGTTCCAACCGCTGCCCGCCTTCCGTGAGCATTTCCTGTGTTACCTCGCCAAGTCCCAGTAACTGGCCGTCGACATTCGATAATGCGAGGTCGTTCTGCTTGCTCAGCGAGCCTACGTTACGGCTTAGATCATATTTTTCGAGCTGGAAAAGCTCTTTCATCATCCGTGTCCGCTCGGCGTCTTTCAGTTCGATAAATTCCTGAAAACGCCCCTGGGGTATGATGATCGTCCGGCGAAAGTTGTCATAACTGAGGCCGATAATGCTTTCGGTCGACTCGTTTTCGGCCAAGGGCACCCAGTCGTTTTCCTGCCAGATGTAACCTTTCCTGTCAAAGGTTTTTACATCCTTGAAATTCTTACTATTCCGTTTTCCACGCACCGTGAACCGGTAACGATCGCCGTTCTTTCCTGCAATGCATTCAAAATCGATGAGCAAATCGTCGGAGCGGAGGTTCATCATATTATAGGTCCGGTCGTCCCCCGACTTGTTGAGCCGCTCCGTATCACCGTACAGCGCAAAGGTAATCGCCTCAAGAATGGAAGATTTCCCGCTTCCCACAGCCCCGAATATCCCGAACAACGAAGCGTCCGTCAGCGGATCGAAATCAATTTCCTGCTCGGTCTGGTAAGAGTATAGTCCTTTTATTTTTAAGCGTTTGGGAATCATTGATGCGGCGTTGCGGTAGTGGTAGCGTCGGAAGAATTTGGCCGCCGACCGCTGACCACCGACCGCCGATTACTTTAATATTTACTGTTTAATATTCGATTCGCAAGTATCAAATCGGCCGTCAGTTTCCCAACGACACTTTACAAACTGGCGAGCAAATCGTCCAGATACTCCCGCGTGTTGCTCAGCCGCGGCACCTTGTTCTGGCCACCGAGCTTGTGTTTCCTGCCCATCCACGCGTAAAAGGTACCTGCGGGGGCGAAATGCACTCGCGGGAGCGTGAGGGCCATGTCTTTATAGCGCTTAGCATCGTAGTCGGAATTAACTTCCCGCAATGCATTATCCAATGCGAGAACAAACGCACCGCGATCCTCGGGCTCTTTGGTGAACTCTATGATCCATTCGTGGCAGCCGCGCGAGCCATCGCCCATGTACACGGGGCCCGCGGTGTAGTTCGCTACAAGCGCGTCGGTCTGGTGCGCTGCTACCTTAATGGCGTGGTCGGCATTCTCGACGATCACCTCCTCGCCGAATGCATTGATAAAATGCTTGGTACGGCCGCTTACTTTCACCCGGAATGGATAGATGGACGTAAATTTCACCGTATCGCCGATCAGGTAGCGCCATAAGCCTGCATTTGTCGAAATCACCATGGCGTAGTTCTTCCCTACTTCCACTTCATCCAGCAACAGCGCCCGGGGATGCTCCTTGCCGAGCTCTTCGATAGGTATAAATTCGTAAAAAATCCCGTAATCGAGCATGAGCAGCATTTCTCCTACCCGGCTAATGTCGTCCTGGATCGCAAAAAAGCCTTCCGAAGCGCTGTAAGTTTCAAGGTACAACACCTGGTCGGAAGGGAAGTATTTGGTCATGAACAGATCGCGGTAGGGCTCGAATGAGACCGCTCCATGCACGAAAACCTCGAAATCGGGCCAGACCTCCAGCATATTCTTTTTCCCGGTACGTTCGAGAATCTGATCGAGCAGCACGATCGTCCAGGTAGGCACGCCGAGAATACTCGTCACGTTTTCCTGCGAACAGATCGACGCCATTTTATCCAGCTTGCTTTCCCAGTGGTCCATCAATGCAACTTCCAATGGCGGTGTGCGCATGAACTCTGCCCAGGAAGGCAGGTTCTGCATAATTACCGCCGACACGTCCCCGATCTGGGTATAATCGTCAAAAGGGTTGGCATGTAAAGTTCCGCCGATCGAAAGGCCCTTTCCATCGAAAACACGGGTATCGGGGCGGTTGTTAATCAGCAGGGTCATCATGTCCTTGCCGCCTTCATAATGGCATTCTTCGAGCGCCTCGGGCGAAACAGGCAGGAATTTACTTCTCGCGTTGGTCGTACCCGACGACTTGGAAAACCATTCGATCTGCGACGGCCAAAGCACATTCGGTTCGCCTTTCAGCACCCGCTCGATGTAAGGGTAAAGCTGCTCATAAGCCGAAACAGGCACCTGTTCCTGAAATTCCTTCACCGTTTTGATCTGCCCGTAGTTATAGCGGCTACCCCATTCGGTGTAGCGGGCCGTTTCGATCAATTCGGAAAATATACGCTGCTGGGTTTCAATGGGGTACTTCATAAACTGTTCGATCCGTTCGAAGCGTCGCTTCAAAAACCAGACAGTCATATCATTTACCAGCTTCATAAAGGTCAATTAGTTAGAAATACGCAAGTCTGTAAAAATAGCAATAAAAAATGGTGCGAGAACAGTTGGAAGCCGTTCTCGCACCATTCAAAAAAAATATACCAGCCGGTCGTTATCTGTCGTAGAACATGTTGCTACCGCCCGCTTTGCGGCTGATCGACGAGGATAGTTCCGTACTTGCTTCTTCCTGCAACACCCGAGCGCTGCGGCCCTGGCGGGTCACGTGCGTGCCCGTGATCTGAAACAGTGCCTCACCCAACAACGGGTCGCGAGGGTCGCCGTAAGGATAAAGGATGTTGCCTTCGCTTATTTTCACATCCGGTTCGAAGCCTACATGGTAATCCGATTTTTTATCCTTATTCAAAGATTTCGAAACTATGGGCTGCAAACCCACTTTAATTCCATTCTTCTCGTCGGCGATCGTTATCGACCCCACATTCTTTCCGACCGTTTTACCCCCGACCAAAGTCACGGCCATAAACGGCTTCAAGCCATTGATCAGCAATTCACTCGCCGACGCTGTACGCGACGACACCAGCACCACGAGGTGTTGCAGGTTGCCGCCCACATTCTGGCTTTTGGATACGAACTTGTCGTAGAAATAGGATTCGCCGTATTTTTTGAGGCTCGTTTCCGTCACTTGCTTGTTATATTCTTTGTAATAAAACACGTCGTTTGCCGTAACCTTGCCGATCAGGCTCGCCAGGTTCGTCGCTGAACTTACATAACCTCCGGGGTTGTAGCGCAAATCGAGCACCAGCGCATTGACGCCACTATTTTTAAACTCGCCGAAGATAGCGTCCAGCTTTTTGTCGTATGCTTTGCTGCTGGTCTGATAGGGCTCCGGAATGAACTGATGATAAACCACATAGCCGATTTTACTGGCGCCGATCGTATACACTGAGTCAAAAAACACCGGGTCTTCCTGCAATACAACCGGTGCGACCTCCCTTGTCGTTTTAGTTTCCTTTAATGTACCGTCCGTGATGTCAGCCAGGGTGTAGCTCACCTTATCTTCCGTATTCAGCAATTTCGAATAGTTCGAATCCGTCAGTTTCTGGCCATTTACACTACTGAACACATCCCCCCGGACAAAACCGGCTTTGGCAGCGGGCGAATCGGGTATCACATAGAGCACAATCCCAACTATATTGCTGGTGTTGGCCGGGAAGTAAACCAGCTTGTACTCCATGCCGCTGGTTTTGGATTCACCTCCCAAAGACGCTTCCAGCTCCTTCGCACTTTCC
Organism: Dyadobacter sp. 22481; assembly: GCF_052044875.1. NCBI lineage: Bacteria > Pseudomonadati > Bacteroidota > Cytophagia > Cytophagales > Spirosomataceae > Dyadobacter > Dyadobacter sp. 22481. Next base: position 78,504 of record NZ_JBQENV010000004.1, read on the forward strand.
TGCATCCATGAAAACCGGTCGCCATCCGGGCGGGCCGTAGCGTCATATTTATAAAGCAGCGAGTTGAAAAAATCGCCGGGTGTTTTGTTATAATCCGGTGACGCGGTAATATGATCCGTCCAGTAATACCAATATTTCATGTTGGTATAGATCCATTGGTTGGTTTCGGTATCATTCTTGGGGTCTACGTTTTTATCCTTACACGAAAAAACGAGCACAGCCAGCAAGATCACAGGCAGGAAAAGTCTCAGTTTCATAGATTTCCGTTCATTTCTATAAATACCTCTTCAATAATGCGGCAGGCTTCGTCCATTTGCTGCTCATTGATCACCAATGGCGGTGCGAAACGGATTTTGTTGCCGTGGGTAGGCTTGCACAGCAGCCCTTTTTCCATCATTTTATAACAAAGGTCCATCGCCGTGCTGTTATCTTCCGAATCGTTGATTACGATCGCATTCAGCAACCCTTTCCCTCTAACGCTTTCGATCAGCGAACATTGCTTTTGAAGTTCCTGCATTTTCCTGCGAAAGGTTTGGCCCATTTTCTCGGCATTTTCCGCCAGTTTTTCATCCTGAACTACCTCTAATGCAGCTATCGTGACCGCGCATGCGAGCGGGTTACCGCCATATGTGGAGCCATGCTCGCCGGGAGCGATCGTCAGCATTATCTCGTCATCGGCAAAAGCAGCCGAAACCGGCATGGTACCGCCGGATAATGCTTTTCCGAGTACCAAAATATCCGGCTTCACGCCCTCCCAGTCGCACGCCAGGCGCTTGCCCGTACGCCCGATGCCGGTTTGCACCTCATCGGCGATGAAAAGCACGTTGTATTTTGTACACAAATCGCGCACACCTTTCAGATAACCTTCATCCGGCACCACCACACCAGCCTCTCCCTGAATGGGTTCCACCATGAATCCGGCAATATTGGGGTCGCTTTTCAGGACATTTTCAAGTGCACCAAGGTCGTTGTAGGGAATGATTTCGTAGCCGGGCAGGAACGGACCGTAATCATTGGTCGACGACGGGTCCGTCGAAGAAGATATCGCCGCCAGTGTCCTGCCCCAGAAGTTACCTGCCGCGTACACCGTTTTCGCTTTGCCGGGCTCGATACCCTTCACTTTATACGCCCATTTCCGGGTCAATTTCAGCGCAGTTTCACCTCCTTCGACGCCGGAATTCATCATTAGAACTTTATCATACCCGAAGTATTCGCAAAGAAATTGCTCGCATTCGCCCAAGCGGTCGTTATAGAATGCCCGCGACGTCAGCGTTAGTTTTTGTGCCTGTTCGATCATCGCCTGCACGATCTTTGGGTGGCAATGCCCCTGGCTCACCGCGCTGTAAGCCGAGAGAAAATCGAAGTACTGCTTCCCTTCCACATCCCACAAAAAAACGCCCGAGCCCCGTTCGATCACTACCGGCATCGGTTTGTAGTTATGCGCGCCAAAGCGGTATTCGAGGTCAATGGCGTGTTTGGAGGCGCTGATATCGGGTGTGTCTGTATAGTTTGGCATTGTAATTCAGGCAGTTATTAAGTTCGCATTGAAATATGTAAAAATACAGAAAACGACGTTAATATGCCGATACACGCAAGATATGTGTTGAATTTAATTGGTTATATTATTATTGAAAACCTTTCATGTACAAAACCTTAATCCTGAGTCGCGCCAGGACAATAAACCGGGGTCACTTGTAACATCCCTTCCAAACACTTAATTTTGCAGCATAATCTCAAGGGGTGCCCTACCGAACGGGCTGAGATCATACCCATTTAACCTGATCCGGGTAATGCCGGCGTAGGGAGAGAAAGCCGGAACCGGCTGTTTTCTGTTCACATTTTATCGAACTTTCGGATAGGTGGCCCCTGCCTGTTGTAATTGACTATCGCAATGCGAAAAATTACTACCTATCTACTGGCGCTGTCGTTAAGCACCACCTCGCTCCTCTCTTTTGCACAAAAAAGCATTTCCGGCCGCATTACAGATGCCGAAGACGGTAAACCTCTGCCCGGCGCGACGGTCAAAGCAGGCGAAATCCGCGGCACGAGCACGGATAAGGACGGGAATTTTATTCTGAAAAACATTTCAGACAATATCGACGCCCTCGACATTTCCTACATCGGTTACCAAACTTCGAAGATATCGCTTGGCGGCTCCGAAAAAGTCAATGTTAAACTGACAAAGAGCACTTACCAGGCCGATGAGGTCATTATCAACGCCACCCGCGTGAATGATAAAACGGGTATGGCTTACACCAACGTAACCGCCGCCCAAATAGACAAGCAGAACATGGGGCAAGACCTTCCCGTGCTCCTCAACTTCTCTCCTTCCCTCGTGAGCACGAGCGACGCGGGCGGTGGTGTGGGCTACACGGGTATACGCATACGGGGCTCCGATGCGACCCGCATTAACGTGACAGTGAACGGCATTCCTTATAATGATGCGGAAAGCCAGGGTGTTTTCTGGGTCAATATGCCCGACTTTGCGTCGTCGGTGAGTAGCATCCAGATCCAACGCGGCGTGGGGACCTCTACCAACGGCGCCGGTGCGTTCGGCGCTTCGGTGAATATCAATACCAATGCATTTCGCGAAACGGCTTATGCGGAGCTGAATAACTCATACGGCTCTTTCAATACGTTCAAAAACACATTGAAAGTCGGCTCGGGACTGATTAAGGATAAGTTCACATTCGATGCACGGCTATCGCGGGTTTCTTCGGACGGCTTTGTAGATCGTGCTTCCTCGGAATTGCACTCCTATTACCTTTCGGGCGGGTATTTCGGCAAGAAGAGTTTTGTGCGCGTGAATGTATTTTCGGGCAAAGAACGCACTTACCAGTCGTGGAACGGTGTACCGGAGGCTAAACTCCGCGGGGACCGCGAGGGCGTTCTGGCTTATATTGACAGAAATTATTTAGGAGAAAAAGACGCACAAAACCTGCTCAATTCCGATAACCGGACTTATAATTCATATACTTACAAAAACGAAGTCGACAACTACCGCCAGGACCATTACCAGATCGTTTCCTCCCACAACCTGAGTAACAAACTGACATTCAACCTCAACGCGTTCCTCGTACGCGGCCTGGGCTATTACGAACAATACCGCGCGGCAGACGATTACAGCAAATACAACCTGCCTAACGTGGTTATCGGCAAAGACACCCTCACCAGCACCGATATCATCCGCCGCCGCTGGCTGGATAATTACTTTTACGGAACTACATTTTCATTCGACTATAACAGTTTCAAAAAACTTACCGCCAGTTTTGGCGGCGGCTGGAACCAGTACGACGGCGACCATTACGGACAGATCATCTGGGCGCGCAATGCGGGAAATATCGAAAACGAGCATCAATACTATTTCAGCACGGGCAAAAAGAAAGATTTTAACCTGTACGGAAAGCTCTACTATGCTTTTACAGACAAGCTAACCGCATTTGCCGATCTGCAATACCGTCGCGTAAGCCATGCCATTCATGGAACCGACAATGACCTCGTTCAGCTCGCGTTCGATCAGTCGTATTCATTTTTTAATCCAAAGGCAGGTCTTACTTATCAATTGGCTGAGCAAAGTTCCGTTTACGCATCATACAGCATCGGAAACCGCGAACCTAACCGTGATGATTTCACTTCCTCTACCGCCAATCTCTTCCCAAAAAGCGAGCGTTTGCAGAATGTCGAAGCCGGTTTCCGTACGCAGCAAGGCAAATGGGCGTTTTCAGCGAACTACTATCTGATGAGCTACAAAAACCAGCTTGTACTCACCGGCCAGATCAATGACGTAGGCGGTTCCGTACGCGTGAACGTGCCTAAAAGCTACCGCACCGGCATCGAGCTGGAAGGGGCGGTAGTTTTCAATAACCACCTGAAATGGAATGCAAATGTTACCTTCAGTCTGAATAAAATCAAAAACTTTACGGAATACATTGTCGACTATGATAACGGCGGTTATCAAACCGTGAATCACGGCAAGTCGGATATTTCCTTCTCACCGAATGTGATCGCGGGAAGCCAGTTCACTTACGCGCTGCGTAAAAACCTTGAGCTGGCCCTACTGACGAAATATGTGGGTAAACAATATCTGGACAATACTTCAACCGAAACCCGCAGACTCGACGCTTACCTGACCAACGATATCCGCCTTTCCTGGATCATCAAACCATCCTGGGCGAATGAAATTGCTTTCAATTTGCTGGTAAACAATGTGCTGGACGAGAAGTACGAATCGAACGGCTACACGTATGGTTATATCGCCGGCGGTGCACTGACGCAGGAGAATTTCTACTTTCCACAGGCAGGAAGGAATTTTTTAGTTGGGGTGAATTTTAAGTTTTGATAATTGCATTAGCACTTTTCAAGCGGCTCCGGAAGCTCTTTTCGGAGCCGCTTTTTCTTTCTAACTTGCCGGGGTCAAATACTTCACTAACACACATTTCCAATAATCATGCCCTTCGAAAAACAAGAACTGATCGGTATAGGAACGGGAATTTATACCCTCGCCGACATCGCGACTATTCTGGGACTACCGCCAGCTAAAGTAAGCAGGTGGATGAATGAATAATGGAATTTACATTTTGGCAAAACTGCACAATCCATTTTTACAAATGGGGCGGGGCGGGACCGCGTCACCAATTTTCTGACCCTGATAGAATTTTTCACATTCTATCAGCTTCGCGAAGAAGGAGTGAGTGCCCAGAAGATCGTTAAGGCTCACAATATTCTCGAAAAAACATTTCAAACCCGGTACCCGTTTGCCAAATCCCCAATTTTCACCGATGGTAAGGCTGTTTTGTTCTCCGGTGAAGTTGGTGAGATTATCCGTGCAGATGAGACCTTACAGATAACGATTAAAGAAATCTTCTCCCCGTTTTGTAAAAAAGTTGATTTTAATAAAAACGATTTAGCAGAAAGATTCTTCCCAATGGGGCGAAATCATAATGTGATCATCGATCCGAAAAGGCAGTTTGGACAACCGGTAGTGGGCGAGACGAATGTTTTAACGGAAACCATTTTTAATCTTTTTAAAGGCGGCGAATCGGTCAGCATGATTAGTAGACTATCACCGCAGTGCCGCATGACAAAGATTTATATTGATGAAAATATTTCTCCGCACATAGCAGCAGGCCTTGCCATTCTTGAAAAGCCAACCGGGGACCAGTTCGAAGTCCTATCTATCGAAAGTGTGTTTGGACGCGGGGCTTTGGACGAGGAATGGCTCCCGAAAATCGGAGAAGAAAAAGCTGTGGTCATTACACAGGATATAAATATTTATCGGACAAGAAGTCAGCGAGTGTTATTTGAAAAGCACCACGTAGGTGTTTTCTTCCTTAGTCCGCCTTCCAAAACCGGTTATCAATATTGGGAGATGGTAGAACAAATCATCAAACGCTGGCGTGATATCAAGAAGCATTGTAAAGGCAAACGACCATTTGCATTTCGATGTACATCGCGAACTGACTTTGAGAGACTATAAATCCACCCCACCCCTCCGCCATAACCACTTTCTCCCTACCTTTGCCGCATGAATCTGAAAAATGACCTTTTGCTTCGGGCGGCGCGGGGGGAGAAGACCGAACGCACGCCTGTTTGGATGATGCGCCAGGCTGGACGCATCCTTGCAGAATACAGGGCCGTTCGCGAGAAGGCCGGGAGCTTTATCAATTTGGCCACTACACCTGAAATGGCAGCAGAAGTGACCCTGCAACCTGTCGACTTGCTGGGCGTGGATGCTGCCATTATATTTTCCGACATTCTGGTGATTCCCGAGGCAATGGGATTGCCCTACGAAATGGTGGAACAGCGCGGGCCGGTTTTTCCAAGCACGGTCCATACGCTGGAAGACCTTCAAAAACTGCACATCGCCGAGCCGGAAACGGATTTAAAATATGTGCTGGACGCCATTAAAATAACAAAACAAGGCCTTGCAGGCCGCGTACCGCTGATCGGTTTCGCGGGCGCGCCGTTCACCATCTTCTGTTACATGACGGAAGGCAAAGGCTCCAAAACTTTCTCGGTTGCCAAAAAGCATTTATACGCCGATCCTGAATTTTCACATACATTATTACAACAAATCACCGACAGCACGATCGCTTACCTGAAAGCGCAGATCGCTGCCGGCGCCGATATTGTACAACTTTTCGACTCCTGGGCAGGCATTCTGTCGCCGGAGCAATACCGCGTTTTTTCCCTGCCCTATATCAAACAGATCTGCGACGCCATTACCGAGGTGCCTTTGACTGTTTTTGCAAAAGGCGCATTCTTCGCCAGAAAAGAGATCGGCGAGCTGAACTGCTCAGTGGTGGGCCTCGACTGGAATATGGACATCGCCGAATCGCGCGAGCTGATCCCAAATAAGACATTGCAGGGTAATCTTGACCCTTGTGTACTGTATTCTTCCTACGACCAGATCCGAGCGGAGGTGAAGAAAATGGTAGGCCAGTTTGGTACGCAGCGTTACATTGCCAACCTCGGCCACGGCGTATACCCCGACACCGACCCCGACAAGGTGAGATGTTTCATCGAGGCGGTAAAAGAGTATTCTTCTCTCTAAATATGGCTGCTCATTTGAACAAATGCGTATTCCTCGATCGTGACGGAGTACTGAACGAGGATTGCCCGGATTATCTCTATAAGCTGGAAGAACTGGTGATTCCCCATGGGGTGACGGAAGCATTGCAAATGCTGAAAGAAACGGGTTATCTGCTGATCGTCATTACCAACCAGGCAGGCATTGCAAAAGGCCTTTACACGGCCGATGATGTGTATGCTATTCATGAAGCAATGCAACGCGCGTCGCATAATGCGCTGGACGATCTGTATTTCGCTCCATTTCACCCCTCCTACTCCGGCAACTCGTTGTCACGGAAGCCAGGTTCGTTGCTGATCGAGAAGGCTATGGCCAAATACAATATCGATCCGGACCAATCGTGGATGATAGGCGACAGGGACAGGGATATGGAGGCAGGAAAGAATGTGGGTTTGAAAACGATACATATTATCCCGCATGCAGAAGAGTCGACGGGAGATTATGCCGCTGTGAATTTGCTGGAAGCAGCTAAGCTGATATTGAAACGGTAACGCTTAGGCTTTTACTACCGGCGCTGGCTGGGTTTTCTGTACTGATCCGTATGCAGGGCAGGCGTGTTTGGTGCAAGATGATGCAACCGCCAATGTTCCGCAAACAGCCAGAAGAAGTAAGATCTTTTTCATTTTCCAGTTCGTATAAGATTTTGTCACTACAAAAATATAAAATTAAGTTCTTTGAATGAGCGTTTTAGCTTGACTAATAACGAACTCACTCAAAGAACTTTATATACGGTATCAGATTTTTGTTTCTGCCAACTCCTCTTGCGGCTTCACACGGGACTTTTCAGCAACTGGTTTTTCAACAACCTGCTTTCCATCCTGCGCTCCGAAAGGCTCCTCTTTGAAACCCAGGATCCGCAACATCGAATCGCTGTTCTGCTCGTCGGCAAAAACGCGTGTAGTAATGCGGCCTTCTTCGTCGCGGTCTACGAGTACGTGCTTCGGCGCCGGGATCAGGCAGTGCTGAATGCCGCCATAGCCTCCCAGCGACTCTTGGTACGCACCAGTATGGAAAAACCCAATGTATTGTGGTTCGTTATCCTCGAAAATAGGCATGTACAAATCTGCGCTGTGCATTTCGCTGTTATAGAAATCCTGCGAGTCGCACGTTAATCCGCCGAGATTGACCTTTTGATAAGGGTTATCCCAGTTATTGATAGGCAGCATAATGTATTTCTGGTTCATACCCCATGAATCGGGAAGCTGGGTAATGAACGATCCGTTGATCATGTACCAGAGCTCCTTATCGTTTTGAAGCTTTTTATCGATGATTTCATAAATCACCGCGCCGCTCTCGCCGACGGTATAGCTCCCGAACTCGGTGAAAATGTGCGGAACCGGTACATTGTTCTTGTTGCAGATCCACTGAATGTTCTCGATGATCTCATCGATCATCTGCTGGTAATCGTAGCCGGCTTGCAATGAAGTCTGGATCGGAAGGCCTCCGCCGATGTCGATCGAATCGAGGTCGGGGCAGAGTTTCTTCATTTCGCAGTACTTGAACATGAAGCGGGTCAATTCACTCCAATAATAGGCGCTGTCCTTGATACCGGTATTAATGAAGAAGTGCAGCATTTTGAGCTTGAAACGAGGATTCGTCTCGATCTTCTCTTTGTAAAGCTGCTGTACATCATTATAGCGGATACCCAAACGCGAGGTATAGAATGCAAAATTCGGTTCCTCGTCCGTCGCGATGCGCATTCCAAACTGAACCGTGTCGGCAGTCACCTGCTGCTCGTACGATTCGATTTCTTTGAGGTTATCCAGGATAGGGACCACATTAAACCCTTCGTTAATGAGCTCGCTCAGGTATTGCGTGTACCGCGGCAGCTTGTAGCCGTTCGCGAGAATGTACGTGCTCTTGTTGACCTTGCCCCGGCGGTAAAGCTCCCGGATAATTGGGATATCGAACGCGGAAGACGTTTCGATATGGATATTATGCTTCAGAGCTTCTTCCAGTACGAAACTGAAATGCGACGATTTCGTGCAGTAGCAATAGGTATAGGTGCCTTTATAGTTATGTCTTTTGAAGGCATTCCGGAAAAACATATTGGCATTCTCAATGTGTTCTCCGATCTTGGGCAGATAATTGATCTTTAACGGCGTACCATGTTCCTTGATGATATCCATCAGAGGTACATTGTTGAACAGCAATTGATTATTATCGACGTTGAACTCCATGGTCGGAAACTCGAACGTCTGCTGAATCAGGTCAATGTAGCTTTTCATTGATTTGTTTGTCGCGATGGCAATTAGTGAATTGGGTGTTAAAAAATAGGAACGAAAAAGGCCCGAAAATTGGGCAGAATATGTGTCATTTCCAAACACGGATCACTGTCAAATCATTCCCTTTCGAAAGCAATTTATCGCTCTATTTGCCAAGTTCATACCCGAAAATCGCCGCTTAATAATTTTTTAATTGACCAACCGGCGACGAGATGCCTATTTTCAGGCCATAAAACCGGAAAACGGGTGAGAACATCCGGCTTCTCGACTCATTCCCAGCGTTTTGTATCGACCTATTTATTCTCAATATAATCCTATTCAAGATTTATACATTTCTCAACAGCTAAAAACCATTCCTATGATTCTTCTCCAATCGGCAGTGCTCATCAAGCGTCCGAAATACGACCAAAGCTGCTAGTTATCAGCGTACAAGGGCTTTTTGCAGTCCATTTTGTGCCTACTTTGCCAATAACAGACTACTAATGCGTCGAAAACTTTAAACATTTTTAAAGTTTTCTTGGTTTTTGTCATTCGAAAATTTCAAATTTGTCGCTGTGAAAGAGCGAATTATCAAATCGGCACTGAACCTTTTTTGGCGCTACGGCATACGAAGCGTCACAATGGACGACATTGCCCGTGACCTGGGGATTTCGAAGCGTACCATTTACCAGCATTATTCCGACAAGGAGGCCATTCTCGCCCTCGTGATCCAGGAGGAGATACGGACCCAGAAATGCGAAATGGAGAAGCTCGAAGAGCTCGCCGAAAATCCGATAGAGGAAGCGATGTATGCCACCGTACAAATGCAGGAAACGCTCGCGGACATGAACCCAACGCTTTTGTATGATTTAAAAAAGTACTACCCCAATGCCTGGGAACTTTTTCAGAACTACAAACACGAGTACATTATCCGGAACCTCCGCGACAACCTGGTAAAAGGTATCGAAATGGGCCTTTATCGCCCCGATATCGATGTGGATGTACTTTCGCTCCTGCGCGTGGAACAGATCGTGCTTGCATTTGACCCGACCATTTATCCAGCCAAGAGATTCAACATGATGCATGTGCAAACTCAGTTTCTCATGCATTTTTTAAGGGGGATACTTTCGGAAAAAGGCTTTGAATACTACAACACCATAAAAGATAAACCAGCAACTGAACTCAATATCCATGAAAAATGCCAGAACAATACGTAGCACTTTGATGCTGCTCGCGGCACTGATCAATTTTGTCCCATTGTATGCACAAACCGGCTATTCGCTTAAAGAAGCCGTTGATTACGCGATCAAGCATAATTTAAATGTCAAGAATGCACAACTCGACGGGATTTCAGCCGAAGCGCGTATTGGAGAGATCCGCGCGGCAGGTCTGCCGCAGGTAAATGCAAACTTTTCTTATACCGACAACCTGATCATCCAGCGCTTCTTCCTTCCTGCCAACTTTGCTGATCCGAACGCGCCTGCGGACGCACCGCCGGTAGCATTGAAGTTCGGGGTGAAATACCAGGGCTCCGCTTCCGCAACGCTTAATCAGCTCATTTTCAATGGCTCTTATTTTATTGGATTGAAAGCCGCCGCCACTTATCGGGAGCTTGCGCAAAAGGGCGTTACCCAATCGAAAGTTACGGTTGCCGAAGCTGTGACCAAAGCTTACTATTCGGCACAGGTTGCTGAGCAACGCGCCAAGTTACTCGATCTTAACATTGCACGTGTGGATTCGTCCATGCGCGAAACAAAAGCGATGAACGCCAGCGGGTTTGTGGAGCTGCTGGACGTCAACCGCCTTGAAGTGCAGATCAATAACCTGCAAACCGAGCGGCAGAAAGTCCAGAACCTGATCGAATTGAGTTATGCCTTATTGAAATACCAAATGGGCATGCCTGCTAACGATCCTATCCAACTGACTGACGATATCAATGCTTTGGATGTAGAGGCGCTGCGAGCCAGTACAGCCGATGCGCTGCCTAATTATGAAAACAGGATTGAATTTTCATTGCTCAACACCCAGGAAAAACTGGCAGGACTCGATCTGCGGAATGTCCGGGCCGGATATTTACCTACGCTCAATGCCTCTGTCGGCTATGGTCACAATAACGGTCGAGACAGTTTCAATGACCTTTTCGGCTCAAAATGGTTCAACAACTCGGTTCTAACCATAACGCTGAACGTTCCTATTTTCGATGGTTTTTCGAAACACTACCAGATCAGCCAGAAAAAGATCGCGATCGACAAGGTTAAGAACAATCAGACTTTGCTGAAACAGTCGATCGACCTCGAAAACAACCAGGCGAGCATTAATATCAAGAATGCATTTGCCACGCTGGAAACCCAGAAACGGAACCTGACGCTCGCCGAAGAAATCGTGCGCGTCACGAAGATCAAATATAAAGAAGGCGTAGGATCGAACATCGAAGTGGTCAACGCCGAATCTTCTTTAAAGGAAGCGCAGACGAACTACTTCACCGCATTGTACGACCTGATGATCGCCAAAGTTGATCTCAGCAAGGCCAAAGGCGAGCTTTATGCCGAATAATACCATTAACACTTAACAAAATTCGAAACAGCTACTTACCAATACCATGAAACGCAATATTCTGATTATAACCGCTATTGCCACCATTCTGGCTTCCTGCTCAGCCAAGAAAGAAGGTTTGGAAGGCAAAAAAGAAGAGCTCGCCGCGCTGAAAACTCAGCAGGTTGAGAACGAAAAGAAGATCAAGGCACTCGAAATCGAAATTGGTAAGCTTTCGCCGAACAAAGTCACGGAAGCGAAAGTGAAGCCGGTATCCATCGACACGCTGAATGCGGAGACTTTCAAGCATTACGTGGAGTTGCAAGGCACGGTTGATGCTAAAAACAACGTGCTCGTTACCCCTAAAACCGGCGGTGCCGTCGTGGCCATGTACGTGCGGGAAGGCGACGCCGTGAAGGCAGGAACCGTGATCGGCAAGATTGACAATAGCATCCTGACCGAATCCGTAGAAGAACTAAAAACCTCGCTGAGCCTCGCTAACACGCTTTTTGAAAAGCAGAAAAACCTTTGGGACCAGAAGATAGGCACAGAGCTGCAATATCTTCAAGCCAAAAACAATAAAGAGGGCCTCGAAAGAAAACTGGCGACATTGAATACGCAGATTGCCCAAACGAACATCGTATCGCCGATGTCCGGTGTGGTGGATCTGGTCAATATCAAAGTAGGTGAAATGGCTTCCCCGGGCGTAGGTGTAGTGCGGGTGGTGAACCTGAGCAACCTCAAAGTCTCTGCGAAAGTGTCCGACGTTTATGCAGCCAGCGTGAAAAAAGGCGACGAAGTAATCGTCAAGTTTCCTGATTTGAAAAAGGAATACAAAGCCAGAATAACGTTCGTGAGCACTGCGGTCGATCCGTTGTCGAGAACATTTACGATCGAGGCCAGCCTGCCTTCCGACCGCGATATCAAGCCTAATATGATGGCGCAGGTGCAGATCAACGACGCGACCAGCAAAAATGCACTGGCTATCGACCAAAATTATGTTCAGAGCACGGAAAAGGGAAATGTGGTGTATGTAGCCGTGACAGAAGGCAACAAAAAGGTAGCCAAAGCGAAAGAAGTGAAGACGGGACTGAGCTACAATGGCAAAGTCGAGATTCTTTCGGGCCTATCGGCAGGAGACGCACTGATCACACTGGGCTACCAGGAAGTATCGGATGGTCAGCCGATTAGCTACTAAATATGAAGAATGACGACCGTCAAAGGTCATTTGTAGTCAGGAGTTGTCAGGAATACGCGACTCTTTTCCGTCCCGGCGGAATCATTCATCGCAGCGGCGCCCGCTCATTCACTCATTCACTCATTCAACATTATGAAATTTAGCGAATACAAAACCCTAAGCTTCACCAACTGGTGCGTAGAGAACAGGACGACGATCTACATCTTTACGTTCATCATCACCTTGGCGGGGTTCATGGTGTACAATAACCTGCCGAAGGAGCAGTTCCCGGATATTAAGATCCCGCAGATCTACATTAATACGGTGTATTTCGGGACCGCGCCGGCCGATATCGAAAATACGATCAACAAACCGATCGAGAAGCAGCTCAAATCCCTCAACGGGGTCAAGAAGATCAAATCCAATGCATTGCAGGACGTTTCGGTAATCCTCGTCGAATTTACGCCGGATGTGGCCGTGGAGGTCGCATTGCAAAGGGTGAGAGATGCGGTGGATAAGGCCAAAACCGATTTGCCTCAAAATCTCGACTCCGGCCCGACGGCCCAGGACGTGAACTTCTCCGAGTTCCCGATCATGAACGTCAACATTGCTGGTAATTATTCTTTGAAACAACTGAAAGAATATGCCGAAGATTTGCAGGACGGGATCGAAGCATTGCCCGAGATTACCCGCGTGGATATTCTCGGTGCATTGAACCGCGAGATCCAGATCAATGTGAACCTCGACCGGATGAAATCGACCGGCTTGACATTCTACGATGTTCAAACGGCGATCCAAAGTGAAAATATCAACGTTTCGGGCGGCGAGCTCAATGTGCAGGGCGTGCGTCGTACGCTGCGCGTGAAAGGCGAGTATACGAATGTAGCCGATATGGCGAACATACGCATACGCACGTCGACAGGCGCGACCGTGCGCCTGGGCGACATTGCCGAGGTAGCCGACAGCTTTGAAGAGCAACAGGATTTCGCCCGTCTGGCCAACAAATCGGTAATCACCTTGAACGTGATTAAACGTTCGGGAGAAAACCTTGTGGATGCAGCGGACAAAATCGAAAACGTAATAGCCGATTTTAAAGAAAACCGCTTCCCTGCCGGTTTGGATGTCAAAATCACTGCCGACCAGTCGATACAAACGCGTGCGGACTTGCATGATTTGATCAACACGGTTGTACTCGGCTTTATTTTCGTGGTACTGGTACTGATGTTCTTCATGGGTGTTCGCGACGCGATTTTCGTGGGTCTTTCGGTACCATTATCTGCGTTGGTAGCCTTTGTACTAATGCCGATCATCGGTCCGATGGTCGGTACCGAATTTACACTGAATACCATTGTACTATTTGCATTCCTGCTCGGTATCGGGCTTGTGGTGGACGACGCCATTGTGGTAATCGAGAACACGCACCGCTTGTTCAACATGCATAAGGACTGGACGATCCAACAAGCAGTAAAAGCGGCTGCCGGTGAGGTATTTATCCCGGTACTTTCGGGTACACTCACAACCATCGCGCCATTCTTCCCGCTGCTCTTCTGGACGGGTATTGTCGGGGAATTCATGAAGTTCATGCCGCTAACCCTCATTATCACCCTTGGGGCTTCGCTTTTCGTCGCTTATGTGATGAACCCGGTATTTGCGGTGTCGTTCATGGGTCGCCATGACGATGAAAAGGAAGCGCACGATACGAGTTTCAAGGCGATCCGTCGGCCGGTCATTATCCTCGCGGCTGCCGCGGCGATTGGCTATGCGATGGACCGTGGTGTGGGTAATTTCTTTGTATTTATATTAATACTCTGGATTTTCAACCACTATATTCTGACGCCCCGTATTCTCGTCCCGTTTCAGGACAACTTGCTGCCTGCATTGAAAAACGGCTACCGCAAGCTTATTGACTGGCTGCTCAGAGGCTGGCGTCCGGTAGTGGCGATAGTGGGCGTATTTTGCCTGTTGATCTTCACATTCGTGCTTACCGGTATCGTACAACCACAAGTCCTGTTTTTCCCAAGCGGCGACCCGGATTACGTGTACGTTTATAACAAATTACCGATCGGTACCGACGCCCGCGTCACCGATTCTGTGACCAAGATCATCGAAAAGCGTGTTTTTGATGTTTTGGAAAAAGAAAAAGCAATGGATATGGTAAACTCCGTGATTGCCAACGTAGGTAAAAACGCCGGTGATCCATACAATCCCGACCGCTCGGCAACACCACACAAATCGAAAGTGACTGTTGCGTTTGTGTATGGGACCGAACGTGGTGGTAGGTCGTCCGAAGCGATCCTACGCAAGATCCGCGATGCGGTTGCCGGCATTCCGGGCGCCGAAATCTCCGTGGAACGCGAAGCGGTGGGACCGCCTACTGGTAAACCTATTTCGATCGAAATTTCCGGTGATGAATTTGAGGTACTTCAAAAACTGGAAAAAGACGTACTGAAAAAGGTGCAGGATTCGGGCATTGAGGGTATCGATCAGCTCCGCTCCGACCTCGTCACCAACAAACCCGAGATCGTCATCGATATCGACCGGGAAAAGGCCCAGCGCGAAGGCATCAGCTCGCAGCAGATCGCATTGGCAGTTCGTACGGCATTGTTCGGTCTGGAAGTTTCCAAATTCCGCGACGACAAGGATGAATATCCGATTATGGTAAGGTTGGAAAAAGACGATCGTGAGCAGATCGAGAAGCTGTTGAGCCTTAATGTCGTTTACCGCGATATGAATATGGGCGGCGCATTGCGCCAGGTACCTATTACTTCCGTCGCGAATATCCACTACTCGACCACTTTCAGCCAGATCAACCGCCAGGATCAGCGCCGCATCGTTACTTTGGGCTCCGACGTCCTGCCGGGCTACAATGCGAATGAGATCGTGGCACAGATCCAGACCCTGATCCAGGAAATGGAGGTACCGAACGGCTACATTATCAAAATGGGCGGTGAGCAGGAAGAACAGGCTGAGTCTATGGCGTTCCTTGGAACCGCATTTGGCGCCGCGATTATGCTGATTTACCTCATCCTCGCCACACAATTCAACTCGGTGATCAAGCCATTCATCATCTTCTTCACGATCGTTCTTTCGCTGATCGGGGTATTGCTGGGCTTCATTATTTTCAATAAGGATTTCTCGATTATCATGTCGGGTGTGGGTATTATCGCATTGGCTGGTATTGTGGTGAAAAACGGTATTCTCCTCATCGAGTTCATCGAGGAGCTCCGAGGGCGCGGGTATCCTATGCGCGAGGCCATCATCGAAGGCGGGGCGATACGTCTGACGCCCGTATTGCTCACGGCTTCCGCCGCTGTACTCGGTCTTGTACCGCTTGCATTGGGTATCACAGTCGATTTTGTAGGCCTTTTCCGTGATCTTGAACCTCACCTGATTGTCGGCGGCCCAAGTTCCGTCTTCTGGAACATCCTCGCCTGGACGATCATTTTCGGTCTCACATTCTCTACCCTGCTGACACTCATTATGGTACCGTGTATGTATTACGTCAATGAGCGCATCCGCGACAAATGGTTCCGCAAGGGCAAGGTCGAAGTCGTGAACCCGGATTGGCAGAACGAGAGCATCTAGACAAAAGGCACGTTTATTGTTCATTTCGGGTCATATCAATTTTTTTTCAACCCGAAATGAACAATAATCCAAAACATTCTTAGATTTGCAACCCCAAAGAATACGGCAGAGCAATCTGCAAAGTTCGGGATGTAGCGCAGCCCGGTAGCGCACTAGCATGGGGTGCTAGGGGTCGCAAGTTCGAATCTTGTCATCCCGACATTGAAAATCAGCCACTTACGACTTCATGTTGTGAGTGGCTTTTTCAATAGGTCGAACATAGGTCGAACATTTTTGGTCAGTTTGATCCAGTTTTTGTCTGCTTTGACGAGCTCCGCCACCGCCGATTCTATGTTTTTTAGCTCACAACTTCTCGCGCCAGCAATTAATATCAAGTCAGTTGAGGGTAATAGCTAAGCAAATAGCTTGCAAAGATGCCAGATGGCAGTTGTATATATGACAAAAAGCTATCGTATGGATTTGGTCTTAGATACTGGTTTCTCACATGACGGCTTCGAAGTCATTCAGCAAGCTCGGTCCGGCGTGGAGCGTGGAAAAGCTGATGAAGTTGCTCATGCGCTCGCCTTAACGGACAAAGAGCTTGCACGTATTTTGAACCTATCAGAGCGCACCCTGCATCGGCTTCGTCCAGACGCGCTACTGGACAACAATTCTTCCGAGAGGCTACTGTTAATGGATCAGTTAATCCATCACGGATTGGACGTCTTTGATCACAGGACGGATGTTTTGGGAAGATGGTTTAGAACCCCTTTATCAGAACTTCACGGGCAATCACCACTTACACTGCTTGATACAACAACAGGCTTTGCTATGGTACACACTGTTTTAGGGCGTATCGAGTATGGCGTTTATGCGTGAGTTTCAGCTTTCAGATCCTGCATCAAATACTCGCCCGCTAGCGTATCGCCTCGTAAAAGAGTGATTTGCTGATATGCCATTATCATCAGAGGGAGCGCGTAGATATGGTGGCAGATGGAATCCTGTGGGAATTGGGATTCTTTACACGTCGTCGAGCCCGGAGCTAGCATTGCTGGAACAGTTGGTTCACCTACCAGCCTTAGCATACGAGGACCTTCCAAAATTGTTCTTGATTACCATGATTTTGCCAGAAACCCCAACAGCTGTAAAGGATTTACCTGGAAATTGGCGGGATCCGGCAAACTATCACCAGAACCATCGGCTATTAAAAGATTGGTTGAACCAACCGGATGTCATGTCGATAAAGGTGCCTTCGGCGGTAGTTGCCGAGTCATACAATTTTCTGCTTCATCCACTTCATAGAGATTTTGGCGATATCGAAATCCTAAGTAGTCAACCATTCAATATCGACCCGCGTTTGTGGAGCACTAAAAACGGGTAGCAACAGGAGATCCAAATGTTAGCTTTTGATACTCGATCAGCACTGCCAGCTGATCAACATCGAGGCAGAGCGGAGAGAAACTATCAACCACTGCGGTAGGGTAGCTCGGAGCGGTTTTTTTACGGAAGCGTGCCAAAAGAAGGATCTGGATCGCGGGAGGAGAGGGGGCTACTGCCAGGAAAGGCAAGCCCATAGCTTCACAGAAGCCGGGTGGGCGGTATAGTGCCGGCACAGGTTTTTAGATCGGATCAAGAGCAGCCAGGTCGAGCAAAGTAACCGGTAGAGCTATGAGCGGATCATGGCCGGAATCTTCACTAACTTAAAGGGTATAGCCTGAAGGTATCAGTTAACCGGAAGGTCTGCAGGATGATGATATCTGGCTGATTTGCCTAACCGTTGCCCAAGTTCTGGCCGAGTGTAGACACACTCGTGCGTAGCCAAGAGCTTAGTTCCTAAGGTCAAAAAGTTAGTATCATAAAGTCAAAAAGGGCGTTTATTTCAGGATCTACTTTTTGGTCCGTATTTTTGATCATGCCGGGCGATAGCGGGGTGATTGGTCGAAGGGTTCAGAATTTATAGCTTTTTGGACCGAAGAACAATTTTTCTGAATGAACCAATAACTACTTTGGTCTGAGCATCAAAGAGAGTTTGATACCTGAATTAAATGGGGTCGCCATTCCATGGTGATTAATGGTCCACCAGGGGTAAATTTGGCACTTTTGTAATTGAGGGAGGCTTTGACTGAGCCTGTACTGTTTGGATGGAGCCCGTGTCTGTATCAGTGCCATGATCAGCGCAACGACGACGGAACTTCGCTTGGCTGAGCAGAAAGGATTGCGGCCGATCATTGAATGCATCTGTTTAGAATGTGTGAAGTAATCTGATTTGTGCCAGGGTTGAATCCAACTACTAGAGACCGTAAAGGTGAAGTTTGAAATAGATGGGGAAATTTTTTATAGTTTTGAAGCACGATGATTCTTGGCTTCACTATATTCTTGTACGCGCCATTCTTTGTGAAGGAATATTAGTTAAATAGAATGCCATTTTGCTAACAATTATTACTAAATAAACTAGAAATGAAAAAATATTTGTTCGGTAACTTTTTTGTAATTGGTGGGTTGCTTTTCTTTTCATGTAGTGAAAAGGAGCAAGACATAGTCAAAGCAAAGTCAATAACTGAGGTTATTTCAAGTAATCCAGAATTCAGTACATTGTATTCTATCATTCAATATGCGGATATGTCTGACACGCTTTCTGTTGGAACCTTTACAATGTTTGCGCCTAGCAACACTGCATTAGAGAAAGTAAAAATTAGTGGTACTTCGGAAATTACTAAGATCCCAAAGGATTCCGTAAAAAAATTCATTAAGCAGCATTTGATTTCAAAAAAGATTGTCTATTCAGAACTTTCGACAGGTCAACTTTTAAGTATCAGTAAACAAAAACTTACGGTAACTAAAGATTCTGACAATAATGATATATTAGTTAACTCGAATCGGGTGGTTACCAAGGATGTTAATGCTAGTAATGGTATATTACAAGTAATAGATAGTGTTTTGGTGAAAATTAAATAATACTGCCACTTGAACCAAATAAACCCAGCCTATACCTTATAGGTTGGGTTTATTCGATTTAAAATATATTATATGTTATGATTCAAATTCCATAACTCATTGTTGGTAATTTGGATCGCTTTTTATTCAATTAGCAATCGTATTTTCTCTTTTTCCTTGTTGACTTTTTTCCCATGTGCGATATGTAAATAATATACTCCTTTCTCTAAACCACGAGTGTCAATTTCTATTTTATTATTATCCTTAAATGCCTTTCTTTTAAAAACATCAACCGCGGAAACGGTTCTTACTGGGCTAGTAGATTTTTCGGAAAATAGTGCAATCTGCTGTGGCATCGCTTCTTCATTTTCTACGTTATCAAACTGAATGGTAATTGCATCTTGAGTTGATGGATTCGGGAAAACTGTCAATAGCTGACTGCAATTTGCTACCGTAAACCCATACCACTTTTCGAAAGATCCACAAGAATTACCGTAGACGATGCGAAACATCCCCTGTTGGCCCGGTGCTTTAAATGTCAAGCCAATACCGTTCCACTGATTTTGCGCCCAAGGTAAATTTGCAGGTGTTGAGGACAGCTTTGTCCATGTGTTGGTAACAAGTCCAGCGATATCTAATTTGGCGTCTCCTTGCGTAGGGTTTCCTGTCCAACAAAAAGAATTTGGATAACTGTCATCAGATTCTACAAGCCCGTAATTCAATCCGTTTGTAGTATAATATCCATTAGTATAGGTAGGTGGGCCTTGGTAAAGTTGCTTTGTAATATAGGTGGTAGAAAGTACTCCACAAGAGGCGATACGGCCTCGCATTGTGACCGACCCATGCGACGTAGCACTTAGGACAACTGGGGTTCCAAGAGGCGTGATTATGGTTCCTGAAGAACCATTTACTTTAGCACCACCAGTTGTAACCCATTGAAAGCTATCTCCATCTAGACAATCCGGTGATACAGTTATTGACTGAGAGGTATTACAGAACTCAACTACTCCTGGAAAGTCATTTCCTCCCAAATACATATCTAAACTATATGGTATATCTGGATAAACAGTATAGTCGTTACTATATGTACTAAAGCCCGACACGTCTGACCGACTTGCCCGGACTTTGATGATTCCTGACAAATTGGTACCCGTTGTGACATTGACTGTTTGACCATTTGCATTGCCCCATGGTGTTTCCCAATAGTAATCTGTTGCATTGGTAACAGCGCCCACAGACAGGGTTATTGTAGTGTTAGGGCAAGGAATATTAACAAATCCGGATTGTGGAGTACCGTTTACGGATATAGCTCCCGGAGTTCCCAAATATCTGATATTGATACTTTGCTCTTTCGTCAAGCCCGGGCAGCCTGAACAGCCGCCAGCTCCCGAAGTAACTTTTATTTTTCCTGGATTGGTAGTATTATTCCATTTAACATTAATGGTATTCAATGATGCTCCTTCGCGCTTGTTTGGAGTTGCAGGAGGAGCTCCAATGATTATGCCCTCAGTAACTTCCCACTTGTAATAACACGTAGCACCTAAGATCCCGCAGTTGTCTAGATTTGATATTGTTGCCACATAGACATGTAACGTGTTACCAGGCTGACCATCAAAGCTGTTTGCAACTGGTGCCGTACAACCGATATTCAAGGTTTGTTGTTGAGCTTGTGCCGAATAAAAGAAAAATAGTAACAGTACTATTTGACCGATGATAAATTTTTTTTTCATGCTAATTTGATTTAGAAGTGGTAGGAAACATTCAAAAATCGAAGTGGGAAAAAAGATAAGGATAATTCATTGTCTTCGGCTAGCTTAACGTTCTGGTGACTAAATGCACTTTGAACATAATAATTTAATGATAGTGCCATTTCCATAGATGCGGATAATCGAGGAAGAATACGGTACTTTAGTCCGAAAAATGGAGTTATTGATATGGAGTTATTTCTAATAACCCCATTGTTTACCTGACTGTTATTTGCGAAATAATGGGTATACCCTATATCTGAACCATAAAAAATTTGATGCTTATTTACACTTTTGTGAAATTCGTAACCAATCCTAACATCTATGTCCCCGGTTTTATACTTAAACTTTGAATTTGGAGGATCTGGTATAGTGTCAAACTTGGAAGAATTATTTTCTCTGTTGGATAAATATGAGCTTCCCAATTGTATTCTTAAAGCTCCTTTTTCCCATGTGCCGTAACGGAACATTACATTAGCTTTTCCATTTGAGAAGAGCTGATAGAGATCGAGGCTGATATCAGATTTGTAGGATGGTACTTTTTTTTCATCTTTTGTGCCTTCTTGTGCTGTAGCAACCGGTGAATAAAGGGTACAGATAGTACCTAGTGCAAGTATGCACTTAAAAAAAATTTTCATATGAGAAATAAGAGATGATTAGGCATTTGAAAATGCCCAGATAATAGTGAAACTTGATGGGTGCGGTTGTAGAAATATCCGTTATTTCTACTTTTGGATAATATTATTGCTACAATAGTATGTGAATAATTTTTATTTTTCAATACTTACCATAAATATTTTTCTGGTTACAACACGTGGGCTTGTTAGTTGCGTGGACAGGGGCAATTAGTAGCGGTACTGGTTGAGACCATGTATAGAATTATTAGGATTTTGGCGGAAGAAATTCAAAACGTTTTTCAGGGTGATGCGAGTAATCATTTTAGTATCAGGCTAATTTGGCTACAAAATAAAACTTCTTCCGGTATAGATTCTCAACGTCATTTATAAATTCTCATTGTCTTTAATAATTTATAAGTGATTGAAAATCAATATATTATATCGCTCTATAATGGATTTTATGTTAAATGAGAAAACACAAAATAAGAGGTCGCGGACCCTTTTGTGAAAATTCGTCGTTTTGTGCAAGGAGGCGCGACTTTGCAACATCAGGAATTACCAAGCGCCAGGTGAATGGTTTACGCAGGGAGATATTTCGGATTTCACGGGATTTTTTCCCAGTCCTTCCATATTTGAATGAGCAGCTCCCGATTCTGCACCAATGCCATCGTGGTCATTACATACTGATACACCACCAACACTACTATGACAGGCTTATAAACTGATTTGTGATTGTCTATAATCGGAAAGGCTGCAAGATAGTAAGAAGCACTTTTTATAGGCTTTCCAGAAGCACGATCATGTAGGTAGTGGAGAATTGCTTTGATAAAAAAGCTTGCAAGAAGCAGACTGCCAGTGATTGTATTAAAAATATGCATGGAATAGCCCTTCGTAAGGATCGGGTGCAAATTAATGAAAATTGCATCGCTAAACTAGTCTCTAAACCCCCGTTCTGTACGACACTGCGCGCGGGCAGCCACGCCGATCAAAATCTAACTAAAAAGAGCCTCAAATAGCCCTCTCACGAGTCATTGTAGCAACTCGTGGTGGATGAATGAGTTGGGAATACAGCTGGTTTCACAGTTCTGCGCGTAACGGCGTATGTCGCCCCAAGTTTCAGCGCGAGATTTGCTGGCCTCTCGATTTTTTCTTTATTTTTTTTCTTAGGTTTTCTGGAACTAGGTCAGCGCTGGTTGTAGAGGACGGTTCCAGCAATATTTTCAGAAAGTCTGCTGTTGACTTGCCGGTTTCGGCCAGCATATCGGCCGTGTTAACGAACAAGTGTTGAGAAATGCCCTGGGCCAGTTCATTGACCACCGACCTACTTTGATAGTTCCGCGAAGAAGCTTTGGTCAACACGTCGAGCTGCTCACGCTGCATCTGTTTACCGTTTTTCTGGATATTAGCGTAAGCAAGCGTTTCTTTAAGCAGCCTGTCAAACCCGAACTTGTTATCAAAAAGGCTCTCTCCGCTTTGTTTAAAAGCCACCCGGTCAAACTGGCCCATCTTTTTGGAATGCTCCGCATTCTTTCCCCGCGAGGTATTCATAGGACTAAGCTTGATCTTATTTGTGGCATCCTTCCTGCTAACGATTACCTGTACGTGCATCTGCTCGCCCTCCTTCCGCTCTCCCCGCATTTTAATCCCTTGCTTGACCTCGGGGTCATTATAGCCATAATAGCGGTAGTTTTCCAGTTTAGCGAACCAGATAAGGTCTTGATAACTGTTGATACCATCGCGGTTAAAGTTCCGGGCATAGGCGTCCATCACACTGGCGACGAATTCTTTCATTTGTTCTTTCGCACCATCCTCGCCGTACTGCTTTTTCAGGAAGGCGATCTCTTTCTGGCTCGGGCTGATATTGACCAGAAAGAATTTGGCATCGGTCTTGCCTAGCTTGGCGATATTGTTATCGATCTTGCTAACGACCTCATAGGGGCGGATCCCCGACTGCTGGCCGTTAAACCAGTGTTCCACTTTTTGTTTGGGATCAAGCCGATTCTCTTTTTCCAGGTAATGCACCAGTCCGCCACTACTGCCTTTATTGTTGGCTTCCTTGCTGTCGGTGATATTGATAAACATGATCTGCTAAACTGTTATATCCATTACTTACAATAAATTGACCTGCGCTTTGGTAGCAGCGATCAGCTCTTCTTTCTCCCTGCCTGGTGTCATCATGCTAAACGAGTCTCTGGATTTGATATAGCTGTCCAGGATATATAGGAACTGCGCTTTCAAAAGCTCCTTGACCCTTTGGTTTTTCCTGATCGTTTCCATTAGAGCGTCGGTTTCCCTGAACCTGCGCGACAGCTCGTTCTGACTATTAAGGAGGTCCGCGTTAGCTTTGACCACTTGGGTATTAAACCGCTGGACAATCTCATCCTGTGATTCAGCTACCCGCTCCATTTCGGTCTTGATCGGGATGAGCAGTATCTCTTCCTGCTTTCGGATAAAGCCGATATAATCCTTGTGGCTTTTCATTAAGGCATTCTTCAAAAGTTCATCATTCAAATCTGAGGGATCTTTCTTGCTTTTATAAAAATAGTCCACCATTTGGATGAAGACCTGCCGCTTTGTTCGCCCTAGTTTAAGGGCGATCTTTTCAAACTTTTCGTCGACGGTAGCAGGGTACCTGACCGATTTTACATTGATATCTTTCATTGTAGGTTCTATTTGATGACAAAGGAGCCTAGAGGCCCAAATGCCTTTGTTTCTGTATCACGGATACCCTCCGGTATCCTGTTTTCTTTTCTTTCACCAGCGAAAATGCCGTAGCGTATCCCCGGAGGATACGCAAAACCCCATTTGCAGCGCAAATGGCAAGCAAAGTAGGGCTCTGCCCAACTTCCGCTTGCTCCTTTTCTTTGGCAAGAAAAGGACACGGTTGGCAGCTGTCGCCGCCATCTGATCTGTGGACGGTTTTGGGGGAACTGCTGAAAATAAAACTCACATGCGCAATCCCCGCGATCTTTTGTGTAGCTGTTCCCGGACATGATCTTCCGCCACTTTGCCTGCCACCAGCATCTGGTTAAGGTCCTTATAATTTTGATAGATCCCAGACACGTCAACACAGTTGATCCCAGCATGCTCGAACTTTTCAAGCAGCCTGCTGCCGGCAGCATCGTGGTCTGGATACACAAAAACAGTGCGGTAATTTTTGAGGACATCCAAGCTGCGCTCTGCCATATTCACCGAGTTCAAAACAACAAAGTCGCTCCGGACGGGCTCGGGTTTTCGCAGCGTTAGAAGGGAGAGGAAATCTGTGAAGCCTTCCAGCACGCAGACTGATTTGTGGCCGCTCTCGATATGGGTGATGTCCTTGGGGGAAGAGCTGCCTTTGAAGTATTCGCTTCTGAGCTCATAGCCGCCTGACCGGTTTTCAAAGCCTACCGCGAAATAGTTTCTATCGCCCACTTGATAGTAGACCTCTTGGCAATAAGATCCCGCAATGTCCAGATCGATGTGCCGTGATTCCAGGTATCGGGTGATCGCCGGATTGTTGCCTAAGTCCTTTGTTCCGGTGATCTGGATCGTAGGCTGATCAGGCACCTGCGTAACGTCCCTGCGTATATGCGAACCGGCCTCTTTGAAGTGTTGCGGTTGAAAAGAAAAAAATCCGGAGTCTAGTTTTTCGAGTAGCTCTTTGGTCTCACAACGGAAAAGCGCTTTACCCAAATCGATAATATCCCCTCCCTGGCCGTTTCCGTGATCATAATACAGATTCAGCTTGGCATTGACTTTAAATGAAGGTGTCTTCTCATCCCGGAATGGGGAGAGGTACCAATGGTCTTGTCCCCTCACATACTGGGGCAGGATATGGCAGTGTTTCAAGAGCTCCACAATAGGGATCTCTCTGGCTTGCTCGCAAGTCATAGTTTTACTGGGGTTAAAAGTTGAAAAAATTGATGAATTGATGCGGCAGGCTTCTAACTTTTTGTATTTCAACCGCTTATCCCCGCATCAAAAGAGCATCAAAATGCATCAAGGCCTGCATCGCTATTTTGGGTTTGATGCGCGTTGATGCGGATTTTGATGCGCTGTAATTATTTATTAATCAATTAATTAAATATGATGCGCATCAAATCATCAAAAATCAGGGCAATTCGTTGAGCTCATTTATGCGCTCTCGGGAGAGGGTATAGTACCTCCCTTTTCCGGTCTGTTCGAAGACAGTACCATCGCTCAGAAATCTGTATAGCGGGTATGCAAGCGAGTTACTTGCGGGGCTCAATTTCCACGCACTTTGCAAGATTCGCTTGATCTGAGAGACGTCTTTGAAGCGGATGTGCTTTTTGTTGAGCCAATCCTGGACATCGCCGGTACAGAACCGGATTTCGTCCAGGTCTTTTTCATCGGCGATCGTCAGCAGGATATGGGCGATCTCTACTTCCAGCTTGTTGCGGTTCTGATTGAGCAGTCTCTTCAATGCCGGCGTCGAGATTTGCTCTGCTGTAAACCACATGCGTGTTTTACTCAGGTGAACAAAGTCCCGGGTTACCAGAAAATGCAGAAAGGAGGGGATCTGCGCTCGCAGCTCGGCAAGCAGATGGTGATCCTCCGATTTGAGCGGTGGGATCTTTCTGACCCAGTATCGGATCTCTCCGGGCTCAGCGATAATGAAGTGGTCCTCGTTGTTGCTGCAAAGTATGAACTTGCCGAAGAACTCGACTTCCTGCCTGTCCAAACCTTTCGCCTCCACTTTGTAGAATCGCGCCGTGCTCAGGTTTTTGATCCTTTCGGAATCCTCCTTTCTGTCCAGAAACGTTTCGTCCACGCCGATGACCAATTTCTGGGCCCATTCGATGTTGAAGTTGGAGCGGAAATCCTCATTGCTGTTGATGGTCATGTTTTCTCCGAAAATGGACTTGACAAAATGCAGGAATGTGGTCTTTCCCGTTCCGCGTTCCTCGCTGACCAGGCACAGGATCGGAAGGATCTGCGTCGGACGTTCGAGCAGGATTTTGAAGTAATCATAGCCCATCTCGATCTGCTCCCCGAAAATGTGGGCCAGGAACCGGAAGATCGTCGATGCGTCCCCCTGACGGGCCACATGCTGGAATGGCTGGTAGCGGTTGTAAAACCCACCCACTTTTTGCTGATAGTCCAGATGGCTCGGCACGAAGCAAAAGCCGTCGTAGCAGTCCACCCGGTCTTTCAAATAGTCGCGGCTATGATCCAGGCGGATGCATTCGGCCGACCAGGGGATCAAAGAGGATATGGTGTCGCCGGACGATAGGGGCCGGTTGACTTTCTTAAAGTAACCGGTGCCAATGCGCAGATAAACAGGACTATCTTTCATGACTACCCCCGATTTTTTGCTGACCGTTGGCGATCCATTCCAGAAGCTCCTTGCGGGAGAAAAGCAACTTGCCTTCCATTTTACAGAAAGGAATCTTTTTTCTTTTCACCAGCCCATAGATAGACGTTTCCTTGTATTTGGTCAAGCGTGCCGCTTCCTTGGTGTCCAACAAAGTGTCGCTGGTATCGGTCGCAGTCTCGGGTTTTGACTCCAAAACCCTGCGCAGTGAAGATTCGATCAGTTCTGATAACTGCTGATCGTTCATCGAAACTAGAACTGTTGTGCTCATCCCTTTTGCGTTTTGGTGATGGGCAAAGCAAGGCTAGAAAATCGGGGAAAAACAATATGAAGTTGACTAAGTCAGATCTGCGACACCGTACTCGTTTATTTTCCTTAATGTTTTCAAAACATTTTTAGAATGCGGGCTGTCAGCCAGATTCCCTATACTCTGCACGATGTTTCCACGTGCTTTGTTGATGTTGCTGCGAAGACTTTCCAGCTTCGTTTTCGAGTAGCAAGAAAAAGTATCGAGCAGTAATTGACAGTATCTGTCAAGCCCAATATTGTTCCGATCTGTGTTCAGCTTATAGGTGGCATGCATAAGTAGGTTTAAAACGCGCTCGTAGTTTCCCGGAGGCATTTCAAAGTACTTATGTTCAGGTCGAGGCAGTCTGCCTCCTTTTTCTTCGAACATCATTCCCAACAGCTGCAACACTTCCTCTTCTCTGGTAAAAACCTGAATCGAGCCCACTGCCTTACATTTCCATGCATCAACTAAAATCAACCACATGGATATGATTTCGTCAACCGCATAGTCAAGCGGAATCCGCTCCGGGCCTTTAGTTTGCACTTCGGCCACTGGCAATTCTTGCTTCTGTGAAACAGAACGATGTTGGTACTTAGCCAGGCGAAGCGTATTTACTCTATCGCCGCACGCACGTACAAGGTACGCCTGAATAAATCCAAGCGCGTATAAACAGGAAGGAACAGCAAATCCCTCGAAGTATAAATGATAAGAGCAGAATTCAATTAATTGCTCCAAATGAGCAATTTTGCTCTCGTTATCAGGATTGTACAAAATGGAGATTATCTGTTGTGGATACTCATTCATCGCGTCGAAGTACCCTCTTTCAAATTGCGCTCTCAGTTCGTCGGCATAAGACTCCGAGATTGGGCTGTGATGATCTACGATGATATTCTTCCGGCCTTTTAGATCGAAAATAGCTTTGAGGTTTGGCTCACTGAGGAAAACCGGCAGCTTTGCTTTATCGGCAATGTTCTCAAAATGGAAGTTGCGTGATAGGTAGTCTACGTTTCCTCTGCGAAAAACATGATCCACGAATCTCAGATACGGAAACCGTCCTTGATCGTCGAGGTTTATACCGAGATCAGGATCGAAGCCTGGCAAATTGAAAAAATACATTCGTTCAAATCGTTGAGTTGATCAAATCATCCAGCACGGGGTCTCCAATGTCTTCCAGGTAAATATCAGTGGTCTTCAAGCTATCGTGGCCCAACGATCTCCCTATGTTCTCCTTGGATATACCATTTCGCCGAAGCGTGGTCGCGTACGAGTGCCTGGCCACGTAGGTAGTTAAAGGCTTCAAAATACCGAGGGATATGCCCAACTCTTTAATTTGTTTGTTGACCCTAGTCAAGATCTTTTTCTTCCGATCCCGTACCGATTGAATCGTTGCGTGACGCTTGTACAAGATTGGGAATACAAAGCCAGCATCACTGTTACCTTTCAGGTCTTTGTAAAAATCTAGTATTTGAGCTGCCGAGGGGTGCAAACGAAACCGGAACTCCTCCTTTGTTTTTGATCTTACATAATGGAGCTCACCATCCACAATGTTCGTCCATTTCAGTTCGGCCAAATCTGTAAAGTTCAGGCCTCGGCAATAGAAGCTAAACAGGAAGTAGTTACGCGAGTTGATTAACGAATCATTTTCCGGATCGATTTCAGCTCCTGCGATCAATTCGATCTGCTCCTTGGAGATCGCCCTCTTTTTCGTGCGAGGGTTATTGTATTTAGAGAAAGAGAAGTCTTTGAAGGGATAATGTGTTTCGGGATAATAGTTTTCCTTAATCCCGACTTTCCACAGCGTACGGAAGGTTCTCAGGTAAAAGCTTCTCGTGACGATCGTGCAGCCTTTGTCGATCAGCCATTGTTCATAACGGTTAATGAATGGCAAGCCGATCGAAAGGATATCCTGATCCTTTTGGTTCATAAAGTGTTTAAGGCTTTTCAGCGTCGAATTATGTGACTCTGCACTGCCCAGCCGGTTTTGGCCCTTAAGTTTGGCGATGTGTTCTTCAAAAAGTACAAATAGCTTTTTCTTTTCAGGTTCCGTGTGGCCGCCCGTCAGTTTTTTGACCAACGCCTTGATTTCATCAAACGAGGGGCGCTTATTTTGCTTCCCATAGGAGATGATCATGAAGTCTACTTCCGACTCAATGGTGCGGAGCAGGAGGTTGATTTCCTTGTGCTTCGGATGTGTTTTTGCAACGGATTGAAACTTAGGCTGCCATTGAATTTCGGCACATATCTTCCTTGTACTCACCAGCAGGTTCTTTCTATCGATAATGATTTGAAGCATTATCGGGAACTGAGTTTCCTCCGAATCACGTTTCTTCCGCAATACAAACTTGGTCGAAATAGCCATAGCACTACAACTTCAGGTCGAACATAGGTCGAACATTCGTGTCTAACGTAAGTTAACCAAAGTTACTAAAAATAATCAAAATGCTCATTCAGAGCATTTTACGATAATTATACTTAATAAAACTTCTTGGAAAAATACAATAAATATCCAATGGGGTGCTAGGGGTCGCAAGTTCGAATCTTGTCATCCCGACATTGATTTCAGCCACTTACAGCGAAAGTTGTAAGTGGCTTTTTTTGTTAGGTCGAACATTTTGTGGTGATGATCTGCATTTACCCACATTTTCCCCTCGAGAGGCCCAATGATGACCACGGGAAGGTCGCTCTTCTACATTGGATTTTCAAATGCCTAACGATTACCATGACGGTCGCTGGGAAAGGAACCAGGGTATCATGCCTGTCTTGGTATGCTAAACCTAGCAAAAGATGGTAAAGGTGCTAATGCGTTATTTCAGGTAAGAGCCAAATTGTTAGTACAATTTCATCTAAAAATATTGTAACTTGTTGAAGGTAACATAGTCAGCAACTTTTGGCAAGTGTAACAAACGACAGTAACAACATAAAATGATGCAAGATTTACTATTCGACTTTATATCAAAATACATTTCGCTGACAGATGATGAAAAGAATGCTATCATTTCCTTAGACGTATTCCGTTCTTTTAAAAAAGGAACCATTTTACTCAAAGAAGGACAAAAGTCCAATGATGGATACTTTGTTCTTCAAGGTTGTATTCGGAGCTATTACATAATAGGCGGAGAAGAAAAAACAACCGCCTTCTACACAGAAATGGATGCCTTGACACCGCATTGTGTTATCAATAAAGCCCCTTCCGAATATTACATATCTTGTGTGGCAGATACAATTCTGATAATTTCAAACCCTGATATGGAAACTGAAATGTTTAGTAAGTTTCCGAAGTTTGAAACCCTTTGCAGAATATTGGCAGAAGAACTTCTGGTTAAACAACAAATTAATTTTGATGAGTTTAAGACTTCTTCACCCGAACAACGCTATTTGAATCTACTACAAAAAAGACCAGATCTGATTCAACGTGTTCCACAACACCAGCTAGCAAGTTATCTTGGCATAAAACCACAATCATTAAGCAGGTTAAGGGCAAGGATTTTGGAGAAAAATAAAGGTCAAGAGTCATTTCTTAACTTAAGTGAACGTATTTAAGCTACCTGCCAATCTAATTTTGCAGTATCATTTTACCAATGAAAAGATATGCAAAAGAAAATTTTATGGTTCGCCTTGATTTTAATGATGGCAGGCTCCCTACAAGTTAAAGCTCAATATGCCAAACAAGACAGTACTTATAAAAAGTATTTTGTAGGAAGTACCTTGTTTATGCTAGCTAATCTTATACCTGATAACAATCCGCCTGAGATGGTTTATCTGAACGTAGGTTATCGCATTACAGGAAAGGATGCAGTTTCACTTGAATTTAAAACTTGGAAATATGCCTGGCCAATTGGCATTCCATTTGGAAAATCATATGAAGCGGAAGGAGAAGGGTTTCCAGGTTACATTCGTGAATACGGAGTTTCACTTTCTTATTACAGGTTTTTATGGAAAGGTCTTTATACACAAGTTGACGTGATGCCTGCTTGGCAAACTTTTGCAAATGAGAACGGCAATAAGATTGACAATGGCTTTCAGATCTTTAACACTTATTCCATTGGCTATCACATTAAACTTTTCAAGGATAGGTTTTTTTTCCAACCTTCAATTGCAATAACTTATCGTCCCTATCAATCAAAAATGCCTGATTCGTTTAAACAGGTTGACGATAGATGGTCAAGATTCTTCTTCGGGCAGCCGGGATTACATTTTGGGTATAATTTCTAGCAATTTTTCGAAAGACAACAGCCCTTACACGCAAGTGGAGAAAGAGAAATCTTTAATGGGATGGTGCGTTTCATCCCGACATTGAAAAGCCACTTACAACTTCATCTTGTAAGTGGCTTTTCAATAGGCCGCCCGATAAGCCGCGTGGCTTACTGAGCGATCATGGTCATTTAACTTTTTGATAGTAAGCAATTTAATCCTAACTAAATTAGTCATTAGGGCATAAACCAGGGCTTAACTGACCTGTCATCCGTGCCACCGGTAACCGCTTTCCAGTTGTCGAAATTGGAAGTGACTTCTCCAGACGGATAAACCAGCCTATTCAAATTGAGCGATTCGCTGGTGGGGGCGAGCGGTGTATTAGGCGTTGCATTACCCGTCCTGCGCTGTAAAACCCATGCGTCGAAAGGCTGGTGAAACAATGCTATCCAGTTTTGCTTGTATATCTGGGTCAGCGCCTCTGCGGGTGTCGCTGAGTATGCAACAGCCGGATTAGTTAACATGGCCTTCAGGGCCGCCGGGTCCGGCGACGCTGCCGGTTTATTCACTACCCAAACAGCGGACCCGTTTGCCAGCTTATACCAAAACTGAACCGACGCAGTAATCCCTTCCTCGTAAAACTGTTTAGCAGTTGCAGGATTGGCAGTAACTCCACCAATGCCTTTGTTATAAATTTCCGCTTTTAAGAAGCTGATCTCGCTTCCGGCAAGGATCAAGTCAGGGAATGTTTTATCTGCCACATAGTAGAAATTCAAAGGCGAGTAGTTGTAAGTTCCACCAGACGCCCATTTTGTCAATCTCATTTCAGCATAAGGATCATCTGCTCCACCATTCCCTGTTTCGGCCACTGTTCCCGTAGGAGGATTTTGAGGATAGGGCTTCCACTTACCCGCACTATTGGGTTCAAAGAAAATTTTAGTCCTTAGATCATAAATACCCGTTCCATCTTCGGCATCGGTGCTTGACATTGCACGCCACATGGTAGAGCCCATTCGAACGTACGAATTGCCCCGGTAATTACCCGCTCTGTCAATCTGCGATCCAGGAACTAATGCTGCTTCTATTCCTACGTATTTGTCTGCTTCCAACAGCGGCTTGGTCAGCGCCTCGGCGATAATCGCGTCTGCCGCGGCCGGGTTCTTTCCTCTCATCACCATCGCATACCTAAGCCTGATCGAGTTAGCAAATTTGATCCAGGTAGGTATGTCATTTTTGAGCAACGTTTCATACTCGCCTAATGAAACCTGATCGGAACTGGTACTGAACCCGTCAACAGCCTGTTTCAGATCCGCCAATGCAGCAGTAAAGATATCTGCCTGCTTGTCATACACCGGCCTGAAGTACGCTGATCCATAAATAGATTTCCCGGCGTCTTTATAGGGCATATCACCATAGAGCGTCGTTGTTCTGAGGGTTTTTAATGCAATCAATGTTTGAAGCATTGCCCTGATATTCGTCATTTTTGCCGATCGCGGATCTGCATCGATCAACTCTATCGCCTTGCGGTAATCGACCAGCGCAAAATAGTAGTTTTCCCATGTTCCGCCCACCTGGTTGTCCAACCGGTAACCGGATGCAGCGTAGTTGGCTGCCAGCTGTGTTGCGTGATACAAAAACGATGACGTGATCGGCCTGCCGGTTTCGGTCATTGTCGATACGATGCTGTTGTACAGCGGAGGAAGCTCGACCGTATACTGTTTATTCTCCCAGGGATCATTGATGTCCCCGAAATCCTTCTCACAAGACACGGTCAAGGCCATCGAACATAGCATTGCCAATGACAACGCTCCTTTCTTTATATATCTCTTCATTTTACAGAAAATTAATGGTTAAAACTGCGCTTTCAAGCTTACTCCGAATGATCTGATGCTTGGCATGCCCGACCACTGCAAACCCTGCCCGTTTCCAATCCCGTTAACAGCTTCGGGGTTCAGATGCATGGGCAAACTGGAATAGAGGTAGAAGAGATTTCTTCCGATCAGCGAGACAGACAGGTTTTGGAAGACTTTCGTTCTGGCCAGTACGCCTTCGGGCACCTTGTAGGACAAAGTGACTTCACGAAGTTTAGCCCAGCTATTTTCAAAGACAGACAAGCTTCTCGGCACATTGAGGTGTGTCCACCCCGCATAAGAGCCTGCATATTTATAGATAGGATTTACGACCCGGTCATTTATCCTTTCATCATCAACGTTATAACCGTCCATGATCACCCCTACGTTGGCCGTTGTCCCGTCGGGAAACGTGTATGGCAACCCGCCACCATTTCTTTCTACCAGTGTTTCAGGAGCAAGGCCGCTTCCCATAGCTGTGGAGTGATCGACTGAATAAATGTCACCTCCCAATTTGAAATCAACCAGTCCGTAAAGGGCGAAATTCTTATATCTGAATGAATTTCCGATACCTCCTGTAAGCTTCGGTGCTGCATTGCCTATGGCCACAGGTTCATTGGTTGTCTTGTATTTAGTGCCGTATACCTTGCCAGCAGCGTCTTTGATATTGTATAATAACTTGTTCCCCTTTTCGTCCCTTACAAAATCAGTTCCGTAGATGGTTCCGTATTTATCGCCGGGTGTTACTTTCATAAACGCACCCAGGTTGCCAAATACGTCAGCAATCCGCAGTTCTCTCACACCTGGTGCCAGCGAAACAACAAGGTTATCATTCTTTGCCCCGTTGAGCGTAAGGTTCCAGCCAAAGTCGGCCGTTTTGATGATCGATGCATTTACGATAAACTCGAACCCTCTGTTTCTCAGTTCGCCTGAATTGAATGTAACAACACTAGCGCCCGAAGACGGAGCGATGTCCGCGGACAATATCTGGTTTTTCGAAACGATATTGTAGTAAGTAACATCAAGATTCAACCTGTCATTGAAAAGGCCCAGGTTCGTGCCGATTTCCACAGAACTGGAAGTCTGGAAGCCAAGTTCGGCAGGGCTTAGAGTCGAAGGGATCGAATTGATATTCTGACCGCCGAACGAGCCTACATCATAAGTAAGTCCGAGTTTATAAGGATCACTCGCATTGGCGCTCTTTCCGTAGGCCAGCCGGAGTTTACCATAAGAAAGCACATTGCTTGCTTTACCGAGATTGAACGCATCGGAAAAGACAAATCCAAGACTTGCCGAAGGATAAAAAGTTGCGTTTTTACCCGGTGTCAATGTTGAGTTTACATCGTTTCTGCCCGTAACCTCCAAAAACAAGTAGTCCCGATAGCTCAGGTTCAATATGCCCAGCACAGATCGTGATTCCACTTCATACCTTCTTTCCCCAATGGAGAACTTATCGGTATTTGACCTGTCGGCGGCTATGATGTTGTTTAATGAATAAATACCGGGCACCAGAAACTTCCCTGCATTTTTTCCACTCATTCCCGTAGACTTGTTGGAGTAGGCATTGAGCATTGCAGAAGCGCTGGCATTAAAACCCTCAATAAAAAAATTATCCTTATGAGCGGTAACCATCAAATCTGTATTGAAGATTTTGGTTTTGTCCAGATCTTTCTGATACATCCCTCCGGATAATTTGTCGACGTTCGAGGTATTATTGATTGTTTCGAATTTAGCGGCAATCAGATTGGCTGAGGTTCTGACAAAGGCATTTAGCCATGGCGTAATTTCCGCGTTTAACTTAATGGTCGACAGCAACTCATCCCTGTTTAGGCGGCTATTCTGTTCAAAAAACCGCCAGTAGAGATCCTTCCCGTATTCCTGGTGAGGGTAGGTGCTGCCAAAGTCACGTTTGGAGCCATCAGGGTTTTTATAGTATTGCTCTTCAAGCGGCTTATATTCCCTGGACATGCCGTAAACGGAAAACTTAGACCAGGAATTATTATTCCCGATCTCAGGTGCATTGAGGCGGAAGCTCTGGTTGTATCCAATATTTACGTCGGCGCTCAACATCTTGGAAATTTTGAGACTCGACCCCAATGACAAGTTCGTATTGTTGTTGCCGGTGTTGGGCACCACAGCCTTGGCATCCGTGCGGCTTAATGCGAGGCGTACCGTTCCAAAATCATTACCTGCTGAAAATGAGACGTTATGGGACGTTTCATTACCCTGCCGGTAGTATGCCTTCCTATTGTCCGGTTGAGGCGAATATGGTCTCAACTCTCCATCCCACCAGCGTACCATCTGTCCATTCAATTTGGGCCCCCAGGAAGCACTCGCACCAAACCAGCTAAAAATATCCGCTGTATAAAACCCGCCGGGAATAGTACCATGCGAAGCACTTATTCCTGTTCCGCCTGCGCCGTAACTTGATCCCCCATATAAGGTAGGCAGGTAGTATTCGCCTGTACTGGTTTTGGGCAATTCCGGGTTGGCTGTCCATAATCCTGCGGCAAATCCTCCTCCGTACTCGTTTTGAACATCTGTAAACCGGTAAACATTGGAAAAATTGGTCGAGAAATTATAGCTCAGGCCAAGACCTTTTTGTACCATTCCCTTCTTGCTGGTTATGAGCAATACACCGTTAGCGCCTCTTGCACCATACAAGGCAGCTGCGCTGGGTCCCTTTAAAACAGAGACACTTTCTACGTTGTCCATATTGAGGAAGCTCAGGTAATTACCCCAGTCCTGGGTTACGGAAGCATCGGTGCCTGTAATCCTGGATTGAGCCGTGGGGTTGTTGTCGACGATCGCGCCATCAATTACAATCAGCGGTTGATTGTTGCCCGTGAGGCTGTTGTTTCCTCTGATTACGATTTTAGATGAGGCATTTCCGATCCCATTCCCTGTCGAGATGTTCAGACCGGCAACCTTTCCCATTAATCCCTGGGCGATGTCCACCGGGGCGGCAACGGTAACATCGCTTCCCTTCACCTGCTGGACAGCATACCCGATCGATCGCTTATCCTGCTTTATACCCAAAGCCGTTACAACCACTTCGCCCAGGGAGGTCGCGTCGTCTTCAAGGGCAATTTCATAGAATGTCCTGCTGTCGATTAACACATCGGCGGTTCTAAAACCTATAAATGAAGCAATCAATGACTTACCAGCCGTCGCGTTGACGCTGAACCTCCCGCTCGCATCAGTAGTGGTTCCGGTCGTTGTGCCCTTTACAAGGACAGAGACTCCAGCCAGAGGCTGGCCATCGGACTTGCCCGTAATTTTCCCGGTGATTGTTTGTGCAACCGCCGAACCGCTTATTGCCATAACGGCAATAAGCCCCAGTAGAAGTTTTCGCATAGAGTAATTTTAGTTAAGAGATAGATGGATACTAGCCTGCCGACCAAGTTGCAGCGCTAAACTAAATATGGGACAATGTTAGTAATTTTTTTTAATAATTGAAGATTGGTTAATATTTTTTATAATTAAAATCTAACTTCAATGACAATAATTTGCAAAACAACAAGTAGTTCATGTGGTTATTTACAAATACCCCAAAACGCTATACGTTCGCTTCTCTTCCTGTTAAATGCAACCCGTGATGTCGCACCTTTCCAGGAGGCGAAACTCGCCAGGCATGAAAAAGCCCGGTCTTTCGACCGGGCTTTTTCATGCACCATCGTTGGGCTATTGTAGGATTATACCATCGCCACATTGGTCAATAACTTGTTTACAATCAACCATTTACCATCGACCTTGGTTAGCGACAACAGGTCGTGATAATTAAACTCGAACATCGGCAGACGGACCTTCGCGACGGCGATCTGGTTAATGACCTCAATGGACATAATTTCCATCCGAAAACTTTCGCCCAGCTCAAAGGGGCTTTTTCTGTTTCTGACGCCGTCAAGGTATTGGTCCAGTGTTTTGAAGTATGCCTGTCCGTTCACATCGCCCGCCACCAATGCCTGTGGATGGAATGCGCTGCGGAGCAAGTCCGTATCCCCTTTAAAAACCCCGTTAAAATAATCCGATAATACCGCAGTAATATCGGCTGCACGATCTGTGTAAGTGTCCATTGTGTTTCCCGTTTTAGCGGGTATGCGCCGGTATCATGATCCGGCGCATACCCGGTGGTTTTTAAAGAGATGCAAATGCTGTGAGCTGTACATCGAGCTCAAACTCATTGTAGATAAGTGTATCGCCCAGGTTGGTGAAGAAATTACCTGAACGGAACTTCATTTCGTAGCGAGTACGATCGACGACGACCTTGCCCGAAGCGGTGATCTTATTGCCTGAAATAGCTACCTGAGCCCCGAAAGTAACCCCGTGGGTGATCCCTTTAATGGTCAGATCGCCGTTGATCAGATAGCTGTCGCTTTCCAGGTGATCTGTGGTGGTAATGACGAATGAGGCCTCGGGAAAATTTTCGGTTGAGAAAAAATCCGCCGAAAACAGGTGGCCCGCAAACTGCTGATTGGTATCCGGATCGGTGATGTCCAGGATCTTAATAGATGTAGTGTCAATAATGAAATTCCCGCCGCTCAGATTCCCATCTTGCACCGTTAATTCCCCCGTTTTGATATCAATAGTGCCATTATGCGCTCCTGTGACTTTTTTGCCTGTCCAGTCGATGTTGCTTTCTGAACTCTCGACTTCAAATCTTTTAGTTTCCATTTTCTTTTATGTTATCAGTTAATAATTTGATAGCACAAAGGACCGCAGGAATCCGCAAGGCGTTACGTGATGTAAATCACTTTCGAAAGGGAGCTACTTATGTGTATTGTAAAGCCTGCTGAGCGTCTCGCGGGAAACGCCAAGGTAGGCGGCGATCAGATGTTTCGGGACCAGGTTGTAGAGTTGTGGATAAAGTGCCAGCAGTTCTTCGTAACGGGCCCTTGTATCGTTGTTCATAAATGATAACAGCCTTTTTTGAGATGCGAGGTATCCCCTGTTGGTACGCCAGCGAAAAAAGTGCTCAACCGGGTGCAGCTCACTGCATATCTTTTCACGGTCGTCGTTGGAAAGGCAGAGAACTTCCGCGTCAGTAATGCAATCAACATTAATGGTCGCCTGCGTCTGGTTGTACAAAGCGCCATAATCCGACGACCACCAGGTAGGCATGGCAAATTGCAGGATATACATTTTGATTTCGTCGTTGACAAAAAAAGCCTTTAGACAGCCGGAAACCACGAAATATTCGTGATCTACACGACTTCCCTCCGAAATCACCACTTGCCCCTTCTTGTAAGACCGGGGTTTGAAGTGTGAAAATACGTAATCGAACTGCTCATCGGTCAGTGCGGCGGTTTTAGCAATATGTTGTTTCAGAATTTCTTTTGCATCCATCGTCCGGCGTTTTTGTAGGGCCTTAATATATGCAATTGGCCCTCATCATCATAGCCAGGATGAAAACACCCCTTCCCCCTACCCGACAAACGATTCAATCAATTTCCAGATTTACCCCCGCAAGAACTAGTTATTATCAGATAAAAAATATAACTTATTATAGATTTTACTCATCGGATATGGTCTGTTTTCAAAGCTGGTTTTTGAACTTCAACCCTGTATCTTATGAAAATCCTTCTCTACATCGCTGAGTTAATTCTTCTTTTACTCCTGTTAGTATGCCAAATACCCATGGTTTCCGCACAAGACCTCTCAGAAATCAGCAGACTAACTGCAACGAACACGGACGGCTCACCCTCCGCTAGCGAATTCTGTTTCTACGGCAGTTCGGTCGCCATATCCGGTAACTATGCCATTGTCGGCAGCAGTAGCGAAGGTAGCGTGGGTGCTGCCCATATTTTCTACAACAACGCAGGCGTTTGGGCACAGGTGAAAAAAATCACCCCTCCGACAGGCGCCATTTTCGACTATTTCGGAATATCGGTTTCTATCAATGGAGATTACGCCGTCGTCGGTGCGAGAGGAAATGACCTGGACGAGAACGAGGCAAACACGGTCGATAATGCCGGTTCTGCATACGTATTTAAAAAAGATCAGGGAGGGGCGAATAACTGGGGATTTCTCAAAAAAATCACAGCCAGTACCCGTTCATCGCAAGCTGAATTCGGCAATTCGGTTTCCATGACCGACGACTATATAGTTGTTGGTTCAGCGCTAGATCGTTTTGATGCCACAGAATCCAATGCTTTATTTTCTGCTGGCTCCGCTTACATCTTTAAAAAGGATCAGGGAGGGCCGGATGGCTGGGGACAGATTAAAAAAATTACGGCACCCGTAAGAGCCATCACTGATTTTTTCGGGTGGTCGGTATCAATAAGCGGGAACACCATAATCGCAGGTGCGTACAACGAAAGTGAAGATGCCCAGGAAACCAATACGCTGAACGGCTCCGGGTCTGCATATGTTTTCGCCAAAGATCAGGGGGGAGTGGACAACTGGGGCCTTGTAAAAAAAATCACTTCCAATTCCAGGGCAGCGAGCGATCGCTTTGGTACGTCTGTGGCGGTTAGTGGCGACATTGCCGTCGTAGCCGCACCCGGTGAAGATGAAGATGCCTCAGAAACTAACACTATTGAGAGCGCAGGCTCGGCGTATATTCTGTATCGGAATGAAGGAGGTGCAGATAATTGGGGGCAAGTCAAAAAGATAACTTCCAGTACACGCACTACCGGCGACAACTTTGGTGCCTCGGTTGCAATTGATGGCGAGCAGGTAATCGTTGGCGCAATTGGTGACGATAAAGACGCTCTCAACAATAATAATGTATTTGATGCAGGAGCTGCATATATTTTCAAAAAAGATATTGGCGGAGCCAATAATTGGGGCGTCGTGCAGAAATTAGTTGCGTCTGTTCGCGGCTCGATTAATAATTTCGGCTCGCCAATCGCTATTAGCGGCAATTATGTACTTGCTGGTGCCCCCTATGAGGACCAACTTCAGCCCAGTGTTTTGTTTAACGCCGGAGCCGTCTATCTTTTCGGGCCCACGGATCCTCTTCCCGTGATACTCAGCACATTTAAGGCTACCCGGGTTGAAAACCAGGCTCGGTTGACCTGGACCACGTCAAGCGAGATCAACAATGATCATTTTGAAATTCAAAGAAGTAACGATTCGCGTACGTGGGCGACTATTGGACAAGTCTTGTCTAATTCGGAAAATTTCACATCACAGACTTATTCCTTCACAGATATGCTGCCAGGTACCGGTGCAGATCAAATTGAAATGTATTACCGGCTCAAAATGGTAGATTACGATGGCAGCTATGCATACAGTCGTATTGAGCATGTCTTATTCAGTGGTCAGGACAATTTGGTTTTTTACCCCAACCCCAGTGCCGGAAACATTTATTTTGATGAAAAACATGTACGGATTATCAGCTTAATAAACAGCCTTGGGCAGATTATCGCAAAAGATGTGGACATTTTCAAGGGTTACATAGACGCCAAAAAGTTGACGCCCGGCATTTATACGGTAAAAGTTACTAGGACCGACAATTCAACAGTGACCCAGCGGATGCTGATCACCAGGTAAAATCTCCGGGGTAACCTATCAGTGGCTGTTTCAATTTCAGGGCACAAATACCACCCTGCCGGTCTTTATGTCAAGTATTTTGGCTTTTTCGCCGATCAGGAAAACCTTGTAAGTATAAACTCCTGCGCTAAATTCGCGCCTCTGCCAGTACCATTCAGTGGTCGATGCCCCATCTGAGATCGTCAAAGTCTTATCGTCCAGCTCAATTCCCCGCTGATCATAAATAAGGTAACGAACCTCCTTAATGGGCAGCGATTTCGTGGTTTTTAACTCAAATCGCAAATAGGAAGTAGCAGGGTTAGGGCTCACGACCAGGCTGTGTCGCATTTCTTCCGGCTTAGCAATTTCAAAACGCATTCTGTACGGTTGCACGACGGCATTTCCTGCAAGGTCTTTTGCATTCACGAGCATTTCGTAAACGCCTGGCCCTAATTGAGTCGGATAGGCGCACTTCAACTCCCGGCCGGATGCAATTAACGTTGCATTGCTACCTTTGTAACTTACCCGTTCGAATTCGCATGCGTCAGTTGTACAGGATTTTATAAAAAGATCGACCAGCGCCGTGTCGGAAGCAAGTTGCCGGTCGTCGGAGAATGTAATGCTTATCCCCGGCTCCGGCCATACGGGTTCGCCTTGTTTGAGTGGCCGGTCGTTCACCTTTACCGACAGTAGTGGCGGGATATAGTCTTTCACCGCCTTGTTGGAAAATAGCGAAATGTTCTTCACGAATTCCCAGTCAATGTGTAGTTCCGAAACATTATTGTCGCGCGTGAGTTCCTTCAAAGTCTGGCCGGGGTCGATCTGCACTTTGATATATTTTACGTCCTTTCGATTCGGGAAAGATATTTGTAAAACGTGCCGGGCCGCAAAAGATTTAACCTCGACCTTCCGGGAAAATGTCGCTTTGGTTCCTGAACAAACAACCTCCAGCGGCACAGTTTGCCCTGCTGCAAACCTGCCGAGATTCGTCAGGGCAATGCTAACCCTGAGCGAATCCGACTCACCGATCGTCTTGTTTCCAGAGTCGGAAAGCAATGTAATACCTTCCTCGGATTGCACCGCATAGTCGGGCTCCGAGGCGGTGAATAGCCGCAACGCCGGATCGCCTTGCAACAGAGATTGATGCACATAGGCGATATTGTACTGGTCTTTGTATTTGGACAATATGTCGTCGGCCACGGCCAACTGGATCTTGCCGATCGGCAGGCTGGCCGTGGCGGGATTTTCGAACATGTGACGATATAGCGAGTGCAGATAAGCAATACCAGGACTCACAAAGCTTTCGAAAGAGCTTGCAATAACGGCAATTGCACCCCGGTCCGGCGCTACGAGCCAGTCGAGGGTGAGCGTGATTCTTTCACTTGATTTCGGATTGGCGGGAGTCGGGTTAAACCGGTTACAGAACACATTCCCAACGCCACAACCGTTAAAATACATGATGGGGTATTTATTCAAGTTGTGATAACCCCTTGTCGCATCCCTGACGTGACCTATATTCGGATCGGTTATAATTGGCGAACCATGCCCGAAGAAAGTGATCATCCCAACGCCTTCATTCACGTCTGCGGCGATATCGACGCTTTCCACTTCCTGAGTAGGCTGGTGTTTTACATAAGATTTCACGGTGCCCCCTACAATTCCCTTCTGGACCATCGGCTCCAATGCACGTAGATAATCCCGGAGCTGTACAATTTCACTGGTAGTCTTGCCGCCACTCAGATGAAGAACCTTCTTCCGCCAACCCGATTCTTCGGGCCCGGTTGCTTCGTAAGCCTTTACTTTTTGAAGGTAATCGGCGATATTCTGGTTTATCACTGCCGACAATCTGCCGACCGGTATAACCGGCGTATTAACCGCACCGCCGGCTATACCCTCCACGAGCAAAGCGTCGGAACCGGGAAAGCCGATCGTCGGGACTTCGCCGGGCAGTTCCCTGACCATTCGCTCGTTTTGGGTAATGGATTTTCCGATCAGGAACAAATATTTGTCTTTGATCCCATCGGAAAGCATATAGGACATGAATTTCTTAATGGCGACCGGGCTGGGTTCGCCGTAGTTGAATTGATCATATAGGTCCTGAATTTCAAAAATCGCCGACTTGAAATTTCCCCCGGCCGATGATGCCCGGTAATCGGCGTAGCTCGCCGCACCTTCGCGCAGTGCTGCTGTTGTGATGATAATATAGTTGGCCGACTTCGGATCGTATTTTTCAAAACGCACCTCCCTGATTTTCGAAGCATTAATATCGGTTATTTCGTCGGTGGCAAGCAAAACCAAGCTCCTGTTTGGCTGCCGCGGTATCATCAGATTGTCTCCGACCCTTTTCAATAACACCGGGCTGTCGGCATTCGAAATATCGATAAAAGTAAATTGAACGGGAACACCTTTAACCGGTATGCTGCTCCACTTATCCGAAACCGGGACCAGTCTGAACTCCTTATCCGGCTGGCTTCCGATTTTGAGCGTTTGAGGATATTCGATGGAATAACAGGCGATTGAGAACCGCTCCAGATGATCGCCGCTTACGGATCGGATTGCAAGCATACCTTTCTTCTCCGGATCCATATCCTCCGGCTTGATTTCAAACGCATATTCTATTCCTGCAAAACCGGCATTGTCCAGCGCGTTCACCAGCCGCAACGCGTTCTTGTTTCTGCCAATGTGAAATTCAAACTTCCTGCTATTCTTGCTACGCCCGTGCAGCAGCAGCTTGATTTGCGGATTACCTGCATTATTGGCAAAATCGTTTAATTTATAATCGATTATTGCTTCCTTCCCTTCCGAATACACTTGTCCTGTCCTACTTGCCCCCAGCTCGAAATAGCTGTTGAAAAAGCCGGGGTTGATCGGATAGTTGGTCCCCAGGGAATAATCCTGCTGAAAAATCTTGGTGAACAGCTCATGGTGATGCGTTACAACCGGCGCCGAAGCACCATTAAGCTGATCGGCCGTCCGCGCCCTGGCTCCCGGCCTGTCTCCAACCGTCAGAAAATAAGCGCCTTCGTCCGAGTAAAAACTATAATAGGGATTCATGCGAGCACTCATGGGCCGGTATAACAGCGAATCGATCGCACCATCGTTCGGAACCGCATAAAAAATAATTTCCTGATTGGCCGTGCTGACAATGGACACTTCTTTGCCGCGTCGCCACAATTGAAATTTCTCCGGCGAACCGGTTGGAAACCCTTTGGGCAGAGATGAGAACGAAACCCTGTGCAGCCCCTTTTTCTGGATGCCTATTCTTACATAAGGCTTGCCGTAGTTAATCCAGCTGTTTGAATATGGAGCGCCCCATTGAGCCTGCAAGTGATGGCCAATCAGCAAAACAAAGGCAAATAGCCCTAGCCTAATGAAGTCCCTCATGTTC
Source organism: Dyadobacter sp. 22481 (assembly GCF_052044875.1). Classification (NCBI taxonomy): domain Bacteria; kingdom Pseudomonadati; phylum Bacteroidota; class Cytophagia; order Cytophagales; family Spirosomataceae; genus Dyadobacter; species Dyadobacter sp. 22481. Next base: position 122,377 of record NZ_JBQENV010000004.1, read on the forward strand.
AAGAATGTCTATTAAATCCTAAATAAACATTCGGCGACGGCTCCACCATATATATCCAGCAAGCGTACCATGCGGGTGAGTGACTGGAAATCCGCCTATCCTGAACTTGTCGTAGTTTTGTTAAAATAATTCTACTCCTTAATTCGGCAGGGGGCATCTAACTCATTGGCTCTTGAAAATGTATAATTTGTGGCACAGGATTTGATTGTCATACCTCAGCATAAATTCAACCACAAGACCGATGGATACTTTTAAGTTCATGAAAGACGATTGGGTGAAAGAAAAAGGCGGGAGCCAGCTGATGCAGGTTGACGAATATCAGGTCGTCGAAACCACTGCCAGTCAGAACGGATCGACTTCTCTTCCTCTCACCCGGCGGATTTTCAGTGGAAAGGTTTGGTGTACCTGGGTTAATAAGAACAAAGCCGTGGTCACACAGCCATTTTGGGAAGACGACCTGGAACCGGCCACCTACCGCCAGGCCGAGATCCACGCCTATCCTTCTCTAAACCAAACACTTTAATCCCGAGAAGTCGTTTCTCTCTTCCCGACATTACGTAAAAAAGCCCGGAAATGGTTCCGGGCTTTTTTACGTAATGTCGCCTGGTGTCAGGGCTTTCTGGCTGGGTCGGTTTGAGGCTGCGGTGAGGTAGTATCACCGGTTTCTACGGTTCCTTTGCGGTTCTTACGGCGTTCCGAGCGGTCTTTTCGCTTATTGTCAGCAGGCATCAGCGTGTCTCGTATGACCGCTCCCGAACTTTTTTGTCCTTTGATAAGCGTATCTTCGGATGGCACCTGGGCTGGCCGGGCTGGGGATTGTGGCGAATTGAATTCAGGCTTCGTTTCAGGTGCTGTCGTTGGGGCAGGACTTGTTTGCGGTACTGGCTGTGGCACAGACGGCGCGGGTGTAGCCGGGTTCTGCGCAAATGCTCCGGTAATCCCGAGTAGCATTGTGAATATGCATGCAAGATATTTCATCGTTCATTCTGGTTTAGTGAACAAAAGTTACCCATAACATAGGTGCCTGCTTGCACTAAAAGCGTTCCAGAAGCCAGCCAGCTGCCCGGCTACGGCCCATCCCCAAAATGCGTACCGATCTACCCAAAATGGGCGATAAACCGTTGGGTAAGTGATGGTTTTGGAATGAAACTTTTATTTTGAAATACTTCGCATTCAATTTCCTAACTATATACTCTTTTCATCCGGATTTTCTGGCTAGGCGTCAGTACCAGGGGCACCTTCTCTACCTTCACCGAACTGCTGTCGAGCCCAAACCATTTATCTTCCGAAGTGGTGGTGCTTTTAATTCCGAAATAGATTTTCATAATCAGCTCCTCCATGAAAGGCAGATTGTTTTCCAGTGCCAAATAACGCTCGAGTACGATGAAACGGAAGTCACCTGTGATATTTTGCCGGCTCAATGACTCGTATCGGCTGGTAATATCCACCTCCTTGTTGAGCACCATATCTTCCACCACTTTACGGAAGAAAAGGTTAATGCGCTGCTCGATCCGGAAGCCGAGACGGAACGTCACTTTGATCACATCGTCCTCCGCCAGGATATTCACATGGTAGTCCATTGTGTAAGGTTCGTCGGTGGTTTCCACGTGCACAAACCAGTAAATATCAGCACGTTTCGGACGTTTATAGAAGATTGAATAAATGATTTTGGTCTCGATCTCGCTCTCGCGCGCCGCATTCGACATGAATATTAAGTGTGTCGAATATTTAGGTATGCTAATGTCGTTACTCAGTTCTTTCAGCTTACCGATGTATTTTTCCAGGCTTTCAAATTCCGTCAGGCGCAGCTTGATATAGTACGCTTTCAGCCAAACAGCAATCACCATCCCAATGACGGTTGCCAGTACGAGCGATACCCAGCCGCCATGTGTGAATTTCAACAGGTTGGCGGCGAGAAATGAACCTTCAATGGCCAGGTAAATGACCAGAAAAACGGCTACCATCCATTTGCTTACCCGTTTTACATACAAGTACACCGACATTAGGATCGTGGTCATGATCATCGTGAGGGTGATCGCAAGCCCATACGCGGCTTCCATATACGAGGATTCCTTGAAATACAATACAATGCCGATACAACCTGCCCAAAGCAGCCAGTTCACGCTCGGCACATATAGCTGGCCCTTCTTGTCGCTCGGGTAAACGAGTCTTACTTTTGGCCAGAAATTAAGACGGATAGCCTCGGAAATGAGTGTAAAGGAGCCGGTTATCAAAGCCTGGCTGGCAATAATGGCAGCCATTGTCGCGATACCGATCCCGGGTAACAGCCACCAGTCGGGCATGATTTCATAAAAAGGCTTCCGCCCATTCAACAGATCGCCCGAATGTACGATAAGCCACGCTCCCTGACCGAAATAGTTGAGGATCAAACAGGTTTTTACAAAAACCCAGCTGATTCGGATATTGCCCCGTCCGCAGTGCCCGAGGTCGCTATACAACGCCTCTGCGCCTGTTGTACAAAGGAAAACAGCGCCAAGCATCCAGAAACCGCCAGTATGGTTCGCGAGCAGTTGGTAGGCATAAACCGGACTGAGCGATTTCATGATCTCGGGATGATCGATCACCTGCGAAACACCCAACACGGCCAGCATCACGAACCAAATCATCATCACGGGACCAAATGCACGTCCTACAATGGTTGTTCCAAATACCTGAATGATGAACAGCAGCGTCAGAATACCGATCACGATCGGTATCGTCTGAATGTCGGGATAAAGTATACGCAAGCCTTCCACGGCCGACGATACCGAAATGGGTGGAGTGATGATCCCGTCGGCCAGCAAGGTACTTGCGCCGATGATGGCTGGAACCGTCAGCCACGCTGCCCGCCGCCGTACCAGGGCGAATAACGCGAGGATCCCGCCTTCACCCTTGTTGTCGGCCCTGAGAATCAGGATCACATACTTGATGGTCGTTTGTAACGTAAGCGTCCAGAATATACACGACACGGCACCGTACACTACATCATTCGTAATTTTATTGGTACCGATTACGGCCTGCATTACGTAAAGGGGAGATGTACCGATATCTCCGTAAATAATCCCTAATGCGACTAAAAGGCCGGCAGCCGATGCTTTATCCAGGTGTTTATGCGAACCCATTGACTAGTTTGTTGAAATGCGGTGCGAATTTAGAAAAATCCAGCCGCTCTACGTTAAAAGGTGTAAAAGTCGTAAGTCACCTTCCATTTGATCTCCTGCCCCGGCTGGGCGGCGATCCTGATGTAAGGCTCGGGACACGAGGTGGTTGGACATGCCCAGTAAACCAGCTTTTCCAGTGGCTGATCGCAGGTTATCCTCACACCTGCCTTCGTTTTGGTATTCTCAATGCGGATATCGTAATCCTTCGCCGTAGGTCCGAAACCCTGCAAACCGGCGCTGAAAACCTGGTCGCCCCTGACAACCTCCCGCGAGTAGTTCAGCATTTTGCCATTTGCATTGATAATGCTCCCGAAACCTTTGCCCTCACCCTTCACTTCAAAAGGGAACACAATGCGGATATTCTCGTTCGACGGCTCGTTGTCGATCATGAAAAAGTTGTGGTTATAGGTGCTTGCCACAATGGGTTTGGAGCCGGTGTTTTTTAAAGTGTGTTCCAAAACGAGCTGCGGTTTGCCTTTTACGAGTTTTAAAGTCTTGTGATAATTGTAGCCATAACCAGTCTCATCTTTTAATTCATGGGCAAAAGCAACCTGGTCCTTGCCTTTCGTTACCGACCATTTGCCAGGATTTTTAATCGTATAATTCGTCGCGAACGAATACTTTTTGTCATCGGGCTTAGTCAAAACACCTACGCCAATCTTCACGAATTGCTCCCCTGGTTGGGTCTCGTCGAAATTCAATGGCGTAAACTCTTCCACCGGCCCCATAATCGCGTCGTGCAATTTGGGGTCATAAGGTGCCTGGTTCCATGCCCCGAAGTAAGTATGGCCCTTGTACTCCAAACTGGGCACCACACCCGCCCAATCGAATCGCACACCACGGTAATAGCCTTCATTCGCATCCGGCAGATAGAGCTTGGCTTTGATTAACCCGTTGGATATATCGGTTTCGGGGAAGTCGGCAACCGTAAATGCGGCTATACCGAGGGATAGCAAAGCAGAAAACAGCGTAACGATCTTTTTCATTTGTATTTCAATGGTTTAGGAAGAACGTAAATAAAAACAGTAAGATAAAAATGCGGTATCACATTTTCACCTTACTGTCTTACAATTTGCAATATTTAATACTTACGAAATCCCTTTAAATGCCTCTTCATTAATAAAAGGCTGATTCCGAAGCCGTTGCTTGGTGGCTTTGTAGAACGCATTGGCTACCGCACCTCCGGCAGGAGGCAATGCCGGTTCTCCGAGGCCGGTCGGCGATATACCGTTATCCACAAAATGCACATCCACCTCGGGAATTTCGTTCATACGGATCAGCCGGAAGCCGTTGAAGTTGCTCTGGTCCGGCGTGCCTCCTTTGAAAGTCATATTGCCGTACATCGCATGGCCGATTCCGTCCACTACTCCGCCGCGTACCTGCTGCAACGAGCCGCTTTTATTAATCACAATGCCGCAATCGACCGCCGCAATAATGTTCTTCAATGCAGGCTTGCCTTTCTCAACCACCACTTCCCCTACCTGCGCCACATACGACCTGTGCGAGAAATAAACGGAAAAGCCTTGATGAACGCCTTTCTTTTTGCCCCAGTTGCTTTTCTCAGCCGCCAGCTTGATCACCGCGATCATCCGGTCTACATCATATTTTACCTCACCAGCCGGTGATTTTTTAGCCTTTTCCAAAAGTGCAAGCCTGAATTCCACCGGGTCTTTGCCAGCCGCCTCAGCCACTTCATCGATAAACGACTGCTCGGCATAGGCCAGGAAGTTGGTAATAGGAGCGCGCCACGGGCCGGTCGTGATCGCAGATTTATGCTCCACGGAGTCAATCAGCAGGTTCTCGACAGAGCCCGACGGAAAGTTATCCTCCCGGGTAGGATTACCCGAGTTAATGCCGACACCACGTAGCTTGTAGCCGATCAGTTCATTGTTTTTATCCAATGCAGCCTCAAAACGGTAACGAACGGCGGGGCGGTAAGTACCGCCGGTCATGTCGTCTTCCCGCGTCCAGATTACCTTCACAGGTGCTTTTACCAGTTTAGAAACGTGCACGGCTTCAATAGCAAAGTCGGCCGAAAGCCGGCGACCGAATCCGCCTCCCTGCCGTGTGATTTCGACAGTGATTTTTTCAGGAGGAAGGCCGGTGATTTTGGCCGCTTCCCCGCGTGCGCGGTCGGGTGTCTGCGTAGGGCCTACGAGCTCCACGCCGTCCTCGCGTACGTGCGCGAAGAAGTTCATTGGCTCCAATGGGCTGTGAGGCAGGAACGGGCATTGGTATTCTGCCTTGATAACCTTGGCAGCGCTCTTGAATGCCGCTTCCACATCTCCATTTTTACGGCGGACAGTCGCTTCGCCATTATCCATCAGGTTAGAGAAAATACGGTTGTGGTCTTCCGAGCTTTCGAGGTCGGCTGCTTTTTCGTACTCGATTTTGAGTACCTCGCGTGCTTTTTTGCATTGCCAGGTCGATTTACCGACTACCGCCACACTGTTTTCGAAAGTAACCACGTCCACAATACCCGGCATTGCCTTCGCAGCCGCCGAGTCCACCGATTTTAATTTAAACCCAAAGGCTTTTGGCCGCTGAATAATTGCGAAAAGCATTCCCTCGCGATAGAAATCAAGGCCAAAAAGCGGCTTGCCCGTTGCGATATTCTTGTTGTCAACATTCCTGACCGACTGGCCGATCAGTTTGAATGTCTTTTCGTCTTTCAGTTTAATGTCCGTTGGCGCGGTTAACTTGCCGGCTGCCTCCGCAAATTCGCCATAGCTAGCCGACTTACCCGATGCTTTGTGAAGCAACTTGCTATCCGCAGTGGTGATTTCCGAAGCCGGAACACCCCATTTGGCCGCTGCTGCATTCACGAGCAGGAAACGCGCCGTCGCGCCTGCCTTGCGCAGGCGCTCCCACGAATGCGGAACGGCACCGCTACCGCCCGTTACCTGGCGTTCAAACTGTGCGCTATCCAATTTGCCTTGTACCGTTTTTACGAGTTTCCAGTCGGCGTCCAGCTCTTCGGCAACCACCATAGGAAATGCCGTTTTAATACCCTGCCCGATTTCCGGGTTTGGAGAAACGATGGTAATGCTGTTGTCCGAACTGATTGACAAATAGCTATTGAACTTCACCGATCCCGCGGCGATCTGCTGAGCGTCGACCACCACTGGTGCTGCCGTCGAATCCGACCAGTTAAAACCCAGGAACAAACCGCCACCGGCCGCTGCCGCGATCTTCATGAAGTCGCGACGCGATGCTTGATTGATTGTGCTCATGGTCAGTTGGTTTTAGTGGCTGCTACTTTCACTGCCTCGCGTATACGGTGGTAAGTTCCGCAACGGCACAGGTTGCCGCTCATCGCCCCGACGATTTCTTCTTCGGTCGGTTTGGGTTTTTCTTTGAGGAACGCCGCGGCGGTCATGATCTGGCCGGCCTGGCAATAGCCGCATTGCGCTACATCCACCTCGTCCCAGGCTTTCTGAACCGGGTGGTCGCCTTTTTCGGATAGTCCCTCGATTGTTGTCACTTTCGCCTTACCTACCGATGATACCGGTAACACACAGGAACGGACCGCCTTGCCATCGAGGTGAACCGTACAGGCACCGCATTGGGCGATCCCGCATCCGTATTTGGTACCCACAAGGCCCAGATTGTCGCGCAATACCCACAGCAGCGGAGTGTCGCCCTCCACATCTGCGCTGTATGCACGGTTGTTGATTGATAATTTGAACAATGCCATGGTGAATAAATTGAGTTTAGAAATAATCGCGTGAGGGCAGCAGATACCTAAATTAGTCAAATTGTGGCAAAGTTGCTTGTTATCACAGGATTATCCCACTAGAAGTATACGATTTCAAAAGTTTACTTTTCTTAACCGGTGGATACAACGGCGTGAACAGCTTTCAGTGTCCTTACAAAAAACCGAAACTCATTCATTCTAACGCATTTTTGGTTACTTAGAATAATATTAGTTAACTCCCTTCCATCGCTATGCGCCTTTTCTACCTTATAATACTCACATTCCTTGCGTTTTCCAGTGCCATCGCTCAGCAAAAACCGGTGCGTTGCGGGACAAGTGACGATGCAATACCGCAGGATGTGCTCCGCAACATGGCAAGGTTACCTGCCATCATGCGACAGCAAAAAGCCAGGGTAGGCGCCGGGGAAATGAATATCTGCCGCATTCATATTGAAGTGGATTACAAGACTTTTGTCAAGTTCGAGCAGGACACTAATGTCATTTTTAGAAAAGTATTGGAAGACATTGAAAAGGTCTCGGAAGTGTACGAGAAGGAAATCAATACCAGAATGCTCGTGACGAATATCCGGATATTCAAAAATCCCGACACTGATCCGTTTGCAGCCAGCGAGAATATCTTTTCCCTGCTCGACATTCTGACCAACCTTCCTCCCGCAGCGCCGAACTTCGACAAGCGCGCCTATTTCTACACCAAACCGGTTACCGGCAATGCGTCGGGGGTAGCTTATATAGGAGGTGTTACGAGTGTTTCGATGCTGGGGATGCCGCAATTGATGATGCATGAATTCGGGCACAATTTTGCGTCGCCCCATACGCATAGCTGTTACTGGCCGGGAGGTCCTATCGACTTCTGTTCAAGTCCGGAGGGTGGTTGTTACGACAAGGCGATTGAAGTGCTTACCGACAGGTCCGGCACCCTTATGAGCTACTGCATTTGGGAACCCACGTTCCACCCCCTTTCCCAGGCGATCATGCGGAATCATGCAGATAATGCGTTTTCAAAAATCACTTCCGCTCCGGAAACTCCGAAATTGAGTGCAAATACAGAAGTTTCGAAAGGCGATTTTCTGACTTGGCCAGTGATCACCAATGCGTTGTCGTACGAAGTCAGTTATGCCGACAATCCCAACTTCACCGGCAGTAAAACCGTTTCCGTTCCGTTCAACGGTTTTCATGTGAAAGACTTTGCCCAGGGCGCAACCATTTATCTTAAAATTAAATCCCTGAATACACTGGGAAGTTCTGCATGGTCGGAGCCTGTTCAAATGACAATAGGTGCGGGACAGCTTCCTCCTCCGGACGTTGCTGCACCGGAAGCATCCCCGATCGCCCAACAAGGCAGACCTTTTCTGTTACCCTATTCAGAAGTTTCCGGCGCTACGGGTTACGAAATCCAAACGGCCGGTATCAACGATGTTTCATTCGATTACCCATACTTTTCCGCTACTTCAAGCTCCTCGGCCTTTTATTATACGCCCGATTATCCGATGACTGTCAGATGGCGCGTCCGGGCATTCAACGATCAGGACAAAGGCAAGTGGTCCGATGCCGGCTTCTTCTCCGTCAATCCTACTCCCGGATATCAACTGTATGTCCCGGTCTCTGAAAACATGCCTACCTCTTTTCCTTTCTGCTACTTTCCGATGATTCCGTATTCAAAACTGAATATCACAATCGCCGATAATCAATCATTTACCCATCCGATTGTCAAGAAGGAGTATTCGAATTTTGGAACGGTAAGCGATGTTGTGTCAAATCTGCCCGCGAACAGTCAGCTATATTTCAGACTTGAAGAATGGAACCTGAGTAGTCCGAATTTCCCGCTTAAAAAAATTATAGACTATACGTTCCCTTTTAAAACCGGCAGCCGGTCTTTACCGGGCAATCTTACATTTTTATCAAGCCTCGACCCAGGTGTTTTCGATCAATCTTATCCGAGAATTGCCGCCACAGCCGAAAACTTATGGCTGACATCCCAAAGCAATGGTTATATCAGGTTAAACAATGAAGATCTTTCCTATAAAGTCTTCAACCGGAAAAACACCGACGGCCTGATCGGCTTTACATCTGCGGCCGTTACAATGCAGACAGATGACAGCCTCAAACTGCATATCATAGGCCAGGAAAGTAATTCCAACTTTCGCAGGGTTGAACTCGTCGACGACACGCCCGATAGCAATGCATCGGTAAACCGGTTCTATTCCTCCGATTATTTCCTGGATTTCAGTCCATCACATAAGATTTACTGGAATAGTAACACCATTTACAAGGAAGAAAATCATACGCTTGTTCCTTTCAAAACAGTAGATTATGGCTGGAATTTTCGCAAAGTTGCGATTACGGCCGGTAAGATGTGGATATTGGTTTACAGCAATACCGGCCTCGGAGAGATCATATTGGCGGATCCCTCATCCGGTGCTGAGACAGCGCGGATCAATTCCTTCACCCACCCCGAATTGTTGGCAAATATGGAACAATTTGTACTCGGAAAGGACGGAAAGCTGATGATCATGCAGTACGATCCGAGTTTCAATGGCTACCGGCTTGCATTTTGGGATAAGCAAAAATGGTCGATTCTAAGACCATGGGATGTCCCATTTTCAGGCGGTACCATCCAGGCCATCGCGAGCGATCGTGCCGGGAATTTCTATGTGCTGTCGGACGGGGAACAAACTCGCGTGTTTAAATACGATGGTTCTGTTTGGAAAAAAGTGGGGTCGGATATTCCCTTTCGCAATATTGCCACCAACATTGTTCCCGGCGAAAATGATCATATCTGGCTTACAGGCCAGTATGGCGTGGCACGGCTGACCGCGACACAGCTCGACCTGGTTGAGACCGATAAAGCAGAGTATTGTGTGAATGACAGCGTTACGGTGACAATGAATGTCGGAGGGAAAGTAGATGCCACCAAGCCATTTACCGTTGTGTTGAAAAAAGCGAACGGGGACACTGAATCGGTGCCTAACGTCTTTGCCAGCAGCAACAAAATAAGCTTCATTATTCCTGATGGAGTCACAGGGCCGGAGGTCGAAATACGCGTAAAAAGCGCAGAGCCGGAGGTCAATTCGAGCAATGCATTGCGCGTGGTAATTCACGGTTTGCCGCTTTTTACGATGTCCGTGACCCAGTCGGTCCTGAGACCGTTGGTAGATACCGCCACGGTTAACATCCAATTGACCGGAGAAAAACCGTGGGCGTTCACAATCTGGAACGGCGACTCAGTTTCTACGGAATTATCCAATTATTCCCGGCCATATGTTCTGCATAATTATCTTGGCGAAAACCTGACCATCAGCGGTTTGAGAGACAAGCATTGTTACAGCCGGAATGTGGGCAATAGTATTCAGATTCAGGCTAATCTGATTACAGGGGTCGCCGAACCATCGTGGCCTGGGGTGAAAGTTTATCCGAATCCAAGTGCGGGTAAGATCTTACTCGAATTTGAAAACCAAAATAACAAGCCATTCGAATACCACATTGCGGACTCGAAAGGTGTTATCGTGGATTCCATGCAAATTAGTGAGAAGCTTACCGAATGGGATATCAGTAGGCTGAGCGTGGGAACGTATATTTTGTGGACCGTTCAAAATGGCAGTAAACGGTCCTGGAAAATCATCAAAAATAAATGATCAAGCCTCGCCGCCGGGACCGCCAAAACTGATCGGGAAGTTGAATGTAGGCTCGCTATCCTGTGAATTTTGAATAGGGCCGTATTGGTCCTCGTATTTCTGGATGTTATCACGCAATGCGGCTACGAGGCGTTTGGCATGCTCCGGGGTTACGATAATCCTGGCTTTCACCTTCGCGCGCGGCACGCCGGGCATGAGGCGGATGAAGTCAAGAATGAATTCGCTGTTGGAATGGGCGATCATCGCCAGGTTGGAATAAACACCTTCTGCCATTTCTTCCGACAGTTCCACATTGATCTGTTGTTCGTTTTCCTTGTTTTCTTCTTTCATTGCTGGTTTTAAATAGCTGCGCTATCGAATTTAATGGGGAAATTACTAAAAATGCCGCGCTTGGAAAAGCCCGGCTTGGAAAGCAAAGAGCCGGTCCTGCATTTGCAGGCCGGCTCTTTGCTTACTCATATTCAGTCGGATTACGCCAACTCTTTTTTCTTGCGGGATTGTCTCTCGCGAGAATCTGACAGCGCATCGTATTCTTCTTTCGACCCTACGATCAGGTTTTCGTATTGACGCATACCTGTACCGGCAGGGATCAGGTGACCAACGATCACGTTCTCCTTCAAACCTTTCAGTTCGTCGCGTTTTCCACGAACAGCCGCTTCGCTCAGTACTTTGGTTGTTTCCTGGAATGAAGCCGCGGAAACAAAGCTTTCAGTACCCAAAGAAGCTTGTGTGATACCCATCAAGGTAGGTCTCGCAACTGCTGCTTGCGCATCACGGGCAGTAACCAGTTTAAGGTCACGACGTTTCAGGCTTGAATTCTCATCGCGCAAACGACGAACCGAAACGATCATACCTGGCTTCAGTGTCTCGGAGCTACCAGAGTCTTCAACTACTTTCATATCCAGGATCTTGTCGTTCTCCTCGCGGAATACCACGCGGTCGACAGCCTGCATTTCGAGGAAGTTGGTGTCACCAGCGTCCAGGATATCCACTTTCTGCATCATCTGGCGTACGATACACTCGATGTGTTTATCGTTGATCTTCACACCTTGCAGACGGTATACTTCCTGAATCTCATTCACCAGGTACTCCTGAACCGCGGTTGGTCCTTTGATAGAAAGGATATCCGCAGGCGTGATAGCACCATCGGAAAGCGGGTCACCGGCTCTTACGAAGTCACCATCCTGAACGAGGATGTGTTTCGAAAGAGGTACCATGTAACGGCGTTGTGTTCCGTCTTTCGATTCGATATGGATTTCACGGTTACCGCGTTTTACGCCACCATAAGATACTACACCGTCGATTTCAGAAACCGTTGCTGGGTTCGATGGGTTACGTGCTTCGAACAATTCGGTCACACGTGGCAGACCTCCCGTGATATCGCGTGTTTTACCAACAACACGTGGGATTTTCGCCAGCGGCTGACCAGCCTTGATAGCTGCACCTGCCTTCACAACCAAACGTGCACCCACAGGAAGGTTATAACCTTTTTCTGTCTGATCTTTCAACAAGGTAGACTTACCTTTCACCACGATAGCCGGGTTTTTGGTTTTGTCACGCGTTTCAATGATCACCGACTCCTGGAAGCCTGTTTGTTCGTCAAATTCTTCACGGAATGTGATACCTTCCTCGATAGCGTCGAAGGAAACAGTTCCGGTGAATTCAGAAAGGATTACCGCGTGATAAGGGTCCCAGGTACAAAGTTCCTGTCCTTTAAACACGGTGTCGCCTTCTTTCACTTGCAAATGTGCACCGTAAGGTACGTTGTTCGAGATCAGGAGTTGTTTCGTTTCAGGGTGAACAACTTTCACTTCACCTGAACGGCCCATTACTACTGTTACTTCGTCGCCTTCTGAGTTAACAGATTGTACTAAACGAAGGTCTTCGAACTGGATCAAACCGTCGAATTTCGCTTTGATGTTGGCTTCAACAGAGATGTTGGAAGCCGTACCCCCCACGTGGAATGTACGGAGTGTCAGCTGTGTACCTGGCTCACCGATTGACTGGGAAGCGATTACACCAACTGCCTCACCGATGTTCACCATCTGGGCAGACGCCAAGCTGCGTCCGTAGCATTTTGCACAAACACCATCGCGGGTTTCGCAAGTCAGTACCGAACGGATTTCAACAGTTTCAATAGCCGTCTCGTCAATGTAAGCAGCAATTTCTTCTGTGATTTCCTGTCCTGATGTAAGGATCAATTCGTTGGTCAACGGATCGAATACATCGTGTACACTTACGCGACCAAGGATACGCTCTGACAATGGCTCTACGATATCCTCATTATCTTTCAATGCAGAGATCGCGATACCGCGGAGCGATCCGCAGTCTTCTTCCACTACTACCACGTCTTGTGCAACGTCGTGCAAACGACGGGTCAGGTAACCCGCATCCGCAGTTTTCAACGCTGTATCGGCCAAACCTTTACGCGCACCGTGGGTAGAGATAAAGTATTCCAAAACGTCCAAACCTTCCTTAAAGTTAGAAAGGATCGGGTTTTCGATGATTTCACCCGCACCACCAGCGATGTTTTTCTGAGGCTTGGCCATAAGACCCCTCATACCACCCAACTGACGGATCTGCTCGCGGGAACCGCGGGCTCCGGAGTGCATCATCATATAGATTGAGTTGAATCCGCCTTTGTCTGATTCCAGCTGCTTCATCAACGTTTCTGTAATGCGTGAGTTAACGCGCGTCCAGATATCGATCACCTGGTTGTAACGTTCGTTCTCGGTGATCAAACCCATCAGGTAGTTGTTCCAGACGTTTTCAACGTCGGCTTTCGCCTGCTCGATGAGTTTTTCTTTTTCACTTGGAACCATTACATCGTCCAATCCCATTGACAAACCACCTTTGAAGGCCATTTGGAAACCAAGTTCTTTGATTTCGTCAAGGAATTGTGCTGTACGGGCCACACCAGCCTGTTTGAATACCAAACCGATGATCTGCTGAAGTTTCTTTTTAGTCAACAGTTCGTTGATATAACCCACTTCCTCAGGAACGGCCTGGTTGAACAGGATACGTCCGGCTACGGTGTCAACCAGTTTGGTTTCAAATGTATTGTCGTCGTTGCGTACGCGCAGACGGCATTTGATATTCGCATGTTTTGAAAGCTTGCCTTCGTTGATCGCGATGATAACTTCATCAGGACCGTAGAAGATTTTGCCTTCTCCGATGATCGGGTATTGTTCTGTGCTTACACGTCCTTTGGTCACATAATACAGACCCAAAACCATGTCCTGAGATGGTACCGTGATCGGTGCACCGTTGGCAGGGTTCAGGATGTTGTGCGAGGAAAGCATGAGCATAGACGCTTCCAATACGGCTTCCTGACCCAGCGGTACGTGTACCGCCATCTGGTCACCGTCAAAGTCAGCGTTGAATGCCGTACAAACCAATGGGTGAAGCTGGATCGCTTTTCCTTCGATCAGTTTAGGCTGGAATGCCTGGATACCCAAACGGTGAAGTGTCGGAGCACGGTTAAGCAATACCGGGTGACCTTTCAGTACGTTTTCGAGAATATCCCAGATCACAGGATCCTTGCGGTCTACGATCTTCTTCGCTGATTTTACAGTTTTAACGATTCCGCGCTCGATCAGCTTACGGATAATGAACGGCTTGAAAAGTTCAGCCGCCATATCTTTTGGCAAACCGCATTCGTGCAGTTTCAATTCAGGACCTACCACGATAACCGAACGACCAGAGTAGTCGACACGCTTACCCAGCAAGTTTTGACGGAAACGGCCTTGCTTACCTTTCAGCATGTCTGAAAGTGATTTCAAAGCACGGTTACCTTCTGAACGTACCGCATTCACTTTACGGCTGTTATCGAAAAGCGAGTCAACCGCTTCCTGCAACATCCGTTTTTCGTTACGCAAGATCACCTCTGGTGCCTTGATCTCGATAAGGCGTTTCAGACGGTTGTTACGGATAATTACACGACGGTAAAGGTCGTTCAAATCCGAAGTCGCGAAACGGCCACCATCCAGGGGCACAAGCGGACGCAATTCTGGTGGAATAACCGGTACCATTTTGATCACCATCCATTCAGGGCGGTTTTCGATACGGGTATTCGCATCACGGAATGCTTCTACTACTTTCAGGCGCTTCAAAGCTTCCGCTTTACGTTGCTGTGAAGTGTCGGTAGCAGCCTGGTGACGGAGCTCGTAAGAAAGTTCGTCAAGCTTAATGCGGCTCAACAGCATTTCCAGTGCATCGGCACCCATTCTCGCGATGAATTTGTTGGGATCCGTGTCAGGAAGCAACTGATTCTCGCGTGGAAGTTTGTCGATGATGTCGAGGTATTCATCTTCGGTCAGGAAGTCGAGGTAGCTTACGCCGTCCTCTTCCTTGATACCTGGCTGAACAACCGCGTACCGTTCGTAATAAATGATCTGGTCGAGTTTCTTGGTAGAAAGTCCCAGCAGGTAACCGATTTTGTTCGGCAAGCTGCGGAAGTACCAGATATGTGCAACAGGAACCACCAGTTCAATGTGACCCATGCGCTCGCGGCGAACCTTTTTCTCGGTTACCTCTACACCGCAACGGTCGCAGATAATTCCTTTGTAACGAATGCGCTTGTATTTCCCGCAGTGGCATTCCCAGTCTTTTACAGGACCAAAAATGCGCTCGCAGAACAGACCGCCCATCTCCGGCTTGTAGGTCCGGTAGTTGATGGTCTCAGGCTGGGTTACTTCACCGAAGGAGCTTTCTAGGATAGACTCCGGTGACGCCAGACTGATCGTCATTCTGGAAAAGTCGCTATTTAATTTTTTATTCTTTTTGAAAGACATAATAAAGAGTCGTTTGTCTGTTAGTCGAAACTAATTTGTTTGCATTTCTATGGCGCGGTCACCCGCGCCAACGACTAGAAATTAGTCCAGTGTAATCTCCAATGCTAGTCCGCGAAGTTCGTGGACAAGTACGTTGAATGACTCTGGGATATTTGGTTTCGGAAGGTTTTCACCTTTCACGATCGCTTCATACGCTTTGGCACGGCCAACCACATCATCGGATTTCACAGTAAGGATCTCCTGAAGAATGTGCGATGCACCGAACGCTTCAAGCGCCCACACTTCCATCTCACCGAAACGCTGTCCACCGAACTGCGCTTTACCACCCAATGGTTGCTGGGTAATGAGCGAGTATGGCCCGATAGAACGCGCGTGCATTTTGTCGTCAACCAAGTGACCCAGTTTCATCATGTACATCAGACCGACAGTTACCGGCTGGTCAAACTGCTCACCAGTAAGACCGTTGTACAGATAAGTACGTCCCCAATCCGGCAGACCTGCTTCTTTCAACTCAGCAGCAACTTCCGCTTCAGTAGCACCGTCAAAGATCGGTGTTGCGTAGCGGCGGCCGAGTTTCAGACCAGCCCATGCAAGGATGGTTTCGTAAATCTGACCGATGTTCATACGTGAAGGTACCCCAAGTGGGTTCAACACGATGTTTACCGGTGTTCCGTCTTCAAGGAATGGCATATCTTCGTCACGAACGATACGGGCTACAACCCCTTTGTTACCGTGGCGACCCGCCATTTTATCCCCAACTTTCAGTTTACGTTTCTTGGCGATGTATACTTTCGCCAGTTTCACGATACCAGCAGGTAGCTCGTCACCCACTTCCAATGCGAAACGATCGCGTTTGAAGCGGCCCATAACTTCGCTGCGCGCATTCAGGTAGTTTTTCAACACCAATGAAACCTGAAGGTTTACGTTGCTGTCCTCGGTCCATGAGTCGGTCAGAACGTCTCCGATGAGGTTAACCTCCTCAGGAACTGCATACTGGCTTTCGTCACGGTACGGGTTGTTGGCAGGGAACAGGTTCTCGGAGATATTTCTCACGTTGAACTTCATTCCTTTGCTGATCAGCTCGTCGCCGAATTTATGTTTTACACCCGAGCTTGTTTTGCCTTCCGTCAATGTTACCAGCTTATCGATCACGCGACCGCGCAATGCAGTCAGATCGCGGCTGTATTTTTTCATCAACAGACGAAGCTCGTCCTTATGTTTTGCACGCTCTTCTTTGGTTGGGCGGGAGAACAGTTTGGTATCGATTACCACACCTTTCATCGATGGTGGTGCCTTTTTCGAAGCATCCTTCACATCGCCAGCCTTATCACCGAAGATTGCACGAAGCAGTTTTTCCTCAGGGGTAGGATCAGATTCTCCTTTTGGAGTGATCTTACCAATCAGGATATCACCTTCTTTTACTTCTGTTCCTACCTGGACAATACCGTTTTCGTCGAGGTTCTTCACAGTTTCCTCGCTTACGTTCGGGATCTCGGCAGTCAATTCTTCTTCTCCGCGTTTGGTATCACGTACTTCGAGCTCAAATTCTTCGATGTGGATCGAAGTAAAGATATCTTCGCGTACTACTTTTTCAGAGATTACGATCGCATCCTCGAAGTTGTATCCCTGCCAAGGCATGAATGCAACCAGAAGGTTACGGCCCAATGCAAGCTCACCGCCTTCTGTACCATATCCCTGGCAAAGCGGCTCTCCCTTCTTCACTTTCTGGCCTTTAAGAACCATTGGTTGAAGGTTAAGGCAGGTATCCTGGTTGGTACGACGGAATTTCACGAGGTCGTAAGAAACGCTGTCGTCGATAAAGCTAACAAGGCGGTCATCGTCTGTACGGTCGTATTTAACGACGATCTTCTTCGCATCCACGAATTCGATTTCGCCGTTGCCTTCCGCTACTACCAATGCACGGGAGTCCATTGCCACGCGGCGTTCCAGACCAGTTCCTACGATAGGAGCCTGCGGACGCAACAGAGGCACCCCCTGGCGCTGCATGTTAGATCCCATCAAGGCACGGTTCGCATCATCGTGTTCAAGGAACGGAATCAACGAAGCCGCTACCGATACGATCTGGTTCGCAGCAACGTCCATATACGATGCTTGCGAAGGATCCACCATCGGGAAGTCACCTTCGAAACGCGTTTTGATTTTCTCAACAGTGAAGTTTCCTTCTTTATCAACAGACGCATTCGCCTGCGCGATGTATTTGGAATCTTCTTCTTCCGCTGTCATGTAGATCAGCTCGTTGGTCAGCTTACCTGCACTATCGATCACACGGTAAGGTGTTTCGATGAAGCCCATACCGTTCACTTTTGCAAATACGCAAAGTGACGAGATCAGACCAATGTTCGGACCTTCCGGAGTTTCGATCGTACACAGACGACCATAGTGGGTGTAGTGAACGTCACGAACCTCGAAACCTGCTCTTTCGCGGGAAAGACCACCTGGTCCAAGTGCCGACATACGACGCTTGTGGGTAATCTCAGCCAATGGGTTAGTCTGGTCCATGAACTGAGAAAGCTGGTTGGTACCGAAGAACGAGTTGATTACAGATGACAATGTTCTTGCATTGATCAAATCAACAGGTTTGAAATCTTCGTTGTCGCGTACGTTCATACGCTCCTTAATAGTACGCGCCATACGTGCAAGACCTACGCCGAACTGTGCATAAAGCTGCTCGCCCACCGTACGTACACGACGGTTTGACAAGTGATCGATATCATCGACTACCGCTTTCGCATTGATCAGACCGATCAGGTATTTCACGATGGAAACAATATCACCGGTTGTCAGAACGCGAACGTCGAGGCTGGTATCCGATCCCAATTTCTTGTTGATCCGGTAACGGCCTACATCACCCAGGTCATAACGTTTATCCGAGAAGAACAAGCTCTGGATCACGTCACGTGCAGTTTGCTCATCAGGAGCTTCTGCATTACGCAGTTGACGGTAAATTTGCTCAACAGCTTCCTTGTCGGAGTTTGAGCTATCTTTTTGAAGCGTATTATAAATGATATTATAATCCGCTACGTTCATGTCTTCTTTGTGCATGATGATCGACTTCTGCCCTGATTCCAGGATTACATCGATATCATCCGCTGAAATGGAAGAGTCACGTTCCAGCAACACTTCGTTACGCTGGATAGAAACTACCTCACCGGTATCCTCATCCACGAAGTCCTCAGTCCATGTACGGAGAACCCTTGCCGCCAACCGGCGTCCTACTGCCTTTTTCAGGTTAGCAGGTGTTGCGCTGATTTCCTCAGAAAGGCCGAACAGGTCGAGGATATCTTTATCAGATCCGAAACCGATCGCTCTCAAAAGGGTTGTTACAGGGAACTTCTTCTTACGGTCGATGTACGCGTACATCACGTTATTCACGTCCGTAGAGAATTCGATCCAGGAACCTTTGAATGGAATAATCCGCGCAGAATATAGTTTAGAACCGTTGGTGTGCTTGCTCATAGAGAAGAACACGCCCGGTGAACGGTGAAGCTGAGATACGATTACGCGCTCAGCACCATTGATTACGAACGAACCGCGTTCGGTCATGTAAGGAATGTTCCCGAGGAACACTTCCTGCTCAATGGTTTCAAATTCTTCATGATCGGCGTCGTTACAGATCAGCCGCAGTTTCGCCTTTAAAGGTACTGCGTAAGTCAGACCGCGATCAATGGATTCGTCGACAGAATACTTCGGTGGTTCAAGGAGGTAATCGATGAACTCTAGAACGAAATTCTCACGAGAGTCGGCGATGGGGAAGTTTTCAGCGAAAACTTTGTACAATCCTTCTCCGGAACGGTCTTCAACCGATGTATCCAGACTAAAGAAATCACGGAACGATTGTACCTGGATTCCCAAAAGATCAGGATAATCGATAATCTGATTAATCCGAGAGAAGTTCTTTCTTGGTGTTTTTGGATTAATTGTAGCCAAGGCTATGTGTGATTTGGGTTAGCAGAAAAACTAATTAGTTTTAACCTAATCTAATGCCTCGTAGAAGAGTAAAGTTGACGCCCCTGTTCTCCTTTCCTACGAGTAAAGAAGTGTTTCGGGCAGTCAGCTTGGGGAGATTATGGGGGGCGAACTCGTCACCACCTTAACCAGAACGATAAAAAAGTGCTTTTCGTTTGGTTTGTATACAAAACAGGAAAAGACCTGACGGTTGTCAGGCCTATTCCCGTAGAATTTATTTTCTAATGCTGTGGAGCAAATTACTTCACTTCAACTTCTGCACCAGCTTCTTCAAGTTGCTTTTTCAAAGCGTCAGCTTCGTCTTTCGCAACACCTTCTTTTACAGGTTTTGGAGCGCCGTCAACGAGTTCTTTCGCTTCTTTCAGGCCAAGACCAGTAAGGTCTTTAACCAATTTCACAACAGCAAGTTTACCTGCACCAGCTGATTTCAAAATCACATCGAAAGATGTTTTTTCTTCAACTGCAGGAGCATCGCTACCACCACCAGCAGGACCTGCCACTACTACTGCACCAGCTGCTGCTGGCTCAATGCCGTACTCGTCTTTAAGAATTGTAGCCAATTCGTTCACTTCTTTAACCGTAAGGTTAACAAGCTGTTCTGCGAAAGCTTTCAAATCTGCCATTTTTATTTTGATTTTTTTGATTATACAATAAGATGATTTAAAAAAGCTCCATTTAATATTAACCCGGAGAGCTAGACCTGGCTATTCAAATTAGTCCTCTTTTTCAGATAAAGTTTTGAGGATACCAGCCAGGTTCTGTCCGCCGCTTGTAAGAGCGCCGATAACATTTTTGGCAGGCGATTGCAACAATCCGATCACTTCGCCGATCAGTTCTTGTTTCGATTTCAGAGAAATCAGAACGTCCAGCTGGCTTTCTCCAACGAAAAGGGCAGTATCCACAGAAGCTCCTTTAAACTTCAGTTTGTCGCTACCTGATTTCTTTTTGAAATCCTTAATCAGTTGTGCAGGAACTTTACCTGACTCCGGGTGAAACATTACTCCGGAAAATCCTTTCAACACTTCGTCGAAAGAAGAATAGTCCGTATCTAGTGTTTCAAGCGCTTTTTTAATCAATGTATTCTTCACAACACGATACTCAACACCACGCTCGAAGCAAAGGCCTCTGAGGGTGTTCACCTCGCTCACGGTCATCCCGGTTGCGTTGGTAATGTAGAAGTACGGCGTGCTGGCGAATTTCTGACTTAACTCGTCAATAATTACTGCTTTTTCTTCCCGTGTCATATTACAGTCCTGGAATCGTGTTTTTGTCAATAATAACACCCGGGCTCATCGTGCTTGACAAGTGAATGCTTTTTACGTAAGTACCTTTTGCCGATGAAGGCTTAAGGCGAACCAAGGTATTGATAACCTCCGTTGCGTTCTGTGCAAGCTGATCAGTTCCGAAAGATACCTTTCCGATGCTTGTGTGAATGATACCGGTTTTGTCAACTTTGAAGTCGATTTTACCAGCCTTCACTTCTTTTACAGCTTTCGCTACATCCGGAGTTACAGTTCCTGACTTAGGGTTTGGCATCAAGCCGCGAGGACCTAATACTTTACCAAGTCTACCTACTTTTGCCATTACACTTGGCATTGTAATAATCACGTCGATGTCTGTCCAGCCTTGCTCGATTTTTGTAATGTATTCGTCAAGACCAACATAATCCGCTCCTGCCTCTTTCGCTTCTGCCTCCTTGTCGGGAGTACACAATACAAGTACACGAACTTCTTTGCCGGTTCCGTGTGGCAATGTTACCACGCCACGCACCATTTGGTCAGCTTTACGAGGATCTACGCCCAAACGAACGTCGATATCTACGGAAGCATCAAATTTGGTATAGGAAATCGTCTTCAGAACATCCGCAGCTTGCTCCAGGGTAAACGCCTGGGTTGCGTCGTATTTTGAAAGAGCTTCTTTTTGCTTTTTGGTCAATTTTCCCATGTTCTTTGTTTCTTTGGCGTATTTATTAATCTACGCTCAGTTGTTTTCTTCCCATGGGGCTTTGCCAGCCACGGTGATACCCATACTACGAGCCGTTCCCGCGATCATTTTCATAGCAGACTCTACGGTGAAGCAGTTCAGGTCGGGCATTTTTGTTTCAGCGATCGTTTTAACTTGATCCCATGAAACTGATCCTACCTTAATACGGTTTGGCTGAGCCGAACCTGTTTTCACTTTTGAGGCTTCCAGAAGAAGAATAGCGGCCGGGGGGGTTTTGATGACGAAGTCGAAAGACTTGTCTTTGTAGTATGTAATAACTACCGGCAATACCACACCCATTTTATCCTGGGTACGGCCATTGAACTGCTTGCAAAACTCCATGATATTCAAACCCTTCGATCCCAATGCAGGACCAATCGGAGGTGATGGGTTGGCTTGGCCACCTTTCACCTGCAGTTTGACGTATCCACCTATTTCTTTTGCCATTGTTTTGGAATTTGTCGGTTCATTGATTGACTAGCGGCTCACATGCAGTTGGAAGCCTACCTGCCCGCTATTCGCTCAACTATCCTTTTCTACTTGTGCGTAACTGAGTTCCACGGGTGTATTACGCCCGAATATTTTTACAACTACATTGAGTTTTTTCTTCTCATCGAACACTTCTTCCACCAGACCGATAAATCCGCTGAACGGACCATCTACAACCTTCACGGTTTCGCCTTTAATGAAAGACATGCTTGGCGCTTCTTCATGCTGCTCTGCCTCATCTACCTTACCGAGGATACGGTTAATTTCGGATTGACGAAGCGGAACGGGCACTTTGGAATTTCCTTCGGCATTGCCCAGGAAACCAATTACGCCGGGGATACTTGTAATAATGTGCAGAACCTCCCCTTTTGACAGATCGGCCGAAATGATAATATAGCCGGGAAAAAAATTCTTTTCCCTCACACGCTTCTTGCCGTTGCGCATTTCATAGATCTTCTCCGAAGGGATCAGGATCTGCGGAACGAATTCGTTCAGCTTCTGGCGTGTTATTTCATTTTCAATGTAGGACTTGATCTTTTTCTCTTGTCCGGACACCGCCCTTAATACAAACCAATTTAGACTACTCATACCTTTCGGGGGGTTATCTTTAATAAAATAGCCTTAGAAAGACTGATAAAACAGTTTCAGTGCGTTTTCGAAAACGAAATCCATCACACCTACCACAAAGGCAAAAATGAGCGAACCCACAAGCACCAGCGTGGTATTGGCTTGCAGCTCGTTGAAAGGCGGCCATGTTACATGCTGGGTTATCTCCTCCCAGGACGCTTTCAAAAAAGAAGTAAATTTTTCCATTTCACCTTTTCGATTTATGCACGGGTGGAGAGATTCGAACTCCCATCAACGGTTTTGGAGACCGCTATTCTACCCTTGAACTACACCCGTTTATCGTACAACCTACTGATTGGGGCTGCAAAGATACGATTTTTTTATAAAAAACAAGTGCATCCCAGAAGAAATGCACTTGTTTTATTATTGCTATCTTGATTAGTCAAGAATTTCAGTTACCTGACCAGCACCTACGGTACGTCCACCTTCGCGAATCGCGAAACGAAGACCTTTTTCCATAGCGATTTTGTTGATCAGTTTCACTTCGATTGTGATGTTATCACCTGGCATAACCATTTCAACACCAGCAGGAAGTGTGATTTCACCTGTCACGTCAGTGGTACGGAAGTAGAACTGAGGACGGTATTTGTTAAAGAATGGAGTGTGACGTCCACCTTCTTCTTTCGACAGTACGTAAACTTCACCTTTGAAGTGCAAATGAGGCTTAACGGAACCTGGCTTACAGATAACCATACCACGACGGATATCTTCTTTGTCGATACCACGAAGCAGCAAACCTACGTTGTCACCAGCTTCACCGCGGTCAAGGATCTTACGGAACATCTCAACACCAGTTACAACTGATTTAAGACCTTCTGCACCCATACCAAGGATATCAACAGCTTCACCTGAGTTGATAATACCACGCTCGATACGACCAGTTGCAACAGTACCACGACCAGTGATCGAGAATACGTCTTCAACAGGCATCAAGAATGGAAGATCTGTCATACGTGGAGGAATTGGAATCCAGCTATCAACAGCATCCATCAATTCTTCGATAGTTTTCACCCATTTCGGATCGCCATTAAGGCCACCCAAAGCAGATCCTTGTACAACAGGAATGTTGTCGCCATCGAATTCGTAGAAGCTAAGAAGCTCACGGATTTCCATCTCAACGAGTTCAAGAAGTTCCGGATCATCAACCATGTCCACTTTGTTCATGAACACAACAAGCTGAGGAACACCTACCTGACGAGCAAGAAGGATGTGCTCACGAGTTTGTGGCATAGGACCGTCAGTAGCAGCAACCACGATGATTGCGCCGTCCATCTGAGCAGCACCAGTTACCATGTTCTTCACGTAGTCAGCGTGACCTGGGCAGTCAACGTGCGCATAGTGACGGTTGGCTGTCTGGTATTCTACGTGTGAAGTATTGATTGTGATACCGCGCTCTTTCTCCTCAGGAGCATTGTCGATTGATGAGAAGTCGCGTTTCTGTGCAAAACCTTTATCAGCCAACACAGTTGTAATCGCCGCTGTAAGGGTAGTTTTACCGTGGTCAACGTGCCCGATAGTACCAATATTTACGTGGGGTTTCGAGCGGTCAAACGTCTCTTTTGCCATGACTTAAGTACGCTTAAAATTTAAGTTATTACGAATTTATTATACACTACTAATTGATCCTGCTGGCATCCTGCAATCAAACACCGCAATCGTTACCAAATCAGGATCAAAACCAATGCAGGGAAACTTCCTGCTTTCTGAGCCCGTTAAAATACCGAACTCAAAATACTGTGAGCTTTTGAGGGGATTTGAACGGCACCGGCCGCCCGGCCCTGACCTCTTCCTTACCAAGGAAGTGCTCAAAAAACTCCTGAGCTTTTGAGGGGATTTGAACCCCTGACCTCTTCCTTACCAAGGAAGTGCTCTACCCCTGAGCTACAAAAGCATTGCTATTAAAAGCATTGTCGTTAGAACCAAAAAGCGATTAGCGAAAAAGTATCTATTGAATGTTTTCGCTAATCGCTTCGATGATGCTTTTAATGGAGCGGAAGACGAGGTTCGAACTCGCGACCTATAGCTTGGAAGGCTATCGCTCTACCAGCTGAGCTACTTCCGCATTTGTCTTCGTCCTAGGCTCCAAAACTGGTATGATTTGAAGCATTTTTTCAGACTCAAACTGTGGGGGCGGATGGATTCGAACCACCGTAGGCATACACCAGCAGATTTACAGTCTGCCCCATTTGGCCACTCTGGTACACCCCCAGACAACATTTCAACACAAGCGTGAAAACCGTTTGTTTCACAATTTGGAGTCGCAAAATTATACCCATTTTTTAGATTCTCAAATTGTTTTGAAAAAAAAATAAAAAAAAATACGGCTCGGAATCAAAAATGGCGATTCCGAGCCGTATAGGCACTTTTTAGACTTAAAACAATCTCACCCCGAAACTCAGCATCCGGACCGAAGGACCCCGGTTAGCCTCGTATAGATTGTTTAAATCGTAGTTCACAAACAAGTCAGGAAAGTTACGGATACCTATTTCAGCCGCCAAACCATAGCGCAGATCTTCAATGTAGAAATTTCGTCTGTCGTGATCCACATCCTTTGTTCCCACTACCCGCACCTTTGTGTAACTGCCAATGCGGTACCCTCCGTAAACACCCGCGCTGATATAGGATATGAATGATCTCGAAAAGCTCAATGTCGGCATAATCGACAGGTTTACATAAGGCACCACAAGTTTCGATTTCCTCACTTCCACAGGTTGCCCCTGGTCGTTCACAATCTCTTTAAACTCGACCCTGTCGTCTGTCTTCGCGATTGTGTTGTTTCCATCGTACATCATATTGTACCACGAAAAGTCGATCCCGAAATCCAGATGCAGCCTGGCATCTTTCCCTTTGACCACGTTTGCACTGGCCACATATCCCAGGCTCACAAAACGAGATCCGAATGGTTTAAGATCATAGTCGCTTTTGTTAAACCCCGGAGTGGTTTCGTTGGTACCGTATGTATTAAGGCCTAATGCGATATTAAATCCCTTCCGCGGGCTCGAACCGCCCCACGACCTCCTGTGAAACCGTTTCCCGATGCGCCTGTAAGTCGAGTCCGAACCTACTACTTCATCGCCTTCCTTCACTTCCACGCCCGAGCCGTCGATGGAAACCTTCGTATCACCATCTTTAATGTGAATTCCACGAACGCCAATTCTGACATAATCCTTGTCCACCGCATGGTCCGGGTTTTTGAGGTATTTGTTCCCGTTGAATTCCTCCCGCAGAAACGTCGTATCTCCCTGCGTACTATCCAATCTTACTTTCAGATCCCTTAAAAGTGCATTGAGGTCGTATTTCATGATCTTTTCCAGCTCCGTACGGTTCTCTCCATAAATGATCAGCCGTGTTTTATCCCCGAATGTCACGATAATCGAGTCCTTTTCAGAAAACTCATCGTTGGATTTCAACGAACCGGCGCGCGCGCCAATGGCAAACAATACCAGCAATGCCATTGCATATATTTTACTTTTCATGGCTTAACAGATTACAGTTTTGTCTTGTCTTTAGGGTGGTCTCTTTCATTACTTCTTTCATCCTTCCCACGCAGGCGATCGTCCACACGTGCTACAAGATTCTTTGGATTAAAACCGACTTCATTCCAATCGACTTTCTCGCCGGCCCTCGCATTTTTGAGCTGACGGAAAACCCGGGAGAACCGGGAGCCGCGTGGTTTGTCATCCGCTTCATCTGTACCGGTCTCCACGGCGACGACAATCATCCTTGTCGGTTCCGTTACCGGCTTGTTTACCTGACTAACAGCTGGCTCATCAGGCAAAATCTTGGCTCCCTGGATATCAGGGGTATTTACAGGTTCTGGCTGGATTGCTTCCACCAGAACCGATGGTTTTTCTGTGATTGCTACAACGGGCGCATCGTAGCCTGGCCGGATAATTTCTGCCTGCCCTATTTCCGATTGCGCTATTTGATTCTTGCCAGTTTCAGGTATTTTGGAAGTCTGTTTTGACCCTGCCACGGCATGTTCATCGCTTTTTCCCTCCATGGCCGCCAAATGCTCTATCGGCTGTTTTGTATTGTCAACAGGCAAAACTGCCGGCTCGGACGGCGCAGGTTTTGCAACTGCTACTGTCGGATTCGATCGAATACTTCCCGGCGACGCAACCTGCTGATTTTGCCAAACCAGGTATCCTCCCATCACCGCTGCCGCCACTCCCGCCGCAGCATACCAGCCCCACACAGCCGAACGATGTTTTGCCGGTTGCTTTTCCTGAATTTTTAGCCACGCATTTTCCGAAGGTGTCCTTTCCAATCCTTCGAGTCTGCGTTTGAAAAGATCATCAACAGGATGCTTTTTCATAGTCTACTTTTTTTTTATAATCATTCTCCCATTCCGCGACCATCTTTTGCAGCAGGGCACGGGCACGGTGCAATTGTGATTTCGATGTACTTTCGGTAACACCCAGCATCTGGGCTATTTCAATATGTGCGTACCCTTCAATGGCGTACAGGTTAAAGACCGTCCGGTAACCCACAGGCAGCGATTCGATCAATGCCAACAGTTCTTGTGTTTCCAGGTTCTGATCCGCGTGGATGTAGTCCGGGATATTATTGGCTTCGTCGGAAAGATTGTCCTCCAAAATCCGCTTTTGCTTCCGCAAATACCCCAGCGACTCATTCACCATGATCCTCCTGATCCACCCCTCAAAATTTCCTTCACCGCTGAATTGATTTATTTTTTCAAAAACCTTTAAAAAACCTTCCACCATCACATCCTCAGCCGCCATTTCGTCGCACACATAGCGGAAGCACAAAGCCAGCATTCGATGGCTGTACTTGTCATAAAGCTGTCGCTGCGCCTTCGGATCTTCTTTCCTGAGGGCTTTAACGAGCTGTGCTTCCTGGCTAAATAGTGCTAAAATTCGACCCATTCTAATTGGTGGTTTCAACAGCAAGATGCGCATTCCTGCGCATGAGGTTGCATGTGCCCGAAAAGTTTTTGATATTTTTTTAGCTTTGATGCGAATATCATTTATTAAACACCAAAAGGACTTTTCCACAATGCTCGACTCCTCTGCGCCCATCGGAATTTTTGACAGCGGAATCGGCGGTATGACCGTCGCCAGCGCCGTAACCAGATTGCTTCCGCAGGAAAACACCATTTATTTCGGCGACACGGCGCATTTGCCTTATGGCGATAAATCTACCGCTGCCATACAGGCCTATTCGATCAAAATCTGCAACATGCTTTTACAGCAAAACTGCAAGCTGATCCTGATCGCCTGCAACTCCGCCTCCGCGGCAGCCTACGAGCTCGTGCGCGAGTATGTGGGAAGCAAAGCAAAGGTGTTGAATGTGATCGACCCGGTGGTGGACTATGTGAAGGAGCATTATGAGGGAAAAACCATCGGCCTCATCGGTACCAAGCAGACGGTTCTCTCCAATGTATACAAAAAGAAGGTTGATGCACTGGATCGTAATATTCACCTGAAATCGCTCGCTACCCCGTTACTCGCTCCGATGATCGAGGAGGGATTCTTCGACAACAATATCAGTGAAAGCGTGATCGCCAATTACCTATCGGATCCCACTTTAAATGGAATCGAAGCATTGATACTCGGCTGCACGCATTATCCTTTGATCAAAACCCAGATCCGCAAATTCTACGGCGAAACTGTGGAAACGCTTGACACTTCCGATATTGTAGCCCGCTCGCTGAAAGCCTGGCTCCAACAACACTACCTGATCAATGAAAAGGGCGAAGGCAAGCGACAATTCTATGTTTCGGATTATACATTGTCGTTCGAGCAATCCACCAACATCTTCTTTGGCCGGCAAATCCAGCTGGAACATTATCCGTTGTGGGAATAAAGTACTAATAAAGCAGCTTCACAGGCCCGAGCAAGCCCGACGGCATAGGCTGCCAGCGGGCAGCGTCGAACTTTTTATAGGTAATGTCTACGATATTAATGTCGTAAAATTTCTTCCAATCGGGCTGCTGCTGATCGCGCAGGCGCATGTAGTTGGCTGAAAGGTTAGTGACTTCTATTTCAAGAACGTTGCCTTTTGCTTTGAGCGCATACCCGGCATAGAGCTGGAAAGGGATATGCCAGGCTGTGCCCAGGTCTTTCCCATTCAATTTTACGTTTGCAATTTCACGCACATCTCCCAAATCTAAAACTGCATTTTCCCTTTTAAGCACCGGGGCCGGAACATCGAATTTGATACTGTACTTTGCTTTGCCTGAAAAATAAGTGGTTGAGTCGGAAAGCTCCGTCCAAGATTTCAGTTGGCTTAATTTCGCAGGTGCAGGCAAATACGGCCTTCCGTCTGTGAAGGTAAGCTGCCAATTACCTTTGATATCCAACTGCTGGTCCCGGCTTTTTACAAAAGGTATATCTGATCCGTCGCCCGACGTCTGTAAAAAGCAAGATTCGCCCGGTTTCAGCCGTAAAAAGACTTCATACTTCCCGTCCGCTTCACGAACATGCATAAGCGACTGCCCACGAAGCGGCGTGTCGCGGCGCACTAGCTCTCCGTTGCCTATTTTCACCCACCCTTCTTTAAATGCATTGCCGAGATTGGCGACAAAATACAAGGCCATTCCGCGCGAATCCCGTTTGCGAATAAATGTTAACCCTTTCCGCGAAAGCTCTTCCCTAATCACGCCATTCGCCGCCAGGTCGCCATGCAGGTCGCTGGAAATCCGCACATTTTTAAGTTTTGAAAGTTGTGTTAAATTTTCTGAGAATACCTTCTGCCGCTGCGCATGATCTGCGTTGCCCGTAACGGTAGCCGGTAGCTTCCCTTCAAAAATGATTTTTGCGCCCCCACCAGCCAATCGTTGGAGCTCTGCCATTGTTTCCTCGGGAAAGTATGTCGCCGACGGGATCAGCAAAGTTCTATAAGTAGCATTCCCTGAATTCAAAACGCCATTCGCATCAACGGTAAACTTCTTCAACTGCAAATCCGACACAAAATCGAACGCATAACCTTCCTTCCAGAGCCTTTCCGAAAGCTTCCCGAACGGCAAATCCAGCAGCCAGCGCTCAACATGATGCACTTCCAGCAAATGCACTCCACCGCCCGATTTCGCCTTGGTAGCCCACAAATCATGGATCGGAAAATATACCAGCACGTCATTATCCTGTTTGCTATCCTGTAATAGTTTTTGGCACCATTCTACATACTGATTCAGCAACGGGAAATGTTCTGAAAAATGGGATGACTTGCCAAAATTGGTGGAAGCATAAAACAGCCAGCCAGGAAAGTCTTCCTTTTCCGGCGAGTAGGTGGTGCCGTGATAAAAAATGTGGTTGATACCCGCCGTAAATAGCTCATCGATCTGCGGCTTGATTTGAGATAATGAAACCTTGAAATGATTCGCAAGCCAGGTACCGGTCTCGGAGCTCACCAGTTTCTTGCCCGACAAATTTGCCGCCGAAGAAGCAAACTTCATTGCCAACGGGTTCGGCGTTCCGAATTGATCGATCGAATAATCAGGATCGACGCGCAGGCCGGGAATGTTGAAGCGGCTGGTACCAAATGATTCCGTTTCCGGAATATCGGCCGCTTCGTAGAGATCGAGCAGGTTCCCCGGCGAGCCATGCGCCTGGTAGCGGGTCACAAACCCGTGTGCACGGCTCCAATCAGTCCAGGGCTTCGCATACCGTTCCAGCAGCAGTTCGGCCAGTGTTTGATGGTAATCTATTTTAACTAATTTAGCCTCCGGGTTTCCCGTCGAGTCGTTGAGCAATGCCAGTTTGCTTAACAAATCATATTTCCTGCGCGATTGAAATTGGTTTGCAAAATCATCAGTCCAGTTAGCACCGTAGGCTTCATAAGAGTCATTGTACATCGATCGCGGCTTGTCCGACGATTTAGCAAATGCGGAATCAAACCGGGAGAGGTATTGCTTCATCCCGTTTGCATTGAATGGATCGAGCACAAAACCTTCCCCGCCCGGCGCAGCGCGTTTCACCTTTTGTCCGGTTGGCTTCACCGCGGGCTTTCCATCCACAACGGTCATACCTTGTGCCGCCATAGCCTGTGTTACATTCGGGCCGCCGAAGGGCCAGCCGGTGCCGGTGGTCATGTCCACACCCAATCCCAGACGCTTGCCCTCGCGGACGGTGTGCTGCATTACTTCCAGCCACTGCACTCCCAGAAAAGGAATAGCTGCTTTTTCATACCCTTTCACCCCGTAAATAGGGATGATGTGCACCCCGCCAAGCCCCGATTTGCTGAAATATTCGAGCTGAGCCGTAATATCCGTTTTGGTGACCGCGCTGCCCATCCACCACCAATAAGTCCAGGGTTTGGCAGTCGATAAGTTTTGCGCATTGCCATTACCAAATTGAGCGAGTATCAGGAGGAGAACGAGGAAAATCCGGCGCATGATGGGATAGTGTTTTTCTTTAAAGACGCTCATTGGTTTATCTACGCCACTACACGGGAATAATTTGTTAAAAACAAAAAAGGCGGGACCAATGTGGTCCCGCCCTGGAATATCTTCATCGAGAGGTCAGTTGTCGTAAGCCGACCGTACCCGCGCCGCAACAAATTGCCGCTCGGCCTGCGCTTTCTTGGAATTGCGGTACCAAAGGTAACCGATCACCGCTACGAGAATGTAGGGGATCACAAAGAGAAACATAATGCCGGTATTCAAACCCACACCCACATTATTGCGCCCGTTACCCATGGAGCTTTCCACCGATCCCCGGCACATCGCGCATTGCGCAAATGCACCCGCACTGTTCATCACGAACAACACAACCAATCCGAATATCGTCAAGAACTTTTTCATACGTAATATGGACTAATCATCAGGTAAACGATCACACCGGTAACACTTACATACAGCCAGATCGGCATCGCCCATTTCACGGCCTTCCGGTGTTCGGTGATCTGGTTGGTATAACCAAAATACACCGCTCTCAATACAAACCAAACGACCACGATCGACAACACGATATGGGAGATCAGCAAAAAGTAATAAACTGGCCGGATAAAACCTGTCCCGCCAAATGGTGTTGCCTCGTTGGAAATGTGATAAAGCACATAGCACACCAGGAACACAGCTCCTAGCAAGAATGCCCCCGTCATAGTCTGCCTGTGAGCGGAAATATTTTTCTGCTTAACAAAATAGAAGCCCATGATCAGCAACATGGACGTAAGGGTATTGATCACCCCGATAATATGCGGCAATACTTTCGTCCACGTGCCGAGGTCAATCTTCTGCCGGATTCCCAGCAACAATGCAACCACCACCGGAATGACGATGGCCAGGATATTGATTATGCGTTCGTACTTTGGTTTTCTTTCGATTGTTAATGTAGCCATACCACCTTATTTCTCATTCTTCTTTTCATAATCGAGGATCTTGATCTCGGCCATCAGCCGGTCGGTTTCCTCTCCATCTCCGGCTTTATAACAGCCTCTGACATGCTTATCGCGGTCGATCAGTACTATTTGCCCGGCTCGACCATTTAAAGCATCACTTCCTTTGGCAGCATCTGTCAGTTCCTTCGTAAAACAGCTTACTATCGTGGCGCTATCCGCTTTCACCGATTGCCATTCTCCACGTCTTACCGTATCCGTAGCAACCAATAATACCTGCAATTCGGGAATCGCTGTTTTCAATGCCGCTATCCGTTCCAACTCGTCCGTCGCCCTTTCGCAAGGCTCTCCACATTCCGATGGCATTCTGCTTACCACCGTCAATCGTCCATCCAGATTTACGCCTCCGAATATGCCACAACCCGCAGAAACCTTGTGAAACAGCGTGTCGCCGCTTTGCACGATCACCGAACCTTTTCCGTCTTTCTCCGCCACAAAATAGGGCAGATCGTAATGGTTCGTTCCGAACAGTTTCAGTAAAGCAAAAATCAAAGCCGGTATTACTAATGTGACGATCAGTAATCCGGCTTTGGGAAATTTTCTCATTCTAATTTATTATCCGAAAATCGCCTCGAAAATCGCATTTCCTTCGAGCATGAGCGCCAGGATCAACCAGGCAACAAA
The DNA here is from genome assembly GCF_052044875.1 of Dyadobacter sp. 22481. Taxonomy (NCBI): domain Bacteria; kingdom Pseudomonadati; phylum Bacteroidota; class Cytophagia; order Cytophagales; family Spirosomataceae; genus Dyadobacter; species Dyadobacter sp. 22481. Next base: position 154,748 of record NZ_JBQENV010000004.1, read on the forward strand.
TATTATCGGAACGAGTATCGACCAGATCAGCGTTTTTGTTTCATGTTTTAAGTGCATGAATTCCCCTACGATATAGAATGCCTTCACGATCGTCATGATGATGAAGATAGAAATCTTCAAAATTCCGTGGGGAACTGTAAATGCGATCAAGAACTCGAGTGAGGTGATGATCAAAAGAATCCAAAAAGTCTTCCAGATCGCTTTACGTTGCTCAGCTCCTGCTTCGGGATCCTGGTTATGTACGTGGTGATGATGTACTTCCGCCATTTTACTTCAATTTTAAATATTGTCCTATAAATTAAACCAGGTAGAAGAATGTAAACACAAACACCCAAACCAGATCCACAAAGTGCCAGTAGAGACCTACTTTCTCAACCATTTCGTAGCTTCCTCTTTTGTCGTAGAACCCTGTGGCAGCACGGAAGAAGATCAGAATGTTCAGGATCACACCTGAGAACACGTGCGTTCCGTGGAAACCGGTGATGAAGAAGAAGAAATCGGCGAATGCAGGAGGCCCGTATTGGTTCTCCGTCAGGTTAGCTCCAAAGATCGTCTTCTCGATCCAGGTGCCGTTTTCAATCACTTTCATTACCGAACCGGCTTCGGTTCCGTGGATAAAGTGGCTCCATTCCCAAGCCTGGCAACCAAGGAAAGTAAAACCGCCGAGGATTGTCCAAAGCATATATTTCTCAACATTCGCGCGGTCCATGCGGTGACCAGCTTCCACTGCAAGTACCATCGTCACGGAGCTCGCGATGAGGATGAATGTCATGATACCAACAAACACCAGCGGCAGGGAAATGCCGTGCAGGAATGGTACGGCTTCGTAAACCCTTTCAGGTACCGGCCAATACATGTTGGAGAAGGTAAAATCTTCGTGCTTTCCGGTGAATGCAGGGAAACTAAACCGGGCTGTACCATATGCCACCAGCAGGGCAGAGAAAGTAAAGGTATCCGAGATGAGGAAGAACCACATCATCAGTTTACCGTAACTCGCTTTCATAGGCTCAATACCCCCCAACCACATTTTGGGTTCTACCGCGCCGGGTGTTGTTACATGTGAAGCCATTGATAAAAAAATTATTAATTAAAGGTCAATAAAAAAACAAAAAGGTATAACCAGAGTATATCCAAAAAGTGCCAGTACGTAGCACTGATCTGTATTCTTCTCAGATTTTTGGAATGCACGTTCAGCTTAAATGCCGAGAATAACGCAAATACCAAAACAATCAGCCCGGTAATGATGTGGAAACCGTGAAGTCCTGTAAACACGTAAAAGAACGAGCCAGACGGGTTTCCTACAAAATAAACATTCATCGCCACCAGCTCTTTCCAGCCCTGAAACTGCATATAAAGGAAGATCAGGCCGAGTACAAAAGTAATAGAAATTGCTATTTTCAATTGTTGGAACTGATCTTTTTTTGCCGAGAAATAGGACCATTGCATCGCTACACTGCTCATTATGAGCACCACGGTGCTGTACCAGAATATCTGCGGCATTTCGAACTCCAGCCAATTACCTTCCGCGCGGCGCACGAGGTAGGCGCTGCTCTGAGAGGCAAAAAGCATGATGATCGTCACGAGGAACAGCCAGAGAATAAACTTCTTCGGGTCCATCGCCAGTGTTTCCTGCGGCTCTCTTTCCAATTTATATTGCTGAACGTTTTCCATTTTCTCTCGATTCAATATCACAATTTATCCAACAAAAAAGCAATCTGCACGATCGGCAGGTAAATGAACGATCCGAACATCAGCTGCTTCGCGGTCTTGTCTGTGCATTTGCGCATGAGATGGAACGTCTGCGCGAGGAACAAAACCCCAAAAATCGTCGCAATGAATGCGGAGTTGATGCCCGTCATTCCCAGCTCGTACGGCAACCAGCCAATCGGAAGCAGGAACAAGGTATAGATCATGATCTGCAATGTCGTATCAGAGTCTTTCAAACCGTTGGCGGGCAACAATTTGAAACCTGCTCTTTTGTAATCTTCGTCCAGCACCCATGCAATCGCCCAGAAATGCGGGAATTGCCAGAAAAACTGGATCGCAAACAGGATACCAGGTTCCAGACCGAAATGGTTTGTAGCTGCTACCCAACCGATCATCGGAGGAAATGCGCCGGGGAATGCACCCACGAACACCGCGATCGGACCGACGCGCTTCAACGGCGTATAAACAAAGCCGTAAAGCACAAGCGACAGCAGGGAAATAAGCCCCGTTGTCAGGTTAAATACCATCACAAATATCACCAGCGAAGCTACTCCGAGGATAACCGCCCAGACAGCAGCCTGCTCCACGGTAATCCTTCCGCTTGGCAACGGCCTTGACGCCGTTCTTTTCATCATTTTGTCCAGATCTTTTTCCAAAATCTGGTTGATAATGTTCGCTGCACCGGTAATACCGATCGATGCGAGCACAAAAAGTACCATATCGCCGGCTTTCACATCCCGCGAACCCAGGCAATATCCCATTGCCCCGGAGAAGGCAATCAACGACGCCAGCCGGAATTTCAATAATTCAAATAAAACCCCTAATCTCTCTCTGATCTTCCCAACCCCGCTTACACTTTCCTCTACTGAAATCATTATTACAGAAATTGAAAATTCTAAAACTGGCTACCAGCCGTCGCGGCCACGCCTTCATATTTTAAATACTTCTTACCATTCACAACCAGCCAGACGATAAACTGCAAGCCGATCAAAAGTATCGCGAATGTCAGGTGAACGGGCTGCGCAAATGCGGGAACCCCGAAATACGCCATGATCACACCTGTTGCGATCTCCGCTATCAATATCCAGAAGCAAGCCCTTGCGATTTTACCCGCTGCTGTGCCCTGGTTACCTGATTTCAAAACTTTGTTGATCCAGATTGCATTCACAATAAAGACCAGAATTGAAAACGACCGGTGTATGTAAAAATTAGCTCCTAATTCATCGATCCACTGTGACCTTGCATCGTAACCGAGCTGCATTATCACTACATCCATTGCCTCACGTACTTGCGTTCCGAGCAGGATCTGGAACAAAGACAGCGCCATGACCACGATCCCGATTCCACTAAGCACTTTCTCGCTACCTTCACGCAATGTGAGCACTTTCCCAACATAACCAGCCCATGTAAACACATAGAGCACGATGAAAATGATCACTATGGCGAGCAGCATGTGTACTGTGACGATCAGCGGGTGCAACTCGAAAGAAACTACTTTCGCACCGAGCCAACCCTGGAAGCCCGTCAACAAAAAAGCCGCGAGGCTCCAAAAGAATATTTGCTTGTTTCCCGATTTCAGAAAAGGAATGGAGGCCAGCAGCATCAAAAAAATAATGATGCCCGTAAGCGCTCCTACAAGCCTGTTTACGTACTCGGTCCAGGTTTTCGTCGCATTAAACTCGACTTCTCCTTTCAGCTTGGCACCGTAAATCTCCTTGTAATTGGCAGGAAGTTGTGATGCTTCGGTAGGAGGAACCCATCTGCCGAAGCATTTAGGCCAGTCGGGGCAGCCCATTCCTGAGCCTGTGCTTCTCACGACGCCGCCTGCTATTACTACCAGGTACAGCGAAATGAGCGTATTTAAAGCGAATCGCCGGAACCGGCGATTCGCTTTAAGATCAATGATGTGTTTTGAACTGGTCATTGAAGTTCTGTGACTCAATCACCTTTTCTGTCGCGATCAACTCATTCTCATGAGGGAAGTTCGATTCAGGTGTTTGAGAATACGGGATGTTCTGAGGGATGAAGTCCTCTTTGGCACCCGGTTTGCTGTAATCATATGACCAACGATATACCGCAGGAATTTCGCCTTCCCAGTTTCCGTGACCCGGAATAATAGGAGCAGTCCATTCGAGCGTGTTTGAACGCCATGGGTTTTGCGGAGCTTTTCTTCCCTTGAAAATGCTGTAAAAGAAGTTCCAGAGGAAAATGAACTGTGCAAGGAAGGTGAATATCGCTGCAACGGAGATAAACATGTTCATATCCATGAACTTATGCGTAAAGTCGTAGCTGGTGAACTGGTAGTAACGGCGAGGGAAGCCCGCGATACCTACGTAGTGCATTGGGATAAACACCAGGTAAATTCCGATGAATGTCATCCAGAAGTGAATCTGACCCAATGTGGTGTTCATCATGCGGCCGAACATTTTAGGGAACCAGTGGTAAACCCCTGCGAACAGACCGAATGCCGACGCAGCCCCCATTACCAGGTGGAAGTGGGCAACTACGAAGTAGGTATCGTGCAATTGAATATCCAATGCGCTGTTACCCAGGATAATACCGGTAAGACCACCTGATACGAACAGAGAAACCAGACCGATCGAGAACAACATACCGGGGGTGAACACGATGTTACCTTTCCAGAGTGTTGTGATGTAGTTAAAACCTTTCACCGCAGAAGGTACCGCGATAATCAGCGTCAGGAACATGAAGACAGATCCCAGGAACGGGTTCATACCTGTTACGAACATGTGGTGCGCCCATACGATAAACGCGAGGAATGCGATACCGAGCATGGAAGCGATCATCGCACGGTAGCCGAAGATCGGCTTGCGTGAGTTTGTTGCGATTACTTCGGATGTAATACCCAAAGCTGGCAAGAGTACGATATATACTTCAGGGTGACCAAGGAACCAGAACAAGTGCTGGAACAGGATCGGGCTACCACCCACGTTTGGCAGCGCTTCACCATTGATATAAATGTCGGAAAGATAGAAACTGGTACCGAAGTGACGGTCGAAGATCAGCAGCAATACAGACGAAAGCAATACAGGGAAAGAGATCAGACCCAATACCGCGGTGATCAGGAATGACCAGATCGTCAGAGGCAGACGGTCGAAAGACATACCTCTAGTACGCAGGTTGATAACAGTAGTAATGTAGTTGATACCACCCAACAGCTGCGAAACGATAAAGAATGCCATACTAGCCAACCACAATGTCATACCCATGCCTGAGCCCGGGTGCGCTTGCGGCAACGCGCTCAATGGGGGGTAAATTACCCAGCCACCGGCAGCAGGTCCTTGTTGCAAGAACAAAGAAGCGAACATGATCACGCTGGCCAGGAAGAAGAACCAGTATGACAGCATGTTCATAAAACCTGACGCCATATCGCGCGCTCCGATTTGAAGTGGGATGAGGAAGTTACTGAAAGTACCACTCAAACCGGCCGTCAATACAAAGAATACCATGATGGTACCGTGCATCGTAACCAAAGCCAGGTAGAAGTTGGGATCCAGCTTTCCAGCGTCGCTGATCCATCCACCCAAAACAGGCTTCAACCAGGACAGGTTAGAATCGGGCAAACCCAGCTGAATACGGAAGATCACCGACATGGTAATCCCGATAATAGCCCACAAAATACCCGTGATCAGATACTGCTTGGCAATTACCTTGTGATCTTCACAAAATATATATTTCTGCCAAAAGCTTTGTGCTTCGTGGTGGTGGTCATGCTCGTCTGCGTGGTGGTGAGCTGTTTCCAATCCTTCAATAGCTGACATATACTTTTATTGTAATTTTAATTAATAGAATTATCGTAGACTAGAACTTGCTCCGGCACCGCCAGCAGAGGTTGCTGAGCTGTCAGCCGCAGGAGTCGCTGCTTCGGCAGGCACATATTTCATGGCCTTTGCTTTCAGGTTCTCAGGAACTTTCGCAAGATACTCTGGGTAAGTCGACAGGAAAGTAGCCTGTTCTGAAACCCATTTCTTGTATGTAGCCTCATCGTCTACGATCAATCTCATTTTCATTGAAAAGTGACCTTGTCCACATACCTCCGTACAAGCAATCTCGTAGTCAAATTTCGGGTTACCGGTTTCGGCACGCATATCAGCGGTTGTTTTGTCCGGTACGAACCAGAATTTGGTCGGCATACCTGGCACTGCATCCATTTTCACACGCATGTGAGGAATGAAAACGCTGTGCAACACGTCGCGGGCACGGATTTTCAATAGCACCGGACGGCCTACAGGGATATGCATTTCAGAAGGGTTGGTAAAGTCATCGAACGAATTTTCATCCGACAAATCGATACCAACTTCGTTTTGTGCATCAATCAATTTATAATTGTAGTCACCTAGTTTGTTATTATCAACACCGCCATAACGCGCGATCCAGTTGAACTGCTTACCGGTAATCTCGATCACCTCCGCATCGCGTGGAGCTTCCGCTGTGATATCCGACCACGCTTTCCAGCCTGTAAATACCAGCAATGCCATTACAATAGCAGGGATGATAGTCCAGACCAATTCAAGCTTATGGTTTTCAGGATAGAATGTAGCTCGGTGTCCTTTTTTGTGTTGGTATTTCCAGGCGAAATAGAATACCAGGAAGTTTACCAGGATGAAAGGGATAGTCAGAATTCCCATCGAGAACCAGAACAGGTCGTCGGTTCTTCTACCGTGGATCGAAGATGCCTCAGGAAGGAAAAACTCACGTGCATGCAGGTATGACCAGGTGATGGAAACAGCGCCCCCAATCAGGATCACGATAAACATGGCACCGTTTACTTTATTACCAGACGTTTCAACCTCCTCAGAACCGGTCTTGTCGATACTCTTCAAAACACCCTGCAACCTGGATATAACCACCCCGGTGAGGACAATAAATACAAGAGCAACTAATGCGATAATAATATACATGATGATTTACTGGTTTTGCAATTAGGCGATATCGTGATGCAGTGACTCCTCCAACATCGGGTGATTTCTCGGGATCAGATTTGCCTTGGTCAATTGATTTGCGATGGTATATGCAAACGCGCAAAGGAAGATCAGGAAGAAGCCCCACTCCAATGGACCGATCGAAGCTTCCGCACCGACTGTTCCAGGCATAATGTTGGTGTAGAAATCGAACCAGTGTCCGACGATTACACTCCAGCAAGCTACTTTCAGGATCGAATGCGTGAACTTCGCATCACGGGTCATCAGGATGAGGAACGGGAAGAAGAAGTTCAGGAACAATGTAATGAAGAAAGGCGCTTTGTAGAATCCACCGTGTCCACGGAAACGCTCGATGAAATAGATCGTTTCTTCCGGAAGGTTAGCGTAGTAGATCAGAAGGAATTGTGCGAACCAGACATATGTCCAGAAAATACTGAATGCAAATACAAATTTACCAAGGTCGCGCAAGTGGCTTGAATTAACCGCTCTCAGGTAACCTCTTTCACGAAGCAATACGATGGTCAGGGTAATTACCGCCAGACCGGCAACGTGCCAGCTAGCCAAAGTATACCAACCGAACATGGTGCTGAACCAGTGCGTGTCGATTGACATCACAAAATCCCAGGCAGAGGTAGACGAAGTAACACCGAATACCACAAGAAATGCAGTGCCAAGGCGGATTGATTTTTCATAGAACTCAGTTCCGCCGATCTCATCTTCTTGTAATGACAGGTTGCGAAGCTTTTTCCACATCAGGTACCAAACTACGAAATAGATAACAAGGCGTCCCACGAAGAAAGGCGTATTCAAATATCCCTGCTTACCGGCTATAATCTTGTCATACTCCGCGCCGCCTACTTCAAACAGCCCCTTGTGTGTCCAGTGAAACAAATCATGTCCACCCAAAAGGAAAGTAATCAGAAGCACTGCACCTGTAAAAGGAAGAAATGCGGGAAGCGCCTCAGGTACTCTTTTGAATACCGCAGACCAACCGGCTTGCGCCAGGTAGTTATAAGAAAGGAAGAACATCCCCACAACGGACATCCCGGTAAAATATACACCATTTACCCAAAGGTTGGCCCAAATGCGTGCCACCCAGCTCTTGGCATGGTGACCGCCCTCAGCCGCAGCGCCGTGTGCGTCTGCGCCATGTGTTGCAGCTGCCGCTCCGTGCTCAGCCGCCGCATGGCCTGCCGCCGCAGCATGTTCTGCTCCATGTGCAGCCACTTCATGACCACCACCGCCATTGGCTGCGAGGTATGCTCCTAATAGTACAAGAGCCAGTCCTACACCGCCACCAATGAGCAAACTTCTCTTAGCTCCCGATGTAAATTCAAACCGTTCTTCAATAGAAGGAATCGAATGTGCTGATGCCATTATTTAAATTATTTCTCTGTTTTCAAAATTGTACTTAAGCCCCTTTCTGCAATTTCTGTACGTAGTGTACGATCTTCCAGCGTTCTTCCGGATTGATCTGCGATCCGTGAGGCCACATGCGCGCTTTCCCGTGTGTGATCACGTGGAAAATATGTCCCTCATTCAGGTTCTTATAAGCGTCGCTTGCGTAGTTGGGAACACCTTTGTACATCGCTCCCACTTTTCCGTCACCGGCGCCGGTTGCACCGTGGCAGTGCTGGCAATATCTGTCGTACAATACCTTTCCTTCTGCCAAAGTCTTCTCGTTCAGAGGAACCGGGTTTTTAAGTACTCTTTCCGCAATCTCAATGCTATCGGCGGGAATGTTGTATACCATCAGATCGACAACGGCTGAATCAGAGTTACCGAATTGCGTATGATAGTTACGTCTTGCAACGGTACCAGCCACCGGCAGACGCATGGTTAATCCCTGCGGGTTGATGGGGTTGGCTTTTTCCTGCTTGTATGGTTCATAACCTACGGGCAGGTACATGTTTGGTGCATATTCCTTTCCGGGATTGTTAGGATCCTTTTTACAACCAGCGGCAGCAGTAAGCAATACGGCAGCAACCAATAGATATTTATATAAATCTTTAAATTTCATTGCTTTAAACTCCATTAGAATTGCTTAATGTTGACTTCTTCTGCGCCGCTGTCTTTCAACGCTCTCGATATCTCCTCTTCGCTCATCGAGTTTCTGCTCACCTCGATCGCCATGATGAACTTGTTGTCTGTAGCCCGTACATCAAACCTTGGATGGAAATGGGTACCGGGTCCGAGTCCATTTGAAATCAAGAAGGTAATCACCATACCGAATGCAGTAAAAAGTACTGTTCCTTCGAATGTAATGGGGATATAGTTAGGAATCGAGATAGGATCTTTACCACCGATGATCATCGGCCAGTCATATCCCATTGTCCAAATCATTAACGTCAGCACGCAGCAGCATCCTGTCACGCCAAACATAAAGGCAGCGATACCGATACGCGTTCTTGGGTGCCCCAGTGCTTCGTCCAACCCGTGGATAGGAAATGGAGAATATACTTCTTTAATTTTCACACCGGCCTTTCTCAACTTGGGAACCGCGTGAAGAACAGTATCGTCATCGTCGTAAACTCCGACCAAATATTTACCAGATAATTCTGCCATACTATTACTTAATTATAATCTCTATAATTCGCTTTTACGCAATGCTTTTTATTCCTGATCCTTATTGTAAGCGGGTTCGGCAGCTCCGCGCTGTCTTACTTTTGCAACTCCGGCGATCTTAGCAGGCAGCTGCGCAGAAGTTGAACGCAATACCGCTTTTACTTCCGCCATGTTTACTACCGGCAGGTATTTCGAGAACAGGAGGAACAATGTGAAGAACAAACCGAAGGAGAAAATGTAGTCCCCGATATCGTATCTCGTTGGCGAGAACATCGACCAGCTTGAAGGAATGTAGTCGCGGTGCAGTGAGGTTACAATAATTACGAAACGCTCGAACCACATACCAATATTTACCACAACAGAAATGAAGAATGTAAACGTGATGCTGCGACGCAGTTTTCTTGACCAGAAAAGCTGCGGAGAGATTACGTTACAGGTCATCATCGCCCAGTATGCCCACCAGTAAGGGCCGGTCATACGGTTGAAGAACGCGTAGTATTCGTATTCAACCCCACCGTACCATGCGATAAAGAATTCAGTAATATAGGCCACACCTACTACCGAACCGGTCAGCGTGATTACCTTGTTCATCGTCTCGATGTGTTCGAGGGTGATGTAGTCTTCAAGTTTATAAACTACACGCGTGATAAGCATCAGGTTTTGTACCATCGCAAATCCGGAGAAGATCGCACCTGCAACGAAGTACGGAGGGAAGATGGTCGTGTGCCATCCCGGAATCACCGAGGTAGCAAAGTCCATACTTACAATGGTGTGTACCGAAAGTACGAGTGGTGTAGAAAGACCCGCAAGGATCAGAGAGATGTATTCGTAACGAGCCCAGGTTTTCGCTGAACCGTCCCAACCCATTGCAAATGTGCCGTACATGAATTTCGAAACTTTGCTGGTTGCGCGGTCGCGGATGGTAGCAAGGTCGGGAATGAGACCGATGTACCAGAAAACCAGTGAAACCGAGAAGTAAGTACTGATCGCAAATACGTCCCAAACGAGCGGTGAGTTGAAGTTAACCCACAATGAACCGAACGCGTTTGGCAATGGAAGAGCCCAGTAAGCCATCCAGGGACGACCCATGTGCATCAAAATAAAAGAAGCAGCACAAATTACGGCGAAGATCGTCATCGCTTCCGCTGCACGGTTGATGGAAGTTCTCCATTTCTGGCGGAAGAGCAAGAGGATCGCGGAGATCAGCGTTCCCGCGTGACCGATACCCACCCACCATACAAAGTTGGTGATGTCCCAGGCCCAACCTACTGTTTTATTCAAACCCCAAACTCCGAGGCCTTCCCACCAGGTCCAAGCAAGACACACAGATCCGTATGCCAGTACGATGAGCGAAAGGCCGAAAGCAATTTTCCATTCTTTCGTTGGAGCTGCCTCCACGTGCCGGCATATGTCTTCCGTTACGTCCGCGTACGTTTTCCCACCTTGAATCAGCGGTTCTCTTACAGGTGAAGTAACATGCATACTACTATTTATTTATAATGATTGGATCGTCAATAATTCTAAACTCTGATATTAAGCGTGCTCTTTCTCAACCTTCTCCGCTTTGGCGGCAGCATCCTTGTTCCGGATTTTGGTGAGGTAAGAAATCTGCGGACGAACGTTGATTTCTTCCAGCATGTGGAATGCACGTCCTTCTCTTTCGACTTCAAGCAGTTTCGAAATTCTGCTTTCCGGATCGTTCATATCGCCAAAAGTAATCGCGTCTGTCGGGCATGAAGATGCACAAGCCACATTTACTTCACCGTCAACAATGCGTCTTCTTTCCTTCTTCGCAGTCAGTTTTGCTTCCTGGATTCTGTGAACGCACATCGAGCATTTCTCGATAACCCCTCTTGAACGTACTGTTACATCAGGGTTAATGACCATTTTACCAAGGTCATTGTTGAATGCATAATCGAAGTTGTCGTTATCAAAATATTTGAACCAGTTGAAGCGACGTACTTTATAAGGGCAGTTGTTTGCACAATACCTTGTACCTACGCAACGGTTATAAGCCATTTGGTTCAAGCCTTCCGAGCTATGGGTCGTTGCCAATACAGGACATACCGTTTCGCAAGGAGCATTGTTACAGTGCTGGCAAAGCATTGGCTGGAACGTTACCTCAGGGTTTTCAGAAGCAATTTCCAATCCACGCAAATCTTCTACATCTGCATCGCTGCTGTAATAGCGGTCAATACGCAGCCAGTGCATTTCACGGGCATTGATGATTTCCTGACGACCTACAACTGGGATATTGTTCTCGTTCTGGCAGCTGATCACGCAAGACCCGCAACCGAAGCATGTGTTCAGGTCGATCACCATACCCCACGAGTGGTTCTTGTATTTGTGGCCGTTCCAGAGCGACAAGTCTGTTGCATCAACCTCGCCTTCGGAAGTCTGGATTTTCGGAACAAAGCGTCCCGCCATCGGATCCTTCTGGAAGTGAGCCAATACTGTCTCTTGCAGAACCGACTTCCGGTTCATTACTGTGCTGTGCGTCTGAGTTTGAGCGATTTCGCGCGTCTCGCCTGTTTTCGAAACAGTTACCTCGCCTGGTGTGAAGTTCAGGAAGCCGTCGGTGAATGTGGCAAACGGGAATACGTTCTTACCAACACCATTGGCAGATTTACCCGCTTTCTCACGTCCGAAACCAATTGCTACTGCTACTGTTCCTTGCGCAAGGCCAGGCTGAATGATCACCGGCAATTCAACCGATTTACCTTTCACATCTACTTTCACGACGTCACCCTGCGCAAGGCCGAGTTCAGTGGCAGTTTTTTGTGAAAGACCTGCGTGGTTATCCCAGCAAGCTTTTGTGATCGGATCGGGGTTTTCCTGCAACCATGGGTTGTTTGCAGCGAAGCCGGTACCCAAACCTACGTTTTCGAAAATCGCCAGTTCAAGTCCTGATGACGATGCTTTGTATCTCTTTGCAATCGCAGCGGCAGCGGTAGGAAGGTTTCCGGCGAATGTTGCGCCAGCACCCGTGGAGGCCGAAGCCACATCCAACACACCGTCGTGCAGCGATTTAATCCAGAATTTCTCGAAGTCACCACCTCCGGCTTGCGGATAGATGTTTTTTCTCCAATAGGCTTTTACATATTCATGGTAGTCAGCCGAAGCTCCTACCCATTTCAAAAGCGATGATTGTGCCTGACGAGTACTGAAAATCAAGCTGATCGCCGGCTGCATCAAGCTATATGATCCTGCAACGGGTTCCGCATCACCCCATGATTCGAGGTAGTGGGGTGCAGGAAGGATGTATTTCAAAAGTGAAGATGTTTCATCTGCACGGTCGTTAAACGATACGCTCAATGAAACCTGTGGCAATGCGCCCGCCAGCTCAGCACCACGTGGGTGGTCGTAAACCGGATTGGCACCCCACAAAATCAATGCAGAAACTTTACCGCCTTTAACCTCGTCGATCAACTGGTTGGTAGCGATATCGTTACCCTGGCGATAGTTTACAGGTTTATCCAGATTGATAGTCGAACCGTAGCTTCCCAGCAGGCTGTTCAGCGCGTTCACTATTACTTGCACCGAAGGATCGTTGATGCCCGATACAACCAATGCCTGTCCTTTTGCCGCAACAAGTTCAGCTGCTGCTTTGTCCAATTCAGGAATGCTCAATGCAGGCGTGGCAATAGAAGCGCCGCCCAGTTTCGCTGCTACTTTGTTGTAAAGCGCCGCTGCTACCAGACCGATCTGTGAAGGTTTTACCGCAGTACGGTAATCCGCATTGGCGCCAGTCAGTGAAAGGGTCGATTCGAACTGATACAGGCGGGACATTTCCTTTTTACCCTCTTTATCACTGCTTACACGACGTGTTTCGGCAAACTGTTTCGAGAATGTATCAGGGGCAAGCCATGTTCCCAGGAAGTCGCCGTCGATGCCTACGATTACTTTCGCTTTGCTGAAATCGTAAGACGGGATAACCGCTTTGCCGAATGACAACTCATTACCTTTTACAATTGCGTAAGAGGAGTTGGCATCGTATACGACATGGGTTGTGGTTGGATATTTTGCAGTAAAATCTGCAATAACCGCCTTGGTCGACGGGCTCAATATCGTGGAAGTAAGGATACGGATGGCTCCGCCCTTTGCTGCGATCTGTCCAAGCTGATCAGCGATCTCCTTGTCGACAGTTTCCCAGCTTACTTTTGTATCTTCTCCTTTCTTAGGGCCTTTCAGTTTTTCGTTATCGTACAAGCCGAGCAACGAAGCGTGCGCCCGTGAGCTCACACCGTAAGATACTTTTGAAAGGGAATTGCTTTCTATTTTAATTGGTCGGCCCTCGCGGGTTTTGACCAGGATACTCGCGTAATCTCCACCTTCTGCGTAAGTGGATGCATACCAGTTAGATATAGTAGGAAATTCGCCTTCCGGCTTATTAACGTAAGGGATGGCTTTCTTGACCGGTGCTTCGCAGGCAGCGAGGGATACAGCCGCCATTCCAAAGCCCAAAACTTTAAGGAAATCACGGCGATGGGTACCTACGCCATCCACCAGGCTTTCATACTGACTTTCGGTCGGTGCGCTTGGGAACTCTGAACTTGCATCTTTTACAAACTTCTCATCATTCCTCAGCTCTTCAAGTCCCCGCCAGTATCTTTTATTAGTATTTTCCATAAAACTATTCAATACAATGAGTTGTATCCGGTATTAATTTCTTGATTAGTAGTGGCACTTAGAACATTCCAGACCACCAATATCCGCTACTTTCAAAGCCTCTTTACTTTCAGAAGCGTGCAACTGTACCAGCTTATCGTAGTACTGATTGTCTTTGGTATTTACCTCAGTTTTACGGTGACAATCAATACACCATCCCATCGTCAGTGACGAACGTTGCTGTATTACTTCCATTTTCTCCACCTCGCCGTGGCAGTTCTGGCATTCCAGGCCACCTACGTTTACGTGTTGTGCGTGGTTGAAGTAAGCCAGGTCGGGCAAGTTGTGAACGCGCACCCATTCGATAGGCTGGTTGTTCTCGATAGAAGTATAAATCTTTTGAATTTCAGGAGATTCTTTCTTGATAACACCGTGGCAGTTCATACAGATGTTAGCAGAAGGGATGTGCGCCGACTTACCGCGGTTAACGCCGGTGTGGCAATAGTTACAGTCGATTTTATATTCGCCTGCGTGCAGTTTGTGAGAGAAAGAGATAGGCTGCTTAGGAGCGTATCCCTGCTGAACGCCCACATTAAACGCTCCGTCCAAAGTCGACTTCAAAACGAGCAGGACGAATATCCAGAGTGTCGCAGAACGGATAGCCGGATCGACCGTGATTCTTTTCAGCAAACCCCCGAAACCTTCACCGGCAGGAGCCTCGGTTTCAGCTGATCCGCCTTTAACGGCTTTGGACAGAAGCGATACGATAACCAGCAAAACGCCGAGTACCAGTACCATTACTACGACCAATGCAACTAATACGATCACGAACAGATCGGAAGGCGCGCCGCCTTTGGCATCACCGGCAGCAGCCGCAGCACCGCCAGCAGCTGCACCACCCGCAGCAGCGGCAGGAGCAGCAGACGCCTGATCCACATAAGCGAAGATCGCTTTGATATCATCGTCCGAAAGATTCGGGAAGCTCGTCATCTGAGCTTTCGAATATTCGTTGTAAATTTTGACAGCGTAAGCATCGCCTGATGCGATCACCGCTGAAGAGTTGCGTACCCATTTCGAGAGCCAAGCAAAATCGTGACGGGAACTTGCGCCTTTCAGACCCGGGCCAACCACACGTTCGTCAGTCGGAGCGTGGCATTGGGCGCAGTTATTTTTGAAGATCGACTCACCTTTTGCAGCATCTCCACCACCGGCAGGTGCCGCGGCGGCAGTAGCAGTGCTATCCTGCGCAGATACTAAAGTAGGTACGCTTAAAAAGATAGCTAAGAGGATAGCTACAAAGGTTTTTGAGTAATTAAAGAAGGAACAAAACTTAGCGTCCATTCGGAATGGTATATTCATAATCAACTATTCATTATTCTTCAACAGACAAAACTAGCTCACGATTTTTTATCCACAAAAGTATTTAAGGGATATTTTACCCCACCATCTTATTTATAATTTGTCTAATTTGCATCCCTAATTTAACCCGGGTTACAAAAATTCTACGCGCTGATTTTCAATCAACTAGCAAAAAAAATACCATTTGGAGCTCTTTCAAAAAGCTTAATCCAAATGGTATTTTTCAGGCATTTTATTGTGTGCAAAATCTGGGGAAAATGACCACAATTCAAGGGGAGGTTCCGAGCGGATTCGAACCGCTGTACGAGGTTTTGCAGACCTCTGCCTAGCCACTCGGCCACGGAACCATTTTTAAAGATTAGCTGCCGGCGCAAGGCTGACAGCTAATCCGGGTGCAAAAGTATTAAAAAATTCTTCCGCACCACAACTTATTTTACTTTTTTCCTTTCTTCTCGCTCTCTTCGAACTGCTCTTTCAAAGCAGACAGAACGCTAAGGTCTCCAAAAGTTGATTTCTCAGCTTCTTTGCTCACGGATTCAGTAGCAGGAGCTTTTGCAGCTTTCGGCTCTTTTCTTTCCTCAGCAGGAACACCTTTCACTTTAGAGTGAGTCAAAACGATTTTCTTCTCGTCTTTCAGGAATTCAAGAACAGTGAAGTCAAGGCTCTCACCTACCTCAGCAAATGTTCCGTCTTCTTTCGCAAGGTTTTTGATAGAAGCAACACCTTCGATTCCGTAAGGAAGTTCGAGTGTAGCGAACTTGTCACCTTTCGCAACGATGGTAGATTTGTGTACTGAACCTACTTCGAAAATGCTCTCGAAAGTATCCCATGGGTTTTCTTCAAGCTGCTTGTGGCCCAGAGCCAGACGACGGTTGTCCGCGTCCAGTTCAAGTACAACTACTTCCAGCTCGTCGTTTACTTTCACGAAGTCGGAAGGATGCTTGATTTTCTTAGTCCATGAAAGGTCAGAAACGTGTACCAGACCGTCAATGCCTTCTTCGAGTTCGATGAACAGACCGAAGTTGGTCAGGTTACGAACTACTCCTTTGTGGCGGGTACCGATCGCATATTTCTCTTTCAATGAACCTTGAGTCCAAGGATCTTCGGTCAATTGTTTGATGCCCAAAGACATTTTGCGCTCCTGACGGTCAAGCGTCAATACAACCGCGCTGATCTCGTCGTTCACATTCATGAACTCCTGTGGATTGCGCAGGTGCTGAGACCATGACATTTCAGAAACGTGGATCAGACCTTCTACACCTGGTTTGATTTCAAGGAAAGCGCCGTAGTCAGCAACATTAACGATGCGACCTGTAACTTTCGATCCAACCTGGATTTCGTCTGCCAGAGAATCCCATGGGTGCGACTGGAGTTGTTTCAAACCAAGAGAAATACGTTTTTTCTCTTCGTCGAAGTCCAGAACAACCACGTTCAGTTTCTGATCCAGTGACAACAGGTCAGATGGGTGGTTGATACGGCCCCATGAAATATCAGTAATGTGCAACAGACCGTCAACACCACCAAGGTCGATGAACACACCGAAGTTGGTCATGTTTTTGATCACGCCTTCCAGTACCTGACCTTTTTCAAGGTTGTTCAGGATCTGCTGACGTTGTGCTTCGAGGTCTTTCTCGATCAGGATTTTGTGAGATACTACTACGTTATCGTTAGCGTAGTTGATTTTCACAACTTTTACTTCCATACGCTTTCCGACGAATACGTCGAAGTCGCGGATTGGTTTCACATCGATCTGTGAACCCGGCAAGAATGCTTCAATGCCGAAAATATCAACGATAAGACCACCTTTGGTTCTTCTCTTAACATTTGCATCGATAACAACATCCTCATCGAATGATTTCTGGATGTTATCCCATGCAGTGATAACTTTCGCTTTTTTGCGTGAAAGTACCAGCTGACCTTGTGCGTCTTCCTGGTTCTCTACGTAAACTTCCACTTCGTCGCCGATTTTCAAACCTGGCAGGTCGCGGAATTCATTGGATGAAACGATACCATCAGATTTGAAACCGATGTTAAGAATCACCTCGCGGTCTGTAATACCTACTACAACACCTTTAACTACTTCTTTTTCCGAAACCGGAGAAAGGGTAGTTTCATACATTTGTTCCAGACGGGTACGGTCAGCAGATGAATAAGCAGTTCCGAAACCCTTGTCTGATGCTTTATCCCAATCGAATTCGGGAAGCGGTTGATTTTGTTTTTCCTTAGACATAAATAGGAATAATGGCTCTTGGATACATCAGCCGCCGAGCTAAACGGCTGAAAATTAGTTCAACAAGTATTTTTGAAAAATTAGGACGCAAAATTACGCGATTCCAGATTAAATTCCGAAGGGTTGGATAATTTAATTTGGAAACTGGGCGAAGGTGCACCATTCAGGCGCTTAAAAGTCTGCTCGTCAGCCGGATGAAGGGGATTTCAGCAATGCCGCTCTTTCGATCCGAGGTAGGGCAGCCACTCTACATCAGCCATGCCCGAAAAGTCCCGGATGAACATTAAAAAAGAAGGCCGGAACGGTCGCTGCTTTAAGGGCATGTCAACCTCTTCCGGCGTATGGTCTCCTTTGCGGGAGTTGCATCTTTTACATGCGGTGGCCAAATTGTCCCAGGTGGTTTTCCCTCCCCTGCTTTTCGGCATCACGTGGTCCAGTGTCAGATTATCGTGGGTTCCGCAATACTGGCACCTGTTGCCGTCCCGCTTGAAGAGGTTTTGTCTGGTCATGACTACGCCCCTGTATGGTATGTGTATGTAGCGATGGAGGCGTATGACGACTGGCATGGGATACCTGTCGTTGACAGTCCTGAGATGTTCCTGTTGAGATTCGGCGAGCATTTCCGCTTTCTTCATATAAACCAGCAAAAATGCCTTCGGAACCGTGCAAACACTTAGTGCGCTATAATCTTGATTCAGAACCAGTACTTTACCCATGAGCCCTGTGGTAGTTAATTCCCACAATATAAGAATTTTTCACCAGAAAAAGACGATCCGGTATTTTCCAATATTGTTGTAAAAATCTATCCGAAAGTGCCCATTATCACCTCATTAGCACTTTTCACACTCGCCGGGGCGCGTATTAATAACCAGCCCGATCGTTCTCCCGCTTCACGTCGCGCTCCTTGATGCTGTCGCGCTTGTCATAAAGCTTCTTGCCTTTCGCTAATGCAATATGCAACTTCGCTAAGCCACGCTCACTGGTGAACAATCGTACTGGCACAATAGTAAGCCCCTGGTCTTTCAATCCTTCTGTCAATTTCCTCCGCTCCCGCTTGGTAATCAACAGCTTGCGGTCGCGCATGGGTTCGTGATTGTAATGCGTACCTTCTGTGTAAGGTGAAATGTGAAGGCTGCGAATGAACAACTCTCCATCCATAAAAAAACAGTAAGCATCCTGAAAATTGACCTTACCCTGCCGGATCGATTTGATTTCGGTGCCCGTGAGCACCATACCGGTCGTGAACTCTTCCAGAAAGAAATACTCGAACGAGGCCCGTCTGTTCCTTATATCTACTTTTTTGACTATTTTTTCCGACATATCGACTCCCAAAATTTACAAAGGGGCTCAAAATTAAGTTTTTGTTAAAACTATACCAATGAAACGTATTAGCCATTTCCTAACACTTGCATTACTCGCAAACACACTTTCGTATGCAGCAAACGCCGCCACACGCCCATCGGACGAAACCGATGCCCGCCAGGTGGTTGATAAACTGTTCGACGGAATGCGAAACGGCGACTCTACCGCCGTACGCAGCGTGTTTACCAAACAATGCACATTAACCTCCATTTCCAAAAATGCCGCCGATTCCACCGTCGCGCACAAAGGTACCGTGGACAGCTTCGTAAAGGCCGTCGGTACACCGCACAAGGATAAATGGGACGAACGCATTTACGAGGTCAAAGTCTCCATCGACGGGCCAATGGCCGTCGTTTGGGCACCCTACAAGTTTTATCTGGGCGATAAGTTTTCGCATTGCGGCGTCAACGTCTTTAATCTGATCAAAACAAACACCGGCTGGAAGATCAACGATATTACCGACACGCGCCGGAAAGATGCCTGTCCCTGATCAAATGAATCGAACACCATAATAGCAAAGCGGCCCGCCAGATAACCTGACGGGCCGCTTTACTAAATAATAGTACCTATTTGAGCATATTCAGCAGGCTTGTCAATTTATCTTTCAAATCCTTACGGTCGACAATAAAGTCAAGGAACCCATGTTCCAGCACGAATTCGGCACTTTGAAAACCTTTTGGCAGGTCTTTGCCGATCGTCTCACGAATAACCCGAGGGCCCGCGAAACCGATCAATGCCTCCGGCTCCGAAATGTTGAAGTCGCCGAGCATTGCATAAGAAGCCGTAACACCTCCGGTTGTAGGGTCGGTTAGCAATGAAATATAAGGCACCTTGGCTTCCGACAATTGCGCCAGGCGTGCCGAGGTCTTGGCCATCTGCATCAGCGAAAATCCCGCCTCCATCATCCGGGCTCCTCCCGACTTCGAAATCATCAGGAACGGGATCTTCTTTTCGAGGGCATAAGAAATCGCACGGGCGATTTTCTCCCCTACCACCGAGCCCATCGAACCGCCGATGAAGCTGAAATCCATACATGCGATCACCAGGTCCAATCCATTCATTTTACCATGACCTGTGCGTACCGCATCTTTCAGCCCGGTCTTCTTCATGGTCGACTTGATCCGGTCGGGATAAGCCTTCGTATCTACGAAGCCCAGCGGGTCGCCGGATATGAGGTTGGCATCGAGCTCGATAAACTCGTTGTCATCGAAAAGCAGGTTGAAATACACATCGGACCCCACTTTCTCGTGGTAGTTACAATGCGGACAGGTAAAAGCATTCTGCTTGTGTTCCCTGGTAGGAGTGATTTTTTTGCAATTGGGGCACTGATACCACAAACCGTCCGGCGCTTCGCGCTTCATTTCAGTCGGTGTATTGATACCTTTCTCTTTCCGAATAAACCAGGACATATTTTATGTGGGTTGATTTATGTATAATAATCTGAAAATCAGATAATTATTTCAATTTCATGTTGAATAATGGGCTCAAATATAACAATAATTGTTGTGTATCATGAAAACCGGCCTGGTAACGTGTCGGTTTGACGGTTAGTTTTGCCACTGGTAACGGCATCGAAAGAACAATTTCAAACTTTATTTGTTACCAGTTACAGAACATTAACCGGCACATGACTCCATCCACATCTCCTATCGTGATCATCGTTGGCACTAACCGGCCCAACTCGATGTCCAGGAAAATAGCGGAATATTATCAGGGAATCCTTCAACAACTGCACGCGCCCAGTATTATTCTTGATCTGGTGAACCTGCCCGATGATTTTACGGTCTCGGCATTGTATGCGAACAGCGGTAAGAATGAAGCATTTAACAACCTGAAATCATTGCTGGAACAAACCGACAAGTTCGTATTCATCGTGCCCGAGTACAACGGTTCATACCCTGGCGTGCTGAAAGCATTTATCGACGGACTGCCCTACCCCAACAGTTTCTCCAATAAAAAAGCCGCATTGGTAGGATTATCTTCCAATATGCAAGGCGCGGCCATCGCATTGAGCCATTTGAACGACGTTTTCAGCTACCTGGGCATGAATACGCTCGCGTTACGCGTGAAGCTTGCGCAGATACGCTCGCATTACAGCGATAATGTCATTTCAAATGCATTGTATAAGGAACTGCTTGAAATACAAGCCGGGCAGCTTATTCATTTCTAGGACATTAAAAAAGGGAGCTCTTCGCTCCCTTTTTACTATTTCAGCCAGTGTTGTTCCATTTCATGTGCCGGAATGGCGGGGCGCTTCCAAAGCTCAACCCTGCTCCGGCGAAAAGCCGGACCTTCCAGATCAGCGAATTTCACAAGCCCATCGCGGAATGATTTGATCATCATTTCCATTTTCAGGGCATCTTCGTCCGTCCAGTCGTTCGTCGGCTCGACTTCCGTCAGCGAAATATTGATCGGCTCGAAGCCGTGCGTTACCCTTTCATCTTCCAGAACGAGGTCGATCGAACCCGTCGGCGTATTTTCTTCCAGTTCTCCGGTCAATACCAGTTCCTCTTCATCCACAGCCACCGGTTCGGGAATTTCTTCTTTCGGCTCTTCCACAATCACGGGGGCTTGCAGAGGCTGTCCTTTGACGCCTTTGAGCTGAATACCGGGGATCGGCGATTCGATACTGTCAAAACCAGCCGCCACTACGGTAACCCGGAGCTTATCGCCCAACGAATCGTCGGTGATCGTACCCAGTTTGAACATCCGTGCTTCGCCGCCCACTTGTGAAAGCACATATTGCCAGATCTCGCGCTGCTCCCGCATAGTAGCCTCTTTCTTCTTGCTGGTAGCGAGCGTTACGAGGATCCTTTTCGCGCCGCGGATATCGCGGTCGTTCAATAGCGGCGAATCGAGCGCTTCCTTGATCGCATTCTGCGCGCGATCGGCGCCGGTGGACTCCGACGTTCCCATTACCGACTGTCCGGCACCTTTCAACACTTTCTCCACATCTTTGAAGTCGGTGTTGATGTTACCATTGGTGGTAATGATCTCGGAAATACTTTTCACCGCATTGAGCAAAATACCGTCCGCTTCCGCGAAGGCCTGCGTCAATGTCATGTCCTCGTACAGTTCTTCGAGCTTGTCGTTCAAAACGACGAGAACAGTATCGCTATATTCTTTCAGCTGCTCAATACCTTCGAGCGCCTGCTCTTTCTTGTCAAGTCCTTCCCAGGTGTAAGGTGCTGTTACGACAGCCACCGTCAGTTTGCCCATTTCTTTGGCAAGCTGCGCAATCACCGGCGCGGCCCCCGTTCCTGTTCCACCGCCCATACCGGCCGTGATAAAGACCATTTGTGTAGAGCCTCCCAGAAGCCCTTTTATTTCTTCGATCGTTTCCAAAGCCGCTTCCTTTCCTTTCGAAGCATCGGTACCGGCTCCCAGGCCTTGTGTCAAAGTTGCCCCCAATTGGATTTTCACGGGTACAGGGCTGTTGGCAAGCGCTTGTCTGTCTGTGTTACAAACCGCAAACTCCACGTCCTTGATTTTTTTCTCAAACATGTAGTTCACAGCATTGCTACCTCCCCCGCCGACACCAATTACCTTGATGATAGCCGGCTCGCCGTGGCCTTCTCCGTTTGGGTCTTTGATGATTTCGTTCACTATATAGTCCTGGTCTAATGCGTGCAACAAGCTATTGTTCATATTCTTTCCGGGGTTGAGTATGCGTGATATGGCTGTTAATAGTCTCCGAGACTATCGTCTTTCTTTCCTATAATACCGGTAATATTATCCCAAAACGTTCCGTTTCGTTTCTGCGCTTCTTTTACCTCTTTCACTGGTTCCTTCTGCACCACATTGCCTGTATTGAATGCCGATGCAGGCCTGCAAACGGATTTTATCCGCGAATCGACCGATTTCAGACCTGCCCACGCAAGCCCGATGGCGGTATTGAAAGCGGCATTGCTTACCGCGTCGGCTTTGGCAGTCCGTTCCAGGTTCTCAGGGTAGCCTACGCGTACCGACATGTCGGTGATTCTTTCAAACAAAGCCTCTATCTCCGGAATGTTTGCGGAGCCGCCGGTGAGGACAAGCCCGCCGATCAGCCTGTCGGCGTAACCCGATTTAATGATCTCCGCATACACCATCGCCGCAATTTCTTTCAATCGCTCTTCGATGATCAATGCTACATTCTTTTTCAAAACCGGTTTGGGCTGGCGGCCGGCCAGGTAATTAATCAGAATTTCTACATTCAAAGGCACGTCAGCCGAAACTGCCACGCCGTATTCCTTTTTCAAATGTTCCGCATTCTCGAACTGAATACCGCATCCTACTTCGAGATCGGCAGTAATGTGCCGCCCGCCAATCGGGAATGACGCGATATGGCGCACAATGCGGTCGTGATAGATGATCACGTCCGTGGTATGGTCGCCGATATCCACCATGGCGATGCCCGCTTTTATTTCATTATCGGTCAATACGGCCAGGCTGGTTGCCAGCGGAGCAAGCACCAGTTTATCGCATTTCAGCGCCTGGTCGGCTTCGGCGAGGCTTTTCTTGGTACGCAACACCGACTGGCTGTTGGCAGAAATCACGAGGAAATTCCCCCCGAGCTTAATGCCCGTGCGGCCTACCGGCTCACGCACGCCTGTCGAGTTATCCACCGTAAAGTCCATCGGCAATACATGCAGTACATCGAAGTTCGGCTCAATTTTCGCGCGGTACATATCGTCGACCAGTTGGTCGACATCCCGTTGGGTTACTTCTTCGCCCGATGATGCGGAAGGCCTGATCACCCCGTCGCTCTGCGGACTCACTTTTACGTGCGTACCGCCAAAGCTTACATTTACAACTCCAATATCAAGATCCGACCGGGACGACGCTTCCGCGAGTGCCTCTTTGATCGCGCTGCCAACCTGTTTAATGTTTTCAACGGAGCCATTTACTACTGCTCCTGCCGGCACAGGGACTTCGCTGAAGCCCAAAATCTCGATATTGTTGCGACGCGTCGCTGAACCTTGCGCAGCGACCACGGTTATTTTCGTACTTCCAATATCTACCCCAACTACAATCTTATCGTGTGCCATGCTGATGGTGAATTATTATTCACAAACTATTTGATCCTGAAACTTAACACTAATTCTTTTATACCTGCCCCAATCTTTGCTGAGCACCTTATCGTAAAAGATGCGCAACTTTTTGAATTTGGACTCGAAATCCTCCGCCATACCCAGTTCGATCCGTTGGTCGCCCAGTAATGTCCGAAGGTCTACCTCACCATCCTTATCCACATTCATTTGCGTAACCTGTGCTTTCCAGAACGGGTCGGTGTTCAGAAAACGCAATAACTCCAAAACCTGAGCGCCCTTTTCGGACCTCAGCTTTTGAGGGTTCTGGAAATACGCCCCTGAAACCAGTAACGTTCTTGCTGAATAACTTTCTGATAGAGGAAAAAAAACGCCCTCGTGGTTGATATAGTATCCCGATGTGTTCCGCATTTCCCCATTATCCGAAGTGTTAATCCAGCGCGCAAGCGGTTTCTCCTGCTCAACTTCGACTACTATATTGCCCCTGAGGTCACGAAAAACCTGACATTTCTTAATAAGCTTGTTACGGTTGACGCGGTTTTCCAGATCGTGCAGGGCCACATCGCTGAGCCTGCTCCCGATCAGCGGATCGCCGCCGTTCTCCGTCAGCAGCATTTGCACATCCATTTGGTTCAGAAATCGTGTACCTGAATCGCCCTGGATAGATATTACGAGATTTGTACAACGCTGTTGACCGAGCTTGCTTTCCGCCATACCGATGCCGGCAATTGGCAAAATAAGCCACAAACTACGTTTCAACAAAAGCCATGAATAGTCAAATTTACGTAACATCTTAGTAATATTAAAAATGCTTTGACTAATTATTCGCAACTGGATTTTGCAGCAAATCGCGGATCGGTCCTACCAAAGTATCGATATCCCCGGCTCCGATCGTGACCACAATATCCGTATTTAATTCCTTTAAAAGTTGTAAAACTTCTTCTTTTGCAACCAGTTGTTTATCCGGCGAGGTCACTTTGCCAAGGATCATTTCAGAATTGACGCCTTCGATCGGCAACTCGCGCGCGGGGTAAATGTCCAGCAGCAAAAGGCGGTCGGCGAGTGATAAACTTTCCGAGAAGCCCTCCGCAAAGTCGCGCGTGCGGGTGAACAGGTGCGGCTGGAATATCGCCGTTACATGCCGACCCGGATACAAACCCTTTACAGATGACAGGAATGCCTCTATTTCCGTAGGATGGTGTGCGTAATCGTCGATATACACATTGCCTTCTTCCTCAACCTGGTATTCAAAGCGGCGCTTCACTCCTCCGTAACTTTCCAGCGCTTCTTTGATCTTCGCTGGTTCAATACCAATATATAATGCCACTGCACTCGCCGCAATCGAGTTTTCGATATTGTGATAGCCCGGGATTTTCATCGCAATACCTTCAATCACGCCACCGGGATAGATCAGGTCGAATACGAAGCGGGCGTTCTCGATATGGATATTCGCTGCGTGGTAGGGACCGCTATTTAATGAATAGGTAAATACTTTCGCCTTGCTGCTGTCCGCGATTTCCAACCCTTCGCGCATAAACAATGCACCATGCTCGTCGATCTGACTCACATAATCCCGGAAGGACTCGAGGACTGCTTCGTGCTTACCATAAATATCAAGGTGGTCGGCGTCGGTGGACGTTACGATCGCGATTTCGGGGAACAATGTCAGGAACGACCGGTCGAACTCATCCGCTTCGACCACACAAAAGACCTCTTCCAGTTTGTCGGTAGGCTCATTGAGGAGCAGGTTGGTACCGTAGTTTTGGGTAATACCTCCCAAAAACGCCGTGCTGTTCACATGCGCGTGACGCAGGATGTGCGCTACGAGCGAGGACGTGGTCGTTTTCCCGTGCGTACCAGCAACACCGATCGTTCTCAGGTTTTGGGTTAAAATGCCTAAAACCTGTGAGCGTTTCAGGATCAGAAAATTTTCGTCCCGGAAATAATGCATTTGCTTGTGCTGCACCGGGACGGCCGGCGTGTAAATAACGAGCGTTTGCTGCGGATCGGCAGTAAATGCCGCCGGAATGGTCGAAATGTCATCTTCAAGCGTTACAGGAATACCTTCTTCTATCAGCTTACCGACGAGTGTGGTCATGGTCTTGTCATAACCAGCCACTTCAAACCCATTGGCTTTAAACCAGCGGGCAAGCGCACTCATTCCGATTCCGCCTATTCCTACAAAATAGATATACTTCCAGTTTGTCACAGAGGATGACATCATATTCAAATCTTGGGGTTATTGGATCAAATTAAAAACTTCCGCAGCAATATCGTCGGCCGCGCTGGGACGAGCCAGTTTGTTGATATTCGTTTGCAATTCGCGCTGACGCGTTACATCGTCCAGCAGGGCCAATGCTTGGTCGACCAGCCTTTCGCGCGCTTCCGCGTCTTTCACCAGAATCGCGGCATTGCTGTCGACAAGGTTCATTGCATTCTTGGTTTGATGGTCTTCCGAGGCATATGGAAACGGAACCAGAATCGCCGGTTTTGCAGCCAGGCACAGCTCCGAAACCGACAATGCGCCTGCTCGTGACACCACCACGTCGGCCACGGCATAGGCCAGATCCATTGTATATATAAAGTCAAATGCCTTCACGCGGTCGGTTCCGAGCTTTTCAATGGCAGCTTTGGCTTTATCAACATCGTTTTTTCCGGTCTGCCACAGTACCTGATAACCGGCATCTACCAGCTTGCCCACCCCGTCAGCAATACTTTCATTGATCGACCGCGCGCCAAGGCTTCCACCCATGACGAATAGCGTCTTCAAACCCTCGCGCAACTCGAATTGTTCCAGAGCCGCGCTTCGTTTCAAATGCACGTAAGTAATGTCGCTGCGTACCGGATTACCGAGCATAGTGATCTTCTCTTTCGGGAAAAAGGCCTCCATACCGGGATAAGCAACGCATATTTTAGCTGCTCTTTTGGCGAGGAACTTGTTCGTAATGCCCGCATAGGAATTTTGTTCCTGGATTAAAGTCGGGATACCGGCCATCGACGCCATCATGAGCAGCGGCCCGCTCGCAAAGCCTCCCACACCCACAGCTACGTCGGGCCTGAAGTCCTTGATCACCTCTTTTGCCTTCATCAGGCTACGGAACATCTTGAACGGAAGGGTCAGGTTTTCCAGTGAAAGACTTCTTTTAATGCCCGCGATGGGAAGTCCTACGATTTTATAACCCGCACGAGGGACCTTTTCCATTTCCATTTTACCCAATGCACCCACAAACAGGATTTCCGTGTCCGGCTCCCGGTGCTGCAATGCATTGGCAATAGCGATAGCCGGGTAAATATGCCCGCCGGTGCCTCCTCCGCTGATAATGATTCTTTTTGCCATGTTAAATGCGTTTTTCCTCGACGATCTCGCCCCGGCTCACGCTGAGGATCATGCCCATTGCAATGCCCGTGAAAAGCAGCGACGTTCCACCCTGACTGAAAAACGGCAGCGTTTGCCCCGTTACCGGCACCAGGCCGACAGTCACGGCCATAGCCGAAAACGCCTGGCTCACCACTATGAATGTCAGTCCCGCCGAAAGCAGCCCTCCGAAGGGTCGCTTAGTCGCCTCGATGGCTTTTAGCCCACGGTATAAGAGGATCAGATACAGGACGATCAACGCAGTACCGCCTAGTGTTCCGTACTCTTCCACGGCCACGGCGAAAATGAAGTCTTTCTGAGGTTCGGGCAGGAAACGGCGCTGGCGGCTTTTGGAAACACCTTCTCCATACAACCCGCCGCGGGCCATAGCCATGTAGGATTGCTGGGATTGGTAAACCACGACATCCTTATCAAAAAAGGTCGAAATCCGGCTCTGCGCCGTTCCAGACCGCTGGGTAGAGTTCAGCAAAATGGCGATGGTCGCGAAAAATACCAGACCCAGGGCCGTAAATGCGAGGTAGTGCAGCGGAACTTTGCCTACGAACATCAGTAAAAAGCAAATGCCTGCCAGCATGACCGCCGTCGAGACATTGCTTACGAAAATCAACCCGCATACGACGCCCACGAGTGCGAGCGGCTCCATGAAAAGCTCACGGGTATTCCAACCGCCTTTGATATGCCTCGCCAAAATCAGCGATAAATGTGCCACCAATGCGACCTTGGCCCACTCCGAAGGCTGGAAGCGCTGCCCGATCACGGGGATCTCGATCCAGCGCGCCGCGTCGTTCACCGAAGTCCCGAAAAACATCGTGAATATCAACAGCAGGATAGAGCTCCACACGGCGAGCCGCGTCACATACACGAATTTGATGTACGGCACGCGGTGCACAAAGTACATTACCGCGAGTGAAAGCACGCAAAGCAATGCATGTTTGTAAAGGTAATATTCGGTATTGCCGTCCATCTGGCTGTAAGCGTCCTTCACCGAGGCGCTATACACCACCACGATGCTCCACATCAGCATGATAATGCATATCCCCCATATCCAGGGGTCGCCTTTCAGATTTTTGCTAAACCATGCCTGGGTATCTTCCCTTGTCTTGTTCAGGAAATCCATATCGTTTGCCGGCTAATGATTTGTTGTCAAGAATAGTCAGTGGTTGTCAGGGATGGTTATTGAACAAGGTTTCTGACAGCAGCTTTGAATTGATCGCCCCGGTCCTCGTAGTTTTTGAACAAATCAAAACTAGCGCAGGCTGGTGAAAGCAAAACGATGTCCCCGGGCACGCCCCAATCTCTCCCTTTGTTAACAGCATCCTGGACGTCCTCGGTGACATATATTTGCGGCACTTTGCCGGAAAAGTAGGTTTCAAGTTTCGCCGGATCTTTTCCCAGCACTATCAGCCCCTTCACTTTATCCCTAACCAGTTCTTCAATCTGCGAATAATCGTTCCCTTTATCCACACCGCCGGCGATCAGGATCACCGGCTGATCGAAGCTTCCCAACGCGTAGAAAACAGAATCCACATTGGTAGCTTTGGAATCGTTGATATAGGTTACGCCACCGATCACTTCCACCTGTTCTAGCCGGTGGGGCGCGTTGGTGAACGATTTCAGGCCTTCGCTGATCTTTCCGACATCGATACCGAGCAATTGTGCCACTGAAATTGCAGCCAGAGCGTTAATCGCATTATGCGGGCCCTTGATCGGCAACTCGCTGAACGCCTGCCTAAATGCGTGTCCATTAATGCTTGAAATCAGCTGCCCGTTTTCGAGATACGAACCTGATTCCAATGTACCTCCCAACGATACCTCCACCTTTCCAACAGCCGGGTTTCTCTTATCGAGCTCCTTTTCAATTACTTCACTTTCTTTGTAATAAATGAAATGATCAGCGGCAGTCTGGTTACGGATAATATTGAACTTGGAATTCACATAATTCTGGAAATCATACCCATAACGATCGAGGTGATCAGGAGTGATATTCAGGAGAACGGAAATATACGGATGGAAATCGATGATATTGTCGAGCTGAAAACTACTGATTTCCAGCACGTAATAATCAAAATACTTTTCTGCGACGGCCCAGGCGAAACTATCGCCGATATTGCCTGCCAGACCCACATTCAAACCTGCCGTTTTCAACAAGTGGTAAGTGAGCAGTGTCGTGGTCGTTTTACCGTTGCTGCCGGTAATAGCTATCAGCTTCGCGTCCGTGTAACGCGAGGCAAACTCTATTTCAGAGATCACCGGAATGCCCTTTTCCTTTAAAGCGACGATTAGAGGCACCTTGTCGGGAATACCCGGGCTTTTCACCACAAGGTCACTTTGGAGGATGCGCTCTTCCGAATGCTGCCCCTGTTCAAATGGAATACTTTTACTGTTCAGAATGTCTGCGTACTTCTGATGCAACTGGCCCTTATCCGATAAAAAAACTTCAAAACCTTTGGATTTTGCAAGAATAGCAGCTCCTGCGCCACTTTCCCCGCCACCCAAAATCGTCACCTTTTTTTGCACAAGAATCGAATTAAACGTTGAACAATCTGCAATAACCACGAAGGTAAATCTTTTGCCGAAAACTTTTTTTAATGCCCTCCCAATAACATGGATAAAAAAAGAGGCACAGGAAATATGCCTCTCGAATACTATTTATGATCTTTAAACTAGTTCTACTCTTTCTTCAACGATTCCGATAATCTCAATCTGTTAGCCATTTTCACGATCAGGAATATTACCCAGGCAATGAGCAGGAATTGGATGAGAGTCTGGATAAAGTTACCGTATCTGATCGCTACTTCCGGTGTTTCCCCGACAGCTTCTTTCAGTACCACCTTAAGTTGCGTAAAATCTACTCCGCCAAGGATCAGGCCGAGAATCGGGTTGATAATGTCCTCCACCAGCGAAGTAGTGATTTTCCCGAATGCCGCACCTATGACGACACCGACAGCGAGGTCCAACACGTTGCCCTGGGCGATGAATGTTTTGAATTCCTTTAACATAACAAGATGAGGTTAGTTGATTAGATTAAAAAGCAAACAAAAAGCCTATGCTGAGGGCCTGAGCAAACTGGATCTTATTGCTCTGGTCTTCGTCGTAAACCATGATGGCGCCGAGGTTAACGTTGACATATTTATTGATTTTCGCAGTCAGCTGGGCGTCAAGGCGGTTATCTATATTCAAAGGGTGTTTGAAGCTCGAAAACATCAGGTAACGGAATTTAAGGTTCACGTCTTTCGCGATATCCTTGTCGAAATTGGCTACCAGCTGGATCAGCGCCGCTTCCGTCCGCACACGCTTGCCAATGGGCACGCCATAATTTTTTTGGTCGGGCGTATTTACGTACAGATCCTTATCGACAACGATCGTCTGGCGTAATGCGCCGGGTGCAAGGTCTATAAAGAAGTAGGGAACAGGGCGGTATTCGATACCGATTGCCTCGGTCAGGTAAGCCGGCGAAAGGATACCCGACACTTTCCGCTTGACGTCACTGGTATCAGAATATTCATAACCACTACCGAACTGCGACAGGAAGTTCACATTCGCAAAAAGACTCCATTTGCTCGTCAGTTCACGGTTATATTTAGTATCGAAGAAAATCCGGTCAACATTCTTGCGGCTTTGCTGGCCCTTGTTACGGACGATACCGTACTGGCCCTGGAAGTCATTTCTCCACGAGTTCTTGCCCACCTTCTTTTCACTTAATGCATTCAGGAAAAGGCCCAATGCGATCGAGTTCACCCCACCACCCGTCCAGTTCGAACTGAACGAACCCTGGTTCAGGTTAGCCCCGAATTCGATCTTGCGCCAGGCAGTATCTTTGGCGGCTTTCAGCCTGCCGGAGGCGATCGAATTGGAAAGGTCGACCTTATTTTGAGAAGCGGCCGGGAATGTCAAAAATGCGAGTAAAATTAGAGCAATAAAGGAAGTTCGTTGAAGTAGTTGATTCATAGTCAATGTATTTAGTGGGACCATACTCATTAAATTTTCATCTTTTTAGGGCTGACAAATGAGGAGGTAGCGGTCAAAGTAAAGCAATTTCTCACGCTTTCAAAAAAAATTGCCCCTATCCGAAAGTTTATGGTACCACTTCCCAAGCTTCCTGCGCGACCGCAGCAGCCGCATTTTAACCGCACTTTCGGTCGTCCGGAAAATACCCGCGATGTCGCGGATACTGCGATCGTCGAGGTAGCGGAGATAGACCATCGCCTTGTCTTCGAGATCAAGCAGGTCCAGTGCCTCTTTCAGGATTGTCAGGTTGACGTCTTCCTCAAAAAGCCCTTGAAGGCATATTTCGGCCTTCTCACCCCGGTCGGGCGACTCTCCATGGACGAGTGTGATCTTGCGCTTGCTTACGCGCGCGAGATCCATGCAGTGGTTATGGGTAATGGTAAAAAGCCAGGTGGAAAATTTAGAACCGGTCTTGAACGTGCCCATTTTATGGATCAGTTTAAGAAAGACATCGTGCGTAATGTCTTCGGCCCGGGTGGCGTCTCTTGTAAGTGTGACGCATTTTTGGTAAACCTTCACGGCATAGCGCTCATAAAGCTTCTGAAAATGACGATTGTCCTTCGATTCAAGGAAAAGTCTAACTAATTCTTCGTCTGTCGAATTATGCTCCTGATACGGAGCGTTCCGTATTTCAACCATTCTGCCTTGATGAAAGCCGCCGATAGCGTGTGCTGAAAATTAAATTGCATTTAACTTTCTGTAAATATGAAAAAAAACGCCTGGTGTCCAAATTAGATACCAGGCGTTGTCAATATATTTTGTTGCTAAAAGGCTTATCCGCCGATCGCTACACGTTTGAATGTAGTTACTGTCAAACCTTTTGAAGTTTTTTCAAGCAGCTGACGGATAGTCAGTGAGGAATCCTTTACAAACTCCTGGTTCAGCAGGGTGCTGTCTTTGTAAAACTTCTGAAGTTTACCCTGAGCAATTTTCTCAAGCATTGCTTCTGGTTTGCCTTCTGCACGTGCCTGCTCTTTACCCACTTCGATCTCGCGCTCGATAGTAGCGGCGTCGATACCGTCTTTATCCAAAGCAACCGGCTTCATCGCGGCAATCTGCATGGCTACGTCTTTACCAAGGTCAGCAACATCCGTTCCGTTTACACCACCGAATGCTACCAATACGCCTAATTTACCGTTTGAGTGGATGTAAGGCACAACTTTATCCGCTGAAACGTTTTCGTAAGCGCTGATTTCCAGTTTCTCTCCCAATTTACCAGTAAGCTCAATCATGTGCTCCGATACAGGGCGGCCGTCAGCCAAAGGTGCAGCCAGAAGCGCGTCTTTGTCTGCGATATTATCCGCTACTGCTTTTTCAAGGATAGACTGCGCAAGGTTTTTGAAATCTTCCACGTTCGATACAGGCTCAGTTTCACAAGCCAGCGCAACGAGTTTACCGTTGGTACCATCTTCGCTGATGTTGATCAGAACGGTTCCTTCTGATACGGCGTTGTCGGCACGTTTTGCAGCAACTTTCTGTCCTTGTTTACGGAGAATATCAACGGCTTTGTCGAAATCGCCATCTGCTTCCTGCAGGGCTTTTTTACAATCCATCATGCCCGCGCCGGTCATTTGGCGGAGTTTGTTTACATCTTGTGCGGTAATTGCCATGATCGTGAATAAGTATTTTTGTATTAATATTTAAAAAAATGTAGCCCATAGCAAGAGGCTATGGGCTACTCTGTATGTTCAACTATGAGCAGTTAGAAACTGCACCATATTGCCCTTTTTACTCTTCGTCGCTTTCAGCAGCCTCTACGCTGGCAACTTCGGCGCGAGGCGCTGCCTCTTCACCTTTGTCAGCCGCACGTTTCGCTTCTTCTTCCTCAACCAGGCGCTGATCGTCTTTATCTTGTTTGCGTTCCATCAAACCTTCTTCGATAGCTTTACCGATCGCCAGTGTTACCAACGAGATCGCTTTGTAAGCATCGTCGTTCGATGGGATTGGGAAGTCAACCAATTCAGGGTTTGAGTTGGTATCGCAGATCGCAAAAATGGGGATGTTCAATCTTTTTGCTTCTGCAACCGCAATGTGCTCGCGTTTTACATCAACGATGAAAAGTGCTGCTGGAAGGCGAGTAAGGTCCGCTACACCACCTAGTACTCTTTCCAGTTTGTCCTTTTCACGTGTAAGCATCAGGCGTTCTCTTTTCGCAATATTGCTAACCGTGGCTTCGTCTTTCAGCATCTTCTCGAGAGTCTGCATTTTTTTCAAAGACTTGCGAATCGTGCCAAAGTTTGTAAGCATACCACCCAACCAGCGGTCAGTTACGTAAGGCATTTTAAGGCGTTTCGCCTCTTCCGTTACGATTTCCTGAGCTTGTTTTTTAGTAGCAACAAACATGATCTTACGTCCTGAACGAACGATCTGTTTCAGCGCAGCTTCCGCTTCGTTGAGGCAGCTCAAAGTTTTGTTCAGGTCAATGATGTGGATCCCGTTCTTCTCCATGAAGATATATGGAGCCATCCGTGGATCCCACTTGCGGGTAAGGTGACCAAAGTGGACACCTGCATCCAATAGTTCTTTATATTCTATTTGTGCCATTGCCGAATTTGATTAAAAAATATTTTTAGACTTGTTACGCAGCACGAAGCATCGGGCACGATAAGCAACGTCTGGACGAAATATTAACGTTTCGAGAACTGGAATCTTCTGCGTGCCTTAGCGCGTCCGTATTTCTTACGCTCAACCATACGTGGGTCGCGGGTAAGGAATCCTTCTTTTTTCAATGCGCCACGGAATTCGCCGTTGTATTGAACCAGTGCACGTGAAACCGCCATACGGATAGCTTCCGCCTGGCCTGAGATTCCACCACCTCTAACGTTTACTTTAATATCGTAACCATTTCCTCCGCTGATCGTAGCGAAAGGCTGCTGAAGAACGATCTGGTGTACTTCAAATGGAAAATATTCTTTGTAGTCACGGCCGTTTACCTTGATATCTCCTTTACCTGGTGTCAGGTAAATACGAGCAACGGCTGTTTTTCTTCTACCTATTGTGTTGATCACTTCCATGAATTACAATTGGATTTGCTTTGGTTGCTGTGCGCTGTGCGGGTGTTCTGCGGCAGCGTAAACAAACAGGTTTGTAAATAAACGACGTCCCAAACGGTTCTTTGGAAGCATGCCTTTTACGGCTTTCTCGATCACACGCTCTGGGTGTTTTTCGAGCAACTCGCGAGGAGTCTGAAAACGTTGACCTCCTGGGTAGCCAGTGTGACGAACATAAACCTTGTCCGACATCTTCTTACCTGTCAACTTGATCTTATCGGCGTTGATAACAATTACGTTATCTCCACAATCCACATGAGGAGTGTAGCTTGCTTTGTGTTTGCCTCTGATAATTTTAGCAACTTCGCTGGCCAAACGACCAAGAATTGCATTTTCAGCATCCACAACAATCCACTCCTTGTTTACTGTGTTTTTGTTCGCCGAGATGGTTTTGTAGCTTAACGTATCCACGATTAACAAAAAAATTAAATTGATTTTCAATTATTTACACTGTAACAAGACAGTCCCATCGCAAAATGGGAGTGCAAATATAGAGTTTAACAAATTGAATTACAAGTATGTTTGAGAAATTCATTTGTTAATCCTCTACTGCAAAGGCCAATGCGATGTACGGAATGCCGTAAACTTTGGACACATGTCGCTGGTTGTTATCGAGGTAAACATTGAAATCGTCGATTTTCCTGGTCGTATAGGTAACCCGTCCGTAAGTGTAACCAACCTTCACCCCGACCCTCCGGCTGGCCTTGAAACGCACGAAAGCCTCCGATTGCCCGCTGTTCCTCCGGAGCGCGAGCGGTAATGCATTGAATACCGTTGGCCTGCTGGCTAACCATTGGTTGTAGTACGGCTTGCCGGTGCCGTTCGTGGGGATGTTCTTTTCATAGTAGCCGTGCCGCTTGGAGCCAAAGGTCAAACCCAGCAAGTCGGTATTAGCGCCGATATCCAGCTTCCAGAAACTCACATTGACGCCCGCCAGAAAGCTTATCCCGTTGATCGACACATCGCGGTATTCCAGGTAATCTTCAATTCCGGCAACGCGTTTGGTGTCCAGATTGGTCCGACCCGCATAATAGCCCCATGCCCTGAAACCAAGCCCCAGCCGGAGCCACGGAAGTTTTTGCGGCCCTACCTCCTCGTGATACATTACAGAAGGGGCCCACGAATTGCTACCCAGGCCTAAACCGACATCCACACCTCCTGCAACTGACGAGGCGTATTGAGCGTGTGTGAAAGTGGCATTCAGTAATAAAATGGTAATCACTCCTTTTAAAATTTTCATTGCTGAACCCCTAGTTAGATGATGAATGCTACAATAATAACTGATGCCGGCAACAAATCGCGCCTTATGCGTTTACAAGTGGCTATTTTGGTCCTTTATGCATTATTTAACGGTCGGTTATATGCCCAGAGCAATGATCATCTCGCATTTGTGCCTCTATTCAACGGAAAAAACCTGAACGGCTGGGTCGACGTCAATACATCCAAAGAAACCTGGAAAGTCAAAAACGGCACATTGATCTGCTCGGGCAAGCCCATCGGTGTGATGCGCTCCGACAAGCAGTACGAAAACTTCATCCTCGAAGTGGAATGGAAACATATGGAAGCCGGCGGCAATTCCGGCGTATTTATATGGAGTGAAGGCACTCCCCAGGAACACGACCCGCTCACGAAGGCCATCGAAGTGCAAATGCTGGAACTAGACTATGCCCCCCAGCATAACGCCACCGACGACTACGTCCACGGCGAGCTGTTCCCGACCATGGGCATGACGGCCATCCCCGACAATCCGCGCGGCATTCGCAGCAAGTCCCTCGAAAAGCGCTGCAAAGGCAAAGGCGAATGGAACAAATATGTGGTTGTGGCCGTGGACGGCACCGTAAAACTCTCTGTCAACGGCAAATTCGTCAACGGCCTGCGCGCCTCCGAGCGCAAGAAAGGCTACATCTGCCTCGAAGCCGAAGGCGCCGAGATCCATTTCAGAAACATGCGCATTATGGAGCTACCGGGCGGCATTACAACGCCGGAGCAGGTCGCGCCCGTGGTGCACTGATTTGGGAAGTTGCCTTTCTACGAATATCTTGTTGAAGATTTCAATCTTTTGGTATGAAAATCTCCTTCATTGGCGCTGGTAACGTGGCCTGGCACTTGGCGCAGGCGTTTGAGGATGCGGGGCATTGGATCTGCGAGGTGTACAGCCGCGATACGCAGAAGGCGCGTCAGCTGGCTTCGTCGTTGTATGATACTAATATCCAGCCCGATCTCAATTTCTCGGAAAGCGAAGCCGAAGTGATCGTGATCGCGGTGACGGACGATGCTATCGAGAGTGTGATCCAACGCATTGTGCTGCCCGAGGGCGTGATCCTCGTGCACACGTCGGGTACGCGGTCGCTCGCTGAATTTCAGAAACTTGTGGAGATTTACAGCGACGTATATGTCCACACGGGCGTCTTCTACCCGTTGCAGACTTTTACAAAGGATGTTGAAATGGATTACAGCGAGTTGCCGTTCTGCATCGAGTCGCGCAATGAGCTCATTGAAGCCAAATTAACGCAACTTGCTTCGAGCGTGAGCAATAACGTAACGCGAATGGACTCCGACGAGCGCTTCATTCTGCACGTAGCTGCGGTTTTTGCGAGCAATTTCACGAATTACATGCTCACAATCTCCCACGACCTCCTCGACCGCGAACAGCTCAATTTCGATCTGCTGAAACCGCTCATTCAAACAACGATCGACAAAGCCCTGCTTTCCGACGACCCTTCCATCGGGCAAACCGGCCCGGCCCGGCGCGGCGACTGGAAAACCACGGCACGCCACCTCGAATATTTGCAGGAAACCAACGAGGATTATACGGAAATCTACCGCCTGCTCACCGACAAAATCCGCAATCTCTACATTTCAAAATAATAAGAAGCCTCACTGTCGCGAAAAAAGTTAGGCTATATTTGCAGGATTCACAATTCGGCTATTCATGGATTCGACTCTTACGGAACGTTTCAAGCGCATTACCACCTTCATTTTTGATATCGACGGCGTCATGACCGACGGCAGCGTCATCGCCCTCGAAACCGGCGAGCAACCCCGCATTTTCAACGTACGCGACGGCTATGGCATCAACCGGGCGGTCAGAATGGGTTATCGTGTGGCTATCATCTCCGCCCAGAGCCAGGTAGGTGTCCGTAAACGGCTCGAATACCTCGGCGTAACTGATATTTTCATCGGCACCTCACCGGATGGCAAATTGCCCGTTTTCAAAAAATACCTCGCAGAAACCGGTCTGACAGAAGATGAAATCGTATTTATGGGTGACGACCTTCCCGACTACGAGGTGATGCGTACAAGCGTAATGGGCGCATGCCCGGCCGATTCCGCCGATGAAATCCTGGCTATCGCCGACTATATTTCTCCCAAAAACGGAGGCCGCGGCGCCGTTCGCGACCTGATAGAGCAGGTTATGAAGGTGCAGGGGAAATGGATGGCCTGGTTTGAATAAAAAGCTGGTGGTGGACAAGAAAAAGCGCTATTTCCCAAATCTGAACGGTATCCGTGCTATTGCGGCGACGCTGGTGGTATTTCACCACCTCGAACAAGCCAAGCATGCGTTGGGCATTGCCAATATATATGATATACCCATTATACAGCATGCAGGAAGGCTTGGTGTAGGGCTGTTCTTTGTACTGAGTGGATTCCTGATCACCTATTTGCTCCTCGAAGAACGTGGACGGTTCGGCGATGTCGATGCGAAAAAGTTTTACCTGCGCCGCGTATTCCGCATCTGGCCTGTTTACTTTCTCATTATCGGATTATCCTTTTTGGTGTTCCCGCACATCGCCATATTCGATTATCCCGGAATTGAGGAACAGCTGACGGTAGACCTGCCGGAAAGGCTCGCCCTGCTCCTGCTCGTTTTACCCAATTTTGCATTCGTGCTCTACGACCTGCCTTACTGGTGCGCACAAACATGGTCAATCGGCGTAGAGGAGCAGTTTTATTACCTCTGGCCCTGGTTGATCAAGTATCCCAAAAAACGCATACCCATCCTGCTGTTTTTCCTTCTATTGACGGCAGGGCTGCTTTACGTAGGACTCGAAATCGTCGATCCGTCGGAAGAAACCCGAAAATCAATGATCTCCACTTTCCTCGGGCAGTTCCGCATTCAAACAATGGCGCTGGGAGGTTTTTGCGCATGGCTGGTTTACAAGGATAAAACCCGGATCCTGAACTTCGTTTTCAGGAAAGACATTCAAATAGCCGCTTACGCGATCCTGCTCGCATTGTTCTTTTCAGGCGTGCATTTCTTCGCATTCCTTGAAGTATACGCCCTGTTCTTCGCCTTCTTCGTGCTGAATGTTTCGTGTAATCCGAATACGATCGTGAACCTGGGTCACCCGGCAATGGACCATTTGGGTAAGGTTACCTATGGCCTATACCTGTACCACGTCGCAGTGATTGTCGTGATCATCAATCTCTTCGAAATGTACGCGCCCGGCTGGCGTGACGCCGGTTATCAGGTAGTGCTTTATATTTTGAGCTTTATCGGCTCGGTGGCAGTGGCCACTTTTTCCTACAACTACATTGAAAAACCGCTTCTTGCCTACAAGGACCGTAAATTCGGACGTTGATTAACGGGTTTTCGGCAGCTCCGACATCGTGTAGAATTTCAATCCCTGCTTGTGGGCCTCGCGTAAAACCGCAGCCAGAAAGCTTACATTGAAACCATACTTACCATTCTGAGGAGCGCTGTATAAAGGTTCATGCCCAAAAACCATCACTGCCGTGCCATTCTCTTTTGCTTCCTGAATAGCCTCGGCAACTTCTTCCCCCGTCACCTCGTCGTAATCGATCATTAACGCATCCACTTGCTGCGCCCCATCGAACGGGTAGTAAATCGCATTCATCCATCGCGGAGGCCATGCGTAGAATTGAAAGCCTTTATATTTCCTTCTCGAAATGGCTACATCACGTAAAACCGTAAAGCCCTTCGCCAAAAGCACTGAATCAACACGATCATTATGGTTCCCGCCCGGGTGCGCGTACGATGTGGGTTTAAAACCCGCCGCGTTCATATGCCGCAGGCCCGTTTCGAGCTCGGCTTCGATATATCCTTTCGGTCCGCCGGCAGCCATTAATTCGGTAGATTTGGCATGAACGGTTCCGTGGAAACCGATTTCGTGGCCTTCTTTTTCCAACTGTTTCAACATCGATACTTCTTCTGCATTCAGGCTGTCGGGACACGTGATGAAGAAAGTCGCTTTTGCATTGTATTTATGGAACAATGGCCGGAGCTCGTACCATTCTTTGATAAAGTGGTCGTCGAATGAAATGGCAATGCCGCCCGCGCCTGGCTTGCCGGAAGGGCTGCCGCAGCCCCACAATGCCGTCGCTACAACTGCCAGCAGCAACCAAAGCAAGCCGTTCAATGCCTTCAAAGAGGTTTTAATGTATTTCAAAACTTCGGAAATGATCTGTTATTTTCGCTAAATTAACGACACGAATGAAAATACTGCACACGGCCGACTGGCATATCGGCAAAAAGCTCGATAACTTTTCCCGCCTCGACGAACAGCGACTGGTACTCGAAGAAATCTGCGAAATAGCGGAGCGCGAGCAGGTCGACGCGATCGTCGTTGCCGGTGACCTCTTCGACAACTTCAACCCGTCGTCGGAAGCAACCGAGCTTTTGTACAGTACATTGCACCGGTTGTCGGCCAACGGCATCCGCGCAGTCATCGCCATCGCTGGCAACCACGATTCCCCCGAGCGCATTCAGGTACCCGACGCGCTCGCCAAGGTTTGCGGCATTCTGTTCGTCGGATTTCCAAATACCGAAGTCAAGCCATTTTGCACGCAAGGTCAGGTGGATATTATCAAAACCGCGCCGGGTTTCCTAGAAATCAGCCTTCCTAATGCCCCCTTCCCTCTGCGCGTGCTGCACACGCCCTACGCAAACGAGCAACGTCTGAAAACATTCCTCGGCGTCGAGGAATCGGAAGAAGCATTGCGCGTGCATTTACAGCAGCATTGGCAAACGCTCGCAGATCAATACCTCGATGAGAGAGGTTTTAACCTGCTTGCCACGCATTTATTCGTCATGCAAAAAGGCGGCCCGATACCCGAAGAGCCTGACGACGAGCGGCCGATACTGCATATTGGCGGCGCCCAGGCCATTTACACCGAAAACTTCCCGAAACAGGTGCATTACATTGCATTAGGCCATTTGCATCGCTTTCATCAGGTCGATAAGTTACCGGCGCCGGCTGTCTATTCCAGCAGCCCATTAGCGTACAGTTTTTCAGAAGCCAATCAAACCAAATATGTGATCCTGATCGAAGCGGAGGCTGGGAAGCTAGTCGGCTACAAGCCTATTGAATTGTTGAAAGGCAAAAAGCTGCGCCGTAAAAGCTTTCATAGCATTGATGAAGCAATCGAATGGCTCGGTGAACATTCGGAAGATTTGATCGAACTGACCATCATTTCAGACAATTACCTCGAAGCCTCCGACAAAAAGCGGTTAATGGAAGCGCATTCGGGCATTGTTCAGATCATTCCGCAGATTAAGCGAAGCGAGGTGGCCGATACTTCTTCCGAAGTCGACCTCTCATTAAGCATGGAAAAGCTGTTTCAGGAGTATTTCAAATCTAAAAACAAAGGCCAGGAGCCCTCCGAAGGATTAATGGAGGTTTTTCGGGAAGTACTGGGCAGCGAAGCGGAATAAAAGGCCACGCTGTGGCCGCTTTTAAACAAGAGAGGCTACCCCATTCTGGAATAACCTCTCTTGCGTTCTATTTTTGGTTTGAAGAATCAGCTCGCTCTTCTCAGTTTCGCTTCAATAGTTTGCTGTGTGTGTGGTACGATGCGCAGCCGCTCTTTCGGGATCAGTTTGCCGGTATCGATGCAAACGCCGTAGGTACCGTTTTTAATGCGGATCAGCGCATTTTCCAGCTGTACCGAGTATTTCTGGAGACGCGCGGCCAACTGGCTCAGGTTTTCGCGTTCACTCGCGTCCGCCCCGTCTTCCACTAATTTTGCCGCACCGGAAGTTACGTCCGTGCCGCTATCGTTTTTTTTACTTAAACCGGTTTTAATATATTCGAGCTCACTTCTTGTCGCTTCCAGCTTGCCGCGGATCAGTTCTTCAAACTCCCTTAATTCTTCCTCTGAATATCTTGTTCGTTCTTCTTGCATAATCTGAATTGATTTGTTAGTCTACATCAAGGAGCGTTCAAAGCACAAAAGTACTAGTATTCTGCCTATTTCGGAATAGTATTTAATTAATAACCACTTTCAAATGAGAAACTTACTAACACTGACATCAGGGGGTATAACCAACAAAGCCAAAACCTGGTTCGGTATTGGCTTTGCTGTGAATCTCTGAGGATTATTTATAAAGCACCGATTTCACGGCGTCCACCGTGCGCTTCACGTTTGGCAGAATTTCTTCTATCAGCGTCGGCGCATATGGAAGAGGCACATCGCGGCTCGTAACACGGATCACCGGCGCATCCATATAATCAAATGCATGGCGTTGAATATGGTAAGCGATTTCCGAAGAAATGGAAGCCAGTGGCCAGGCTTCTTCTACCACCACGCAGCGGTTGGTTTTCTTAACCGATTCGATCACGGCAGGGTAGTCGATCGGACGGACGGTGCGTAAATCCACTACTTCCACGTCGATACCTTCTTTTTCGAGTTGAAGCACCGCCGGCATTACCACGCGGGGGATCATTTTACCGAAAGAGACGATGGTTACGTCCTTACCCTGGCGTTTGATATCCGCTTTTCCAAGTGGAATGAGGTATTCTTCCTCGGGAACAGCCATTTTATCACCGTACATTACTTCCGATTCCATGAAGATCACCGGGTTGTTGTCGCGGATAGACGATTTCAGAAGGCCTTTCGCATCGTAAGGATTCGAAGGGACCACCACTTTCAGACCCGGCGTGTTGGCAAACCAGTTTTCGAAGTTCTGCGAGTGCTGCGCTCCGAGCTGACCTGCATTACCGGTCGGACCGCGGAAAACGATCGGGCAACCAAACTGGCCGCCTGACATCGAAAGAATCTTAGCCGCGCTGTTGATGATCTGGTCGATCGCCACCAGCGAGAAGTTGAATGTCATAAACTCCACGATAGGACGCAGGCCGTTTCCGGCAGCTCCCACCGCAATCCCCGCAAAGCCAAGCTCCGCGATAGGCGTATCGATCACGCGGTCGGGACCAAACTCATCGAGCATTCCCTGACTCGCCTTATAAGCACCGTTGTATTCCGCAACCTCTTCACCCATCAAAAAAATACTCTTGTCAAGGCGCATCTCTTCCGACATAGCGTCGCGAATGGCATCTCTAAATGCTATTTCTTTCATTCGTAATTCTGATAATTATTAATTCTTAGAAGAAACCACTGCAAGATCATTTCATCTGAACAGACCGACCTGCGCGGTTACATTAAAAGAGGTTTTGTACACTTATTTCAAAACGATCTGGTAAAATTATAGAACAACGGCCAATTCTCAAATTCTTTACCGGAACCATTCTCTTAAAAAACGCGGCAAATGTGGCCTAAT
This sequence comes from Dyadobacter sp. 22481, assembly GCF_052044875.1. Classification (NCBI taxonomy): domain Bacteria; kingdom Pseudomonadati; phylum Bacteroidota; class Cytophagia; order Cytophagales; family Spirosomataceae; genus Dyadobacter; species Dyadobacter sp. 22481. The sequence continues at coordinate 197,507 of NZ_JBQENV010000004.1, forward strand.
TTTGCATTATACCGGGATCACGTCCACTTCTACCGAAAGCGTGTGTTTTCCGTAACTGAAAATAATGCCTTTCAGCGGTGGCACGTCGCTGTAATCCCGGCCCCAGGCTGTCACAATATGCCGCTCACCCGGGACGACATTGTTTGTGGGGTCAAAATCGCACCAGCCGTAATCGGGTATAAAAACCGAGATCCACGCGTGCGAAGCATCGGAGCCCTGCAACTTGGGTTTGCCCGGAGGCGGAAGCGTTTCCAGATACCCGCTCACATAGCGCGCCGCGAAACCGAAACTGCGGATACAGGCGATGGCCAGATGTGAAAAATCCTGGCAAACGCCCTTTTTAGCAGCCAATACTTCCTTAATCGGCGTGTTCACCGTCGTAAAATCCGGCATAAACTTAAACTCCCTGTAAATCTTCGCACAAAGCCGGGCAATGCAATCGTACAAAGGCGCTTCATCATCGAAGCAATCGCCGGCATATGCCCTGATTTCCGCGTCCCACTTCACCAGGGGGCTGGGTAACGTGTATTCCAAAAAGGAAACTTTCATTGCACGATCACTCGTGAGTCGCTCCCTCGCTTCCCTGCTCGTTACCGACGACGGAATGAAGAGCGAGCCCGTACGTTCCTTCAAACGCTCTACGATCGCGGTCGTCAGCACGGTAAGCGTTTTGTGCGGCGAATGCAGGGAAAAATAATGCGTGGTATTGCCATAAAAATCGACGCGCTCGCAGATCTGCGCCGGTTCCGGGGTTATTTTAATGCTAAAATCCTGACAAAGCTGATCGGGCAGCATGCGCGGCGTGAGGCACACCAGGCTATGGTAGTTGTTCACGGCCTCGGCATATTTATATTCCGTCTTATGGATCAGCTTATACTTCATCCGTATCGTAGTCCATCGGTTCAAAAGAGTGGTGTATCAGTGTATGGCTGAAATACTGGTTGGTCAGGTAAATCGACACCGCACTAATCAGCCGCGCCACTTCGGAAAGCAGGCTGAAAAGCTCCGCACGCTCATCGCTGTCATTGCACCTGGTCAGATCCTGTATATTCGAGAGCTTTATCAACGTCGATGCTTTCAAAGCGAGCTTTTCGGCCTCATTTAATCGCTCACCGCGTGTCGTAGTGGGCAATGCGGCCAGGTTTTTAGCCAGCTCATCGAGCATGTAAGCCAGCGAATACGGCAGCCGTGTTTCAAGCAAAATCATATCCAGCATCGCCTCCACACTCAAATGCGATTTGTAGATCTGCCGGTAATTCACCAGCATGTGATTGTTGATCAGCGTAGCTTCGATCAGCTCATTTTCCACGGCAGCCGAACGTCCGACGCCAAAATTGGACTGGATCACACTCACACGAGACAATATCCTTTCAATCAGTTTTCCCGTTTCCAGCAGCAGATAGCTGTTATCCCGCGGCATGCTCTCCGCTATCACGCCCAGGAACGTAAACATATTATTAAACAACCCGTCGAGCGTCCGCTGGATGTTGGTACTGTTCATATGCGATGCATTCCGGATCTCATGGTAACCGTTGTCGATCAAATCAACGATCCGCCATATTTCAAGCTCCCACTGGTTCCGTACCGCGCCTACGGCATTCAGAAACGAGCCGATATTGGAAGCGATCGACCCAGGGCGATAGTTGTCGGAAATCAACGCGATAATCTCCTTATAAGGATCGTTCAGCTTTTCATCGCCGTCTAAAAACCCGGGATAGGCAGACGAAACGTGCGTAAGCGACTGTAAAAGCACCTTGATATGTTCCTGTTTCGCCGACCCGCCGAAGTTACGATCTAGATTAAGGACATTGATGGTAATATTCATGAACTTGATCACCGCCATTGCCCGCTCACAATAGCGACCGACCCAAAACAGGTTTTCGGCACTCCGACTCGGAAGCGAAACATGCTTATTGACAGCGGCAGGTGTATTGAGGACGACCCTTTCCTGTGGTTCGTCGGATTTGTCGGAAACGATCCAGGTATCTTTGGAGAAACCGCCCTGCTGGTTGGAGATCACAAACCGGTCTTTCACCGCCGAACTGCGCGTGAGCCCGCCCTGCATGACGTGGTAGCCACTTTCATCCGCCACCAAAAATGCCCGCAAAGCGGCATACCGCGGCTCGATCACGCCGTCGATCAATGAGGGAGTGGTTGAAAGACTTACCTCCTGCTGCGCGATAAAATCATGCGGTCGCTGGGTAATCATCGCTATCAGCTCCGCTTTCTTCGCATTTGAAAGTGTGCGTCCGTAAACAGAGCTGAATTTCGATTTTCGGTTAGCCTTTTTAATGATCAGCTCATCGATATTATCGAGTACGTAGGCCAGTTCTTTCTGATGCCCGCACCACCAGGTGGCGACATTTGGCATAAGCAGCTTTTCCCCAAGAAAGTATTGGCATATATTCTCCATAAATGCCAGAAAAGCATGGTTTTCCAGTACTCCCGAGCCCGGCGGGTTCATAACCTGGACATTACCGAGGCGGATCGCCTGCAAAAGGCCGGGCACGCCCAGGCGGGAATCTTCGCGCAATTCCAGCGGATCGCACCAGTCGTCGTCGACACGCCGCACGATGACATCGACTTTTTGTAAACCGTCAATGGATTTCAACCATACACTTCCATTGCGTACGAGCAGATCGTCTCCCTGAGCAAGCGTATAACCCAGGTATGAGGCCAGGTAGGCGTGTTCGAAATAGGCCTCATTGCCCGGTCCGGGTGTGAGGTAAACGATATTGGGGGCGTCGCGGCTTTTATCGGAAAGCCTCAGAACGGTGTTTTGAATGCTATTAAAAAAAGGTGAGAGCTTACTCACATACATGCCGTCGGCCAGCTCGGGCAGCAGTTTGCTCATCACAATGCGGTTTTCGAGCGTATAACCCGATCCCGACGGTGCCTGCGTGCGGCTGTCTAGCACCCACATCTGGCCGTCGGGTCCGCGTGCCATGTCGGCTGCGAACAATGTCAGCTGTCGTGGACCAGGGACTTTGATATCAATGCAGGGGCGTAAAAATCCTGTGTTTTCAAAAACAAGTTCAGCGGGGATAACGGCATCTTTTACCAGATTCCGCGGCCCGTAAAGATCCTTTAAAACCAGATCCAGCAAATGCGCCCGTTGCTGCAACCCTTTCGAGATCCGGTCCCATTCGCGGTGTTCGATCAGGAACGGGATCGGGTCGAGCTGCCAGGGGCGGTTCATGCCATCGGGACTGCCGTAGACATTGTAAGTCACGCCATTCTCGCGCAACTTGCTGATAATCTCCTGATTCCGGCTTTTGAGTTCTGTAATGCCCAATTTTTCCAACGTGGCAAACAGCGCCCGCCAGTAAGGCTTCAACTTTCCGTCAGTATCCAGCACCTCATCGTAAGAAGTCAGTCCGGCTTGGTAGGATTGCAACAGGTTCACGGAAGCCTCGGTAAGCATATTCAAGATCAGGGTTATACTGCAAATCTACCGCGATTTCCAGAATTTGCGTAAATCCAGCGTATTAGGATACTCCGGATTGATCAATTCGATCGGGGTGTCGCTTTTCATTTCCTTCTTCGTTTCGGCCACAAACCTGGATACGCCCGCCTCAGTCTTCTCGATCACCGGCACCTCGCGGGTAGCCGACGGCGTGTGCCCGAATCCCTGGAAAAGGCTGATTTTGCGCGATTCGGCCTCGAAGCTATTGACGGGGTAAGTATCAAAACTGCGCCCGCCGGGGTGCGAAACGAAATAGGTACAACCGCCCAATATACGGTTATTCCAGGTATCCACAATATCAAAAACCAACGGCGCATCGGCCCCGATCGTCGGGTGCAATGCCGATGGCGGGTTCCAGGCCTTGTAGCGGATTCCGGAGACATAATCGCCCTTAATGCCCGCACTCCGCAACGGTACCCGGCAACCATTGCAGACCAGAATATGCCTTCCTTCCACAAATCCGCTCACTTTCACCTGCAATCTTTCCAGCGAAGAATCCACAAACCGCGCGGTACCAGCATTAGACAATTCTTCCCCCAAAACATGCCACGGCTCGATGCCCAAGCGAAGTTCCAATTGGATATTGTCAACAGTAATGCCACCATAATGCGGGAAACGGAACTCGAAGAACGGGTCGAACCACGAAATATCGAAGTTGTAGCCGGCCGCTTTCAGGTCATTCACCACATCCACCATATCGAGGTAGGCAAAATGCGGCAGCAGAAAACGATCGTGGAGCTCTGTCCCCCAGCGGATCAACTTATGTTTGTAAGGTTCTTTCCAGAACTTCGCGATGAGCGCGCGTATGAGCAGCGTCTGCACGAGGTTCATATGCTTGTGCGGCGGCATATCGAAAGCACGGAATTCGAGGATACCCAGCCGGCCCGTCGAAGAATCGGGAGAATAGAGTTTATCCATACAAAACTCCGAGCGGTGGGTATTTCCGGTAATATCTACGAGCAGGTTCCTGAAAATGCGGTCCACCATCCAGAACGGCACTTCGCCGTCTTCGGGAATCTGATCAAATGCGATTTCAACTTCGTAAAGTCGCTCGTCGCGTCCCTCATCGATACGGGGTGCCTGACTGGTAGGGCCAATGAACGGGCCTGCAAAAAGGTAGCTCAATGCGGGATGGTGCTGCCAGTAGGTCAGCAGGCTGCGTAAAAGGTCCGGACGGCGCAATATCGGGCTGTCGGCAGGCTTGGCACCGCCAATAGTTACGTGGTTGCCTCCACCGGTACCAGTATGCCGGCCATCGACCATGAATTTATCTGTCCCCAGGCGTGAGAAGAATGCTTCTTCGTACAATGCGCTGATGTTATCTACCAATTCCTGCCAGTTCTTCGCAGGATGGATATTCACCTCTATCACGCCGGGATCGGGCGTTACAATCAGTTTTTGTACGCGGTAATCCGATGGCGTCGGATAACCTTCAATACGCACCGGCATTTTTAGCTTTTCAGCGGTGGCTTCTATCGAAGCTATCAGGTCGAGGTAATGCTCGAGGTAATCGGTAGGCGGTAGGAAAACATAGACAATGCCGTCGCGTTCCTCCACACAAAGTGCCGTTTTGATCACCGGCACGTCGAAAAGCAGGCTATTTTGTAATTCTTCTTCTTTCTTTTTCTTTAAATCTTCTTCTGTATCAACCGGCTGGATATTCAAGGGCAATTGATAATCAGGCGCCACCGTACCATACCGTGCCTGCACGATCGGCTGATAATCGGCCAGTACGGGCAAGTCCTCGAACGGGCTGCGGTCCACTGGCTGTTCGCGCCGCTCCTTGGCGATTTCGGGCAAAGATTTCAACGGCAAGCGGTAACCCATCGCCGAATTACCGGGAATGAGGAAGCAGTTACCTCTGCGGAACTGCCAGGCTGTGCTCGTCCAATGCTTCCCATTTTCTTCCCATTTGACAGGTATCACGAATCCGGCGGGGTTATTCAAGCCCTTTTCCAGCAATTTCGCCAAAGTCCTGCGTTCTATGGAATCTTTCAGATTCACTTTCAACGGATCGACATTAACAGGAAGCTTGCCCTCTTCCAACGCCCAGTAAATGGGGTCTTCATAGGCTGGGGTAATGTTATTGGTGTCAATGCCGAGGTATTTGGTCAATTCGGCTGTAAAAATTTCCGCGTCCCGGAATGTGAATTTCGTTTCGCCTTCCTTGGCCACGAGATCGTCGTTCTTCCACATCGGAACGCCATCATTGCGCCAGTACAGTGCATATTGCCAACGTGGAAACTGCTCGCCCGGGTACCATTTCCCCTGACCAAAATGCAGCAATCCCCCGTGTGCAAAACGGTTTTTCAATCTCAATGACAGGTCATAAGCCAGCTGCCGCTTCAACGGCCCGTCGGCCGCAGTATTCCATTCGGCCGATTCGAAATCGTCGATGGAAATGAACGTAGGCTCGCCACCCATCGTGAGACGCACATCGTTTTCCTGCAAATCCTTTTCCACATCATAACCCACCTGCATTACCTGGGCCCATTGTTCCTCCGAGTAAGGCTTGGTTACACGCGGGTCTTCGTGAATGCGGAAAACCTTGTTGTCGAATTCAAAAGTAACTTCGGCCACATCCGTAGCGCCCGAAACCGGCGCGGCGCTGGCATAATCGGGCGTGCAGCAAAGCGGAATATGCCCCTCGCTGGCGAAAAGCCCGGAAGTTGGGTCGAGGCCGATCCATCCCGCGCCGGGCACATACGCCTCGGTCCACGCATGAAGGTCGGTAAAATCCGCCTCCGGCCCGGAAGGCCCGTCGAGCGACTTGATATCCGAAGTAAGCTGCACCAGGTAACCCGACACAAACCGTGCCGCAATACCCAAATGCCGCAAAATCTGCACCAGTAGCCACGCCGAGTCGCGGCACGAACCGCTTTGGATCGTGAGCGTCTGCTCGCAGGTCTGTACGCCTACCTCCATCCGGATATTGTAATGAATAGCCTTGTAAAGCTCCTGATTGAGGTAAACCAGAAAATCGACCGTCTTAATATCCTGCTGAATTTTCAGATTCCGGATAAAGTCCGTCAAAAGCGGCCCGTTCTCACGGGGTTCCAGGTATGGCCCGAGCTCTTTGCCTAATGTCGGTTCGTATTGAAACGGATATTTGTCGGCATAATCTTCCACAAAAAAATCGAATGGATTGATGACCTGCATCTTGGCGATCACCTCCACATCGATGCTCAACTCGGTCGTTTTTTCCGGAAAAACGACACGCGCCTGGTAATTTCCGAATGGGTCCTGCTGCCAGTTGATGAAATGATTTTCAGGCGTAATTTTCAGCGAATAGCCCTCTATCGGCGTACGCGAATGCGGCGCGGGCCGTAACCTGAAAATATGCGGTGAAAGCGAAACACTCCGGTCGAACTTATATCTTGTTTTATGCGAAATAGCAACTTTTATAGCCATAATAGGAGTATTACAATATAATTAGATAATTTGGCAAGCAGGGATTTATCAAATTCTAAACAAACGCTTTAAGCTTGTTTTTCAAAATATTAGGTTGAACTAAATCCAGAAAGCAGAATTTTATTTCTCGACACATTTACTTATCCAATGCAACGCTGTTAAATCCTTCCGCAAAGCTAACCAGTGTTACAAAGAACATACCGCTTTCTCTTTTCATTCAGCATTAATTAATCTGCACGGGTTGTTCAGGACAGATAATTCCTTAAAAGTTACGTAATTCGCCAAAATCCTTACGATACCATTAGTTAGTCCAAAAATGAAAATTGCTATCATCGGCTGCGGCAACATGGGCATGGCCTTCGCCCGCGCCTTCCTGAAATTCGACCTCGTCAAAAACCAGGATTTTTTACTGGTTGAAAAAAGCACCGACCGTCTCGACAGCCTCACAAGCTTCCAGCCGGGCGTGATCACGGGCATTATCGGCCCGCAGATCGGTGAATACGACCTGATCATCCTTTCGGTGAAGCCGCAGGACTTCCTTTCGGTTGCCGGGGCGCTGAAAGAAGTCATCAAACCCGGCCAGGTAGTATTGTCGATCATGGCCGGTGTGACGATCGAAGGCATTCAGAATGCATTGGACCATAAAGCGGTAATCCGGGCGATGCCCAATACCCCGGCCATGCTCGGAATGGGCATTACGGCTTACTCCGCGTCGCCCGAGGTAGATATACATCAGCTGCGTAAAATTGAAAACCTCATTAATGCAACCGGGCGGTCGGTCTTTTTGGAAGATGAGGACCAACTGAACGCAGTAACGGCATTGAGCGGCAGCGGTCCGGCCTACTTTTTTTATGTCGTGAAAGCGATGATCGAGGCAGGTAAGCAAATGGGTTTCGAAGAATCGGTGGCCGCATTGCTGGTGAAGCAAACGATGCTGGGATCTTACCATCTGATCAATACTGCTGATAAGTCGCTCGACGATCTGATCAAAGCGGTAGCGTCGAAAGGAGGCACCACCGAGGCCGCATTGCGCCAGTTCGAGGCCGGTGAACTGGACAAAACGCTTGAAAAAGGCATTTTCGCCGCGCAGGTACGATCGACGGAATTGTCGAAAGGATAACAAAGGCTCGTCAGCCTGAGCGCACCGGGCCGCCGGGGCGGTCGAAGGCCGGTACTGCAAACGGCCTTCGACTGCGCTGACGAGCAATTACATTAATCATCAAACATCGAAAAATATGGGAACGTCAGCCGATAAACTCGCCACTCTCGACATTGTATTAAACGGCCTTATGCGCCGCTACAAGGAGCGTGTGCCGGACGTGCGCACAATCCTCGACGCGATGGTAAGCGACGGCATCGTCAAAAGCACCGCCGACATCGAAAACGACCATATTGCATTTCGCACGATGGGCGTGCCGCAACTGGGTGTGAAGTCTTTTGAAAAGATATTCCTGCATTATGGCTACGAAAAGCGCGACCATTATTTTTTCGAAGGCAAAAAACTCGATGCCTGGTGGTATAGCCCGCCGCGCGAAACAGACCCGCGCATTTTCGTGAGCGAGCTCCGCGTAGGCGACCTTTCCGAAGAAAGCCAGCGCATCATCCTCAGCTACACCGACGAGGTCGCCACAGACCCGGTCGACTCCCTCGATCTCGACAATGGGGAAGCGGTGGACGCATTCCTGCACCAGCCATTGTGGCGCACACCTATCGTCGCCGATTACCAGTCATTGCTCAAAGAAAGTGAATACGCTGCCTGGGTAATTTACAACCGCTATTACCTCAACCATTTCACCATCAGCGTCCATAACCTGCCCGAAGGATACAATACTGTCGCCGCATTCAACGATTTTCTAGAAAAACACGGTATTAAACTGAATACTTCCGGTGGTAAAATAAAGGTGAGCCCGGACGGCGGCCTGCTACAAAGCTCCACCGTGGCCGAAATGCTGGACGCAGAGTTTGCAAACGGCGAAAAGCTGCGCATTTCCGGATCTTATGTGGAGTTTGCGGAGCGGAAGGTTTTGCCGTGGTTTACGAATCTGCCAGCAGGTGAAATCCAAAGAAAGCACCGACGCGATGGTTTTGAGGCGGGGAATGCGGATAAGATTTTTGAGAGTACCTATACGACGCAGACGGGACGGAATTAGGTAAGGCTTGAATGTTGAAAGAGGACGTCCGGGCAGAAATCGAGCGGCGCTGATATGATCTCCCCGTCGTAGTCGATCATTTCTGTCAATCCATCCCAGTAAATTGTCCGTCCGTCGGTCCGCGTCTGCGCGAAAGTATCTTTGTCGAGAATTTTTCGGAAAATACTTTCTTCCTTGTCGGCATACCCTTGCAAAAAATTGCCGAAATCAATCGATCTAACGACTCTATCAGTCCAGAGTGCCTTTGTGTGAAAAATTAAACGCTATTTACTCATTAACAAGGAAATGCACAATCCTAAGTGCGTTCCCCTCACTCTTCTCATTCTTTTCAGTCGAAATCGTCAAATGCAGCTTATGCTTACCCGCTGATAACTCGTCGCTTAGCATCAGGTACCACGGCAAGTGCAACTGGTTACTCCAAGGTGTGTAAGTATCGAGCGTCTGAGGCTTTTTGCCGTCGATCGTGTAAGTGATCTTTCCCGCATCCGGGCCCGAAATGATGGCGATACCCACTCCACGGCCTTTGAATTCGAAATCCAATGACGAACCGGCGGCTTCTGTGGTGAGCATCGGCACATCAACGAATCCCTCACGGGTGGAGAATTTCGTTTTGGGTTTCCAGTCGGGATCGAGGGTGAAACCTTTCAGGTTTTTGGCTTCTTCCAGCTTATGATAACTGCCTTTGTCGTAGCTGAACCGGTCCATCGGCATCGGTAGTTTAACTTCGCCGGTCGCCGGCGATTCCATTTTCAGCATTTCTTTGATTGTCTGCGCGTAGACTTCCTGGCCATACGGCGACGGGTGCAGGTCTTTGAAATCATATTTCCAGCTGAATTCGCCAGCCTTGATGCGCTCGTACACCTCCTTGGCGAGGTTAATGTAAACCGCGCCATAGTGTTTCGCCACCCGCTCATGGACGCCTACCTCCACTGGCTCTTTGCCCGCCTCATAATCGTCATTCTTTTTCGGCTCGGCAAAGGCCATCATTACGACATTCGCTTTGGGATTAGCAGCATACATTTGCCTTAAAATACCATCCAATGCCCTAATCTGTGCCTTTTCGCTAAACCCATTGCCCCGGTCGTTGACCGCCGCTTCGACGAAAAGCAGATCGGGCGTCCCCTTCGCAAACACATCCTGGCTGAAACGCATCGAATGCGGCGTGCTGCCGAGTGATGGTATGCCGGCGGCTATGAATGTGAACTCGGTGTCGGGGAAATGCTCCTGTAAATATTGCGACGTCTTGTTACGCCAGCCAGGGTTGTGGGTGATGGAGCCTCCCAGGAAGGCGACGGTGCCCTTTTTTGCGGTTCTGAACTTTTCAAATGCATTGCCCAGGCCCTTATTCAAAGTAATGTAAGGCGTGTGAAGCAGTGGTTTTTGAACAGGTACGCTATGTTCTTCGATGAAATTCGCAAAGAATTCGGGATGCTCGATCGGGAAATGGTGGCCTTCGAGCGTCTGCTCGCCCCGCGTCATCGGGTACACGCTCACAGGTCCGCCTGCTGCGAGGTAATTTTTGACTAACAAGTCGGTATTCTCGGCTACGGGCGCGTGCTCGTCTTTTAAACCTACGACGTGGACAATCGGCACTTTGAAAGCCGCCAGCCCGCCCAGGTCGTTCAATGGAATGTCGGTGAAGTTAGCAGCTTGCTCTTCGCTTATGTTGAAGATTTGTTTCCACGCTTCCCAGTCTTTAGGCGAGCCTTTGCCGTTTCCCCTGCCGCCCGGCCAGCTTTTCGGATCGGCTACGGGCGCCTCCGCGTAAATGCAGCTTACCTTATCGGGGTTACGCTTTGCCCAGCCGTAAACGTACAACCCGCCGCGGCTTACGCCTTCCAGCGCGACTTTGGGAGCAAAATGCTTTTCCTTCACGAGGTAATCGTAGAATGCGTCCCAAACCTGCATCGCTTTGGGATGCGCGAACATGTCGTTGGTATTGACGTAGGCGACATGGAAACCGCGTGAGAGCAGAATACTGTCCATATCCGTGTGCCATGTGGGGAAATGTGCCCTCCACACCCAAGGATTGCCTTCAATCGCTTTTTGTGGTTTTACATACCACGCATTCCGGTCCTGAAATGTGAATTCGACTTTCTCAAAACCCTTCCACTGGGTCGTTTTTTCGGGGGTTTGGGCTGAAATATAGGGTACCGACAGCAGTAAAACCGCGAGCCAGAGTAATGCGAAGCTTTTCGTTTTCATAGTTTTCAAAAGCAATAAACCGGCTCGTTTTACCGGGAGGTCCATCTGCTTTGGTATGATATTTTAAACATCTACCCTGAAACAATCTTGAAAAGACTTATGGATAAGATCGAAAAGTTTAAGACCATGGAGAAAATCCTGCGCGAGATCGAGGATTTGAAGAACAGCGAGACTGCCGTGATCAAGAAGATTGGTCAGATTGAAACAGAAAACATGAACGTCAACGTCCAGAACCTCGATAAATCACTGAACGAGATCTACGACGGTGTTTATAAAAATCTTCAGAATGTGGAAAACCTCCAGAACGATTTCACCGAAACTGTGGCCGACTTCAAGGATAAGAACAAGATCACTGATGAGATGTTAATGGAACTACGAGAATAAATTACCCCTATATCATCAGACTAAAAACCACAAAAAGCTCCGATTCGTATGAATTGGAGCTTTTTGGTTATGGGGAGTAAAGGGAGGATGGAGGAAGGGGAGGATGAAGGAAGATGACAGTCCCTTCCTCCCTTTCTTCCCCTTCCTCCTTTCCTCCCTTCTATCGTAACTTCAAAGTCGCCAGTGTCAAAATCGCGAGGATAATGCCTACAATCCAGAACCGCGTTACAATTTTGGCTTCGTGAATGCCTTTTTTCTGATAATGGTGGTGCAGCGGCGACATCAGGAATATCCTTCGCCCTTCACCATATTTCCTTTTAGTGTATTTAAAATAGCTGACCTGTAATATCACGGACGCGTTTTCGACGATAAAAATACCGCACATAACCGGGATCAGCCATTCTTTGCGGATCGCCAGCGCCACTACCGCGATGACCCCGCCGAGCATCAAACTCCCTGTATCGCCCATAAACACCTGCGCCGGGTACGCATTGTACCATAAAAACCCGACACAAGCCCCTATGAATGCCGCACAGAATATTACCAACTCGCCTGAGTTGGGGATATACATGATGTTCAGGTATTGCGAAAACTTGGTGTTACCCGACAAATAGGCCAGCACACCCAGCGTGAGCGCGATAATGCCCGACACACCGGCGGCAAGGCCGTCGATACCGTCGGTAATGTTGGCGCCATTGGAAATGGCGGTGATGATAAAAATCGCGATGATCGTGTAGATTACCCAGGTGTATTCCTCTGGCAACCAACCGAAAAGCAGCGTCTTATAATCAAATTCATTGTTTTTGATAAATGGAATGGTAGTAACCGTCGGGTGTATAATGTCGCGATACCGTTGTACCTCCCCGAGGCCCGAACTCAGCACCGGCTGATCGTACACCCTGATTTTCACATTGTTGTTGAAAGAAAGGGTAATACCAACAATCAGTCCCAGGCCTACCTGGCCCACAATCTTGAATCGGCCGGCCAATCCATCCTTATTATTCTTGAATTTCTTCAGATAATCATCCAGAAACCCGATTCCGCCCGTCCAAAGGGCTGTGATAAGCAGCAAAACAATGTAGACATTGCTTAGCTTCGCAAACAGCAACACCGGGATCAGCAGCGAGGCCAGGATAATGAAACCACCCATGGTAGGCGTTCCCGCCTTCTCCATTTGCCCTGCAAGCCCCAGGTCGCGGATCGATTCGCCCATTTGCTTTCTCCGAAGCAGGTTAATGATAGACTTTCCGTATGCGGCCGCAATGAAAAGTGACAAAACCGTCGCACCCAATGCCCTGAACGAGATGTACTGGAATACCCCGGCCCCGGGGATGTTGAATTGTTTGTCTAAATATTCGAAGAGATAATAGAGCATGAAAAAGCTTGTTGGGATGACGGCTGCAAAATTGGTTTTTTTAATAGACTACGCCAAAAGCATGCTGACTTTTAATTGCCGGCGCGCTTCGCGAACACTTCCATCAGCACTTCCTTGTCGTCGAAATGGTGTTTTACTCCCTTCACATCCTGGTAATTTTCATGTCCTTTGCCCGCGATCAGTATAATGTCGCCCGGCGCCGCTTCGAGCCCCGCTTTCAGAATTGCCTCATGACGGTCTTCGATCACGGTTGTTTTTTTGTAATCCAATGGCGGTACGCCTTTACGCATCTGGTCGAGAATGTCTATCGGCTCCTCGAAACGCGGGTTGTCCGACGTCAGGATCACGCGGTTACTGTACCGGCAGGCGATTTCGGCCATTTTAGGGCGCTTTTCGGCATCGCGGTTACCTCCGCAGCCTACCACCGTCACCACCTGCTCATTCCCCTGCCGTAAATGCGTGATCGTTTCAAGCACATTTTCGAGCGCGTCGGGTGTGTGTGCGTAGTCCACAATCCCCACGATGTGGTCCGCCGAATGGAACTGTTCGAAGCGGCCCGGAGGGCTTTTCAGGTTGGAAAGTTCGGTTAAAACTCCCTCTTCTTTTTCACCTAAAAGCACCGCTGCTCCATATACTGCAAGCAAATTATAGGCATTGAAACGGCCGATCACACGGAACCAGACTTCCTGGTTGTTGATCTCCATGTGCATGCCCGCGAGCGTATCCGAGATAATCTTGCCTTTGAAAGTTGCGAGCGTTTGCAGCGAATAGGTTTCAATACGCGCTTTGGTATTTTGCACCATCACCGATCCGCGGCGGTCGTCGACATTCACCAATGCGAATGCGGACTTGGGCAATGCATCGAAAAAGCCCTTTTTGGCCTTGATATAATTATCGAAAGTCTTGTGGAAATCGAGGTGATCGTGGGTAATGTTGGTAAAAATACCCCCCGCGAAATGCAGGCCGGTAATGCGGTGCTGCGCCACCGAATGTGAGCTTACCTCCATAAACACGTGACTGCAATTGCTGGTGGCCATTTGCGCGAGCAATGCATTCAACGCGACCGCGTCGGGCGTGGTGTGGGTGGAAGGGATTACGTCGTCCTCGATCTGGTTCTGGACCGTCGACAGCAAGCCGCAGCGATAGCCAAGCGCCCGGAACAACTGGAAAAGGAAAGTAGCCACCGACGTTTTGCCGTTGGTACCGGTAACACCCACTAGTTTTACTCTTTTGGAAGGATGCCCGTAGAATGCGGCGGCGATCAGGCCCATTGCACCGGCCGAATCTTCTACTTCAATATAGGTAACATCTTCCCTTACGTTTTCTGGCAACTCTTCACATAAAATAGCGATTGCCCCCAGCCCTGCGGCAGTTTCAATAAACTGATGACCATCCACCTGGGTGCCGCGTAACGCGACGAAGAGGCTTCCCGGCAACACTTTTCTGGAATCCAGAATGATATTCTTGACCTTAACGTCGGCATAACCATGGATAATGGCTCCTTTAACTTCGCCGAGCAGGCTGCTCAAAACTTGATCGTTTTCCATGAAGGATTATTGTAATGTAAGCAGGATCGTCTTGCTTCCCGATTTGTTGGCGCCCGGCGGCAGCGATTGTTCCACCACCTTGCCCGAGCCTTTGAATGTTACCCTGAAACCCTTGTTTTCCATCAAATACAAGGCATCTCGCATCGACATCCCTTGCAGGTCGGGCACATCGCGTGATTCAACATCGCGTGGGTTCCATTTGGTTTTACCCTTTTTGTAAAGCGACGCCGCCGCGTACCCGCTTTCTCCCGGCGCCGGCGTCATGTTCAATGACTTGCTGATCACGTTAAGGTCCTCAGTAATGCCTGCCCATTTCACGTCCTCCGATTTTTCAGGAACTGAATCCCTTACCGGCTTCTGAATGGCCACGTCGTAAGCGTAAATGCGGTCGGCAACCTCTTTGAAAACCGGGGCCGCCACACTTCCGGCATAGCGGGTGTAATCCGCGCCGGTGCTTTTCGGATTATCGATGATTACGATGCAGCTGTACTTGGGTTTATCAGCCGGGAAATAGCCTGCAAACGAGGTGTAGTTTTTGCCTTCCGTATAAACCCCGTCGATGAGCTTCCGTGCGGTGCCGGTTTTCCCGGCAATCTGGTATAAATCGCTTTTGATATGTTTGGCTAAACCGGCATTTACCACACCTTCCAGCATTTTCTTCACTTTCCGGATAGTTTCGGGCGAGCAAATCGGCTTATCCTCCACGTATGGAGGGATTTTGTCTTCGATCTCCTCCGCATTCCGGATCTCCCGCACGATCATCGGGCGCACCCAGTAACCATTGTTCGCAACTGCATTATAAAATGCGAGTGTCTGCAAAGGCGTCATTTGCATTTCATAGCCATGCGCCATGAAATACATCGAATAGCTACTCCATTGCTTCGATTTTCGGTCGCGGATCAATGGCGGTTTCTCCCCCTTCATGTGAATGCCCGTCGGCTGGTTCAAGTGGAACTGTTTCAGGTATTGGAGGTATTTGTCGGGCTTGTTGGCAAAATATCGCTGCATGAGCTGCACAATGCCGATATTGGATGATTTCTCCAAAACCTGCGAAGCGGTAATGGTACCGAATCCGCCCCGGTGTGCGTCGCGGATCACATGGTTGCGGAACTTCATCGCGCCATTACCGGTATTGACCATCACCTGGTCGGGGTCCATTTGCGTTTCTTCCAGCAAAGCCATCATCGTGGCGAGCTTGAATGTAGAGCCCGGGTCGTTGCTACCCGCCAGGGCGTAATTAAAAACTTCTTCGTACTTGCCGGGGCCGCGCTTGGTAAGGTTCGCCATAGCCTTGATCTCGCCCGTAGCTACTTCCATGATGATCACCGAACCGAAGTCTGCGTCCATTTCGAGGAGCTTCCGGCGCAATGCGATCTCGGTACGCTCCTGGTAATTCATATCCAGCGTCGTATAAATATCTCTTCCGGCCGCAGGTTGTACGTTCAATGCGTCGCCAACCGGAATTTTTAGCCCGCCTTCCACTTTTTCCACCCAACCAATACCGGGCCTTCCTTCCAATTGCTTGTCGAAACTGGCTTCCAGACCGATGTAGCCCCGGCCGCTTTTCGGATCGATGCCGCCGATCGTGCGGTCGGCCATCGGGCTGAACGGCTTGTAGCGTTTGTAGATCGTCTCGAATTTACCGCCGCCGCCTTTTCGGTTTTTGGCAAAAAACGGCCATTTTTTGAGCCGCTCACGTTCCAAATGTGTGATCTCCTTGCTTTTCAGACGCAGGTAACGCTTGCTTTTGCTCACGCGGTAGCGCATGATCTTGCTTTTGTAGCCTTCGGCCGTGTTTTCCTTGAAGTTTTTGGCTAGAAGCGATGCCAGCTCGTCGATGTGGTCATAGAAATAGGACGAGTCGGCGACTTTTGTATCAAAACCTACATAGTAATAGGGTAATGAGGTGGCCAAAAGGCTGTTATCACTGGCATATATATTGCCGCGCATGGCCGGGATCGTATCCAGTTTCAGATCATTCTTTTCCGAATATTCGGCCCAGGTTTTTCCTTTGAAGGTATCGTAATACTGAACCCGTATCAGCTTCACGAAAACCATGATCGCCAATACGAACAGTAACCAACCGACCAAACGGGCCCGGTTGATCAGCGCTTTTTTGTTGTTCTGACCGCTTTCGACTTCGTTTCTCATGAGGCGCGGCTATTCTTCGTCTTCTTTTAAAATGATTTTCTTGGGCGGGGTAAGATTTTCGACCAATCCTTCGGCCTGCACTTTTTCGACCACCACCGATTGCTTCCCGGCCCGCTCATACTCCGCATGGATGGAAGTATATTCCGCCTTCAGGTCATCGACTTCCTTTTTAAGCTTAATGCTTTTCCGCACATAATCTTCCGACTGGAACCCGATCCGCTCGTAAGCTACGAGCAATATGATCACCCAGCCGAAATAGTAAAAATATTTGACCGGCAGACGTTCTTCCTGCCCGGGCAACTTCTCGCCGAAAACCTTATCGAGCGGCAAAAACCTGTTCAGCCAGTTGAATAGGGAGTATTCTCGCTTCCGTTTTGGCGGTTTTGGCGGAATTGGTTTGGGTTTTCTTCTATTCTCTGCCATGTTTCGGGGTGTTTCAAATTACGCCTTTTCCGCAATCCGCAATTTGGCGCTCCGGGCGCGCGGATTCACGGCTACCTCTTCCGCAGTCGCTTCGATGGGTTTACGTGTCACGCTTTTCAGCGGCTTGATCTCGTTCCCATAAAAGTCCTTTTCGACCTCTCCGTAAAACTTCCCTTTCTGAATATAATTTTTCACCAGCCTGTCTTCCAGCGAATGGTACGACATCACCACAAGCCTCCCATCAGGCGCGAGCACTTCGGGTACCTGCGTGAGAAACTCTTCCAATACCGCCAATTCGTCATTCACCTCGATCCGCAATGCCTGGAACACCTGCGCGAAATACTTATTCTCGCGGTGCTTCGGCGCGTAGCGCATAAGAATACCTTTCAGATCATTAACGGTTTCGATTTGCGAATTGTATCGGGCTGCGATGATTGCCTCCGCGGCAGTGCGGGCGTTGGTAACTTCTCCGTACATCCCCAGAATGCGTTGCAATTCCGCTGCCGAACGTGTTTTGAGCACCTCACGGGCCGTTTTTTCGATATTCGGGTTCATGCGCATGTCCAGGTCGGCGTCAAAACGGGTAGAAAACCCCCGCTCGGGCGTGTTGATCTGGTGCGACGAAACGCCCAGATCGGCCAGGATGCCGTTCACCTGCGGCGCTTTATTGAGTTTCAAATACCGTTTGAGGTGCCTGAAATTGGCCGGGATGAATGTAAACCGGTCGTCGTCCTTGAATTCCAGCGCATTGGCTACGGCGTCCGGGTCCTGATCGAACACCAGCAGCCGGCCAGTCGTAAGTTTTTCCAGAATGGCCCTGGAATGCCCGCCGCCACCGAAAGTAACGTCGACATAAATGCCATCAGGCTGTATTTGAAGGCCTTCCAGACACTCGGACAACATGACGGGAACGTGGTAGGTACTAGGCGAATCCATTTGTTAAAAGCAATGTACTGAGGAACTATTTCCGGCAAAGCGGCAGTTACAAACTTAGTAATTTTCAAGCGTAGGAATCACGCCCGCGCGGGGAATTAATTTCAGCACCACACATCGTATTAAACACCAGCAAATTGAATATGAGACTCCTGTTATTGTTTGGAATACTTTCATTTTTTATCCTGTCCATCAATTCCAATGCATTCGCTGACACTCCCGTAAAGTCGGGCATCTGGCGCGCGACGTTGAGCCGGGATAAGCAGAAACTGCCCCTGATACTTGATATTTCGCAAAACCCGGACGGCAAAACGCTCACTGTGCATATCATTAACGGAACGGAAAAGCTCAAAATGGACAGCAGCTATTTCCAGAACGACTCACTCGTGATCCCCATGATGATGTTCGACGCCAAGATCGTCGCCAAATCGACCGGCGATGAATTGAAAGGCACCTACTATCGCTATGCCAACGGAGCGGTGTCAGGTTCATTGCCTTTCGAAGCGGAGCAGGGGGAAAATTATAAGTTTTTCAAGAAAGGCGAGGCCAGAAGTAGCCGCAATGTGAGCGGTAAATGGGCCACTACATTTAAAAACCCCGCAACCGGCGACGAAACTATTGCCGTTGGGAACTTCACGCAGCAGGGTACCGACGTAACCGGCTCGTTTTTGACCCCAACCGGTGATTACCGCTTCCTGACAGGCAGTGTAAATGGCGACAGCCTCTTTTTGTCCACTTTCGACGGTTCTTTCGCTATGCTTTTCAAAGCAGGTTTCCAGCCCGATGGCTCATTGAAAGGCAACCAGTGGTCGGGCGTAAAGGCATTTAAAACCTGGACTGCGAAACCCGATGCAAACGCCAAGCTGCCCGATGCTACCAAAATGACATTCCTTAAACCAGGCTTTGAAAGCGTCGACTTCTCATTACAAGACACCAAAGGCAAAACCTGGTCATTGCAAGACCCACGTTTTGCAGGCAAGCCCGTCATTATCCAGATTATGGGCTCGTGGTGCCCGAACTGTATGGATGAGACCAATTACCTCGCTCCGTGGTACAAAAAGAACAAAAACCGTGGCGTCGAGATCGTTGGACTCTCATTCGAGCGGAACGACAAGCCGGAGATCGCAAACCCTAAAATCGACCGGATGGTAAGCCGCTTTGGAATTGACTACCCGGTGGTACTTGCCGGCACCAGCTCCGACGCTTCCACTGCAAAGGCGTTGCCGATGCTGAACAAGGTGATGTCCTACCCGACTACCATTTTTATCGACAAGCACGGTAAAGTCCGGGAGATCCACACCGGTTTCAACGGCCCCGGCACCGGCCATTATTACGACGAGTTCGTGACCGACTTCAATACCTTAATGGACAAGCTGATCAGCGAGAAATAATTGCAAAAAGAGATAGAAACACACCGTCACCTTCCGGGGCGGTGTGTTTTTTATTGGCCACAAATTAGTATGCTTGCATAATACTCATCACATTGCTTACATTTGTGATAGGGGCATTCCTGATACCAATAGCTTTTGAAACGATGCGTAAGGAAAAAACAATTGATTTCCAGATTAAGTGGGCGTGGCATTCCATTTCGAGGATGTACAATGCCTATGCCGCCCGTTTTGACACGACAATGGCCGTCGGGTATGTCCTGCTGAATATCGACATCGAACACGGCACGCCGGCTACAAAAATAGCGCCATTACTTGGCATGGAGCCGCGCAGCCTTGTGCGGATGCTCAAAAATCTCGAAGAAAAAGGCCTGATCCGCCGGGAAGTGAGTAAAGACGACAAGCGTTTCGTCCGCATTGTGCTGACCGAGCTTGGCAAAGAAAAACGCGAACTCGCACGCGAGGGTGTGATTTCGTTTAATACAATGGTCCGCGACAAAATACCGCTCGATAAGCTGGTCGTGTTTTTTGATGTCATTAAAGATATAAACCGATTGGTGGAGGAAGAAAACCAGAAGCTCAAAGCCGGGGAAATCGCCGGGGACCTGGAATAATCATCAATCAAATCCTGAAAACCAACCTTAGTAGAAATGAATCGTTCCATTCGTAAAGTAGCTGTTCTTGGTTCAGGCATTATGGGCTCGCGCATTGCTTGTCATTTTGCCAATATAAGTGTAGAAGTGCTCCTGCTCGACATTGTACCGAAAGACCTCAACGATGCCGAAAAGGCCAAAGGCATTACCACCGATCACCCTGCATTTCGCAACCGGATCGTGAATGATTCGTTCCAGGCTACGCTCAAAGCGACGCCGGCGTCGTTGTACAGTCCCGCGTTCGCGTCGCGGATCAAACTCGGCAATTTCGACGACAACCTGGCCGATATCAAAAATTACGATTGGGTAATAGAGGTCGTGGTTGAAAGGCTGGATATTAAAAGAAGCCTTTACGAGAAGGTGGACGCGCTCCGCAAGCCCGGCACGCTGATAACTTCCAACACTTCGGGTATCCCGATCCATTTAATGGCCGAGGGCCGGAGCGAGGATTTCCGCAAAAATTTCGCCGGAACGCACTTCTTCAACCCGCCGCGCTACCTGCGCCTGCTGGAAATCATTCCTACTGCCGATACCGACCAGGGCGTAGTCGATTTCCTGATGCATTACGGCGAATTGTTTTTGGGTAAAACCACGGTGCTCTGCAAGGACACGCCGGGCTTTATTGCCAACAGGCTCGGCATTTACGCATTGATACAAACCATCCGCGTGGCCGAAGAAATGGGACTCACGGTGGATGAAGTAGATAAACTGACCGGCCCCGTAGCCGGACGCCCGAAATCAGGCACTTACCGCCTTTCGGATGTGGTAGGGCTCGATACCACGGTGCATGTGGCGAACAATTTGTATGCTTCCGGAGAAGGCAAAGATGAGTCCCGCGATGCATTTGTGTTGCCCGAAATCATGCAAAAGCTGTTTGACAATAAATGGCTGGGCGATAAGACGGGTCAGGGTTTTTATAAAAAAATCAAAGACGAGAAAGGCAAGTCGGTGATTCTGGCGCTGGATTTCAAAACGCTGGAATATGTCCCGTCCGGCAAAGTGAAATTCGAAACGTTGGAAGGTACCAAAGCCATTAGCGACGTGTACAAACGTTTCGGCGCGCTGGTAGCAGGGAAGGACAAAGCCGGTGATTTTTACAGAAAAACATTTGCCGATGTCTTCAAATACGCCACATTCCGCATTCCTGAGATTTCGGACGAAATATTCCGGATCGACCAGGCGATTACGGCAGGTTTTGGCTGGCAATATGGCCTTTTCGAAACCTGGGATGCCATTGGTGTTAAAAACATGCTGGCGATCATGGAATCGCTGGATCTGAAACCAGCCGAATGGGTGTATGAAATGCTGGCAGGCGGAAATGAGGCTTTTTATAAGGTAGAGAATGGCAAGCGGTTGTATTATGATATTCCTTCCAAATCTTACAAGCGTATCCCGGGGCAGGACAGCTTCATTTTACTCAGCAATTTATCCAACAATATTCTCTGGAAAAACGCCGGCGCAAACCTCTACGACATTGGCGATGGCATTCTGAACCTCGAATTCAAATCGAAAATGAATACGATGGGCGCGGAGGTAATCGAGGGCATACAAAAAGGTATCAGCATTGCGGAGAAGGATTTTCGCGGACTGGTGATCGGCAATGAGGCCGCAGAGGCATTTTCTGCCGGGGCTAACCTGGCGATGTTGTTCATGTACGCCATTGAGCAGGAGTTCGATGAGATTAACCTCGTTATTTCGCAGTTCCAGCAAACCATGATGCGGGCTCGGTATTCGTCGATTCCGGTGGTGGTGGCGCCTCATACCCTCGCGCTCGGGGGCGGCTGCGAGCTCACATTACATGCGGATAAAGTGGTTGCGCATGCGGAAACCTATATTGGGTTAGTTGAATTTGGCGTAGGATTGATCCCAGCCGGCGGCGGTACCAAGGAAATGGCACTGCGCTGCTCGGACATGTACCAGGCGGGTGATCCGGAGCTGAACATTTTGCAGAATGCATTCATGAATATCGCGCAGGCGAAGGTATCCACATCCGCGCATGAGGCGAAAGCGATGAATTATCTGCAAGAAAAAGACCAGATCGTACTGAACCGGTCCCGGTTAATCGCGGAAGCAAAACAGGCGGCGGTTGACCTGGCTGAAAATGGCTATACCCAGCCCAAGCCGCGTTTCGACATTAAAGTACAGGGCAAAACAGGCATTGCATTGTTTCTGGCAGGCATTACCCAAATGCGCCTTGCCAATTACATCAGCGACCACGATGCTAAAATCGCAGGTAAACTGGCATATGTGATCAATGGCGGTGATTTGAGCTATCCGCAACTGGTTTCGGAACAATACCTGATCGACCTCGAACGGGAAGCATTTCTTTCGCTATGCGGCGAGAAAAAGACGCTGGAAAGAATGCAGGGGCTTTTGAACGGCGGAAAACCACCCAGAAACTGATCGGGAATTATTGTTTCACCAAATTATGTTTCATCTTTACGCTTGCTGACCCAAAAGTACATTGATCAACAATGATTTCGAAAAAAGCTAAATACGCTCTGAAGGCCCTCAAAGTTCTGGCGGAACAATATGGAAAGGGACCGGTACTGATCTCTTATATCGCTGAAAAAGAGAAGATTCCGAAAAAATTTCTCGAAGCGATCCTGCTCGACCTCCGAAATAACGGCGTGCTTCAAAGCCAGAAGGGCAAAGGCGGCGGCTACCTGTTGCGCGTCCCGCCTGCGGAAGTAAACTTTTCCAAGGTGCTGCGGATTATCGACGGCCCTATTGCACCCGCGCTTTGCGTTTCGATGTTTTTCTATGGCAAATGCGATGATTGCAAGGATGAAGAGACTTGCAGCCTGCGTACTGTGCTGGAAAGATGGAGAGATGCCAACCTCGCGGTACTGGACAAAACGACGCTGAGTGATCTGTTGCAGGCCGAAAGCACCGCCTCGACCGACATTCTATCGTAGAGTCGCCGCCCGGGGAACCGCCATGCGATCGTTGCGAACATACAACCGCACATCGTCGTATTCGCCGAGCAAAGTGTAATGATTACGGATATATTGATTCAACTCAGGGTAGCTTTCGATGCCCTGAGTTTTTTTGTCCTGTACCCAATGGCTGTTCTTGCCAACGGCGTCCAGCACAAATGCAGGCTGCGTCCGCCCGAGGTCCGATAGGTAGCGCTTGCGATAAGTATCGCGCATCGGATGCTCGAAAATCGAGCGCTCTGAGTGATTTTCAGCGGTGCCTTGCGCCAGTTGCGCCTCTACATAATAGGAACAGTTCCAGCCCCATACCACCATATAATCGCTTTCCTTCCTCCTTTTCAGGATTTCAGTCACTACCGGGCTCTCCTGCAACCTGGTCTTGCCCACAGAGTCGAAGGCATTCAGCCGCCGCTCTTTTACAAAATGGAGCGCATCGTAGCCGCCAAACCAGAGCATTATCACTGCCGGAAATGCAAACGACCAGGTTTCAACTGCCGACAGCCCGTAAGCAGCCAGTAATGTCCAGGGAATAATGCAGAAATTAAGATAATGTATAAAATCATTGCCCGACTTGGTAACCGCGTAAATGCTGGCCAGAATCAGAAGGATAATCGTAAACGGCACATGGAAATCCATTTTACCAGGCAGGTGGAGCCTTACTATCCTGACCAGTCCAATGACCATCGGAACTATTAAGGCCAGACTGAAAAACTGAAAGTCGGTGGATAATGCGATGATTTTGAAGAACTGCGAAGGAATGTCCAGAAAGCCCGCTCCACCTGCATAAATGGCATTGCCCAGCAGGTAAAAATCGATAAAATCGTCGAACACACCGAAGAACAGTGTGAATGCGAGAAAAAACAGTGGTATGGTGAGTCCGCCGAGGATCAATGCAATGGCAGATTTCCATTCATTATACCGCTGAAAACGCTGGAAAACGATCCGAAACGCCGACAATACGAGCACCGCGACGAGCGGTATGGCTTGCAGCTTACCGAACGGTACGGCTCCCGCTGCCAAACCCAGAAAATAGAGCCCGGACGTTGCCGGTGCCATTTTAGGATCGAGGCGCGAAAGTTGCCAGACGCAGTAGGCAAGCAGCAACACCGGAAGCTGCTCGCTCGAATAATGCACAAAATCGATTTCCTGCGTGAATGCCACGAAAAGCAGTGGTACAATGGAAATGCGCCGGGCGATAGCTGTTCCGAACCAGTTTTTAATGGAAGAAAAAAGCAAAAGCCATGCGCCAGCTACACATAGCAGCCCCATAAAGCGGGCAGAGCTGTAATCGAGCTGAAAACCAAATAATTTTGGAATAACAAGCAGATAATTGTCAAGGGGGCCTATCGTGGTCCCATCCACCGACCGCCAGTAAACCGGATCCTGAAAAAGTGTGATCGCGTGACTGAGCATCTGGCTCTCGTCCTGGTTGAGCTCGCGGTTGAAAACGATCACCGGCAAGCGCATGAACACGATCAGTATGACGCCCGTCAGCAGGTACGTGCGGGTCGATACTGATTTGTATTGTGAAGCAAGAATGACAAAACCCGCCAATAAGTAGCCTATAAGCCAGTATACAGGAGGAGAATTATCAAAACTGATCATACGACTAGCTAAAAGACTCTACTTTCTCGACGAAATCGCGGTAATGAACGGCGGGGATAAAATGTTGCTGCGAGCGATATTGCAGCACCATAAACACCAGAAATAGCGAAATCAGGAAAGATTGCAGCATGAGGATCATCAGTGTGCTGCCTAATGTCGACGCCCACCCTGGCGTTGCATTCCCGATTAGTTTCAGGAAAAGAATGAAGAATATGAAAGCAATGGCGATGCCCGACATGAATATCGAGAATATCAGGATACGGACCGCTGTGGTATCGACCATCACCGAAATAGCGCTCAAACCGTGCAATACCAGCGAAACGAAGTTCATTTTGCTCTCTCCCGCGAGCCTTTTAGCGCGGTTCGTGAGTACCGAATCGTAGGGTATCCGCGATTTGATAATGCCTCCCGGATAGTTGTTCCAGATTTCAGACACGCGTACCAGGTTTTGCAAACGGCTTTGTGGTACAAGGCTGAAATTCCCGAAAGTAATCACCTTGCCTGTGAGCAGTTTGAAAATGTATTTGTAAATCACATAAAAGGACCGGAACAAAATGCCTTCGGTGCGCTTGTTACGCTCTGCAAAGATAATTTTACCGGGCTCCTCGATCGATCTGGCTGCCAACTTATTAATGTCCGCCGGTGCATCTTCTCCATCCGCGTCCATCACAATCACCTTGTCGGTCTGCATATGTTCCGCTGCGTACGACAATCCGATCGCAATCGCTTTTTGGTGTCCGAGGTTACGGTATAGCCGCAACACTTTCAGCTCCTTGCCGCCAAACGCAGCAAATGGCTCGGTTCGCAGGCGGGAGGAGCAGTCGTCCACGATGAGCAGCGTAGTATTTTGAAGGATCGGGGTATCTAAATCCGCATTAATCTTTTCTATCAGCAGATTCAGCGCCTCCCAGTCATTGAATTGGGGTATAATAATGACGTAATTTTCTGGCATGGGAGAGAGTTACGAAAGCCTCCGGGAGGTTATTCCGGAGGCTTTAGATGTAATTTATACCGTTTTTACTCCTAGTCGGGAAGAGATCCCGTCGTGGATTTGCGTGAGCGTTTCCGTCAGGCCGTATTCCCAGTTCCAATCCGGGTAATGCGACTTGAATTTCGAAAGGTCGCTTACATACCAGATGTGGTCACCAATGCGGTTGGTTTCCGAATAAGAGTAAGAAAGTTTGTTTCCGGTAATCTGCTCACACAATGCGATGGCTTCGAGCATCGAGCAGTTAGCAAAACGGCCACCGCCGGCGTTGTAAACTTCGCCCGGGCGCGGGTTTTGGTAATAATGCCAGAACATGTTCACCAGGTCGTGGCTGTGGATATTATCGCGAACCTGCTTGCCTTTGTAACCGAAAATCGTGTAATGTGTTCCGGTAATGGCACATTTCATCAGGTAAGCCAGGAAGCCGTGCAACTGCGCACCGGAGTGGTTAGGGCCTGTAAGGCATCCTCCGCGGAAAACAGCCGTTTTCATACCGAAATAGCGGCCATATTCCTGCACCATAATGTCGGCAGCGACTTTGGAAGCCCCGAAAATCGAGTGTTTCGTATGATCGATGCTGTGGCTTTCGTCGATACCGTTTTCGAAATACGGGTGGTTCTCGTCGATTTCCCAGCGGGTTTCTAGCTCTACCAATGGCAGGTAATTGGGGTTATCCCCGTAAACCTTGTTGGTAGAAGTGAAAATGAACACTGCCTCGGGTGCGTGCAAGCGGGTCATTTCCAGCATATTCAATGTACCAACCGCATTCACGCCGAAGTCGGTGAACGGCTCGCGAGCCGCCCAGTCGTGGCTTGGCTGCGCTGCCGCGTGGACGATCATTTTGATGTCCGTTCCGTACTCTTTGAAAATGGGTTCGAGCTGGCTCACCTCGCGAATGTCCGCCGAATAGTGTTTATAGTTGCCAAACGCCTCTTCGATACGGTTCCGGTTCCATTCGGTATTTCCGTCCGCGCCGAAGAAGTATTGGCGAAGGTTATTATCGACTCCGATGACCAGATCAAACTTGCCAGCCAAAAAAGCAACCGATTCACTTCCAATTAGTCCGGCAGAGCCGGTGACCAAAGCTATGTTCATGTTTTGAATACTTTTTAATCGCTTATTTCTTTCTAAAAATTTGGCTTCGCCCTGCCTCGAATACGTAAAGTAAATTAAAAATGTTCAATCGTCACAACTTCACTTAGTCAATGGGCAGAATCCAGAAGGATAATACGCGTAACCCGATATTAAAATTGTTCAATAACAGAGAAAACGGCGCAAAAAAAAGATATCCCCATTTCGTGGGGATATCTCGTATATTTTCTCAATGAATGGTCGCTATTCTTTTACCAGCGAGCTAGGAATTTTACCACCGTAAAGTTTCGCACGGATATCGTTTACGCGGGCATCCAGCTCAGGCTTCGCATCATACTTGAATGACATCTGACGTGGCAGGGAATCAGGGCTTACGCCATATACCCACTCGTTACCGGCATTCACGTCTTTCTGGTCCTTGCGGTTGAACCGTTGGTATTCGCAAGAAGAAAGAAGCACCACACACGCAACAAAAGCAACTATTTTATTGAATTTCATTTCTTTGATCGTTCATAGTATTGTGCGCAAAAATAGCCGCCAATTTCATAACCACCAAATTGCGGGCCGTTGAAATATTATTTTTTTAATTCGGCCAGTTCATCCCGTACAAACTGCATCAGCTCAGCAATATGCCGCTCCGAGAAATCGAACGGAATGTTGGCCGCCTGGTAAATTTCGCCGATGGTAGCGGTATAGCCCAATTTCAACGCGTCCAGGTAGCCTTTCAGGCCTTTCGCCGGATCCTGGCGGTAGTTTTTCCAAACACCGATCGCCCCGAGCTGCGCGATACCGTATTCAATATAATAGAACGGCACTTCATAAATGTGCAACTGGCGCTGCCACAAGTACTTTTTGAAGTTTTCCAATCCCGACCAGTCCATGACCGAATCCGTAAATTCCTCGTAAATGCCCGTCCACGCCTCGGTGCGCTGCTCCGGTGTGTGCTGCGGGTTTTCGTACATCCAATGCTGGAACTTATCCACCGTCGCCACCCAGGGGAGCGTTTCGATGATCGATTCCAGGTGCGTGATCTTGGCGCGTTTCAAATCTTCTTCATTTTCAAAGAACTCATCCCAGAAATCCATCGTGATCAGCTCCATCGACATGGAGGCCAGTTCCGCCACTTCCGAAGGCGTGTGCTTGAACGAATTCAGCGTCAGGTCGCGCGTCACGAGCGAATGTACCGCGTGCCCACCCTCGTGCAGGAGCGTAACCATGTCGCGCAGGTTCGAAGTCGCGTTCATGAAGATAAACGGTACACCGATTTCGTCGAGCGGATAGTTATAACCACCCGGCGCCTTGCCCTTCCGTGATTCCAGGTCGAGGTGCTTCATGGTTTTCATAATGCGCAGGCAATCGCCCAGGAACGGATCCAGGCGTGAGAAAGCACGGATTGTTTTGTCCAAAAGCTCTTCGCCCGTTTCAAATGGCTTCAAAGGCGCCAATCCTTTGGGATCAACCTTCGTATCCCACGGACGGAGCTCGCTTACCTGCAATGCAGCTTTCCGTTCCGCTGCCATTTCATTCAAAATAGGCACAACCGCCTTTTTCACCGAGCCGTGAAAATTGAAACAGTCCTGCGGGGTGTAATCGAAACGGCCCATTGCCGCAAACATATAATCGCGGTAGTTGCTGAAACCGGCATTACGGCCTACGGTATCGCGCAGGGCGACGAGTTTGTTCAGCAGATCGTCCAGCTTGCCGTGATCTTCATAACGGCGTCCGCTAATGGCACGCCAGGCCTCCTCCCGCACATTGCGGTCGGTAGACTGCAGGCGGTCGGCGGCACGCTGCAATGTCATCTCCTCGCCATCGAGCGTGACGGTCATAGCACCGGCGATAGCGCCATATTTGCGCTCTTCGGTCTGCATTTCGGTGATTACCGGGATATTTTCTTCACGGAAAATCTCGATCGCCTTTTTCATGCCCCGCAACGTGACTGTGAAACCGGGCTCGGTCAGCTCGCCGAGGAACGGGTTCTCGACAATTTTCTTATCGAGCGCATTGCCATATTCCGCCAGTTTCGGCTGGATTTCCGTGATAAAAAATTGCAATGCATTGATCAGGCCGGTATTGGCTGTATCGCAAGTTTGGCGGATGTAGCGCCATGCAAAATTTTCGGAGAGGTAGGATTCAATCTCGCTGCGGTCGGAGAACCACTGTTTCAAATCTTCCAACGAGTTGATTTCCCTGTTTTTCAAATTTTCGAAGAAAGGCTGAACATCATCCCATTTCTTCAAATCAAATTCTTCGCCAATAAAAGGCCGCTTCGCCCGGCTCGGTATATGAAGTGTTTTCTGATTGGACATATAAAAGGTACTTTGTTAAAAACTCAAATTAAATTACAATTTCGTCTGTTCCGGCTGCATCACATCACTCAAATTATCCGTCACTACATTCTCCGTCTCCTGAATATTATTAAACGCGTATTCCATTTTACTGCGATCAAACTCTTTTTCATTATTCGCGAGCCAAATGGTGGCGACGCCGTTGCCGATGAAATTGGTGATCGCGCGGGCTTCGGACATGAAACGGTCGACACCGAGAAGAAGTGCCAATCCTTCGACCGGGATTACTTTAATGGCCGTCAATGTCGAGGCCAGGACGACGAAACCGCTGCCTGTCACACCCGCGGCACCTTTTGAAGTGACCATCAGAATGCCGATCAGCGAAAATATCTGGCCTATATTCAAATGCACATTGAAAACCTGCGCGAGGAAGATGGTCGCCATTGAGAGGTAAATGGTCGTCCCGTCGAGGTTGAAGGAATATCCTGCCGGTACCACGAGCCCTACTACCGGTTTGGAGCAGCCCATTCTCTGTAATTTATCCATTAATGAAGGCAACCCTGCTTCGGAAGAGGAGGTCCCGAGCACGATCAGCAGTTCTTCACGGATGTATTTCAAAAAACGCCACAGGCTAATTTTGTAAGTCCGCAAAATCAATCCTAAAACTCCAAAAATGAATACCGCCATCGTCGCATACACGGTACCCATGAGCTTTGCGAGCGGTAACAGGGTGTCAATACCATATTTACCAATGGTGAACGCCATGCCGCCGAATGCACCGATGGGCGCGAAAATCATGACGAGGTGCAGGGCTTTGAAAACATATGTGGACACAAAATTCAACCCGTCGATAATCCGCTGTTTGGCTTCAATACGGCTCAGTACCGAACCGAATACGAGCGCAAAAAGCAAAACCTGCAACGTCACATTGTCGAAGAAAAATTGCAGCCAGCTGAAATCGTGTGCTTTGCCGGCATATTTGGAAATATCCCCTTTTTGTAGTGAATCGGTAACCACGCCTTCGCCCGGACGGATGATGTTGGCGACAATAATCCCCACGACAAGAGCGAGGGTCGTTACCACTTCGAAATAGAGCAATGCTTTGGCGCCTACCTTGCCCACCTTTTTCAGGTCGCCCATTCCGACGATGCCCAGCGTGATGGTCAGGAAGATGATCGGATTGATAAAAAGCTTCACTACCGAAATGAAACCTTCGCCCAGAAATTTCATTTCAACCGCCTGGTCGGGCAAATAATGACCGAGCAATGCGCCTGCGGTAATGGCCGTCAGGACCCAGAAGGTCAGATTGGTAACAAGCTTTTTCAACGGCGTTCAGATATAGGAATGAAACAGTTCGTATCGGGTGTCACCCACAATCAGTTGGGCAACCTATCAATTTACAATAATAAGAAGTCTGGCAGACGATTCCGGGAAGGCAGAAGTAAATTTTTAATATCTATTTATACTTGGTCTAAATTAATACCATATATTTGCCTCAGATAAATGCCTGGCATTAATATCCATGATCATCAAGAGGCTATGCAAGAGGATTCGCATTCATACAACTCATTACGGATTTTGAGCCACACGGGCAAAGGCTACATCGGACAGTGTAATTGCTGCACGCATTTCAATTTCGCCTATGGTAACGTGCTTTTTGTATTTACAGAGGACGGTTTGAGGGGTTTTCAATCCATTTTGTATGATCAATACCACCTCCATGACCTCGGCGAAGCACTTCCCAACGGCAAAACCCATTTGTTACCATCGCCCATCCCGAACTTCATGCTCTCTTTCGACGATACCGAGTTGGAGGAGATCAGGACGATGTTCCAGGAAGCGCTGCTGGTTTTGGAAGTGGATAAAATATTTTCCTTTAAAAAGTAAAACCTGAAATGCAGCCCATTCCGAGATTCTATATCAGTTTAATACTAACCCTTTTCACGGCTGGGACCGGTAATGCGAAAGCACTCCGGATCGTGTCCGCGAACGGGACATTGAGTGAAATCCTGGTCGGGCTTGGTCTCGAAAAACAGATCGTAGGCGTGGATGTGACGAGTACCTACCCCGCCTCTCTGGAAAAACTTCCGAAGATCGGGCATAACCGCAGCATTGCGGCCGAGGGTATTCTCGCATTGAACCCCGACGTGATCGTTTACACCGACCAGAGCATGCTTTCGCCAGCAGTCGTGAAGCAACTCAATAGCAGCGGCAAAAAACTGGTCGCATTCAAGCATGAATATTCCAAAGAGGGCACTATCCGGCTCATCCGTGAGGTCGGGGCTTATTTCAATGCCCATGCACAGGCCGAGAAAATGGTCAAAGCATTACAGGCCGACCTGGCGAAAATCCCCGCGCCGGCCAATCCGAAAAAATTACTCTTCATCTACGCACGCGGAACAGGCACGCTGATGGTTTCAGGCAGCGGCACTTCACTGGACAAAATGTTTGCATTGACCGGTCACAAGAATGCAGTAAGCGGCTTTACTGATTTCAAACCACTTACTGCCGAATCGCTCATTACCGCCAACCCGGATGTGCTCGTACTGTTTTCCAGTGGCCTCGAAAGTCTCGAAGGCATGGACGGCCTCCTGAAAGTACCGGGCGTGGCGAGTACCAATGCCGGAAGAAACCGAAAGATTGTGGCCATGGACGGCCAGCTCCTAACCGGTTTCGGGCCCCGGCTTGGCAAAGCGGCTATTGAACTTTCCCTAAAAGTAAAGTAACGGGCAATGCTGACAGAAACTTTAAACGAGCTGGAAACGACAAGGGAGGAAACCTTCCAGAAACACTTTTTGCCTTCCTCAACGGGCAAGATGGTGTGGATATTGGGCTTGGTCCTACTGGCCTGCGTTATTTTCTCCGCCTGCACAGGCGCTTTGCCCATTTCGGTAAGCGAACTTTGGCAAATCATCGCGTTCAAACTCGGCTGGATTGCCGAAACGGGGGTCGAGGAACAGAAATCGATTGTTTTCTGGATCATCCGGTTGCCCCGCGTATGCCTCGCCGTGCTCATCGGCGCCGCATTGGGCATCGCAGGCGCGTCGTTGCAGGGACTTTTCCGCAACCCCATTGCCGACGCCACGCTCATTGGCGTCACTTCCGGCGCGTCCCTTTTTGCCGTTTTCGTCATTATGCTCAACGTTAGATATTTCGGAATGCTGAACGAGCTCGCCGGCGCGTACAGCATTTCGTTTGTCGCTTTCCTCGGCGCAGCCTGCACCACATTATTGGTATACCAGCTTTCCAAAGTCACCGGAGAGGGCGGGGTGACCACATTATTGCTTTGCGGGATCGCCATCAACGCGTTCGTGGGCGCGATGACGGGCCTGATGACCTACCTCGCCGACGACGCCCAGCTTCGGAGCATTACTTTCTGGAATCTCGGCAGCCTCGGCGGGGCCAGCTGGACGTCGGTAATAGCCGTGGCACCATTCGTAGCCATTTCACTCATTTTCATGCCCTACCTTTCCAAGGCACTGAACCTGCTTGTGCTCGGCGAAAGCCAGGCGGCCAGCCTCGGCGTGAATATGAGATCGTTGAAGCAAAAGGTGATCATCCTCGCGACCATAGGCGTAGGCGCTTCAGTGGCCGTTGCGGGGACAATCGGCTTTGTCGGACTGGTGGTACCGCACATTATACGCACGTTGTTCGGACCCAATCACCGGACACTGATCATCGGATCGGCACTTTCAGGGGCCATTGTACTTACATTGGCCGACACCCTCTCCCGCACCATCGCAGCGCCGTCGGAACTCCCGATCGGCATTCTCACGGCGATGCTCGGCACCCCGTTCTTCATATATATTTTGTGGGAACAAAAACGGAAACGGCTATGATCCATGTACGCAACGCCGGTTTTGAGGTACGGGGCAGAAAATTGCTTGAAGATGTCAGCTTTTCTGCCAAATCCGGTGAATTCTGGGCGATTGTGGGCGCTAATGGTGCTGGAAAATCCACATTGATTAAAGTGCTTTCTGCCGAACTGGGCACTACTTCAGGCTCGGTACTTTTCCATGACCGCGACCTTCGGAAATACAAACTGAAAGAGCTCGCCAAAAAACGGGCGGTATTGGCTCAGCAAAATAACATTACGCTTTCGTTTACCTCGCAGGAGATTGTGCTGATGGGCCGTTACCCCTTTTATGACGCCGACCCTGCGCAGCGCGACCTGGCGATCGTAGATAAATGCCTAAAAAAGGTTGGTATAGGTCATTTGAAAAGTCGGTTGTACCCGACGCTCTCCGGTGGCGAGCAGCAGCGCGTGCAGCTCGCGCGTGCGCTCGCGCAGGTATGGGAGATTGAAAACGGGCTCCTGCTTCTCGACGAACCGACCACGGGAATGGATCTTTTGCACCAGTACGAGACTTTTCAACTGGCAAAAGAGCTTACCCGCAAAAATCTCGCCGTAATTGCCGTGATACACGACCTGAACGAGGCGTTACAATATGCCGACCGTGTACTGATGCTGAAAAACGGGTGCACACATGCCATCGGACCGCCTGAAAGTGTGCTCACCGAGCAGACTATCCAGGAAGCATTCGGGTTGCCGGTGCAGATTATCCAGCCTGAAATGACGCCCTACCCGGTAATTGTGCCGAACGTAGCGCCTGTTTACCATATACCCTGATTCATAACTACTTAATACTAACAAGACATGAAGTCGACCCTTTCACCCGAAAGAACTGAATTGAAAGAACGTTGGGCTGATTACAAGCTCGCCAATCCCAAAACGCGCATCCGCGATGCCGCGAAAGCGCTCGATACGTCGGAAGCCGAGCTCCTTGCCACTGGTCTGGGGGAAAATGTACAGCTGCTCGACGGCGATTTCAGAGACCTGATCAAAGAAGTTGGCTCGCTCGGGCACGTGATGGCGCTTACGCGCAATGAGCATGTGGTACACGAGCGTAAGGGCGTTTATGAGAAGATATCTTTCAATAACCACGTCGGGCTGGTACTCGGCGAGGATATTGATCTCCGCTTGTTTCTTGGCGACTGGAAATTCGGGTTCGCGGTTTCAGAAAACGACCGTTTCAGTTTGCAATTCTTCAACAGCTTTGGCGAGGCCGCGCATAAAATTTACCTCACCGAGAAAAGCAATAAGGAGGCATATGACGCATTGGTTATCAAATACCTAGCGGCCGACCAGGATGTGAAGTTGTTTGTGAACGAAAAAACCGAAAAGGCGGCCGAGCCCGAAGAACCGGCAAACCTCGATAAGGCCGCATTCCAACAAGAATGGCTCGCATTGAAAGACACCCACGACTTCTTCACACTGCTGCGCAAGTACAAGCTTTCGAGAAAGCAGGCATTGCGCAACGCGCCGGAAGGTTATGCCCACCGTATTAAGACCGAAAGCATGAAACCGCTTTTCGATGCAATTTCGGAGACGGGGTTGCCGATCATGGTGTTCGTTTCCAACCCCAACTGCATTCAGATCCACACAGGCCCCATCAGCAAGATATTCGTCATGGGCCCGTGGCTGAATATCATGGACCCCGAGTTCAACCTGCATTTACGCGAAGACGCGATTGACGAGGCATGGGTAGTAAGGAAACCAACCGAGGACGGTATTGTGACCGGTATCGAGCTCATCGACAAGGATGGTGTGATGTTCAACCAGTTCTTCGGTAAGCGCAAGCCTGGCATTCCGGAACTGGCCGAATGGCCCGCGCTGATCGCACAGCATTCGCTGCCACTTTGACCGGGAAAGCATTCATACCAACGATTTAAGATTAAATTTCGCCATAGTAATTAAAAATTGCCGGTCTCGGATGAGCCGGTTTTTTTTGTAAATTAAAATCCCGTATAAATGCATAAGAGAAAAATAAATTTGCAAACAATTTCAACTACAAAAAATATCAACTATCTAATTATCAATATTTTAAATAATATATTCTGTAAACTTTTCTAAATTTTAATTTCCATAAACCCTTCAAAATATTTACATTTGAATATACAAAACTCAGCAATCTTCCCTGACGCCATCTAATGGAAACCATAAAATCTTCACAATCAGAAAGAACCTATACAGCCGATGAAGCCTTTCAGGCCTCGCTGGAATATTTCAAAGGCGACGACCTTGCCGCACGGGTTTGGGTTAATAAATATGCCTTGAAAGATTCGTTCGGAGCGATCTATGAAGCAACGCCGGACGACATGCACCGCCGCATTGCTTCGGAAATCGCGCGCATCGAACAGCGCTATCCGAACCCGCTGAGTGAAACAGAGGTTTTCGACCTGATCAAGGATTTTAAATACATCATCCCGCAGGGCAGTCCGATGACCGGCATTGGTAACCCTTACCAGATTGCCTCGCTCTCGAATTGCTTCGTGATCGGCAATAACGGCGAATCGGATTCCTATGGCGGCATTATGAAGATCGACCAGGAGCAGGTACAGCTCATGAAACGCCGCGGCGGCGTGGGGCACGACCTCTCGCATATCCGTCCGAAAGGCTCGCCCGTGAAAAACTCGGCACTCACTTCGACCGGTATCGTGCCGTTTATGGAGCGCTTCTCCAATTCTACCCGCGAAGTGGCGCAGGATGGCCGCAGGGGCGCATTAATGCTTTCGGTAGCCATTAAGCACCCGGATTCCGAGGATTTCATCGATGCCAAAATGGAGCAAGGCAAGGTTACCGGCGCCAACGTCTCGGTACGGATCGACGACGCGTTTATGAAGGCGGTCGATTCCGGAACGAGCTATCGCCAGCAGTATCCGATCAAAAGCGATAATCCGTCCCACATCAAGGACATCGACGCGACGGCGCTTTGGAAGAAAATCGTTCATAATGCGTGGCAATCCGCCGAACCGGGCATTTTGTTCTGGGACACGATCATCCGCGAATCCGTTCCCGATTGCTATGCAGACCTGGGTTACCAGACCATTTCAACCAATCCATGCGGCGAAATCCCGCTTTGTGCCTACGACTCTTGCCGTTTGCTGGCTATTAACCTGTTTTCTTACATCGAAAATCCGTTCACGGACAAGGCGAAGTTCAACTGGGACCTTTTCAAAAAGCATATTGCAGCGGCGCAGCGCATGATGGACGACATCATCGACCTCGAACTCGAAAAGATTGACGCGATCCTGCAAAAAATCGATGAAGATCCGGAAGACGCCGAGGTGAAACGCGTGGAGCGCAATCTCTGGCTGAATATCCAGACAAAGGCCAATGAAGGCCGCCGGACAGGTATTGGTATCACTGCCGAAGGCGACATGCTCGCCGCATTAGGCCTGCGCTACGGAAGCAACGAGGGCAATGCATTTGCCGTTGAAATTCACAAAACAGTTGCGCTCGAAGCTTACCGCGGGTCCGTTCACACTGCCAAAGAAAGAGGGGCATTTTCCATTTTTGATTCGGCAAGGGAGCAAAACAACCCTTTTATCCTTCGCCTGAAAGAGGCGGACGCACAGCTTTATTACGAAATGCTGGAATACGGTCGCCGGAACATCGCATTGCTAACGATCGCCCCGACGGGAACGACCAGCCTGATGTCACAAACGACCTCGGGGATCGAACCGGTTTTCCTTCCGGTTTACAAGAGAAGAAGGAAGGTCAATCCAAATGACAAGGACGTTCGTGTGGATTTTGTGGACGAGGTGGGCGATTCATGGGAGGAATATGTTGTTTTCCACCATCGTTTCAAGCAGTGGATGGAGGTAAATGGCCTGGATATCAGCAAAAATTACGCTCAGAAAGAGCTGGATGAACTCGTCAGGAAATCGCCCTACTACAAAGCGACTTCGAATGATGTGGATTATCTTAAAAAGGTAAAAATGCAGGGCGCGATCCAGCAATGGGTCGATCACTCGATCAGTGTGACGATCAACATGCCTAACGATGTGACCGAGGAGTTGGTAGGTGAATGCTACATGGAGGCCTGGAAGGCGGGTTGCAAAGGCGTTACCGTTTACCGCGACGGCTCGCGCTCCGGTGTGTTGATTGCCAATACAGAGAAAAAAGAAGAGTTGCAGGAAGGTGTCCCAGCACCATTCCCTACCGAGCGCCCGCAAACGCTCGAAGCCGACGTAGTGCGTTTTCAAAATAAAAAAGACAAATGGATCGCGTTCATCGGCCTGATCGACGGACGCCCTTACGAGATCTTTACTGGTTTCGCGGACGATGAAGACGGGATTCTGATTCCACGCTGGGTGAACGAGGGCCTGATTATTAAAAACCGTGAAGCCGACGGCAGCTCCCGTTATGATTTTCAATACAAAAACACGCGGGGCTACAAGACGACAATCGAAGGGTTGTCTTACAAATTCAATCCCGAATATTGGAACTATGCCAAATTG
Source organism: Dyadobacter sp. 22481 (assembly GCF_052044875.1). Taxonomy (NCBI): domain Bacteria; kingdom Pseudomonadati; phylum Bacteroidota; class Cytophagia; order Cytophagales; family Spirosomataceae; genus Dyadobacter; species Dyadobacter sp. 22481. The sequence continues at coordinate 234,809 of NZ_JBQENV010000004.1, forward strand.
ATTTCCAGCACATTACGCCACGGAATGCCCATCGAAAAAGTGGTAGACCTGATCAGCAGTCTGCAACTCGACGAGGCGATCAATACCTGGAAGGCCGGTGTGGCGCGCGCGTTGAAACGTTATATTCCCGACGGTACCGAAGCCGCCAAACAAAAATGCCAGAATTGCGGGTCCACAAACCTGCTATACCAGGAGGGTTGCCTGACTTGCAAGGATTGCGGCTCGTCGAAGTGCGGGTGAGGGGAATAATTTTAAATGATTAACCGGGTCGCTGGCGACCCGGTTAATCATTTAAAACGTATTGTCTTCTACAACGCCCAGGTAGTTGAATGGGCTCAATGCACGAAGTTCTTCGCGTATTTTTTCCGACACGTCCAGCGTTTCGATAAAACGAGAAATAGAGTCGTGAGTGATTTTTTCGTTGGTGCGCGTCAGTTCTTTCAATGCCTCGTAAGGTTTTGGATAGCTTTCGCGGCGGAGAATGGTCTGGATTGCCTCGGATACTACGGCCCAGTTTTCTTCCAGCTCTGCTTTCAATGCCTCTCCATTCAATTCCACTTTACCCAGGCCTTTAAGAAGTGAGTTCAAGGCAATGGCCAAATGCGCAATTGGTACGCCAATGTTACGAAGTACAGTAGAGTCGGTAAGGTCGCGTTGCAGACGGGAAATCGGTAATTTGGCCGCGAAATGCTCGAACAATGCCGACGCCAGCCCCAGGTTACCTTCCGAATTTTCGAAATCGATCGGGTTCACTTTATGCGGCATCGCCGATGAACCTACTTCGCCGGCTTTAATTTTCTGTTTGAAATAACCCATTGAAATGTACGTCCACATATCCCGGTTAAGGTCGGTGAGGATCGTGTTCAGGCGTTTCAAACAGTCGAAAGTAGCGGCTAGGTTGTCGTAGTGCTCGATCTGAGTCGTATGGCGGCTTCTTTTCAGACCCAATCCTTCTACAAAATGGTGGCCGAATGCCATCCAGTCCTGTTTCGGATAAGCCACGTGGTGCGCGTTAAAGTTACCGGTCGCACCGCCGAATTTCGCCGAATGCGGGATTTTATCAAGCATTTCGAGCTGGCGTTCCAGACGCTCCACAAAAACCAGGAATTCCTTACCCACCCGTGTAGGCGACGCAGGCTGCCCGTGCGTGAATGCCAGCATAGGTACATTCTTCCATTCGATGGACATCCTTTTCAGTACAAACAACACCTGACGGAACAATGGCTTGATCTGCCGCTCCATCGCATCTTTGAGCGATAATGGGATCGCCGTGTTGTTGATATCCTGCGAAGTAAGGCCGAAGTGAATAAACTCCTGGTATGACTCGATGCCCAGCTTTTCGAATTGCTCTTTGATAAAGTATTCGACAGCCTTCACATCGTGGTTGGTCACCTTTTCGATGTCCTTTATGTGCAGTGCGTCGGCTTCGCTGAAATCTTCATAGATCTTTCGCAGCGACGCATATTTTTTCTTGTCAAATTCTGATAACTGTGGCAGAGGGATTTCGCAGAGTGCTATGAAATATTCGATTTCCACATACACCCGGTAATAAATCAGAGCATATTCCGAGAAATACGCCGAAAGTTCAGACACTTGTTTGTAATAACGGCCATCAACGGGAGAGATCGCCGTAAGCTGATTTAATGACATGATTTTCAATACAAAAATTGATTATCAGGCAAAGTTAGCAGAATTCATGGTCCTAAAATGGTAAATCAGAAACGAAAAATTCTTTTTGGGATTGGAAATAGAAATTATAAAACTATTCGCATATTCGTTCACAAACCTTGATTAAACCAAACACATGCAGCCTTCACCTTTTATTGGAGAATTAGTCGGAACCATGGTTCTTATTTTACTTGGCAATGGCGTAGTTGCCAATGTCGTACTGAAGAAAACCAAGGGTGAAAGCTCCGGCTGGATCGTGATAACCGCGGGTTGGGCTTTCGCAGTAATGTTTGGTGTGTTCACAGCCAATGCATTCGGAAGCGCGGCGGCACATTTGAACCCGGCCGTTACGGTGGGTTTTGCGGTTCTCCAAAACGATTATAGCCTGATTTCAACTTTTATTCCCGCACAACTAATCGGCGCATTTCTTGGCGCTGTACTGGTATGGCTGCAATATCTGCCCCACTGGAAGGCAACCGAAGACGGCGGGGCCAAACTAGCCTGTTTTTCAACAGATCCGGCAATCAGAAGCACCGGTGCCAATTTCCTAAGTGAATTTCTCGCTACTATTATTCTGATCGTCGGCATTGTGGCCATCGGCTACGCGGGCACGTCGGATCCCGAAAAAGGTGGTATACCGTCGGGTGTCGCACCCTACCTGGTCGGTATGCTCGTTTGGAGCATTGGTTTATCGCTCGGAGGAACGACAGGGTATGCGATCAATCCTGTGCGTGACCTTGGCCCGCGGATCGCCCACGCCATACTGCCTATTCCCAACAAAGGCAGCTCCGACTGGGGCTACGGCTGGATCCCCGTGGCGGCCCCCATTGTGGGAGCCATCATCGGCGGATTGATTCTTCGTAGCTTTTCTATGTAAAATGTTATTCAACTGTAATCTTCCCGCCGCCCGAATAGCTGCGGTACGCTCCCTGGTACATCGCATCGGCGGCAGCGGGGCCAACGGTAAATGTACCCTTTGAAACAATTCTTACCTGGTAATAAAAGGTTTTTTCCTGTGCGTCGGCCGTCGTGAAGAAATGGATGCGGTCGTCGCGGATATCGTAAAACTCCGGCACTGCCGCTTTCGTAATCCACGGCATATCGCGAGGCTCGGTAATGCGCGGATTTTCTATTTCAAAACCTGAGGGGAGCAGATCGGTAATTACCACGTTTTCAACCGGCAGGCCATTGGTGCTCGAAAGCGTGAGCTTGACGACAATCAAATCATTTTGCTTGAAAGACTGCGCAGGCGCGCCATTGCGTGTGAGGAATTGGCGGCGAATGCTGAGCCCCTGATCCTCCTCGACATAACTGCCCGTCGCCGACATGCCATCTGTCTGCGCGAACCAGTACAAATCGCCTTTGCCCTGCGTTTTCACGAGCAACTTCTGATTGATGATGCCTTTCGAGATCTTCAACTCCTTGCCCGAAAACTGGCCCAATGCCTTGCCATTCGCCGAAACAGATGCCGTTACCGTGGAGTTGGAAGTCTTTTTAGCCAGTTTACCCAAAGCCAACACCGCAAACGCAGCTTCCTGCGTATTCAGGTACGAAGCCGATTGGATTGCCTGGGAGAGCTGCCGTCCAAGCACGGGAATCTGTACATTGGAAGGGTCAGATTCGATCAGCGTATTCAGTACGAGCGACATGTTCCGAAGGGGTGATGAGTAGCTGTTATCGAAATATTGTCCGGCATTTTCCGCTACATACTTCTTGGGCAGCAATGCATTGAAACTCCGTGAATCGCCGGTGAGTTGAAAAGCACCAGCAAGCAGGTACTTGGCGTCTAACGTGAGCAAGTGCGGGTTTTGCTTATAATAATTCATCGAAGCACGGTTTGGATGACCGTCCAGGGCAAGCACGTAAAGTGAGTAAATGGCCTCACGACGTGCTACTGTCTTTCTGGTTTGCGTACCAGTTGGCTGCCCCTCGTAAGCCAACCCGCTGTTGGTGCTCGCCGTGACAACTTCCCTGTTGGCGGTGGTGCCGCTCTGTGCTGTCAGATATTCCACCGCCCGGCTGAGCGTTTTGGCATTTACTTCAAAACCTGCCCTGCGCGCTTCCTCCAGGAAGTGAACGGCATATGCGGTCGCCCACCAGTCTTCCTGTGTTGCGCCGGGCCACATACCCATTCCCCCATTGAATAGCTGCTGCGATTCTACTTTGCGGATAGCCTGCTGTACATTGGTCATGGGGTTAAAATCACTATCCCCGCTTCTCACAGTGTAAACCGGTGCAGCCATTGCCTTCGCAAGGTCGGCGAAGTAAATCTGCGGAAATGCTTTGGAAACAGTTTGTTCGAGACAACCATATGGATAACCCAGCAGTGTCGATAACGCCTTTCCGCCTCCCTGGACAAGCGGTGAGCGGCTCAGAACTACCTGGCTTGTACTTGTCGCAGGTATGAATGACGACCGCAGGTCGATCTGGCCCTGCTTGTCGCCAGCAATCAGGCCGGATGCACTCGTTTTCAACAGCGGCGATGCGGGACGAACCGTAATTTCGGTTTGGTTGACGAAAGTTTCTTTGAAGGCATTCACTTTCACCACCACTTTACCGAGGCCAATGGCCGCCGCCGCTTTGACCGCAAACACTGCACGGCTTTCTTTCCCGGCCGGTACAGTGATATTTTGGGTAACCGGTGCAGAGCCTGCTGCCAGCGGGCCGGAAAGTTGCACGGAAACTGTTGCAGTAGTCGCTTTGGCTTCTGTATTGCTGATATTAACTGGCAGTACCAGTTCGTCGCCCGGACTTAGGAAACGCGGCAGACCTGCGCTGATCACAATCGGGTCGGCCACTTTCATGTTTTTGGTCGCTGAACCAAATGCATTATCCTTGTAAGCAACTGCCATAATGCGCAAATCGCCACTGAATTGGGGGATATTGACATCGAAAGTCGCCTCGCCGCTGCCATTGGCTTTCAGCTGACCGCTCCAAAACGAAACCAGTTCGGTGCGGCCGTTGCTGAGCGGGTTTATGCGTCTTTCCAGATCATAACCGTCACCACCCGAGCTGGACGTTCCTGAAATGGTCAGTTCCGGGAAAAGCTGGGCGTACAAATCATGGCTTACGACCTCCAATGCCCGCTTCTGATAAAAATGCCCGTGGATATCGGGAGTCTTAGAATTTTTGATCTGCAAAATTCCCTCATCTACCACGGCTAGCGTCACTTCCGCATTCGGCTCCGTCTTAATCCGGATCTGTTGCTTCGTTTTCGATCTCGATTTCTCAATGGCGGTAATGGAAACAGACAGTTGCCGGTCAGGATCGTCGACGATTATAGGCTGGAACCCGTGTGCGACCGTCAGGGGCATATCGGAAGCGTCCAGTGGCCTGATCAGCGTCGCTGTCACGAATACGTTCGGCAAATGCTCTTCCTTGATTTTGAATGTGAGTTCGGCCGCCTTCTTCTCGGTTGTGAGGATGTGCTGTTCGAGCACGTTGTTCCGCTCTACTGTCACCAGTAACCTCCCGTCGAACGGCGTTTTGAACAGAACCTTTGCCGATTCGCCGGTTTTGTACCGGTCTTTATCAGTTTCCATCAACACTCGCCCTTCATTGCTCACTTCAAACGACGAGTATTGGGTATAACCGTAGCCGTAAGCATAGAAATTCGCGAGCGTGTAATGCGCAGCGCCCGGGCGTCGCACACGTACCTCATATTCGCCCGAAACTGTGGGCACATAATGGAATGTACCTTTTCCTCCCGAAAGCGTCAGTTTGTTGGAATAAACCAGTTTTTCGTGCTTGCGGGAGGTGTATTGTAAGCGGTCGTATTTCTTTTCAACAACCGTCTGGTATTCGAGGCGCACTACTTCGACGCTTGCGGTTGTACCATTTTGCAATGCGCCGTTCTTGCCAACACCCACAATATCAACTGGCACGGGCGCATTCGTCCCAACGTACGCATCGGGCAGGCGAATGCCGTAGAATACCGGCTGCGTGTACACGTCGAAGCGCTGCAACCTATTTACCGGCCTTCCGTTTTCGTCAAAAACAGTTACATAAATCTTGCCTTCCAACACACCAATATCCTGCAAGCCGGAGAGTAATGTAAACTGCTCGTTGGCTTGGCCCTGCTCGTTCGTCGTGCCCTGGCGGCTGTCGCGCTCGAAGGTAGTTTCAGCAGGTATATCAAATGTATATTCAGGAAAACCTTTGGCAGAAAAGCCTTTTCGTTGCAACTGAAAATCCATCTCGTAAGTGCGGTTGCTGGCAGGAGGGCCAAACAAGTTCACCGCTGTGGCCGTCAGCGACACTTTTTGCCCTGAAACATAGTCTTTGGCCGCACCGCTGAGATCTACTTTAATGCGATCAGGCATAAATTCTTCCACGCTCACAGCCTGAGACCCTAATAAAACCTCATTCGCATTATAGACTTCCAGAATGTAGGTCCCCGTCAGCACCCCGGCATCGAGCGGGATTTCCGATTCTACGGCGCCCTGGTCGTTGGTCGTTTTGCGCCATGTCCGGAATTCTCGGCCATTCGGAGTTAGTAACCGCAGTTTCAAAGGCACTTTCGCCGCCGTTTTCCAATCCTGCGTCCGCAACACCGTGTTGAAATGCATGGTTTCGCCAGGGCGGTAAATGTCGCGCTGGCCGTAAATGAACACCTGGTACCCCGACGCATTGTCCCGCAAGCCTTCCACATCGAATCGGGAAGTGAGTACCTGCGTATCTTCGAGCAGCAGGTAATTGAAATCGTCTTCCAAACTCGCCGTAATCATCGCAATCTTGAAGCCAGGCGCTTTCTCGCCTAGCTTATCAACATGCGCAATGCCGTCGCCGTCGGTTTTGAGTGTGTGAACAGTCTGATTGTTAGAACTTACGAGCGTCAGTTCAAGGTCCTTGATCGGCTCGTTGGTTTTAATGGAATTTGCAAAAATCCAGAGCTCATCTTTACCCTGCTTAGCGATAAGGCCAATGTCGGAAATCGACACCAGCTTGGTCGCGCCCAGGTACGCCTCTTCCTCCGAATTCACCGCCACCAGATACACGCCCTGCCGTTTGTTGTCGTCAGGTAATGCAATATTCAATGCCGAAATACCCTTGTCTTTCGAAAGGTCTGCAGTTTCGACCGTTTTGCTCACGATTACATCGCTCAGTTGGCTGTCGCGGTCGTCGCTATAATTGAAATTGCCGGTTGGCTGCCAGTCATCCCCCACGTACGCATAGTCATTCCAGCGGTTGTTGTGGATATAATGCAGGATATTGTTGGCGTACAGCTTCGAAATGCGTACCTGTACCTTCGGCACGTTTACGATATTGACGCCGATATTTCTCGAACTTTTGGAAGATAAATACAGGCCCTTTTTATTAGCAAACGAGATCGCCGCGGGCATTTTACCAAAAAACAGATCCCGCGAAGTTTCTTCTTCCAAAGCTTGCCCTAAAATGCCTTTCAGTGTCTGTTTCAGTTGCAGTACGTAAGTTTCCGTTTCATTGAAAGCTCCTCGGAGAATAAAGCCATTCTCCGTCGGTTCGGTTTCTACCGCAGCTTCGGGACTTATCGTAAAGCTATTGGCGATACTTTCCTTATTCAGCTCCTGCGTAGTGACGATCCGCGCATAACCCGCATTATTCTCAAACCCGGTTTTGATATCCACCACTTCCAGATGCAGCGGCGACGGAATGCTGACGGTCCTTGCAAGCGCCTCCTGGCTACTGTATGAAGTATTTTGCACCTTCACACCTTTATCAATCGCGATATTGACCGGCGTTTCATTGTTGTCCGCTTTCCCGATATTGGTCAACGCCAGCGTCACCGACGATTCATCCTGCGAGGGCAATACCCTGTATTGCAATGCCTCGTTCCCGGACAAAACTTTCAATTTTTCAGCCACATTCTGCCCATTCACCGGGTAATTGAAATGCAACCGCAGCCGCGCTTCCTGCCTGCTCGTTTCCTGAGACAGTGTCCACCAGCTTTCCGTTTCCACGAGTTGTAAATAGGGGGTATGGAACGCGATCGGGTCTTTGGAAATTTTGTATTTTTTTTCCTTATCCGTCTTCTCCGTGACCAGGTCCGTGAGTTGTGCCTTATAGGACGTAGCAGCGCCAAATCCGGCAACAGGCGAGAAAACAAGTTCGTTAGGTGCAGTCCATTTGAATTTCCCCCGAACCGCAGGCTCGAACGTCACATATTGCGTCGAATCCCAGTTATTGAGCTCGGCTGTAGAAACCAGGTCCTTGTTGAAGGTAAACACAAGGTTTTGCGATTGCCCGACCTCTTCCGTGAAGTTGGTACCTGCCACGCGAATCTCATTAAAAGAAGAGCATCTGCTAAAAAACCAGACAAAAAAGAGAAGGCAAAAAGAACACAGGATGGCAGTCTTTTTCATAGGAAAGAAGATATAAAAAACGGATGATTTTTAGGATCAAAAACCATCCGCCTAAATTAGACTTTATAAGTTAATTCGCTTTATATAACCTCTTTCAAATGATTCAACGGTGTCTCTGTAAAATTTAACGGTAAGCACGCTTTCAGAACGCCCGCATGACTTCTTCGATCGGTTTTGTTCCTTCGAAAAACGAAAGCAGCCGCACGAGAATTCCTTCCACCACTGCATCCGGGCACGATGCGCCGCACGTGAGCATGATACGTACGGGAGCTTTGTCGGGAATATAGTTTTCCGTGACCGTTTCTTCCTTTTTATGCAAATCAAAATGGCGGATCAGCTGCCGGTCGAGGATTTTATTCACTGATTCGATAAAATAGGTTGGAAACTTCTGTTCACACAACTCGACTAAATGCGAGGTGTTCGAACTGTTATAACCTCCCGCCACGACCACCAGATCCGCCTCGTGCGTAAGCAGCGCATACGTAGCGTCCTGGTTATCGTTCGTCGCATAGCATAATGTATCACGGGTATTGGCAAAACGGTCCTCGACCTGTTCGGGACGCAGGCTGTAATGCCGGATCATCGCATTCTTGAGATAATCCGCGATGCCCTGCGTGTCGGAAGCCAGCATGGTTGTCTGGTTCACGACACCGATACGCTGCAAGTCTTTTTCAGGGTCGAAGCCTTCGGAATACTGGTTTTTGAAATCCTCAAAAAATTGCAATGCAGGCCTGATACCCGTCATGTATTCCGCCAAAATCTGGGCCTGTTTCATATTCTCGACCACAACGGTCGGCGCATTTTCCTTACTATGCGAGAATGTGGCGCGCGTTTCCTCGTGATTGGGCTTGCCGTGTACAACGATCGTATAATCTTTCTCGCCAATCTGCGCCGCCCGGTTCCATACCTTCTCTACAAATGGGCAGGTCGTGTCATACACATATGCGTTCACGCCCAGTTCCGACAGTTTCTGCTGGTTTTCAACAGTTGTACCAAATGCAGGAACGATGACAATATCCTCGGTGGTAAGCTGCTCCCAGCCGATAAGTTGGTTGCCTTTGGTATCCATAATGAACTGCACACCGCGCTCCATCAGATCACGGTTCACGTCCGGATTATGGATCATTTCGCTCAAAAGAAAAATCCGCTTGCCCGGATTCTCGGCAATGGCCTTGTAGGCAATATCGATCGCATTCTCTACCCCGTAACAAAAGCCGAAATGGCGTGCGATGAGGAACTGTACCGGTCCGAAATCGAGCAAAGTGGGCGAATAATCCCTTTTCAGCTTATCGTTTTTACGGCGAAATTCCTTGATCGGCGTGATAATGCGGCTCCGGTAAAAATCGGGGATATTGAAAGTTTTCATGTACTAAAATCGGTAGATTGCATCAAGGCGGCACAAAGATAACCCCGCCTTTTTCTAAGAACAAGACGGTATGTCCCTTTGTTCGGTATGCAGCATTTTGAAAAAATTTTTAACCAAATGCAACATGCCGTATAAACAGTTGTCTTTGATTCAGAACGTTCAAAATCTAAACCTTCTGCTTGAAAACACAAATTTACCCCGACCGGCACGTCGAACTGGTAGAGCGTTGTAAACTCGGAGAGCGCAAAGCGCAGTACGAGCTTTATAAACATTACTCAAAAGCCATGTTCAACATCTGCATGCGGATACTGAACCATTTGGGAGAGGCTGAGGATGCTTTGCAGGAGGCCTTCGTGGATGCTTTCACGAATCTCCACCAGTTCAGGCAACAATCCACGTTTGGGGCATGGTTGAAGCAAATCGTGGTCAATAAGGCTATCAACCACATGCGGAGCAGAAAGGTAAAATGGGTGGAAATCGAGGAATTCCACGAGACTTTGGAGCAAAGCGACCGGAATGAGGACTCTTTCGGACTGGATGAGAGCGACACGACGCTCGAAATAGAAAGGGTTCGCAACGCGGTACAGAAATTGCCGGATGGTTACCGGGTGGTACTAAGCCTGTATTTGTTCGAGGGCTACGACCATGAAGAAATCGGCGAAGTGCTCGGGATCAGCGAAACGACCTCCCGGACGCAATATATGAGGGCGAAAAGGAAATTGACTGAAATGCTGGTCAGATGAGCTTTTCATTAGTTAGAAATGATACTTACCTAAAACTCTTACGGATTTGAGACTATTATTTACACTTGACAAGTTAATTAATCTATGAAAAATTCTTCTGATAAAAAGGATCGATTGGAGCGGTTTGTGCGTGATAACAGGGATGGATTTGATACTTTCTTACCGCAGGATTCTTTATGGAGCCAGATTGAGAGCCAATTACATAACGAGATTCCGATAGTACCCGAGAAATCGAAAAAAAAAATCAGGCGTCTGAGTAACCCCTATTTCGATTGGCGTATTGCCGCGGGGGTGTTCCTGGCGCTCGGAATCGGGTTTCTGGCTTACCTCAATAACAAGTATGGCATTACCCGTGATCCGAACGTGGCCCTGAAAGTCCCCGCATATGCCCGCGAATTCAATCAATACAATGTTGCAATAGACCAAAAAAGGGAGGAGATCATCAAACTGGCCCGGAACAATCCTGAGCTGTACAAAGATTTCTCCGCTGATTTGGAAAGTCTGGAATCGAGCTATAAAAACCTCCGTTCCAACTTATCTAACGCCCCTAACCAGGAAGCACTGCTCGAAGCAATGGTTCAGAACCTGCAATTACAGGTGGATCTTCTGAATCAACAACTGGAAATTTTGCAACGTATTAACAAAGTGAAAAATGATAACGATAAAGAAAATAGCGACGCTCCTGTTATTTAGTGTGATCGCCACACTGCCACAGGTAGCCAGCGCAACCCTCGATCCCGACGATTCTGAACAGAATGGACTGGTAGAGAGGCGGAGGAATATTGTAAAGGTATTTGATGTCAAAAAGAGCGATGCACTTGAAATCGACAATCAGTTTGGTCTCGTTAAGGTGAATCTGTGGGCTAAGGAAGAAATTAAGGTCGAAATTGTAGTGACCGCCAATGCGCCTTCCGACAACCGCGCTGCGGAATATCTCAGTTCGGTGAATATCGATGAAAAACGGGCGAAAAACCTCATCAGCATTGTTACCCGCATCGACCGCAGCCAGTTCGGTAAGAACGGCTGGAACAATAGCAAAGGGGACAAGAACTTCATCCAGATCGATTATACGATCTACATGCCGAAAGAGAACTCTCTGACGATACGGAACGAATTTGGAAATACCGATATCCCTTCCTTTTACGCTCCGCTCACCGTATTTTCTAAGCATGGTAACTTTATAGCCACCTTGCTCGAAAACCCCGATAATATGATCGACGTGCAATTCGGCAGCGCTAAAATCGGCAAAATGGACGGCGGGAAGCTAGATTGCCAGTATTCAAATGTGAAGCTCGATCAGGCCAAGAAAGTCTGGCTGAGCAACAAGCACGGCGAGTTGACGATCGGCGACGTGGTGAACCTGGATGCTGCTATCGACTATTCAGGGGCTAAAATCGGGACGATCCGCGGCACCGGCAAGATTAAACTCAATTATTCGGGTAATTTCAAAATCGATGAACTGACACATTCGGCGCAGAATGTCGATATCCAGGCACAGTACTCGTCAATAGTACTTCCGGCGGAGGCCAACCAGTTCAATGTGAGCGTGACGTACGGCAAATTCAGTTATCCGACCGAAAATGTCAATTTTTCTATGCAGCCTGATAAAGACGGCCGGCCCGACAAAATGAAACATTATCAGGGCAAAATCGGCACCGGAGGAGGAACCAAAATTACTGTAACCTCGCTCTTTGGAGATGTAAAATTAAAAGAGTAACACTACTCTTCCAGCAGCACATTATACCTGAAATCTAACGGATCGAAGGCATTGTAGAGCTTCTGGATGAACTGAGGATCGTTAATGTAGAAATTCAGCAGATTGTCATACCGTTCCTGGGCGATTCCGTTCGGGAACAGTTTGTTTTTGAGGGTTAGCAACTGTTCGATCTCCGATTCATGATTACGCTCCTCGGCGCGGATAATGCGCTTTTCGAGGTGTTTCAGTGAATTCAAGAGGCGGGTTTGCTCCGCTTTCACTGCGCCGTGCATCGTTTGATCTACTTCGGTAGCCTTGGCAAGGATTTGTTCAAAAACTGCATTGAACGCCTCTTTCTGATCATTCAGGTTGAGCTCGTGCTCCGTATTGCGTTCGATAAAAGTCTTGCGCAACGCAATCTCGTCGAGGAACAAGTCCTTGTAATCGATTTTCAGCTTCTGCGCTTTCTTATATTGATGACCGTTCATGTACAGCGCGAAATTCCGCGGCATCAGCATGGGGTAAGGTACGCCGAAATGGTCAAAAACGCCTTTTAACTGCATCCAGTAGGGCACTTCTGACGGCCCTCCTATATACGCCAGATTGGGCAAAATCACTTCCTCGTACAACGGGCGCAGGATCACGTTCGGGCTGAAATGCTCCGGATTGCTTTCCGCAAGTGCCAGCAATTCTTCCTCGCTAAATTCCAGCTCGGTATTCAGTACTTTGAAAACGTCGCCTTCGCGCACGATACGCTCGCGAAGATTGTCGTCGAGATAGAAGAAATTGATTTCGCGCGCGTGCAGGGGCGTGTGGTAACCGAGCGCATTCAACCGGGAAGTAGTTTCTGTAACGAGTTTTTCCGAAATGGAGTCTTTGAGCTCCTCCCGGATAACAGGCAGGAAGTGGCGTTTAAGGTCGGCGTGGTCGGCGTCCAGACTGATCAGCCCGTATCGTCCGAAAAGTTCGTGCATATAACATCGAACCGCATCCGACAGCGTGTTATTTTCCAGATAGGCCTTCGCAAAAAGCAGCGGTTTATCAGGCAGTTGCTTCAAAATACCCGCCAATTCCTTAGGATTGAGCTTTCCTACCGCCCCTTTGTGCTCTCCCGTCCATTTGTGCGTCTGCCCGAACAGATGGAAAGATGCGATTTCTTCAAAATCATGGTCTTCCGAAGCCATCCAGTAAATCGGTACGAAGTTATATGCGGGATACTTCGCCTTTAACGCTTCGGCAAGCTTGATGATCGTAACGATCTTGTAAACAATATACAACGGCCCGGTGAAGATATTCAGTTGGTGACCGGTTGTGACGGTAAATGTATTGTCCTGTAATAAAACTGAAAAATCGGGCAGGTAAGGCAGTCCGTGATATTGCCTCGTTAGCACTTCCACGAGCGTTTTGCGCTTCTCTGCATCGAATCCTTTTTTGTTCAAAATAACCTTTTCGGCGTTCTCTAGCGTCGGGAAAATGCTGTAAAAAGATTCGAGCGTCGGTTTCTGGTCCAGATAGTCGAGTAATAATGCAGGAAACTGGCCTGTGGTACGCAGATCCACGGAATGCAATGTCATGAAAGGTGGTTTTTCAGTAGCTAGTAGAGAATCCAACGTATTTATTTTTGCTATTTGAGTCAAAAAAGAAACCTACTATCTAACGAGAAAGCCGTCGATTTTGGTTTCCTAAAATTGCGCATTTTGACCGATAATCGAAAACCTTTTACCAAGATACAAAAAAGCCGCATCTGAGTCAGATACGGCTTTCAACGTGTACATTTTGGTTTTCAGTTGTAGCAGGTTATACACCTGAGATATTTATGATTTTTTAAAAGACATAGTCATTTTTGGCAATCAGCTCGTCGGCAATGCGGCGGCGTGCGTCTTTCAGGTTTGCCGGTTCGATCTTCGTGAACCTTTTAAGCCCCATCAGCATCACGCGAAGTTCATCGCTTTCCGCAAAGCTGGTAATGGCGGAACGACCGGCGATATTCGCCTTTTCTACGGCACGGTTGAGGTAAATGGCCGCTATATCTTTATGCAATGCATTAGGCCCGTCGCCCAACAGCCCGATCCGCTTCTCCACCCGCAATAACACCGATTCGGCTACAAAAATTTCAATTACCATATCGGCGAGGTTCATGATAATCTCTTGTTCCTCAGAAAGTTTCATCATAAACTTCTGTACCGCGGCACCCGCAATCATCAAGGCGGCCTTTTTCAGGTTTCCGATCACTTTTTTCTCGGCTGCGAACAATGTTTCATCCTCATCGGAGCTAAAATCGGGGATCGACAAAATTTCTTTGCCCACTGCCGCCGCCGGCCCCATGAGGTTAAGCTGGCCTTTCATGGCGCGTTTCAGCAGCATATCCACCACCAGCAAGCGGTTAATTTCATTGGTACCTTCAAAAATCCGGTTGATCCGGCTATCGCGATATGCGCGATCCATCGGTGCATCGGCAGAGAAACCCATCCCTCCATACACTTGCACACCTTCATCGACCACAAAATCCAGTACTTCCGAGCCGTGCACTTTCATGATCGCGCATTCAATCGCAAATTCCTCCAGAGCCTTCAATTTCGCCTCCTCATCGTTCATTCCCTTCTCTTTGAAGGCCTGGATTAAGTCATCTATATTTTGACCCACACGGTAAGCCGCCGATTCGGTCGCGAACATGCCTACCGCCATTTCGGCCAGTTTGTGTTTGATCGCACCAAAATTGGCGATCGCCGTGCCGAACTGCTTGCGTTCGTTGGCATATTGTATCGCCTGCGAAGCGACACGCTTTGAGCCCCCGAGGGCCGCTGCCGAGAGCTTGATACGGCCGACATTAAGGATATTAACTGCTATTTTAAACCCGTTACCTCTTTCGGAGAGCATATTCTCTACCGGTACCAGGCAATCGTTGAAGAAAAGCTGGCGCGTATCCGAACCCTTGATGCCCATTTTATGCTCGGGCTCGTTCATGGTAATGCCACCAAATGATTTCTCGATAATGAACGCGGTCAGGTTTTTATCGGTCTCGCCATTCTCTTCAATTTTAGCAAAAACAATAAAAACGTCTGCAAAACCGCCGTTCGTGATCCACATTTTCTGGCCATTCACGACGTAATGCTTACCGTCGGCGCTCAATTTCGCCTTCGTTTTACCTGAATTGGCGTCGGAGCCCGAATCGGGCTCGGTGAGGCAATAGGCCGCTTTCCACTCCCCCGAAGCGAGTTTAGGAAGGTATTTGCTCTTCTGCCCTTCATTCCCGTAGTAGAGTATCGGCAATGTTCCAATCCCGGTATGCGCCGAAAGTGCCACGGAGAATGAATTACCGGCGCCCGTCGCTTCTGCCACGAGCATGGAAGTGTTGAAATTCATTCCAAAGCCGCCGAATTCTTCGGGGACCGCAGTCCCCAGCAAGCCCAGCTCACCCGCTTTGTCCATCAGGCCGGAGATCAGCGCCGGACTTTTGGCATGGTCGATTTCATCCAGATGCGGCCACACTTCCTTCGAAAGGAAATCTCGGCACGTATCAGCGATCATGCGCTGCTCTTCATTAAATTCTTCCGGTATAAAAATCTGGCTGGCCAGGGTTTCCTTGATCAGGAATTCACCTCCTTTGATGGAGGTTTGATTTACTGCTGCAACGGACATATCTGAATGCGGGTTAGTCGGGAACGTGTTGAGTATGCTTGCATACCATTACAGGTTAATGCAAATATAGATCATAAAAATTATTATGCAAGCATACTATTATTAAAAATAAATGAAAATGACCGCCATCAAATGGCGGTCACCAACAATTGCAGAGACATGCGGCTTTGCTATTTCTTGAAAACCTTGAATTGCTTTAAGAACTCTCCGTTGTTTTCGACCCTGATAAAATAAATGCCCGCGGACAGCCCGATGGCGTCGAGGTCGAGGTTGGCCAGGGAATCCGAAATCTTCACGAGTGAACTGGTAATCGGAATTCTCTTGCCCGCCACGGTCACAATTTCCCAGCTCAGGCTATCTCCCGGCTGGTATTCGGGAAGTTTGATATTGACGATGCTTTCAACCGGGTTAGGATAAAATGCCCAGTCGGCCATGTTCTTGGTGATGTCTGCCTTATCTCCCGCCGAAATGCCGAATTCGATGGAATTCGTGACTACTGCGGAATCCTCTTTAAACGCGGTGACAGTTAAAGTATACCTCCCTACATAAGGTGCAAAGCCGGATGCATCCTCATACAGCGCATAAGGGAATATCGCAGTCGTTGCTTTTCGGCGATAGGGACCGTTCAGATCAAAAGAGACTTTGTCGTACTCGAAATTTCCGTAGGCATACATATTCAGCTTCGACGGCAGCGAATCGTAAGGGATTACGTCATCGCCCGACAACTTCCTGATCACCCGCTGATCCACCTTGCTGCCTCCCTGAACGAGTTCAAAACGTATCTCGGGGATTTGCACCAGCAGCACCAGCGGGATTTCCACGTATGCACCCGCGTTGTCGTATGCGCGGATGATCAGCTGGTACTCGCCCTCTTCCTTGGGCGTTCCTGAAAATTCGTTCATGGCAAAATTGAGCCAAGAAGGCCGGTTTTGCACAGTAATGGAAGAAATATAGCCATCCGGATCTCCAAAAATATTGGTGGGCAGAATGTAGTTGAAGGGCATATTGATCTGCGCATACTTTACGGGCAAACCACTGGTGGCAAACGGTGGCGCATTCAGGAACTGCGGCTCCACGACTTTAACCGTGAAGTAAGTTTCGACAAATGCGTTAAGGTCATCATAGGCTTTAAGACTAATGCGGTAATCGCCCAGTTTCATAGGTGTTCCGCTCAATATGCCGTTCGAAAACGTCAGCCAGGAAGGCAGTTCGCTGGCTTCCACTTTGGTAATGTCGCCGTCCGGATCGACGAACGCCGTTTTTGGAATGGTAATGGTAAATGGCTTACCCACGGCCACCATCTGATTCGAGAAATTACTGTCGACGGTCGGCGGCTTATTGGCATTCTCGCGCGTATCCACCCGAATGGTAAAAAATGCTTCCGCCGAACCTCCTTCGTCGTCAATTCCTTTTACCGAAATGCGGTAGTCGCCCAACGTACCGGGCCTGCCTTTGAGAACGCCGTTCTCGTAGCGCAGCCACGCGGGCAACGCACCTACTTCCACCCGTACGACCGTTCCATCCACATCCGAGAAAGTATCGATAGGCAGCCGGTACTGGAAGTCCTTATTTACCGGAATTATTTGCATAGGAACCGGTCTGAAAACATAAG
This sequence comes from Dyadobacter sp. 22481, assembly GCF_052044875.1. Classification (NCBI taxonomy): domain Bacteria; kingdom Pseudomonadati; phylum Bacteroidota; class Cytophagia; order Cytophagales; family Spirosomataceae; genus Dyadobacter; species Dyadobacter sp. 22481. The sequence goes on from NZ_JBQENV010000004.1 coordinate 251,874, forward strand.
GCATGTAGTTGGAGGCATCCGCCCAGTAACTTGGCGACAATATGTCTTCGATCAAACGAATGCGGACAGGCCGTGGCTTTGCCGGATCGGCGTAGGCGCGTTTGGCCCATTCATCGTAAATCACACCCTGCGCACCGCCCTTTTCGGTAGCTGCCGACAACCGGTACGAGACCGAATCAGCATACACGATCGGCGTCATCGGTTTGTTCAACCAGAAGGTCGCTCCCTGGCGCAAAAAGCCTTCCGCACGCGCCATCTGCTCTTTTTGCGAAATGACGACCGCTACCACATTGGCACCGTGTTCGAAGTTTTCGTTGATTTGTTTGATGTGGGCATTGTTATCGAGGTAGGAACTCACAAAAAGCTCATTGGCCGTGATAAAACCTGCCGGCGCATCGCTTTTCAAAATATCCACCGACCACCGATGGTCGTGCGTGGCCAGGTTGTCGTTTACCTTGATACCATCCGTTTTTTGGTTGAGGTCACGAAAGCCCAACGTGCCCCGCGATGCCGACTGCGAATCGAATACCGAACCGTAATCAGAAACATATTTAATAGCCGGGTCGACGCCTTTGACAGCGCTTACCATTTGCTCGGTAAACCTTTTGAGCATCATATGGCGGTAGATGTACCAGTCTTTCCCATAGCGCTGACGGAAGGAAAGATTAGGCTCCCAGGCAGTCGCAGGCGGATTCGCCTCGTCGAACGATTTAAACGTCATTCCCCACAGGAAATTGATCCGCTCGATCTTCTTGTATTTTGATTTTACAAAATCCTTAAACCCTTTCACCATCGAAGGCGAATAGTCGTAAACGGCCGCCTCTTCCTTTCCTTTCTCGATCAGCCCGCCGGGATATTCCCCTTCCTGCGTACCGGTATTGGTCACCGACACGTAGAGCAACTTTTTATCGGTCTGCAGGTACTTGTAACGGGTTACGACCTCTTTTACAAAAGCCACCCCTTTATCGAGAATGGTCTGGTTATCAAAGCCAAAAAATGTATCCTGGTAACCGCTGAGCAACGGCTTATTGGAATGGCTGAACTGACTGTCGGAAACCTCCCAAAAACCTTTGATGCGCGTGCTGTGCCGGCCAAGGTGAACGCGTAATGCGACCTTCATGCCCAAATCCGTCGCAATTTTGATCTGCTGATCGTATTTCGCCCATTGGGGCGTTTCGGTAGGCGAGCTGAAATAGACCTTGTCCCAGGGAATCGTAATGTATACCGCATTGAGCCCAAAGTCCTTTGCGGAGCGGATCAGGTCCGGTTCCGGGCCGATATCGTCCGGGTCGGTGAGGTTCAGGAGCATCAGCGCTAGGTAACGCTGGTTATCTATTTCGGTCGTTCTTTGCTGGCTTTGCCCCGAAACGCGGCCTGCCAGCGCCAATACGCTCAGTAACAAAAAAATACGGGTCAAAAACTTCACTGCGCACGTAGAATTGAGCATACTAACGGGTTTTGTCAATTAATTCAATCCACTCATTATATCCGTTTTCCACATTGAACCGGCTCGCTACTTCAATGCTCCTCGCACTGTCGGTTTTCGTGTCGCCACGCATTACCGACCGCATCGCCGCGACCATTTGTCTGACACTCAGATCCTCGGTAACAACACCCATTCCATCCTTTACAAACTCGGAAACGCCTCCGGAAGGAAATGAAACAATAGGCTTACCCAACAACGCAGCTTCTATCATCACCAGTGGAAATGGGTCTTGCCGGGAAGTGAGCAGAAAACCATTACCCATATTAAGGTAGGCATAATAATCTTCTTTTTGCTTGCCGGTCAGGTGAATTTTGGTCGCCGACGTGTTTTTAGCGCAGCGTTGTTCGGTATAATACACCAATCCATCGTCGATCGTTGCACCTACCCACACGAGGTGGACATTCGGATCGTTCACTTCTGCGGCAATATCGGGCAGCAGGTCGAAGCCTTTTCGCTCCGAAGTCATACCCGACAAAATCCATACGAATGCATCGGCCGGTATCCTAAGCTTCTGCCGGAGTTCGGCCGACCGGTGATCGTCTTTTTTTACAAGCGAAGGATCTATGAAGGAATAAAGCAGGCCCACATTCTTCCCGCCGGCATCTTTCAATGCATCGCAAGTCGTTTGAGAGCATCCGATCAGCAGTTCCGAATAATCCACGATGCTTTTGAAATCGGGCGCGCTCAGGTACGCGTAAGTGAGCGGCATTTCATGGAAGTGGGTAATTACTTTAATACCGAATTCTTTGGCCACCACGATCGTCTCGGGGATCATGGTTGTATTCACATACCAGAAATCCGCCCGGAAACTCTTGGCAAGCTTTCTTAATGCCCGGAGCGTTGGGTTAATGCCCAGGTGAAAGGAAATTTTTTCTATCGTATTGAACTTGCGCGGGGCAATATGGACGGGAATATCTTCGGGGAACTCGGCCAGCAGTTCGCCATTGGCAAAACTGACGATACCGACGTCGAAACGGGAACGGTCTATTTTTTTCAGAATGTACAACAGCATCATCTCAGATCCTGTCCGTGTGGCATAGGGCGTAAAAAAGAGTATTCTTTTCTTGGATTGATTCATGCAGAGGCAGTTAAGAGGTCGATGTTCTCCTGAGGCTTGATCTTATACAGCCCTTTTCTGAGGAACAGCGTTTTCCAGAAATATTTTAAAAGAACGCGGGTCTTCCTTACATATATATATTGTGTGCGAAGTTCCGAGAACGGATTCCCATTTTTTCTCAGGTTCAGAAGCATCTTCCAACCGTAAATGACCGGCACCATGAAAATGTAATGCAGGATCAACATGATATATTGAAAAACGCCGTATTGCTTCCTGACCCAAAGAAAATTAGAAACCTGCATTTGGGTACTGAACCGGTTGATCCACGAAATATGCGTCCGACGGAACGGGTTGTTATTTTCAAGGTGGATAAAAATACAATCCTGAAAATAGCACAGCTTCCCGAGCTTTCCCAACCGGCCCGACCATTCCACGTCTTCGCCGTACATGAAAAACTCACTGCTGAAACCGCCCGTTTTTTCGAAACCTTCCCTTCGCACAAACATAAATGCGCCTACGAGCCAGTCGTACTGGTCCGGATCGGTATAGGCCGGTTCGGGATAAAGTTTGCCGATGAGCTTATCTACCAAACCGCTCGGGGGAAGTATGAAAAACGTCTTCCGAAATTCGTTAAAGCTGCGGTAGAAAGGCATCGGTGTACCATCGGGGTAATATTGCAATGCACCGCAGGCGATAATGTCCGTCCGCTGGTTCATCCGGTTGAAACACCGGCCGATCACATTGTCGGTCAGCAACGTATCGGCGTTCAGCAGCAGCAGGTACTTTCCCTTTGCAATTTCCATGCCGCGGTTATTGGCAATACCGAAACCCGCATTGAATTCCATGTCGATCCACCGCACTTCCGGATGGGCCTCTCTCACCAAAGCACCTCCGCCATTCGCCGGGTCATTGTCTACCACGATCACTTCAAGGGTTACCCCGGAGGTAAACCGTTTGATCGAATCTAAGCAATTGTTAATGAGTTGGGGTGTCCTGTAATTAATGATAATAATGGAAACATCCATGAAAGCCGGCGTGCATGATGAAAGGGCAAAAATAAAAAATCTCCCCGGAAGATGGGTAACACTTCCGGGGAGACCTTTAAAATCGGGTCGAATGTTAGTCTACGGCTTAATTAAGCCTTTCGTAAATGCCCGCAACACCCTGGCCGCCTCCTACACAGGCCGTAACCATGCCATATTTCTGGTCGCGGCGCTTCATTTCGTTGAAAAGCTGCACCGAAAGCCTTGCGCCTGTGGAGCCCAATGCGTGTCCCAATGCAATCGCGCCGCCGTTCGGGTTCACGATATCGGGATCGATGCCTAATTCCTGTATAACCGCAAGCGCTTGTGCTGCAAATGCCTCATTTAGCTCCACCTGCTGAATATCGCCTAGCTGCAAACCGGCTTGTTTCAATGCCAGCGGCACTGCCGCAACCGGCCCTATGCCCATAATGCGGGGATCCACGCCCGCTGTCGCGTACGACATCATGCGTGCAATGGGTTTCAGGCCTAATTCGTTCACCAGTTTTTCGGACATGACGATCACAAATGCGGCACCGTCGGAAGTTTGGGAAGAATTTCCTGCCGTTACCGATCCGCCCGCCGCAAAAACCGGTTTCAATTTATTCAATGCTTCAACAGTGGTATCCGCACGCGGGCCCTCGTCCTGGCTGATGACCGTTTCCTTTGTTTTCTTCTTACCGGAGGCCTGGTCGAAAAACGTTTCCTTCACCGTCACCGGCACAATGCCTTCGGTAAACCAGCCTTCCTTCTGCGCGCGCAGCGCTTTCTGGTGAGATTGGAATGAAAATTCATCCTGCTTTTCACGGCTGATATTGAAATCCTTGGCAACCTGCTCGGCGGTAAGGCCCATGCTCAGGTAATAATCCGGATTCGTATGGGCGATTTCGTAGTTCAATGCGGTTTTCCAACCCATTGTAGGCACAAGCGACATCGATTCGGTACCGCCGGCGATAATGCATTCGGCCATTCCGGCGTGTATTTTCGCGGAAGCCATGGCAATCGCCTCTACGCCTGAGCCGCAATAGCGGTTGATGGTGATACCAGACACATTTTTGGGTAAAGAAAGCAAGGCTACATACCGGCCCATCTGCATTCCCTGCTCCGCTTCCGGCACCGCATTTCCCACAATCACATCATCCACGCGGGTTGGGTCGAGCTGCGGGGTCTGTTCCAGCAAATGCCTGATCACCGTCGCACCGAGGTCGTCGGGACGTGTAAACCGGAACCCGCCTCTCGGCGCCTTGCCCACCGCGGTGCGATAGCCCGCAACAATGTATGCGTTCATATTGGATCTGTTTTTGGAATCAGTTTTAAGCAGGCGTTTGTGATAGTATGCCTGCATACCATTGGTAAAAATAGGTATTAATCGTAAAACAACAAACCGCCGGAGTTTGTTTTCCGACGGTTTGCAACTACCGAGTCTTTGCTGATGGAAATTTAAATTTTAGGAAGGGATGTGCCCTTGTTCCAGCTCTTTGGGTCGTTTTGCGCTGTCAGGCATGACGATCCAAAGGATGATGTAAAACAAAATGACAGGGAATGTGACCGGAATGAACACTGCGAGTACCAACAATACACGGACAATTGTGACGTCGATTTCGAAGTAATCAGCTAATCCTGAGGCTACGCCGCCGATCATTTTGTTGCTGGTGTTACGGAACAATCTATTGTGGTTCATGGCTATATCTGTTTAAATCGTTTTGATGTGTTAAAGGTACTATGCATTACCTAGTAGTGGTTCTAAATCTATACAGGCGGTTATTGGCCGGTAGCACGGGTTATTTTTAGTGATTAAAAACATTAGATCTGCATTAGGATTATGCCAGTTGTTGCGTAATAGTATTGGCAATGAATTACCTTTGGCCTAAGAAATAGGAGTTTTTGCTGACAATGTGACACGCGTTTATGTACAGGCTCAATATTTTCAAGGATAAAACCGGTTAAAAAACATACATCACATCATGTTTAAAATATTTTCCAAGCTGTTTGGCACGAAATCGGAACGGGATTTAAAGGAACTAACTCCGTACGTTGATAAAGTCAATGCCGAATATGCACTCCTAGCCTCTCTGTCGAATGATGAGCTCCGGGCACAATCCGCGAACTTGAAACAACATATTGCCGATCAACTGAAGTCTATCGACGAACAGATTGGTACGTTGAAACAACAGGCTGCCGACGAACCGAATGTGGACAGCAAAGAGGCGATCTTTAAGAAAATCGACGCGCTCGAACTGGAAAGAAATAAAGAACTGGAGAGGGTGTTGCTGGAAATTCTTCCAAAAGCATTTGCCATCGTAAAAGATACAGCACGCCGTTTTACGGAAAATGATAAACTGGAAGTAACCGCCAACTATTTTGACCGCGAAATCGCTACTAAAAAGTCGCATATAACCATCAGCGGTGACAAAGCGACCTGGAACACGACCTGGGACGTAATCGGCCAGCCTATTAAATGGAATATGGTCCATTACGATGTGCAGCTGATCGGTGGTGTGGTACTGCACCAGGGCAAGATTTCCGAAATGGCAACGGGTGAAGGTAAAACCCTTGTAGCTACCCTGCCGTCATTCCTGAATGCATTGGCCGGACAAGGCGTCCACATCGTTACCGTGAACGACTACCTCGCGAAACGCGATGCCGAGTGGAATGCCCCGCTTTTCGAATTCCACGGCATGAGCGTCGACTGTATCGACCGCCACCAGCCGAACACCATTGCACGCCGCAATGCCTATAAAGCAGACCTCACTTATGGTACCAACAACGAATTCGGTTTCGACTACCTGCGTGACAATATGTCACGGACGCCGGAAGAACTCGTTCAGCGCAAGCACCATTTCGCAATGGTCGATGAGGTCGATTCCGTTTTGATCGATGATGCCCGTACACCATTGATCATCAGCGGTCCGGTGCCGCGCGGCGATGAGCAGGAGTTTTTGGAACTGAAACCACGCGTTTCGAGGATCGTGGAAGCTCAAAAACGCCTCGCGATGGACTTCCTCAACGAGGCTAAAAAGAAAATCCAGGCCGGCGATAAAAAAGAAGGCGGTTTGGCATTGTTCCGCGCACACCGCGGTATGCCAAAGTACAAGCCCTTGATCAAATATCTCAGCGAAGGCGGCGTGAAGGCTATTATGCAGGAATCGGAATCGATTTACCTGGCAGAAAACCAGAAACTGATGCCCCAGGCCGATGCACCTCTTTACTTCACGATCGATGAGCGCCATAACAGCATTGAATTGACCGAGAAAGGGATCGACTTCCTGACAGGCGAATCGGAAGAGGCCAATTTCTTTATTCTGCCCGACATCGCTGTTGACCTCGACGCGATCGAAAAAGACACTTCGCTCAACGAACACGATCGTGTGATCGCGAAAGAAGCATTGATCCGCGATTATTCCGTAAAAACAGCCCGTATCCACACGGTTAACCAGCTTCTGAAAGCATTTACACTTTTTGAAAAAGACGTGGAGTACGTGATCATGGACGGAAAGGTTAAGATCGTCGACGAGCAAACCGGCCGTATTATGGATGGTCGCCGTTACTCCGACGGCCTTCACCAGGCTATTGAAGCGAAAGAAAACGTACGAGTGGAAGACGCCACGCAGACATACGCGACGGTTACCCTGCAAAATTACTTCCGGATGTACCACAAGCTGGCTGGTATGACCGGTACAGCCGAAACGGAAGCAGGTGAATTCTGGGAAATCTACAAATTGGACGTCGTTTCGATCCCTACCAACAGAGGAATCGTCCGTAAAGACCAGGAAGATAAAGTGTACCGCTCGGTTCGTGAGAAATACAATGCGGTAACCGATGAAATCGTAGAACTCGTGGAAGCCGGCAGGCCGGTACTCGTGGGTACGACTTCGGTTGAAAACTCCGAGATCATCAGCCGGATGCTTACGCTCCGCAAGATCCCCCACCAGGTTTTGAATGCGAAACAGCACCAGCGTGAGGCGGAAGTAGTTGCCGAAGCAGGTAAGCCGGGAACCGTAACGATTGCGACGAACATGGCCGGTCGTGGTACCGACATTAAGCTGACTGCGGAATCCAAGTCCGCAGGCGGTTTGGCGATCATCGGTACAGAACGCCACGAAAGCCGTCGCGTCGACCGCCAGCTGCGTGGTCGTTCGGGACGCCAGGGAGACCCGGGTTCATCCCAATTCTTCGTCTCTCTGGAAGACAACCTCATGCGTTTGTTCGGTTCCGACCGTATGGCGAAGGTAATGGACCGCATGGGCCTCGAAGAAGGCGAGGTGATCCAGAGCGGCATGATTACCAAGTCGATCGAAAGAGCGCAGAAAAAAGTAGAAGAGAACAACTTCGGCATGCGGAAACGCCTGCTCGAATATGACGATGTAATGAACTATCAGCGTGACGCGATCTATACCCGTCGTCGCAATGCATTGTTCGGGGATCGTCTGGCGGTGGATATTGCCAATACATTGTTCGATGTGTGCGACGAAATCGCTACGACTGCCGGAAGTTACGCGGAGCTTGAACTCGCGGCCATCACGACGCTTGGAATGGAAATCCCGTTCAGTGAAAATGAGTATGCAGCATTGAGACCCGCCGACCGCACGCAAAAATTGTACGAAGCGGCCGAGAAACAATATCAGGACAAAAACGACTCGATCTCAGGCAAGGCATTGCCGGTTCTCCGCTCGATCCAGGCAGAACGCGGTGCCGTAATTTCTGAGATCATGATCCCATTCACAGACGGTATCCGTCAGGCTGGCGTAGTAGTTGGTTTGCAGAAAGCCATTGAAAGCGAAGGCAAAGACATTACCCGCGAAATGGAGAAAGCGATCGTGCTTTCGCTCATCGACCAGGAATGGAAGGAGCATTTGCGTGAAATGGACGATTTGAAACAATCGGTCCAGAACGCGGTATTCGAACAGAAAGATCCGTTGCTGATTTATAAGTTCGAATCGGTGGAACTCTTTAAACGCTTCCTGAGTAAAGTAAACTTTGATATGATCTCCTTCCTCATGAAGGCTGACATTCCTCAGGAAGAAGCGGCACCGCCAACTGCCGTACCGCAGCAGGTCCGCAGGCCAGAGCCCGCGCCCGAGCTTCATACCAACCGTGAAGAAGATTACGACCTGGAAAGCGACACTTTCCATTCACAGGAATCTACCACGAAAGCACAGCCTGTGCGGACGATCAAAATCGCCGACCGCAACCAGAAAGTTTCGGTTCAATACCGAGATGGCCGCATTCTCCGCGACGTGAAGTTCAAAAAAGTAGAACATGAAGTCAAAAACGGCGACTGCGTCGTGATTGACGTGCATGAAGACTAGCCGCAAGGCTGTCGGGTGTGGTCAGATATAGCCATTGGTAGTCAGGATGGCAAAAGGTTGTTACAATTGACAATAAATGACAACGCCTGACCATAACTGACTATAAACGTTACCAAAATGGCCTCGGCGTTACCGTCGGGGCTTTTTCGTTGCCGGAAAATCAGGATTTATGCGATATTTGCATTTTAGAGACCATCATTAACAAAAAACAAGCTTGCATGAAACTGCATAGAGAGGGATATACTATTATGGCTGTAACGGCCATTGTACTGATCATTATCAATTTAGGGATCAATTATCTCCTTCCTGACGGCTACTGGATCCCGCGTCTTGTGCTGATCGGCAGTATCATCGTTTTTTTCCTCGTTGTGCAGTTTTTCCGCGTTCCTAAGCGTGTTATCCATCAAAGCGACCGCCAGATTGTGGCGCCCTGCGATGGCAAGGTGGTAGTGATCGAAGAGGTTGTTGAAACTGAGTACTTCAAAGGGCCACGCCGCCAGATCAGCATCTTCATGTCGCCACTGAATGTACATGTCAACTGGAACCCGATCAGCGGGGTTATTCAGTATTTTAAATATCATCCGGGCTTGTACCTCGTTGCCTGGCACCCCAAATCGAGTACCGAAAACGAACGTACCACCGTCGTGATCCGCACCATTGAGGGCGTGGAAGTATTATTCCGCCAGATCGCCGGTGCGGCTGCACGTCGTATACGCTGGTATGTGAAGGAAGGCGATAAAGTAGAGCAAAGCACCGAAATGGGCTTCATCAAATTCGGGTCCAGAGTCGATCTTTATATCCCCCTGGACGCCGAAATCAATGTTAATCTTCAAGACAAGACGGTAGGTAGCGTTACTGTGCTGGCTACATTAAAATAACCGCCAGCTTAGGATTTGCTCGAAAAACTGGGGTACCGCGCCGGGATACACGACTGCCATAAATACCATCCCGAAAATGGCCCCGTACATGTGCGCACTGTGATTCACATAGCTCGTGCCGCGCCGCGCTTCATAAAATGAATAGCCGAGAAACAGCAAACCGAATATGAAGCCGGGCATGCAAATGAAGAAGTAAAGGCAGATCTGCATCAGCGGCGCATAAAGAATTGCCGCAAAAAGCACGGCCGAAACACCGCCGGACGCTCCGAGCGAATTATATTTCGAATTTTTCCGGTGTTTCAAAAATGTAGGAATGTCCGAAACGATGATCCCCACCAGGTACAGAGCCAGATAGTAAAATGTCCCGCTCGCGCCGAAAAGCATGCCGAACAGCCGCTCGATGCTTTCGCCTACAAACCACAAGCTGAGCATATTGAAAATTAAGTGCCCGAAATCCGCGTGCACAAAGCCGGATGTAACAAACCGATAATATTCATTGCGCTGTGTCACGCGGTAAGGGTTCAGGATCAGCTTGTCCATCAAACTGTAATTGTTGAACGCGTAATAGCTGATCCCCGAGGTTATAATTACTAAAATAAGGGTAATCGACATAAAATGGGTTATTGATTGAATGATCTACTTTTCCCGCGCCACGAGCTGCTCCACAAACTGCAAGAGCACTTCTTTCTGAACACTGTCCGTGCGCAATTGCTGTAAACTAGCCATTCCGCGCGAAAAATATTCATTTATTTTACGTTCGGTAAATGCCCGGATACCCAACGCGTCGTAAATGCCGGTTACCGCTACTACTTTTTCGGCGTTATCGAATGTTTCAAGACCTATCCAGTGGTCAAGCTCGGTTTTCAGCTGTCCTTCGGCTTTCGACAGCGCTTCAATCAGCAGGAATGTCTTTTTATTAGCAATAATATCGCCGCCTACCTGTTTACCAAACTTCGCAGGATCACCGTAAACGTCCAGCAGGTCGTCTTTCAGCTGAAAACCAATACCCATATTCTCACCTGCCGAGTACAAAAGCTTGGTCGTCTCCTCATCCGCCCCCGTGATCATGCCGCCCAGTTCCAATGCAAAACCTAGTAATACCGATGTTTTCAGGCGAATCATACCAATATACTCCTCTTCCGTCACATCCCAGCGCGTTTCGAAATTCATATCGAGCTGCTGCCCTTCACAAACTTCCGCGGCCGTCTGATTAAATCGCATTAAAACTGAACGGAATTTATCCTGCGGCACGTCCAGCAGGAGGTCATATGCACGGATCAGCATTACATCCCCCGACAGAATGGCCGTATTTGCATTCCATTTTTCATGCACCGTAGGCATGCCCCTTCGCAAAGGCGCACGGTCCATGATATCGTCGTGCATGAGCGTGAAGTTGTGAAACACCTCTACTGCCATGGCTGGCTTCGTGGCTTTTTCAATATCTGTATCAAAAATGGAAGCAGCAAGGAGCGTCAACAAAGGACGAAAACGCTTCCCGCCGAGTGACATAATGTAGGTTATCGGCTCATAAAGCTCCACAGGCGTGTTGCCATAGGAATGCCGGTCGAATTCGATTTGTAGTTTTTCAAGTAATGCAGTGGGTTCGATCATGCGAAGCGTAATGTTGCCAGGCCGACAACTGGCCCGACAGGTTATGTGAGCCGCAAAGATAAAACCTAAAAACCGGCATTTACATTTACAAAAGCAGTATTTGAAAAGCCTTTATTAATAACTTTACCCCAGTCAACAAAATCTGCTTTTCATGCCTTTTTACCAATATTTTAACGGTGAAATCGTTCCGCTCGACCAGCCCGTTTTTCAGACCAACGACCTCTCGTTGCTGCGTGGCTATGGCTTATTCGATTTTTTCAGGACTTATAATGGCATTCCCTTCCGTTGGGAGGATTACTGGCAACGCTTCGAAAATTCCGCGCGGTTGCTGAAACTGCCGCTTCCGGTGACGCGGGGGGAAACTGAAAAGATCCTGGCGGATTTGCATTCCATGTCGGGTGAGGCGGAAGTAGCATTCCGGTTTGTGCTTACAGGTGGTTATGCCCCGGATGGCGTGCATGTGGTGCAACCTAATTTGCTGATCCGCACCGAGGCATTGCCGCAAGATAATCCGGCTGGCCGTTTGAAAGGTATTAAAGTGCTTCCTTACGAATATGTTCGCGATTTGCCGGAGGTTAAAACCACCAATTATGTGCATATGGTGCTCATGGCCGACGAACTGAAACGCCAGAATGCGGCCGACCTGCTTTTCCACAAAGACGGCGAAGTAAGCGAGCTCACGCGCAGCAACCTGTTTGCATTCCAGGGCGACAAACTCATTACCTCCGACCGGAATATCCTCAACGGCGTTACCCGCCGCGTGGTCATCGAGCTTGCCCAAGCACACTTCGAGGTAGAAATTCGACCGATAACCTATAAAGAAGTGATTACCGCCGACGAAGTTTTCACGACTAGTACCACCAAATGGGTAATGCCCGTGGTGCAGATCGGCGACCAGCCTGTCGGAAATGGCCTGGCCGGCAAACGGACTTTACATTTGCAGAAGCAATTTGAAGAACTGGTAGCCCGCTGGGGCAAATAAAAAAGTGGCGATCCCGACGGGAGCGCCACTTTCCAATTACACTCTGCAATAAGCACTTATCTAGTTAGGCGCATTCGGTGATTGCAAATTGACGATCGGCCACTTACCTGGCGTAGGAACGCTTACGCCCTTGGTAGCGCCTCTGGTCGTTCCGTCCTGACCAAAATAATAAAGTGGCCAGCCTTTGTAAGTCAGCTGTTTTTTCCCAAACACATCGATCGTGCTGAACAAGGTCTTATCAACTCCTGTGGGCAGCGATTTCAGGTCGGCAGTGTAAATAGGCCAGGCAGCGTCGTTCGAAAAGTCGGGCTTGGTAAAATTGTTCTTATTGTTTTTGTCGTTGACAAACGCGTACAATGTTCTTCCCTTGCCATCGGTGAAGAATTGAGTAGCACCAGTACCTTCGGTGTAGTCCGATTTGTACGATTTTCCATCGTTACCCACGAGCTGGCCGCTGGCAATCATAATGGTGTAGTCGGTTTTGGCGACGAACCAAACTGTACCTACATTCTCTCCTTTCACATCTCCCGCAACCGCATCGTCTTTGTAATAATAAAGCGGCCAACCTTTGTAAGTTGTTTGTGACTGGCCGCCCGTCGTAATCGTCGCGAAATCGGCCTTATCCAAACCAGCATCGAGTTTGATCGCCGTGAGGTCGCCTGCCGAATAAATTGGCCAGTTGACCAGGCATTGTCCCGAGCAAGCCGAAGCACCGGACGCATCCTTTGAAAAATAGTAAAGCGTTCTGCCCTTGCTGTCGGTCAGGATTTTGCCCAGCGTCGCATTGTCTTTCAATTGAACATCGTTGGTTGGTGTGGGCGTGGGGGTATTGTCGTCATCGTCCGAGCAGGACAAGCTAACGGCCATTAACAGTCCCAATGCCACCAGCATTTTGGAAGTTGAAAGGATTTTCATCGGATCTAATTGTGATTTGTTAAAGATGAATTGGATACGTCGCGATTACGACCAAATCTTTCCGATGGTTGCGTGTATAGATTAAAACAAAAAAAGCATAACCGGTGAAGGTTATGCTTTGGGGAATTTTGCCGGGAAATAAATCAGGCTGTCCAGCCCTGCGCTGTGAGCGGCACACGCGAATCGGCTTTGGTATGAAGCTCCACTTCGCCCTGTTTATCTGTGATATAACCGATAAAAGTAATCTTGGGATTGTTTTTAATCAGCTCGTAGGCTGACTGGGAAACCGTGAAAAGCAATTCATAGTCCTCACCTCCGTTCAATGCGGCCGTGGCCGCACCGATATTCAGTTCCGACGCCGCCAGGTAGGTCTGCTCGTCAATCGGCAGGCGTTCTTCGAAAATCACCGCTCCCACGCCCGATTGCGCACATATATGCAGAAGGTCGGAGGCGAGGCCATCCGAGAGGTCGATCATTGAAGTCGGAACGACTCCGGCTTCGTCGAGTTCGAAAACCACGTCCATTCTTGCTTCCGGGCGCAATTGGCGCTGGATTACATAATCTTTCCCGTCCAGCTCCGGCTGCATATTGGGGTTCGCCAGGAATACCTGTTTCTCCCTTTCGAGCAATTGCAGGCCCATGTAAGCACCTCCGAGGTCACCCGTCACGCAGAGCAGGTCATTGGGTTTGGCCGTATTCCGGTATGCGATCTTGTCTTTTTTAACCTTACCAAAAACGCTTACGGAAATAATGAGCCCGGACCGTGACGAGGTCGTGTCACCGCCCACCAGGTCCACATTAAAGTCCTTGCAAGCTACTTTTATTCCTTCATACAGCTCGTCGACCGCCTCAACCGAAAACCGGTTGCTCAATGCAATACTGACCGTTACCTGCCGGGGAATTCCGTTCATCGCAGCAATGTCGGCGATATTAGCCGACACGGCTTTGTAACCAAGATGTTTAAGCGGAAAAAATGTGAGATCAAAATGGACTCCTTCCAGCATCATATCGGTGGTCAGCAAGCCGAACTCTTCTCCTGCGTCGATTACCGCCGCATCGTCACCTATCCCTCTCACAGTGTCGGGGAGCGATGTCTGAATGCCTTTATTTATTCTTTGGATCAGCCCGAATTCACCCAGGCTGCTTATTTCAGTTCTTGTTTCCATCCCGCAAAATTAAATAAAAAAGCGAAGCCATTCCCTCGGTGGGAATGGCTTCGCCCTGGTTATGTTCAATCAACGTTCCGCTTACGGGTTAGTCAATGTATACTCATTAATAGTACCCCCTGTTTTCGGACTTGCCGTAAGGCGTGTAAGCACCAGTTTCGCATCGTCGATCGAGTTGATCGTGAATTCCAGCTTCCCTCCCGAACCGGTTGGCGCAGGGGTCAGGTTGGTCAGAACCAGCTTTGTATCGCTTTCCAAATCCCAGTTTCCTGTGAATGTTTTCGCATCCACGTCAATCAGGCTCACTGTTTTAGTACCACCGCTGTTGGTAAGCGTCAGGCGGAAACCTGAATAGGCAGCTTCGATATTGCCTGAGCCGCCTCGGGTGTAAACCACCGTTGCGCCGTGCTTCACAGATTCTGCTGTCCATGCCTTTGCGATTCTTTCAGATACAGGTGCAACTTTCTTTTTGCAACCAGCAACTACCAGTCCCAAAATCATGATTGAACACCATAGAAGAGCGTAACTTTTTCTCATATTTTATTTTTCGTAAATGTCTTTTCAAAACGCCAAGTTCTTACTTTTTAGTCTTATAATCAAAATATTCATGGCAGATCGTTTCTTAATTTTCCTGCGGATTACCCTTATCGCTAAATTGCGCGCCAAATTCAAACCAATGAAAGTATATACCAGGGCACAACTGGCGCTTCGTAACGGGCAGGACCGGGAGGAAATATGGTGTGCATATAAAGGAGTGATTTACGACGTGACCTCGTCGCGCCTTTGGCGCAATGGCCATCATTACGAGCACTGGGCCGGGCAGGACCTCACCAAAGAGCTCGGCGACGCCCCACATACCGAACGCGTTTTCGAGCGTTTCAATGTCATCGGCAAGCTGCAACTACCCTAATAATCAACCGAACGATTCTTCATGTATTTCAAAAATATCCTGATCGCCGACAGCGGTTCCACGAAAACAGACTGGGCATATATCGATTCACGGTCCGACGCTCGGAAAACCGGCAAACACGAGTTGGTTCAGTCGGCGGGCATTAACCCGTTTTACCAGACAGCGGAAGAGATAGCCCCTGTTTTACAAGGCCAGGTTGCCCGGGGCATTGGCAGCGACGTTCAGGAAATCCACTTCTACGGAGCGGGATGCGCCGACGAAAAATCGAGCATGCCCGTTACCAATGCACTGAAACAATGCTTTCCTTCGGCCAATGTCGTAGAAGTGGCTTCGGATATGCTCGGGGCCGCGCGCGGGTTGTGCGGGCACGAGCCTGGGCTTGCGTGCATATTAGGCACGGGCGCGAACAATGCCTTTTTCGATGGCGACTGCATTACGCATTCAATCGGCTCGCTGGGTTTCTGGCTGGGCGATGAGGGAAGCGGCTCCTATCTGGGCAAAACGTTGGTTGTCCATTACCTGCAAAACGAGCTGCCGGAGGACCTGCAAGCACTTTTCATTGCGCAATATCCCAGCCTCGACCGCCTTACCGTGCTTGATCATGCCTATAAAAAGCCTTATCCAAACCGGTATTTTGCTTCGTATTCCAAATTCATCGCAGAAAATCGTACCCACGAATTCATGCAGACGCTGCTAGGCAATGCATTCGGGTTATTTGTGAAAAAATATGTTTTGAAACATGCCAATGCCGACCATTACCCGGTCCATTTTACCGGATCGATTGCCTATTATTACCAGGATATCCTTCGAGGGGTGCTCGAAAGCAATGGGTTACAAGCAGGACGGATACTGAAATCGCCATTGGAAGGATTGATCGGTTACCACCTGGCCGATCCGAAGTCTAAAAGTTAATGAAATGTTAAACAGCCCCCGGCCGGTCATGTTACGGCCGCCACGGCTGTTTAATTGAACGAATGGCTGTATATTTATTGGTCATTTCGAGTTAGTTATGTCAAGACGTACCATTCAGTCCCTCACGGTTTTTTCCGCATTGCTCATTATCGGCGTCGTTATCACGCAGATTTACTGGGTAAAGCAGGCCCTTGACCTCAGGCACCGGCAGTTCAATCAGAATGCCCACATTGCATTGCAGGACGTTGCCGGAAAACTGGCCAACGTCTGCGGCGTAATGCAAACCACGAATCCCGTAGAGCAATTGTCGCCGGAATACTTTCTGGTGAATACCAATGCAACCACCCAGCCCGAAATCCTGGAACATTTTATCAAGGATAGTTTTCAAAAACATAACCTGATCACGAATTTCGAGATCGGCATTTACGATTGTACCACCAACCGGATCCGCTACGGAATGTCGCTGAGCACTAAGAACAGCGAAAAGATTCCCACTAAAACGACCAACTGGATTAAAACCGATAAATACCCTTATTACTTCGGCGTACGCTTTCCCGAGCAGGAAACCTATTTTGCGGGGAGCATTAGCGGGGCTATTTGGTCCTCGGCGCTGGTACTGGTGGCGGTTTCGTTCTTCGCCTATGCATTGTTTGTGATTTTAAGACAAAAACAGCTTTCCGAAGTGCAGCGGGATTTTGTCAATAATATGACCCACGAGCTGCAAACGCCTATTTCGACCATCCGCATTGCCGCCGACGTGCTCAATTCCGAAAATATCGTGGCCCAACCGGCACGCCACAAACGCTACGTGCAGATCGTCCAGGACGAAATCCTCCGCTTGCAGGGGCAGGTGGAGATGGTACTTTCTATGGCCAAAGCCGAGCGCGATGCATTGCACTTGCAAAAAGAACGGCTCGACGCCCGGCAGATGATTGAATCCATTTTGCTTCCGTATGAAGAAAAAGTGCGTTTTCAGGCCAATGCAACCAGCAGTATGATCGACGCCGACCCTTTTCACCTCCGTTGCCTGCTCAGCAACCTCGTCGATAATGCGCTGAAATATTCGGACGATGTACCGGACGTGGTCGTCGAAACATACAATAAAGGCAATAACCTCGTTATAGCAGTCCGCGACCAGGGTATCGGCATCGCACCCGAGTATCAGAAGAAGGTTTTCAACCAGTTTTTCCGCATTCCCTACGGCGATGTGCATAACGTGAAAGGCTTCGGGATCGGGCTGAGCTATGTGAAGCAGATCGTCCGGGCACACCACTGGCACCTTGCGCTGGAAAGCGTCCTGGGCAAAGGCAGTACATTTAAAATCACTATTCCGCAGAAACACGCTTGATGAAAAAGAGAATCCTGTACGTCGAAGACGACCCCAATCTTGCATTTGCTACCAAGGATAACCTCGAAGAATACGATTACGAAGTCGTTCATGCCACGGATGGAGCCGAAGCGCTCGAATTTTTCGGTAAGGAGCATTTCGATATTTGCGTGCTCGACATTATGCTTCCCAAAATGGACGGCTTCACATTAGCCGAAAAAATCCGCAACTCCGACAGCCAGGTCCCCATTCTCTTTCTATCCGCCCGCTCTATGCAGGAGGATAAGATCAAAGGCCTCAAACTCGGCGCCGACGATTACATCACCAAGCCGTTCAGCATTGAAGAGCTTAAATTGCGTATCGACGTTTTTCTCCGCCGAAGCAAAGCGGATTCAATATTGGTTGTGAAACCAGGCAGCAAGCAGATCGGAAAATATTTATTCGATTTTCAAAAACTGACATTAACCCTCGAAGGGAAATCTCAAAGCCTCACATTTCGCGAAGCCGAAGTGTTGAAATTTATGGCCGAACGCACCGATCAGGTGATTCGCCGCGACGAGCTTTTGAAGGCTATCTGGGGCGACGACGACTATTTTATGGGCCGCAGCCTCGATGTTTTCATTTCAAGATTACGGAAATACCTCTCGGGCGATCCCGATATCCGCATTGACAATGTACACGGCGTCGGGTTCCGGATGCGATGGTAAAATGCAGTTTTTTTTGAAAATTTGTTTTGCCGTTACTTGCTCAACAAAAATTAATTACGCATCTTTGCACCCTCATTTGGAAAAATTGTAAGTCATGGCTAAGGTTTGTCAAATAACAGGTAAAAGAACTCGCGTCGGAAATAACGTTTCTCACGCTAACAATAAAACAAAACGTAAATTCTTCCCGAATTTGCAAAAGAAACGTTTCTTCCTTCCTTCATCAGGAGAATGGGTTACGTTGAAAGTAGCAGCTTCTGCTCTTCGTACCATCAACAAGAACGGTATCGAAGCAACTATACAAAAAGCATACGACAAAGGAACGCTTACGTTCTAAAAGGAATTTTACGAATTTATTGGAAAAGGACTTTCCTCCGATCGGGAAGTCCTTTTTTTCGTGGATTGTTTATTCCAAACGTGTTTCGTTATGGCAGCAACCGGCCAGGTCTTTCTGTTACTAGGCTCCAATCTGGGCGATCGCCCGCAGGTGCTCGCAGCCGCACGCGAGGCGATCGGCGAGCAGGCAGGGAGCATTGCAGGCCAATCCGCGATTTACGAAACTGCCCCCTGGGGTATTACCGACCAGCCTGCTTTCCTGAACCAGGTTATTGAAATCTCCACCTCTCTCCTGCCTGAGGATTTGCTCAGGATCATTCTCAACATCGAGCACGACCTCGGGCGCGTGCGCTACGAGCGCTGGGGCGCGCGGGTGATCGACATCGATATTTTGTATTTCGGGCAAACCGTCTTGGACAGCGCCCGCCTTACATTACCGCACCCACGCATTCAGGACCGCCGTTTTGTACTTGCGCCATTAGCAGAGATCGCGCCCGCTTTTCTCCACCCACTTTTACAAAAAACCTCCTCACAACTTCTGGAAGAATGCCCCGACACCTCCGTCGTGTCAAAAATACCTTGAAAAAATGCTATTACTACATTAACAGCTTCATTTCGGGCATCGAGCCATTTATTCCAGTTTTTTACCAGTTCATCATTTTTTGCTGTCATTTTAGGCTGATTAACACGTGCTTTGCTGGCCTTTGTAACTATTGCTGAAATATTTTTTCTCAATACGCAGGGGGTATATCCACATTGAGTTGTCACGGAGAAAAGGAAAAATTCAATTTAATCGTCTGCATTAAAAACGGCTATTTCCCTTTTGCCAGCAACAGAATAAACCAGTTTTTAGTAACTACCATAAAAGTCCATGAAAAACAAAGTACTCAAATGCCTTCTATTAGCCTTGATCAGCCTGCCGGCCCTCGCACAGAACCGGCACTCGGTGAGCGGTTACGTCAAAGACAACTCCAATGGCGAGGGACTCATCGGCGTGTCCGTGTATGTGCGTGAGGCCGAAACAGGCGTGGTCACCAACCCGTATGGTTTCTACTCACTCACGCTTCCCGACGGTAAGTACACGCTGGTATTTACCTACATCGGCTACCAAAAAGCGACCCGCGAGGTAGTACTGGACGGCGACAAGACCGTTAGCATCGAAATGTCCGACGAAAGCAACCAGCTTTCGGAAGTGACCATTTCGACACAGAAAGAGGATGAAAACGTCCGCAGCATCGAGATGTCGGTGAACAAGGTCGAGATGAAAACCATCCGTAAAATGCCCGCATTGCTTGGAGAGGTCGATCTGATCCGCAGCATTCAGCTGCTCCCCGGCGTGACGACCGTCGGTGAGGGTGCCTCGGGCTTCAACGTGCGCGGCGGCGATGTTTCGCAGAACCTCGTACTACTTGACGAAGCGCCGGTATATAACTCATCTCACCTTTTCGGATTCTTCTCGGTATTCAACCCCGACGCGGTGAAGGACGTAAAACTGATCAAAGGCGGTATTCCGGCACAATATGGCGGCCGTATCTCCTCAATCCTCGATGTACGCATGAAAGAGGGGAATGCCAAAAAGCGGGAGATCAACGGCGGTATCGGTTCGATATTTTCGCGCCTTACTTACGAGCAGCCATTCGCAAAAGGAAAAGGGTCTTTCATCGTAGCTGGCCGTCGTTCGTACATCGATATTCTGGCAAAACCGTTTTTGAACTCGGATTTGAAAGATTCCAAATTCTATTTCTATGATTTGACGGCGAAAGTGAATTACCAATTGGGTAACAAGGATACTTTCTACGCATCAGGTTATTTTGGAAAAGATGTGTTCGGAGGAGGTGATTTCGGATTCGGATGGGGCAACAAAACGGCAACTGCCCGCTGGAACCACATTTTTTCGAACAAGCTTTTCATGAACCTGACCGGTTATTACAGCAACTACGACTATAACCTGGGCCAGAATCAGAACAAACCCGATGCCAAGGACAAATTCGACTGGAAATCGAAGATCATCAGCACGAGTATCAAACCTGATTTTACCTACTACATCACCCCCAACAATCAGTTGACGTTCGGCGGCCAGTACATCTATTATGATACACGCCCCGGCAAAGCCACGGCGATTTCGGAAGGAGAAATGACCGATATCAGCCTCGAACCGCGCTATGCCGACGAGTCAGCTTTATATATTGGCCATGAATTGAAATTCGGTGATCGTATTTCATTGCAATACGGAGCGAGGTACTCCTACTTCCGCAGCCTCGGCCCAGCCACGGAGTATCAATACGCCGAAACGGAAAAGGGCGCCAGCAAGAAGCCGGTTTTCCCCGGTACCGAATATAAAAGAGGCGACGTGATCAAAAGCTACGGTAATTTCGAGCCCCGCGCTGCATTGAATATTGGTATTACAAGCAATGCCTCCATTAAAGCCAGCTATAACCGCACTTCACAGTACCTGCATTTGCTGTCGAACACGGCAGCCAGTTCACCACTTGATGTATGGACATTGAGCGGGATCAATATCAAGCCCGAAAAGGCCGACCAGGTTGCATTAGGATGGTTCCAGAATTTTCAGGATAATACCTATGAGGCTTCGGTGGAGTTGTATTACAAAAAAATGTACAATCAGATCGACTACGTGCCTGCCTCTGATCTGCTGCTGAACGAGTATTTCGCCGGTGACCTGCTATTCGGCAAAGGCCGGGCCTATGGAGCGGAATTTTATTTGAAGAAAAACAAAGGCAGGCTAACCGGTTGGCTGAGCTACACATTGTCAAGAACTGAGCGTCTGGTCGAATCAATTAATAACGACGACTGGTTCCCCGCACGCTTCGACAAACCACATAACATTACTGCGGTGGCCATCTATGAACTGACCAAACGTCTGTCACTTTCGTCGAACTTCACGATCCAGAGCGGCACACCAGCCACATTCCCCACCAACCGGTACACTGTTGGTAGTATCACGATCGGTAACAATTACAATGGCCTGCGCAACAACAGCCGCATTCCTGCTTACCACCGTCTGGATCTGGCTGCTACCTTAAAAGCGAAAAAGAAGCTATTCAAAGTAGGGGAAGGCGAATGGGTGTTCTCGGTTTACAATGTATACAACCGCCGCAACCCGTTCTCGGTCTACACGCGGATCAACGAAGACAACCCGCTTAAAGCAGAAGCCGTACGTTACTCGGTGATCGGAAACTTCATTCCTTCCGTCACTTACAACTTCAAATTCTGACATCAATCAACGGAAATCATTACAAAGCCTGAAAAACAGCAATGATGAAAACATTAAAATATATCAAATACCCGGCATTGTTCGCACTTGCATTGATAAGCCTCACAAGCTGCGAGGACGTGATCAACCTGGACACAGCTGACGGCCCTTCGCAGCTCGTGGTGGACGGCTGGCTGAACAATCAGCCCGGCGAGCAGGCAATTACGTTATCATGGTCGCAAGCCTACTTCAACAACAGCGCTCCGAAACCCGTACTGGGCGCAGAAGTGACCGTTACCGACGATAAAGGCAAAGTTTACAAATTCGTGGACACCGACGGCGATGGCAAATACACCTGGGGTAAAACCACTGCCGACACGCTTGGACACGTGGGCCGCACTTATTCGCTCAAAGTGGTGAACGGTACAGATATTTTCACCGCCAAATCCGAGCTGAAACGCGTGCCAACCGTGGATTCAGTGGTATACCGGCATGAAAAATGGCCTTTCGAACCGGATAAGGGGCCTCGCGAAGGTTTTGTAGCCTCATTCTACGCCCGGGATCTCGAAGGTGTGGGGGATACTTACTGGATCAAACCCGTAATCCGCGGCAAAGCGGTTGTCGATAAAGCGGTCAATATTTCGATCGCCTACGATGCTGCATTTGGTGCCGGTGCTCCTTCCGATGGCCTGATATTCATTCTGCCGTTGCGCGAATCGATCACCACCGACTCCCTCTATTCCGCAGGTGCGGAAGTGGGTGTGGAACTTCATAGCATTACTTATGAGGCATTTGAATTCCTCAAACAAGTAAGCGAACAGGGTGCAAACGGCGGATTGTTTGCGACACCTATCGCCAACGTCCGTTCCAACATCATCAATGCTGACCCAAAAGGCCCCAAAGCCCTGGGCTTTTTCAGCGCGTCGGCTGTGAGCCGCAAAGAAACGGTGATAGACCCTGAAAAGGCCCGCCCGGACAACGATTAAGATTACACTTCAACAGCAGATGTATCCACTGGAGAGCCCCGGTTCCCAGTGGATTTTTTGTTATATTTCATGCTTAAAAAAACTGACTTATGAAGAGCCTCCTTTCATTCCTCCTCATTCTGCCCCTCACTCTCGCCGCACAGAAGCGCCCCCGCGAATTGGGGATCAAAATAGGCGTGCTACCCACAGGCGCATTGAATGCGATCACGGATGTGGCAGGTGTGAAGGTAGGCCAGGTAACGCTCACGGAAGGCGCGGACGTACGCACGGGCGTGACGGCCATTCTTCCACACGACGGCAACATGTTCCAACAGAAGGTCCAGGCGGCGATGTACATTGGTAATGGCTTCGGCAAAATGACAGGCTATTCGCAGGTCGAGGAGCTTGGAACGATCGAATCCCCTATTGTTTTAACCAACACACTGAGCGTTCCCACAGCCGCCGACGCCGTGATCGACTGGACGCTGGGACAGAAAGGCAACGAGAATGTCAGATCGGTCAACCCTGTCGTCGGAGAAACCAATGACGGCTTCCTGAACGACATTCGTGGGCGCCACGTACAGAAAGACCACGTCCTTAATGCATTGGCCCAGGCCGAAAATGGTCCGGTGGCGGAAGGGAATGTAGGAGCGGGAACCGGCACGGTCTGCTTCGGATGGAAAGGCGGCATTGGCACAGCCTCACGCAAACTACCTGAAAAGCTGGGCAATTACACGGTAGGTGTGTTGGTACAGACCAATTTTGGAGGTGTTTTGAAGGTAAATGGTGTTCCTGTGGGCCAGGAACTCGGCAAATATGCATTCAAAGAATCGCTCGACAAGTCTTCGGACGGCTCCTGCATGATGGTGCTCGCTACGGACGCCCCTTTGGACGCCCGCAACCTGAAACGGCTTGCAAAACGTGTCATGCTCGGCATGGCGCAAACGGGCGGCATCGCCGCGAACGGCAGTGGCGATTATGTGATCGCATTCTCCACAGCAAACAAAGTATTGCATGAAACGGCCGAACCGGTTTTCAGCTCGACATTCCTGCACAACGACTATGTTTCGCCACTCTTTATGGCCGCCATGGAAGCTACCGAAGAAGCGATTATCAATTCACTCTTCATGGCTAAAACTTCGGAAGGGACTCAGGGGCACAAGATAGAAGAGCTGCCCAGGGACAAAGTGCTGGAAATCATGCGCAAGTACGGCCGGATCAAGGAATAACCGGAGGTTTACTTAAACGTATATAGTAAACAGTCAGTGAATACCCCTAAGGGATTCCCTTATATTTGACATGATGTAAACAATTAGTTAGGATTTCGACTAAAAAGCCCTAATTTTCAACCCCTTACGAAACCGGGTAATCTTACCTGGCTATTCCTGTACTTTCCCGTATTGCCGAACCTGTCGCTTAGGATTACTTTTGACATGCAAATTCTAGTACTCAACCCCGAAAAGTATGGAACATTCTATTACACACGCGTGCCTCGTTCATCCGCATCCTCTGGAATGCGAGGCGGTTGCAGAATGGCTGAGGAGGAGGTCTTACATCGAGCTGGTTGGTAAATGCAACAATCTTGAACAAATCACCCAGTTACCCTACCTGAAAGACATCGATATAGTAGTTGTATTCGCACATCACGCCGAGAAGACGGCAGACCAGATTTTAAAGATCAGAAAACTCTACCCCAAATTAAAATTCCTTCTGCTCGCCCCCAGCCCCTCGGCCGAATCGGTCCGGGAGGTGGTACGGTCGGGTGTAAGCGGCTACATTGTTTTCGAAGCCGAGCTCGATGAATGGGAACGCGCCATACGCTCCGTTTCAGAAGGGAAAGTGTATTATGGGCAGGAAGTAATGCTCAAATTGGCCGAAACATCCATGGATAAATACATTCAGGAGCCCGCACCTTCCACACGTGATTTTTTAAGCAAGAGGGAAGTTGAAATTCTCCGGCTCGTAGCCAGCGAGTACTCTACCAATAAGATCGCCAGCGAGTTGTGCATCAGCGACAAAACCGTCGAAACCCATCGCCGTAACCTCTTTCAGAAACTGGGTGTCAGAAACTCGGTAGGCCTCACCAAAATAGCCGTCCGCATGGGCGTAGTGTAGTTTTTTGTTGATGTTCGTAGTGGAAAACCCTTAGAAAGGATAGTCAAAACCATTAGTAAAATCAGGGTAAAAATCCGAAAAATTCAGGGTATCTGCCGATTGAAATAGCGCCTGCGCCGCAACAACTTTGTCTAAGTATTTTAATTATGGAACTGACAAAGCGCGAAAAGGAAATCCTGGATCTGGTCATGGACGAAATGAGCTCCAAGGAGATCGCCGAAAGGCTGGAAGTGAGCATTTCCACCGTGGAAGCCTACCGGCGAAGTCTGTTCAGAAAATTCGGTGTACGTTCGGTGATAGGGCTGGTGAAAGCAGCCATGAAAATGTAATTCGCGTAATTATAAATTGGTATGGCAGATATTCGTCGCATGGCCGTCAACTGGGTCGACGGGATGAAAATCTCGCGGCAGCATTTTATCGAAACAGATCACTACCACACCGATCAGGTTCGACGCGCCGGGGCCGCATTGTTAACGCCGCTGAACTATGGCCTGCTGCTCCCGAAAGACGGGAGCGATCCGCTGGAAATACAGGTACTGGGTGACGCGGGAAATCAGATCAGGGTAAAACTGAACCGCTGCCAGGCCATTTCGCCCGACGGCAGCATGCTTGACCTCGAAGAAACCGACGATCTCAGGCTCGATACTTCGCTTTCCGGAATCCTGGAACAATACCGGCTTCCGATGACGCAGAATCTTGAAATATATATCGTACTCAGCGTAGGCATGTTCGAAAGGCAGCCGACCGGAACACCATCCGAATCGGAGATCCCTGTGCGGCATCCTTACACGCTCCCGCTTTACCGCGTGAGCCTCGTACCCTCGGAACTGATCAATATCGACCAATGGGGCGGGCCGGGGTTGATCATCGGCAAACTTGCCTATAGTAATTCAGAGCTCCGCGTTTTGCACGACTTCGTGCCGGCGAGTTGCACGGTACGCAGCCACAAAAACCTGCGCGAATGGCACAGCCGGTGGACGGGCTATCTGAATGACATAGAAATGTATTCGTTTCGGATCCTGCAAAAGATCAAGACCAAGAGCCAGAAAAGTACGCTTTCGGACAGTGTTCAAATGATGGTGGAAAGGTTGGTGAGCACGATGACAATCGTCAATATCGGATTCCAGAGATTAGCCCCTTTCGAACCACCGGTACAAATGGTAACATCCATGTGCCAGACTGCACAAGCGGTCCGCGTGTCGCTGGAATGCCTCACCGACCGGGAAAAAGAAGAACTTTTGGGTTACCTGGCCGAATGGGCGGACGATTCGCCGGGAAGTATAGAAAAGCAATTGCTGGCTGTGATCCAGGCACCTTACAACCACAACGACATATTGCCTTGTTTGCGGATCATCGACAGTTTTTACAGCATGTGGACGGCCCTGTTTCTCAAACTAAGCCAGCTCGAATTTATCGGCAAACGCAAAGGACAGCAGGTTTTTATCATCGAAAGCCCCGTACACGAGCCGCCGGTGCAACCAGAGAAGACCAAATCGAGGTGGAGCCCCCTTTGACCGTCCCATTCCCCGGGGTTTAAACCCCGGGATATATATGATAGACGCCTCTGGCGTCGCAACCTGTGATATTCTAACCCAGGGTTTCAACCCTGGGCCACAAGACGATACGGTACCCAGCCCCATAACCGCACCAGCATGTAGCACTAATGGAACCAACTAACAAAACCCAGCGAAAAACAGCAATAGGAAGGTTTGTGGGCATGTATGTACTGTCTCTCACGTTCCCACTGGCAGCCGTATACCTGCTTATGCGGGTCCCCGACTCGGTTTCCTCTTCGGAAACCCGCCGATACCGCGAGATCGTCGAAGAACAGGGCTCGATGCTGGTTGATACCGACACGCTTAGCCAGATATCGCGGAGGCTCATTCAGCTCGACGGACTGTACAGCAGCGCCACCGACGAAATGGCCAAAGCGACAGCCCGGACGCAGCTGGTGGATATCGAAAGCCGCGTCAATAGCATTATGAGTCATTTTAATAACCTGGCGGCAGCCGCGACCCACGAACAGAACAAGCGACTTTCGACCGGCATTGCAAAGCTGACCGAGGCATTGGTTACCTACCGGCAGACCATCGGCGAACTCCGGCGAACATTGGACAGCAAAGGCATAGACATGCAAATGGTGAATGATCTCCGTAACCAGATTAATATGAAAGATCTGGAAATCAAAGGGATGGAACGCCAGCTTCTGACTGCTGCAGTAGCCGGTGGCGGGGGTGGTGGTGGCGGTGGTGGCGGAGGAGGCCCCGACAAAGAATTGCAAGCCAAAGTAGCGACGCTGCAACGCGATCTCGACAATTGCAGAAGTTCAAAATCGGGCAGTGGTGATATTGTGGCTATTCAAAAGCAACTCGACGAATGCTTGTCAGCCAAAAGCGGCACCGCCGTCACTTACCGCGAATGGCTCCGGTATTCCGAAGCGGAAGGTTATTACCAATTGTTGACCCAGGGCAACCTGCGCAAAAACGACCGGAAGGTATATTACGACCAGGCGAAACAGATATTTGACGGTTTACAGGTTTCGACCGCCAATAAGGACATGAAGGCCAAAGCGACAGAGCGGTTATTGGCATTACAAAAAAATCAGCCCTGAAAAGTAGCATCCACCCCATCCTATTTATCCATGCAAACCGAAGCACTAAGATACGCGATCACGGTCGCACAGTCGCTAGCGCGCGAATACCGGCAGGAGCGGTTTGGTCCCGCGCATCTGCTCATGGGCCTGCTGCACAATGACGTGGGCCTCGCTTCCGAGCTCGTGATGGCAGGCAAAGACCTCCCATACCTGCGCGACTGGGCAGAGGTACGCCTGGAAGAAAGCGCCAAATCGGTGCGGGTTCCCGAGTTGTCACAACCCGACAACCAGGCCGCGGCGGCGCTCGAACTGGCGGACCTCATCGCATTGCAGTTCAATATCGATACCGATCCGCTTTGTGCATTAGCCGCATTGCTCAAACCCGGCGTGGGTTTTTCATCAGATCAGTTGAAATCCCTGCCCATTACTCAAAAAGAAGTACTGGCCCTTCATAATGCCCCGCCTGTTTCAGGAAATGGGGAAAATCAAAGCACAAAACCGATAGCTTCGGCAGCGAAAGGTACCGGCTATCTGGAAAAATATACTTCCGATAAAACACAGCGAGCCGCCGAAGGTAAAACAGATCCCATTATTGGTCGTGACCGGGAAATCCGTCAGATGGCCGAAATCCTGGGCAGGCGCAGCAAACCGAACGTAATATTAACCGGTGAACCGGGTGTAGGCAAATCGGCACTGGTGGAAGGGTTTTCCAAACTCATTGCAGAAAAAAAAGTCCCGCAATTACTCCAAAATGCCCGCTTGCTCGAACTGGACACAGGCGCGCTCGTGGCCGGGGCATCTTATAAGGGAGAAATCGAAGAGCGGTTAAAAGGCATTCTAAATGAATTGAAGGGCTTTGATAAAGCCATCCTCTTCATTGACGAAATCCACATGCTGCTGGACCCGAAAGGCTCCATTGGCGCAGGGGTTGCTCAATTGCTCAAACCGGAACTGGCACGTGGCGAGCTCACACTAATCGGCGCTACTACGCCGGAAGAATATAGAAAGTATATTGAAAAAGACGAAGCGTTCTCCCGCAGGTTTGAGGTACTCCATGTGGAAGAACCCGACGAAGCCACAGCTACGCGTATGATCGAGCATATGCTGCCCGTTTACGAAGCGCACCATGGCTTGAAAGTCTCCGAAGGCACGGCGGCCGAGGCGGTCAAACTTGCGAAAAGATATGTAAAAGACCGCCGCCTTCCCGACGTCGCCCTCGATCTGCTCGACCGGACAATGGCCGCCATGCGGTTAATGGACGAAGTATCTGAAAATGAGTTAATAACCTTGCAAACCGATCTCGACACACTGATGGCGGTTGACGAGGGCGAAAGACTGCACGAGCTCAAATGGTTTGCCCGGCAGCTGCCCAACAGGCTGAGCCCCCTGCTTACCGGCCAACTCGACGCAAACGACGAAACCGACCTGGATACCTCAGAAGGCATTCATAACCAATTAAATACCAAACTATCGGCATTACGAAACCTCGCCACGCGACGCTCAGATTCGATCAACAAAAACGATATAGCCGCCATTATTTCCCACAAAACCGGCATACCGCTCGGTAAGCTCCAAAGTTCCGAACGCGACAAGTTGCTGGGAATTGACGAAGTATTGAAAAAAAGGGTGGTAGGCCAGGACCAGGCCGTGAAAGCATTGACCGAGGCAATTCTTGAATCCCGCTCAGGCCTCATCAAGGCCGGACAGCCTATTGGTTCGTTTTTTCTCCTTGGGCCAACAGGAACTGGGAAAACCGAAATCGCGAAAGCACTCGCGGATTTCCTGTTCAACGACGAGTCTTTCCTGATCCGGTTCGATATGTCGGAATTCAAGGAAGAACATTCGGCTGCATTGCTTTACGGCGCACCTCCAGGTTATGTGGGTTATGAAGAAGGCGGCTTGCTCGTCAATAAAATTCGTCAGAAACCCTATTCAGTGGTTCTTTTCGACGAAATAGAAAAGGCGCATCCGTCTGTTTTCGACCTTTTCCTCCAAATTCTCGACGAGGGCAAGTTACACGACAGGTTGGGGAAAGAGGGTGATTTTTCCAATGCCGTGATTCTCTTCACCTCCAACATAGGGCAAGAGCATATTATTCAGGAATTCGGCAAGGGTGGCACTCCGCGGTCATCAGATCTGATGGAGATCATGGCTAAATATTTCAGGCCGGAATTTTTGGCGAGATTAACCGAGATTGTCCCGTTTGCACCGATCTCAGAGGATAATGTGGTTAAAATATTTGATATCCATTTGCGCAGCCTTACAGACCTGCTCGACAAACAGGGTATCAGCCTCAATCTTACGCCCGAAGCACGGAAAAACATCGCGATGCAGGGTTTTACACCGAGATATGGCGTAAGGCCGCTGAAAGGCGTCATCCGAAACCTGCTCCGGAGGCCGGTAAGCCGGATGATCATCTCAGGCGAGGCCGGAAAGGGATCGGTTATTGAAATCAATACCAACGAAAACGGTGAGGTGGTCTGGAATGTCCATCAATCCGAAGGCGTTCTCGAATAGCACCCATCCTATCAAACTATTCACACCTTCCTAGATCGAAAATGAGTGTACTTGGTAATGCAGTCGCACAGTTTGCGCAATCTAACCTGGCTAGCCAGGTTGGAAACGGAGAATGCTGGACCCTGGCCGAACGCGCACTTCAAAGCGCAGGCGCCAGAACATCCACCCAAATCATGGGCCATGTGGGCACGGATGACAATTACGTCTGGGGCACCGCCATCACCTCGGCCAACCTGGAAGCGGGTGATATTATCCAGTTCCGCAATTATAGGTTCCGGTTCGACAGCTCGGATGGTGCCTGGCGGACAGAATCTCGCCCGCATCATACAGCGATCGTGATGTCTGTCGACACTTCCGGTACCGTAGAAGTATATGAATGCAATGTAAATAACAGCAGAAACGTACAGCAAAACCGCCTGTACCTCCGCACGGGAGCCATGAGCGGTGGGAGCGTGACCGTCTCGGGACAAATGTGGTTTTACCGTCCCCAGGAACGACCGACTACCTGACCTTTCCTGCGAGAAGTTATCCATCCAAAAACCTTAAACATTATGCACATTCACCTATTCAGAAATGCGCGACGGTGGGATTCCTGCCTCATCCCGATCGACGATACCACCTTCGGAATGATCTTGCAGTTCAAGGTGCATCTTGTGCGCGTAGAACCGACCACCCGTTTTTTCATGGGCGAAACCTACGCCACCGGAAATGGCATTCTGCATGATACTTATGGCCGTTTCCACCTCCAACGGTGGCCCGACCGCGAATGGGAAGACTACAAGAGTCGTTTTGTTACAGTGGTACAAAGGCACTGGAGCGATAAAATGGTACTAGATCCTAACAAAGATTGGTATGTTCCCCGCACCAACGCAGCGCGCAATTCGGCCATCATTCAATGCGGATTGTCCATTCAGCTGGTCGACTCGGCTGCCCAGGCACATCAAACTTACCGGATCATCCATCCGCAGGAAGATACATTCAGATCTTTTGTAGTCGAAGCCGACCGGACCGGCGTATTCACCCAACACGACCTTGAATCGCACTGGAACGACCGCCGCACCCGTATCGGCTCGGAAACGCACAGCGTGTCGTTTTTGCAAACTACCATCAACCATGAATTTGGACACACGCTCGGGCTGGAACACGTCAATGGGACCGGGAACAGCGACAGTCACTATGGCGTGACATTGTCGGAACGCGAAAACCAGATGGGCATGGGCGGGCTGCTCACCGCACGTCACGCACAGCCTTGGATCAGGCGCCTGCGCAACCACCTTATTCCGCAAACGCATTACGACGCCACGGTTACCTTCCGCGGAAGGGTTGCTACCCCGCAGCTGATCGAATATTGGGACAACGACTGGCAACCTGCCACCACGGCAGCTTCCTGAAAATGAATGATCAAATCCGCTGGATACAGCGATTACAGCCATGCAAAAGTTAACCAGACTACTAATCATTACGGGTATTGCCTTTCTTTTCGAGTCTTGCAATATGTTTGCCCCGGTAGATCCGCTCACACCGGCGGCATCGGAAGTGAGTGTTGAGCAGGTGTGGACCTCGGGCGCGACGGTGAGGGGGAAAATCGAAAATCTCGACCCTAAAAACGACCGCCAGGAAAAGAAAAGCGGCAAGATTCTTGAATACGGCTTTGTTTGGGCTACACAAAACCAGCCTACTCTTGAAGCCGGAACGGTGATTAAAGTAGGAGAAGATAATCCACCGACCCCGTTTGAATTTGTAAGGGAGATAAGCCGCTTGTCTGTGCTGACCACCTATTACGTCCGCACTTATGCCCGGAACCAGGGCGGCGGCGTGGGATATGGCCCGGTAGCGACTTTCAAAACGGACGACTATGTTTTCGCAGAACTTTCAATCGGCAAGATCACAACAACTTCTAAGGCATCGGCGGATGTTGTAGTCAATATCCTGTCACTAGGCAATGCCGAAATCACGTCCTTCGGAGTTTGCTATTCCCCTACGAACAATGAGCCGACGACCAAGGACAGCCGGGCGAATGCCAATGGCAAAGCGGCCAAAGGCGCCTTCACTGTCAATGTGAGCGGATTGTCCCCTGGAACTACTTATTATGCGCGTGCATTCGCCATCACGCTGGGTGGTATCATTTACAGTGACGCTACAACAGGGTTTACACTGGGTGAACCTTCTGTTTTTACCCCCAAAAAATCATTCATTATGTACTATTCCAATCCATATGACCTGGATCTGGGCCAACTGGTGTCACAAATGGGCTCCGATGACTGTACGTGGTATCCCTACAATGACAAGCCGGGCATTTACCCAAAGAACGGGGCGAAGTTTGCAGTCCTGGGCAAAGTGAATTTCGATCAGGTCAAATACGCGGATCTCGCGCGGGCTAACCTCTCTCCGAATTTCATTAACGGGAGTTACACCGATACCAAGGCGAACCAGCTGGAAAACGGAACCGTCATCGCATTTCTGACGAATCAGGGCAGGTATGGCAAGATGCTCATCGATGCCCACGGCGAAGATCGCACGCCTGGCACGGCTGGTGGAGGAGATATGGAAGTGACCATTTTGACTTACGACAAACAGTAAGCGTATATACAAACCCGTAACCGGGATTAACTAAGTAGAAACCCCATGAAAAACCGGCTGAAAAGATATGTAATGCTATTGGCTGCTGTGATCTTCCAGTCATGTAATCTCTTTTCGCCCGTTGATCCGCTTCCACCGGCATTTTCGAAACTGGAACTGGTCGATATCAGGCGCACGGAGCTCACTGTAAGCGGCACAATATTCAACCCTGACAGTAAAAATGACCGCCAGGAAAAGAAGAGCGGTGGCATTCTGGAATACGGACTGGTGTATGGAACAACATCTCAGCTGGATATCCAGAAAGATAAGGTGATTAAGATCGGAGAAAAACCGGCGCAGGTCCCGATTTCAATTCAAAATCAGAAAATAACGGGCCTTGCTGCGGATACCCGATACTATGTGGCCCTCTTCGCCCGCAACGAAGGTGGTGGAATTGCTTACAGCGAAATACTGGAAGCCAAAACGACCATATCACCCGCTATTTCCGCTACGCGTAGTTCGGTGAAAATTACCAATGGTCCCGGACTTGCATTCGATTTGGATGCAGGGAATATGATTTCGTCCAGCGACCCAAAAGGAGATGTGATACTCGACCTGTTCACCATTACCGGGAGAGGAACGACGTTGTCGATCACGGGAGCCGGCAATTTACAGCTCAAAAATCTCGGTGTCGCCGATTACGACAAGCTCACCTACCTCGATCTGGCGCTGATCAATGATATGAGCCCCAAAGCCATCGGTTTCGTTGTCAACACACAGACGGCCAATTCGGTGATTGCATTCAAGACCGGAGAAGGCAGGCTGGGCAAATGGCGGATAGAATCCATTTCGGGGAATGTGTTAACGATAAGCCTGGCCACGTATGAAAAATAATGGAATGATGAAGAAACTCTTTACGCTCTTGATGACGCTGCTCGCCGTGCAGGCGCTGGCGCAGGACCGGATCTGGCTCGATAACGGCAATCCGGTGCAGGCCAGGCTCAGTCGTGCGATGGACAGCAAGTTGGAATGGATCGCTTCGGACGGCATTCCGCGTGTTTACCATAGAAAACGCTTTCTGATCATATTCGGGTCGGCCGGGCAATTCATGGTGATTTCGGAGCTGAACGAAAGCCCGAACAAGGCACAGACGCAGATCGAGGCATTTTATAAGGCTCCCCCGCGGAATGTAAGTCAGGACATTATCATCAAAAGCGTCCCGCTGACGGTGATCACCGGCAATATCTCTTACGAGAGCGACGAAGTGATCAACTACCTGACGATCGAGGGCAATGCGGCGTCGATCAATAAGGAGGAGGTGGCGACGGTGATTTACCGCAACGGTAGGCATGAAATCTTGCGGGATGTGGTAGATGTGGCCCCCTTGCTCGCCCTGGCACATAAGGATATTGAGAAAAAGGAAAGGGAGATCGTCAGAAAAGAGCAAGATAATACTCAAAATCAGCCGGTTACCAAAAAAGAAGTTCCGCCGCCGCCGAAAGAGCAAACAAAACCCGTACTGACCGACGCCGAATACAAGGAATACAGCGCGAAAGGCATTCGACGGGTGGATGAATTTACGTCCTATCTGCGCATTATCGGAGACAAAACCCAGAAATCAGAAGAAAAGAACAAGGCTGTTCAGCAAGCGCTTAGCTTGTTCGAACCGCAGGCCACAGTGGCCGTCAGCTCGCCCAAAGGAGTGAAAAAATATCCCGTTAAAGAATACCTCAACCGGCTTAAACTTCTGCCCTATTCCAAAATCAACATTACCTGGAACGAGGTCAAATATGTGAGCGAACTGAAACAGGAGGCCGATGGGAATTACTATGGCACTATCGCTGGCCAGCAGGTTTTTGAAGGTTACGCGGCAAATGGAAAGGTTGCCTACGGGGATATTACCCGCAAGAATATCCGCGTAAAACTCGAATCGTATCAGAAAACCATCGACGGCAAGGATACGGTGAACTGGGAAGTTTTATTGGGAAATATAGGGGTTGAAACCAACGAGGGACAATGAAAACCAGGCTATACATCATCCTGCTTCTGTTTCAGGCGGCCTTCCAGGGCGTCACCACTTCGCTGCATGCGCAATGCGGTTACCTGGCGGGCAAGATCACCGATATTTCCGGCGCTACGCCGCTCGTCGCAAGCCTCTCGGCCAAAACCGACCAGGGTAAGCAACGACTCGGCAAGTCCGACAGCCTGGGCGTATTCAATGTGGAAATGCCCTGCCAGATCATCGAGCTGACCATCGAATGCCCCCAGTTTCAAACGCAGCATATTCCGGTGAATATCGACGGCAAAACCGAAGGCACGTTTTTCATCTCATTAGCCATGATGCCTTTGGGCAAACAGACCAGCGACGAGCCCTATGCACAATCGGAACAAAAGCATTTTGAATTAAAGGATTCGCTGAAAGCGGTTTCCATTGTACGGCGGATCGAGGTACGCGATGCGCTGTCCGACCAGCGGCTTCCCGCAGAGATTTGTCTTTATTATACTCAAAAACAGAAAAAAGACTGCTTCGCGCTGACCACCGACCGCCCAAGGGCCGAGATCGTCTTTACGGAAAAGGACATTGTCGCCATCGAAGTCAAATCTGCGGGCTACCAGGCCTACAACGGCAACCTTATCCTCGACAAAACCGATCAGGAGCCACGGACCTACATCATCAAACTTAACCGCCAGCGCACGATCCTTTCGGTGAATATCCTGCAAGCGCAACCGGGAATACTGTGCCGGTTATGGAGCGACGGCCAGTCGGATATTGGGTTGAACCGGGTGAACGACGGCCATTATTTCGCCGAGCTCGTACCGGGCCGGAGCTACAAACTGGGCATAGCGCCCACATCGAGCGCACCGGAACTTGTCACAGCGATGGCATCGGTCAGGGAAGGCATTACCGTAAAAACTTTGCGTGTAGCCGAACGCCCGGCGCCGGCGATTGCCCGGGTTGAAATACCCGTGGCCAGGGGCATTACCGCTTCCGACAAGACCCTCTACTTTCCGAGAAGTGACTATAAACTGCCCATGCAATCGCGGACCTATCTCGATTCGGTAGCTATGTATATCCTAGAAAATAAGCACAAAGGCCTGCGCATTACGGGCCATACCGACAATGTGGGCAACGCTGGCCTTAACCTCACGCTGTCGGAATACCGCGTGCGGGTGATCTCGCGGTACCTCATCGGCAAAGGCGTGCCCGAGGGAGCCATTGCGGCGGTGGGCGTGGGCAGCAAGTTTCCCGTCCGCCCGAACGATAGCGAGGAAAACCGCCGCATGAACCGGCGCGTGGAGGTGCAGATCATTGATTTAGATCCAAAAAGCAACTGATAATATGAAAACGGGAATGAAAAACTTTACCAGTTTCAAATGGCGGATGGCCCTGCTGGCATTGGGCGTCATGGGCGCCGCTTTGCAGGCCGACGCGCAAACGCTCTCACGCAGGGACGCGGACGAAATACGTGTACTGGCGCGCGAGAAGGTCAAAGGGCTCAACGATCTGCTCAATGCGATTGCCAACGAAGACCTCAGCAACTACGAGCGCCGCTACCTGATGATGAATAGCTACATGCCCAGCAATGACCAGATTTTCGTCAACGACGGTGTGATCGTAGAGGACGATGTCGATCCGAAACACAAAATCAGTGCTCCGGGCCTCGATACGCCCATCGAAAAGTACCTCAGCAATTTTGACCTATTCTATACCAAATCTGAAACCAACACCATCGAATTTACGAACCTGGTGGTTTCGGATGTCAAAGTAGACAAATATCCGTTTGTCAAAGTTTTTTATACCCAGCATTTCAAAGGCAAAAGCAATAGGGACAATACGCCCTACACGCCCATTGCCCGTGTCGCCGAACTCCGCGCCGACAAATCCGGCAACGATTGGTTCGTGTTCCTGACGCGCGTCGCATTCAATTCGGCGGACATCGCAAAATCGGTGCCGGTAACCCCCAAACCTTCCGCCACTTATGATTCACTGCAACGCAAAAAAGAACCGGTGGTAAGCCAGGCCTCCGACCGCAAGCCGGTTGCGAAGCCCGAGGACGCGAAGGAGGGCGAACGGGTTTTCAAAGAACTTAACAAACCCGATCAGGCCGCCGCCGCAAATGCACGCAAATGGGGGGCTATCAAGCTAGGTGCCGGGGTAGCAGCCCTCGCATTTGGCGCCGTCACTTACAGCATGCTCAATAAAGATTACAAGGACTACAAAAAGCGGATCGATAATCCGGAAGGCCTCACAAGCTACGCAAAACCGGGCATTTACGTCTCGGTAGGCGCAGCGGCGGTCGGGATCGGCGTATCGCTTACGTCGCTCTTCGATTTCAAACGCGCGAAGCAGCTATCGCAGTGACGCGGGTGCGTCCAACAGATTTGTAACATTCATCAGACGGACGGCTGACCACGGACCGCCGAAAATCTAAAAATTATGCCCCAGCCAGCAGCAAGAATAGGCGATATGCACGTATGCCCGATGGTTACTCCCGGAACGCCTCCGGTGCCCCATGTAGGCGGACCCGTGCTGCCCCCAGGCACCCCCACTGTGCTCATAGGCGGGCAGCCGGCCGCTTGTGTTGGCGATATGTGTGTCTGTACCGGCCCTCCCGACTCGATCGTAATGGGCTCTACGTCCGTGCTGATCGGCGGGAAACCGGCAGCGCGCCTCGGCGACACTACCGCCCACGGCGGAAGTATTGTGGTGGGTTGTCCCACAGTTTTAATCGGTTAGTAACAACAGTATTTACTTAATCCCATACAACTATGTTCAACTACGGAATAGGCGGTAATGAACGCAAGATTGACCAATCCAGTGAAGGGATTGCTGATATTCCTCAAAACCGCACCCTTTTCGCCACACAGCTGACCGGCGACCCCGCGCCCCGGCCGGAGATGGTCTACGACCTGAAAACCATCGAAGAAGTTTTCGCGCATTATCAACCGGAAGCGGAAGTAGAGTTCATCACGTCCGACGGTAGTTTTATCAACGAAAACCTGCGGTTCAGGAATCTCGGAGATTTTGGTAAAAAAGGAATTATAGCCCAAAGCGCATTCCTGCAAGACCTCGACGCACGAAATGAAGCCTACCAGCAGGTAGTCAGGCATTTGAAAGTAAACAAAATCCTAAAAGCCGCCTTGGAAAAACCCGAAGCGAAGGCAGCTTTGCTGGGCGTTTTCCAGACGCTGATTAACGAGTTGGAGGAGGCGGGGTAACACATTCAGTCATTCAATCATTCAGTCATTCAAAATTCGATCATGGCAAACGATACAAAAACATCTGATGAAACTGCACCGGTGCGGGAAGCGCTCAAAGAACGTGTAGCCGTTCCGCTGGAAACAGGCCTGCCGCTTCTCGCCAAATATGGCAGCTACGACCTCGTGGAAACGATTATTGAGGGTGCGGCGAACATTAACCCGGAAAAAAAGGCCAGGAAAAAGATATTTCTCACCGAAGCCGACAAGAAGAAAGAACGCCAGCAACTTAAAAAGCGGCTGGAACTGTGGTCTGAGCTGCTGAGCAGCTCGGAAAACGTACCGGAAATGATAGAAGCCGGCCAGAAACAGGCGGATTCCGCATTTGCATTGCTGAAAGAAAACCTTGGTAAAGCTGTTGAGCAGATCCGACCCCTGGAACAATCGTACCGCTCGGTGGCGATGTTTTTCAAAAATACAGAACAGGACAAGGTCAAAAATGTCACATTCCTGAATGCCGCCGCCGATCAGTTACAAGATCTTGATGTCACCACATTCATCGACGCCGTTGGCGAGGAGCTTGCTTCGAAATACGACCGTCTCGATCTGCGCGAAAACTATTCGATCCTGAATGTGCCGGGTTACCTGGGTTCTGGAAAAGTGGTGGATAAATGGGCGAAACTGGCATACAAGAACAAGACGATGCTCTTAACCGATTTCATGCACCTGGATGCGCCGGAAGATGTCATGGAGCTTTTTGAATCGGCTAACCTGACCGGCGGCGCGGCCCACTTGTCGAACGTAATGATGACCTGCAACTGGCTGGTCGGTCGTGCAAAACACGACGACCTGGGCGAAGAGGACGATTTGTACATTCCGCCTTCGACCGCGTTGGCTGGTAATGTGTATAAAACCCTGATGTCGCAAGTGGCTGCCGGTAAAAAACATGGCACGCTCAGCGAAGTGGACGGCGTGCGTTTCCCGCTCAAAAAGTCGGAAATCGCTGATCTGGAAAAAATGGGGCTGATCCCGATGGTGAATGAGTACAGCAAAGTAATGGCTTTCTCGGCGAAGACACTCTTCAACGGCGACAACGTAGGTTTGCAGACATACTCGGTAGTCCGCGTTTTCGACTACATCACCAAAGTGCTGATCGACTTCCTGAACCGCCGGGCGTTCGAAAACTTCGACTATAATACCAAGAATGACCTGAAAAAGCAGATCATCAAGTTTCTCGACAGCGTTACCGGCCCCGGCAAACTCATCGAGAAGTTCAGCGTGATGCGTTTCGAGCAGGATAAGGACCAAAAGGACAAAGTTTACCTCGACATCCACATGGTACCCTATTTCCCTGCGAAAAACTTCATGATCGCGCTGACCGGACAAAAAGGAGATGACTTGGACGCTGCGGCCTGGGCGGCGGAATATGCGCAACAGTAACCGACCATGCCTTTCAGCACCAACGTAAAAATCGACGGCGACCACGAGTACAGCGTCATGTTTATGCAATTCGAGTTGCATCAGACGGTGGACGACGCGATGTCCATTACCTCGCCGATCCAGTGGGCGCATTTATACATGGAGCTGGAAATGGTGCTCGACGATTTTCTGATTGAATGGGCCAACAAGCCATCGCAGAAATACGATCTCACGGTGGAACAGTTTGGCGAGGTCGGCTCATTTAAAACGCTCAGTTTCAAGGAGGCGGTTTGTATTGAATTTGTGGAAATGTTTGACGACGGGACCGATGACCTCGATAAGGCGCTTGCCAACCGGTTGCAGAATTTTATCACCTGCATTACCGTGACGGCCGGCAACGTGGAAATCAATGAAGCAAAACTCGAAAACTTTTAGCACATGGCCGACCAGGACGCCAGCATCGGGGTCGAAGCGCACCTTACCCTCGATGGGAAGGAATTTACGGTCAGAAAGATCGCATACGGCTGCAACCGCAATGCCGACGAGCGCGGGAGCCCGACGGATTCGCCCAAGGCGCGGCTGATACGCATGACGATCACCCCGACGCAGAACGACGATTTCGCATTGCTCTACGACTGGGCATTCAAAAACGACCGGCAGCTCAGCGGGCAGGTGGAGTTCAAATACGACAACGACTCGCAGGTCCTGCGAAAAATGGAGTTTGAAGAAGCCTATTGTGTGGGTTTCCGGGAATCGTTCCGGGCGAAGCGGTCGACGATCCGCGGACATCAGCTCGCGCATGTGCCAGACACCAAAGGCTATTTGCCTCAGCACCGGGGCAAG
The DNA here is from genome assembly GCF_052044875.1 of Dyadobacter sp. 22481. Taxonomy (NCBI): domain Bacteria; kingdom Pseudomonadati; phylum Bacteroidota; class Cytophagia; order Cytophagales; family Spirosomataceae; genus Dyadobacter; species Dyadobacter sp. 22481. The sequence continues at coordinate 291,913 of NZ_JBQENV010000004.1, forward strand.
GACTATTTCCTACGCGACAGCAGTCTCGCATTGGTTTACGAGCTGGTGATTTTACCTCAGAAAATCAAAATCGGACAGGTTGAAATAAGCAGCTAAATGGCACGACAGGTTAACACGAGCATTGAAATCGAAGGCGGCGTAGAGATTACCCGGCACCTCGGGCTGGTGATCGAGCAGGATTTGTTTGCGCATCACTGGTTTGAGCTACTGGTCCCGTTTGATCAGCTGGAAGACGAGGGCGAGCACTTTTTCAATCGTTCGCACCGTGCGGTAATGGGCAAAAAAATCACTTTTTCTTTCAGCCCCCGCCTCGGTTCCGCTTCATTCGATTTCGTATTTCAAGGCATTGTGACAGAAATCCGCCTGAGAAGCCTGAGCGACATGAGCAGTGCATTTGTGCTGAAAGGATACAGCCCCACTATTGTACTGGAAGATTCCGTGCAGCGGCGGTCGTTCCTGCGTGGCACGGTTCAGGATATTTTCAACACGGTGCTGCAACCCTATCCGCAAAATTTGCTCAGAAAACAGCTTAATCCCGAAAATGGAGGCAGGCAGGTCCCATTTACCCAGTACAATGAAAGTAATTACAAATTCCTCTGCCGCGTTGCCGACCGCTGTTGCGAGTGGTTTTACTACAATGGCCGGGAACTTGTGCTCGGCAATAACAGCTCGGAAGAGGTTGATTTCCTGGTGGATGGTTTGCAAAATTTTGATGTAGCATTAAAACTGCAACCGGCGGCATTCAGCTTTGAAGGATACAATTATACTATTCCCGAGGCATTTACCGGGCAATCGTCGCAGCAGAATGTCGACGGGCTGACGTCCCTCAGCGAGTTTGCATTGGAACAGTCGGATAGTCTTTTTGCCCAAACCTCCCTCCTGCCGTCCCCCGAGATCGTGGGCGGCCAGGGAGAGGTCGACGAGCTTACCAAAATGGAACGGTCGGCAAGGGTTACGTCGATGGTCGATTTCAAGGGCTCGGGCGAAGCGCCTACCATGAGTGTCGGCACTGTGCTCGCGGTGAAAGGACAGCGGTTGAACGAGCGCGGCGAGGAATACGAAGAAAATTTTGGAAAGTACCGGGTCGTGCATATCCGGCATGAGGTCAATACAGCCGGGAGCTATCAGAATACATTCAATGCGGTGCCCGAGTCGGCCCGGCATCCGCCCAATAATCCTAACGTACGCAACCCGCTGGGCGAAACGGAGCAGGCGGAAGTGATCGCCAACGACGACAGCGAAAGCCTCGGGCGCGTACGTGTGAAGTTTTTTTGGAGCCAGGGCAGGCAACAGGACCAGGAGTCGATATGGATGCGGGTAGGGACGATTCACAATTCGACCGGCCGCGGCGTCAACTTCGTTCCGGAAGTCGGGGCGATGGTAATGGTGGGTTATGAAGGCAATCTGGCCGAAAATCCGTTCGTGATGACCTGTCTTTATCCAAAACCGGAAGAGGACATCAACTACACCTCTGATAACAACGACATTAAAGTGATCGCGACGCGTTCGGGCAATATGGTCATCTTCATCGACGAGGATGGCGATGCCAAAATTCAGATCGGTAACCGCGAGAAGGTGGACACATTCCTGGAATTCGCATTCAAAGACGACGGGAAAATCAGCTTGCACGTAGAAAACGGGCTTCTGGAAGTCAAAACCAAAGAAATTACCATCGAGGCGACCGAGGACATTACGGTCAGTGCAGGCGGAAAATTTGATTTGCATGCCGGCGAAATCTCTATCAAGGCCGATCAGAGTATCAAAATAGAAAGCGGCACCGACACCAAAATCAAGGCGGGCACCGAATTGGACACCGAAGGTACCGCCAGTGCTAAAATGAAAGGGGCGCAACTCAGCCTCGAAGGTGACGCACTTGCCGAACTGAAAAGCAGTGGCACCACGGTCGTGCAGGGTTCGCTCATTACACTTAATTAAGTCAATATATCCATAATCAATCCATTCACTTTTAAACACTTACAACTATGCCAGCTTCAAGTTTTGACGCCTATTTCACCTGGGATGGCGGCCCGTCGGGCGACGGGATTGCAGTGATCTCATGCAACTATTCTTTGTCACAATCCATAGACGATAAGGGCCGTGTTTCTTCCAAAGTATACGGAGGAACGGTGTTCATTCAGGTAGATTCATCCAGCGCTTCCGACAGTCAGGGTCTTTGGGAATGGATGATAGACCCGGACGGCAAAAAATCCTCAGCGAAAATTACATTCAAGAATGTAGACGAAGAGCAAACTCAAAAAGAACTGGAACTTACCGATGTCTACTGCGTACAGTATAGCGAAAGTTTCATCGAAACAGGTTCGATGCCGATGACCACCAGCCTGACATTGTCGGCCAGAGAAGTGAAGTTGTTCGGTACTCCGCATACCAACCGCTGGTAAGCCGAGAACTATGCCGTTGGCGGTGTGTGATCGCATACCCCGCCGACGGCCTCTTGCCCAAATTGATTCGTGCCAGTTATACCGTAAATTTCTAACGTCATGGTAATATGTTCGGAATATGAAATTTTGGAGCGCAACCATCTGAATAATAAACAGATTCATAACCAGGGAGTACTGAGCGGCGAGGTGGGCCGATTTTTTGAAACCAAGGACGCAAAAGGGAATTATAAATACGAAACTTGCTGCGTACAAATGAGTTACGCATTTAATAAAACCGGACCCATGATACAAAATGCGGGGATTTTGCCAGGTAATCGCGTCATGACGGACGACCATGGGATGGAATATCTCCTTAGCGTTCCCGATATGAGATTATATCTGACCAGAAGTTATTTCCCGCCTGAAATTTATTCGGGAATGGGAAGTGCCCGGAACCTTGCCCAGAAAATCGGTGGAAGAAAAGGCGTGATCGCTTTCGGAGGGCGTCATATCGATCTTTGGAACGGCCGTAATTTTCAGTCCGGCGGTACGGGGCTCTATCTCGAAAACGTCCTTTGGTTGGATGTCGACACCGACAATGCACCTCGTATCATTTATTTCTGGGAAGTAAAATCTTTCCTTACCGTATTGGAAGAGCTGTATAATTTCTGATCCTTTCCCGGACTAGCCTCTGATGGCCACGATCGTCTCGTTATCAACAATGTGATTGGCCTGAAACGTAAGGTCAGGATCCATGTAAACGCGGCGCTTGTACCAGGGTTGTTTTTTGTAAAACAGCCATCCGTAAGAAGTGCCGTCGGGTCCGAGGTATTCGACCTGGCTGGCGGGGTTGCGGTCGTTGTAGTCGTTCAGGAAGATAAAGAACAGCTCACCGAAAAGCATAGAATGGGGTGCTTTGGCGCGGAAGTTCGTAAATGCGGGTTCATCGGCCTTTTTGGTAAACTCGAACTGGATCACCAGCACGCGGGAGAGATCGAGCAAGTCCATATCCGGCAGCGGCTGACCAACGGGGTAATACCACTTTTTGTAGTCCCTAAGTGGTATTTCAAGGTAATTCTGATAAACTCTCGCGACGAAAACCGGGAATAGAAACCCGACCAGCGCAGTGGCCATCCCTAATCCCTTGGAAAGCTCCTGGACTAGTTTATGGTAAAGAAAAATCACCAGGAGCGCTGTCAGTAATGTAATCAGTAATGTAAAACCGATTGCCCTGGCGGAACGGTTCTCAAAAAGGCTGTCAAACCATTGCGAAAGCAGGTAAACATGCAGAATACCGAATACCAGGAAACAGCCCATGGCCATCGGGTAGGCATCCCGGTAATCGATCACCCAGAAACCCAAGGCTCCTACCAATGTCAGCACGGCTATCAGAACGACTGCATACAATAGTTGAAGACGCTGCGTGACAGTTTTAACAAACGGAAGGTTCATCGGGGAGGTCGGAAGTTGGTGAACAGACAAAAATAAGCCAGACTTTCATTAATACAACCACAAATTATTAAACGCCTGATGGAAGATCAAAACTATGCTCTGCCGCTCTCCCTCGACCGCATCGTGGGCGGCTTGCTGCATCCGAAATGCCCCGACAGAGAGGCGATCCATCAGCATTTGTACCTTTTGATGGTTACCCATTTCGACGAAAACCGTTTCGATAGCCGCTACGGCTGTGCGCTCTGGGAGCATGATTTTTCGGTTTTATCTCAAATTAAATGGAAAGATCTTATCCGCGAATCGCTCGAAGAGGCGGTGGGCGCCTACGAACTACGACTGACAAATGTAAAAATAAGGGTTGAAATGGAGGAATTCGAGGTATTGACCAAAACGAACAACTATGTCCGCAAGCGGGTAGGCATCGAGATCAAAGCGGTGATCCGGCGGACCAACGAGCCATTCGTATTCTTTGAACGCATTTTCATATCTCCCCTATCCCTTGAATGACATGCCTGAAACACGCAACTATACCAAGGAAAACATCTCGCGCAGGCTGATTAAGCGCTGTGCCGAGCTCTGGGGCATCGACGACGCCCAGGCCGATCACTTCGACCCGCTGGTGAGACTGCTGGTGGAGGCATGTTCGGTGGAATTTGAAAAAGTTGGACAGGAAATCGAGCAGACCGAGCTTCGTCTGATGATACGGCTCGCCGAAATCCTTTCCCCCGAAACCCATAACGGCCCGCAACCCGCCACGGCAATCGTGCAGGCGCGCCCGCAGGAACCCACGGGCTGGATCGAACCTGAAAACCAGCTGACGGGCAAGCGCGTGAATGTACGGAAGGGTGAAACGGCCGAAGCGCATTTCGCACCCGCCGGCCGTTACCCGCTGGTGAATGCGACCATTGTACAATATGCAGCGCCACAAGGACTTTTTTCTCTGGAAAAGGGGGCAAAAACATTGGTTTCCAAAACGTTGCCACTACCCGGAGGCGAGCAAAGCATCTGGCTTGGGCTGGAAATTGATCCCGGTATTACGTCGTGGGAAGGTTTCCGCTTCTATTTCAATTGGGCGGGTGATGTGGCAGCCGGCGATCCGGCGGAATATCAGTACCGCGAGTTTTTGAAAGCAACAAGATGGTCGGGAAATGGCAAGCAGCTACCAATGCTGAATGGCTTGCAAGACGGAGCGATTGACGATGCTATCCTTATATATAATGATAGTTTCATGCGTATTAGTAGCGACGATTCCTGGGAAAAGGGGAAATCAAACGCTGAACCTTATCCCGAGGCATTTGAAGGAATGTTCGACACACGCACATTGCAAATGTTGAAAAAGCCTCTGGTATGGATCCAGGTAACCTGGCCGGCCATATTTCCAACGGCAGGATTTGAACAAATGAATGTTGCATTGAACGCATTTCCGGTTCAGAACAAACAACTTAACAAGATCACCTACCGCCTGCAAACCGGCCTTAATGGCATCGCACTACCCACCGGCGATGCCTTTATGGGTATTCAAAATGTTATTAACCAGAAAAATCAGGTCTATACCGCCTCTGAAAAAAACCTCTATACCGACGAAGAGGCCCAGCTCCGCATTTACACGCTCCGCAGGCAGGGCATCGGCCGGTTTGACAAACGTGACGCACGTGCCGTGCTGTACCAGCTCCTGGAACTTTTGCGCGACGAAGTGACCGCTTTCAATGCCATTGGCGAGGACTTCCTCGCGTCCATTCTCCGCGAAGTTGCGCAGAATATGGCTCGGATCGAGCAGAAGCTAGGTGTCAAAAAAGCTAGTGAAACCACAGCACAGCCGTTTTTGGTGATCCGGGGCGATAAGAGCCCCGATGTACTTTTCATTTCCTACTGGAGTACATTGGCCGAACAGGCCAACGGAATTCCTGCGGGTACCCGGCTGCAATCATACGCCGCCTCGGGCGTGAGCGGAGCGGAAATTGTCATGCTCACGCGGTCGTCGGATGGAAAAGCCAGGCCGGACGAAACGGATTATGTGAACCAGCTCAGGAAGAACATCGTCACCCGCAACCGGCTCGTAACGCTGGAAGATGTACGCGCGTTCTGCGCCGCGGAGCTGGGCAATCGGCTGCGGAAGGTGCAGGTAAAGCCGCATTTCATGCCAGGCAAAATGCCCGGGCAGGGCTTTGTACGTTGTTTACAGATCGGCCTCACGCCAGCTTCAAATGCACGCACAAGCGATGAGTGGGCCCGCGAATGCGAAGTGCTGCAACTTAAAGTAACCCGCCTCTCGACCGGCATGTATCCCATCCAGGTCATCACAATCCCCGGCAATACCTAACAACACCCGACTATAACCGAGAACTTCCGACTACAAACCAGCCCCAAATGGAACTCCGTCCCGACCTGAAAGCCGAATTTATCGCAAGCGCCTGGCTCGAAAATGCCATTCCGCCCGGGCAAATCCTTTTCCGGCCGCTGGGCGATTTCAAAAGGCGCAGCCACCACGACATCGAAAACACGCGCGAGCTCGAACTGGGGAACTTCAAAGGGCAGGTAATAGAGTCCAACCGAAGCGGAATTTACGACCATTTACCGGAGCAGCTCTTTCATTTGCCATCGTCGCCCAGTTTGAATACGGTCAAAAAGAAAGTCGATGAAATACGCCTGCAACGCGAGAAGGAGCAGAAATCACGGCTGTTCTTCCTCCCTTTGGAACAGGAGTTTTTTCTCAACCGGGTGAGCCTTGCGCGCCTCGAACAATGCGCCTGGGAGCTTGGCGCGGATTCGGGGTTACTCGAAGAACTAAAAACATTCTGGCAGGCACCCGCATCGCTCGACGAAAGTGTGTTCGTGCAATTGCTCCCCTTTCTTCCTCTCGTTGCCCAGAATCGCGGTAATCTCGACAAAGCCACGGAAGTCATGTCCGCTGTATTGCGGTTACCCGTTGATTTCCAGACCATCTTCGGCTTAAAATACTATTTTGAGTCCAGCGCAAGTATGGGCGATGCCTTGCTCGGTGCTGATACGTCGCTCGGGGGCGAGCTGGACACCTATTTGCCACAAATCAATGTCGGGATAGAAATTCCGAGTCCCGCCGATCTTGACAAATACCTGCACAACAAAAATTTCGACATGTTGGTAAACTGGCTGCTGGGCTGGTTTATCCCGGTGGAATACGATTTCGCTGTTTCACTAAAATTGCCCGCCGGAGTATCCGCTTTCGCCCTCGCTTCCGACGACGGCTTTTCAGTTCCGTTGGGCTACGCCACATTGGCAGCAGGCTAGTATTCCCGTCAGAATTCCTACTGATGCTTTTATTTTATTGATTCTCATTCGCTTACGGAATAGTAACCGAAAAGGTCGTTTTTAACCAAAAGGCAAGTAAAACACAAGTTATTAACAAAATAGTAATATCGGCTACCAGGAAATTTATCTTGCGATTCTAATTTTTTAGAATCAAATTTGCGGTTTCATTGAAATCCCGAATCTGAAAGTGAAGACCGTACGATTGTTTAACCAGGCCATCAGCTTAATGCTAGCCGTCATGTTGCTGACGGTAGCGGGAGCGCGGTCATGGTCGGATCACACGGATCGGGGAGCCTGCCACGGTGCCAAAACAGAGGCCATTACCAAGGATCTTGCTAAAAAGGCCAATGCCCAATCGGACCGGTCGGAACAGCCGGAGGTGAGTGCGCTCAGTCTGAATGCGGTCATAACACCCGCTATTTCTTTCGATTTTTATCAATACCTGCATTTTTTACCACAACCCGTCTGGCATTTCGTTGCCAAGCAACTCGTTGTCCGTACCGCATTCAGCGAACCGGTGTTCCTGGTCTCCTGTTTCGAGCGGGTCTTCGGCAGATTTATCGTCACCAACGCCCCGTAGCGTAACCGCGGGCTAACAGGCCCGTACGTACGCATGCCTGTGCCATTTCACCAATTCCGGCCGGGCGGTTTCCAGTTGTATTCAAGCATTTCAATTAAATTTTTCATTTCAAAATGACCAACAAGAACGGGATAATCGCGTTGACGATCGTCATCGCCCTTATTAGCGTCTATAATCTATCCTTCACTTTTGTGTCGCGCAATTTCAAAAGCAAGGCGGTGGCCTATGCAACCGATGCGAAAGGTGAGGTAGATGTGACCAAAAAACAGCATTATATCGACTCCCTGTGGCGTGAAGAGGTGTACCTCGGCCATACTTTGCAAGAAGTAACGGAGCGCGAACTGAACCTCGGCCTCGATTTGCAGGGAGGTATGCACGTGGTATTGGAAGTGGCACCCGCGGACATCCTGAAAGGAATGGCCGGCGGTAACGCACGCAGCGTAGCTTTCCAGAATGCGTTGAAAAAAGCCGGGGAAGATAAATCCGCCAACAACAGCACATTTATCAACCGTTTTGTAAGCGCTTATAAAGAAGCTGCTCCAAACACCAGCCTCGCTTCGGTATTCGCTACCAGCGCCAACCGCGGCAAGATCAACAGCAACTCGCCGGATTCGGACGTGATCAAAATGCTGAAAACGGAGATCGACGGTTCTATTGACCGCGCATTCCAGATCACACAGGCACGTATCGACAAATTCGGTGTAACGAACCCGAACATCCAGCGTCTGCCCGGCCAGAACCGCGTTTTGGTGGAGCTTCCGGGCGTGGATAACCCCGAGCGTGTTCGCCGCCTGCTTTCAGGTGCTGCAAAACTGGAATTTGCCGAAGTATACCTGACCAACGAACTCGGTGCCGGCCTCGAAGGCCTTGGCCGATATCTGACACAGCAAGCCGAAATCGAAAAAGCTGCTAAGAAAACGAGCGCACCTGCCGCTGCCGTTTCTACCGATACAACCAAAAAACCAACAGACGGCGGCCTGGCTGCCCAGTTGGAGAAGAAGGCGGATTCTACTGCCACCGATTCGGCTGCATTGGCCGCTCAAAGCGCTGCATTGACGAGCCTTTTCGTACCGATGCCACAGGGCCTTGGCGTTTACCTGAAAGACACCGCGCGCGCCAGCGAAATCCTACGCCGCCCCGAAGTACGCTCGCTTTTCCCTGCGGACCTTGTATTCATGTGGGACCGCAAAGGCACCGAAGCAGGTGGCAACCAGTTGATCCTGCCTTTGTATTTCATCAAGAAAAGCAATGGAGAAGCTGCCATGGAAGGTGACGTGATCGTGGATGCAACGCACGACTACGACGACCGTGGCCGTCCGGAAGTAACCATGCGTATGAACGGCGAAGGTGCACGCAAATGGCGTTCACTTACTGCCCGCAGCGTTGGCCGCCCGGTAGCAATCATCATCGATAACCTCGTTTACACTGCTCCAACCGTACAAGGAGAGATCCCTAACGGTAACTCGTCCATCACCGGTAGCTTCACTGTGGAAGAAACCAAGGATATGTCGAACGTGTTGAAAGCCGGTAAACTGCCAGCTCCAACGCACATTGTGGAAGAAGCCGTTGTAGGTTCTTCACTGGGTGCCGAGGCGATTAACGACGGTTTGTGGTCTTCTGCGGTAGGTCTTCTGATCGTTCTCGTCTTCATGGTGGCCTATTACAACCAGGCCGGATGGATCGCCGACATTGCCCTTTTGATCAACTTGTTCTTCCTTTTGGGCGTAATGGCTTCTCTCGGAGCCGTATTGACGCTCTCGGGTATCGCGGGTATCGTGCTTTCAATCGGTATGGCGGTGGATGCCAACGTACTGATCTACGAAAGTATCAAGACTGAACTGGCGGAAGGAAAACCATTTGCGCAATCGATCCGTGACGGCTTCAAGCATTCATTGACTGCTATCATCGACTCCAACGTTACCACGCTTTTAACAGGTATCATCCTTTACACATTCGGTACCGGTCTGGTATTGGGTTTTGCAACAACCCTGGTATTGGGTCTTTTGACATCTTTGTTCAGCGCGATCTTCATTACGCGACTGCTGCTCGAACAAAAGCTTAAAAACGGCAAAACTTTCGCATTCACGAATACACTGACTAAAGGCTGGTTTCAGGACAATCATTTCGACTTCGTTTCGCAACGCCGCCGTTTCTACATCATTTCCGCGATCATCATCGCAATCGGTGTAGGTTCATTTATATTCAAAGGTTTCGGTTTGGGTATCGACTTCAAAGGTGGCCGTTCTTATGTGGTGCGTTTTGAAAACAATGTGGATGCGGATGCACTCCGTGCCAACATGGATGAGGTACTTGGCTCGACTACGGAAGTAAAAACTTTCGGAGGACAGGATCAGGTGAAAATCACTACACCTTACCTTATCGAGGATACGACCCCGGAAGCTGACCAGAAAGCGGAAACGAAAATCATTGAAGCAACCAAGAAAATCGCCAACAACCCTGCCAAGATCGTTAGCTCGAACAAAGTAGGTCCTACCATGGCGAAAGACACATTGTGGAGCGCAGTTTACGCGGTATTGCTTGCATTGGCAGCCAACTTCGTGTACATCCTCATCCGTTTCAAACGTGTAGCATTCTCGTACGGTGCGGTAATGTCCCTCGCGCACGACGTGGTGATCATCCTTGCGATCTTCTCGTTGTTCAACGGCTGGTTACCATGGTCACTGGATATCGACCAGGCATTCATTGGCGCGATCCTGACTATGATCGGTTATTCGATGAACGATACCGTCGTAATTTACGACCGTATCCGTGATTACCTGGCCGACGAAAAGTCGCGCGGGCAAAACCTGTCGACCGTTATCAACAACGCGTTGAACAGTACTTTGAGCCGTACGGCTGTAACCGGTATCTCGGTAATCCTCGTATTGATCGTTCTGATGATCTTTGGTGGAGCCGTGATCCGTGGTTTTACCTTCTGTATGCTGCTTGGGGTAATCGTGGGTACTTACTCTTCACTCTTCGTAGCAGCACCGATCGTGGTTGACTTGCTGCAACGTTCACAGAAGAATGAGCCGGCACCGGCGGTAGCGACTGACGCTGCGGCGGCGGCAACGAAAAAAGTTAAGGCTTAATATAAAAGAATAAAAGAGGGTAAGTTTTGCACTTACCCTCTTTTTCTTTGGTGTCTATACGTAGTTAGCAAATTTTCTTTTAGCTTTATCAGACCATCATTTCTACAACAACGAACTTAATATATGGCAAGTCAACTCTGGATTAAGAAACCACTTGAAAAACTAATGCAGGAGTCCTCCGGTGAGGGGAACCAGCTCAAACGCACGCTAGGGCCCGGAAGCCTGGTTGCGCTCGGGATTGGTGCTATCATCGGCGCAGGTCTATTTTCCATCACGGGGGGAGCAGCCGCGAACCAGGCTGGCCCTGCCATCACCATCTCCTTTATCGTAGCGGCACTGGGCTGCGCATTCGCCGGTCTGTGCTATGCCGAATTCGCATCCATGATCCCGGTTGCGGGTAGCGCCTACACCTACTCCTACGCCACCATGGGCGAGTTTATCGCGTGGATCATCGGCTGGGACCTTGTATTGGAATATGCGGTGGGTGCGGCCACGGTCAGTATCAGCTGGAGCCGGTATTTAGTCAAGTTTTGCGAGGGTTTCGATGTGCATTTACCCACGGCACTCACCGTGGGTCCGTGGGATGGTGGGATCATCAACCTGCCTGCTATCTTCATCGTCATCCTGATGAGCTTGCTGCTGATGAAAGGAACGCAGGAAAGTGCAACCGTGAATGGTGTCATCGTAGGTCTGAAAGTAGCCGTCGTGATCATCTTCATCATCCTGGGCTGGAAATACATCAACGAGTCGAACTACGTACCTTATATCCCCGACAATACGGGCAAATTTGGTGAATATGGTTTCAGCGGGATCATACGAGCCGCCGCGATCGTGTTTTTCGCCTACATTGGTTTCGACGCCGTAAGTACCGCGGCGCAGGAGGCCAAAAATCCAAGAAAAGACATGCCGATCGGTATCCTAGGATCGCTAGTAATCTGTACTGTTCTTTATATTCTTTTTGCGCATGTGATGACCGGTGTAACCCCATACACCTCATTCAAAGGCCAGGACGGTATCGCACCGGTTGCGGTGGCGATCGAATCCATGGGCACGCCTGACGCCAGCGGCGCCATTCACCCGGATTACCCCTGGCTGAACCGCGCGATTATCGTGGCGATCCTTGCAGGTTACGCATCTGTGATCCTGGTAATGCTTTTGGGACAGAGCCGCGTGTTTTTCAGCATGAGCAAAGACGGTTTGCTGCCACGCGTATTCTCGGCGGTACACCCTAAATTCCAGACACCCGTCAAAAACAATACCATGTTCCTGGTATTCGTAAGCCTTTTCGCGGCATTCGTACCTGCGCGGGTAGTAGGAGAAATGACCAGTATCGGCACATTGTTCGCATTTATCCTTGTTTGTATCGGCATCATCGTGATGCGTAAGCAAATGCCGGACGCGCCGCGTGCATTCAAAACACCGCTCGTGCCATTGGTTCCGATACTCGGTGTTGCCACCTGTTTCTTTATGATGGCGTTCCTGCCGCTCGATACCTGGATCCGTCTGTTCGTGTGGATGATCATCGGTTTCGATGTGTATTTGTATTATGGAATCAAAAACAGCTTCCTGTCGAACAGGTTACCAGCCTCTATTGCAGCGGGTAGCAAAACGGTGGCGCTGGTGGGTATCGTACTGGCTGTTATGCTGGCCGTTATCGCCTATTTCCACCACCTGCAAACCGAAGGTGCTGATACGGGTATTTACTACTTCTCCATGGTTTTCGCCCTGATTCACCTTGTGATGTTCGGTGTGGCGCAAACGAAGAAAGCAGCGTAATCCTTAAAACATAAAAGAAAAGAGGCCATTCCGCATTGGAATGGCCTCTTTTCTTTTATGGGCAAATCAATCCTAAAATCTGGACAACACTTTCTCAGAGACCGTCTGCCCGATGGAGAGCGACGATGTTGCCGCGGGGGATGGTGCATTGCACACGTTGATAGCCGTTTTATTTTCGATAATGGAAAAATCATCCAGCAAACCACCGTCGTAGTCGCATGCTTGGGCGCGTACGCCCGAGCCGCCGGGAATGAGGTCTTCGCTCTGGATCTCGGGGATCAGGCCTTGTAAGGCTTTGGTGAATGCCGCTTTTGAAAACGAGCGGTAATATTCGCCTAACCCGGTACGCCAGTATTTCATCGCCACCTTCTGGAAGCCCGGCCACGAAAGCGATTCCAGCATCTCCGTTACATCAATGTCCAGCTTGCCATAACCCTCTCTTTTGAACGCGAAAACCGCATTCGGCCCCGCTTCAATCCCGCCCTCGATCATTCGCGTAAAATGCACGCCCAGGAATGGAAAGTTGGGATCAGGAACCGGGTAAATGAGATTTTTGACCAGGTAATGCTTCTCTGGACGGATCTTGTAATACTCCCCTCGGAAAGGGATAATGCGGACGTTGATATTCTCCGGCTGCGTAAGCTGGGCCACTTTGTCGGAATACAAACCCGCGCAGTTCACGACGAGTTTTGTTTCAAAGATCTTACCGCTAGCCGTAACCACTTCCGAATGTGAATTGCGGTTTTTTACGTTGGTTACCTTCTCGCCAAAAACGACTTCGCCATCGAGTAGCCGAAATTTTTCCGCATACTTTTCGCACACCGTTTTGTAATCGATTATGCCGGTATAAGGCACCCAAATGCCTTCAAGCCCTTTCACATGCGGCTCGATTTCTTTCATTTCCCCTTCGGAGATCATACGGTTGTTTACCAATCCATTCTGATTTCCGCGCTCAAACAGGTTTCGCAGCAACGGGCGCTGCGCTTCGGTGGTCGCTACCACTATTTTTCCACACAAATCATATGCGACACCTTCCTTCTCGCAGAAATCGATGAGCATCTGGTAGCCGCGGATGCAATTGGTCGCTTTCAGGCTGCCGGGTTTATAATAAAGCCCTGAGTGGATCACACCACTGTTATGGCCGGTCTGGTGTTTGGCTACCTCATTTTCCTTTTCGAGCAGAAGCACCTTCAATGCAGGTTTCTGCTCTTTGATCCTCAGCGCTGTTGCAAGGCCTACGATCCCGCCGCCTATAATGGTAATGTCGTACATATATTCAAATACTTTTTTCTCACTTAACCGGGGAAGGATATTTTCCCCATTGAAACGCCCGGGACACCTTTCTTTTCGCCGAAATACAAGGCCTCCCCTGCAACTGCCTCATTCGCCAGGACCGCAAACAACACCGCTTCCTTTGCGTCACCTGACACCCCCAGCTCATCGATCAGGCGAATATGGCGGCCAAGTAACTCACCAATCGCGCTCATCAGCACCGGGTTATGCGCGCCGCCGCCGCTGGCGTACATTTCAAATGCTTCGCCTGCGGGCATCGCGTCGCGTATTGCTTCCGAGATCGCTTCCGCACTGAATTGCGTCAAAGTAGCAATTAGGTGGTTGGGAGCAATCCCACCACGACCCGAGACCTGCATTGCATTTTTCACGTAATCCACGCTGAACACCTCCGGACCGGTGGTTTTCGGAAAGGGCTGTTCGAAAAACGGTGAATCTTTAAGTGCTTTCAGCAACGCTTCATCGATGGCACCGCTGGATGCAATGCTGCCATTTTCATCATAAGGCTTCCCGAAATGCAGGCGTATAAATGCGTCGATCAATGTATTTCCGGGGCCGGTGTCGGTGGTAAAAACGGCCGAGGTGTCGAGGTTACCGGGCAGGAAAGTAAAGTTGGCAATACCGCCCATGTTCAGCAATATCCTGCTCTCCCCCTTTTGAGAAAACAGAAAATAATCGCCATACACGGCCAGCGGTGCTCCTTCCCCGCCTGCTGCGATGTGTTTTTGCCTGAAATCGCTAAGGGTAATGATACCGGTTTTGACGGCAATATGGTCACCGTCTCCGATTTGTAATGTTGCATTGGGAAAGCCTGCAATTCCGTGCTGCTTTTGCGGGGCGTGGAAAACGGTTTGCCCGTGACTCGCGATTAAATCGACTTCCGAAGTAGGAATCCCCCATTCTGAGAGGCATTCGAGGATCATTTGTGCGTGTTGCAAACCAATGAAGGGGTTCAGCAAGCAAAGCTGTTGAAAATCGATCTGCCTTTTAGCAAAAATCTCGCGCACGGCGTTCCTGAAACCATCCTCATAAGGAACAGTCTTGAAGTGTTCCACCTTCAGCCGCGTTTCCGGGCCGCTCCCCACGACGTGGCAAAGCGCCACATCCAGCCCGTCGAGCGAGGTGCCGGACATGAGCCCGATGATCCTGCGCGAGGGCTTGCGGCTCAGCGCGTACAGCTTTTCAACGTGTTCTTTCACAAGCGGTATTGCTAAAAAACGGGCCAGCCTTTGAATGAGCTGGCCCGATTGGATTTCTGGGAAACAGTATTACCCGTTGTTTTCGCCTCCGGGAGGCGCTCCACCAGGTTTTGGTCCGGCTCCCGACGGAGCGCCGGAAGGTTTCTGTTGCCCCCTGTTCCGGTTGTTCCTATTATTCCTGTTTCCTTCGTTACTATTCCTGTTTCCCTCGTTGTTGTTGCCCTTATTCCGGGGCTCTCCACTTGGGTTGTTGTTCCCTTTATTTCTCGGCTCGCCGCCCTGATTCCCCTTATTCCGCTGGCCTTCGTTGGGGTTATTGCCTTTGTTACGCGGTTCTTCTCCCGAATTATTGCCTTTATTGCGAGGTTCCTCTCCGCCGTTATTGCCTTTGCTTCTGGGCTCTTCTCCGGAGTTATTGCCCCGGTTCCGTTGCCCCTGATTTTGGTTGTTACCTTTGTTTGAAGGCGCATTACCGGCATTATTTCCGGGATTACCATTTCCCGGCTCATTCCCCGGGTTCTCAGCAACGCTGTTCTCAGGCCCGCCGTTTCCACGGTTTTTACCTGAACGGCTCTTCTTCTTTTTCTTTTTCCTCTGCTCGTCGCTGTACTTTTTGTCCAGATTTTCCAGGTCACTGTTCAGTTTGCCGGGGACTCTATCTGCACCTTTTTCGGCCTCGGGCGTCAGGATTTCGAGTGATTCAGGGATAATATCCTTTTTATTCAACTCAATAATTTCCAGGACCTTGTTGATGGGCACAGGATACCAGTTCGTATCCTTATCAAACCCAAACCACATGATCTTCTTGAAAATATCCGTCTTCTGCAATGTAGCAACGCCCTTTTTTGTTTTCAGGGGTGCCTCCACCGCAGGGATATCCCGCAATGCGTCGATGTACGTTTCCAGCTCATAGTTCAGGCAGCATTTCAGCCTCCCGCATTGCCCCGAAAGCTTCGCCGGGTTTAGCGATAGGTTCTGATAACGCGCCGCAGCAGTTGAAATATTCTTAAAATCGGTGAGCCAGGTCGAGCAGCAAAGTTCGCGGCCGCAAGAGCCTAATCCACCCAAACGGCTCGCTTCCTGCCGCAGACTGATCTGCCGCATTTCGATACGCACTTTGAACTCCGAAGCGAGCATTTTGATGAGTTCCCGGAAGTCCACACGCTCTTCGGAAGAATAGTAGAATGTCGTTTTGGTATTGTCCGACTGGTATTCCACATCCGAAAGCTTCATGTTGAGCTTCATATCCCGGATAATCTCACGCGTGCGGTAGAGCGTAGGCATTTCACGCGCCATCGCCTGTGTGGACTTGTCGAGATCCTTCTCCGTCGCGATACGATAGATCACATGCAGGTCGTCGTTCATCTGGACAGCCTTGCGCTTCATTTGCAAACGCACGAGTTCTCCCTGCAACGATACCGTTCCAATATGCTGGCCGGAAGCCATTTCACAAACCACATAGTCGCCTGTGACGAATTCCAGCTGATTTATATTCCGGAAATATTCCTTTCTGCCTCCTTTGAACTTGACTTCGACTACATCAAAACGCTGTCCCGACGGCACGTCCATATGACTGAGCCAATCGAAAACATTCATTTTATTGCATCCGCCTGTTCCGCAGCTTCCACTACTTCCACATCCGGCGACGGCCGTACCATTAGTACCGCAGCCTCCCCCGGATGAACATGATCCACATCCCATAATTTCTCCGCTTCATCAATCGTTATAACGAATTAAATCCACGCCAATATCGTGCCGGAAATATTTCCCTTCATATTGCACTGCCTGCGCAGCCCGCTGTGATTTATGCACCGCGTTTTCGAGGGAATTGGCCAGGCCGGTCAATGCCATAACCCGTCCTCCGTTTGTCACGACTTCGGCGTTTGCATTAAAAGTGGTACCCGCATGGAATACATGCACATCATCCACTTTTTCTGTTCCCGAAATCACTTTTCCTTTTTCATAATCCTCAGGATAACCGCCCGACACTACTACGGTGGTCACGGCCACTTGCGGTGAGATCTGCAAATCGAAATCTTGCAGGGTACCTTTGGCAGTCGATGCCATCAGCATTGCAAAATCCGACTGGATACGCGGGATTACTACTTCGGTTTCGGGATCGCCCATCCGGACGTTGTATTCAATCACATAAGGCTCGCCTTTAATGTTCATCAAACCGATGAAAATAAAGCCCACGTATTTGATACCCTCGGTTTGAAGGCCGTATAGTGTTGGTTTAACGACCTTTTCTTCCACTTTCCGGATAAAATTCGTATCCGCGAACACCACTGGCGAAACGGCGCCCATTCCACCCGTGTTGAGGCCTGTATCGTTCTCTCCGATACGCTTGTAATCCTTCGCTTCGGGCAGGATTTTGTAGTGCTCTCCATCAGTAAGCACGAATACCGACAATTCTATCCCTTTAAGGAATTGTTCAACGACAACTTTGTTACCCGCCTTGCCAAATTTGCCGTCCAGCAGCATTTCGCGAAGCGCTTCCGTGGCGTCCGAATGCTTCTCGGCGATGATCACCCCTTTGCCGGCGGCCAGGCCATCGGCTTTCAATACGATCGGCAGCGACTGGTTTTCCAGGTATTCCAAACCTACTTCCAGCTCTTCGGCCGTGAATGTACGAGATGCAGCGGTTGGAATGCCGTATTTCTGCATGAATTGCTTGGAGAAGTCTTTGCTGCCTTCCAGCTGTGCACCTGCCTTGTCGGGGCCGATGATGCGTACTTTGGATAAATCTTCCCGGGCATTAAAATAATCGACTACTCCGTTCACCAGCGGTTCTTCGGGGCCTACGATCACAAGTTCGACATTATTTTCAATTACCGCGTTGGCAATCGAGTCAAAATCGTTGTAAGAAATGGATAGGTTCGTTGCCACGCCCGCTGTCCCGGCGTTTCCGGGAGCCATAAACAAGGTGTCGCAAAGAGGGCTTTGGGCTATTTTCCAGGCAAAAGCGTGTTCTCTTCCGCCCGAGCCCAAGATGAGTATGTTCATAACAGGTTTTAAAAATTCAAAAATACTGATTGTCCGGCAAGTATTCCGGGGGTGCTAGTTGGCTAGTTCCGACAAAAACTTGATCCGCATCAGCCGCAATTCTTCTTCACTGACTTCCTCGCCTTCAAATTCATTCAGCGCAGTGCCGATGTTGTCGGTCTCGGCGGTCATAAAATAATCGTAAATATCCTGCTGGCGCTCGCGGTCGATCACCTGGTTGATATAATAATCCAGATTGAGCTTCGTACCGGAGTAGCAAATGTGTTCCACTTCTTCGATCACGTCAGCCAGGGCAAGGTCCTTCACTTCGGCAATCTCGTCGAGACTTACCTTCCTGTCGACCTGCTGGATGATAAAAATCTTGATTTTAGATTTGTTAACCGTGGATTTGATCACCACGTCCTTCGCCGTTTCAATCTCGTTCTCCTCCACATAACGCGAAATGAGCTCGATAAACGGCCGGCCGAACTTCTGCACCTTCCCCATTCCCACGCCGTTGATCTGCGCCATTTCCTGCTGGGTGGTAGGGTAGGTTGTGGCCATTTCTTCCATCGAAGGGTCCTGGAAGATTACGTATGGGGGCAGGTTTTTCTCCTTCGCTACCTTTTTACGCAACGCTTTCAGCATTCCGAGCAACGCCTCGTCGTAAGCATGCGCACTGCCGCTTCCATTCACGGATTCCTTATCGTCGTCCTCCGGCTTCACTTCCTCCTCGTCGAAGTTGTGATCTTTTTGCAACGTAACCGGGTAAGGATCGTTCAGGTATTTGGCCCCTTTTTCACCCAGTCTGATCACTCCGTAATTCTCGATGTCCTTTTCGAGGTAATTCAGGATCACCAGCTGGCGTATCGCGGACACCCAGTAATCACGCGATTCATTCAGTTCCAAACCTTTACCAGAAACTTCCAGCTGATCGTGTTCGTAGCTTTTCACATACTGATTGTCGGTGGCGGTCAGCAGATCGGCAATATGGTCGGCGTCGAAGCGCTGTTCTGTCAGCGATACCGCTTTAAGGATCAGGATCACATCGTCCTGCACTTTCAGCTTCTCGGTCGGCTTGTTACAATTGTCGCAGAAGCCGCAATCTTTTTCGAGGTATTCCCCGAAATAGCTCAATAGCTGCCGGCGACGGCAAATGCCCAGGGTCGAATAGGCTACCATTTCATTCAGCAAATGGCGCGCATTGTCGCGTTCGGTAACGGTTTTATCCTTATTGAATTTTTCGAGCTTCTGGATATCGTCGTAGCTGTAAAACATCAGACAATTCCCTTCCAGCCCATCACGGCCCGCACGCCCTGTTTCCTGATAATAGCCTTCCAGCGACTTGGGTACATCATAATGGATCACAAAACGCACGTCAGGCTTGTCGATCCCCATTCCGAATGCAATTGTAGCCACGATCACGTCGCACTCCTCGTTCAAGAACGCGTCCTGGTTGCTCATCCGTGTATTGGCATCGAGGCCCGCATGATACGGTAATGCACGTACGTCGTTGACATTCAAAAGCTCCGCTACTTCCTCTACTGTCTTCCGGCTCAGGCAATACACGATGCCCGACTTCCCTTTGTTGTTACGGATATAGCGGATCAGCTGCTTTTTGACATCCTTTTTCGGACGAATTTCGTAGTAGAGGTTTTTCCGATTAAAAGAAGATTTAAACGTCTCAGCCTCTTCCATTTGCAGGTTTTTACGAATATCCTGCTGCACTTTCGGCGTAGCGGTGGCCGTGAGCGCAATAATCGGTAGCTTGCCGATATTCTCTATAATTCCGTAAATCCGGCGATATTCAGGACGAAAATCGTGGCCCCATTCCGAAATACAGTGGGCTTCGTCGATAGCCACGAACGAGATTTGTACTCTTTTGAGAAAATCGAGATTATCTTCTTTCGTAAGCGATTCAGGGGCAATGTAAAGCAGTTTGAGACTTCCGTCGAGCGCATCGGTCTTGACGCGTGTCATTTCAGCTTTGGTAAGCGTGGAATTCAGGAATTGAGCGTTGATACCGAACGCAGTAAGCTGGTCGACCTGGTTTTTCATCAGGGCGATCAGTGGCGAGATCACGATCGTCAGTCCGTCGCTGACGAGGGCAGGAAGCTGGTAGCAGAGTGACTTGCCTGCGCCCGTGGGCATGATCACAAATGTATTTTTACCTAAAAGGATATTTTGTATGATAACTTCCTGATCTCCGCGGAACTGACTGTATCCAAATATTTCTTTAAGCTTCCCTTTTAACGTGTCTGTTACGACTTTATCAACCTGCTGTACCATACTCTGTTCACAAAATGGTTATTCCAAACTTCCCTATCTTTGCGCTTTGAAATAAATAATGACTTTTTGTCTCTTTAAACTGTCTTTCAGATTTGAAATTAATAAAAAATATTCAGTCAACCGCAAAAGAAGTATTACGTCAGGAGGCAGAAGCGCTGCGTAATCTGATTGAATTGATCGATGATGAATTTGAAAAATGCGTATATGCCATTTTACATTCCGGAGGACGCGTTGTTGTCTCTGGTGTGGGTAAAAGCGCCATTGTAGGACAGAAGATTGTAGCGACGCTGAACTCCACCGGAACGCCGGCATTATTTATGCACGCGGCCGACGCAATCCACGGCGATCTGGGTATGATTCAGGACAACGACGTGGTGATCGTCATCTCCAAAAGCGGCGATACGCCCGAGATCAAAGTGCTTGTACCCCTGTTAAAACGGACCGGTGTGCAAATGATCGCGATGGTAAGCAACAAGGACTCTTACCTGGCCAAAAACTGCATTCTTACGCTTCATGCATACGCTCCGGCGGAAGCGGACCCCCTCAACCTCGCACCCACAACCAGCACTTCGGTGACAATGGCCCTGGGCGATGCGCTCGCGATATGCCTGCTCGAAGCACGCGGCTTTACACACGACGATTTCGCGCGGTACCACCCCGGCGGCTCGCTCGGCAAGCGGCTTTACCTTAAAGTCTGCGACATTTACCCGCATAATGCATTACCAACTGTGACCGAGCAGGCCACATTGCAGGAGGTGATTCTCGAAATGACCTCGAAACGGCTGGGTGCAACGGCAGTCGTCGCGGAAAACGGCGATATGGCTGGTATCATCACCGACGGCGATCTTCGCAGAATGCTAAAAACTTATGGCGCAGCCGGCTTGCTGGATCTCCATGCCAGCGATATCATGACAAAATCACCGATTACGGTTTCTCCTGATGAATATGCGGTGAACGCACTGGAAGTAATGCAGTCTAAAAGCATTACCCAAGTGGTGGTGGTCGAAGAGGGTAAGGCGCTGGGCTTTGTGCATTTGCACGATTTGCTGAGAGAGGGGTTGGTATAACCCAGTTGTCACGCCGAGCGGAGTCGAAGCGCGGTACTGTTACCGCGCTTCGACTCCGCTCGGCGTGACATACTATACTATCTGAAGCGTTTCGATTGCTGCACTGCGCGCTCGTCTTTGCGGATGAAGCGGTTGGCAAAAACATTGGCGAGCATTGCGCCTACCAGCCCGTAGAAGCCGATATCGTATTTGCCTGGCAGTTCCGGATCGAACAACTTGGCAGTTTTGTAGAAAGTAAAATAGATAACGAGCCCCATGAGCACCGTTAGCAATATCGAATTAACCGCACAAAGTGCCGATTGAAGCACGCGGTTTTTGAATTGCAGGATCGAATAGGCACCTATACCCGCCACCAGGATTGCCAGCGCAACGAGATAATATACCGGCTGAACATTGGACTGCACTTCGTTGATCTGATGATGCAGTTTCAGGGCCGTCAGTTCGGCACTTTGTCCTCCCGCTAACGCTACTTTCGACCAGATCGGGAATGCGAGAAAAATACCCATTCCAATGACGACCATTGCCAGGAAGATAGTTTGAATACGTTGTAACATGCTTTTTTAAGAGTTGTTCTTTTTCAAATGATCGGCAAATTTAGGTAAAGACGGCATTTGCCGGAAATAGGATCAGGAAATCACCTCACCATAGAGGTCAAATTCCTCGGCCGAAGTTACTTTCACCTGCGCATAGTCGCCCAACCGCACATACTGGCTTGCCGGAACGAGTACCTCATTGTCGACCTCGGGTGAATCGTACTCGGTACGGCCAATGAAATAGCCGCCTTCCTTACGGTCGAAGAGCACTTTGAAAGTTTTGCCGATTTTCTCCTGGTTAAGCTCCGCCGAAATACCCTGCTGCAATTCCATGATCGCGTCGGCACGCTCCTGCTTCACTTCCGGGTCGATATCGTCCGGCATTGTGAATGAATGTGTATTATCCTCATGCGAGTATTGGAATGCACCCAGGCGATCGAAACGCATTTTTTCAACAAACTCGTAAGTTTCATCGAAAAGCGCTTCTGTTTCGCCGGGATGACCGACGATCAGCGTTGTGCGCAATGCGATATCAGGCACTTTGTCGCGGATAGCATGGATGAGCGCTTCGGTTTTCTCACGGGTAATGCCGCGACGCATCAGTTTCAACATTTCCGTTGAGCCCGATTGCAGCGGCATATCGAGATATCTGGCGATATTGCTGCGCTCGTTCATCACATCGAGCACGTCCATCGGGAAGCCTGCCGGATAAGCATATTGCAAACGGATCCAGTCAATGCCTTCCACATCCGAAAGGTTACGGAGCAGGTCGGAAAGGTTTCTTTTTTTGTAAATATCCAGGCCATAGTAAGTCAGGTCCTGGGCAATGAGGATCAGCTCCTTGGTACCACGTTTCGCCAGCGATTTGGCTTCTTTTACCAGGTCCTCGATCGACCGTGAAACGTGTCCTCCGCGCATGAGCGGGATCGCGCAAAACGAGCACGGGCGGTCGCAGCCCTCGGCGATTTTCAAGTACGCATAATGCGCTGGCGTCGTGAGCAGGCGCTCGCCTACGAGTTCATGTTTGTAATCGGCTTTCAACGTTTTGAGTAGCCGCGGCAACTCGTTGGTCCCGAACCAGGCATCCACTGTGGGTATTTCAACCGAAAGCTCGTCCTTGTACCGATGCGACAAGCAACCTGTAACATAAACCTTATCCACCATTCCGGCTGCTTTGGCATCGGCGTAGCGCAAAATCGTGTTGATAGATTCCTCCTTCGCATTGTCGATAAACCCGCAGGTATTGATCACAACAATCTGCGAATCATCCTTTTTAGATTCGTGGTCCACTGCGAACCCGTTTCCTTTGAGCTGCGTGTACAGCACTTCCGAGTCCACGAGGTTTTTGGAGCAACCCAGCGTCACGATATTGACTTTATTCTTGACTATTCCTTTGGTTTTCATTGTAATGAGCTGTCGGCTATCGGCTGTCAGCTATCGGCTTTAAATGTTTGGAGCGGCGTTCACATCAAAGTGACTGATAATGAACGGCCAAATGGGGTGCAAAGTTCGGAAAAAATCAGACAGGAAGCACTATGGAATAAAAGGAAATCGCTTACGCTTAAATTCGGTCGGGATTTTCTTGAAATACTCCTGAATGACCCACGCGTGTCTCTTGTGTGCCGCACCAGCCGCCAGATGCCCCAGCCAACCGGCACAAATACGCCTAAAAAGATGATCAGTGTTTCCATAGAAAAGAGGTACCTGAGAACAACCTGCCCTAAGATACCTCTTTTAAATATTGCTGAAACAATAACAGCCCGAACGGTTACAATATCCGACCAGTGGCTATTATCCAATTTTCTTGAATAGCGAATCCACGAACTCTGCACGGTCGAAGACCTGCAGATCGTCCATTTTCTCGCCTACGCCGATGTATTTCACCGGGATTTTGAATTCGTCCGAAATACCGATTACAACGCCGCCTTTCGCGGTTCCGTCAAGTTTGGTAATGGCTAATGCTGTTATATCGGTCACTTTGGTAAACTCGCGCGCCTGGATCACGGCATTCTGGCCGGTACTGCCGTCGAGAACGAGCAAAACTTCATGCGGAGAGTCGGGGATGATCTTTTGCATGACCCTTTTGATCTTCGAAAGCTCGTTCATCAGATTGACTTTCGTGTGTAAACGGCCGGCGGTGTCGATGATGATCACATCCGCGCCGGTCTCAGTGCCCTTTTTCAATGCATCGAAAGCTACGGCCGATGGATCAGTGTTCATCCCATGGTCTATTACCGGCACATTCACCCGCTGGCCCCAGAGTTTCAGTTGATCTACGGCCGCCGCGCGAAAGGTATCCGCCGCGCCGAGTACCACTTTGTGTCCACGTTGGTGGAACTGGTGCGCCAGCTTACCGATCGTCGTCGTTTTACCTACCCCATTTACCCCTACAACCATAATCACATACGGCTTCGGCAAATGCTCGGTTTCGAAGCTGTCCTGGATATCCACCGATTTATTCTCCGTGAGCAATGCAGCTATTTCCTCCCGCAAAATGCCGTCGAGCTCGGCGGTAGATGCATATTTATCTCTGGCTACACGTTCTTCGATGCGCTTGATGATCTTTACGGTCGTTTCCACGCCCACATCCGAGCTCACCAATATATCTTCCAGTTCATCCAGAACGTCCTCATCGATGGTGGTCTTACCCACGATGGCGCGCGAGAGTTTGCCAAAGAAGCTATCCTTGGTTTTCTCGAGGCCCTTATCTAATGTTTCTTTTTTCTCCTTTGAAAAAAAGCCAAATAAACCCATAGTAATGATACATTTATGGCTCAAAAATAAAACAAAAAAGTCCCGGACAGGGACTTTTTAATAACTCAATATCAAAACTTAGGATAACCTTAGTTTTTCAATGCACCCTGTACACCGTCCAGGGGAACGATTTCTTCTTTGAAGGTATAAGCTCCTGTTTTAGGAGATTTTACGGCTTTGATCACTTTCGCAAATGCTTTACCGCCTTCTTTTTTCAGGGTAGCAACTACTTTCTTTGCCATGTCTGTATATCAGTTAGAAGTTATATTGTTAATGATTAACTGTTCCGCGCTTACCCAGTTATTGTTCAGCTTCACGTGACAGTTAACGGGTAACAAAACGAACTTACTTAATTTCTTTGTGGAGTGTATAACGTCTCAGGAAAGAGTTGAATTTCTTCAATTCCATACGGCCTGGCGTATTTTTCCGATTTTTTGTGGTCACGTAACGTGACATGCCTGGAACACCGCTTTCTTTTTGTTCTGTGCATTCCAATATGACCTGTACTCTATTGCCTTTCTTAGCCATTGCTTTACATCGTTTTACAAATAGGAGTGCAAAAGTAAAGACATTTTACTTTACTCGCAACAGTTCCAGACAAATAAACAAGAAATTTTCCTGATTTTAATAAATGCTGTTCCCGGATAAGCGATTGTCGGACAATAGGATAGAATCGGGAGTTTGAACGAATCGTCCGAATTTCTGCCCTGTGCATGACGGAAATCTAACGCAAACTTGCTTTCTTCGTGGTTGATTTGGTATCGCAACCTTAATCTGGCGAAAATTCTTAAAAATTAACACAATGACACTCAAAAAAAGCGCTTCTTTGGCCGTGATGGCCCTGGCAGTCTCTTTCTTCATCGGTTGTTCTTCCAAAGAAGACCGTGACAAATATGATCAATGGTACGGCTCAGGAAGCAAAGCGCGGGAGGAATCAGCCCTGGTGAAGCTTCAAAGCGATAGAAAAGCAGCAGCTGAACAAGCAACGGCGGCAGCAGCCGAAAAAGCGGCAGCACCCGCGGCAACGCCAGCAGCGCCCGGTGATACCACCGCCAAAGCCGCTCCCGCAGCCGATGCACCCGCAGCGGCCCCAAAACGTAAACCAGTTCCTGCCGATGTTTCCGCATTGTTGAACAAACATGCCTGCTTCGCTTGCCACCAGGCTTACGACAAGGTGATCGGTCCTGCTTATTCGGAAGTAGCGAAGAAAAAATATACGCCCGACCAGATCGTAGAACTGGTTCACAATCCAAAACCTGAGCACTGGCCTGGCTATCCTCCGATGGCGCCTCTGGCTCACGTTCCAAAAGCTGACATCGTCGTTATCGCCAACTGGATCAACTCGCTCTGATCACCGGCAATACCTGCTATATTCCATAAAATACGGGTCGTTCATGCTATGGACGGCCCGTATTTGTATCTTTGCGAAAGCATTAGTAATATAATATGAGTCAAACCGCAATTCACCCCGCTGACGTTACCGATGAACTTTTGGCCACTTATGAAACCGTAATCGGCCTCGAAGTACATTGCCAGCTTCTGACGGAATCCAAGCTGTTTACCCGAGATTTCAACATTTTCGGCACAGAACCCAACACCAATATCGGTCCGCTGACGATCGCTTTGCCGGGAACTTTGCCCAAAGTCAATAAAAAAGCCGTTGAATACGCCATCCGCCTCGGTATTGCCTGCGGATGTTCGATCAGCAAAAGGACGATTTTCGACCGCAAAAATTACTTTTACCCCGATCTTCCGAAGGGTTACCAGATTTCGCAGGACAAAAAACCGATCTGCGACCAGGGCGGCGTCAATATTTCCTTCAAGCACGACGGTAAATTCATTGAGAAAACCATTCGTTTCCACCATATCCACTTGGAAGAAGACGCAGGGAAATCGGTGCACGACGGCAGCCATACCGAAACAATGCTCGATTACAACCGCGCCGGAACACCACTCGTAGAAATGGTATCGGAACCCGATTTGCGTTCTGCGGAAGAAACCGGAGCATTTGTGACCGAGATTCGCCGCCTGGTGCGCTACCTGGGCATCAGCGACGGCAATATGGAAGAAGGTTCCCTGCGCACGGACGTGAACGTGTCCTTGCGCAAGAAGGGCGCTGCCGAGTATGGTACGAAAGTCGAGATCAAAAACATGAACTCGATCCGCAACATGATGCGGGCCATCGCGTTCGAAGAAAAACGGCAGGCTGCCATGCTCGAAAACGGCGAGGCGATCCAGCAGGAAACGCGGATGTTCGACGTGGAAACCGGGCAGACTTACGGCATGCGCGTGAAGGAAACCATGAACGACTACCGCTATTTCCCCGATCCCGATCTGAGCCCGGTAGTGGTGTCTGATGAATGGCTTGAAAGCATCAAATCGAGCATGCCCGCATTACCGCACGAACTGCGCGAAAAATTTGTCAAACAATACGGTATTCCGGCTTACGATGCCGCGGTACTAACCGATACCCGCGAACTGGCCGAATATTTCGAAGCTGTTTGTGCCAAAACCACCCATTTTAAAACCGTGTCGAACTGGCTGATGGGCCCGGTGAAATCGTACCTGAACGATCACCACGGCGACATCGCGCATTTCCCGATCAGCGCCGGGAACCTGGCGGCACTCGTCGAACTGAACGAGTCTGGTGCCGTGAGCCATTCGGTGGCTGCACAGAAGGTTTTCCCGGTCATGCTGGCCGAGCCGAACCGCCAGCCATCGGAGATCGCCGCGTCAAATAACTGGCTGCAAAACAGCAATACAAACGAGCTTGAAACGTTGGTAGATGAGGTAATCAGCGCCATGCCGGACAAAGTTGAGGCCTATAAAAAAGGCAAAAAAGGGCTTATGGGATTGTTTGTCGGCGAAGTGATGAAAAAGTCGAACGGAGCCGCAGATCCCAAGCTTGTGAACCAGTTGCTGGCGCAAAAGTTATAGGTCACACATTTGATAATCAGTTACAGAAGATCATGAAGCATTTTATTCAACAGAGTGCATTGATTTTGGGCGGCGCGTTGCTGAGCTTCCAGGTCATGGCGCAGATCGAACCGAAAGACTTTACCGTCAACGGAAAGGTTAAAAACGGCTCCAAAGGCGAAAAAGTCATTCTGTCGCAATCCACAGCAGCGGGATCTTCTGTTAAACTCGATTCTGCGCAACTGGGCGCCGACGGCAGTTTCGCTCTGAAAGGTGTTGAGAAGGACCGCGGCAGCTTTTTTACCATCAATATCGCCGACAGACAGAAATTCCCCTTGCTCGTGGAAGGCGGGGAAACATTTAATGTAACGGCCGACGGCACGACGCGCGACGAGAAAGGCAATGGCGGAAAGGTGTCCATCACCGGTTCCAAAAACATGGAATATTATGCCAAAGTCGACCAGCTGATGCAATCGTTTTCTGCAAAAGTGACGAGTTGGAACGAAGCATATGCGGTTGCGGAAGAGAAAAAAGATACCAAGAAAATTCAGGAAATACAGCAGGCCTACCAGGCCGCAGAGAAGGAAAGGGTAACCGCATTGCGCCAGATGATCCCCGAAATGGGCACGTCGCTCATCGCGCTTTTTGCAGCGAACAACTTCCTGACCCCCGAGAGCGACCTGGACGTTCTGAAAAAGCTGGCCGACGATTATTCCAAAGTAGATCCTGTGCCCACATTAGCAAAAGGTTTTATAGGTTCTGTTAAGAGAATGGCCGGCCTTGCGGTAGGTGAGCAGGCCCCCGACTTCACACTTGCCAGCCCGGAAGGCAAACAAATCGCGTTGTCCTCGTTGCGCGGCAAATATGTGCTGATCGACTTCTGGGCCTCGTGGTGCGGACCTTGCCGGATGGAGAACCCGAATGTGGTGCGCATGTACGGCAAATTCAAGGATAAGGGCTTCGATATCTTCGGCGTATCGCTCGACGACAACGAAAAGGCCTGGAAAACAGCTATCGAGCGCGACAAGCTGACCTGGCTTCATGGGTCGGAATTGAAGAAATGGAATTCGGGCG
This sequence comes from Dyadobacter sp. 22481, assembly GCF_052044875.1. Lineage (NCBI taxonomy): Bacteria > Pseudomonadati > Bacteroidota > Cytophagia > Cytophagales > Spirosomataceae > Dyadobacter > Dyadobacter sp. 22481. Next base: position 320,586 of record NZ_JBQENV010000004.1, read on the forward strand.
TAGCGCAGAGTTATGGCGTCAATGCGATCCCGGCTACATTCCTGCTCGATAAAGAAGGGAAAATCATTGCAAAAAACCTTCGCGGCGCGGCGCTTGAAACCAAGCTAACCGAGTTGCTAGGGGCTCAGTAATACACTTTTTGGTTAATAAATAATAAAATCCGCAGAGTTGATCCTGCGGATTTTTTGCTTTACAAGTCTTCCAGCTGGTAATGAAACAGCAGCGGATCGGGGTATTTGAATTCGTATTGATAAGTTTTTGAAAATTTATCCCCTGAAATCAATTTGAATGCCGGGCGCTGTTCCGGTATTTTGAACGTCGGCGCTTCCCAGCCGAATTGCGAACAGGAATCCACATAGACCTCAGCGCGTGTTGGATGAAACGGCGCGGTGATATTCAATGTTTCGTTGTGAATACCCTGCTGGATAATGGCTTGAATAATGCCCACCGCATCGTCGCGATGAATGTAATTCACGGGAATATCTCCGGTAGTCAGGTCCTTTTGGCCTTTTACATACTTCCCCGGAATACGGTTGCACCCCAGCAATCCGCTCAATCTCAGTACAGTAACCGTCTTTTCTGGTCTTAATGCGGATATGGCATTTTCGGCGGCAACCATTTCGGGTTGGGCCGAATGCTCCGGCAATTGTACATCCGATTCAACCGCCCTCTGGCTCAAATCCCGGTAAACGCCGGTTGAGCTGACAAAGACAACTTCCTTCACCGGGGACTTTCGGATTGCTTCGGCCACCATCCGCATTTGTGCGGCGTAATTTCCGGCCACATTCTGAGACATGCGAGGCGGAATGGAAATAACGATAATGTCCGATTCGAAAAACGGCTCGGAAATGCCTACGTCCAGTCCCGCTTCCGGGTTGAGTGGTAGCAGGTAACCCCCGATCCCCACAGCCGCAAATTGATCGAGCTTGTGCTGCGAAGTAGTACTGCCTTTTACGACCGATGTAATACCGCTGCTCAGTAACCGTTTAGCTAATGAAAACCCGAGCCAGCCGCAGCCCAGGATGCTTATGCGTTTTTTTTCTACTTTTGAAACTTGTTCCGACATATAATTTCTCTCCACCAAATGGTTTATTTCAAATCCTTATTGTGCATTCTTGTTGCAGCTTTCTTCCAATTCTCGTGTAAAACGGACCAGCGCAGGGAAGCCGACACCAGCAATATCCGGTTTGAACTCGTTTCCAAGAATCTCGATGAGGAACTGTTCTCCTGCAAATCGGTGGAAGATGTACAAAAGTTCCTCGATGGTCATCCCTATCTTGCAAAAGCCTATTTTACAGATGCACCCGTGGAACCGGCCAAACTGGCTGCGCATTTGTTTTCGATCCTGCAAAACCCCGATTTACAAGGCTTTCGCTCGCAACTGGATTCGATCATCGGCGACCGTAAGACGCGCATTCTGAACCCGCTTTCGGATGCATTCAAGCAAATTAAATACCATTATCCCCAATTCAGGATTCCCGAAGTCAATTTTATAGTCACGGGCTTCACCGGCAATGACCTCTACATTTCCGATTCGCTGATCGTCATCGGCCTCGATTATTTCGGCGGCCCGGCTGCACGTTACCGGCCCAATGTATATGATTACCAACTCCGCCGCTACCAGCACGATTACATTGTTCCCTCGATTATCTTCTTCGAATCGAACCAGTTCAATAACATGAATGCCGGCGACCAGACATTGCTTTCTGACATGATCGGTTATGGCAAGGGCTACGAATTTGTAAAAGAGGTAATGCCTCAAACGCCCGACAGCCTTATCATCGGTTATTCGGAAGGAGATCTGAGCAAAACCTACAATAGCCAGACCGACATCTGGGCATATTTTATTTCCAGTAAGCTCCTGTACGAAAAAAGCGATCTGAAAAAACGAAAATTCATCGACGACCGTCCATTTACGACCGAAATTGGCAACAAGGTACCGGGCGCCATCGGCCGATGGGTCGGTTGGCGGATCGTGAGCCGTTTTTTGGCGGAGAACCCGGACACTACGCTGCCTCAATTGATGACGATTGACAATGCCGGCCGAATTTTGCAGGAATCGGGATATAAGGGGCAGACGGACGAAGAAGAGTAAGTTTTTTACTTACTTTTGCGTCAAACCATTGTTCAGATAGCATTTAATGCCTTTTACGCTCATCATTTTCCTACTGTTGGTGCCCGGTTTTGTCGTCATCGGCGTATACCTCGAACGGAAGGTTTCGGCCTTCATTCAGGATCGTCTGGGGCCTATGGAAGTAGGGAAATGGGGATTGTTGCAGCTGTTCGCTGATTTGCTCAAACTGCTTCAAAAAGAAGATATTGTACCCAAAGCCGCCGACCGGCGGCTGTTTCTGATCGCCCCGTTTATCATTTTCATATCTGTTTTTGCAGGATTTGCGGTAGTACCACTTGCTCCGGAACTGGCGGGCTCGGGTGCAGCAGTGGGTGTATTCTTCCTGCTGACGATCGTTTCCGTAGACGTAATCGGTCTGCTGATGGCCGGATGGGGTTCCAATAACAAGTTTGCATTGTACGGCGCGATGCGCGCCGTGGCGCAGATCGTGTCTTACGAAATACCGCTGGGCCTTTCCATATTGTGTGTGATCATGCTTACGCAGACGCTCGATTTGCAGGTTATCAGCTATCAGCAAGGCATTTTCTCCCCGGAAACGGTTTACCTTTTCGGGATACGGGAACTGGGTATCGATGTGACAGGCGTAGGGGGATTTCTTTCCTGGAATATCGTACGCAACCCATTCTTGCTGATCGCCTACGTTGTTTTCTTCATTGCTTCACTCGCCGAATGTAACCGTGCACCCTTCGACCTTCCCGAAGGCGAATCGGAGCTGGTAGCAGGTTTTCACACCGAATATTCAGGGATGCGCTGGGCATTGTTCATGCTTTCGGAATATGGTATGATGCTGCTGGTGTCGCTGCTGGGCGCCATTCTTTTTCTTGGAAGCTGGAACACGCCACTGCCCAACATGGGTCCGATAAAACTGGCTGACTGGACAAGCGGTGAACCGGGAACGTGGTTTGGCTACGTTACGGGCATATTCTGGCTGCTGTCCAAGGCATTATTCGGCATTCTGATACAGATGTGGGTGCGCTGGACGCTACCGCGCCTGCGCGTAGATCAGCTCATGTACCTGGGCTGGAAGGTCCTCACGCCCGTAGGCCTTGTATTGTTCTTTATTTCAGGAGTTTGGCGTTTGATCGGGGTATGATCATTTGACGATCTCCGCCCCGTCCAGAATGTAGTTCATCTGGTAAATATCATCGGCATTGAGTTTCAATGTGCCTGTAAAAGTAAGCCGTTCATCGGTTTTAAATTTCTTCCCGTCCTTCTTCTTGAAATTCAGGGTCATGACCGTTTCCGGACCTGCGCCGCCGCAAAAAAAGCACGCGCTGAACGGAAATGCAGACAATACGTACAAATTGGCTTCCAGGTCGACCGGTAAAATATAACCCGTAATGGCAACCTGTTGGTTTTTCAGCTTCTGCACGCTTGGCCCGAACGTCGGGTGCAGCATGTAGATCGACTCTTCGGCATACCATTTCTTTTTGAAGGTAACGTCCCGCAGGGTTTCCCACGTCAGTTTCACCGGTTCAACCGCCGGTTTGAAAGCAAGCAGTGAAACGATGCAGAAGAACAATATGCTGATTTTGACAGATTTCATTAGTATTCCAATTTTGTATTACGATGATTTGTACCGGTTTAACAAATTTACACACATTATTATTCCTCCGCCAATGTCCGCGAGATATTCAGCCGGTAAATGCCTAGCGACGGTAATGCTGCCGCTACCACGCCAATCATGAGAGCTCCGAAAAACAGGTAGATTTCCTCCGGCAGCAATGCAAATTTGCCCAGCGAATAATGAAAATCCTGCTCCGCCGATTTGGAAAACACCCACAAACCGACCCGGCTGGCAATGATACCCGCAAAAAATCCGATCACGGCGAGCGATAGCCCTTCGATCAGCAGCATTAGGAACAGCCTCGTGCGCGTCGCGCCCATGGAAAGCATAAGCGCCATTTCGTATTTCCTGTCTTTTAACGAGTTATACAAAGAAATAAATACGCTGACACCGGCAATGGAGATGATAATTAAGGCTAAGGTGCGCAATGTTTCGATACCAACGCCCAGCAATGAAAACAGGCGATTGATTTCTATACTTGGTAATGCCGCCTGCATGGAGGTGTTTTCATTAATCTGACGCGGAATGGTCATCAGGCCCATCGGGTTGCGGAATTGGATCAATGCGCTGGTCACGTCCTTTCCTTCTTCGTCCGGCTCCGGGTCCACGTGTGTCTGGCTGTGGCTATGCTCCACCTCGGCCGTAACAGGCAGTTTTGGTTCGTCCGAATGCTCATGAATGTCCCATACGCTCGAAAGCCGGGTTATGATCAACTGGTCGATCACCGTGCCGCTCGGCTCGAATATGCCTGTAACCTTGTATTTCTTGTCCTCATGCTTCTCCCCTTCCGAATCCAGTCCATGCGAACCGGAAAACTGGTCGCCGATTTTCAGTTTCGAATCCCGCGCGACCTTACTGCCGATCGTCACCTCCATGGATGCGTTATATAAATGTCCTTCGCTCAGTTTTGCATTGAAGTGCTCGACGTATTTCGGCGTCGTTCCCAGAATGCGGAAGCCCTGGTAATTATCGCCCATCGAGAGCGGGATGACCGTTTTTACAAACGGATTCTTCCGCAACGCATTCACCTCGGCCAGTGGAATGTTGCCGGTAGGTGCGTCGATCTGGTAAATACTCGAAAGGATCACCTGCAACGGGCTGCCTTTGGCACCTACCACCATATCGATGCCTTTCAGATTGCGCTTGAACTGCTCGTCGAGCTGTTTATTGAGGAGCAAAAGCAGGGAGATCATGCCAATGCCGAGGGTTAGTAGCAAGGCACTCAAAAAACTGTTCAGCTTCTTTTCCCTGAGATTGGCGATGCTGATCTTGAAGAGGTTCATATAATTTACAGAAAAACCTGGTTCGAAAACTCGTCTTTGAGGCGCTGGTCGTGGGTAACCACCACCAGACTCGCGCCAATCTGCGCGGATTGTTTCTTCAAAAGCTGTATCACACGCTGGCAGTTGTCGTCGTCCAGGCTTGACGTAGGCTCATCGGCAAGGATTATATTGGGGTTGTTCATCAGCGAACGCGCAATGCTTACGCGCTGCTGTTCGCCCTGGCTAAGCTGGTTCGTTTTTTTGGACAAATGATCCGCAAACCCCAGCTGTTCGGCCAAATGCCGCGCTTTTTGCCGGTCTTCCTGCTGATTGGCCAGGTAGTTGGACAGCAGAATGTTATCCATCACGGAAAGCGAGCTCACAAAATGCGGCCGTTGGTAGATTATGCCAATGTTTTTGGCCCGGGTAGCAGTAATTTCCTGCGGCGTCAGGTTTCTGACCGATTTGCCCGCGATGGCCACATCGCCGGATTCGGGTGTAAGTAGTAGTGCGAGCAGATGCAGCAATGTAGTCTTCCCCTTTCCCGACTGACCGAGAATCAGGAGCGTTTCTTTATCATTGCAATGAATGTCGGGGAAGCTGAATTTTTTCTGAGCGGAATAAGAAAACCGTAGCTGGTTACTCGAAATCATTTTCTGTGGCGCTATTTGACTACACAATGATAAGGAAGATTTGCCGCGTTTCTAAAAAATCATATCCACACAAATAAAACATTGTTAAAATCGTTGAAATGGTGTTGCATCCTGAAGAAAACCAACAACTATTCTATTTTTGCAAAAAAATCGATCTGAAAATGCGTAGAAATTTCGACTTGAGAAGAGTATCCGGAGCGTTGGCTTTAACCTTGGTTTTGGGGCTATTACTGTCTGGCAAAGAGGTAAAGGCGCAGAGCAGAGGTTTCTTCGTTCCCTATTCTACGGCAGGTTTTGGCATTGGTACTTCGAGCTACTACGGCGACCTTGCGCCATACCGCCGCCCGTTGTCCTCTACCTTTAAAATGGTCCGCTGGAGCGTAGGCGGAAACTATACACGCCACTTTACACCACGCCTTGCCGCACGTGCAAGCTTTATTTACGCCAGAATCGCCGGTGACGATTACATTATGAACCGTGATTCGAAACACAATACCAGCATCTACTACGCACGGAACCTGCATTTCCGCAATGACCTTAAAGAATTCTCTGTTCAGGGCATTTACAAACTGACGCCCGATAACCGCAGCTACGACCGTCGTCCGCAATTGGGATGGTACCTGTTTGCAGGTGTTGCGCTTACTGCGCATAACCCGAAAGCGCTCGATTCACTGAAAGGTGACTGGGTAAAATTGCAGCCGCTGGGAACTGAAGGGCAAGGCAATGAAGGCTATGCCAAACCGTATTCACTGGTCCAGTTCGCGATTCCGGTGGGTATTGGTGTCCGTTATAAAATCAATTCCAAATTCGACATTTCGGCGGAATTAGGATACCGTAAAACTTTCACGGATTACCTCGACGACGCGCACGGTGATTACGCCGACCCTGCACTCTTTGCAGACGATCCGTTGGCCGCACACATGGCAAACCGCACGGCCGAGCAGTACGCAGTGCGAAAGGGCGTCGATAGAACGGAAGGTGTCGGAAAATTCATTAATGTCAACTACCCAGGTTCTTTACCTGACGGCGCCAATCCACTGCAAGTGCTGCCCACCACCGGATTTGGCTCCCCAGGCTCCGAGCGCGGCAATAGCCCAACCCAAAAGGATGCTTACCTGTTTGGTATGATCAGCATCCATTACATGCTGCCCTCGCAGATTAAATGTCCTCCACTGAAATAATTGACTTACCCCGTTGGAATACGTTTTCAAACATTTGAACAAACAATACTTGCCGGCCATGGTGCTTGCAGGTATTTGTTTTTTTCTGGCCGTCGCACAGGCGCGCGCGCAGCGGATCGAGATCGGTGCGGGTGTAGGCGGTTTCAATTACCGGGGAGATATTTCGCCGACTTTTCGTTTCCGCTTTTTCAAACCAGCTGGTAGCCTCTTTTTCCGTTTCAATCCGAACCAGGCCTTGTCGCTTCGTGCCGAAGTTGCGGGAGGACTCATTGGCGCCGACGACAAACATAGCGACGACCCTTTCCAGCAGGTCAGGAATATGTCATTTCGAACCACGATATTCGAAGGAAGTGCCGTGGCAGAATATAACTTCCTGAATTTCCAGGATCGCCGTTTTGCAGTCAATTGGAGCCCTTACGTATTTGGTGGGCTCGGTTTCAACAAATTTAACCCCAACATTCAAACAGGTTCCTACAAAACCTCCGGGCTTGTGCTGCCTTATGGCGTGGGCATCAAATATCAGATCCGCCGCCCATGGAACATCGGGCTGGAATACGGCACGCGGAAAACCTTTACGGATTATCTCGACAACCTCGGGGGCGATCCCACATCCACGGACAAATTTCAACAGGGCGATCCTTCCGTAAAAGACACCTACTTTTACGTCCGTCTTTCGGTGAGCTACACCTTCTACAAAATCTTCTGTCCCTGATTTATGAAAAGAATTCTACTGATAGTCTTTACCTTGATCATCGTTGCGTTTGCAGGCTTTTGGGGAGTTAGAAAATACACCAAGTCATTCAGTCCCGAGGCAATAGCAGAAACCACCCTGAATGGAGTCAAACTCAAAATCTCTTATGGCCAGCCAAGTAAAAAAGGCCGCATGATTTTCGGCAGGGAGCAGGACAAAGCACTATTACCCTACGGAAAAGTATGGCGCACCGGCGCCAATGAGGCAACGATTCTCGAATTAGAGGAAGATGTAATAATGGGCGGCAAACCGGTTAAGGCCGGTACTTATTCCCTTTTTTCGGTGCCCGGACAGAGCAGCTGGAAAATTATCCTCAACTCCGAAACCGGGCAATGGGGCACGGAATACAACGATGGCAAGAATGTCATGAGTGTTGAAGTGCCGATTCGGATCCGTCCTTCGGTTCAGGAAGTGTTCCAAATTTATTTTGAAAAAATCCCCAATGGCGTCGATATGGTCCTGAGCTGGGACCAGACAGAGGCACTCGTTCCCTTTACCCACCCTTAGTTCGATATGGCTGCGGCCAGTTTTTATGTTTGTTGATGCTATTGAAAAAATAGATCAGTTTACCCGTCCGGTTCACTTTATCGTCCGATATTACGCAGGGAGCGACATTGTTCCCGGTACAGCTACATTGTTTTTTGTTAATGAAGATGGCTTCGCGGTTACGTGCAGGCATGTTGCGAGGCAAATACTGTATGCCAACAGCATTTACGAAAACTACCTGAAATTCAAAGGGGAGCTTCGCAAATTCGAGAAAGATCCCGGCCTCGCCACACAGCGGAATTTGCTGGAAACAAAATACAAGATCGCGCCGGATAGCCCCATCCGCATACTTTTCAACTTTATTAATTGCGTATCGGCCTATAAGGGCCTCACGGTCCATTTGCATCCTACGCAGGACCTCGCGATTGTACAGTTCCGGCAGTACGAATCCAAGCAATACCAGTCCCACGCCCGATTTCTCAAAGATTCCAGAATGGTGAAGCAGGGCCGCTACTTGTGCCGGCTGGGCTATCCATTCCCCGAATTCACCAATTACCGGTACAACAAGCATACTGCGGATATTGAATGGACCACGGAAGGGAAGATTAAGACACCCAGTTTCCCGATCGACGGCATCATTACCCGCCATATCGGCGACAACAGTGAGATAGTAGGTATCGAAATGAGCACACCGGGACTACGTGGCCAGAGCGGCGGTCCGCTCTTTGATCAGAACGGCGTTATTTACGGAATGCAGAGCTCCACCCGGCACCTGCATCTTGGGTTCGACCAGGTCAACCGCGAAGTAACCATCGACGGGCATCGAAAAAGGGTTTCCAATTACCCGTTCCTGAACGTCGGGCAATGCGTGCATGTCGACGTGATCAAGCAGTTTTTAAAGGAAAAGCATATCCGCTATTATGAGGCCGAGCCTGCGTAAAGACCGCCATCATCACAACACAAGCAAAAGCTCTTCCAGTCTTCTGATATTATAGGTTGGTTTCTCGCCAAACTGCAACCCGGCCGGATTGAGGTACACCGTATCCATACCCACCTGTTTTGCACCAAGAATATCCGCGACCCAGTTATCACCTACCATCAGGCTTTCCTCCGCTGTTGTTTGCGCCAATTCCAATGCAAATTCAAAAATGCGGCGGTCGGGCTTTTTGGCACTGGCCGTTTCAAATGTTACTACGTGATCGAAAAAGTGGCCGATTTCTGAACTGGCTATTTTCCTCGCCTGGATTTCATTAAAACCGTTGGTGATAATGTGCATTCCGTAGCCTGCCGCGGAAACGTAATTCAATAGATCGAGCGCGCCTTCCAGCAGATGCTTCTTTGTCGGCAGCGAAGTGAGGTATAGCTCTCCGATCTCCGTATGTTCGGGTGGGCATTCGGCCCCCAATTCTTCGAAAACCATCCTGAACCGGTTCTCACGTATATAGCTATGGTGCAACTGCCCCCTGTCGAACGCATCCCATAATGCTGTATTGATTTTAAGAAAAGAACACACAAATGCCTCTAATGACGGGATCCCGTAGCGGGCAAGCTGATGCTGGTGGAAAATCTCTTCCAGGGATTCGGACGAATTTCTTTCAAAATCCCAAAGTGTGTGGTCCAAATCGAAGAAGATATGCCTGTATTTCATATCTGGTAAAAATTCAATTTTTATAAGAAAAGTGAAATTACGACGCGCGACTGAAAAAAGTAGGGATCTGCACACTAAAATCGATCTTCTTCGACATGCGTATCGTATATTATGTATTAAGTACTATTATTTATTCTAATATGAATACGTGCCGGTAGCAACGAATACAACGCATCTAAAACATGCACAACTTGTTAACATCTGTTAACGGGAAATAATTTTTCTGCAAAAAGAAAGTCAAACATTTGCAAATGATTTTCCAAATCTATTTCTTTGATTCGTATAATTCGAAATGCCGAAAAGTCACATCTAATTTTTCACCAAACCAGAAAGGAGAAACAATATCGACGAACTGCTCTACGTTAACTAAATCGAATAGTAAAATGGAGAAAGTCCAAGTTAGCGACAGTGAGTTGGTAACATTGTATATCCGGGGCAATGAGAAGGCTTTCGAGAAGCTTGTTCAGCGCCATAAGTCGAGAATATACACCACTATTTATTTGATTGTCAAGGACCAATATGTAGCCGAAGACCTATTACAGGATACATTTATTAAAGCTGTTGACACGATAAAAGGTGGGAGATATAACGACGAAGGGAAGTTCCTTCCATGGATTATACGAATCGCACACAACCTCGCCATTGATTATTTCAGACGCGATAAACGCTACCCCAATGTAGTGTTCGAAGATGGGAGCAGTGTTTTCAACACGCTGGATTTTTCGGAAGATTCCGTTGAGTCGATCCAGATTCGTCAGGAAACACATGAGCAGCTGCGGGAGATGATCCAGCGGTTGCCTGACGTACAGAAGCAAGTCCTGATCATGCGCCACTATGAGGACATGAGTTTTCAGGAAATTGCAGATGCCACGGGTGTGAGTATTAATACGGCATTGGGGAGAATGCGTTACGCGTTGATAAACCTGCGTAAGCAATTTAACCAACGTGCCCCACAGTATGACAAAAACCTTTACCTACGATGATGTTGTAAGGTATTTATATGCCGAAACAACTGAGAATGAAAATGAACAGATTGTTGAGGCGCTCGCACTTGACGACAACTTGATGAACTTTTATCTCGATTCCCTGGAAATCCAGAATCAGATGAATAAAATCACACGGACTCCTTCCGAAAAGGTGATTTCAGAAGTTTTCAGATATTCGCGACAATTCTCTTCTAAAAGATCTGCTGCACTCCTTTACTAGGGCGAGTCGGCAGGTTTTTTTGTTTCCAGCTATCGGTCCGGTGGCTGGAAGTTGTCATTACTTTAAAGATTTGGACCGGTAATCAGGCCATCGGCTGCCGGTTCTGCAAGATTTCTGTGTCGGATACTCAACCCTTCGCAGAACCATGATAGTATTATGTTAAAAAAAGAACGTTATAAGCATTTCCTGGACTATTTCACCCAGAATTTCCCGGAGCCCGAAACCGAGCTGCATTATTCCAACCCGTACGAGCTGCTGGTGGCTGTGATCCTGTCGGCGCAATGTACCGACAAGCGCGTGAACATCGTCACACCGAAGCTTTTCGAGCGTTTTCCGGATCCTGAGTCGCTTGCCGCTTCCAATGCGGAGGAAGTCTTTACCTATATCAGATCCATTTCCTACCCCAACAATAAGGCGAAGCATTTAGTAGGTATGGCAAGGATGCTGGTGGAGCAGTTCCACTCAGAGGTGCCGTCGACGGTTGAAGAGTTACAAAAAATGCCCGGCGTAGGTCGTAAAACAGCCAATGTGATTGCTTCTGTGATTTTCAGTATGCCGGCAATGGCGGTCGATACACATGTTTTTAGGGTATCGCGCCGACTAGGACTGGTGCCGCTTACGGCAAAGACACCATTGGCTGTGGAAAAGGAGCTCGTAAGCCATATTCCAAAGCATCTGATCCACAAAGCCCATCACTGGCTGATCCTCCACGGACGCTACGTATGTACCGCGCGCAACCCGCAATGCTTCCAGTGCCCGCTGTCACCATTTTGCAAATACTTTGAAAAAAATGTAAAAATCGATGTTTTTCACTCGTGATTACAACCAATCTCTATCTCACAGCGTCTACCCTGAAACTAAAACAGTCCCCATTAATTACTTAGAAAGGAAAGAAATGAAGCGTATTAATCTGGTATGGTGTATACTATTGGCAACGATGATCGGCTTGGCGTCTTGTATGAAAGACAACAACAAGGACGAAGAGAAAATTACGGAAAATGAAGCAGAAATTGAGGCTTTTATAAAGGCTGACAGCCAGGGCAGCTCAGCGGCAAGAGACAGTACCGGACTCTACTATATCATCCGGAAATCCAATCCTTCCGGTTCATATGCCAAAACAGGCGACGCGGCTACGGTCAAACTGAACGGCTACCTTCTTAACGGCACAAAAGTCCTGTCGATTGAAAAAGATTCTTCTGTTAGTTTTCCTGTGCTGGGGTATTCCACAGGCGTGCCAGGGCTTGAACGCGCCATTTTTCTTCTGAAAACAGGGGAGAAGGCGACATTTCTGCTCCCATACTATCTTGCATTCGGTAATATTGATCGTGTAAATATTCCGGCCTATTCTGTCGTTAGGCTCGAACTGGAATTCATTAAAACGCGAACAGAAAAACAACAGATAGATGATTTTCTTAAAATCAAACAATTCCCTGTTTCTGAGCGCACCAGCGACGGCCTCGTCATCGTTCGGACCAACACCGTAACCGGTGACACACTGGGTGTCGGCAAATCGGTGACGGTAAAATATGTTGGTAAATTCCTGGATGACAAGAAGTTTGGCGAGGGAAGTTTTAATCACACAACCGGAACCAGCGGAACCATTCCAGGATTCGACAGGGCTATTCGCAAAATGAGAAAAACTGAAAAGGCGATCGTTATATTCCCGTCTCCTCTGGGCTACAAAGACCTTGGAAGTTCTGATGGCGTAATTCCAAGGTATTCACCACTTCAATTTGAAATCGAAATACTTCCATAGAACTACTTTGATTTCTTAAAATACAATTAATTTGAGTTTCATAAAAATAGCGTTATGTTTGTAACCGATAGTTTACTAAACATAACGCTATTTTTATGAAAAAACTCTTATTGTGTATTATTTGCGCTTTCGCATTATCGTGCGAAAAGCCAACTAATGAACCTGCCACAAATCCCTCGGGCAGTGTCGGGATGGAAATCAAAGAGGGGATCGCTATATTCAGCGACATGGAAACATTTCTTTCAGCTTCCGAAAAAATCGGCGCGCTAAACAGTAAAGATTATGATAGATGGAGCAAGGATAATAAGTTCTTCTCACGCTACACCGAGTACCAGGGGGAAATAGAAAAAAAGACGCTATCTGAAAGTGATCTTCGTCCCGGAGGGTCGCTCATTAAAGATGAAGAGGGTGGCTATTTGCATTTGAACAGTGTGAACTCCAACTACGCTCGCATCACAAATAAAGACGGGCTCGTTATCGTTGGCGGAAGCACCTACCAGTTTACTTATAAAGAGATTAAAAAGATTGACGGAACTTCTCAATCGGCAATAGCCTCTCTACTTAATAGTAAGACCAAAGCCGAATATGGAGCCAATGGAATTACCGCAAGTGAGGTGAAGATAGTAAGTACAACTGCGCCGAACGCCAGGACATCGGACGAGAGTGTTGTCATTGAAAGGAAAACACAGCAGGGCAATGATATAGGGGGTGATCTATTCTGGAAATGGTATGTAGAGGCAACTCTGGAAATCAGAGGTTATTCCATTCCTGGCTGTGCTATTTGCCCTACCCCAACCCCAGGCGGGTATATTTATCGGTATACTGCGGTCGTTGATCTGGTGTATTTTGCAAATGGACTTCTCCAGAAGGACAAAGAAATTCCTGAGCGCTATGAATTAGCATGGTCGTTTGTTCGTCATCGCCCACCGCTAGTTGAAAACCAAGGCGAAACTATCACTGGAAGTTATATCGAAAGCGGCATCAGGACAATTTCGAAAACGATATCTGATGGTGGAAAGATTTTGAGTTATGACATTGAAGCGAAAGCCTTGGACGACAGGTTTAACGGAACTTTGAAAACATCCAGCACGCGGCTCATAAGAACCCAATAGTCGAAATGGCTTGTCGTAACGTCGGCGCTGACTCAGTATATGGTCAGCGCCGATGCTCTATAACAGAGAGTAATTTTGCAATAATAGTGCACATTTCTGGCTCACTCAAATTTGAACCTGACGGCAGACAAATCCCGTGCTCAAACAACATCTCCGAAACGCTACCTCCGAACCGGGGTAGCGTTTTGTACATCCCCTGGCAATGCATCGGTTTCCAGATAGGACGCGATTCGATGCCTTGCTCCAAAAGTGCATTTTGTATTTGAGAAGGACCTGCCTCGTGGCCTTCAATGATTACGGCCGTTATCCACCGGTTCGAAACTATGGCGGCGAACTCCTTCTGAAAACTAATGCCTGGAATTCGTCTCAAAGCAGTTTGGTAGAACTGAAAATTAGCTCTCCGCTGCATAACCCTTTCATCGATAACCTCCAATTGCCCTCGTCCGATCCCCGCGCATACATTACTCATTCGATAATTATATCCCACTTCGTGATGCTCATAGTGCCTCACCGGCTCGCGGGACTGTGTAGCCAGAAAGCGCGCTCTTTCGATGTATAGAGGGTTGTCCGATAACATCGCACCGCCACCCGAAGTGGTGATGATTTTGTTTCCATTGAATGACAAAATCCCGATATCCCCGAGAGTACCCGCTTTCCGGCCTCGATATTCAGAACCCAAAGCCTCCGCCGCATCTTCAATCAAAGGAATATCATGTTTTCTACATAAATACAAAATCTCGTCAAGCATAGCAGGCATGCCGTACAAATGCACAATTATCACTGCTTTGGGCTTTTTACCTGCATTTAAATAGTGCTTGATCGATTCTTCTAATGCATCGGGGCACATATTCCAGGTTACCGGCTCGCTATCTATAAAAACCGGCTTCGCGCCCACGTACACAATCGGATTGGCGGTGGCCACGAATGTCAGTGACTGGCAAAGGACAATATCGCCCTCTTGAACTCCCAATGCCAACAAGGCAAGGTGCAACGCCGCTGTTCCCGACGATACTGCCAGTGCATGTCTGCTACCCGTATAGCGGCATAGCTCTTCCTCAAAAGCATCGATATTAGGCCCGACGGGCGCTACCCAGTTGCTGTCAAAAGCCTCCTGAATGTATTTCATTTCACGCCCGCTCATATGCGGGGGCGACAGGTAGATTTTGTACTTCATAGTGTGTTTTGTTTTAATAAATGTTTCTGGCAGGGTTTCCCGCCACCTTCGCATAATCGGGTACGTTGCGGGTCACCACTGAACCTGCACCGATTATACATTCCTTCCCGATACTAACGCCCGGAAGTACCACGCTTCCTGCACCCACGAGCGAGCAATCGCCTACCCGCACGCCGCCGCATATTGTAGCGCCCGGGCCTATGTGTGCGAAATTGCCAAGAATGCATTCACGATCGACGATAGCGGCGGTATTGATGATCACATGATCGCCAATGCGACCACCCGCCTGCACGACTGTATTATGGACAATTACAACGCCTGTGCCAACGCGTACGGAACGATCGACAAGTGCCGTAGGGTGAATCGCTAACCCGAATGAATGGACGACCTTCTCTGCGACTTGCCTGCGCACCTGGTTCCCACCGATAGCGATAATCAGCTTTTCAATGGGCATGATCAATGGGTCGTAACCGTGTAAAATGCATTGACCGGGCCATGTTACGTTTTGCCAATCGTCGTCAAACAGGCCAACAACCTGCTCTTCGCATGCCGAAAGGATGCTCGCTACCACTTTCGCATGCCCGCCTGCTCCGTATATCAGCATATTCCATTTCCTCTAAACGGCTGAGCATCAACACCGGGACCAGCAGATTTACCAGGCAACAGCAAGTTCGCAATTGTCACGACCATGATTCGCAGATCAAGTGTCAGCGAAAGGTTATTCACATAGTGCAGATCATGTTCGAACTTTTCCTCCCAGCCAAGCCTGTTCCGACCATTAATCTGTGCCAGGCCGGTCATTCCTGGCCTTACATTATGCCGCAAATGCTGCCGGGCATTATACAAAGGCAGGTATTCTGCCAACAAGGGGCGCGGTCCTACAATGCTCATTTCGCCACGCAGCACGTTCCAGAATTGCGGCAATTCGTCGAGCGAAGACTTTCGCAGCAATATCCCGAACCAGGAAATTCGCTGGCAGCCTTCATGCATTGTCCTGAATTTCAAGATCATAAAAAGCCGCTCATTGAGTCCCGGCCTCTCTTGTACAAAGAACGGATTACCTCCGAAGTGCATCCACAACAGCGGCGGCAGAACAATAAAAAACGGCAACGAGGTAATCAACCCCATTGCCGCCAGTAAAATGTCTAAAATTCTTTTTCCTTTTGAACGGTACATTAGATCATGCGTTAAAGAGCTCCGGATATTTATCTGGGGCTGCTTCTCGCATGATGTTGTAAACAGTTTCAAAAATGTCGTCCATATTAGGCTTCGAGAAATAATCGCCGTCGGAGCCATAAGGTGGGCGGTGATCTTTTGCAGCAATGGTTACCGGAGCCGAATCGAGCCAGCGGTAAGCCTGCTGTTTTTCCAAAACCTGCTGCATCATAAAACCCGATGCACTTCCGGGCAAATCCTCGTCGGCGAAAATAACCCGGTTCGTCTTTTTAATGGACTCCACTATCCTGTTGTCGACATCGAAGGGCAGGAGCGTCTGCACGTCGATGACTTCGACTTCAATTCCTGAATGCTGCAATTGAGAAGCGGCCTCCATTACTATACGACACATTGAGCCATAAGTAACAATAGTGAGGTCATTTCCTTCTCTTAAAATTTCAGGCTGCCCCAGTGGAATGTAATATTCACCCACATTATCAGGCAAAATTTCTTTCTGACGGTACGAATTCAGCGGTTCTACGATCAATGCAGGATCATCGCCTTTCATTAATGTATTATAAAAACCTGCTGCCTGGGTGAAGTTCCGTGGAACTATCACGTGCAAGCCACGCAAACTGCTGAGCATTGTGCCCATCGGCGAGCCCGAATGCCAGATACCTTCGAGACGATGTCCGCGTGTACGGATGATCAGCGGGGCCCGCTGGCCGCCGGCTGTCCTGTACCGGAGCGACGCCAGGTCGTCGGTAAGCGTGGCCAATGCATAATAGATGTAGTCAAAATACTGGATTTCCACGATCGGCCGTAAGCCGCGCATGGCCATTCCTATGCCCTGTCCGATGATTGTCGTTTCGCGGATACCGGTGTCGGTTATGCGGACTTCGCCATATTTCTCCTGCAAGCCGGCAAAACCCTGGTTCACGTCGCCGATAAAACCAATGTCTTCGCCTAGCGCCACTACGCGCGGGTCTTTTTCAAAAAGCGCATCGAAATAGGTCCGTATTACTTCGCGACCGTCGACCAGCGGGCTATTGTCCGAAAATACGGGACTGACCGGCTCTACCAGCATCGGCGAATACACCGTTTCGCTGTACAAATGGGTATTGAAACGCTCCTTATTAGCCTTTAAGTTATCTCGCAAAAACTGCTGTAAAGTATGTTTTTGAGCATTTTCTTCTCTTCCAATAATCCTCAAAACCTTACGCACAGCCGCGATCATATCCCTGCGAACCGGCAAATAGGTCTTCTGCAATTCGAGGATCGCATTATTTATTTCTCCCGAAAAAGCACTCGCGCCGGCCACTGCCTGCAAAAGCTGGATTGTTTCATGGTATTCTGCATCGAGCTCTTTCCGGAAAGCCTGCCAGGCCGCATTACGTTCGTTAAGGGCTCTTTCCTTCGATTCCCGCTCGATTTCTTCAAGCTCGTCGTCGGACGCATACCCGTTCTTTAAGATCCAATCGCGGAAATGCACATTACAATCATGCTCGCGCTCCCAAAGCAACCGTTGCTTCGACTTGTAGCGCTCATGCGAGCCCGAAGTGGAATGCCCCTGAGGTTGAGTCAGCTCAGTAACGTGCACCAGCACCGGTACATGTTTTTCACGGCTGATCTTGGCGGCCCGTTGATACGTTTCAACCAAGGCTGGATAATCCCAGCCATTCACGGTCATGATTTCGATACCGTCGCCGTCCTCATTACGCTGCAATCCCGCCAGGGCCTTGGAAATACTGCCTTTTGTGGTTTGATATTCAATAGGAACCGAAATTCCATAGCCATCGTCCCACACTGAAACGATGAGGGGTACCTGCAAAACACCAGCCGCATTCATCGCTTCCCAAAACATTCCCTGAGAGGTGGAAGCATCACCGATGGTCGCAAATACTACCTCGTTTCCCTCGTGGGAAAACGTGGTCATATCATGCAGGTCGGGATTCTCGCGGTATAATTTGGAAGCATATCCGAGCCCCAATGCGCGCGGGATCTGACCGGCGGTGGAGGAAATATCACAAACGGAATTGTACAATTTGGTCTGATCAAGCCATTCGCCATTTTCGTCCAGCCAACGCGTCGAGAAATGGCCGTTCATAGACCGGCCACCAGTATTTGGCTCATGTTCGAGATCGGCGTGGGCGTACATTTGGGCAAAAAATTGCTGCCAGGAAAGGTTCCCGACAGCCGCTTCGATGGTCTGATCCCGATAATATCCGGAACGATAATCTCCTGGTTGAAAAACTTTGGAAAGTGCAATCTGCGCTACTTCTTTACCATCTCCAAAAATTCCGAATTTAGAACGGCCGCCCATTGTATCCTTCCTCCCCAGCAAACTTACCTGACGACTTTCGCATGCCAAGCGGTAATCACCGATAATATCTTCCTTACTCAAAACACTGGAACCGGTCAAACTATCATTTTGAAGCATAAGCAAAAATCACGGGTTTTAATCCGTAAGTTAAATTACGTTTTTTTGAATGCAAGCCAAAATTATGCAGGAAAATAATAACCCCGGCATCGGAACGCCTACTTTTAGACCATTGTTAATATTGGTTAATGATTATTATATTTAACTTTTTAAGCGTTAATCTTGTTTAACCGTAAGTTTTTCACCACTTAAAGTATAGTTACAACTATGAAAGTATTCTTTTCAGCGCTGGTTTTAATCCTCGGGCTGACCACCGTAAGTTTTGCACAGAAAGGTGTTCTGAAATTCAAAGAAGAAACACACAAATTCGGTAAAGTACCACAAGGCACTCCTGTAACACACGAATTTGTATTTACCAACACTGGTACCGATCCCGTAATTCTTTCTAACGTAACCGTTTCATGTGGATGTACTACACCTGTATGGTCGAAAGATCCTGTACTTCCGGGTAAAACAGGTTCAGTAAAAGCTACTTTCAACGCTGCTGCGGCAGGTTCTTTCAACAAGCCTGTAACCGTTTTCAGCAACACCGAGGGTGGTTCAATTACCCTTTACCTGAACGGGGAAGTGGTTCCAAAGGCAGCCAAGCCTGCTTCGAAATAAGCATTATCCGCAAGCATTGCAGTGGCCGTTCCAGTGGGACGGCCATTTTTGTTTAGCACAAATCACTGATTAATAAGCTGATCTGTCGTAGAACGACCGGCGGCGTGTCACTTTCAGGTCTTGCAGGATTGCCGACTTCACTTTCAATGTGAAGTTGTAATTGCTCACACGCGCTGCGCTGCCTGCGAACGGTGTCCAGTTGAAGCTCATATCCCAGCAATGCAGGTCGCGCATGAGGCCCAGCTGCGTGATGGTAGGTTCGAATGCGACGAAGTCGAAGCCGGTACTGAGGGTCAGTTTCAGGTTTTTGGACAAACTCAGATCACCCGTTGCCTGAATGGCCTGGATAATCTGCGCTTTCGACAAGCCAGGTTTCGTAAGCCCAAAGTTGTAGTTCAGGGACACATTCCAGGGGATATTGAAATCTACGTACAAGTCGGGGTTTTGCGCGATAAACTCCTTGGCCTCCTGCTTGGCAGCCGCATTGGGATCGTTCGGATTGGTTGTCTGCGGGGTCTTGGCGTTGGAAGTGCTGCTTTTCGGAGAGAAGCTCGTCCCCAACGTAAAGCCAAGGCTTTGCAAATTGGCAATGCCCTGACCTTGCGTAATCGCATACTTGTTGATCTTCGTCCCCATCTGGTTTCCGATAATATTAGGATTAGCCTTATAAGCGTAAGGATCGAGGTTCATGTTGAAGTTCAGGTTCAGATTCCGCCCGATTCGCGCGTTGGCATTGATGGTGATGTTGGACAAATTCAATGAATCGGCCAGCAGGTTATAGCTTCCGCCTAAGCTCAGGTTATCGAGCAGCGAAACCTTCTCGAACTGTTGTGCGGCGGTATCGCTCTTGCTTTTGAGTTTCATCTCAAAAGAGTTGTTCAAGCTGAACGAAATAACGCTCGACGCCCGCCCGTTGCCCACGCCCGATCCTACCCCGCGGAACTTGGACAGCGAAAGATCCCGCACATTACCCTTCTTATCTGTTACCTGTATCCTTTCATAAAAACCAAATGCATCGCCGGTAAAATCAGGTGTATAAGTAAATGAAACCGAAGGAATTACCGTATGCCGGATCGCTTCCAGCCGCTTTCCCCCAAAGAAGAATGTTCCATAAAAGCGCGTGTTCATTCCTGCGCCGAAATTATACGAATACTCCGTCCCTACCTTTCTCAGCGTATCGATGCGAATCGAATCCCGGCCCGTTTGGGTATAGCGGTATTGTTTGGTAAACACTTCACCCGACAGCGACATACTCGGCGTGATATTCACGAAACGCAACACCTTGAAGTTCGGCAGGGAGATTGGAAGGCTGTACCGGCCTGTGAACTGCGCATCTTTAAGCATTTCAGGCAGGTTGCTCAGGTTGAATGCCACAACTTTGGTTTTGTTGAGCCGGGTGGTATCGATCTTCGCGTCGGCTATTACAAAGCCGAGACTGCTGTATGATGTGTCAATCGCCGTCAATGCATTGGCCAGGGCATAATTACCATTAAAGTCGAGGCCCAGACGGAAGCTTTCATACCAACGTCCGCGGCCGCCTTTCAATGCGAATGGGGCGATCTGGTTCACGCCGAAGCTGAAATCAGTCGAAACGTTGGTCTTACCACCTACACGCTTCCCGTTCTGCTTCGGATCAACCTGCCCGAAGTTCTGGTTCACGCGCAACGATCCCGCAGCACGCATGTACTGTCCGAATGTGCGGTTGTATTGTACCGAAGAACTCGCAACGTTAGATGTATATTTATTTACATTGGCTTCCTGCTGCTGGTTATACGTGTTACTGCTGACATTCACGTTCGCAGAAAACGTCGAATTTCCTCTCGCCTTGGGCGCATGCGACCATACGATGCTGAAATCGTTGGTATTACCGCGCTTGAACAACTTGTCGAGTTCATCGCTGGATTTGTTTTTATTGAAGCGCAACGACAGGTTCCCCGAATACTGGTAGCGTTTGATATATGTTGATGTAACACCAAGTCCCCAGCTCCCATTGGAGTAGATCTGACCCGTCAGGATCGCATTCACATACTCGCTGATGGCAAAATAATAACCGCCGTCGCGCAGGTAGAAACCCCGTCCGTTTGGCTCCTCGCCATAAGTAGGGATGATGATGCCGCTCGTACCGTTCTCTTTCTTTTTTGGAAAAGGGAAAAAACCGAAAGGCAATGCGATCGGCAATGGTACGTCGCTGATAACCAGGTTGAAAGGCCCGGAAATCACCTGCTTCTTGTTCACCATTTTGATCTTCGGCGCATTGATGTAATAATGGGGGTGCGTGAGGTTACAGGTCGTATAAATGGAATGCCGGATATAGAAATTGCCCTCCGTATCCTTTTTTACCTTTTCACCCCGGATATTACCATCGCCTTCCTGAGTCACGATGCCCTGGATCAGCGCCTTTTTAGACTTGAAGTTGTAGCGGATTTCTTTCGTATTATAAGTCTCCGGGCCGTCCTGAAAAATCGGTTCACCGGCCATTTTCTTGGCCGTTGAGTCATAAGTGCCAATGGCATAGACCTCATTTGTGACCCAGTTGAGACGGATGTAGTTTGCTTTCAGATTGATGGTACCGTACGTCACTTCCGCATTTCCGTACAAATGCACCTGCTTCAAAACCGCATCCATGATCGTCGAGTCCTCGGACGTATATAGGACTGCATTTTCGAGATCATCGGGATTTTTAAGAGAATCAGCGGCCGTAGAATCGGCCAATGCACTGTTAACGAGGGTACTATCTGCATTTACACCACCTCTCGGCACGGACGCACCTGATTTGCCGACGCGGGAAGTATCCGCACCTGCTTGCTTTTGCACTGTAAGAAGGGAATCCGCTGATTGCTTTGCAGAAGTCGAACTTTTAAGCTTACCCTGATTTTTCCCGGAACCCTTGGAGCGTTGCTGCACACATGCCACAGTGCTGAACAGGAGAAACGCCGCAACTACCGACGATATAATAATCGCCTTTCTTTTCAGTTCTAACAATTAGCGTATTTTTGCATAACGAATTTCAAAATTAGCAGAGAAACCCCTTTCCCGTAAGGTCGCAACTAAAAAATAATGTTAAAACTTCTTAAATTAGTAATTGTAGCAAGTTTTTTGCTGGCGAGCGTCGCCTTTGTTTTCCAGCAAGAACCGGTTACTGTGAAATCGGGGAGCAAGGTTAATACAGTCGTAATCGACGCCGGCCACGGCGGCAAAGATCCGGGTACCAGGGGCAAATATACGAAGGAGAAAGACGTAGCACTGGCTGTTGCCTTGGAGCTTGGTAAGAAGATCAAAGAGGAAACGCCGGATGTAAAAGTGCTCTACACACGCTCTACCGACGTTTTCATCGAACTCGGTGAACGTTCCGCCTTCGCCAACCGCAACAATGCCGACCTTTTTATTTCCATCCATTGCAATGCGACGCCGCGTTCCAGGAGCGTGAGAGGCACGGAAACCTTCGTGATGGGTTTGCACAAAACCGAAGGTAACCTCGAAGTAGCGAAACGCGAGAACTCGGTAATCTTGCAAGAGACCAACTATAAGCAGAAATACAAAGGCTTCGACCCCGATTCGCCCTTGGCGCACATCATGCTCGCCAACTACCAAAGCGCATTTATTTCCAGCAGCTTACGCCTGGCCGATCTGATAGAAAAGAAATTTCAATCCATCTCGGAGCGCGACAGTCGGGGCGTAAAACAAGCGGGATTCCTCGTTCTCTGGCGTTGCGCGATGCCGAGCGTGCTCATCGAAACAGGCTTCCTGTCGTCCCCCGACGAAGAAGAATACCTGAGCTCCGAAGCCGGACAGGAGGAAGTGGCCAAATGTATTCACTCGGCATTTATGGCATATAAAAAAGATATGGACCGCTAACTCAACGGTCACATATTGCTTTGATTTGTCAAAACAATTTTTGATACTTTGGTGTTAACACCGCTTAGCCTGCCTCTGCTGCATGCAGGAAAAACAATTAGTCCATGAAAATATCAAGAGAAGCAAAAGTCGGATTTATGGCACTTTTAGCCATTGTCATGTTGTATTTCGGCTTTCACATCCTCAAAGGCTCCGACGTTTTTTCCAGAACATATAAATACCATATTGTTTACGACAATATCGACGGTCTGACGGCCTCGAACCCGGTTTTGCTCAATGGTTTGAATGTCGGCCGCGTGCAGGAAATCAAGTTGCTCCAAAACCGCGGAAACCATTTGCTCGTAACCATTGACGTGCAAAAAGGCATTGTAGTCCCTCAGGGAACAGGCGCGGTACTCGCCGATGGCGGCTTGCTCGGCGGCAAGGTGATCCACCTCGCGATGGGTACGGGCGCACCGATGAAAGACGGCGATACCCTGATAGCGAAAAAAGAATCCGGTATTTCCGCTGTTTTGCAGGAAAAAGCATTGCCCCTCGTTTCGCACGCCGATTCACTCATTAAAAACCTCGACCTGGTAGTAGGAGGCTTCCAGGAAACCGGTTTGATCCTCAACCAGGTCTTGAAAAACTATAACCAGACGGGTACCAGCCTGCAAGGCCTCCTGGCCGAAAACCGCGCAAACCTGCTGGCCATGACTTCAAACCTGAATAAACTTACAACCTCGCTCGTAGAAACTGAAAAGGAACTGAAACCATTGCTTGCCAAAACCGGCAGCCTCGCTGATTCCCTGAATGCATTGCGCCTGGGCGAGACAGTAACAAGTGCTCGAAAAACCATTGAAGAGCTGCATACATTGCTCGCAAGCGTTGAATCCGGCAAAGGGACCGCCGGGAAACTTATCAAGGACGAGACATTATACAACAACCTCAACCGTACGATGATCAGCATGAACAAGCTGCTTACCAACTTCCGTGAGCAGCCGAAGCGTTACGTCCACGTTTCTGTTTTTGGCAAAAAGGACAAAGGGCCTTCCGAATCGCCGCTCGACACCGCCACTACGGTCAAATAGGGTCTGACATTTTTCAAATAAATATGAAAGTCGTTTGCTTACCGGTAAACGACTTTTTACATTTGAAATAAGCCCATTTCAATTACTCACACCATTCTTCATCATCATGACCAGCCAGGAAAGCCTACCACACCTTATCGAAATCCTGAACCAGAAATACGAGCAGGTAAAGCTCGGCGGGGGCAAGAAAAAAATCGAAGCACAACACCAGAAAGGCAAACTTACTGCCAGGGAAAGGATCGATTACCTGACCGACACAGGTTCTGATTTTCTTGAAATAGGTGCATTCGTCGGTGACAGGATGTATGAAGAAGAAGGCGGCTGTCCGTCGGGCGGCGTGGTAGCAGGTATCGGCTACGTTTCCGGGAAGCAATGCGTGATCGTCGCGAACGATGCCACCGTGAAAGCCGGTGCCTGGTTCCCGATCGCGGCCAAGAAAAACCTTCGTGCCCAGGAAATCGCTATGGAAAACCGGTTGCCGGTGATATATCTGGTCGACAGTGCGGGCGTGTTCCTTCCCATGCAGGCGGAAGTATTTGCAGATAAGGAGCATTTCGGCCGCATTTTCAGGAACAATGCCCAGATGTCCGCGATGGGGATTGTGCAGATTTCGGCCATTATGGGCGCTTGCGTGGCAGGTGGGGCATATTTACCAATCATGTCGGATGAAGCATTCATTGTGGAAGGCACCGGTTCGGTGTTTCTGGCCGGGCCTTACCTCGTCAAATCGTCCATCGGAGAAGATATCGATGCCGAATCGCTTGGCGGAGCCTCAATG
The DNA here is from genome assembly GCF_052044875.1 of Dyadobacter sp. 22481. Classification (NCBI taxonomy): domain Bacteria; kingdom Pseudomonadati; phylum Bacteroidota; class Cytophagia; order Cytophagales; family Spirosomataceae; genus Dyadobacter; species Dyadobacter sp. 22481. Next base: position 345,417 of record NZ_JBQENV010000004.1, read on the forward strand.
CATTGCGAAATCTCCGGTGTGACCGACAACAAATTTCCTGACGACAAGTCCTGCCTCGATGCGATTAAAAGGCATATTGATAAAATTGGCAGACCACTATCCGCCGGTTTCGACCGGAAACCCGCGCAAAAACCCGCCAGGCAGCCGGAGGAAATCTACAACCTCCTCCCAACCGACAGACTGAAACCCTACGACGTACTGCCTATTCTGGAATGCATTGTGGATAACTCGGAGCTGGATGAATACAAACCCGACTATGGTAAAACCCTCATATGCGCGTACGCGCGTGTGGACGGCTGGGCGGTAGGCATTGTCGCCAACCAGCGCAAAATGGTCAAGTCGGGCAAGGGGGAAATGCAAATGGGCGGCGTTATCTACGCCGAATCAGCCGACAAGGCAGCCCGGTTTATTATGAACTGCAACCAAAAGAAAATCCCGCTCGTATTTTTTCACGATGTCACCGGTTTCATGGTAGGCAGCCGGGCCGAACAGGGCGGAATCATCAAAGATGGCGCCAAAATGGTGAATGCAGTTGCCAATTCGGTGGTACCAAAGTTTACGTTCATTGTCGGAAATTCTTACGGTGCCGGCAACTATGCCATGTGCGGCAAAGCTTATGATCCGAGATTGATATTTGCATGGCCGACGGCGCAAATGGCAGTGATGAGCGGTGCTACCGCGGCACGAACTTTGCTGCAAGTGCAAACTGCAACACTGAAAGCCAAAGGCCAAACGATCACGCCCGAGGCAGAAAAAGACTTATTAAAACAAATCACAGACCGCTACAACGAAGAATTATCCCCCTACTACGCCGCTGCGCGCCTTTGGGTCGATGGTATTATCGATCCCGTGGAAACGCGGGGCATTATCTCGGCCGGCATTAGGGCCGCCGACCAGGCACCCATTGAGAAACCATTCAATGTGGGTGTCATTCAAGTTTGATTTTCACTATCCAAACCATTATTATGTCTGAAAAAATAGCGTTTCTCGGTCTCGGGAACCTTGGTACTCCTATCGCTGAAAGCCTGCTCGAGGCCGGTTATGAACTGGTTGTTTGGAACCGCACGGCCTCCAAAGCAGAACCTTTGATCAAACTGGGCGCCACAGTTGTGGAAGATCCGATAGAGGCCATTACAACAGGCGGGCTGGTATTCTCGGTACTCGCCGACGATGCGGCTGTCGAAGAACTGTTTTCGATGGAGCTCGTCGAAAAGCTAGGGAAAGACGGTGTACACATTTCCATGAGCACCATTTCACCGGAAACCTCCCGCCAGCTTGCGCAGGTGCACGACTGGTACGGCGCACATTATGTGGCCGCGCCCATATTCGCCCGCCCGGAAGCCGTACGTGCGAAAGTGGGAAACATCTGTCTTTCCGGCAATGCAGCTGCAAAAGAGCGCATTAAGCCTATTGTGCAGAGTTTCGTAAAAGGCGTGTTCGATTTCGGAGATGATCCGGGAGCCGCCAACGTGATCAAGCTCGCAGGTAACTTCATGATCGCGTGCAGCCTTGAAATGATGGGCGAAGCATTCACAATGGCCGAAAAGAATGGCATTTCCCGCCAAAGCATTTACGAGATGCTGACATCGACCTTGTTCGCGGCACCTATTTTTCAGAATTACGGAAAGATCGTCGCACAGCACGCGTATGAGCCCGTCGCATTCCGCTTTCCGCTTGGTTTGAAAGACATTAACCTGACACTCCAAACCGCTTCGGACGTAAATGCGCCCATGCCTTTTGCCGATATCATCAAAAACCGCTTCATTTCGGGCCTCGCCAAAGGCCGCGAAAACCTCGACTGGGGCGCTTTGGCGCTGGGAGCTTCCGACGATGCCGGTTTGACCAGGTAGCATTAAAAATGCCGATCCCGCGTGTCCCTGACAAAGAGCACGCGAGATCGGCTAGGTTTCGTACGATCTTGCCAACCTCCGGGCTGGCAAAACCTATGTCGCCGATCTCTTGATCGGCCTTACAATATCGTTATCGACCAACCTGCTCGCTGTATCGCCGGGGGTCGTAACCTTTCGCAAACAGCGGATATTGGTCAAAAATACGCCTTACAACGCTCCGGTAATGGTTGTTGGAACTTTCCGTTCCTTTGAATATCCCGGAAGCATAGCCCCTCCAAACCACCTGGTCACTTTCCGCATCAATCAATGAAACGATCAATGTGCCCTTATCGAGCGCGTATTTGATCGGCTCGTAGCGGAACCCTTCATTCTCCGTATCCACCCAGTTTTTGATTACCGGCTGCATATAGCCCTGGTAACGCAGGTTATCATAGAAAATACCGTAGTTCACCAGCAGCGTGGGTTTCTCGGCGGTGAGCTTGTAGCCCCTTACCTGCATCTGGCGACGGATCGCCTCGTAAATTTCGGTGCAAAGATTGTTGGTATCCCTCTCACATTCCAGAAACGTATAGGAAGAGTAATCTTTAAAATTGGTTTCGTAGCTGTAATCATGCTCCACAAACACTTTCCGGCCACTGGAACACCCTGCAATCACGACTACTAGCAGTAAAGCGGCATAAGTAAAAATAGACCTCAGCATAAGCATTTAAATTTGTCAGGTTGTGAATTAAGATATATCAAGAATGTATTTCAAATACTCCTTTTACACTACCAATAGCTTATGCCGACCTGTAAATCTATCCCAAATAATAAGCTATTGATCTGCGCATTTCTGCCGCCGTTACTACAATATCGAAGGCGCATTGCCCGGCTCCACTCAGCAATGAAAACCTGATTTCCTTTCCCTTATTCTTCTTGTCCTGGCGCGTGAGCGCGATAATTTCTTCAATATCGTCCGGTTTGATCCTCACTTTCCCATAGGTTGCAAACAGGAACTCTTCAATGTCCGTCAGCGTCTGCTGGTCGATCATCTTCCGCTTGAACGACAGATACGCTTCCATGATCATGCCCACCGCTATCGCCTCTCCGTGGAAGAGGCGCTGATTGGCCGGCTTATTTAAAAAGCATGTCTCGACCGCGTGTCCAAGTGTATGCCCGAAATTCAATATCTTCCGCAAACCCTTTTCCGTCGGATCCTGATCCACGACCTGCTGCTTAATCTTCACCGAATGCGCGATCAGATCCGGCCAGTTCTGCTGTTCAAAGTCCCTTTCCCGGATTTCATTCCATTTGGCACCGTCGGCGATCAGGCAATGCTTGATGATTTCCGCAAACCCCGACCGTATTTCCCGTTCCGGCAATGTTTTCAAAAACACCGGGTCGATCAGCACGCTTTTCGGGATGTTGAAAACGCCCAAATGGTTTTTGAAACCCTGAAAATCAATTCCCAACTTCCCACCCACACTTGCATCCACCTGTGAAAGCAAAGTCGTAGGCACCTGAATAAAATCTATTCCACGCTTGTACACCGCAGCGCAAAAACCACCCATGTCGCCGATCACCCCGCCGCCTACATTGATCACCAATGCATGCCTGTCGAGCTCCTCCTTTGTCATGGCTTCCCAGATTATTCCGCAAGTCGCCAACGTCTTATGCGCCTCGCCGCTGGGAACGGTTATAACACTATGCTTCGGCAGAAATGCCTTCAATATGGGGTAACAATGCCTTTTGGTGTTGTTATCGGCTATTACTACGATTTTTGAATACTGTTTTAAACTCAAAAAGTCCGGTAAGCTCTCGCCTATCGGTGCAATTATTACTGACTGGTTCATTCTAGACTATCATTGAGACGGGCTCATCACAGATACGATGAGTGCAACCAAATGGATGCGTTGATTTCCAGTATTTTAAAATAAAATTTTGGAAAACCATTTTAAAGATAGCAATTATTATGCTTATCAAATAATCATTTAGTTTTTGTATCCCGAGAAATTTTTCCACAGGTCGCATTCCCAGTTCAAATGTTTGTGTCACGGTTCGTTTGCTTTTTATTTTGTAAAATTGCCGCTTCTTAAAGATTATCCACCTTATCCTCATATAATCTCAACAAATGAGTGCTCCGCTGATCTCTGGAATTCAACAGGTAGGAATTGGTTGCCAGAACGTACCCGACACCTGGAAATGGTACCGGCAGGTGCTGGGTTTCGACGTACCTGTTTTCGATGAAAAAGCGGAAGCTCCGCTCATGACGCCCTATACCGGCGGCAAAGTCCATTCCCGGCAGGCTGCCCTGGCGATCAATATGGCTGGCGGCGGTGGGCTGGAAATATGGTCATTCACCAGCCGCCAATCACAACCGGCTAATTTCAAAGTCGAAATCGGTGACCTCGGCATTAATGCGATCCGTTTTAAAGCTCCGGATGTACAAAAGGCGCACGATTGGGTGAAAAGCCATTCCAAAGAAGCCACCGGCCCGCTCGTGAAGCTACCCGAAGGTGAAGGTTTCTGGGGAACCGATCCTTACGGCAATACCTTCCAAATCACCAGCGATGCCACCTGGTTTCAGACCAAGGGCAAAAATGTAGGCGGCGTTGCCGGCGTCGTGATCGGCGTGTCGGACATCGATAGGGCAGTAGCTTTCTACCAAAAGCTGCTCCAACCCCTGAATGTGGTTTACGATAAAACCGGTGTTTTCGAGGACCTGCCGACCTCCATTCCCGGCCAGCGCTTCCGCAGAATGCTGCTTCGCAAAAATTTCACCCCCGACGGCGCATTCAGCCGCCTGCTTGGCGACGTGCAAATCGAGCTCGTGCAAGCGCTCGACCGCACGCCTAAAAAAATATTCGAAAACCGTTACTGGGGTGATTGCGGCTACATTCACCTGTGCTTCGACACGCTGGATATGGACACATTAAAAACCAAGCTGCAAGCGCAAGGTTACCCATTCACGATCGATAGCGAGAGCTCGTTCGGTATGGAAAATGCTGCCGGCCGTTTCGCCTACCTCGAGGATCCTGACGGAACATTGATCGAACTCGTGGAAACCCATAAAGTGCCTATTCTGAAAAAGCTTGGCTGGTTTATGGATTTACAGAAACGCGGGCTGAGGAAACCTTTGCCGAACTGGATGTTGAAGGCAATGGGACTAGGGAAGGTAAAAGACAAATAGTACCATTTGCTTCCTTATTAAATGCTATTTTAAAGGAATTAACCATGCAATTTTGCACTTGACTTGCAAATTTGCATGGTTAATTCCTTTTAGGTCGACTCAAAATCTAGCACTTGCTCCCCACCCAGGCCAGTAACGGCAACCCTACAAACAGCCCCAGTCCAACCTGCCAACCAGCAAACACAGCAACAATAATCGAAAGCAGCGCAACAATCACCGGATACAAATACAGCAACATTCCAAATAGTACCGAATCATAGAAAACAGATCTGGCGGTCAGTTTCGCGGCCTTTTTTTCGAAGAAGGAATATAGCGGCAGGTGAATCACGCGACCGATCCAGCCTAATGCTCCAAGTAACGGGTTACTTTTCGCTTTTGGTGTTGCGCATTTGTCGAAAAACGCGTTCAGTTGTCGCTGCTGCTCGGCTTTAGGTAAGTCGGCCGGGATCGTGAGGATTTCCGCGTTCATTTTACGGTCGAGAATATCGTTAAATTCCCGGAGCCATTTTTCGTATTCCAGCGGGCTGGTTTCAATGTCGTCCGCGGCAATGGCTTCGCCGAAATTGAGCAAAACGCGTTTCCCGGGGCCGTGGAAGTTTTCGTAGTTCAGGCCGGTGGGGATTACTTTCATGCTTTGGAGTGCGTCGTCGCCGTACCAGATTTTATAGGCCATCCGCGCAGTGCCTTTGCCGAGCGGGCGCAACCGCCATTCATTTACACAAATCCCCTCTGAAAATACGACCACCGCATCACCCTGTTTCAGGGCATCGTGACTTTCCTGGGCCGTAACATCATGGTTTTTAACATATTGACGACCTTCCGAGCCACGGAAAACCGGTATCAGGTTGATTTGCCTCAGCCAGAAAGCGGCCGCCTTCTTCCGGAAAACGTCCCCGCGCGTGAGCGTATGGATCGGCTGTTCGAGTACCGAACCGATCACAACAGCGTCAAAAAAAGAATCGGGATGATTGGACGCGAGCAGCAACGGCGCACCCTTGGGCAATTTATCGAAATTGGAGACGCAAAGTTTTCTGAGATAAATAGGCAATGCCAGACGAACCAGAAAGCGAGAGAAATAGTAAAACAAGGTATCAGTAGTAAGTTTTTGCAAAATTATGCGATTATTTTTTTATTCAATCCTTACAGCCAGGGTATTCTGCTCCGGCTAGTTTGCTACCTTTGGTGCCACTTATGAACGCTCCGGAGCGTTGTATCGACATCTATAAAGCTAATTGCGAGATCAGGAATGCGTTTAAAAGATTATCCCGAAATTATCCGAAAAGCCTGGGCAGGGTTTGATAATTCCATCGGGGTCAAGTTTGTAGAGGATATCAGTGCCAAAGTTTCGACCAACCACGTTTTCCGGGTCACGCTCGACAATGACGATATCGTGGTTGCGAAACTTTCCTATTTTGGGAAATATGAACATTTTAAAGAGGACCACCGGATCATCCAGGCTCTTTCCAACAATTTGCTTTATCCGTTCGAGAATGTCCTTGCAAAGTCGCTCGTAAAGAACAACCAGGTTTATACTTATCGCTATCAGGAGGATTTTGTCGATACGTGGGTCGTTTTTTACAATCCTATCCGCGCCATGAACCGTCTGCCACGGCGCCTGGAAGAAGAGCACATTCGCAAATTGGGCACCGAGACGGCGAAATTCCATCAGGCATGTTTCCGGGCGAGCAGGTCTATTCCAAAATCTTCCAAAAACCTCAGAACGGACATCCACCATTTGCTGGAAATACTGGAAACCGACACGGGTCAGTACGAGCACCGGGGATATATCAATATTCTCAAAAAGCAATGCGATATTTTCATGAAAAATATCCAGCGCCTGAATGTCAGCTCGTTCGACCTTATGCCCGTTTTTGTGGATTGGAACATCGGGAACTTCTCTGTAACCGACGATTTGAAGTTCTTTTCAAGATGGGATTACGACTGGTTCCGTGTCTCGTCTCGCGTGATGGATTTCTATTTTTTCAGCCGGGTATGCTCCAATGTTGGCGACCGCACGGTTTTCAGCTATCTTATCGGACCATTGATGGAAGACCGGTTTATCATGTTTCTTCAGGAATATCACAAAGTATATCCGCTTACAGAAAATGAGGTGCGCTTTATGAAAGAGGCCTACCGGTTTTTTATATTGAATTATGTGATTAAATACGGCAAATACTTCTTCCACCGCTCCTATTGCACCAAGTTGCAGCGTGAAGCTTACGAGTTGTATTTCCCGTCCATCGACGGCTTCGACGCCGACAAAATTTTGCGTGCCCTGAAAATCTAGTACTCCTCCTTTATTCAACTTCACTCCAAGACACCGCGACTGTATGATCCTCGATAACTTCAAATCCGTCATTTCGAAATACGATGTAATTTTCTTCGATGCATTTGGCGTGTTAAAAACCTATAACGGACTGATACCGGGCATCGAGAACACGTTTGCCTACCTGCGCGAACACGAAAAGGATTTTTATGTAGTTACCAACGACGCCTCACGGAGTCCGGAGCAACTTGCTCAGAGCTATGTAAACCTGGGTATCAACGACGTGACGCCGGACCGGATCATTTCGTCGGGCATGCTCGCACGCGAGTACCTGGACCTGAAAGTGAGAAAAGGGACGGTCGCTTACCTCGGCACTGAGAACTCGGCACATTATATCGAAACTTCGGATCTGAAAACGCTCTCCATCCGGGAACTGGACCTGGGAAATGTGAGTGATATCAATGCATTGGTGTTCCTGGACGACGAAGGTTTCGACTGGAATACAGATTTGACTAAAACGCTCAACCTCCTCCGTAAACGCAACATACCCGTAATCGTCGCCAATACGGATAGGACTTACCCGGCTTCCAAAAGTCGCGTTTCGTTCGCCATCGGGGCATTAGCCAAGATGATAGAGGATACGATCGGCCGGCAGTTCATCCGCTTCGGTAAGCCCGACCCGCAAATGTTTATTTTTGCCTACCAACACATCAAAAATCACCCGAATGTGAGCAAAACGGACATTCTCATGGTTGGCGATACTTTGAATACCGACATTCTCGGCGGCAACAAATTCGGTCTCGACACCGCGCTGGTGCTCACAGGTAACACGCAAGCGGAAGATGCAGAGGTACGTATCCGCGCTACCGGTATCATTCCGACTTACATTTGCGTATCAGCAGTAGTTGAATAGCGTTATTCGCTCCGCAAACTTAAAACCGGGTTGGTCCTCGCCGCCCGCATGGATTGAACGGAAATGGTCAGGATCGTGATCAGGGCTGTTACCCCGATGGTCAATGCGAAGATCCACCAGCCGACATCGATGCGGTAGGTATATCTTTGGAGCCAGTTGGACATCAGAAACCAGCCTAATGCCGCCGCGGGTACAAAACCTATTACCAGTAACCGCCCAAAATCCCTTCCGAACGTCCAGAGAACCTGGTTTTCGGTCGCGCCGAGCACTTTTCGCACACCGATCTCTTTCGACCGGGATTCAGCCATGAAAGTGACGAGACCGTACAGTCCGAGGCAGCCGATCAGGATCGCTATGGCGGAAAATACGCGGATTAGATCCAACAGTATTTGTTCGGTAGAATAAAAATCGTTGATTTTGTCTTCCAGGAAACCGGAATGGTAAACGTTCTCGGGAAACAATGCATTCCAGGCCTTTTCAATGCGGGGTAAAGTCGCATCCATCGTACCGGTTTGAAGCTTAATGGCTGTCATGGTATAAGCCGCAGGCTCGTTGATCACGACCGCAGGCTGTACGGAATTTCTCAGCGGGTCCAGGTTAAAGTCCTTGATGACTCCGACAACCGTGCGTCCACGGTCCCAAAGCCGGATGTCCTTATTCAAAATATCCGTCGGCTTGCCAACGCCCAGCTGTTTCAACATCGCCTGGTTTACCAATGCCTCCCGCCGTGAAGTATCCCCGGATTCCAGGTTCCGCCCTGCCAGCATTTTTAATCCAAAAACAGGCACATAATGGTCGTCCCCGATCCGCACGCGCACCTGGAATTTCTCTTTTTCCGTGCGGTGATCGAATGTGAACGGCTCGTCGGCATCCATTTGTGACATAGGCGGCTCCGCACCCCGCGCCACAGCCCGCACACCCGGTATTGTACCGAGCTGATTGGCCCAGGCATCGTTTCTCGCCGCATTACCTCCCGGAATGCCCACCATCAGAATGGCTTCCCGATCAAACCCGGGATCCGCCGTTTTCAAATGCTTTACCTGCGCCGACATCACGATCACACCTATGATGAAAAGCTGCGTGATGAAAAACTGCACGACCACCAGGCTCCTCCTTACCGAAAACCTTCCACCACGCTGAGCTCCCGGCTTGCCTTTCAAAGCGGCGACCGGATTGAAGCGGGCCAGCACGGCCGATGGATAAAGCCCCGCCAGCACGATCACCAGCACTACCAGGCTCCCAAACCACCACAATGCATTGTAATTCAATAAATTCAGCACGGAAATATCTGCTCGCAGCATCCACAATGCACCATTCAGCATCGGTAAGTTCAGCTGGGTAAGCAGCAATGCTATAACAAACGCCGCCCCGCACAGTATCGCCGTTTCCAGCATAAACTGCCCGATCAGCTGCGCCCGCGAACTGCCCATTGTTTTACGCACCCCCACTTCTTTCGACCGCCTGATCGCCTGGGCAGTGGCGAGGTTGATGAAATTCACACAGGCCGCAATCACCAGAAATAAGCCGACGACGATCAATGCATATAAAATAGGGCGTGGCGCCGGGCCAAAGCCGGGCATATGGAACATTTCGTGCAGCGGAATTGTCCGCATTTTGTATGTTCCTGCGTCTTTTGCATTGTATCGCTTCCGTGTGATTTCCGCCAGAGTCTGATCCAGCTGGGCAACTCCGGCACCTTCTTTCAACGCCACCCAGCACATGGTAATGGGCTCACCCCAGGTTTGCATCATGCCCGGTTCGTTCCACAAGCCTGGCAGCGTGGAGTAGGAAATGAGCACATCGTACCGCAGCTGAGTATTCGAAGGCGGATTTTCGATAATACCAGTTACCGTAAGGTCCGTTTTGTTATCCAGCCGCAATATTTTGCCAATGGCCTGATCGGTGGCGAAATACTTTTCCGCATATTCCCTCGATAGCACCACGGTGTTTGGAGCGCTTAATGCCGCACGCTGGTCACCCGCTGCCCATTCAGAATCGAAGACTTTGAAATACTCCGGTTCGGTAAAACATATATTCCGGGATTCCTCAAATTTCTTTGACATGCCACCCTTCCCATCCGGGACACTCACCAACGCCCCGAATACATTGTTCAGTCGCACGGCACTTTCAACAAACGGATATTCATCGCGAAGAACCTGCCCGAGCGGCCTCGGTGTCACATCCGTCGGCTGCGGCTTATCGTTCACAATGTCGGTTACGACCCAGTAGGTACGCTCCGATTTGGCGTGATACCGGTTAAAACTAAACAGATAACCGACCAGCAAAAAGATCACCAGTCCACTCGCAAGCCCTACCGAAAGGCCCAGAATGCTGACAATGCTGGTCGTACGATTGCGCCAAAGGTTCCGCAGGGCGATTTTGAAGTAGTTGTTGAACATGGCCGGGTATGGGGTCTGATGGTTCGAATTAGTCCGGGTTCTTAAAGCTTTCGACCAGCCTGCCCGCTCGAACCCGAACCGCAGGCGGAGGAAGCCTATTACATTCAGGGAATAGCGCCTGCTCGCCTCTTTCCGGCCAAAAGCCAGGTAATCGGCTAGAAACCGCTCATAGAGGTCGCCCTGTACTTCTTCCAGCAAATGAGGTGTGCATAGTAACCTAAGCAGGGCATCGGCCCAGCGGGGAGGACGAGGAGGATTCATATCGTGGTGGGTATTAAAGTGTCTGGTCCGATTGCATTCCAAAGCCGGTTACGCATTTCCTTGATCTCCGATAATGTCGCGCTACCCAGCGCGGTCACGACAAACAGCCGCTTGCGCCTGCCGCCACGCTCAGCCGTGGCTTCTCCCAGGTGCGATGCAAGCATTCCTTTTTCTTCCAACCGGTGCAATGCGGCATGCACAGCGCTGATGTTGGCCGAGCGGCCCGTCTGGTTTTGCAGCTCGTCGGCAATGGCTACACCGTAGGCTTTCTCTTTAAGCACAGCCACCGTGAGCAGCACCAGTTCTTCAAATTCTCCCAGGTAAGTCCGTTTCATTACTTATATATTTCACTTTTGTAGATAAAATAATCATGCCAATTTGAAAGATACTTATATATCAATTAATTACATATAATATAAAACAATTTTTTTGTCCGCAACCGGACGACCGTAATCCGTTAACGAACAGCCGTTACGGCCAAAACAGGCACATAATACTCCCGAAAACGCTGGTCTTCCTGCCCCGCTTCGACAGCCTTGCCGAGCTTTCTTAACAACACTGCACGGTTCTGATGGCATTGGCCAGCCACATACGAGTCAGGAAACGACCGGGCCGACCGTGTGAAAAGTTCATATGATTCCCTGAGCAACGCGGTATCTTTTTTAGTCATAAATACTTTGCCTTCTTCGAAATCCTGCCGCCAGCGCTTCGCGATAGGCGTCATGCGCTCGGCTTCCTGAAAAACCTTGAATGCAGGAATGACGGGTACTTTTGAATTTTTCGCGGCAATCGGAGCGAGGGGCTTTGCGAAGAATGCGACTATCGCCTCGGCATAGGCAAGGGCTTCTTTCTCGTTATTTCCAGGTTGTTTCAGACGTTGCTCTTCGGAGGGATTTGTGAAGAATGATGCTTCTGCCAAAAGTGCCGGTATTCCGTAGGTATTTCTGAGCACCGATGCCCCGGCGTCCGCGAAAATTGTAAAGTCCGAAACCAGTGAAACAGGGGTATTCGGTTTATGTAGATGTTTAAGTAAACTGGCTGCCAGCTCCTTTCCAAAATCCACGCTCGCAACATTCTCCGACATATTACCGTGAAAATAAATGATTGGAAAATTAACTGACGAATCAGCAGTCGCATTATGATGGATCGATACAAAAAGGTCCGCCTTACGGTCTTTGGCAAGTTTCGAGCGGTCGATCAATGGTACCTCGACATCTTCGACCCGTGTCATTATCACCCTCGCCCCTTTTTTTTCCAGCATTTTTTGCAACAACAACCCAACACGGAGGTTGATCCATTCCTCCCGCTCACCTCCGGGGCCGACACGATAACTATCCGTAGCAGCCGTACCTCCGTGACCGGGATCGATGCAAATAATCTTCCTTTTCAACGGCTTGCGCCTGGACTGCGCTACGGTAATTGAAACGATACCTACGAAAAAAAACAGGGTCAGGAGAATGCGGTTCATGGGGTTTTATATAATGGATTCATAAATTAGGAATGATCAGGCGGTTACGCAAGCCTTCCCGACGGTTTCCCTGCTTTACCCTTTTTCCTGCTATTTTTACAAAAATCTTTCTACTTACTCAAAGCACACACTTATGCTTGCTAAAACCTTCGGAAGCGCCGTTTTCGGTGTCGATGCAACGATCATTACCATTGAAGTCAATGTGGGCCAGGGCCTGGGATTCTACATGGTCGGCTTGGCGGACAGCGCTGTCAAAGAAAGCCAGCAGCGGGTAGAAGCCTCGTTGAAACACTTCGGCTACAAAATGCCGCGCCAGAAACTGGTCGTCAACCTTGCACCTGCTGATATTCGTAAGGAAGGCTCGGCTTATGACCTGCCCATTGCCATTTGCACATTGCAATGCTCCGATCAGCTGGCCTGCGTGCGCAATACCGAAGACTATATCATTCTGGGCGAACTTTCCCTCGACGGTATCCTCCGACCGATCAAAGGCGTCCTTCCGATTGCGATTGAAGCGCGCAAACAGGGCTTCAAGGGAATTGTATTGCCTGCCGAAAATGCGTCCGAAGCTGCCATTGTCAATAACCTCGACGTGATCGCCGTCGAAACATTAGCGGATGCGATCGGATTTTTCAAAGGTACCAAAGATATTGAGCCGCTTATCGTAGATACCCGTGACCTCTTTTTCACGTCCCAGAACGACTACGAAGCCGATTTCGAGCATGTGCAGGGACAGGAAAACATCAAACGTGCGCTGGAAATCAGTGCTGCGGGAGGGCACAACGCCATCATGATCGGCCCGCCGGGGTCAGGCAAAACCATGCTCGCCAAGCGCATTCCAGGCATATTGCCGCCGCTGACCCTTCCGGAAGCATTGGAAACGACCAAAATCCATTCAGTAGCAGGCAAATTGGGAAAGGAGGCTACATTGGTATCACGCCGTCCGTTCCGCTCGCCGCACCATTCTATCAGCGACGTCGCATTGGTTGGTGGCGGAAGCTATCCACAGCCCGGTGAAATATCTCTGGCGCATAATGGCGTGCTGTTCCTGGACGAGCTGCCGGAGTTCAAAAGATCGGTGCTGGAAGTAATGCGGCAGCCATTGGAAGATCGGAAAGTGGGTATTTCAAGGGCGAAAATGGCAGTTGAGTTCCCCGCCAACTTTATGCTGATTGCCAGCATGAACCCTTGCCCATGCGGCTATTATAACCATCCCGACAAAGATTGTGTTTGTGGCCCGGGCGTGGTTCAGAAATACCTCAACAAAATCAGCGGCCCGCTCCTCGACCGCCTCGACCTGCACGTAGAAGTGACACCTGTTTCCTTCGACCAAATCTCCTCCACCCGCAAGTCAGAAAGTAGCGGGCAAATCCGCGAGCGCGTAATACTCGCCCGCGAGCGCCAGACCGAGCGCTTTAAAAACCACAAGGAAATATACTCTAATGCGATGATGACACCCGAAATGGTAAAGCAGATCTGCATTATCGAAGATTCCGGCAAAATACTCCTCCGCAAAGCGATGGAACGCCTGGGCCTCTCCGCCCGCGCATACGACCGCATCCTCAAAGTATCCCGCACCATCGCCGACCTGGCCGATAGCGATGATATTAAGGTCGAACATCTGGCGGAAGCGATTCAATACCGGAGCCTGGACCGGGAGAATTGGGCCGGATGAAGTGCCCAAAATCTATCTTTTCACCCTAAACTTTGTTAAATTTAGAAACACTACAATTGACAAAAGAGATGAGTAGCCGCATTTTTTCGGAGATTATGAATGTGCCGGATGCATATCTGGTCCTGGATGCGGTGCACAAGGCGCTCGATCAAGAACGTGAACGTCGGTTAAAATTTTACAACGACATTACGGAACAGGAGAAAACCGAGTTTATCAATGGCACGATTGTGATCCACTCCCCGGTGAAGATGAAACATAACAAAGCTTCGCTACGTCTTGCCCAGCTTATTAACATTTACGTTTGCAAACATAATCTGGGTTTTGTCGGAATAGAAAAGATTATGATCACACTGACCAGAAATGATTATGAACCTGACATTTGCTTTTTTCGCAAAGAGAAGTCCATGATGTTCACAGCTGACCAGACTCTTTTCCCCACACCTGATCTGGTTGTGGAAGTGCTCTCAACATCAACTGAAGCCCGCGACCGTGGCGTAAAGTTTGATGATTACCAGGCACACGGAATTGAGGAATATTGGATCATTGATCCGGAGAACGAAACACTTGAACAGTATCACCTCATCGATGAAGAGTATAAGTTGATTCTTAAGGCTCCAAACATTGACGTATCAAGTTTCACAGTAGCAGGCTTCCAGATCCCCATCCGTGCCATCTTCGACGATACCGAGAACCTGAAAGCCATTCAAAATCTATAATATCCTACTCAAAGTTCCTCTACACTCACCCCGCCCAGTTCCTGAAACAGCGTCTGCCAGTAATGCGTCACGTGCGGGTTATTCTCTTTGCTTGAAGCAGTTGGTTCAAATGGCGACACGATCGTAACCTGCGGTGAGCCGATTGCGTAACGGTCCAGCTTTTTCGTATCTGCTTTGGCATCCGTTTCGGCTTCCGCGTCGCTTTTCGGTGGATTGGTGTGGAAATCGCGGCGGTCGGCGCCTTTGACGCTTTCGACCATATCACTGAAATAATACACTTTTACTTCGGAGCCGCTCTCGCCGGCTTTCGCGATTACAGGCAAGCTTGCCCAAATATCGGTCGAGAGGTTGGATGCGCCTGTATTTTGCTGATTGAGCTTGGCGAGCAGCTGGCGCAGGTAAATGCTCTTTTCCTTTTGTAATGTCAGCTGGAATGCCGTTTCGATGCCTTCGCGGTCGGTTGCATTCGCGCCTTCGAGGTTATCGCGTTCGCTGCGAACAGTGAGGGATAATGCACGGGCTTTCGAGGTGTTTTCATGGATGAAATACACTTCCAGTTTATCGCCCTTATTCTTCATATTCTGTTCTACAATGTCCGTCAGCGCCTGCCGGTACTTGTCGTTCACATAGCGCTTATCGACATGCACGCTTTGTGTTTTATCCAGAAACACCAGTGTGTAGACCGGCGCGTCGGGTACGGCTTGTTGCTGGGTTGCTTCTTTTTCGCCTCCGCATGAAAGTAAAGTGAGGAACATGGCTGCGAACAACAGGCGACTTGCCTGCTCCCCGAGTTTGCTGAAAAAGGGGTGATGAGTCTGCTGATTCATAAATGGAATTTATTTGGCTAAACTAATTGGTTCTTCAAACATTACACAACGCCAAACGGTGTGTATACGCATTTATTTTAATACAAAAAGGAAACCCTTCAAAACGCGTGCCTTGAAGGGTTTCCTTAAATGCTTAACCAATGTTTATTGCTGCGCCTGTGCCTGCTGCTGGATCATCGTTACGAGCTCTTCGGAAATACCGGTAGAAGAATAACCGCCGTCGTGGTACAGGTTCTGCATGGTCACGAAACGGGTCAGGTCGGAGAAGAGTGTGATCGCGTAATTGGCGCAATCATCTGCCGAAGCATTGCCCAGCGGGCTCATTTTTTCTGCGAAATCATAGAATGCGTCGAATCCTTCGATTCCCGAGCCGGCCTTTGTTTTAGTAGGCGACTGCGAGATTGTGTTCACCCGCACATTTTTGGCCTTTCCGTAACGATAACCATAGCTGCGCGCAATGCTTTCGAGCATGGCTTTCGCTTCGGCCATATCATTATAGAACGAGTAGGTACGTTGCGCCGCAATGTAGGATAATGCCACAACCGATCCCCAATCGTTGATCGCGTCGAGTTTTTCCGCCACCTGCAAAAATTTGTGCAGCGAAAGTGCCGAAATATCCACGCCTTTCTGGAACCAGTCGTAATTCAGATCGCCGTAGGACTTACCCTTGCGCACGTTCAGCGACATGCCGATCGAGTGCAATACGAAGTCGATCTTGCCGCCGAGGATCTCGGTCGATTTGGTAAAAAGGTTTTCGATATCTTCCAGGGAGGTAGCATCGGCAGGGATAATCTCGGCGTCGCATTGCTTCGCCAGATCATTGATAGCACCCATACGCATCGCGATAGGCGCGTTGGTAAGGACAAACGTGGCACCTTCTTCCTTCGCTTTCAGCGCTACTTTCCAGGCAATGGAGTTTTCGTCCAATGCTCCCGATATGATTCCTCTTTTTCCTTTTAATAAACCGTAAGCCATGTTTCCTTTTATTGTTAATTAATTCGGATGTCCGTTCAAAGCGGCAAAGTAAAGCATTTTTAGCGGCTTAAACCACAATATGCCGTGCCAGGATGCCTTTTGGATACTCGTTCAAGGCTGAGCGACAGGCTTTTCTACTGGTTTCAGATGCAGCTTTTCCTGAAAAAACCGATCTGTGGCCTCGTACACGCTCTTTACGTCTTTCGATCGCAGGCGAGAGCCGATCACGTGGTCGCCAGTCTCGGGAAATGCCTTTTCCTCTTTCAGCTCCGCAGACGTTCCCAGCCCTTCAAACATTTTCCGGATTGCCTTCACGGACACCACCTTATCCTGCTCCTCTTCATTTTTATAATAATACCCCACAAAAACCGGCATTTTCACCTCCGCATAAACCTCCGGCCGTGCAATGGCGTCGATCATCTGCTGCAATGTCGTGAGCCCATTGGTATGATACCCCTGTAACCAGAACTGCGCCTGCGCCGGAATGGAATCCCTGCCCATATTATGGGTACCCATTGCCTTATGCAAAATCTGCTGGCCCCACGGACCGGTTACGAGTTTCATCGCAGGGTTTGCAATGGCCATGCAAGGCGAATAAAGGATCAGCCCCTTTATTTCCGGATGGGTAGCCGCCAGGTACACCGACATTAGCCCTCCCGCGGAAGTTCCGATCACGATCACACTGTCGCCCAGCACCTTACCGATCGCCAATGCCCTCTTGGCTCCGGCCAGGAAGTTCTGAGGCGTCAGATCGTCGAATGCATTGGTGTCGGCTATACCGGCATCGTGCATACGCGAAAGGTAAAGGTTGGCCCCATATTTTTTTGCGAGGTCTTTGTGTACCGGATCCCCCTCGGCCCAGCTTGCGCCGAAACCGTGAATGTATACGATGCTGTAAGTTGTTTTCTGCTTCAAACTATCATTAGCCCATACAATGCGTGCCTCATTGTCCGGTTTCAGGAGCGGCGTAGCTTTTTCGGTGCGGTTCACCTCTTCTTCCAGCTTCACAAGGTCGCTGGTAACGGTGGGCAAAACCGGCGTAAGGCGTGCTTCCGGCACTTTTGGCCCGGATAGGTAAACCACACCGAGGATCACGAGGATCGCAGCGACCCATAGGATGAATTTTAACATTTTTTATGAGTTATGAAGGTTTCACAGATACGAAAGATCGCTAGTTTTATCGGGTTAATTTACGCAGGATGTAACCATTCAGCAATTTTTCCTGAATTCTGTTATTCATTGGCCAATTCACACCTTGGTCAGATATTGTATCTTGCACACCTAACCGATTTACCTTTTTCTAAATGCCCAATCTCTTACTCGTTGAAGATGACGCCAACCTGGGAATGCTTCTTCAGGAATATCTGACCGATAAAGGCTTCCCTACCGACCTTGCTACTGATGGACAAAAGGGATGGCAGCATTTTGTGGATAAAGAATACGATTTGTGCATTTTCGACGTGATGATGCCCAAAAAAGATGGCTTTTCGCTGGCGAAAGAGGTGCGGATGAGCGGGCGGGATGTGCCTATTATTTTTCTAACGGCGAAGTCGATGAAGGAGGACACAATGCAGGGATTTCGTGTCGGGGCGGACGATTACGTTACCAAGCCTTTCGACCGCGAAGAATTGCTCATGCGTATACAGGCTATTTTAAGGCGCTACACACGGCAATCCGATCAGCAGGAAGAGGTAAAAGTATTTCGGATTGGCCAATACACCTTTGACTATAATCACCAGCAATTAGCAATCGGCGACCATTCCGCCCGCCTCACGAGCAAAGAGTCGGAGTTGCTCCGGTTGTTTTGCCAAAATCTCAATCAGCCTATCAGCCGCAGCTTCGCATTGAAAACCATTTGGGGAGACGACTCCTATTTCAATGCGAGAAGCATGGATGTTTACATTACCAAACTGCGCAAATACCTCCGTGAAGACCCTTCGATCCAGATCATGAATTTGCACGGCGAGGGTTTTAAGTTGATGGTTGGGTAAAAGGGACGAAAGGGAGGAGGGAGGAATGGGAGCGGGTTAAAAGGCGATGAAAAAGGGGCAGTTTGGGAAACTCTGCGTTTCTTTGCGTGGTTTTTCTTAAAGTGTTTCAATAAGCTTCTATAAAAAGCCGACGGCCGAAAGCCGATCGCCGACTGCCCAATATCATGATCCAATTATCCCGTCGTCCCCGACGCAATAGAAAATCCGCAGGTGTGCGTGACCTTGTGCAGGAAACCAATCTGCAGGTGTCCGATTTTATTTTTCCCATGTTTGTCGTGGATGGAACACGGCAGAAGTCGGAGGTGAAGTCGATGCCCGGTATTTATCGCTATTCACTGGACAACCTGCTCGAAGAGCTCAAAGAAGTGACCGACCTGGGTATCAGAGCCATAGACCTTTTCCCCAATTATCCTGAAAGCAAAAAGGACCGTTTCGCAACGGAAAGCCATCAAGAAGATACTTTTTACCTGAAAGCCATTACAGCAGTTAAGGAGCAGTTTCCCGAACTCGTGATCATGACCGACGTGGCCATGGACCCGTACAGCTCCGACGGCCACGACGGCCTTGTAGAAAACGGCAGGATATTGAACGACGCCACACTGGAAATCCTCGCCAATATGTCGCTCGCACAGGCCAAAGCCGGCGCCGACATCCTTGGCCCGAGCGATATGATGGACGGCCGCGTGGGTTACATCCGCCGGCATCTCGATGCGCATGGCTTTACGGATGTGAGCATCATGTCGTATTCTGCCAAATATGCCAGCGCATTTTACGGCCCGTTCCGCGATGCATTGGAATCGGCACCTAAGTTTGGGGATAAAAAGACTTACCAAATGAACCCTGCCAACAAGCGGGAGGCATTGCTCGAAGCGCAGCTGGATTTTGAAGAAGGTGCCGATATGCTGATGGTGAAGCCTGCATTGTCGTACCTGGATATTATCCGCCTGCTCGACGAGAACTTCGATATTCCGATCGCTGCCTATAACGTTTCCGGTGAATATGCGATGGTGAAAGCCGCCGCGCAAAACGGCTGGCTCGATGGCGAGCGCGCGATGATGGAAGTGCTCACGAGCATCCGCCGCGCAGGCGCCAAATGCATCCTTACCTATTTCGCGAAAGAAGCGGCCGTGCTATTGAACAAACGGTAGCGAATTCCGATTGCTGTAACATACAATGTGAAGATGTCTGATTATCTTACATCTTCACATTTTCTTTTTAAAATCATCACAAAACAGTCATGAAACTACCTTTCCTCCTGCTACCGCTCGGACTGGCCCTCACGCTCCCCGCCGATGCGCAGAAAAAGACTTCTTCATTACCTGAATTTCAAATCAAAAAATCCGAAACCGAAGCGCATATCCGTTTCCTCGCGGGAGACGAGCTCATGGGCAGGCGTACGGGAGAGCAAGGCAACTTCGTAGCGGCCCGCTACATTGCCGAGCAATTTCGCAAACTGGGAGTTGTACCTGTTCCGGGCAATGCAGAAACCGGTACTTCCAGCTATTTCCAGCGGGTACCATTCGAAAAAATGGGTGCTAATGGCGCCGGTGAGATCGCCGCGGATGCGGAAATTATGAAAAGCGGCACGGACTGGATATTGATGGCGGGTGACGCTGTGGATTTGAAAGCGCCGCTCGTTTATGCCAGTTTTGGGCTGGAAAACGCGGCCAAAAGCTGGGACGATTATAAGGGGCTGGATGTAAAAGGAAAAATTGTATTGGTAGAAAGCGGAACACCGGAAACGCAGACGCCCTCCGAAATCATCGCTACTTCGACCGAAAAGCGCAAAATCGCCCAGGACAAGGGCGCTATTGCCGTTATAGAGCTTTTCAACGCGCCTATTCCCTGGAATACCGTAAGCAAGTTTTTTGCAGGAGAAAAAATATCCCTGGCGGAGGGTTCAGCTGCCAAATCGATCCCCCATGCCTGGGTGAACGGCAAGGAAGCCAAATTCGCTCGTGCATTGCGCGCCGTAAAAGAGGTTACTTTTAAAACTTCCGGAAGAGTCGCCAAGCCTGTTTACAGCTATAATGTGGCCGGCTACATTCCCGGTACCGACGCTAAATTGAAAGAAGAATACATCCTGCTCTCCGCGCACTATGACCACGTGGGCGTGGGCAAGCAAGGCGGGCAGACATACACGCCCGAGGACAGCATTTTCAACGGCGCACGCGACAATGCGTTTGGCGTAACAGCATTGCTCACCGCGGCAGAAGCATTGGCCAAAAACCCACCGAAACGATCGATTGTGATTGTGGCGCTGACTGGCGAAGAGGTAGGCTTGCTAGGCAGCAAATATTACGCGTCACATCCGATCATGCCTTTGAACAAATGCATTTTCAATATGAATTCCGACGGGGCAGGGTATAACGATACCACCATCGTTTCGGTTATGGGCCTCGACCGTACCGGCGCACGTGCGGAGATCGAAACCGCTTGCAAGGCATTCGGACTGGGCGTTTATGCTGACCCTTCGCCGGAACAAGGTCTTTTCGACCGGTCGGATAATGTGAGTTTCGCCAAAGAAGGTGTTCCCGCACCGACTTTCACGCCTGGTTTCAAAGAGTTCAATGGCGATATTATGAAGAACTACCACCAGGTGAGCGACCATCCCGAAACCGTGGATTTCAACTACCTCCTGAAATTCAGCCAGGCATACACTTATGCTACACGCCTGATCGCCGACCGCAAAACGGCTCCGCAATGGAGCGCGGGCGACAAATATGAACCGGCGGCTAAAAAGTTATACGGAAAGTAATAAGTTTAACAGAAGTAAAAAGCCTTCCGGAGTAGTTCCGGAAGGCTTTTTCTATTTGGAATTGTAATATTGAATAAGGCTTGCTGCCTGCGTTTCATCTTTGAGGTCCGGATCGTGTTCTTTCAAATACCGGTCCATTTCCGGCTTCCTGTCTGCCAACAGCGGCAGAAGGCTCTTTTTATTCAAATTAACCTTTTGCACTCCTGAACCTGAAAGCAGGTAATAAGCTGTCGAAAGCCGAACAACCGTGTTCTTTTCACCTGTGCCAAAACTGGGGTTATAGTTCGGTCGGGTGATTTTTGGCTTATACACTTTCACAAGCGTAACCCTGCCTGAGGCAAGCACTGCTCCAAAGCCCTTTGATTCTCCTTTCGGATCATTACTTGCCAGGTTTAGATACCTGACATCTCCGAGCTCATGACGAATCGTGAAACTTTTGATCTGGCTCCCGCGGATCACACGAATGTCCTTCTTCGCTTTATCGGCCAGTACTTCCAGTTCCTCGTTGAGAACATTGTAACGAATGCTGATCCCCGCAATCGAGTCCGATTCATGCCCGCCAATTTGCCCGACCGGCTTCATCAGTTTTACATCTCCATCATGCCAAAGTGAATCAATATAAAAATCGCCGACCACCCCAGGCTGTCCCGCCGGCGACGTCCAAAAAACGCCCGACCTCGGAGCATCCAGCCCGGTGCCTGTATTAATCCCGACCTTCGTACCTTCGCTCAGCTGCGCGAGGCAGCCAAGCGGGAGTATTCCCGCCAGGCCTACTACGCAGAATATCTTTCCCAGCATTATCTCGCTCCCGGAGGGCAGTTCTTTCTCAAATAATCTGTAAACAATGACTGTAAATGCCGCGAGGTACCTTCACCTTCCGAAATGCTGTGCGTCCGGTTGGGATAAGGCATAAACTGGAAGACCTTGTTAGCCCGGATCAACTCGTTAACAAGCATTTCTGCATTCTGGTAATGCACATTATCATCGCCGGTCCCGTGAATATACAGCAGGTTGCCACGCAGATTTTTAGCGTAGGTAATCGGTGATCCCTTTACAAAATCCTCGCGGTTCTCCTGCGGAATGCCCATGTAGCGCTCCTGGTAAATGTTATCGTAAGTGAGCTGATTAGCCACAGCAGCTACCGCAATCCCGGTCTTGAAATGCTGCGGATATTGAAATAGCAGGTTCAAAGTCGACGAACCGCCACCGCTCCATCCGTGTACTGCCACGCGGCTGGTATCAATGAATGCAAATTGTTTGAACATGGCAGTAGCAGCACCGTCCATGTCTTTGATATTGATGCGGCCGATGTTACGGTAAATGGCCTTGCGCCATTTGGCACCTTTGGGCGACGGCGTGCCCCGGTTGTCGATGGAAGCGTAGATGTACCCGTCATCGGCCATACTGCCCGCGTACAAGCGGTTGCGGCCGGTCCCCCAAACGTCCTTCACAGTACTTCCGGCTGCTTCGCCATACACCATGAACACGATCGGGTATTTTTTGCCGGCATCGAAATTCGTAGGTTTCACCATCCATGCGTCGATTTCCACGCCTTCGTCGGTCTTTACTTTGAAAAACTCAATATTCGCTTTTGAGGAATTGATTTTGTCTTTTGATTGCGCAATGGAACTGTTTGGGTCTATCGAAACGTGCTTAGGGAACGAAATCCATTCTACCAAAGGTGATGTTTTGGCATTTGAGAACTGGTGGCGACCAAATTTGGCAAGTGGCGAGATGTCGTAAGCATGCGTTCCTGCCTGATCGGCCGGGGTTATGCGTACAGGCGTTCCTTTGCCGTCCAGCGTGGTTTTGTACAAATAGCTCTGCGTCGCATTGTCAGGCGAGGCCATGAAATAATAAGTATTGTTCTTCTCGTCGATGCGGACGGGGTTGATCATGTCAAAATTGCCCGCAGTAATGAGCGTTTCCTTCTTTCCGTCTCGGCTCACGCGGTAAGTATGGCGCCAGCCGTCCTTCTCGCTTACCCACAAAAACTCCTTACCGCCATTGATCCAGTCCCAGCCCATCGGATCACTTTCCCAACGGCTTTTGATATCAATCCAGGCTTCGTCCTTTTCACTATAAAATGGTTTGGCACTCCCGTCGGTGGTATTGATGTACATCAATGTGCTCTCGTTCTGCTTGCGGTTCAATTGCTGGATCACGAGCTCGTTCGGCATTCCCGACCATTCCATGCGTGGAACGTAGGTATTCTGTGGGTCACCGGGGATGTTCATCCATTTGGTCTGGGCCGAAGCGATGTCCACCACACCGATTTTATACGGAGAAGGTGTTTCACCTACTTTCGGATATTCCACAGGCACATTGAATGAATAAATGGAATCCGTGGTATTGATCATCAAAAAGTTACGGATCTTGCGGGCATCGAGCTGCCAGTAGGCGATGGATTTACTGTCGTCGCTCCAACGGAAACCATCGCGGCAGTCGAATTCCTCTTCATATACCCAATCGAATGTACCATTGATCACGCGGTCGGTACCGTCGGTCGTCAATTGCTTGATCGAATTGCTTGTCAGGTCTTCAGCATATACATTATGCTTGCTCACATACGCGACCTTTTTGCCATCGGGCGAAAATTTAGCAAACATCAGCGACGACTCCGGCAAGCCTTTCCCGAGTTGTTTCAGGGTCTTGGCTGTCATATCGTACACCCAGTAATCGCCGCGGGTGTCATAGCGCCACACCCGTTTGGTATTGGTATAAACCAAAACCTTATCCCCGGCTTTGCTGATGGAATAGCTGCGGATAGTCAACGGCGCGCCCCCTTGCGGCGTGAGCTCCGCTGATGAAACAATGACTTTTTCCTGATTGGCGGGCAATGTTACCTCCACGATCTGGCCATCGCCGGCATCGCGGTAGCCGCTACCGTCGGGCAGCCATTGAAATGTGTCGGGAATCTGCGCAAAAAGCTGAAAGGAGAGGATTGTTAATGAAAGTGTCCTGATTATTTGCTTCATGTGAGCTTAAAAAAATTAGTACGACAACTATATAAGTGCAATTTTAACATTTTAATTAATCTTTTGCACCGTCCTCATCGTGTCCCTTTGATTTTGAGCGCCTTTGTTTTTTCAATGCCTCACTCAGCAAAAACTCGATCTGGCCGTTCAAACTGCGGAAATCCTGCTGTGCCCAGGTCTCGAGTTCCCGTAGCACATCAGGATTGATCCGCAAAACAAATGCTTTTTTCTCCGCCATATCATGGATACAAAGTTCCGGCGTTCAGAATCGGTGTCGCCGCTTTCTCACCGCACAAAACTACCAGCAAATTACTCACCATCGCCGCCTTACGCTCCTCGTCGAGCTGGACAATACCCTTCTCCGAAAGCATGGCCAAAGCCATATCCACCATCCCAACTGCCCCATTCACGATCTGGCGCCGTGCCGCCACTACTGCCGACGCTTGCTGGCGTTGCAGCATCGCACCCGCGATCTCGGGCGCATACGCCAGGTGACTTATCCGCGATTCGAGGACATCGATCCCCGCACGACTCAAACGTTCGGTCAGCTCGGCTTCGAGCATTTCGTTGATCTTCCCGCTGCCATCGCGCAGCGTCACCTCCTGGGTGCTCGCCTCTTCGTCTTCCATCGAATCATAAGCATATATCCCCGCCAAATGCCGCACGGCCGCTTCCGACTGGATTTCGACGTATTTCACATAGTCGTCCACTTCAAACGAGGATTTGGCCGTATCTCCCACGCGCCACACGACCACCGCCGCGATTTCGATCGGGTTACCCAGCTTATCGTTCACTTTCAACTTTTGGCCGTTCAGGTTGCGGGCACGGAGGCTGATCTTTTTTCTGCGGAACAGCGGGTTTACCCAGCGCAACCCATTTTTCTTCATAGTACCCATGTAGTCGCCAAAAAAAGTGGTTACCACTGCCTCGTTCGGGTTAATGACCGTGAGTCCGATCAGGATGATAAATCCGGTTACCGCAACAACGATCCCCGTAACCGGACTACCGGTGGTTATAAAATACACAAAGCCACCAAAAAGCAGCGCCAGGCCTATCACAAACAGCAGATAGCCAGAGATTGAGCGTAATTCCTTTTCGATCATAGCTGGTTTAAATTGATATTAAATTGATATCACAATATTATCAAACTCCCTATAATTTCCTAAGCTATTTGGTACAAAAAATTCCCGGGGCCTGTGACCGGCTCCGGGAAGGGATGAATGGCTAAATATATGCTTCTACCTATTGATGATCATCTGGTGACTGGTTTCTATCTGGAAATTGATCGGGACATTGTATTTAACCCTTACCTTTTGGCCCCTCAGCTCCCCTGGGTTCCACTTCCCGTTCATGAGCTTCACAACCCTCAATGCCTCCTCATCGAGGCCGTAGCCGACCCGGTTCTCCACTTTATACTCGCACATAGACCCGTCTTCGCATACCACAAATGAAAGCATCACACGCCCTGCAACACCGCTCCTTGCCGCTGCGGAAGGATAGCGAATATTCATGCCCAGAAACTTATAGAATTCTTTGATCCCACCTTTGAATTCAGGTTGCACCTGCGGTTTGGTATATTCTGTCTTTTCGCCATTCACCCAGGAAATACCGCTTTTAAATTGTCCGAGATCGTAAATCTCCTCGTAGTATTGGGTGCTATCGGCCAATTTTCCGCTCCACTTGCCGTCCTTGATCCCATTCACAACTTTTCCTTGCTCAAAAAGCCATTTCCCGTGTGGCGTTTCACCAACCGCCCGCCAATATCCTTCGCCGTTTTTTACATACTGTGTGCCATCCGACCCCCACGAATTCATCAGAAACGGTTCGTCCTTTACGCCCATTTTGTTGATGGGAAAATCTCTGTGAGCCCTTATTTGCCCGTTGGAGTCCCAGTAGACCTCCGTAGCTAGCGAATCGGTCAGGAGTTGCTGATGCCTTACCATGCCGGTTAGGTCATAATCCTTGATAAGCGATGCTTTTCCATCCACACCATATTCTACGTAAGAAAGCATATGCCCGTCGGAATCGAATGTGACCTCGGTAGCATGGCTGGCCTCATTGTAATCTCGGGCCGAAATGCGGTAAGCAGGTATTGAGTCCCTTTCCGGGTTTACAAAACGCGATTTGTAGCGGATTGGCGTTTGGGCAAATTTCGCCTCGCCGAGCCGCTTCCATTTTCTCCTCATGGCTTCTTCGTAAGCCACATCCCCGGATACAAATCCCCGTTCATCGACAGGCATTGTCCGGCGGTATTTGGCCCGTGCGGAATCGATTGGCGCGAAGTTCTCGCTGAAATAGTCCACAAATGCCCGCCTTGCCGTGTCGTAGGTCGGTTTGGCGTCCGCTTTGAATGTCACGGGGAAAAATACCGTCTGCCGCACTTTCTGCCCTCCCAGCGTTGCGGGTCGCCAGGCACGATACATGCGGAGCACATTCACAGCCGCCGCATTGCACAGCGTGTCGATCCCGCGCGTTACCTCGATGTCGCTCATACTCCCGTCTGGCTGTACAACACCTTTGAGATAAACCCGGCCATTCACGCCCTTCACAGATGAAGAAAAAGGTACCTGAAGGTTGGAATTGACAAACTGATTGAGTGCAGCAAGGCCCCCCGCCGGCTCGGCCTTGTTTTCTACCTCATGCGGCAAATAAACTTGCTGCGCGAACGCGGGCGTGCCTAAAAACAATAGAAACGTAAACAGTTTTTTCATTAGGGTTGATGAGTTATACCAATAGTAAAAATGATGTTTTTCTTTTAAAGAAACTTATAGTTACTCTGCAAATATTTCAAAATTGATTCGTAGAACTAGTTTTGAATATAAACTTAACCAACTGATAACCTGCCAGTAATATGCAGTTAATATAAAATGAGAAAATTTGTATCATGGGAGATACAACTCACTTTCGCACGATCATCATTTCCGACATTCACCTCGGCGCCGGAGGCTCGAAGGCAGAAGAAGTCACCAATTTTCTGAAAAACTATTCTTGCAAAAAGCTTATCCTGAATGGTGATATTATCGATGCCTGGCAGCTGAAAAAATATGGTGTCTGGAAACGGAAGCACACGCTTTTCTTCAAGCGCGTGCTGAAAATGATAGAAGACAACAAAACGAAAGTGATTTACATCCGCGGAAACCACGATGATTTCCTCGACCAGATTATCCCCCTGCGCCTTGGCAAGCATTTCCAGATCCGGAAAGACTACATACTCACTTCCGGTACACAGCGGTTCTATGTTACCCATGGCGATGTTTTCGACTCCATTACCACGCATTTGAAATGGCTGGCCTACCTGGGCGATATCGGTTATACGTTCCTCCTGTGGGTCAATAAATTTTACAACAAATACCGCGCATGGCGCGGCCTCTCCTATTACTCTTTGTCGCAACGTGTGAAGCAATCGGTAAAAATGGCTGTGAACTACATGACCGACTTTGAAGAGAAACTAACCGAGCTGGCCCGCTCTCGCAGCTGTGACGGCGTGATCTGCGGGCATATTCACCATCCGGCGATCCGAGAAATCGACGGTATCAAGTACATGAACTCCGGCGACTGGGTCGAAACCCTGAGCGCGCTGGTAGAGGATTTCGACGGTAACTGGAGCCTGCTCTATTACGACCAGCAAGAGATCGTCGAGAAGCCTGTAAAAAAAACGAGTACCAAAAAAGTCGTTGAAAACTTCCCCGGCATGGAAAAGCAGGTGGCGTTCACCGGTTTTCTAACGGGGCGGAATCAGCGCTATCTATAATTATGAGAATCCTTTTTCTGGTTCAGGGAGAGGGCCGGGGGCATTTGACGCAAGCCATTTCGCTCGGCCAGGTATTACGTAGTGCGGGACACAAGGTTGTGGGCGCGATGGTAGGGACGTCTCCGGGTCGGAATATCCCTTCATTCTTCCAGGAGCAGATCTTTGCGCCGGTACATCATTTCGCTGCGCCCAATATCATTTACAAAGCCCAGGGCGGCGGCATGAATGTAGGCCGCACGATTGCCACACACCTGGCACATTTGCCCAAATACCTCAAAAGCCTTCACCGCATCCACGAAACGGTTCGGCGGATCAACCCCGACCTGATCGTGAGCTTCTACGATACCTACGGCGGGCTCTATAACATGATCTACCGCTCCGGCATACCGATGGTCTGCATTGCGCATCAATACCTTTTGCTTCATCCGAAGTTTATATTTCCGGAACACAGCCGGGTCAACCAGTTCCTGATTAACCTCAACTCCAAGTCGACGTCGTGGCTTTCGGCGAACCGGCTTGCATTATCTTTTCGGGAAATGCCCTCGGCCCCCAATCTTAAAATCACGGTCGTACCTCCATTGCTCCGCAAGGAAGTTACACGCCTCATTCCGCAAAAGGGCTCATTTATACTCGTGTACATGACGCATCACAGCCTGAGCACGCAGGTCATCGACTGGCATCGGAAGCATAAGGATGTGCAGTTGTACTGCTTTTGGGACAACCCGGATGCATCGGAGGAATTTGTTTTTGACAGTACACTTACTTTTCACCAGATCAACAGCGAAAAATACCTGCGAATGCTCGCAAATTGCCGCGCATTGGTTACCACGGCCGGTTTCGAATCTGTTTGCGAGGCCATGTATCTCGGGAAACCTGTGATGATGGTGCCTGTCCCTAACCACTTCGAGCAGGAATGCAATGCGATAGATGGGGTTATATCGGGCGCAGGAGTAATGTCCAGATCGTTCGATCTCTCAGTGATTTTTGATTACCTGCCGAAGCATATTGACCAGTCGGAGAAATTCAGGGACTGGTACCATCGCGGGCATCAAATGTTTGTACGGGAAATCGCGGAATTTGAAAAATCAATTGATATCAGGCGGAAAATACAATCGGAGATCTGATACTTTCCGCCGGATACCTTACTTATCTTTCTTGAAAACAAGCTGTTCGGGGTTTTGATCGAATTTGAGGATCAACTTATCGCCCGATACGTGATAATTCCCCTTACCGCCTGTTGAATCAGATGGAAGCCAGGCCTTCCGGCTCCATTCCGGCTCACCTACTTTGCTTCCGCCAAAGCTGGTTATTCTGAAGGTACAATTCGCTCCCAGCGTATAAGCCCCGCTGATCGTATTTACAAAAGTGTGGCCCTCAATCGTTCCGCTCCTTTGATCATCGGAAAAGCTGAAAACGACACTTTTGCCACTGATCTCCGGGTCTTTGTCCACTGCACCCGTCGCGGTATTCTGGAAGTAATCCAGGCGCCAGGCTCCTTTCAATGAAGCGATTTCCGAACATGGCGGAAATGCACAACAATCCTTGCCACCCCCGCATTCGAATGCAGATAATGCAAGAAAACAGACGCAGAGAAATAAAAACGCGATCCTTTTCATGGCTCATCTATTTTAAAAACTGATCCCTAACCGCAATGCCAGCCTGTTGTAAACCCGGTCTTCAAACCGCTCTTTTTGGTCCCACAAAGGCACTTTGGTAACGTGCGCCTCTTGTCTTTTGTAGGTTAATGCAATCGTAAATGCAGCGACTCCCGGTTTTCCTACCTTCATCCCTACGCCTGGGTTTACCATCAGTCCGCCTTTCGTATCGGCGCCGTCGGGATCGTCGTGAAACCAAGCGAATGCATAACCGGCATCGACTGTTCCAAACAGTTGCACGTTTTTACGACCGAGGAGATCGTATCGAACACCGCCGGCGATCGGGCTCAGCAAGGCCGTCTTGTACCAATCCATCCCAAGCGTTACCCCAGCCGACAACTTCCTGTTGATTTGGACTCCATTAAAGGTCTGAACCGTGAGGCTGGTTTTGCTATCGACCTGATCGCCATTTCCGGCATAAGGATTCTGGTATTTGACCCTCCCGAACAATCCACCGAACTCGGTGTGGTTGACAAATCTCACGCCCCTGGCCGTCTGCCCGTAAGACACCGAACTGACCAGCAATAGCAGAAAGTATGCGATCTTTTTCATATCAAATCGCTTTTCCAACCGGAATTTTACTCAGCATTTTCAACTCTTTCGGATTTGACGAATCATATTGGTAAAATCCGTCTTCGCCGATGAGCATCAATGTTTTGCCTAGTGAAATCACATCATAGGCATGCATATCCTTGAAATGTGCCAGCTGGTTGCGGTCCACTGAAAACTTGTCGGTCACGTCGAAGACCTTCAAACCATGTTCGCCTTCACAAAGGAAAAGCGTCGGGAAATCGATACTCAGGCCGTGTGGACTCTCCATTTGATAGCTTTTAATAAGCTGTGGAGCCGCCGGATTGCTTACATCGACGAGATCCAGCTGGTTCTGCCCACCTCCGCATGCGGTACCTGTACGCAGCGTCACATACGCAATGTTTTCGTGCACTACCACGGGGTCGCATGCGCGGCCGTGCTGAAAGTTCGAGAGCTGTTTCGGCTCTGCCGGATTGGTATTGTCATAAATAAACATCCCGGTGGAAGACCCTATAAAGAGTTTATTGTCGTAGGGAAAAATGGTTTCAATGCCCCAGCCCAGATTCACCGTGGCGAAGTCGGCCGGCTGCGCGGGTTTGTCGATCTTAAAAAGATGCAAGTCACTTTGGCTGACCGCGTAGAGAAAATTGCGGTCCAATGCAAAACGCGCCATCGAGCCTGCCTGACCACTGGTACCACCAGAGGATTGCGGCGAAGCCGACGATGAGCTATTGAAAGACACCCTATCGGCCAGCATCCAGATGCCGCCCCACCACGTCATGGGCGGAACATTGTCTTCGCAATTAACGGTTACCGTTTCGGTGACCCATTCAACATTCTGATCGGTAATAGAGCCGACTGATTCGTTCAGCGACCAGCCGCCTCCGTCGAAAAGGCCTGTCTTGAATACATTTTTAACCCTACCTACTTCTTTCGGGGCAGCGGGATCGGTAATATCGATTGAAACGAGGTCTGAAAAGCTATCGGCATAGAGAATATTATCGCGAACGGCGATATCGCCATTCCCCGGAATATTAATGAATGTCACAAATTTGGGGTTGGCAGGGTTGCCGTTGTCAATAATATGAATCCCTTTTTTTATTTCATTGACAAATAAATACTTGCCTTTCACATACATCTTTCCAGGCTGCTCTAAGGTACGCGGCGATTCGGCCTTTACCTGCGTCCTGAGCTCCATCAAAGAATGTGTCACGTTACTAAACCGACGCACTACGCGTGTCTCCTTGCATTGATCGTTGCATGACCAGCAAAGCCATGCCACGGCGCATAACAGTAAAAGTTTAGGTTTCATACGGTTAGATATTAGAGGCTTGTAAAAATTATATTATGACTTCGACAAATGCAGGACACTGTTTTTTTGTAATTAGTTGGAATACAAAACAAAATCGTCCGAAAGCAAGGCCTTCGGACGATAACGCACCCCGAAAATACCGGCGAACCGGTATTTTTTATCTTTGATATTTTTAAATGCTTTTCAGCACTGTTATTTCGATTCCGGATTTTTGATCCTGCCTACGAAAAGAATGGTATTGGAAGTATTTTCACTGATCACCAATCCAAATGGGCGGTCACAAATGAACCTTGGTGACTCGGGCCCGGCGGAAGTAAGGCCGACACCGATTGTCGTCACTGCTGCTGCCTCTGTTCCCTGCTCGTCGATACCCAGGTAGGCATCCTGCTTCACAAAATCGACATAGAGTTCGGCAGCTTTATTGATCTTGCCCAGCTGTGCGCTATCTTCAAATGCGCGTTTGATACCCATTCCCTGCAATGTCTCCTTCAATTGAGCTGAATAGTCGACTGTAAACTTGGGTAAACCTACTGTAATACCCCGCTCTGCCATCCCGCTATTCAGACCCGACCATCCTTCGCCGGTGATTCCTTTCAGCACTTCATCGACTGTACTTTGACCTTTCGGAATGAGCAAGGTCATATTGAATTGCCCATTGGCGTATGGAAGGCGAACAGCGTTGTAATTGCTTCCTGAGCCTACTTTGAAATCGGATTCGGCATACATCATTTTGACGTTCTTGCTTTGTCCGTTTTCCAGCTTGAACGGTGCGTCCTGCGTTTTCTTGGGATCAAACCTGGTTTGCCAATCGCCTTTGAAATACAATGCATTCAAAAGGAACATTACGTGTTGTGGCTGAATCTTGTCAAGAACATTCTTGATCTTACCGTTGGTCTTGTCGCTTGCCCATTTGTTAATGCGATCTTTTGCGGCATCATCAAATGGCAAACCTGTTACCTCCGATTCAAACGAGTCTTTCAGAACAGATTGAAAATCATTTTCAACGGAAAAGTCATTTCTATACCAAACCGAATTCGCTAATCCTAAACTCACTTTCGAATCGGCGACGGGCAAATCGTTGATCAATGTTTTATATGCCGCATTCAAATCAGCCAATGCGACGGCATCCATATTTAGTGCTTTTTGAATTTCGCCGGCAGTTTCTTCTTCGGCTCCATTTAAAAGCATTCCCAAAGCCATGTGCAGGCTGAGCGGCGATACGAAGAAATTATCGTCCGCCGGTTGCGTTTTTTGTAACGCGTGAATAAAATCAAATGCGAAAGAAGTGGTCCCGTTCGAAACCGAGGCCGGTATTTCAACCGGATTCACCTCGTTATCCGGACCAACATTATCGTTTGTACAGCCAAACAGCATTACGGCTGCCAGCATCGGAACGGTGATCGACTTCTTTAAAATTTTCATGGCTAACAGATGCAAGAATATCTTCTTTCTCCACAATCAACCCACAAATCAATAGATTCAAATCAACCGGCATTGGTTGGAAACTATTTAAAATTATCTCAAAAAGAATAGCGGAGCGACCACGAAACGCCATACAAATACGGTCTGGAATCGAGGCTTTGATTGGATTTAAAGCTCGATGAAACCGCTTTCTGGTACGAGCCCGTCAGGTTAGCGCCCCAGTTGGCAGAAAGCTTGTAATTCAACCGCAATCCTGTTGTTGCGGCCCAGTTTGTGCCACGGTATATTTCATCACTGGCGGTTGTTCTAATAATATCTCCCGACGCAGATTCCAGTTCGTTGACTAAAAAGAAGTTCGCCATCATCCCGCCCAATACCGAATAGCTGAATTTCTTATCGGGGTTTAAAGTAAAGCCCGCCTGAACCGGCAATTGCAAATACTGGTAATTATTGCTGACCTTCTTGGCCACATCAATATACAATGCACCATTGTTAAAGCCGGCCGCCTTATCGCTCAAAGCAGGATTATTGGCTGCCAATGCATTTTCCAGCACGTTGGACGCCGCACTGTTATATGCATTCAGTACATATCCGCCACCCTCGTAGGCCGAATTCCCCCGGAGATAGCTTACACCCGTCTCCACAGACCAGTGTTTCGACAAGCGCACCCCACCCTGCGTCTGCACGGCATACGAAGCACGCGCCTCGCTGGTTCCGGAAACCGACCGCTTCTGGCTTACCGACTGCGCCATGAAAGCCTGCGGGGCTTCTCTCAATTTCACATTAGGATTAAACGAGGCGGGCATAATGCCTATTCCTGCATAATACTCCTTAGGTTTTGTGGTTTTAACCGCCTCTTCTATTCTGACCTCGGGCCGAAAAAAAACATGACGCTTCTGAACATAAACATCCAGGTCGTTATAGGGCAAAGACGCCAGCATTTCCGCAGAGGTCGCCTGGTTTTGCACCGCAGCCACTGCGGCGTTGCTATTCTCAACAGAAACCTCAACGGTTCCATTAGCAGGCTCTGTTTTACTCGCAATAACATCCTGATTGTTGCTTGCCGGCCTTTCCTGGATGATGCTTGCCGCGGAAGAAATGTTATCCGCATGCTGCTCATTCTGTTTGCCACGCGCATTTGTCCGGGCTGCTGCTGCGATACCAGTATTTAAGTTTCCGGCGATACCACCTTTCAGATTACTCCGGGTTGGCTCACTGCCTGTTGCGGCAATTGGGCCTTGTTCAACAGTTGCTGCGAGCTCTTCCTTATCCTGGCCTTGAACCGCATTTGGCTGCTCTTCCACGGATCTAGCAGGCTCCATTTCAGCTTTTTGAACCGGTTTTGTGCTCACTGCCACTTCTACCTTGTCTTTCTGGCCGCCTGAATACCAGAGCCCGCCGCCTACCAGCAGCAATGCCGCAATGGACGCGGCTGCATACCACATTTTCGGCGACTGCCACCAAAGAGGAGTTACTTTTTCCTGTTCCCCGTCAAGACGCGCCTCGATACCCTCCCACACCGACGGCGGGGGAGCTTCGGAGGCCTCTTTCAAGGCCTTTCTCCACTGTTCCTCAAAATTGTTTATGTTGGACGGATCCATCATCAAATCTTTTTTCTTTGTTCAATTTTTGTTGAAGCAACATCCTTGCACGCGAGTACTGCGACTTGGACGTTCCTTCGGAGATACCCAACATCTGGGCGATCTCATTGTGCTGGTAACCTTCAATCGCATACAGATTGAAGATCGTCTGACAACCGGGCGGTAGTTCCCGGATCATTTCCATCAACTGCTGCATCTGAAAATTTCCGAGGGTAAACTCCCTGTCGGACAAACCATTATGATGTATATCTATGTCATCCAGCTCTTTCAGGTATTTCTGTTGCCGCAAATGGTTCAGCGCTGTGTTCACTACCACCGATCTGAGCCAATATTCCAGCGGGCTGTCGGCCCTGAAAGAATCTATATTCTCGTAAATCTTGATGAAGGCATCCTGCAACACGTCTTCCGCGTCGGCGCGGTTTTTCGTGTAGCGCATACAAATAGCAAACAACTTACCCCCAAAAACATCGTATAGCTGTTTCTGGGCGATGCGGTTGCGCTGCTTGCAGCCTTTCACCAGTTCCTGTTCGTTAAACGTCATCCGAAGGTTAGGGGTGCTTCGTTCGGTTTGTAAAAAAATTCAGCACCTCTACCCATAAGATAGCCGATTACTGTTGCGTTATGATCCGACTTGCTTTCACGAGCCCGTCGTAAATTGTCTGACACCCTCATTATTAAAATGGTTGGAACACTTCGTAAAACTATTGCCAAATGTTGGCTACTTTACGCCAAGGAACTATTCAGTGGCGCATATCATTTAATAAGTACAACCTAAAATCTATCGCCCATGAGCCAATATATGGTTGAAATCCAGCTGCCGGCTGTCATGTCGGAAGATTTCACAGCAAAAATACCTGCTCAGAGAAAAAAGATAAATGAACTGATGGAGCAAGGAAGGCTGATGTCTTATGCTTTGTCCGACGATTACTCCCGGCTCTGGTGCGTGGTAAGAGCAGAAACAGAATTTGAAGTAATGTCACTCGTCTCGGAATTTCCGCTGATCGATTATATGGATCCCAAAATAACCAAGCTTATGTTCAATAATGTGGTAGCCCTTCGCTTGCCCATGTTCTCATTGAACTGACACTAATTGAAAACATTCCGTGGCAGGGCAAAGTACCATCGCCCAAGCGGCCTCGCACAATGTTTGTGCGAGGCTTTTTATTGATAGTTAGAGTTTTCTGGTTATCAGGGCTGCAATCTTTTCTAACTCGAACCGGTCGGTTTCACTGAAATCGTCGAGTTGATCGCTATCCACGTCCAGCACCATTGCTACTGTTCCATTTCTATGGAAAACAGGCACTACGATCTCAGAGCGCGATGCCGAGCTGCATGCAATGTGTCCCGGAAATTGCTCTACATCCGGCACGATAATCGTTTCAGCGCGCGTGTAACTCGCGCCGCACACGCCCTTGTGGAAGGGTATCCGCGTGCAGGCGATCGGCCCCTGAAACGGGCCAAGTACGAGCTGCCCTTCCTTTACCAAATAAAAACCTACCCAAAAGAAGCCGAATGCTTCCTTTAAAACTGCTGCTATATTCGCGAGGTTGGCAGTAAGGTCACTTTCGTCAATGATAAGCGCTTCGATTTGTGGAAAAAGTGCTTTATAAATCTCAGCTCTGCTGGTATCAGTTGGTATAAATAATGTCTCTGCCATAACTTTAAATACTGCTAGATTTTTGGTAAACACAGATGCCTTTTGAATAGTTACAAAAATATTCAAATGCGCCCGGTCCGGGCCGCTACTACCACCGCTTCTGTTGTATATTTGAAGTTCGATAAGCGCTACAAGCAAGCCCCTTCATGAGTCAACGACATATCTTATTAATGGACGGCCCCGATCACAAGGGTTTGATCTACCATGTTACCCGCATTCTTTTTGCCCACAATCAGAACATTATCAGTAACGACGAGTACGTAAGCCCATCGCGCTATTTCTTTATGCGTACTGAATTCGAGGGCGACACCGATATTCCCGAGCTGTTAAAGGCTCTTCAATCCGAATTGCCGGCAGGCCTGAACCTTCGCATTAATCCTAAAAAGAACAAGGATATTGTGCTGATGGTCACCAAAGAACATCATTGCCTGGGCGAGTTGCTTATCCGGTATGCATTCAACGAGTTGGACGCTACGATTCTGGCGGTAGTAAGCAATTATAACTCGTTGCAGCCGCTGGTAAGTAAGTTTGGAATTCCTTTTCATTTTGTTTCGCATGAAAACAAAACACGCGAGGAGCATGAGGAGGCGATATTAAGAACTCTGAATATTTACAGGCCCGATTACGTTGTGCTGGCGAAATATATGCGCATCATCACGCCGCAATTTGTGGAGCGTTTCCCGAACCGGATCGTGAATATTCATCATTCATTCCTACCCGCATTTATCGGGGCAAACCCTTACCGGCAAGCTTACGAGCGCGGTGTGAAGATTATTGGGGCAACCGCGCATTTTGTGAATAATGACCTGGATGAAGGCCCGATCATCGCGCAGGATGTTAAGGAGGTGGATCACAAACTGACCGCTTCGGATATGGCAACTTTGGGAAAAGATACCGAAAAAGCAGTTCTGTCGAAGGCGTTGAAATTGGTTTTTAACGACCGTGTTTTCATCCACCACAACCGCACCATTATTCTGTAAAACAAAGAAAAAGCCCTTAGTCAGAATCACCGAGGGCTTTTTGCAATCTGATGGATGTTATTGAATATGTAATCTTACAAAAAATTCTTTAAAACATCAAATTCAGGTTCAAGCTGTTAACTAATTCTAAGGATATTCTAATTAAACTGCTTCGGCTGTACGCACCAGTTCAACCAGATCTCCGTCGTTTACTTCTTTCTTGATATCGGCTACTTCAAGGAACCTTGTATACAGTTCGTCCAGGGCAGCTTTTTCGAAGGAGAACCCAAGCAATTCCAGGCGGTGTTTCAATGCGTGGCGTCCGCTGCGGGCAGTCAGAACGATATCGGATTTATCTACACCCACATCCTGCGGGTTCATAATTTCGTAATTCAGGTTGTTTTTCAGGAAGCCGTCCTGGTGGATACCCGATGAATGCGCGAATGCATTGCGACCAACGATCGCCTTGTTCGCCTGCACGGGCATACGCATCATTTTCGAGACAAGCTGGCTCGTCGGGTAAATGTGCTGCGTGTTAATACCTGTTTCAAGACCCAGCTCCTGGTGTACTTTCAATGCCATTACCACCTCTTCCAGCGAAGTGTTACCGGCGCGCTCGCCGATACCATTGATTGTTACCTCTACCTGGCGCGCACCCTGGTTAATACCTGCGATGGAGTTCGCCGTAGCAAGGCCCAGATCGTTGTGGCAGTGGATCGAGATAGTCGCTTTGTGGATATTCGAAACGTGTTCGAAAATGTATTTGATTTTGTTTCCGTACTCGTCGGGCAAGCAATAGCCTGTTGTATCCGGGATATTCACCACCGTCGCACCTGCGCCGATCACCGCTTCTACAAGCTGTGAAAGGAAAACGAGGTCTGCACGACCCGCGTCTTCGCAATAAAACTCAACGTCCTCTACCTTCGATTTGGCATATTTCGTAGCCGCAATCGCCCTTTCGATAATCTTTTCGCGTGTTGTGTTGAACTTATGCTGGATGTGAATGTCCGATGAACCGATGCCCGTGTGAATCCGTGCCCGCTGGGCGTACTGCAATGCTTCGGCCGCAGCGTCGATATCGCCTTGCACCGCACGTGACAGCGCACAGATGATGGGTTCGCGAACAGCTTTGGAAATCTCTACCACAGAACGGAAATCCCCAGGACTTGACACCGGAAAACCGGCTTCGATAATATCTACCCCCAGTTTTTCGAGTTGTGTGGCAACAACAATCTTTTCCTCAGTGGTCAATTGGCTGCCCGGTACCTGCTCGCCGTCTCGTAAAGTAGTGTCGAAGATCTGAACTCGATTACTCATTGGTGGGTATTAATTTTTTTATGGGACACGAATTTAACAATATTTCAGGCAATATAAAACCCTTTCCGTGTGAGGGAAAGGGTTTGAAACTTATCAAAACATAACCTTTCCCGGTCTCACGGTAGTTGTTGGAGATTAAGATTAAGGCTATTTTTCTGGTTCATCCTTTTGTTGCGAAATTTCGCTGGCCGCGAGTTTCTTCTGCAAAGAAAGCATAAGTTTTGATTGCAACAAATATTGTTTGGCAAAACTTTGATATTTTTTATATTCTTTTCAAAAGCTCTTCACCAGCCTGTTGCGTGTTCAGAACCTTGTCGGCCGGCGTGGTGGCATCGGCAATGTCGCGCGTTCTGAAACCATCTTTCAGCAACTTGTCGACAGCCGAAATAATCGCTTCCGATTCTTCTTTCAAACCAAATGAAATATCGAGAAGCAATGCCGCCGAAAGCACTGATGCCAGCGGATTTGCAACACCTTTACCGGTGATGTCGTGCGCCGAGCCGTGAATCGGTTCATAAACGCCTGTGCTGTCGCCGACCGACGCCGAAGCGAGCATTCCCATCGATCCGGCGATCTGGCTCGCCTCGTCCGTAAGAATATCTCCGAAGAGGTTAGCGGTCACAACTACGTCGAAACGCTTAGGATCCTTAATGAGCATCATCGCTGCCGCATCTACAAACTGGTGCTCAACGGTGATGTCGGGATATTCAGGAGCCAAAGCCTGGATCACCTCGCGCCACAGACGGCTGGTTTCCAGTACGTTTGCCTTATCCACAGAGCAAAGGCGCTTTCCGCGCGTACGAGCAGCTTCGAAAGCCTTGCGGGCTATGCGTTCTACTTCGTAACGGCTGTATTCAGCGATGTCGTAAGCAGTGTTATTATCGTTTTTACGGCCTTTTTCTCCAAAATAAATGTCTCCGGTAAGTTCGCGGAAGAAAAGGATATCCGAGCCTTTCAGGATTTCAGGACGGATAGAAGATGCCCCTAGCAATTCATCGAACAACTTGATAGGACGAAGGTTGGCGTACAAGCCCAGCTCCTTGCGCATTTTCAGCAAGCCTTGCTCGGGACGAACTTTGGCAGTAGGATCATTGTCATATTTCGGGTGGCCTACCGCACCGAAAAGAATCGCGTCGGAATTGCGCATCTTTTCCAATGTCTCGTCCGGAAGCGGGTTACCGGTAGCTTCGATCGCTACGTGGCCCATTAATGCCTCGTCGTAAGTGAATTCATGGCCGAACTTCTCGGCGATTTTTACCAACACTGCCTTTCCTACCTCTGTAACTTCTTGTCCGATTCCGTCGCCCGGAACGATAAGGATATGCTTTTTCATCAAGTGATTTAATTGATAATCAATAAATTATAAACAAATAGACGCATCACATTACGGCAATACATCAGCTAATGGTTCGGGAGTGACCTTTTCTTCCGGAATACCGATCAGGTTCAGCATTTTCTGCGTGGCCATGATCGCCGAGAACGTTTGGTCCGAATCGAGGCCGCGCGTTTTAACGTCTTTCCCATTAATTTCCCAGGTAATGATGGTTTCGCACAATGCATCCGTTTTACCGCCCGGAGGAATGCGAACGGTATAGTCGGTCAGCATAGGCAGGCTGATCCCTTTTTTAATGTAAATCTTTTTCAATGCATTCATAAACGCATCGTACTGCCCGTCGCCCTGTGCATTTTCCTCAAAAACCTCTTCGCCAAAACAAATCTGCAATGTGGCGGAAGGTTTCAGGTTTTTGGAATGCGTGAGCACGTAATTGGTAATTACCACCTTTTCCTCGATAGCATCGCTGTCGAGAATGTCGGAGATAATGTAGGGAAGGTCTTCGGGTGTAACCGCTTCTTTGCGATCGCCGAGCTCGATAATCCGCTGCGTTACCTTTTTAAGGTCGGCGTCCGAAAGCGTAATACCCAGGTCGCGTAGGTTATTTTCAATATTGGCCTTCCCAGAAGTTTTACCCAATGCATACAAGCGCTGACGACCAAAGCGCTCGGGCATCAATTTACTGAAATAGAGGTTGTGCTTCTTATCGCCATCGGCGTGGATACCAGCTGTTTGCGTAAAAACACTTTCCCCTACAATGGGCTTGTTGGCAGGAATGCGAATACCCGAGAAAGTCTCCACGAGCTTGCTGATCGAGTACAGCGACTTCTCATTCACGGCCGTCGTGCATTCGGGCATCAAGTCATTCAGGACGGCAATCGTGCTCGCGAGCGGCGCATTGCCCGTACGCTCACCCATGCCGTTCACGGTCAGGTGCAGCCCGTGCGCACCCGCGCGAAGCGCTTCCATGACGTTCGCTACGCTCAGATCGTAATCATTGTGTGCGTGGAATTCGAAATGGTGGTTCGGATAGCGGTCTACTATCTCCTTCACAAAGGAATATGATTCCGACGGCGTCAGAATACCCAACGTATCGGGAAGAAGTATGCGCTTTACCGGCAATGTGGTAAGGAAATCAAGCGACTGAAATACATAATCATGCGAACTGCGCATGCCATTGCTCCAATCTTCCAGGTACACATTGCATTGAATGCCCTTCGTCTCCGCAAGCTCGATCACATTACGAATGTCTTCGAAATGTTCTTGCGGCGATTTTTTAAGCTGGTGGGTCAAATGGTTAAGAGACCCTTTCGTGAGGAGGTTCATCACTTTCGCGCCGGACTGCACCATCCAGTTGATGGACGCGTCGCCGTCGACGAATGTGAGTACTTCTATTTTATCCAAAAAACCATTCGCACCGGCCCAATCCGTGATTTTCTTAACCGCCTGAAATTCGCCCTCCGACACACGTGCCGAGGCTACTTCAATGCGGTCGACCTTCACTTCCTGCAAGAGGATCTGGGCTATGGTCAGTTTTTCTGATGCGGAAAACGACACCCCGCTGGTTTGCTCACCATCGCGAAGTGTCGTATCCATTATTTCAATATAGCGGCTGTTCATAGGCGGTCAGCCGTCGGCAACGAGCAGTCGGCGGTCAGAAAAATCGACAGCCGACTGCCGATCGCCGACAGCCCGTTAAAATATTCTCTCTGCTTCAAATTCCTTGATCTCCCCCTTCATAGCTTGCAGATAATCGATATCGTCGAAGCCGTTCGTCAGGTTATGTTTTTTATAACCATTGATATCGAAAGACTCACTTTCGCCGGTCGCGAGGATCGTGATTTTCTGCTCGGGCAGGTTTACTTCCAGTTCCGCATTAGGATCGGCTTCGATCGCTTCGAATATCTTGTTCAGAAACTCCGGGCTCACTTGTACCGGTAAAATACCGATATTCAATGAGTTCCCTTTAAAAATATCTGCAAAGAAGCTGGAAACCACGCAGCGGAAACCGTAATCGTAGATTGCCCAGGCAGCGTGCTCGCGGCTGGAACCACTACCGAAGTTGTGGCCTCCTACTAGAATTTTGCCGGAATAAATAGGGTTGTTCAAAACGAAATCCTGCTTCGGCGTATCGTCGCCGTTATACCGCCAGTCGCGGAACAGGTTGTCGCCAAAACCTTCCCGCTTGGTCGCTTTCAGGAAGCGCGCCGGGATGATCTGGTCGGTATCTACGTTTTCAATCGGCAAAGGAACTGCCGAGCTTTTCAGTATGGTGAATTTATCGTAAGCCATTGTTTTGGTGCTGATTATAAAAGCGTTCTTGGGTCGGTTACTACGCCGGTTACGGCTGCGGCAGCTGCCACGAGCGGGCTCGCGAGCAAGGTACGCGCGCCTGGGCCCTGCCGACCTTCGAAGTTACGGTTGGAAGTACTTACCGCATATTTGCCGGCCGGGATCTTGTCGTCGTTCATCGCAAGACAAGCCGAGCAGCCTGGCTGACGCAATTCGAAACCTGCCTCTGTAAGAATATCCAAAATACCCTCTTCCTTGATCTGCGCTTCCACAATGTGCGAGCCCGGAACGATCCACGCTGTTACATTATCCGCCTTTTTGCGGCCTTTCACGATAGAAGCGAATGCACGGAAGTCCTCGATACGGCCATTGGTACAGCTACCGATGAAAACGTAGTCGATTTTCTTGCCCAGCATACTCTCATTCTCATGGAAGCCCATGTAATTTAGCGACTTGTCATAAGTAGCTTTACCCCCTTCCACCTGATCCGAAGTAGGGATCGCTTTGCTGATACCCTGGCCCATTCCCGGGTTGGTACCGTAAGTGATCATCGGTTCGATGTCGGCAGCATCGAAATTGTATTCTTTGTCAAAAACAGCATCTTCATCTGTTTTCAAAGTTTTCCAGTAAGCCAGTGCCTTGTCCCACTTCTCGCCTTTCGGAGCTTGCTCGCGGCCATTGATGTAGGCGAATGTTGTTTCGTCGGGAGCGATCATACCGCCACGTGCACCCATCTCGATGCTCATATTGCAGACGGTCATACGACCTTCCATCGACATATTTTCGAACACATCACCTGCATATTCAACGAAATAACCCGTTGCACCGGCAGTAGTCAGTTTCGAGATGATATAAAGCGTTACGTCTTTCGGAGTTACACCTTTACCCAGCTGGCCATTCACGTTTACACGCATCTTCTTAGGCTTAGGCTGCATAATGCATTGCGAAGAAAGCACCATTTCCACCTCCGAAGTACCGATACCGAACGCGATCGCGCCGAATGCACCGTGGGTAGAAGTGTGGGAATCACCGCAAACGATGGTCATACCAGGAAGCGTAATACCGTTTTCAGGTCCTACCACGTGCACAATACCATTACGAGCGTGACCCAGTCCCCAGTGTGAAATGCCATATTTCGCAGCATTTGATTCAAGGGCTTTCAGCTGGTTCGCAGAAAGCGGATCGGCTACCGGAAGGTGTTGGTTAATGGTCGGAGTGTTGTGATCGGCCGTTGCGAACGTGCGCTCTGGGTACATCACGCCAATGCCTCTGGTTTCGAGTCCTAGGAAAGCAACAGGGCTTGTTACTTCGTGAATAAAATGGCGGTCGATGAAGAAAACATCGGGACCGTCCTCGATTTTACGGACAACGTGGGCATCCCACACTTTGTCGAAAAGGGTACTCGCTTGATTACTCATTTTGATTAAAATTAGAATTTCGCCTCGTCGTTCAGGCTTCAAAGAAAGAGCTGATAATCAACGCCTTTCTCAAAAGGAGAACCGACATTACAAATTACCGCAAATTCAAACGAATATGTATAACGGTAAAGGTTCAAAAAATAGTGATTTTGGTTTGGGGCAGCAGTTTGAGCGGAAATCTTTATTTGGAGTCGTTCAAAATATCACGCAGTGCGTTTCTTAATGGAGGTAAATGCACTTCGATAATTCGCCAAACTATCTCATAATCAATCCCTGCGTAATCATGTACCAGAATGTGCCGCGACCGGATAATTCTCATCCATTCGATTTCCGGATATTGTTCACGGACTGTTTTAATTTACCCCTGCCGCTTCGGCGTAGTCCCGTACTTCTCTTTATAAGTCTTGATAAAATGCGAAACGCTCTCGTACCCGATC
Organism: Dyadobacter sp. 22481; assembly: GCF_052044875.1. Lineage (NCBI taxonomy): Bacteria > Pseudomonadati > Bacteroidota > Cytophagia > Cytophagales > Spirosomataceae > Dyadobacter > Dyadobacter sp. 22481. The sequence continues at coordinate 389,348 of NZ_JBQENV010000004.1, forward strand.
TCCGTGCTAATCTCCGAAACGTTCTTCGTACTATTCCTCAGCAAGAAATCCGCATAATCCAGCCGCTTGTTTTTCAGCCACAATGCAGGGGAAGTGTTGAATTCATCCTGAAAGTCACGTTTGAATGCCGAAAGGCTCCGCCCGGATAGCCGCGCCAGCTCATTCAATGTAAGCGGTTTCAAATAGTAGCTGTTCATCAAAAAAGAAAGATCGACCTTTTCGCCTTTGTAGAGACTATACAAAATACCCCGAAGCTGGTTTGAATTATCCAGCTCCATCAAATGCAGCAGCAGTTCCTGGAATTTCAGCCTCAGAAAGTGGTTCTTCAACTCCGTACGTGAGCGGAAATAAGGGAATACCGATTGGATGAACTTCTCAAAGTTATCATCGGATTTCAAAAGCAGAATCGGATACTCAACGGTTTCGGAAGGTTGCTGCGCGTCGAAAAGCTCGGGATGCAGCCCTACGAATTCTTTCAGAAGCTTTTCATCAAAAAAGAAAACCAGGCTTTTGTAAGCCTCATGAATGGATTCCGACATCAGGTAAAAGCCCCTCTGAATGAAGAGAATATCCCCCTTCTCAACATGTACTTCCTGCGTAGGGCTGGTGAATTTTTTTTCTCCTTCCAACACCACAATCACCGCATGTTCCTCAAAAAACACATCATACTTAGAAGGATACACTTCATTCCGATAGGCCACGAAGGTCATATCCTGAATTTTCAGGGATTCAAATTCCTGGGAGCTGATGTCGGATGGTACGCGGAGCATTGTCGGGCAAATTGCTAATTCCGGTTTTTGAAAAATTTGTTCAGGTTTAGGTAGTAGTTCAAACTGATGCGTGGGCGGTTGAAAAACATGATATTCGTCAAGACCGATGAGAAGTTAGCAAAATGTGAGACTTCCAGGCTCAGGAGTCTTTTGTAAGAAATACCAATGTGCGGACCAAAAATAGAACTCCGCCAGCTATCCATTGGAAAACTATATTCCAGCCCCAGGTTAGGGCGAATGTTGCCGGAACCGATGTAGGTTCCCATTCCTATCTCCAGGGTATTCAAATTGACTTTCTTCTTTGACGTATAATTGTACACTTCATTTTCGGAAACACCTCTTATCGTTGAAAACAAAATCTTGAAATAACGATTGTGAAACCTCCTCGGAAGATCAATCCTCAAACCAGCACCAAATGTCGGCCTTGTTCCCAGATTAACTCCTTCCTCCTCCCAACCTTCCACACCGCCCATTACATAGGCATCGATCTGCATTTCTGATTCTATGGAAGCTGCCCTGGTGTGCTTTGCCTGATCAGTTAATCCATTGTAGCGATCGATATACCGCCCGAGAGCCTTTGCTGAGTAGTCAGGTAGATGGCTATTATCAGTACCATTACCCAACAATACCGGAAGTTGCCGCTCATATTCTTCATATTCGATTAGGTACTTTCTCCCCCGAACTTCGCGGTAAAACGAATAGTAGAGCAGTTCTGTCAGTTTTCCGTCCTTTTCAAGAAAGAAGTGCGGCTTCTCGGTCGGGTCCAGATATTCCAGTAAAGTCACTTTCGGGCCTGTCGTTATCTCACGCAAATACACGGTGACCGAATCTTTTGCTTCAAAAGACGGAGCAATCTGATAAGTTTTGCTCAGATCGATATTCAGTATTCCAATCCTCTTACTGACGTAGCGCTCATTAAGCGGTGCGAGGAAAAATTGTGATGCTTCATCCGGGCCGACCTTTTCAAACTGCCCATTCCTTTCGTTCGCAAAGTCAACAGTCATCGGACTGGTACCCCAGCCGTCATAACGGATAAAACCCCTGGCGGTATCGCCTTTCACAGAAACGATGTACCCATCTAACGGCTTTCCCTGACCGGATACATCCGAAAAGGCCATTACAACAACTATTACACCGATAATCAAACTATACAAGTTTCCTCGCAAACGTAGACCCATAAACTATATCCTTAAATTTTAAACCATAAACTGAAACAAATCCGGTTGATCGTTCAGATACTCATAAACCACGCGGTTCGCATCCATTCGCTCGATCAGCGGTGCAAAGTCCTCCCTGCTTTTTAATTCAATGCCGACTAATGCAGGCCCCTGCTCGCGGTTGGTTTTTTTCACGTATTCGAAACGGGCAATATCATCGTTCGGTCCCAACACATTCAAGAACTCGCGGAATGCGCCGGAGCGCTGTGGGAAGCGGATGATAAAATAATGCTTCAATCCCTCATAAAGCAACGAGCGCTCCTTGATCTCCTCCGTACGGGTAATGTCGTTGTTACCACCGCTAATCAATACGACAACGTTTTTGCCTTTGATATCTTCCCGGATCAGGTCCAATGCTGCCACTGTCAATGCGCCGGCAGGTTCGGCTACGATTGCTTCTTCATTATATAGTTGCAAAATCGAAGAGCAAACTTTGCCCTCAGGCACGAGCAGGATTTGATTTAAACTCTTGCTGCAAATATCAAATGTAATGTCGCCCGCACGCCGCACGGCCGCGCCATCCACAAACTTGTCAATATTGTCCAGCGTCACCACATGCCCCTCCTGGATGGATCGATGCATGGTAGGCGAGCCTTCCGGTTCCACGCCGATAAGCTGTGTTTTGGGAGAAAGCTGTTTGAAAACAGTGGAAATACCCGACGCCAAACCACCACCACCGATCGCCATCAGCAGGTAATCGATTTTGAAATCCGCATCTTTGAAAATTTCAAGGCCCACCGTTCCCTGGCCTTCAATTACCTGCAAATCATCGAATGGATGCACGAAAACGGCATTGGTACTGTCGCGGTAGGCCATTGAGGCATGATAAGCATCGTCGTAAGTGTCGCCTACCAAATGTATTTCAATCCATTCCTGGCCAAACAGCCGCACTTGCTTCACTTTCTGCGCCGGTGTGGTAGTAGGCATGAAAATGGCGCCTTTTACCTCCATTTTCCGGCACGCGTACGCTACGCCTTGCGCGTGGTTGCCCGCGCTCGCGCACACTACCCCGCCTGCGAGGGCTTCGGGTGTGAGGCTCGCCATTTTATTATATGCGCCGCGGATTTTGTAGGAGCGGACAGTTTGAAGGTCTTCCCTTTTGAGGTAGATATTAGCCCCGTACTGCTCCGAAAGATGCGCATTATAGAATATCGGTGTGTGGTTAATAACCCCGCGCAGGCGTTCGGCAGCGAGGAATATGTTATCGAGAGTCGGAACGGAATGTGAAGTGCTCATGATCATCAATGAAAAGAGCTTTGCAGTTTGCAAAGCTCTGTCTATGTCTATGTGGACCGATAGCCCGGGCTAACCCCGGACTTAAGTCCGGGATTAGTTGCGCTCTGGACGCAATCCGCGTACAGTCGTACCTGCTTGCCACATTTCTGATTCGCGCAATTCTGCAAGCTCAGCTTCCAGTTTCACACGGTAGTCAGGTTGTGAGTTGCGGGTGATCGAGATCGTAGCTTGTTCGCCGCTTTTTACAGAGTTGTAAAGTTGCTCAAAAACAGGCTTGGTAGCGTCACGGAAAGGTTTCCACCAGTCCAAAGCACCACGCTGTGCAGTTGTAGAGCAGTTAGCATACATCCAGTCCATACCGTTTTCAGCAACCAATGGCATCAACGACTGAGTCAATTCTTCAACAGTTTCGTTGAATGCTTCTGACGGCGTGTGGCCATTTGAACGCAACACTTCATATTGTGCAGCGAAAATACCCTGGATAGCACCCATCAAAGTACCACGCTCGCCGGTTAGGTCGGAAGTTACTTCACGGTAAAAATCAGTTTCGAACAGGTAACCTGAACCTACTCCGATACCCATTGCAATACATTTTTCACGTGCTTTGCCGGTAGCATCCTGGAATACCGCGAAAGAAGAGTTCAAGCCTTTTCCTTCTACGAACAAGCGGCGAAGCGATGTTCCGGATCCTTTTGGAGCAACCAGGTAAACATCCACGTCAGCAGGAGGAACGATGCCAGTCTGATCTTTATAAGTTACACCGAAACCGTGTGAGAAATACAGTGATTTTCCAGCAGTAAGGTTTGCCTTAACAGTTGGCCATAGCTCGATCTGAGCAGCATCTGAAAGCAAATAGCAAATGATGGTTCCTTTCGCCAATGCTTCTTCCAATTCGAAAAGCGTTTCGCCCGGTACCCATCCGTCAGCAACGGCTTTGTCCCAAGACTTACCACCTTTACGCTGACCAACGATTACATTGAATCCGTTGTCACGCATGTTCAAGCTTTGGCCTGGGCCTTGTACGCCGTAACCAATTACAGCGATAGTTTCAGTAGAAAGTACTTCACGTGCTTTTTCGAGTGGAAATTCTTCACGGGTTACTACTTCTTCTTCGACCCCGCCGAAATTTAATTTTGCCATTGATTATTGATTGGATTATTGATTTACTACGAATTAAAAAGCAATACTACTAAAAGTTGACCGACTATTGGTAATATTCCCACTCAGCTTCCGGCAGATAATCTACCAGTGTCTGAGGCGATTTGCTCACCGCCACGCGGCCCGAACGAACGAATTCGAGGATCTCGTGGGGTTTGATATAGTCGAAAAATTCAAAGATCTCTTCTTCCGTACCGGTCTTCTGGATGATCACATAGGTGAGGTGCCAATACACGACCCAGGCTTTGTAAGTCTTGTTGATCGTCTCGATATCGAGCGGTTTGGCACCAATTGGCGTCGAAACCTTGAACAATGCGATCTCGTTATAAGCGATGTCCTCATTGAGATATCCGAAAACAGCCAGCACCTCGATAATCTTGCGAATCTGGCGGACGAGTTTCTCCACCGCGTCACGCGACTCATGACGGATGACGATCGTAAAGCGGGAAATACCCTTACGTTCGGTTTCAGAAACGGTCAGGCTATCGATATTGATCCGTCTCCGGGTAAAAATCGTCGTGATCTTGTTAAGGATGCCTATCGTGTTTTCAGTGAAAACACAAATGGTGTATGATGTCATAATTTCTTCGGCTTTTATATTATTCCAAACGAATATCCGCTACGCAAGCTCCGGTTGGTACCATCGGGAATACGTTCTCTTCTTTCTCCACCAAAACTTCCAGCAGGTAAGGCTTGTCGGATGCCAGCATCTTGTCGAGAGAAGCATTCAAATCCTCCCGTGCGCCGCAGGTATGACCATCGATGCCAAAACCTCTTGCAATGGTAATAAAATCAGGGTTTTGCAGCTCCACGAACGAATAGCGTTTCTGGTGGAAAAGCTGCTGCCACTGGCGTACCATTCCGAGGAAATTGTTATTCAGAATGATAATCTTCACGGGCAGCCCGCTTTGTGCGATGGTACCCAGCTCCTGGATGGTCATCTGGAAACAACCATCACCGATGATCGCCACTACTTCGCGATCGGGGGCGCCTACTTTCGCTCCGAATGAGGCCGGTAATGCGTAGCCCATCGTTCCCAAACCGCCCGATGTGATGAAAGAGCTAGGTTTTTTGAACTGGTAGTAACGCGCAGTCATCATCTGGTGCTGGCCCACGTCCGCCACAATCACCGCTTCGCCTTTGGTTTTATCAGAAAGCGTGCGGATCACTTCCGCCATTTTGATCTTCTCTGTAGTCGGTGCTAGTTCCGGCTGTGTAATTTTCTGATCTTCAATCGCATCGTACTTTTTGAATTCCGCTTTCCAGACTTCGTGATTGTTCTCATTTACCAGAGGAAGCAGCAATTCCAGCGCGACTTTAGCATCACCTACTACCGGAGCATCTGCCTTCACAATCTTGTCGATCTCCGCCGGGTCGATTTCAATATGAACTACTTTCGCCTGTTTCGCATAGCGGCTCAAATCGCCGGTTACGCGGTCGTCGAAACGCATTCCGACAGCGATAATGAGGTCGCATTGGTTGGTCAGGACGTTGGTACCGTAGTTTCCGTGCATTCCGAGCCAGCCCATGTAATTGGGGTGGTCAACCGACATAGACGAAAGCCCAAGGAGCGTCGAAGCAGCGGGAATATCTGTTTTTTCAATGAATTGGATCAATTCCTGTTCCGCACCGGCAATCCGTACGCCATGACCTACGAAAAGGAACGGACGTTTTGCCTGGTTGATCAGCTTTGCAGCCGCAGTCAATTGCTCGTCTTTCGGAGCGATACGCGGGTGATAGCTTAGCAAAGCCTCCGTCTTTTTGTGAACAAAAGGCTTCGTCATCAACTTTTGCTGCGCATCTTTGGTAATATCGATCAAAACCGGTCCGGGACGGCCTGATTTAGCTATATAAAATGCTTTGGCGATAATTTCAGGGATTTCATCCGCATTGGTGACCTGGTAGTTCCATTTCGTGATCGGAATGGTGATTCCCATTACGTCCGTTTCCTGGAATGCGTCGGTACCGAGCAAATGCGACGCAACCTGGCCGATAATGCAGACCATGGGTGTTGAATCGATGATCGCGTCGGCAATACCCGTTACCAGGTTGGTAGCGCCTGGTCCCGAAGTTACCAGACAAACCCCCACTTCACCCGTAATACGCGCATAGCCCTCAGCTGCGTGTGCAGCGCCCTGCTCGTGGCGCACGAGAATATGGTGGATCTGATCCTGATAGTCATAAATCGCATCATACACCGGCATAATCGCCCCGCCCGGATACCCGAAAATGGTTGTAACACCTTCGGCGATCAGCGACTGGATGACCGCATGCGAGCCATTGATCAGCTCCGGCTTGGCCACCGAAACCACCGGTTCCGAGCCCTGAATTGTTGCAGTTTGATTTTCATTAAATCCCATGACCTCTGTATTGTTTAGTCGGATGAATTTCTGTCGTGAATTTTACGCTTCGTCAGTCACGCAACCTTCGCTGGCTGATTTCACGGTTCTGATATATCTTCCCAGCATACCCTTTGTAAAGCGTGGCGCTGGTTGTACCCAGGCTGCTTTGCGGGCTGCCATTTCTTCATCGGAAATATGCAAAGTCAGTACGCGGGTGTTGGCATCGATGCTAATGCGGTCGCCGTCTTTAACCAATGCGATCGGGCCGCCGTCGAATGCTTCCGGTGTAATGTGGCCTACTACGAAACCGTGCGTACCGCCTGAGAAACGACCGTCGGTGATCAATGCGATCTTGTCGCCAAGGCCTGCTCCCATTACCGCAGAAGTAGGTTTCAGCATTTCCGACATGCCCGGCCCACCTTTCGGACCTGCATTACGGATCACCACCACGTGGCCGGCCTTAATTTCACCTTTGGCAAGCATTTCAATAATCTCCGATTCGTGCTCGCAGACTTTCGCTTCGCCATCGAATGTAAGACCCTCCTTACCTGTAATCTTCGCAACCGAACCTTCGGGAGCAAGGTTACCGTAAAGCACCTGAATGTGGCCTGTCTGCTTGATCGGTGTTTCGATCGGGAACACCATTTTTTGTGTTTCAAAATTCAAGTCAGGCGCTTCTGCAAGGTTTTCAGCAACTGTTTTACCAGTTACAGTAATGCAATCTCCGTGGATCAGGCCTTTGGAATACAAATACTTGGTCACCGCAGGAACACCACCGATTGCCAGGATATCTTCCATGAAGTATTTACCACTGGGTTTCAAATCAGCGATAAACGGCGTGCGATCAGAAATCACCTGAATGTCATCCAAAGTCAAAGGAATGTCGGCAGCGCGAGCGATTGCCAGGTAATGCAATGCCGCGTTGGTAGAACCTCCCAGCGCCATTACCACTGTCAATGCGTTTTCAAGTGACTTTTTGGTAATAATATCCTTCGGGGTAATGTTCAGCTCGAGCAGCTTCTTCATCGCCGCACCGATCTTCTTGCATTCTTCCTGCTTGCCTTCGTGCGTAGCCGGATACGAGCTGCTGAACGGCAAGCTCAATCCCATTGCTTCGATCGAAGATGCCATCGTATTGGCAGTATACATACCGCCGCAAGCACCTTGGCCAGGAATCGAATTCTGGATTACTCCTTTATAATCTTCGTCAGAAATATTGTTGGCGAACTTCTTGCCCAATGCTTCGAATGCCGAAACGATGTCCAGTTTCTGTCCTTTATAGTGTCCCGAACGGATCGTTCCGCCGTACACCATAATAGCAGGGCGGTCGAGGCGCGCCATCGCCATAATGGCGCCGGGCATGTTTTTATCACAACCCACCACCGCGATCACACCATCGTACCATTGCGCAGCCACCACGGTTTCGATCGAATCCGCGATGATGTCACGGCTAGGCAGCGAGTAGCGCATACCGTCGTTTCCGTTGGTCATACCATCAGAAACACCAATGGTATTGAAGATCAGGCCGACCATATCATTGGCCGTCACGCCTTGCTTCACATACACCGACAAGCCGTTGAGGTGCATGTTGCATGGGTTACCTTCATAACCTGTGCTGGCAATCCCGATCTGCGGTTTAACAAAGTCTTCTTCTTTCAAACCAATTCCATAAAGCATTGCCTGTGCGGCCGGATTGGTTACTTCCTGGGTTAGGGTCTTCGAAAATCTGTTTAATTCTGTCGCCATTGGTGAATGATTGTATTTAAAATAAAAACACCTCACTCATTGGGTGAGTGAGGTGCCAGATATGTGCTATCATCCCACTCACGCTTAACGCGTGACAATAAGTAGGACCGGGACGATAATTGTTGATTTCATTAGCGTAACATTTAAGTCTAGCGAAATTTCGCTGTTTTTAACTTGGTGTTACAAATTAGGAGCCAATCTTTTTATTTTCCAAACATTCAAAGCTTTTTTTGTTATTAATCTATGATAAATACCAAATTTCCTCCCGGTGCAACATCGTTATCGGAAAACATTTAATTTTGGATTTCAAAAAACACGAACGCTATGATGACTACCGAATCGTCTTCGAACTATAATGATCTCGAAAAAATGAGTGTACGCGAGATACTCACCTCCATCAACCGCGAGGATCAGACCGTACCGCATGCCGTTCAGAAATCGCTCCCGCAGATCGAAGCCCTGGTAGAACAGATCGTTCCGAGAATGCAAAAGGGGGGGCGGCTGTTCTATATTGGCGCCGGAACCAGCGGACGATTGGGCGTTGTGGATGCGTCGGAATGCCCGCCGACATTCGGTGTGCCTTTCGATTTGGTAGTAGGAATCATCGCCGGTGGTGACACTGCGATTCGCAAAGCAGTCGAAAATGCGGAAGACGACTGGAATCAGGCGTGGAAAGACATGGCGATTTACGAGCCGAATGCAAATGATACATTAATAGGAATAGCCGCTTCGGGCCGCACACCTTATGTAATCGGTGGTTTAAATGAAGCCCGCAATGCAGGTTTGCTGACGGGCTGCGTGGTGTGTAATGACGGTTCCGCGGTAGCCAAAGCCTGCGAATACCCGGTGGAAATAGTGGTTGGGCCCGAATTTTTGACGGGAAGCACGAGAATGAAATCCGGTACCGCCCAAAAATTGGCGCTGAACATGATTTCAACGTCGGTAATGATACGCCTGGGCAAAGTGAAAGGCAATAAAATGGTCGATATGCAGCTCACCAACGAAAAACTGGTCAACAGGGCGTTGCACATGATCATTGACGAGCTGAATATCTCTCCCGACGAGGCGCAATCGCTGCTCGACGAGCACGGAAGCGTCCGCGCGGCGATTGACGCCGTTAGAAAATGATCCTATATTGAAAGGACGATCTTACCGAACTGCTGACCGGAATCCATGTAACGGAGTGCCTGTTCGGCCTCATCCAGCGAAAATATCTTGTCGATAACCGGCACAATCTGCTTTTCGTTTACGAACTGTACCATATCGGCAAACTCCTGCTCCGTACCCATGGTGCTGCCATAGATATTGAGCTGCTTAAAGAACACTTTCGCAGGGACAATATCGGTAATGTTGCCTGTTCCGCCTCCATAGAAGCAAATGCGGGCGCCGGGCGCGGCGATATCGATCAGTTTTGCAAAACCGGGACCGCCGGCGCTATCGATGATCACATCGAAATACCCCGTCTTTGGTCCGCGCGCTTTCACGAGCAGATCGCGGAACCAGGTCGGATTTTTATAGTTAATCCCTCCTTTGGCACCCATCTCGATGGCTTTCTGTATTTTCTGGTCGGAACCGGACGTTACCCACACTTCCGCACCCGCAGCGATGGCAAACTGAACTGCAAATAGTGCTACACCTCCGCCCGCGCCCGTCACCAATACGCGATCCCCTTCTTTGAACCGGCAACGCGTCATAAGCGAACGCCACGCAGTGAGTCCGCCCATCGGCAATGCGGCTGCTTCTTCAAATGACAAATGCGCCGGTTTTTCTTCCAGATACTTAACGTCGGTCTTCACATATCCCGCAAGCGTGCCATTATCCGGAAGGCCGAGGATTTTATGATCTTCGCCGTAAAAATCAGGATTATCGCCCCAGTTTTGAGATGGATTGATGATCACTTCTTTTCCAATCCAGCTTTTGGCCACGCCATCGCCCACCTCAGTTACGATGCCCGCACCGTCGGAGCCTGGAATTATAGGGGTTGTGATCCGTGGATAAAGGCCTTTTTGTATCCATACATCGCGGTGGTTGATCGATGCGGCTTTCACTTCGACGAGCACTTCTCCCGGCCCCGGGTTAGGTTTTTGAGTTGTTTCAATAACCAGCGGCTCGTGAAGGTTCTTTAAAATAGCGGCTTTCATACTGTTGGGTTTTAAAACAAAAAATGATGAACCGGCCTTCCCGAAAACGGAACGGCCCTGGTTCATCATTTCAAAATGACTTGAACCGTTTTCAGATGCTAGATATCCGAATATTCGGTGGGATACAAGAAGAAGCTGGTGTTTTTTGAGACGTTGTTCTGATACTCGGGGTTTACTTTGAGCTTGTTCCACTCTGCATCTTCAGTGAACGATTTCCAGTGTGCGTCGCGGGAAGCCTTGTTCTCAAAGGTAGTCATGTACATCAGGTTCGGCATGTGGCTCCCAACGATAACCTCGCCATAGAATACTCCATTAAAACCGAGGCGTTTGAATAATGGCACTTCACCTCCGTCATTGAACATCTTCACCTTATTCTGGTAAATCTTCTCGGTATGTCCTTCGTAGCTGCGCAGTTCATAGACACGCTCGCTTTTAGGCCCGGTAAGGTTCGGTTTTGTAAGTACCGGCGCACTGGTAAAGGCTTGCAAGACAATCGACTCAAACCGTGCGTAAGGCGGCGTTTTGTAATTCGCGTCGATGTAATCTTTTCCCGACGAGACATAGGCAGCGTCCTTATCCAAAGTTTTAGGCAATGCCAAGAGCTGGTCGAGGGATTTTAACGGCGTGAGCACGTAAATCAACTTTCCCGCCATGGTATCGGTAGCCACTGGCTTGAACACGCCCACATTCTCAATCCCGGCACGGTGCGCAGCAGGAACATACGCGTCTTTCAGGAATGCTTCAACGCGCGCTTCCTGGTCTGCATTTTTAAGATGGTAGATTTTGATTTCGTAAAATTCCCGCCTGGGAGGCGCCGCCACGGTGCTCAATGTAACGGCAAGCAGCAAAAGAGTGAAAAGGAAATTGAAGTTTCGGTAGTTATGCATGGTATTTAAGCATCTTTTTGTTAGTGGATAACCACCTGAAAAGACCTCGCCAAACCGAGTTTACCCTATTTACTTTACCACTAATTATTTTCGAAGCAAATCAGAACTTTGGACAAGAAAGCTGACGCTTGCGGGCTTTGGGACGCTTCGGTTTTGATTCAAGCGGAGCAAAAACATAAGAAAGCGAGATCTCATGTGCACCGCCGCTGCCCGCACCCAATGTCGAAATCGTCAAATCGTAGCTGTAACCGATAGAAAATTTATCCTGACGGAACCCGGCGAGGAATATCAGCGACTCGTGGTTGTTGATATTTTGCTCGTATTTTTTGAAGGGAATGCCACGATACCAGGCCCCAATCACCAGAGGCTCGATGGTTACGTACATCCCTGCATCAAACTGGTCGTACTTGCCCTGTTTTTTGTACATGATCGCCGGTGAAATCGTTTTTTCTTTGTCGATTTCATCTCCCAGAAATGTATATCCTGCAAACGGAATGCGCAACCCGGCCTGCAAACTGGCTTTTACCGGCAGCCGCGCCTGGGTCAGGCTGGAAAATGCCTGATCGGGACGGTTGAGGTGATGTGCCGAAACACCGGCCCAGTACCAGTCGGAATAGAGCATCGCACCGGCACCAAAATCAGCGTAGAACACATTGGGCCCGCCCTTCGCAAATGGATCCTCCGAAGGCTGTCCCGTTAATCCGCCATTGTTGTATTGATCGCCGAACGTCAGCCCGAAATAATCGAGGGTACGGGAAGCTACACCGCCCTGGATTCCCAGGCGTAGTGAAGTAAGCTCATTGAACTGGATCTGATACGAATATTGTAGTGCCGCCTCGGTCGATTTTAAATTCCCCAACCCCTGGCTGTCCATTGTTACAAGCACGCCGACGCCACTGTTAAGGTTGGGTAGGAACATATCTGCACCGATGGACGTCGTCACAAAGTTGGCCGACAATGAAGGCCACTGGTTACGATAATTAATGGTCGCGCGCGGTGCCAGCGCCCCTCCGGCCAATGCGGGGTTAAGGTATAACGGGTTCGCATAGAACTGCGAGAATTGCGGATCCTGGCTCCAACCTTTCAGGCAAAGCAGTGTCAGTAGAAAGAGAGGAAGTAAACGCTTGGTCATAGATGTGTTGGCTTGCCGCTTACCTAAAAACGGCCCCGTTCCGGGCTCAAAAAAATTACCTGATTAAATTCACAAATTATCCTCAAATTGCGTATTAATATTCAAAATAGAGTGGTTTTTACGACATTACCGCACAAAATTTTAACATTTTATTTTCGTTAGTAATGTCGGGTAACCTGAATATTCTATGAGGCGGCTAGGGGTGTTTGAACAAGTAACGAAACATGGGGCGATTTTATAATAGATATCACCGATTTTTTTATGCCTTCTGCCTGCTTATGCTCCTCGTCGGCGCAAATGCCATGGCGCAGACGCCCTTTCTGGTACAAGGACAATGCATGCAAAATCCTGATTGTGAAGCCGATTCGACTTCATTCCGGGACACCGTCAGCGTGGCCACAAAGTGGCAATGGAGCTTCGGCGAAGGCGGTGCAACCGATACCAGACGCAACCCGCAGCATTCCTACATGGCACCGGGTTCTTATACGGTTACCCTTGTCCGTACATTGAAAAGCGGAGCTTCCGAAACGGTTTCCAAGGTCGTACAAATCGGCGAGTTGCCCCCCGAATTCCAGGAATGGAAAATCGATACCACCATCTGTAAAGGCGATACGCTGATCCTCGATCCTTATCCCAACGGGGCACCGGCTGGCGCCAAATATATATGGTATCCCAAAGGCGATACGACGCAGACCTTGAAAGTCGATAGTTCAGGCTGTTACTCGGTAGAGGTGATCATGCCCAACGGTTGTAAAATTCAGAACCGTATCAATGTCAAGATATGTATGGAACCGCAGGCGCAGGAAGGCTCCAAATGGTACTTCGGCGGTAATGCAGGTCTCGATTTTTCCAATACCCCTCCTTCCCCATTAACCGACGGCAAGCTGAATACGCCCGAAGGGACCTCTTCGATCGCCAACTCGAAAGGACAGCTGCTCTTTTACTCCGATGGTATCAAGGTATGGAATAAGAACGGGGATGAAATGACCTGTACGTTCGGGGCATGCGCGCCGATGAAGGGTAGCCCGAATTCCACACAATCGGTCCTCATTGTGCCCCAGCCAACTTGCAGAGGCTGCGAGTACCTGTATAATGTATTCACGACATCGGATATCAATGGTGAAAAGCTGCTGACAGTGAGTGTCGTAGATATGCGCCGCAACCATGGTCTTGGTCAGATTATTGAACAAAATACAACACTCCAAACTCCCACCACCGAGCGCATTGCCTCCGTCCGCAACGACCGGGACAGCACTTATTGGGTCGTTTCGCACGATTACGGCACCAATAAGTTCCGCATTTTCCACGCGACTACGGGAGGGCTCGTGGAAGTAAGCGCACCCGAGCTCGGTATGGCGCACGACAGCCTCAACAAGGCCGAAGGTTATATGAAATTTTCATCGCCCGACAGTACCACCGGCGAACGCCAGCTGGCAGTGGTAATCCCGGGACCTGCGCGAAACTATGTCGAGTTGTATAGTTTCAATGATTCAACGGGGACATTAACCTACAAAAAAACCATGGACCTCGGCCCCGCGCCGCCCATTGCCTATGGTATCGAATTCTCGCCGAGCGGTGAAAAAATGTATGTCTCGTTCCAGGGCGAAAACGGCACGAAATCCCTGTTGAAACAATATGACCTCTCGCTGCCCGACAGCCTCGTTATTGAGACGGCTATCACGATCGACAGTTCTGCTACCCAGAAATACGGCGCACTGCAGTTCGGCCCGGATGGGCGGATTTACATGGCTATTCAGGGGAGCGAATACCTCGCGGTGATCGGCGAACCGGAAGGAAATTCATTAACGGGCGTCGACTACGAACGTGATGGCGCGAACCTCGGCGGTAAAAAAAGCCAGCTGGGGCTGCCGAATATGGTCCAGGATTTCACGCAGGAATCGCAGGGGCCGGGATTTGAGGCGGACGGATTCTGTACGAACGAGCCTACGACTTTCCAAGCCAGCCCGATGTGCGACCCGATCGAGGACACGTATTCGTGGGACTTCCTTGGAGACGGCTCGTTCACAACACCTTCCAAGCAGCAGCAAGCGACTTACACTTACACAAAGCCAGGCACCTACATGGTAGCCATGCGCGCCACCAACAAATGCACCGACACCACGATCGTCCAGGAGGTTACCATTTATGAAACACCTTCGAACATCAATTTGGGGCCCGACAAAGATACCTGCGGCGCCTACGTTCCGCTGGATATGAAGGTTAATGCGGAAGTTTATGCGTGGATCAACCGCGGACGTGTTGTTGGCCGTGGCCGTACTTATAATGCCACTTCTACCGGCCGTTATATCGCTATCGCGTTCAACGGGCCGCAGGGCGATTGCTACGCTGCCGATACGATCGAGATTACGTTACGCAAGCCACCGGCGTTCTCCATCGGCCCCGACACTACATTATGCCGCGACAGTTCCATTGTGCTCCGGGTACAAAGCGACCGCTGGATCGAATACAAATGGAGTACCGGTGAAGGTACCCGGGAGGTGACGATCGGTCAGCCAGGACAATATATCGTGGTGGTTAAAGACAGAAACGACTGCTACAACTCCGACACGATCAAGGTAGGCGAGCTGCCTTCCCCAATCCTCGGCCTGGCGCCTGAAAACTACATTTGTATCCCCGACGGCCAATCCGTAACACTCGACGCCAACGGACGAGAGCCATATGAATATCTCTGGCCGCATTCGGGCGCGACAACGCAAACCATTACGGTGAATCAGGAAGGCAAATACATTGTACGCGCCACCAACAAGGAAGGCTGCGTAACCGAGCAAACCGCCGAAGTGATCGATAAATGCGAGCCGCGATTTTTTATTCCCGACGCATTCACGCCCGATGGGGAAGGACATAACGAGATCCTTGAAATATTCGGGGCCTATTACACCAATTTCTCCATACGCATCTACAACCGCTGGGGTGAGGTTATTTATGCCACCACGGATATCGAAGCGCGCTGGGATGGAACTTATAAGGGCCTGAAAGTCCAACCGGGAAGCTATCCTTATGTGCTTTCCTATGAAGCCCTCTATTATCCCGAACGCAACCCGATCGTCAAGCGCGGTTCGGTGATGGTGATCCGCTAGGCTTTCCTTTTGCAGATTAAAACAGTTATTTTTGGTTAACCAATAACAAACCAGCCGCCGCTGAACCGGACGGCTGGTTTTCACTGCCTATTCAACCGACTATGCGCCAGGATTATCTGTCCGGAGATAAAGAAAACCTTTCAAATACCGATAAAGACATCGAACGCGCATTGCGGCCGCTGTCTTTTGAGGATTTTACCGGGCAGGACAAGATTCTTGAAAACCTGAAAATATTCGTGCAGGCGGCCCGCCAGCGTGGCGATGCCCTCGATCACGTCTTATTACACGGCCCTCCGGGTTTGGGTAAAACCACCTTATCGAATATCATTGCCAATGAGCTCGGTTCGGGGATCAAAATAACTTCGGGTCCCGTACTTGACAAGCCTAGTGATCTTGCCGGCCTGCTTACCAACTTACAGGAGCACGACGTCCTTTTTATCGACGAAATCCATCGTTTGAATCCTGTTGTGGAAGAATATCTCTATTCCGCCATGGAGGACTACAAGATCGACATCATGCTCGACAGCGGCCCCAATGCCCGCAGCATCCAGATCGGCCTCAACCCTTTCACGCTCATAGGCGCCACCACGCGCGCCGGCATGCTTACATCGCCCCTGCGTGCGCGGTTCGGGATCAATGCACGGCTGGAATATTACGATGCACAGCTGCTGACGTCCATTCTCAAACGTTCGGCTGCCATTTTGGGAACGCCGCTGGAAGATGATGCAGCCTATGAAATCGCGCGGCGCAGCCGCGGTACGCCCCGTATTGCCAACAATTTATTGCGCAGAACACGCGATTTTGCGCAGGTGAAAGGCAATGGCCGCATTACCGTGGCCATTGCCGAAATGGCTTTGCAGGCATTGGATGTAGATCAGAACGGCCTCGATGAGATGGATAACCGCATTCTTAGCACGATTATTCAAAAATTCAAAGGCGGGCCGGTAGGGTTGTCGACCATTGCTACTGCCTGTGGGGAAGAGGCCGAAACGATCGAGGAAGTTTACGAACCATTCCTGATCCAGGAGGGTTATATGAAGCGGACTTCCCGCGGACGGGAAGTGACTGAAAAGGCATTCAAGCACCTTGGCATATTGCCACGGCATCGTTCCGGCGAATTGTTCTGAGCGTTAACTTTTTAAGAAGTTCTAACAATCACATACAAGTTAAGTTTAGAAATAGTAATTTTGCGGTGAATTAGCGTAACCGCCTCCTATGATCGAAGTACTGGTTTCCGAAAAGTTAGTGGTGAGAGTGCCTTGTGCGGTGATTGAACATAATGGAAAAGTACTCGCCGGACAGCGTAGCGCGGCATTGTCCTTCCCCCTTCAATGGGAATTTCCCGGCGGAAAACTCGAAAAAGGCGAAACAGACGAGCAGGCTCTCTTCCGTGAGATCATGGAAGAACTCAATGTGGCCGTTCAGATTATCGATAAACTTCCCGAAACCTCCAAAGACCAGGGTTGGCGCGAAATCGTGCTGGTACCCTTCATCTGCAAGGTGAATACAACGGATTTTATCCTCACGGAGCATGAGCAAATCCTCTGGCTCGACCCTGAGGACCTGCCCAGCCTCGACTGGACGGAGGCCGATCTGAACGTGATCCAGAATTATTACGATTACCTAACGGCTAAAAGCTAACCGCTTTCCTCTCACCGTTTCATCAAACTTCCCGTTCTCGTAAGCCAGGTGCCCCGACACGAATGTATGGGTAATGCGTGAATGAAACTCCGTGCCGTTAAACGGCGACCAGCCGCATTTAGCGTAAATGGTCGAAGGATCGACCTGTGTCGTCGCATTTGGATCGACGAGGATCAGATCTGCCCAATATCCTTCGCGAATGTAGCCGCGGTCTTTGATATTGAAAAGATCGGCCACGGCGTGACTCATTTTCTCGGCAACACGATCGATAGAAATTTTTCCTGCCTTGCTTAGTTCGAGCATTACGTTCAAGGTATGCTGTACCAGCGGCAAGCCTGACGGCGCTTGCCAGTAATGCTGCGCCTTTTCTTCGATCGTGTGCGGCGCATGATCCGTTGCGATCACATCAATACGGTTATCCAGCACCGCTTGCAGGATCGCTTCTTTATGATGCGGCGCCTTAATGGCCGGATTACACTTGATTTCGTTGCCTAATGTCCGGTAGTCTTCCGCATCGAACCACAGATGGTGAACGCAGGCCTCGGCAGTCACGAGCTTCGGTTGGCCGTTCGCGAGTAGTATTTTGCCATTTTTGCGGGTTCCTGGTTCGAATAAATGCACCTCGTCGCCGGTAGAAATATGCAGGATATGCAGGCGCGTACCATGCTTATGGGCAAGCGAGCTCGCAAAAGTGGAAGATTTCAGGCAAGCCTCTTCGTTCCGGATCAATGCATGAATATCGTAAGGCACATTATCGCCATACTTCTCTTTGAAGAATGCCATTCTGGCCTTCACGGTCGGCTCGTCTTCGCAATGCGTCGCGATTATGCAAGGTGCATTCGCAAAGAGTCTTTCGAGCACTTCGGGCGCATCTACTAGCATATTTCCCGTTGAGGAGCCCATGAATATCTTGATACCGCACACTTGGGTAGGGTCGGTACGCATCACTTCATCATAGTTGTCGTTCGACGCACCCATGAAGAAAGAGTAATTGGCAAGGGACGTGTTGGCGCCGATCTGGTATTTGTCTTCCAGCAACTGCTGAGTCAGTGTATTGGGGACGGTGTTAGGCATTTCCATGAATGAAGTAACCCCGCCGGCAACAGCCGCTTTCGATTCTGTATGAATATTCGCCTTATGCGTAAGTCCCGGCTCGCGGAAGTGTACCTGGTCGTCGATCACACCCGGCATTAGAAAAAGCCCCTTTGCATCAATTATTCTGTCCGCTTGCACATGCTGTAAGTCCCGTTCGATTTTTTTAATGTGACCATTTTCAATTATTACGTCTAAATACTGAACCTGGTTTTCATTTACTACCTGGGCATTTAAGATCAGCGTTGTCATGGGCGGCGGCGATTGATTGATGTCGTGCAAAGGTATTCAGACAGGTTGAAATTCACTCATTGAATCACACAAAAATGAACCTGAAACAACTTCTCAGAGATTTCGCCGATCTGCTTTTTCCGCGCTGCTGCGAGAGCTGCGACCAGATACTGCAAGGCAATGAAGCCACTATTTGTACGCTTTGCCGCATTACGCTGCCGCGCATCGGTTCCGCCGGTCTGAATAGCGAGTCGCTCCAATTCAAGTTTGTGAACCTTCCGGAAGTGCACGCTACGCATTCATTTCTATTATTCACAAAAAGAAGTAAAGTGCAAAAGCTCTTGCATGCATTGAAATACAAAGGCAACAAGGACGTAGGGATATTGCTAGGGCAGATGTTTGGTCAGGAGTTGAAGGCATCAGGACATTTACCGGAAGCCGAAATCATCTTGAGCATTCCGCTTCATCCTAAAAAGCGGAAGCAACGAGGCTATAATCAAAGCGATCTGCTCGCCGAAGGCTTTTCCAGCGCTACAAATATCCCATGGTCCGGGGCAATGCTGGAACGGGTTAAATACACGGCAACGCAGACCGGCAAAAGCAAACTGGAAAGACGGGAGAATGTGCAAGGGGTATTTGCCGTCAAACAAGGTTTTTACCCGCAAAGCGCAATCCTGATCGATGATGTTCTTACCACCGGCGCTACACTCGAAGAATGTGCCAGAACACTCCTTTCCACCGGGTGCAAGCGTTTTTACATTCTGACCATCGCATTGGCACAGCATTAACATCAAAAAGCCGCCATTCGGAGAACAGCGGCTTTTCGATTGATATTATTCAATGCATTACTCTTTGTGAGTTCCGGTTGCGATCATCGCGCAGCGAAAACCTACCATTGCAGTAGCAGAGTCCTGATCCATGTAGCGGCGTGTTCCTGGCGACAACCAGTAAGCAACGTCAGACCATGAACCACCTTTATAAACTCTCAGCTTATCGTCAACCATCGAGTTGCTGTTCTTGGTATCGTAGTTTTTGGCTTCATCCTGATAACCGTCGCGACGGAACGAGTTCAAGTCGTTTACATCAGAATTGGAAAGCGGACGGTACACGTCATAAACCCATTCGCTCACGTTACCGGCCATGTCATAAAGACCGTTGTCGTTTGCCGGATACGAACGAATTTCTTGTGTGATGATCGCACCGTCATTAGATTTACCTGCAATACCCGCATAGTCACCAGGACCGCGTTTGAAGTTCGCAAGCATTGTTCCCTGCTTACGACCCCGTGGCTGGCGCATAGTAGAACCATCCCATGGATAAATTCTCGAGTTGGCCTGATTTTCGTCCGAATATTGCGTTCCGATCATTGCCATAGCCGCATATTCGAACTCGGCTTCTGTCGGAAGGCGGTATGGAGGCATTACGTAACCGCTTTCGATGCGTAGTTGTGGCGCGGGAGCGTCAGCAGCTGCAACAGCTTCGCCTTCTGCTTTTTTCTTCTTGCCGAAAGAGAATCCTCTTTTCTTCTTACCACCACTTGCGGCGGCGGCGCCTTTCTGATTGTTGGCCTGGCTTACAGCAGCGGTACGCCATGCGCAGTAGTCGTTAGCCTGAACCCATGAAACGCCTACCACAGGGTATAAGCGGAAGCCTGGGTGACGCAGGTACATGGTTACGTAAGAGTCGTTGAATGACAGTTCGTTATACCAAACGTTTGTATCGGGAAGCGCCTTTGCGTAAAACTCTTCCGAAGAATCTCTCTGAATCGCATTCAAGTATTCGAGGTAGTGGACGTTCGCCACTTCCGTCTGGTCCATGTAGAACGACTGGATACTAACGGTTCTCTTCGGGTTGTCCCGCCGCGCCATCACATCCTCTTCCAGCGAACCCATCGTAAAACGGCCACCTTCAATGTACACAAGGTCAGGACCGGCTGGCAAAGCTTTGTATTGCTTTACTTCAAACCCGTCTTTTCCGTTGTAAGCCAAGCCTGTTTTGGAGCTGGTCTTGCCAGGCTTCAAGCTGGTTGGCTTCTTTTTACTACACGCAGTTGCCGCTAATAACACAATCAGAATCAGCGCGATCGACCGGGTACCCATCTTTTGCATGCAAATCATTGCTTTAAAGTGACTTAAGTGTTTGGTATTTTATAGTATGCGAAACCGCAAATGTATGAAATCAATCGATATTATTTTTAAAAATCAATTATCAGGTAACGGAGGCCTGCTTGCTACTGCGTCATTTCCATGAGCACCTGACGTGCCTGATCAATGCTTTTGACGTCGTCGCAAATCAGTATCAGCTTGCCTTTCTGATCTTTAAGCGAAATTTGTTTGGGGTGTTTCTTAATGTAATCGATCACCTGTCCGAACTTCGCCGACTGAAAGAATTCGTCATTCTGCGAAGTAACGAAGTAGCCTTTCATCGTATTGCTTTTCAAGGTCAGTTTTTCCAACTGCAAGGCCTCTGCTTCCCAGCGCAAACGGACCGTTTTTAATAAATCCTGCACTTCATGCGGCACCGGCCCGAAACGGTCGAGAATTTCCTTTTCAAATTTTCCTAATTCTTCCTCAGTTTCAATATTGTCGAGGCGGGTATATAACGATAGTCTCTCAGAAATATTCTTTACGTAATCATCCGGTATCAAAGTCGCAAAATCGGTTTCAATCTGCGTGTCCGGCACCAGTTTTTTCGGCAGGCTGAATACCCCGTCGAACAGGTCCTTAAACTCGTTGCTTTTCAGTTCCTGAACAGCCTCGTCGAGCATTTTGTGGTACAATTCATATCCCAGGTCATTCACAAAACCGCTTTGCTCGGCACCCAGCAGATTACCCGCGCCACGGATGTCGAGGTCACGCATGGCTACCTTGAACCCGTCGCCAAGGTCGGAAAACTCTTCCAGGGTCTGTAAACGTTTGCGCGAATCGCTGGCCAGCGTCGATACCGAGGGCGTGAGCAGGTAGCAGAATGCCTTTCTGTTCGAACGCCCTACGCGGCCACGCATCTGGTGCAGGTCCGAGAGCCCGAACATATGGGCGGAGTTGATAATAATGGTGTTTGCATTGGCAATATCGATCCCCGATTCGATGATATTGGTCGAAACAAGGACGTCGTACTCGCCGTCGATGAAGTTCAACATCACCTTTTCCAGCTTGTCGCCTTCCATTTGCCCATGCGCGACGCCTATGTGCACGTCGGGCACGAGGCGCAGGATGATATTTGCGATCGATTCAATGTCATTCACGCGGTTGTGGACAAAGAAAACCTGACCGCCCCGCTGCACTTCGAAGCTGATCGCATCACGGATAAACTCCTCACTGAATGTATGCACTTCCGTCGTAACCGGCTGGCGGTTCGGCGGCGGGGTCGCGATCACCGAAAGATCACGGGCGCCCATCAGCGAGAAATGCAGTGTACGCGGGATAGGCGTTGCGGTAAGTGTAAGCACGTCCACATTCACGCGCATTTCTTTCAAGCGGTCTTTCGCTTTTACCCCGAACTTCTGCTCCTCATCGACAACCAGCAGGCCCAGGTCCTTGAATTTCACATCTTTATTCAAAATCCGGTGCGTACCGATCAGAATATCGATCTTACCCTCCTCGGCCTGCTTCAATGTATCCTTGATCTCTTTCGCGGATTTGAAACGGTTGATATAACCCACTTTTGCAGGAAAATCGGCAAGGCGGTCGCTGAATGTCTTGAAGTGCTGCATGGCCAGGATGGTCGTAGGCACAAGTACCGCCACTTGCTTGCTATCACAAACCGCCTTGAACGCAGCACGAATCGCGATTTCGGTTTTACCAAAACCCACATCACCACACACCAGCCTATCCATTGGGTGGCCTTTCTCCATATCATCCTTCACATTGGCCGTAGCCGTAGCCTGGTCGGGCGTATCTTCATATAGAAAGGACGATTCCAGCTCCACTTGCAGGTAATTGTCTTTTGAGAATGGAAATCCGGGTGCCTGACGGCGTTTGGCATATAGTGCGATCAACTCGTGCGCAATGTCTTTCAGCTGCTTTTTAACCTTCGACTTTTTAGCCTCCCATTCACCCGAACCCAGCTTACTCATAGCCGGTGGAGTTCCTTCCTTACCGGTATATTTGGCGATTTTGTGCAGGTTATGCACGCTGACATACAGCAAATCATTGTCACGGTAAATCAGCCGCACCGCTTCCTGCTCCTTGCCATTCACATCTTTGCGCTCCATTCCGGCAAAACGGCCAATGCCATAATCGACGTGCGTCACAAAATCGCCTACCTGTAATGATTTCAGCTCTTTCAAGGTCATAGCCTTGGATTTGCTGAACTTCTCCTTTAACCGGTATTTATGAAAACGGGCGAAAATCTGGTGATCGGTATAGCAAGCCACTTTCAGGTTATCGTCCACAAAACCTTCCCGAAGTGAAATATGCATCGGCCTGAACTTCACGAACGGATCGAGGTCTTCGAAGATTCTTTCCAACCTGTCGAGCTGCTTGGGCTGCTCGGCGACGATGATATTGACGTAACCTTTGTTCTGATTGTCAGACAAATCATCCAAAAGCCTTTTGAAATCCTTATTAAATGAAGGCTGCGGTTTCGAAGAATAAGGCAGCTTCAATTCAGTTTTGAAATAGGATTTCTTCCCAAACTCGACCGTTTTAAATTTTTTGACCTGATTCAGGAAGCCCCGCCGTGTTTCGAAAAGCTCCTGGGGGTTCGAAACGATCTGCACACCGCCGCCGGTTACTTCTTCCAGTGCCTTTTCAGCCTTTTCAAAGCACTTTTCAATCATTTCCAATGTCAGTTCCGCATCTTTAAACCAAATAGCGGTTTCATCGGCGAAGAAACTCAGGAAAGATTCACGCGTTTCGTGCGAGAGCTTCTGTTGGATGTCCGGCACGATATTGATCTGCTTCGCACTTTCGAGCGAAAGCTGCGTATCCGGGTCGAAGGAGCGGATGCTCTCCACTTCATCCCCGAAAAGCTCGATCCGGAACGGGTGCTCGTTAGCGAAGGAAAATACATCGAGAATACCTCCGCGCACCGAAAACTGGCCAGCTTCAAACACAAAATCGGTGATCTCGAAGCCATAGCTGTTCAGAAACTCAGTCAGAAATGCAGGATCGAGTTTTTCTCCTACTTTAACCGAAAAGGTATTTGCCTTTAGCGAACGTTTGTTGATCACTTTCTCGAACAATGCCTCGGGATAGGTGACGATCTGTACCGGAGTGCTGCGCCCCGCGCTGAGCTTGTTCAGGATCTCGCCGCGCATAAGCACATTGGCATTGTCTACTTCTTCGTAGTGGTAAGGCCTCTTATAGGACGTAGGATAAAAAAGTACCTCGGTAGAGCCCAGCAGGTTTTGCAGGTCGTTCTGAAAATAGGCTGCTTCCTCACGGTCACTGAGGATGTATACTGCCGGCGATTTCTTTTTATGCTGCAAAGAAGCCGCAACTACTGCATCGAGGCTTCCTACCAATCCCTTGATCTGCACGTGCGCCGCCTCAGCGTCTTTGGAGGTGATCTGCGTGCTCAGCACATCCAGGTAGCTATCGCCTCCGTATAGTGTTAATAAGTCTTTAACTTCCAATTATATCAAATGCTTAGCGGCCTTCGCCGCAGTGAAATGTAAACGCAAAAAGCCGTTTCGGGGAATTTCCCGACCGGCCAGCATTTATAACAACAGTCGTACCAGTTTTGTTGCTACGCTGTTCGAATTGCAAAAATAGTCCGAAATGCCCCAGCTCGAAAATCCGGAATATCATTTTATTTTTACCTTTCACACCATTACTCCCTTATGATCGACTGGCTCAATCAACCCGTTTCTCTGGCAGGCCTACCCACGACAGTGCTGGAAATCCTGGGCTTCATCACCGGAGCTATCTGCGTTTATCTCAACACCCGCCAGAATGTGCTCGGCTGGTTTTTCGGAATTATCAATGCGGTACTTTACGGAGTGGTTTTCTGGCAGGTAAGGTTATACGCCGATATGGGTTTGCAGGGCTATTACTTCCTGACGAGCATCTACGGCTGGTGGATGTGGAAATTCGGCGGACAAAACCACGACGGCGTGCGCGTTACCCATACGCCCGCGAAGCTCTACCCGGTTTTCGGATTGATTTTTATCGCGGTAACTCTCTCCTGGGGCTTTCTGCTAGGCCGGTTCACCAACGCCAGCCTGACTTACGCCGATTCCGCTCTCACGATCGCCAGCCTGATCGGCCAATGGATGATGGCCCGCAAATACCTCGAAAACTGGATTATCTGGATCGTCGCCGATGCGGCATATGTAGTTGTGTATTTCTACAAAGACCTGCATCTGACTGCGATTTTGTACGCAGTGTTTCTCGTGCTCGCTGTGATCGGGTATGTGCAGTGGCGGAAAGACGTTGTTCGTCAGTCGAGCGTATCGAACGGAATTTCCTGATCTTCGAGCAATGTGCGGATGCGTGGCGAATCCTGGAAAACGATCTGCAATTCTTTCTTGGCAACGCCTTCCTCTTCCTCGTCGAGCCATTTCCAGTCTTCGGCGGTAGCGTCGAAAATATCGATGATCGTCAGTAGTTTATCTTCCGATTTTTCCTTCGACAGCCATTCCGCGGAACGGTCGATGTAAATGATTACCTTCTTTTCATCGATCCACTCGAGATCGTTGAGCATTTCGTCGAGCGCGTCCAGGTTTTTGCCTGAATAATCGGGGAAATGCATGGCGGTAGAAATCGCCTCGTGGAAATCTTTGACGGAAGTCGCTGTGCCTCCATCAATATGGGCTACAAATGCGCCCAGAAACGTTTTACGGACATCGGATTCTTCCCGGGCCAGCAGGAAGTGTGTGTTTTTCATAGAGTCGTTGATTTAAAACACTGCAAGTTAGAGAAAAATGGACGTGCAAGTCCAGCCTTTCAGTAGTGTTTTATTTCAAATAACGCTTTCTTAACAAATGCATCATATGCACATTAATACCCCACTGATCCGAGAGTGGCTGGTGAGTAAAGGGCACCGTCGGCTGGTAATTCGGCGGTCCGAATTCGGTCAGCACGGTCAGTGTTTCTTTGCTTTTAACCTTGTATTCCACCACTTTGTCCCACCACGCTAAATGGGCTTTCACAGCCGCCTCCCATTCCGGCGCACGGGGGTCGTTCACCTGCGGGCCCTCCTCATGGCCTACACGCGAGTGTATGTGACCCACACGTGCGAGCGCCAGCTGAATGGTTTCTTCTTGGTCCTGCAAAAGGCTTTCATGCACATTGCACCAGTGCGAAATATCGAGCGTTAGCCGCAAAGCGGGATTTTTCTCTATGAAATTACGAGCTATATGCGCCGCAAAGAGCATCCGTCCGCGGTGGGTTTCATGGTAAATAGGGATGCCGCTTTTGGTCGAAGCCTCGGTGGTATGGTCTATAAATGCCTTGTTTTGCTCGTAAGTAAAATGGTCGCGGCCGCTATGACAATTGATATAAAGCGGTTTCACGGGCCATTGTGTCGTAGCCGCATCGATCTGCGATTTGAATGCATTCAAATGCGTTTTGTAATCCCGCTCGCCCGATCCGCAAAGAAAGCCTACTTCGAGGTTGTGCTTTGTCAATGCGTCAAACAGCTCCTTCTGCTTGTCTTTCGAGCCCTGCCACCACATTTCAATCCCGTCGTAACCTTCTTTTTTGACGGCCGCACAAAATTGGTCGGTAGTACCCTGATAGCCCCAGTTGGTCCCGAGGACCTTCAATGATAATTTATTTTCAAACTGCACAGCAGCTTTGTTCGCATCCGCGATGGTTTCGAACGTGGTTAGAGCGCCCGCGGCAGCCGCAGCGGAGCCAATAAAATTTCTACGGTTCATTTCCTATGCTATTTTTTCGTCGTCGCTACCGGCTTGGTTACCGTACTGTCCCCCGCTTTCAGGAATTGCGCAACTTCGGCCGCGCTAAAACCGTTCACGATCTGCAAGCCTTTGTTTTGGCGGGCGGTTTGGGCCACGGCGCTATCCGTTACAGCCGATTGCCACACGTAAATCGAACGCAAGCCTTTTATCGTCGCGATATTTTTCAATCCTGCGTCGCCAATTTTGGTGTCGATCACATTCAGGTACTCCAGATGCGGCAAACTTTTGATCTGCGCAATGCCCTGGTCGGTTACACCAGTGTGTTCCAGGTGAAGTTTCGTAAGGTTTTTCAGTTTAGCAATTTCTTTCAATCCGCTGTCGGTGATTTGGGTACCGCCCAGTTTCAGCCAGGTTATCTGTTCAGCGACGGGCAAAAGCAACGCGATGTCCTTGTCGCTGAATTTCGGCGCATTTACAGCACTTACTTCTATCAGGTTCTGGTCTTGCGATAATGTATTGACGATCAGTCCCGCCTCGCGCATTGCCTGGATATCGGCTTCTTTCGCCGGTGAAACTTTCAACGTGGCTATCGCAGATTCTTTTTGCTTTGCGCTACCCGCGCCGCCAGTTGCCGAACCGCCGCCCAAGGATGCCAGAGCCGGTTTTACCTGATCGGACACGGTAAGTTCTGCCACCTTTTTATCAACAGGAGCTCCCTGATCGATCCACCAGGAGAGCAACGCGATTTGCTCGGTACTTAGCTGCGGTTTGCCTTTGGGAGGCATATGGTTATCGTCGCTCTCGTCTAGCAGGCAGCGTTTAATCATATCACTTTCGGCACCTTTCCCAGGTACCAGGACCGGGCCGTTTTCTCCTCCTTTCATGAGCAATGCCAGCTCGTCCATACGCAAATCTCCTTTTTTCTTGCTTGCGTTATGGCATTGCGTACAACGTGCTTCGAGGATCGGCTGTACAATATCCTTATAAACAACAGCCTGCTGCACATCGGTAATAGGCTTGATTTCCTTGGCTTTTTCCTGAATAGGATCCATCCCGGCAAGGCTGCGGAACGGCTCGGGCGTGTATTGGGTGAGGTAGCCGTCGCCATGGGTGAGCGAGCCCCCGTCGTGGCCTGCTGTCATGGTCAATACGACGGCCACAGCGAATGCGGGTAGATAAACAGCTTTGCCAAAAGTGATTTTCCCGGCAAGTCTTTCCGATTTTACAATCCATGCAACCCAGGCAAATACGGCCACGCCGATGCCTTTCCACATATGCGCGCCCAGCAAATCTTCGTCATAACCGCCTCCTAACGACAGCAGGTACCCTGCAATGCAGGCAAAAGTGGCGCTCACGGCAGACCAAAACAGCACAAAAACCACAGTTGATTCACTCACCGAAATCTTGCCGGTTCTACGACCAATCTCAATAAGGGCTGCAATCAACAGAAAACCAATAGGTAAATGCACCAGTACCGGGTGGAAACGCCCGATAAAAAGCGCCCAGGGTGATGCCTGAAGAAGAGGAATGAGCATACCGGAAATCAATATTTAGGGATTAGGATGTATTTAAATTTCAATGCGTTACAATCTGAAAACCTCCGGGCACGGAATGGCCACCGGGGAATTGTCAGAGTTCACGTCCATAATGTCGGCCATATAGTCCCACCATCTTTTCATAATGGGAAGAGCAGGAAGGCTGGCGGTAGTATCGTTCTCGCCAAGTTTTTGAAATGCGAAAAGCGCGAGCGTTGCCTCATCGAGAAAAATATAGTACTCGGTAACTCCGGCTTCCTTTAAAAGCTGGCTCAGTTCCGGCCATATTTCGTCGTGCCTCTTTTTGTATTCCGCTTCAAATCCGGGTTTGAGCTGCATCCGGAATGCCTTAACTGTTTCCTGCGCCATAATTTGGATTAAATGCTGCTATTTATGCGATCACCTGTTTTACTACTTTGCCTTCGGTGTCCGTCAGCCTGAAATTCCTGCCCTGGAAAGGATAGGTGAATTTCTCATGGTCAAAACCCATTAAATGCAGGATCGTGGCCTGCAAATCATGAACGTGTACCCGGTCTTTCGCGCCGTAATAGCCCAGTTCGTCGGTTTCGCCATGGCTGTAACCTTGTTTCACACCGCCACCGGCCATCCACATCGTGAATGCGTCCAAATGATGATCGCGGCCCATGAATGGCATAACCAATCCATTCCTGTTTTCCTGCATGGGAGTCCTTCCGAATTCCGCTCCCCAAATGATGAGCGTTTCTTCTAAAAGCCCGCGCATTTTCAAATCCTTGATCAATGCGGCAATCGGCTGATCCGATTCCCGGCATTTCTGGCGCAAACCACCTTCCACATTATGGTCTTTCGATGTCCCATGCCCATCCCAGCCCCAGTCGAATAACTGCACAAAACGCACATCATTCTCGACTAGTTTTCTTGCCAGAAGACAGTTCATTGCAAAAGTGCCCTCTCCTGGTTTCACACCATACATATCCAATATAAACTGAGGTTCTTTCGAAACATCCATCACCTCGGGAACCGACATTTGCATCCGGAAAGCCATTTCGTACTGGCTGATGCGGGTCAATATCTCGGGGTCTTTTACATCTTCGTAAGTCTGGCGGTTTATTTCATTGATCGCCTCAATGGTCTGCTTGCGCATATCGCGGTTCATGCCGCTTGGGTCGCTCACATACAAAACGGGATCGCCGCCTGTACGGCATTGCACACCCTGGTATACCGAAGGCAGAAAGCCGCTTCCGTAGACGCTCTTTCCGGCATCAGGCTGTTGCCCTCCCGACGCCAATACAATGAAACCCGGCAAATTCTGATTTTCAGATCCCAGCCCATATACCGACCAGGCTCCCAGACTCGGCCGCCCCAGCCGCGCGCTTCCCGTATGCATCAGCAGCTGCGCAGGTGCGTGATTAAACTGGTCCGTATGCATTGCTTTCAGAAATGTGATCTCATCGGCAACTGTCTGCAAATAAGGAACATAGTCAGACATCCACGCGCCCGACTGGCCATACTGCGCAAATTTTCCCTGCGGGCCCAACATTTTGGGCACTCCCTGGATGAATGCGAATTTTTTCCCTTCCAGAAACTCGGCCGGACAATCCTGACCGTGGTATTTCACCAGTTCTGGTTTATAGTCGAACAATTCCAGTTGCGAAGGCGCACCGGCCATATGAATGTAAATTACGCGTTTGGCCTTCGGGGCAAACTGCGGGATTTTGGCTGCGGCTGCATTTCCGGACACATTCGTTCCGGCATTGGAAGCGCCGCAAGAACCCAGCAAAGAACCCAGCCCCAACGCGCCCAACCCAAATCCTGCCGACTGCAGAAAGTGCCTGCGGGTTTGCCGGTGCAGGTCTGCATATTGAAGTTCTTTCAGTAGCTTTTCCATTTGTTTTGCTCTCTAGCCCCAGGCTGAAGCCTGGGGTTGGGGGTTATTCTTTTGTTACTACGTTGTCCAGGTTTAGCATTACGTTGGCTGATACGGTGAGGGCGGCCAGTTCGGGCGATCTTTCCTTGCCGTATGCCAGAATGCTGTCAGCGTCGACCGGTTTTTTCCGATAAACGTCCAGCGCATCCTTGTATACCTTCACCAGTACATTCAGGTTCTTTTTTTCAATGGTCTGAAATGTCAGCATTCGGTATCCCTCGGCCAATTGCTGCTCCGGCGTTTTCCCTCTTTTCTGCATTTTAGTAGCCAGTTTTTCGGCCGCTTCCAGGTACACCGGATCATTTAAAATCACCAGCGCCTGCAAAGGTGTATTAGTCAATATCCTTCTGGATTGACAAAATTCACGGCTGGGCGCGTCAAATGTGACCATCGACGGATACGGTGCGGTGCGTTTCCAATACGTGTAAACACCTCTTCTGTACCGGTCTTCACCTTCGCTCAATACCCATTTCTCACCGCTATACGGCGATTGCCAAATCTTATCGGGCTGAGGAGGCATTACGCCCGGGCCGTACATTTTGTTTGAAATCAATCCGCTGCATGCAAGTGCCTGATCGCGCACCTGTTCTGCGCTCAGCCTTACCCGAGGGCCACGTGAGATATAGACATTGTAAGGGTCTTTTTCGAGTTTATCATGATCCGTTTTCGAACTCTGCCGGTAGGTAGCCGACATCACAATGGTTTTCAGCAGTTTTTTGACACTCCAGTGATCGGTTTCGATAAAATCCGCTGCCAGCCAGTCCAATAGTTCCGGATGGCTCGGCTCCGCGCCCTGCGATCCGAAATCTTCCACCGTTTCCACGATCCCCTTACCAAAAAGCTGTTCCCAGAAACGGTTTACAATCACTCTTCCAGTCAGCGCATTGTCACGGCTCACAATCCATTTGGCCAGGCCGAGACGGTCGCGGGAATATTCTTTCGGCATCGGAGCCAGCAGCTTGGGGACATCCGGCTTTACTTCCGCTCCTTTGACCATCCAGTTGCCGCGCACGAAAACATTGGTTTTTCTCGCAAAATCATCTTTTCCCTCCCAGATTACAGGCATCCCTTCTACTGGCCGGGTCAGTACTGTGGCATAATCAGAGACAATTTGCTCATAACCAGGCTGACCTGCACCTGGTATTCCTTTTTGAAAAGATACCCAGGTAATACGAAGCCATTCGGTGGGAGCTTTCGGACTATTTAATGATAAGTAAATGTCATGCTTCCCGGTTGCCTGATTTACCGGAGCAATGATGACAGTATCGCGGGTCGGGACCTTGATCGTCGACAGTACGGGCCCATCGAGTTTATCCAGATGTAATGTCAATACCGCGTTTTCAGCTTTGGTCGAAACATTCATCAACACATTATCCACACCGGTTAGGTTAACCTGCGGAATTCGTGCATTGCCTTTGTCTTTTACACCATAGTAGGAGATCTGCAGGACGGTAGACTGGTCGCCCTTCACAAAGTTATGTGCATTGATCTTCGGCTCCATTACCTTCATGAACTTCACTTTGGCTTCGAGTTCCTCCGGTTTGTATTTATTAATCCAGCCTTTGACACGCTCCACCCGGGCCGAGTCTTCGCCCTTGTACAGCCTTAATTTTGGCCATTCATCCCACACATCTTCGTCACGGGAGTTGTTAAAAAACGCGGCATATTTGTAATAATCTTCATGCGGAATCGGATCGTACGGGTGGCTGTGACATTGAATGCAACCAAATGTAGTACCCTGCCAAACCTCCCAGGTTGTATTCACACGGTCGATCAATGCGGCATTACGAAACTCTTCGTCGTCGGTTCCGCCTTCATTGTTAGTCATCGTATTCCGGTGAAAACCAGTGGCTATCATGTTTTCTTCCTGCGGAAAACCGTCTCTCTTTTCAGGCAGCAGATCGCCGGCCAGCTGTTCGATCGTAAAACGGTCGAAAGGCTTATCCTCGTTGAAAGATTTTACGACATAATCGCGGTAACGCCACATCGTGCGGCCGCCATCGCTTTCATAACCTTTGGTATCGGCATAGCGCGCCAGGTCCATCCACATCGAGGTCCACCTTTCCCCGTAGGCCGGAGATTTGAGCAGTCTGTCGACCACTTTTTCGTAAGCATCGGTCGATTTGTCATTTTCGAAATCCAGCACTTCCTTTTCGGTTGGCGGCAAACCGGTAATATCCAGGCTCACCCGCCTTAGCAAAGTGGCGCGATCAGCCTCCGGGGAAGTTGACAGCCCCTTTTCTTTCAGCTTTGCTACTACGAAATGGTCGATTTCATTTTTCGCCCAGGCTTTGTCGCCGGTATTTAGAAGGCCGAACAGATTACTGAAACTGTTCAGCGAAGGCACATCCGGCCTTTCTATTTTTTTGTAGGACCAATGCGTTTCCCATTCGGCGCCCTCGTTGATCCAGTCTTTCAGGATACCGATTTCCTTATCGTTGAGCGGCGTGCCGTTTTTGGGCATCTTCTCGTCGGGATCATCAGAAAGAATACGCCGGATCATCTCGCTGGCGTGGGCATCGCCGCGCACAACGGGTATTTTGCCCGATTTACCTGGTTCCAGCATTTCGTGCTCGAACAGGAAGCTCACGTCACCGGCCTTTTTCACGCCGCCATGGCAGCCCATGCAATGCTTGTTGAGGATCGGTTTGACGTCGGCATTGTAATCCACCTTCTTCTGCCACCCAGCCCATGAAAAGTACATTACCGGTACTGCCACCACCACTAAACCGATCAAAAATCTGGTCTGCATTGATTTAATTTTAAATAATTATTTCTTTAAGAATTACAAAAATACCAAGAGGTCTATCAATACGAAACAATTGTTTATACAAAGCAGTAAAATGTTTATACAAACTCCGAAAACTATTAATATCCCGCGAAAAACTCTAAATGTAATCGTAACGCCCCGTCGCGACGCGACCCAATGAACAAGCAGCACACTTGGCTTATCCTGCTGTTTTCATTACTAAAAGACTGAATTTAAACAAAATTACCCACTAAATCCGGTCAGCGACGGGGCATTTCGTTACTGCCAAATGGCGTTCTGCTTTACATTCGGATTGCCCAGCAGCTCCTTTTGCGGCAGCGGCAGCACATAATCACGCTCCTTGGGTGCGCGGTCGAGCTTGTACTTTTCGGCAAAGTGTTTGATCTCCTTTCCGAGGTAATCCTGCGGCCCGCCCAGCTTGCTTTTCCGGCGCAGCTCAGGGTACATTACCTGTTCAAAAACAAACTCCTGCATGCGCTCGTGGATGATCGCATCACGCAATGCCGCCTGACTGAGGCCTTTTAAAGCCGCCAGACCGGCGCGGGCGCGGACCTTATTGATCGACGCGAATGCATCGCCCTGCCCGCTTTCGTTACAGGCCTCGGAATGGCTCAGCAGAATGTCGGCGAGGCGGATGTAAATCGTGTTTTTCTCCGTAGCCGCATTGCTTTTATCGAGCTCTACGATCTTAGCCGCCCATGCTTTTCCGAAAATCATCTGCGCCGGGTCCTTCGGGTTCGCATCCGATTTCACGACGCCACCGAAACGCGAGAGGTTATAATCCGCCTTTTCGCTCCAATGCACGATCGGGTAAGTGCCGTTGATCTTCCCAAAACGGCCCGTTGGATAGCTCTCGATGAACGTTCCCTCAATGCGCTTGTCTTTGGGATCATAACTCGCGCGGAATTCCTGGGTGGCGCTCAGCCAGCTCCATCCCGATCCACCCAGTTCGCTTGGGAAATCCTCGGGATTGAAGTGCATCGAATGCACATTGAACTCATTCGGGTTGGCCGTGGCCGAAACCTGCGCTTCAAAGATCCTTTCGCCCTGGTTTTCATGGGCAAGGTCAAAATTGTGGGAAAAATCGGCGAACAGCGTAATGCCACTATTGTTAATAATATCCTCTCCTGTGGCCTTCGCTTCTGCCCATTTTTCATCCCAGAGCTGGGTTTTCATCAAAATAGATTTCGCTGCCCATTTCGTCGCACGGCCAATATCCGCACCGGTATAGCTGGCCGGCAGCAATTCAGCCGCCGCTTTGGTATCGGCATAAATTTGCCCGATCACCGCCGCTTTTCCACCGCTGTTGGACGGAAGCTCAGAAATATTCTGCGTCGATTTGGTCGTCAGCGGCACATTATCGAAATAGCTTATCAGGCTGTAATAATAGAACGCTCGCAAAAACAGCGCTTCCCCTTTTACCCGTTTGATCAAAGCGTCGTTCGCAGGATCTTTCATAGCTTCGGCAGTTTCGATGATCGCATTCGCCCGGTTGATCGATCGGTAGCAAATTCCCCAGTAAGCCTCGATGTATTCATCGGCCGGGTTCACATTGCCCAGGTTGTATTGCAGCGGCCCTTTCTCCCATCCTACCTGGTAACCTATCAGACATTCAAATACATAACGATCGTAGAAGTAGCCCGAGTATTGCGAATTGAGATCGTCGTAAACCGCATTCACACCCAGCGCGAGTTCCGTCGCCGTTTTGTAAAAGGTGTCAGGGTTGATAAAATCGGGTTTCTCCTTCAAATCCGAGCAGCCTGCAACAGCAAACAGCAATGCCGAAAGGCCCGTCAATCTGATTTTATATAAAAATGACTTTTTCATAAAAAACTGATTTTCAATTTGAAATATTAAATACCAAGATTAACGCCCACTGTGAACATGCGCGACCGCGGGTAAGCGTCGTAATCGTCGCCGCGGTTGAGGTTGTTCTGGCCCTGGTTGTTCACTTCGGGGTCGAAACCTTTGTATTTGGTGATCAGAAAGAGGTTCTGCCCGCTCACATACACGCGCGCGTTGCGGATGTAGGCGCTCTTGATCGGGAGTGTGTACCCGAGTGAGAGGTTCTGAAGGCGTACGAACGAGCCGTCCTGGATGAAAAATGACGACCGGCGGAACGAAATGAAATCGCGGCGGCCATCAATTACCGGACGGGGAGCATTCGGATTTTCCGGCGTCCACGAGTCTGTCAGGATATTGGCGATTTGATTGATCTTTTGCACGCCGTCACCCATTTCGGATTGTTGCAGGTTGCGGATCTTGTTGCCATGCACGCCCCGGAAAAACACCGAAAGGTCGAAGCCTTTGTATTTCAAACTGGTGTTGAAGCCCCAGGTCAGTTTCGGGTTCGGGTCGCCGATGATCTTGAAATCGTCCGTCGTATATTTGCCGTCGCCGTTCACGTCCTCATATTTGGGGTAACCTGCTCTTGCTGAATAACTTTTACCTTCTTCGTCGGATTGAAACAAGCCAATGTAGTTATACCCGCTCCAGACGCCGATCGGATTGCCGCCCTGTACCCAGCTGCCCAGCACGCCGAGGTGACCGCTGGTACTGTTGGAAAAGAATGGCGTACTCATACCGAGGTCGAGGATTTTATTACGCAAAACGGACACATTGCCACTCACATCCCAGGCCAATGCACTGGTACTGATCAACTTATAACTAGCCGAGAATTCGAGACCCTTGTTACTCAGCGAGCCGGAGTTAAGCATAATAGTGCTGAAACCGGTGCTTTGCGGGATGGAAACATCTAGCAGCAGGTCCGTGGTTTTGTTTTTAAATGCGTCGATTGTCAAGCTCAAACGATTGTTCAGCAATGCGAAATCGAGACCGACATTCAGCATCGAAGTACTTTCCCATTTCAAATCCGAGTTCGGGATGCGGTTAGGCGCATAGCCTGAAACCAGTGACGGCACTCCCCCGAAAACATAATTATAAGGTACCAGGCCAGCAACCGAGCGGTACACCGGAATTTGCGAATTACCGGTAAGCCCATAGCTTGCACGAATCTTGAAATCGTCGAACACCTTGCCAAGACCAGCATTTTTGAAAAAATCCTCATTCACAACGCGCCAGCCGATTGCGGCCGAAGGGAAAGTCGCCCATTTGTTATTCGGCCCGAATTTCGAAGAACCGTCACGGCGAAGCGTCACAGTAAGCAGGTAGCGATCTTTGAAGTTGTAATTGACCCGCCCCAGCATCGACATCAGCTCCCATTCAATGCGTCCGGAATTAGGTACCAACGGTCGGCTGCCATTTTGCATATTCACCGCGTCGATATCGTCGGATGGAAGTCCGCGGGTAGCATTGGATTCGAAATAATTGATCTCCTTTTGATAGGTATAGCCGAGTGTAACGTCGAGGTAATGCCCTTTGGCAACCTCTTTGTTGTAGGTTAAAATGTTCTCATTCAGGATATTATTCGAATTACGGTTCGCTTTCTGCAACTCGCGGCCATTCTGGCGGCCGATGTAAGTGAAGTTGTTGTAGAATGTAGTCCGGCGTGCATTCACAATGTCGAGACCTAGACTGGTGCGGAATTTCAGGCCTTCCAGGATGTTCACACTCAGCGCCGAAGTACCGAAAAGGCGGTTGGTATAATCCTTGTCATAGCCCTCGGTGGCCTCTGCCAGTGGGTTGGTGAGAAAGCGCTGATCGTAACTTGCATATTGGTACGCGCCGTTCTGATCATAAACCGGGCCGGTCGGGTCAAGGCCCAATGCGGAGATTACAATGCCACCCGGTCCGCCGCGGTCGGTAGGCACATTGCTGCTCCCCGAGCGGTTGAACGACCAGCTATTTGTGAGCGTAGCCTTACCTTTGAGGAAATCGTTGTCCAGGTTCATCCGGAAACCGTAACGGTTGAAATCCGTATTTTTGATAATCCCCTTGTTATTCAGATAATTACCTACAAATGCATAGCGCATTCCCTTGTTCCCGCCTGTAAACGATAGCTGGTGATTGGAAAGCCCGCCAGTGCGTGAAATCACGTCCCACCAGTCGGTACCCGCTCCAATCTGCGAGATTTGCGCGTCGGTATAGCGCGGGTTTCCTCCCTGGCTGCGTTCCAGCATATTAATGTAACGGGCATAATCGGAGCCGTTAAGGACCTTCACCTCGCGTGCGATGGTTTGGAACGAGTACGAACCGTCGTAGTCCACGCGGCTCTGGCCTTCTTTTCCGCGTTTGGTGGTGATCAGGATCACGCCATTCGCACCGCGGGAACCGTAAATGGAGGTCGCCGAAGCATCTTTCAGTATTTCAATGGATTCGATTTCGTTGGGATTAATGGTCGCCATTGCATTGGTAGGCTGGCGGTTGCCGCTGGTACCCAATGCGCCATTGTCGGGGTAAATAGGAAAGCCGTCGATCACGTACAGCGGCTCGCTGCCGCTATTAATGGAGTTGGCGCCACGCACACGAATCGAAATCCCTCCACCCGGCGCGCCCGAGGTTTGTGTCACCTGCACGCCCGGCGCCCGCGACTGTATCGCCTGGTCTACCGAAGTCACCGGCATTTCGCGGATCGCGTCGCCTTTAATACTCGCCACCGATCCCGTCAGATCACTCTTCCGTACCGAACCGTAACCCACCACCACCACTTCTTCAAGCGCCTGGTTATCCGGCTGCATTACGACCGACAAATTCGTCTGCCCGCCGATAGTCACCTCCTGGGGTTTATAGCCTACAAAACTGAAAACCAGCACTGCATTCTGTTCGGCCACGTCGAGGCCAAATGCACCTTCCTGATCGGTAGTAGTACCTTTTTGAGTCCCTTTGATGATCACGCTCACGCCGGGCAGGCCCGAATTGTTTTCATCTACCACCTTCCCTTTGATTTGCGCGACGGCTGGATTAACAATAGTTTCCGTCGCTTCGGGCTGTTGCGGCTCGGTAACAGCACCCGTTTCTGCCGTCAGCAAAATACGGCCTGCCGTTAGTTCATAGGCAATGTGCAGCGGATCAAGCAGGGAACTCAACGCCGTCGACAGCTTCTGCCGGTTGATATGAACATCGATCGTCCGCTCGGCGCGGATATTCTTCTGGCTGTACGCAAACTTCACGTCGGCCTGCCCTTCGATGTCACGCAGGACATTTCTCAGTTCCGCATTTTGTGCATGGATCGTCACCATTCTCTCCATGATTTCCTGCGCGCGCCCCTCGCTCGCTGCATGGGTGAGTGTCGTGAAAACCACTGCAAAAAGGATTTGGGCAAATGTTATTTTCATGACCATGCATAGTGATGCACACCATTTTAACTGTTGGGTTTTTTGCATATTTTTGAAGGTTCTATTTGTGAAAAACAGGACATCCGCCGGCTTACCATCTTTCCAGGACTTGTAAGCGGGCATTTTTCGAAGCCGGTAGTGGTGGTACACTATCGGTTTCTTTGTTTTTGGGTAACACGGTAGTTATAGTGCCATAGTTAAGGGTTTAGGTTTCGATAAAACTCAGTCGCAGCCGCGACCGTTGATCAGAATGCGTGTACCTTTCACTTCGTAATCGGCACCGTTGGATTTGCAAACGAGCGCCAGCTTGTCGTAAAGCTGCATGTCACTGAGGTCGCCGGTGAAGCTGCAATGCGCGATGCGGTCGTTCTCAAAAACGATCTCGATCCCGTAAGCTTCCTGCAACGCTTCCGCTATTTTTTCCAGCTTTTCATCATTAAAAATCATTTTCATTTCCTGTGCGGCCTGCGATGCTTTCACCGGCTCCGGCACCAGGCCGGTCATGAGGTGGCGGCTTTCGGAGAAATAGGTGACCCGCTGGTTGGGTGTGAGCACTACGCCGTTATCCTGATTATCGATCGAATCACTTTCACTGAATGCTTCCCGGTTTTCAAAAACGGAAACTTTTCCGGTCACAACTTCCACTTCCAGCGCCTTATCCTTTGTATTTGTTTTAATTCTGAAACTAGTCCCGAGTACGCGGGTAATAATTTTACCGCTGTACACGAGGAAAGGCTGGTCGGGATTGCGGGTTATTTCGAAGAATGCATTGCCCGACAGCTGTACCGTTCGCTTATCGCCCGAGAATGTGGCCGGAAAAACAATGCTGGCGCCCGGTTCGAGGATAACCGTGCTTCGATCGCTGAGCGTTAGCCGCTTCGGCACATTCGTGTTGTTCTCTTCGGTAATCAGCCGGCCGTCCGGTGCCTGTACGAACATTTTTTCCCGCATCACTCCCTGCTTGGCTCCCCGATTTCCAAAGAATACCCAGAAACCAACCACGATCAGCACGGCCGCAGCAGCTGAAAGGTACACCGCCGCCCTGCTCCACCAGGTCCGGACAATACCCGGCTCAGCGAATTCTGCAACGGGGGTTTCATTGGCCAGTCTGCCTAACATTCTTTCCTCCATCTCGCGCTTTTCCTGGTCGTTGAGCACTTCCAGCCCATCGGCATTGAGGCTTTCATACCACAAATGGATTTTCAGCATTTCCTCTTTGGTACATTGCCCTTCCCGGTATTTCAGGAGCAGGGCCTGCCATTCCTTATTGTTCATTGATGTGTATCGGATAAAATCAGGCCTTTGAATGATAAGCCGAAGAAACAGCGCTATTCCCTAAATAGATTTAGAAAATATTTGAATAGTGCAATTAAACTGCCCTTTTGGGGTGAAAGTTCCTTGAAAAAGATAATCAGGTAGAAGGGAGGAAGGAGGAAAGGGAGGATGGAGGAAGGGGAGGGTGAGAGGAACAGGCTAGAACAACCCGGCAGCAGTCATGAGGAGGACCATCACCTCTTTCAAATGCGTCCGTACCAGGCGCACGGATTTGGTAAGATGGTATTCAACCGCCTTCTCCGACAGCCCGAAGCGGGTAGCAATGCGGGAAATGGGCCAGTATTCCAGCTTGTGCAAGCGAAAAATTTCGCGCGTTTTCTCGGGGAGGATGTGCAGGCATTCGTCGATCACGCGCAGCAAATCGTCCAGTGCAAGCTGATTTTCAGTATTTAAGTCCTGAATATCGTGGAATGACCCGTAGTAATCAACGTACTCGAAGGTGCGGCCCTTGGTGCGGATATAGTCGATGACCTCGTAGCGGACAGCGGAAAAAAGATAGTAGTTCAAATTTTCGACACGCAGGGTATCCCGTTCCCGCCAAAGACGCAGAAAAATATCCTGCACAATCTCCTCGGCCGCCTCCTTGTTATGCAACTTGCGATATGCAACCAGGAACATATCGTACCAATAGGCCTTGTAAACCGTCGTAAATGCTTCCGCATCCCCATTTTGCAATGCGAGAAGCAGGTGGCCGGCTTTGTCGTTATCCACCATTTTGGCTGGTTATATTTCGTATGGGAAACAGGATTCTGGCAAAGTTATAATTATTTGTTTCTATTATCCAGTAAATGCGTTTTCACTTTATTAATCCTGTATTGCACTTTCACTTGAAATTCAACAAATATCCCGTCAAATCGGCCAGATCCTGCTCATTAAGGCCCAATGCTGTCGGCTCAGGCATTAATGACGAGGGCATTTTCTCGCGGGTTTTGATCTGATCGGCTTTGATTGTATGCTGCTGGCCGGCGGCGTCTTTCAGGACCACATTCGCGCCGTCGCTCATCAGGAAGCCGAAATAGGTATCGCCCTTTTTGGTCACGATCGTGTAGCTTTCGTAGCCGAAAACCATGCTGGCCGACGGGTTCACGATGGCGTCGAGCAGCCCTGCTTTATCGAATTTCTTATGGATCGTAGTCAGATCCGGCCCGATTTCGGCACCGGTTTTGCCATGCTTATGGCAGGCGGCGCAGGTTGTCGAGAAGATTGTCTTCCCGTGTGCCGGGTCCGCAGTCATTCTTGAGATAAAATCGGTTTTCAAAACTTTGCCGTTTCTTGGAAAAAACTGACTCGCGACCACACGTACATTCTGATCCGGATTTTTGAAAATGATTTCACTGACGGCTCTGGCAATCGTGTCCGGCAGCTGGCCTTGCACGCGCATGTCCACGAGGATATTGCCGCCATTCATGTCCGACGCCATTCGCCGCGCGGTTTCAATGCGCTGCGGCATCGGCTGCGCTTTGTCGGCGACGGTCTTTTTAAGGTCAAGCATGCGTTTGAAGGCGGGCGTCATTACCTGGGCGGTGGCTTCTTCCCAGTTCATTAAGTCGGCCCAATCGTTACTTTTGCGGAAGTTGATCCAGTAGGAAGCCTGCGAAGCCACATCCGGCAAGGAGGATTTCGACAAAACGATCATCGCTTCGGCCGCTTTTTTATCTTTGATAAAACCAATGGCTGTCAATGCCTTACGGCGCTCGGGCTCCGAAACTTTGGCCGATCCGGCTCTCACTTTCAACTCCTCTACCGCCATCACCGGGTGCAATCGCCATGCCAGACCCGCACGCTGGGGTTTCCAGTTAGGCGGATCAGCCTTGAATGCCTCGCGTACGAATGCGTACACCTGGGCCTCCTTTCCGTCAGCCGCCGTCCCGATCGCTTCCAGCATCCATGGGTCTTTGCCGTCGTAGTTTTTAATAAGATTTGAAATGCTACTAGATGCCTGATCGTAAGGAACATCCCGCAATGCAATGCCCACTTCCCGCCTTACAGACGGTTCGGCGTCTTTGGACATTTGTTCGAAATAAGCATTAGCCTTACCCGTAGATTTGAGTGCTCGAAAAGCCGTGAGCCTGTGTTTTGCATTCGGCGACGACAGTAATTTCACCACTTCCGCATTGCCCTTGTCACCCAATTGTGCCAAAAGCCAGATAGCACGTGCCTGATGATAGGGATTTTCAGCTGTAAGTAATTGTTTTACTTCTTCTGTCGCGCTCGCTCCTTTCGCCCTTAACCCTTCAAAAGCCAAAGCACGGACATTAATAGCCGGGTTTTTCAATGCATCGATAAGTCCCGCAGTGGTCGTGAAATCCAGCTTTGGCGTCGTTAGTTTCCTATCTTTGGGTGTTATGCGGTAAATGCGGCCGTAGCCCTTTTTGTCCTTCATCGCATGCCCGCCGACGACCGGATCGTACCAGTCGGCCACGTAAATGGCTCCATCGGGCCCCACGGCCACGTCCGACGGCCGGAACCATTTGCGGTAATCCTGGTCGGTTTCGTACCATTCATACCGCTCGGAAACTTTGGGAAATGAGCTGATCAAATCGCGGCGGTTCAATACAAAACCGGCTTCCTGCGGCTGAGGCTGGTAGGCGAAGACCACATTCCGGCCCGCTTCGCAGCTTAGCAATGTACCGCGGTAACTTTTACCTAATTCATCTCCTTCATAAAACACAATTCCCGTCGGCGACCCCGCGCCGGAATTGTCGCCAGCCGGCATTACGCCCGGGTCTTCCTGATGCCAGTGGGTGGTGAAAATGTCCTGCCCAGGGCGGCGATCCGCTTGCCAGTAGCGGGTCCCGTCGGCCGAGAAGTAGCCTGCATTCCCATTTTCCTGCAAGAACGAAACGCGGCACGTGATTACCTGATCGTCGTTGTCGTTCTGCCACATATTGCCGTAGCTGTCGAGGCAAACCTCGTAGCTGTTGCGAAAGTTATGGCCAAGCACTTTCAGCCCGGTACCGTCGGGGTTAATACGCAATGCAAGCCCGCCGACCCAAATCCGGCCGTCGTCGGACTTCTGGTTCCCTTCGTTTTTCTTGTTATAAGGCGTGCCGCCGGTGTAAAGGCTGCCGCTCCGCAATGTCCAGCCGCTTTTGTCGGTGACGTTATGCGGACCTGCGTTGCCGGTATTGAAATAATATTTCCCATCCGGCCCGACGATCAACGAATGCAACGAATGGTCGTGGTCGAAACCGCCGAAGCCGGTCAGAAAAACTTCACGTCGATCGGGTTTATCGTCGCCATTCGTGTCCGTGTACACAAGCAGGTTAGGTGCGCAGGAAACGATCGTTTTATTCCCGATTACCGCAATGCCGAGCGGGGCTGTCAGCAGCGAATCCTCCACATATACCTTCGAAGATTCGGCCCTGCCATCGCCATCTTTGTCTTCCAGGATCATCACCCGATCACCCTTCTGCTTGTGACTGAGGCGCTCGGCAGGTTTCGTATTGAAATCGCGGTAATTGACCGCTTCTGTGATCCAAACCCGGCCTTTGGCATCGATATCCATGTTGGTCGGGTTATAAAACATGGGCGCTTCGGCCCATAATGTGGCTTCGAGGTCGTCGGGCACGTACAAGCGTGAGGAGTCGCCGGCGGCAGAGACCGGTGCAGACGATTGTTTTGGTGGCTCCTGATGATTTTGAATTGAAATAATACCGAAAGCGGAAGCCAGTAAAATACTTCCTGCTAAAATACCGGTTTTACGGAGCGGTAATGCGCTGGTAATGTTCATCGCGGGTTGTTAAAAAGGGAGAAAAGGGAGGATGGAGGAAAGGGAGGAAAAGGAGGAAGGAGGATGGATTTTTTCTTCTCCCCTTCCTCCCTTTCCTCCTCTCTTCCCAATCACTCACGTTGCAAATAATCCTTTGAGATAATGGAGGTTATGTTGGTAGCATGGGATAATCTCCGCACCCTGCGGCGTGGCGCCTTCGATCTGCATCCAGCCTTCGTAACCGATGTCTTTCACGGCTTTCGCCACCCGCGGCCAGTCCAGGGGGCCTTCGCCGAGACGTTGGCCGTTTTCTTTCATATGTATTTCGCAAATCAGGTCTTTGCCGAGCATCGGTATTTCCCTGAAAATATCATGGCCGGCATCAGTTGAATTCCGGAAATCGTAATAAACCTTCACCGCCTTCGAACCAACCGCATGGATAATGTCCAAATGCTCCTGCCCACTCAGCCATGATTCGATACCCAAAGTAATACCCTGCTT
Organism: Dyadobacter sp. 22481; assembly: GCF_052044875.1. Taxonomy (NCBI): domain Bacteria; kingdom Pseudomonadati; phylum Bacteroidota; class Cytophagia; order Cytophagales; family Spirosomataceae; genus Dyadobacter; species Dyadobacter sp. 22481. Next base: position 432,839 of record NZ_JBQENV010000004.1, read on the forward strand.
CTCGGCGTGCGGGGCTACTTTTTTCAAACGTTCTATTACCGCTTTTTTACCGGCGTCGTCATTACGCAAATCGCCCTCCGAAAAGAATGCAAGCAAAATCACCTTCACTCCCAACGCTTTGGCCGCATCCACGCTGTTCCAGACCCATTCTTCCGTTTTCGGCTGAGATTTATACGGCACGCGGTTCAGCTCGCCGATTGCCAGGCTTGATACCTTCACTCCCGTGCGGGCGGACGCGTCGCGGATCACCTGTAAGGTTTCGGGCGCCGAAAGGCCTTTTTCGTCCTTTCCGGTGTTATAGCTCACCTGAATGCCGTGCAATCCGATCTGTTTCGCCCGTTCGAATGCCTCCGGGTTCAGCTGCCGTCCTACCGACCAGTCACAAGCGCCGATCTGGTATTTGGGAGCAGCTAAACTGTCTGCATTTAATGCGTCGTCCCCGTCAAATACCGTCGAGGCCAGCAGCATTGCGCTGCTTTTGAGCATTCCCCGCCGGTTCAGTACCAAACCATCTTTCACTACAGTCAGATTTTGAATACTTAAAGAATATCTTCAAAATATGCCGTGATTTGGTTTCTACTTATGCCGATGGGTAACGTTACCGGCTGAATGCGTCCTCAATATGCCGGACATCGGTGGTTCCGTCGGGTAATATGACAATCGAAACAATGTCGAAACGGACGTCCTGATCCCAATCGGCGTCGAAAATGTACTGCTCTGCGGCGCGCATGATGAGCTTCGCCTTGGTTGCATTCACGAATTCTTCCGGCATGCCAAATGCTGTACCGGTGCGCGTTTTTACTTCCACGAAGACGAGCATTTCATCTTTCGTGACGATCAGATCGATTTCCGACTGCCAGTTGCGGTAGTTTTTAGCGATTATTTTGAAGCCCTTTTCGAGCAGGAAGGATGCCGCGGTAGTTTCGCCCCAGCGGCCGAGGTCATTGTGTTGTGCCATAATGTGTGTGGTTAAAAGATTCTAACTACGACCAAGAGAAGATAACAATTCCTTCAACTCTATCGGCGACAAAGATTTCCGCTCGCTTTTATCAAAGATTGTAAGCAAATAAATGGTGGTCTCTGAAACGTGGACATAATAGATCACACGGGCGCCGCCAGACTTCCCCCTACCTTTGGAGGCAATGGAAAGCCTTCTCTTGTAACAACCTTGCCCTAATGAAATTCCATTTCCCGGATCCCCGGCAAGCAGTAATACCAGTTCCCTGAATTCGCCAGATAATGAAGGATATTTCTTTAAAAGTCTTTTAAGTCTGGAATCAAACTCCGGCGTCGTCTTTACAAAGTATCTCATTTAGCAACTCTTCTGCGTCCCGGGCTTCGAGTTTGCCTTCTTTGATCAGTTGCAATTCTTCCAATGCAGTTCTCGTGCTATCAATCACCTCAAACTGAAAGGGCGTAAAAGGCTTTACTTTGACATACGGAAGCCGTCTCAGTAAGCCTAAAACGAACTGGGCCTTTTCGTCTTTGATATCGAGTAAAACCTTCATAGTCACAGATTTTAGTTGCACTAACAAATTTAACGAACATTTAGCTAATAAATTAGCGTTGTAAAACCGGGACATGTGTGTACAATCTGTTTCATGAACCGGAAGCATCCGGCTCTGACATTTAGACGTCACTTCTACAAATTGGTAACGCCCTGGCCCAAAATTTTTTTTACATTGAAATGAATACCATAATCAATAAAAAAGTACAGTTCCAGAACCTTGGTCTGATCGACTACCAGGAGGCGTGGGATTACCAGGAGAAAATTTTTGCGGAGACGTTGGCAATTAAGACGCAAAATCGGGGTCTGGATGCAGAAAATCAGCAACTGACACCAAATTTCGTGCTTTTCTGCCAGCACCCACATGTATATACGCTTGGTAAGAGTGGAAAGCCCGACCATTTGCTGCTGGCGGAGAAGGATTTAGCGGCTAAACAGGCCAAGTATTATCGGATCAACCGCGGCGGGGATATTACCTACCATGGGCCGGGACAAATTGTGGGCTATCCAATCCTAGACCTCGATAATTTCTTCACGGACATACATGTGTACATGCGTACGCTCGAAGAGTCTATTATTCTTACATTAGCCGAATACGGTGTGCAAGCGGGCCGCATTGCCGGACTAACTGGCGTCTGGATTGATTTTCAGGAGCAAAAAAATCCCAGGAAGATCTGCGCATTGGGTGTGAAGGCGAGCCGCTGGGTGACCATGCACGGCTTTGCATTGAATGTGAATACCGATCTGTCCTATTTCGGGAATATTGTACCCTGTGGGATTGATGACAAGGCCGTTACGTCGCTGGCGGCGGAGCTGGGCAGGGAAGTGGATTTGGAAGAAGTTTCAGTTAAATTAAAAACCCATCTGGCACAGTTGTTCAGCATGGAATTGCTAGTAGCGTAATGAAGAAGGATATTATTTTTCACCCTGTGAAGGGAATACAAGTCGCCATTGTGCGGAGGACCAACGACTTGAATGCGGAAGAATGGAACGTGATCGTGATCAACCGCAACGACGAGCCGGTTACCGGCGTCTTTGTGACCTCGAAAGGGTATAGCAACAGCGAATCAGGGGTGAATACCGATCAGCGGACATCGACATTAAGGCATTTTTTCCCCGAAATACCCTCTGGCGAACACGTGGTGGTGGAACCTATTATGCCGGACGTCTTTCATTTGAATAATGAGTTTTGGGTGAGCTATTTCATTGGGAGCCAGATTTTTGACAAAAAATTCATTTTCGTCCCGGATAGCATCGTGGAGGAAAACATGATGACGATCGATCCGCTGGGGCTGGAAGGTGTTTTGCACGAGTAGTGTTCTTTCGTGCAGGGTTTTAAACAGGATGTATTATCATTTCGATATTTTGCATAATATTGAAAATCATCATTAAAACCCTACACACTATGACAGAAGATTTCAAACGCCGCGCCAAAAATTTCCTGCTCCTCGACATTGAAACAGTCTGTTCCCACGCGAGCTACGATGAACTCCCCGAACGGATGCAGAAGCTTTGGGACAAAAAGGCCCTGACGCTCAAAAAAGGTGACGATTCGATCTCCAATGCCGATTGCTTTTACGACCGCGGCGCCATTTATGCGGAGTTTGGAAAAATCATTTGCATTGCGTTCGGCGCTTACTATTGGAACGAAAAAGATGAGATTGCGTTTAAGGTGAGTAGCTTCGCCGGAAACGACGAAGTTCAGTTGCTGCTGCAATTCAAGGCGCTGATTGAAAAATACCCCGCCGAACAGCTTATCCTCTGCGCCCACAACGGCAAAGAATTCGACTTCCCGTTCATTTGCCGACGGATGCTGATCCACCGCATCGAAATCCCAAAAGCATTGCATATCACGGGTAAAAAACCCTGGGAGCTTCTCCACCAGGATACGATGGATCTGTGGAAATTCGGTGATTACAAAAACTACACCTCACTCGATTTGCTGGCTGCTGTTTTTGATATCCCCGGAAGCAAAAACGAAATGAGCGGCGACCAGGTGACAAAGGTTTACTACGAGGAAAATGATCTGGCTAAAATTTCCCGATATTGCAGAGAGGACGTGGTAGTGCTGGCACAATTGTATCTTCGGCTACATTGCTTTGACCAAATCCCCGAAGGAAATATCCTGAGGGTTGAATAATATTGAATACATGAGAGAAAAAAAGATTGTAAAGAACCTCCAACCGGAGAAAAGAGAGGCTTCGGCCCCTCATCACATTGTTTCTTACATAGATAATTTAAAGGCGGACATTGCCGCGTTCTTTGATCTGAACGCCGAGCATGCTTTCAGGCCTTTCGACGTGCACGACCATTTCGGGGTGCACGACAAAAAAGTGCGGGTGCTTTTCAACGAAATCCTGCATGAACTGGAACAGGATGGCAGGCTGATTTATAACAAAAACGGCACTTATGCCTCTGTGCCTGAGAAAGCTAAGCCGCACGGGCTGACCGGCCGCGTAGATCGCGTCAACAAAGGGTTTGCTTTTGTAATCATCGAAGGCCGCGAAGACGATATTTATGTAGACCTGGAATTGCTGAATGGCGCCTGGGACGGCGATATTGTGCAGATTCAACCACTTTCGAAGAATACGCGCAATTTGAGGTCGCGTGGCGATTCCGGCCGTAACCGTACAGAAGGCCGCGTTACAGAAATTGTAGAGCGGTCCAATGCGGAAATTGTCGGTGTTATTGAAATTAATCCACGTTTTGCAGTCGTACAGCCCGATAGCAAAAAACTTTACGACCCGATTTTCCTCGAACCCGACGAGGTTGGAGAGGCGCGCCATGGCGATAAAGTAATCGTGAAGGTCAAAGAATGGCCTACACGCCGAAGCCAGGCAGAGGGAGAAATTGTTTCCGTGCTCGGAAAGGCGGGTAATAACGATGTGGAAATGCATGCGATCCTCGCCGAGTTTGGCTTACCCTACCATTTCCCGGAAATCGTGGAAGCGGAGGCACAGAAAATTCCGGATAAAATTGCCAAAAAGGATATTGCCAAACGTCGTGATATTCGCGACGTGCTGACTTTCACCATCGACCCTGTCGACGCCAAAGACTTTGACGACGCATTGTCGGTAAGGTATCTTGATGAGGATGTCGTAGAAGTGGGCGTGCATATTGCCGACGTTTCGCATTACGTGCTGCCCGGAACCGAGCTTGAAAAAGAGGCATTTCGTCGTGCAACGTCCGTTTACCTGGTTGACAGAACGGTGCCTATGCTTCCGGAAAAGCTTTCGAATAACCTCTGCTCCCTCCGGCCACATGAAGACAGGCTGGCATTTTCGGCAATTTTTGAGATTACCTCCAAAGGGAAGTTGCTGAAAGAGTGGTTTGGAAGAACGATAATCCATTCCGACCGGCGTTTCAGCTACGAAGAGGCACAAGCTGTGCTCGATTCGGGCGAAGGCGATTTCCCAAAAGAGCTGGATACGCTGAACAAATTGGCGAAGCTTTTCCGGAAAGAACGCTTCAAAAAAGGCGCTATCAATTTCGAAACACCGGAAGTACGCTTTCGACTCGATCCGGAAGGTCGTCCATTGGGCATTTACACCAAAGAACGCCACGATTCGAACAAGCTGATCGAGGAGTTCATGCTGCTGGCCAACAAGCGTGTGGCGGAATACGTTTACTCGCTGTCGAAAGGCGAAAACAAGAATACGATGGTGTACCGTATCCACGAAGCCCCCGATCCGGATCGTTTGCAGACGTTCGCGAACTTTGTGGCCAAACTGGGCCTGAAACTGGAAGTCGAAGAGGAAGGCAAAATTGCTAAGTCGATGAATGCTATGCTGGCGAAAGTGGAAGGTAAGCCCGAGCAAAACCTGATCGAATCGCTGGCCGTTCGCACGATGGCCAAAGCCCGGTACAGCACCGCGGACCTTGGTCACTTCGGGCTGGCATTCACTCGGTATTCACACTTCACATCACCCATTCGCCGCTATCCCGACGTGATGGCTCACAGGCTGTTGCAGCATTACCTCGACGGCGGTGCGAATGTGGATAGTGAGCAATATGAACTTGCATCGAAGCATTCCTCCGAACGCGAGCGGCTTGCTGCCGAGGCGGAGCGCGCATCGATCAAATACAAGCAAGTCGAGTACATGAGCATGATGGATCCCGAGAAGGAATTCGACGGCATCATCACCGGCGTGACCGAGTTCGGTATTTTCGTGGAAATCACGGAGACTGCTTCCGAAGGCCTCATCCGCATGACCGACCTTGGCGACGATTATTACGAGCTCGAAAAGGATAACTACCGCATTATCGGCCAGCGTACCAAGAAAATATATGCGTTTGGTGATGCGGTAAAGGTGAAGGTAAAAGAAACCAACCTCGCGCGCAGGAGTATGGATTTGTATCTTGCTGGAACCAAACCCGGCCGCAGAAGCGAATTCAGCCGCCCTGGCTTTGACCGGGAACGTGATCGCGGGCCTCGGGAACGGAAGCCTAAGGAGGCAAGAGGTTCAGGACGCGTGAAGCGGGGTGCCGGGGGAACTGGGGGTGGAAGCTCGGCTAAGGTGAAGCGGCGGAGAAGGTAGTTACTGCTCTTCTGCCACCAATGCGTTTACTCGCCGTTCGAGGTTTTTGACCCGTTCGGCGATTAAGTTTACTCCATGAAGCCAAGCGGCTGTTAAAGTTTCCGAATCTGCGTCAATTCTTCTGGTCTTCCAGAAATTCTTGCGTTCTTCCTCTGATTCCAAGGACATATATTCTCTGAAATAAGGGAGAAATATCGGATGTACCAAGGATTCCGGGTTCAGTTTTTCAAACGTTGTTTGATTTGCCATATTCGTTCAAGTATAGCGTCAATGTGTTGTTCTCTTTCTTCATCGCTCATGCTGAGTTCTCTTTGCCGAGTGTTGTGAAAGTCGATTAGAATTTTTAATAGTCGATCTTCTTCTTCTAGTTCGTTTCTCTCAGCATCAGACATAAATTTAACCAATAAAAAGCAATTAAAGCTTAGCCGCGAAGGTAGAAAACGGCTCCGCTTACCTTCCATTTGATGTACAAACACCCCATTTGGCTGATTAAATGGTTTTATCTGCAAAATCTATGACCTCGAAAACTTTACTGTGCCTTCTTGTCTCATTGATACCACTCACCTCATTCGCTCAGAAAAGCAATAAAGACAAAGAAGAATGGCAATCCCTCTTCAACGGCAAGGACCTTACCGGCTGGGACGTGAAAATTGCGGGCCACAAGGTGAATGACAATTACAAAAATACCTTTCTGGTCGAAGACAATATGATCCGCGTGAACTACAAGGAGTATGACAAGTTCACCACAGAGTATGGCCATATGTATTACAACAAGCCCTATTCCCACTATAAAATAAGGCTTCAATACCGCTTCACGGGCAACCAGGTTCCGGGCGGGGCGTCCTGGAATGTACGGAATAGCGGCATTATGCTGCATTCGCAATCAGCGGCAAGCCTTGGGCTCGACCAGGATTTCCCGATTTCACTCGAAATGCAATACCTTGGCGGCCTCAATGCAGGCGAGCGTAATACGGGTAACCTCTGCACACCCGGAACCATCGTGGATATCGACGGAAAGCTTGCCGAAGCACATTGCATTAACTCTACTTCCAAAACCTACAATGGAGATCAATGGGTAGATGCCGAAGCGATTGTACTCGGCGATTCGATCGTTTACCACTTGATAGGAGGCGATACGGTGCTCGTTTACACCAATCCGCGTATCGGAGGGGGTTATGTCGGCAAAAACCATACTTTTAAGGATGGAAAAGTTGGCAACGAGGCCGAATGGATCAAAAAAGATAATACCAAGCTGGGCAGCGGCTACATTGCATTGCAGGCGGAAAGTCATCCGATCGATTTCCGGAATATCGAATTACTCAATCTAAAAGGCTGTATGGACCCTAAGGCGACGAATTATAAATCGTATTACGTCGCGGCCGAGAATTCGACTTGTACCTATAAAAAGAAATAACCTGGATCGTGCGGGCAATAAAACCCGATTGATTTTCGGTTTTTTATATTTTTGCAGGAATGGACGGTTCGTCTGAATCGTCCATTTTTGTTTAGAAATCAGCCTTTGTGCTAATGAAAAAAATTCTTACCCGGTTTGTACTGCTTGTGGTTGTCCTGGCCGGGATCAACTGGCTGGCTTCGTCGTTTTTTTTCAGGTGGGACCTTACCGAGGATAAGCGGTACAGCATTTCCGACGCTACCAAGCAGCTTTTGGGAAGCCTGGAAAAGGATGTAATCGTGAATGTGTATCTTAATGGTGACTTTCCCGCGGGCTTCGAACGACTAGAAAGCGCCACGCGGGAGACCTTGGAGGAGTTTAAAACGTACGCCAACGGCCATTTGATCGTCAATTATTCCGACCCCACTAACGCCACCAGCGAAGAGCAACGCCAGAAACAATACATGAACCTGATCGACCGTGGCTTGAACCCTACCAATGTGTTCGCGAACGAGGACGGTAAACGGACGGAGAAAATCATTTTCCCGGGTGTGATCGTGCAGGCAGATACGCTTTCCGTGCCGGTTCAATTATTAAAAGGGAATAAAGCAAGCACGCCGGAGGAACAATTGAACCAGTCCTATGAAGGCGTCGAGTTTGAATTGGCATCCGCGATACGCGTGCTGGCGAATCCGCAACGCAAGAAAGTTGGGTTTGTGGTGAGCCACACGAAAATTTCCCCAGCCCGTTTGAGCGATATTATTGCTACAATTCAGCAGAGCTACGATGTATTTCTGGACATGAACAATCCGGAATCCTACGAAGGCCTCGATGCATTGATCATTATGAAACCCGATAGCGCTTTCTCGGACGACGAAAAATACAAGCTGGACCAATATGTGGTTGGAGGTGGTAAGGCATTGTTTTTCGTGGACGGCACGCGCGTGGACAGTGTGAGCCTCGACGGCAATTATGCCCAGCCCTTGGATTTGAACCTCGGCGATCTGTTTTTTAAATGGGGAGTCAGATTGAATACCAATCTTGTCAAAGACCTGAACTGTGCGCAAATTCTGCTGAATGTGGGTAATGTGGGCGACAACCCTGAGATCCGTCCGGTGCCTTGGCGCTTCTTTCCGCTGTTGAATAATTTTGGAAAACATACTGTTACCCGCAACCTGAACGCCGTATACACAAGATTTCTCAGTTCGATCGACACTGTCGGCGGCGCGAATGACATTGCCAAAACACCTTTGCTGATGACCTCGCCTTACACGCAGCTCGTGAATGCGCCTGCGCTCGTGGGCTACAACGAGGCTCGCAAGGACCCGCAGCCATCGGAATACCGCTCGGGCATCAAACTAGCCGGCGTATTGCTCGAAGGATCATTCAATTCGCTCTTTCAAAACCGCATTCTGTCCGGTGATCCGCGAGCCGCAAAGTTTAAAGCAAGCGGTAGTGCCGGGAAGGTGATCATCTGTTCAGACGGCGACCTGATTGTCAACGATTATGACTATAAAAGGAATGCCCCGTTGCCACTCGGCTATGACCGCGTAACCAAGCAGACATTCGGCAACAAGGATTTCGTGCTTCACGCACTTGATTACATGACCGACGCGAATGGTTTGATCAATGCCCGCGGCAAACAAATCGCAATCCGCGCTTTGGACAAAATACAGATACAGGAGGACAGGAAGTTCTGGCAGGCGCTGAACTTATTGCTACCTGTGATACTAATCGGTCTTTTCGGGGCAATCAGATATTATCTTAGAATCCGAAAATTTGGGTGACAACGCGGCTGGCACTTTCGTAATTTTTTATACTTTTGTTCCCTACAAAAAAGTTTTTCCGGAATCTTCCGCATATAAATCTATCAACTAAACACTTACGTCACGAATTATGAAGTTTGTCGTTTCGTCATCAGTTCTGCTCAAACAGCTATCCGCTATAAACGGTGTCGTTTCAACGAACCCAATTGTGCCAATCCTTGAAAATTTCCTGCTTACACTCGAAGGAAATTCCCTGACCGTGACGGCATCCGACCTTCAAACCGTAATGATCACGGAAATTGAAGTAGAGTCGTCCGAAAAAGGCGCCATTGCCATTCCAGCAAAGTTGCTGCTCGACACCCTCCGCGGCCTACCCGAGCAACCGATCACCTTGCAGGTGAATGGTGAAACATTTGGAACCGAGATTATTTCCGATAATGGTCGCTACAAGCTATCGGGCGAAAACCCGATCGATTTCCCAAAAACTCCGGTTGTGAACCGCGGCCAGTCCGTAGATTTCTCTTCCACTGCCTTGGGATCGGCCATTGCCAATACACTGTTCGCTACGAGCACCGACGATCTTCGCCCGGCCATGACGGGGGTTTTCGTTCAAATGGGTGCCGAAAGCGCAACTTTCGTGGCTACCGACGGTCATCGCCTCGTGCGCTACCGCCGTACCGACATCAAATCGGACGTCGATACGTCGATGATCATCCAGCGGAAAGCACTAAACCTGCTGAAAAGCTGTCTGCCGTCTGACGATGTTCCGGTAAAAGCGGAGTTCACTTCTTCGAACGCGTTTTTCAGCTTTGGTAACATTCGCATGATCTGCCGGCTGATCGACGAGCGTTTCCCGGATTACGAAAACGCAATTCCTACCAACAATCCGAATACACTTACCATTAGCAGATTGGAGATCCTCAGCTCGCTGCGACGTATTTCAATCTACTCCAACCGGACCACCCACCAGGTACGCATGAAAATGGCGCTGAATGACCTGGTAATCTCTGCGGAAGACCTCGATTATTCGAACGAAGCCAACGAGCGCCTGATGTGCGAATATAATGGCGACGATATGGAGATCGGTTTCAATGCAAAATTCCTGATCGAAGTGCTCGGTAACCTTTCGAGCAAAACCATCACGTTCGAGCTTTCCGCTCCCAACCGCGCCGGACTCATCATTCCGGTGGATCAGGAAGAAAACGAAGACATCCTCATGCTGGTAATGCCGGTAATGCTTAACACTTACGTTTAGAAAATAGTAAGACCAATATTGCAAAGTCCGGCTACCCGCCGGACTTTTTTTGTGTTTAATCCACTCAAATACAATATGTTACCTAGCTCCAAGCGTTAATTACGAAAAAAATCGTAGTTAACGCTTGCATGTACGATTTTTTTCGTAGACATTTGGTACGAAGATCATCGTAATTAAATAACCGCATGTATATCAAGCCCACCGACTCTGAACTGGAAATTCTGAACTACCTCTGGCAGGCAGGTCCCAGTACCGTCCGTTCCGTGCATGATGCCCTTTCCGAAACCAAGGACGTTGGCTACACCACCACCTTGAAGCTTATGCAGATCATGCATGACAAAGGGCTGCTATACCGCACCGAGCAAGGACGATCGCACATTTACGTAGCGCTTCTCGGCAAGGAAGAAACGCAACAAAATTTTGTAGGTAAAATGGTTGAAACCCTCTTTCAAGGCTCTGCGGCTCAGATGGTGATGCAGGCACTGGGGAATCACACCACCTCCAAGGAAGAACTGAATGAAATTCGTGAGTTATTAAATAACCTGGAAAACAATCATTAGCCATGGAATTCTTCTCAAATCTGTTACCTAATCCGGCCGTTTCCGCATTTGGCTGGACGCTCATCCACTCCATCTGGCAGGGAACGCTGCTGATGCTGATTGCTGTTGCCGCATTCTATTATTTGAGAAAAAAATCAGCCAACACGCGTTACCTGACAGGCGTTGGCTTTCTTTTCACACAGGTCATTGCCTCTGTCGGAACATTCATTTACTATTATCCTAAAACCACCAGCGCGGTTACCGATGTAAAGACTTTGGCGCGCTATACCGCATTGTCCACATCCCGCACATGGGCGGAAGTCTCGCGGGACCTGCCCATTACATTTAAAGTACAAATGTGGCTTACCGCGCATTTACACGAGCTCGTTATCTGCTGGCTCATCGGCTCCGGCATTCTCCTCGTTCGCTTCGCCGGGGGCTGGATTTTCACGGAAAGGCTTCGCATTAATGCCAAAATCGTGATGGACAAAGAATGGCGGGCGAGATTCGGGGTGATTACTGCGAAAATGAATATTTCCAAGGCCGTCGAGTTCCGTGAAACGGCCAAAGTACTAACACCCATGGTGATCGGCACATTGAGTCCGGTCGTATTGATCCCGATTGGCTTGCTTTCAGGATTTTCAACTGCACAGGTCGAAGCTATTCTCGCGCATGAGCTGGCACACATTCGCAGGAACGACTACCTGATCAATATGCTGCAATCGTTCGTGGAAGTGATCTTTTTCTTCCATCCGGCCATCTGGTGGTTGTCGGAAAAAGTCCGGGCCGAACGCGAGCATTGCTGCGACGATATTGCACTGGCCATTTGCGGCGATAAAATGTCCCTGGCGCATGCGCTTGTGAAAGTAGCCGAATGGCAGGCTACACCCGGATTGGCAATGGCTTTCGCATCCAAAAAACCGCTGTTAATGCACCGTGTGCAGCGTGTTTTGGGATTAAATCCTAAACCTGTCCGCACACTGTCAAGCCTGCCCGCCATGATTTTCGCGATCGGCCTAGTGATTGGTATTTCCGCTTATGCCGTTGCCCAAAAGGTTGAAAAAGACAAAGAAAAGAAAGCCGCCAAACACATGACCATCAAAAAGCGGAAACCGGTGAAAATAGAAACCCGCAAGGAACATGAAATGGAGGAAATGGCCGAAATAGCTATTGACGAGCAGATTCATGAAAATATCGAAGCTGAAATGGCCCATGTAGAGCTCGATATGGAAGCGCCTGAAATGGATTTCGAACATTCGAGCAATGATACCCTGGATCGGAAGATGTGGGAAATCAACCAAAAAATCCGGGCGATGCATGAAGAATTAAAACCATATCATATACGATTGCAGGAATTGCACCGAGAACGCGAGAAATACCGGTTTGAAACCGAACGATTTGAACGCGAAATCGAGAAAATTGAATGGAAAAAGCATCGTGCAGAAGAACTAAGATCCGATTTGATGGAAAAGAGGTCTGTCCTGTTTAACCAGGATGGCAAGGAATCCAAGCTCAGCGATACAGAGCTGGACAAGCAGTTGGTCGATTTTGAACAACAGATCAAAGCCCAGGAGCAGGTTATTTCTGAACTCAACAATCAGATTTCCAATACGACAAAAGAGGCAATGAAAGCCGAAGAACCGGAGAGAAAAATACAGCGGGAAATCGAGGAGGTAAATTACAAGATCAGCGAGCTCGGGAAGGACATCGGATTAGAAACGCTGAGCTATCGGAAAATGCGGAGTATCGATGAGCCTCCGCGTCCGGTGCGAGTAGCCCGGTCGGGACGCATGCGACGCGCAGGAACCCCTCCTCCCCCACCACCAGCCCCGGTGGCCGCGCCAGCAAAAGTGGTTCCCGCGCTCCCTGCGAAACCCGCACCAGCGCCCAAGCCGCCACTTCCACCGAAGAAAGACCCCAAGGATAAATAAATGAAAAGGGCAGCGATTCATCCGCTGCCCTTTTTTGTCTATTTATTCAAAGCGTTATTCCACCTCAATCACCACATCGTCGCTCATCGGGTGCGTTACGCAGGTGAGGATAAACCCTTCATTAACCTCGGCCTCAGAAAGCGCATCCTCCTCGTCCATTTGCACTTTTCCGGACGTGCACCGGCCCATACACGCAGTACACATCCCGGCTTGGCAGGAATACGGCAGGTCGATATCCATATTCAGCGCTGCTTCGAGCACCGTTTCGTGTGGTTTTACGGGCAGCTTATATTCCGTGCCCTCGTAAAACAATGTGATTTCGCGCGTTTTAGGCGAATCGTCATCTTCCGCTTCAGGTTCCACTGTTACGTCTCCTGGTTTAGCAGAAGTCGCTGTGACAAAACTCTCTTTCCGGATTTTGTTCTCCGGCACGGCGAGTATCGAAAGTGCACGATGCGCTTCTTCCATCATATCCTCGGGCCCGCACAGAAAGTATTCCGCTTCTTTTTTATTCAGCGTAGGGAGTTTTTCAATGATTTTCAGCACGTGGCTCTTATTCAATCGCCCGGTTTCGCCCTCCCAGCCTTCATTTGGCTGACTTAATGTGTGCACAACTGTCAAGCGTTTGCCGTATTTAGCCTCCAAAGCCACGATTTTGTCTTTGAAAATAATGCTCTCCTCCTTCCGGCTTCCGTAGATCAGAAAAACTTCGCTTTCCGGCTCCACCATCAGAACGGACTTCAAGATAGAAAACAGTGGGGTAATGCCACTTCCGGCACCGATAAATACCACCTGTCGCGTCTGATCGTCCGCCTGTTTAGGAAAGAAATGGCCCATTGGCTCCAATGTTTCCAGTACATCGCCTTCCTTCAGTGTGTCGAGCAGCAGGTTCGAAGCATAACCGCCAGGCACCCGCTTGATCGTAATCGCCAGCGAGACGTCCGTATAGGGAGAACTCGACATGGAGTACGATCTTCTGATTTTTTTATCCTCAAAAGGCAGCAACAACGTCAGGAACTGACCCGGGCGATATTGAACAACTTCGCTGATCGGATGCCAGAAATGAATGGTAGCAGCTTCGTCCGTTTCCTTTTCTACTTCTTTAACTTTCAGAAAATAATATTTGCTCATTGTTTGGCTGTAAGCTTTAAGCCGTGGGCTCTATGCTTATTTGTTCAAAAAAAGGTGTGCTAATGCGAAATAAAACAACACAAAAGCCTCATAGGTAACACCCATGAGGCTTTTAAGATTTCATTTTAATACTATTTCAAAGTTGCTACGGCGTCCTTGATACGTTTTACTGCTTCTTCCAGCGCCTCGTCGGCAGCTGCTGTCGAGATGCGGATGCAATTAGGAGCCCCGAAACCTGAACCTGCTACGGTCGAAACAAAAGATTTGTTCAAAATCCAGTTCGCAAAATCATCCGAATCTTTGATGAGCGTCTCGCCATCCGATTTTCCGAAATAATAGCTCACATCCGGGAATGCGTAGAACGCTCCTTGCGGTACGTTCACCTTGAAGCCTGGAATGTCTTTCAGCAAACCTACCACCAGGTCGCGGCGACGGTGGTATGCCTTCGCCATTTCGATAGAAGGCTCTTTCGGGCCATTGAATGCAGCCGTAGCCGCTTTCTGTGCGATAGAGTTGGTCCCTGATGTAACCTGACCTTGCAGTTTTTCAACACCGTCGGCGATCCATTTCGCCGCCGCGATGAAACCGATCCGCCAGCCTGTCATAGCATAGCCTTTCGCCACACCATTCACGGTGATCACACGGTCTTTCAGTGCAGGGATAGAACCGATGCTGAAATGGCCTTCCTCGGTAAAGTTGATGTATTCGTAGATCTCGTCGGCCAGCACGTACACACCTTCGTGTTTTTCGAGCACCGCTGCGATTTCTCTCAATTCTTTTTCTGAATAAACAGCGCCTGTCGGGTTGTTCGGCGAAGCGTACATCACCACTTTCGTGCGGGGCGTGATGGCTGCCTCCAATTGTGCGGCAGTTACTTTGAAATCGTTCTCAAAAGCACCGTCGACAATCACCGACTTGCCTTCCGCGAGTTTCACCATTTCGGAATAGCTCACCCAATAAGGCGCAAAAATTACCACCTCATCACCCGGGTTCACCAAAACCTGAATCACGTTCGCCAGTGAATGTTTCGCACCGGTTGAAACCACGATATTTTCCGGTTTCCAATCTATATTATTGTCGCGCTTTAACTTGTCAGCAATGGCCTTTCGCAGATCAGGGTAACCTGCTACGGGTGAGTAACCGTGAAAACCATCGTCGATGGCTTTTTTAGCGGCCTCGCAAATGTGTGCGGGCGTCTTGAAGTCTGGCTCACCAACGCTCAGACTGATCACTTTATGGCCTTGGGCGGCCAGTTCACGGGCCATTTTGGTCATCGCCAGCGTCGAAGACTCTTCGAGGGCGTTGATGCGGTCGGCCAACAACCGTGTTTGCTCTGCTACTGCGGACATTGCAACGTTTTAATTAAGTTAAAGAAGGTACTGCGAACTGTATCAACAAATTGCCCGCAAAGGTACTGCTTTTTTAGAAGTTGTATTGTATTATGTCAAGAAAGATTTAATGGAGATATACCAATGAGCAAGCGGTAAACCCGATCGGCTTGAGATAGCGGCACATTCAACGATATTTGTTCATGGACACACCCATTACAATAGAAGAAATCATTTTGCTGGCCAATGTGCCGGACAACCTGCATACTGCCTTCCTGCGCGTCGTGAACGGCCTGCACGAGCGGGCGAAATATCCGAAAGAGAAGGTCTTTCTGATGCTCGTCAAAATGCTGAACGACCCTAAAAAGTATGCTTTTTCGAAGAATAAGGTCACTAACCTGGCCAAAACGGTCTATGATCTGCGAAAAGCCGGTACTGAAATTGCGCTGACGGAAGCCGGGAAAGAAGTATTGAAAAGCGAGGAAGCGGTACTCGTGCCGGAAGACAAAACGGCACAGGCCAGGGCTGCATTCAGTCTTCGGGAAAACAAGCTGGATTATGCAGTTTTCGGGAAAGAGCATATTGAAGAAGGCGCATTGGCGCAAATGGAGACTGCCGTTAGTTTACCCATTTCAGTCGCTGGCGCATTAATGCCAGACGCGCACCAGGGTTACGGATTACCCATCGGCGGCGTCCTCGCCACCGAACCCGACAAGGTGATCCCTTACGCCGTAGGCGTCGACATTGCCTGCCGCATGTGCATGTCGGTCTTCGACATTCCGACCAACTACCTCAGACGCGAGCCGCATTTCCTGAAAAAGATACTGACCGAAAATACCAAATTCGGCATGGGCGGCGAAACAGCGCGAAAATACGACGAAAGCGTCATGGACCAGCCCGAATGGGAAGCCACCAAGGTGATCCGCTCGTTGAAAGACAAGGCATACCGGCAGCTCGGCACGTCGGGTAATCGTCCACCGCAAAGGCGCCACCCCCGCCGGCTCCGACGAACTCGGCATTATCCCCGGCTCGATGAGCCAGCCGGGATACGTCATCCGAGGCAAAGCCAATCCTGAATCGCTGAGCTCGGCCTCCCACGGCGCCGGCCGCGTCATGTCGCGTACAAAAGCATTCACTACCACGACTCGCAGCCAGATGAATAAGATTTTACAAGACAATGGTATTCAACTCATTGGCGGAGACCTCGACGAATCACCGATGGTTTACAAGAATATCGAGGATGTGATTGCGGCGCAGTCCGAGCTTGTGACGGTACTGGCGAAATTTTCTCCGAAGATTGTCAGGATGGCGGATGCTAATAGGAAGGAAGGGCGAGAAGACTAAAACACCTCCCCCAAATTCACAAACAACCCCCGCGACCCATCTAGTCCGAACCCATAATCAATCGCAATATTGGCGCCGGAAGTCTTATTCACCTTAATGCGAATACCCAGCCCTCCCGCAGGAGCGATTTTGCGGAAGCTTTTGGAGGGCCAATCTGACACGCTCTGTGCATTAGCAAAGATAACGCCGCCAAAGAGGCCGTTCTTAGTGAATGCGAAGCGATATTCCGATTCAAAATAGAGCAGATTGGTACTGCGGAAGCGGCCCTGAATGTAACCACGGCCGATATTATTGGTTGGGTCCCAGCCGGTGGCGGGAAGATCCAGATACGGCGGCTTGCCGACGGTGAGCCAGTTGTAATTCCAGAATGCGAGGGTGTTCTGACTACCGCGCGGCAGGTTGAAATAGCGGCGGACATCGATCACGACCGCCTGCCAGGTGTTCGTGCTGCCCAACGCTTTCATGTTCGGCCGGAATTGCATATTGGTATAAAACCCTTTTAATGGATTGATCGAATTTGTGCGACTGTCGTAGGCAAGCGTAAAAAGCGGCCCGGTCGACGACGATTTATTCCCTAATCCATACTCTTTGATATCCTGGTTCAGCTTCTCTTCCTTGTCCGACTGCATGATCTGCCATCTCTTATCATAGGCAAAACCCAGCCCTACAAAAAACGATTTACCAATCCTTTTCAACACTGTCTGGTGCAACCTTAAATGCTTATATTTCAATCCAGTAGCATCTCGGATCTTGGAATCCATACCCAACCCGTACGTATCCTGCGGATATTTGAAAAACCGCCAGTCTACCACAAAGTTGTAGTTATTATGCCGCGTCCAGATGTTGGCCTGGACGGGGATGGTCATTTGCTTGTACTCAGTGTAAATGAAATTGGTGGTAATGCTCGAAATATTGGTCGTTTTGGGACTGCTGGTATAAAATGCAATATTCGCATTGAGCGAGCCCGTAAGCCCGGACGAGAGCGTGTACCCACCCGCGGGTACGAGAGAAAATATCGGCTTGCCCGATTTGATCTTCGGAACACGTACCGAGTCCGACTTGTCCTTGGATTTCCACTTTCTGAGAACATCGATCAGGTCTTTTTGCATCACCTTTTGGGCGGAGTCGGCGATGGCTACGGTGTCCTGGCTTGTAATCTGACTCGTGGTTACATAGCGCCCTGCCTGCAAACCACTCATGGTCAGCACGATAAGTGAGGCTGCTATGGTTAAAATCTTGATCACCAGGTCGGGTTTGTTAAGCGCGTTCCAAGTAATATATAATAAAATAATACCTGCCACAAAAAAAGCCACCGGCTTCTTGCGAAACCGATGGCTTTGTACCACTAAATGTAAGTATTATGCTAATGCAGCCTTCAAGTTGGTGTCGATAGCTTCCAGGAACTCTTCTGTGTACAGGTAGTGCTCACCATGTTTCACATCGTTTCCGTGCAGTCCGATTGCCAAATCCTTGGTCATTTGTCCACCTTCAACAGTTTGGATACATACTTTTTCCAAAGCGTTAGCGAAATCAATCAATGGTTGGTTGTTGTCCAGCTTACCACGGAATGCCAAACCGCGGGTCCATGCGAAGATGGAAGCGATCGGGTTTGTAGAAGTGGGTTTGCCTTTCTGGTGCTCGCGGTAGTGGCGGGTTACCGTTCCGTGTGCAGCCTCAGCTTCCATGATTTTGCCATCCGGCGTAACCAGCGTTGAGGTCATCAGGCCCAGTGAACCGAAACCTTGTGCAACGGTATCCGACTGAACGTCACCGTCGTAGTTTTTACAAGCCCATACGAAGTTACCTTCCCATTTCAATGCGGAAGCCACCATGTCGTCGATCAGACGGTGCTCGTAATGTACTTTTCCTTTGTATTCAGTCTCGTACACTTCCTGGAAGATATCCTTGAAGCGGCCGTCGTATTTTTTAAGGATGGTGTTTTTGGTAGAAAGGTACAAAGGCCATCCTTTGTCCAAAGCCACGTTGAAGCAAGAGCGCGCAAAGCCGCGGATCGACTCGTCGATGTTGTACATAGCCATCGCTACACCAGCACCTTTATATTGGTACACTTCGTGCTCGATCACTTGTCCGTCCTCGCCTTCGAATTTGATCGTCAGCTTACCTTTTCCAGGCACAACGAAATCGGTAGCACGGTATTGGTCACCAAATGCGTGACGTCCTACGATAATCGGTGCCGTCCAGTTGGTAACCAGGCGAGGCACGTTCTGCATGACGATCGGCTCACGGAACACAGTACCATCGAGGATGTTACGGATCGTTCCGTTAGGCGATTTCCACATTTGTTTCAGGTTGAATTCTTTTACGCGATCTTCATCAGGAGTGATCGTTGCACATTTGATACCCACGCCGTATTCTTTGATAGCGTTCGCTGCATCAATGGTAACCTGGTCATTCGTCTCGTCGCGGTACTCGATGCCCAAATCGTAGTATTTGATATCTACATCGATATAAGGGAGGATCAGTTTTTCCTTGATAAACTTCCAGATGATGCGGGTCATTTCATCGCCATCCAGTTCTACAACGGGATTGTCAACTTTAATTTTGCTCATGTCTTAAATTCTATACAATAGTTAAAGATTTTGAAATCAGACCGTGAAAGTACGAACAATAGAATAAAAAGGCGAAATTTCCTCCGATTACATCCCCAAAAAGACCAGAGTACCCGATGAAAAAGGCTGCGTTGCGAAAGGAATTTTTACAAAAAAGAAAAGAGGCTGACGAGCGCTGGCTGATCGAAAAAAATGCCCTGATCGCGCAGAATCTTGAAAAATTTGTTCTGATCAATCATTTTAAGACCCTTCATACCTTTCTTCCGCAACTCGGGTCACGGGAAATCCACACGTCCTACATTATCGAGTCATTCCGGATTTCATTCCCGACAATGCGAATTGCCGCTCCTTACATCGTACCCGGTACACGCGAAATGGAGCATTTCCTGATAACTCCCTTCACCCATCTGGTCATAAATCAATGGCGAATCCCCGAGCCTGACCCACTGACCTCAGAGAAAATTTCAACGGAAGAAATTGACATCGTGCTCGTCCCGCTTCTTGCGTTCGACCGCAAAGGTTACCGTGTGGGCTACGGTGGAGGCTATTATGACCGTTTTTTGCCCCAAACCCGGCCCGATTGTATCAAAATGGGCCTTTCGCTATTCGAAGAAGTGTATGAAATAGAGGATACCAATGAATTTGATATTCCGCTCGACATGTGTATTACTCCCGAAAGGCTGTATGATTTCAAAAGTTTAAAAGCCTAGTAAACTAGTCTGAAATGTGGGCTATGGACGTTCCTTCCTGAATTTTAATGCATTAAACAGGCAAATTTTCCTATCATTCTAAAAAACTGCGTAAATTTGCGGCACTTTTCGCGGGGCGGCGTGCGCCATTTGCAAAGAGTAAATCATATTCTATCCATTTTTAATCTTAATGCAAGAATGAAAATCGCAGTAGTAGGCGCTACCGGTCTGGTGGGCGGCGAAATCCTTAAAGTGCTCGAAGAGCGTAATTTCCCGGTGACGGAGCTATTAGCCGTCGCATCTGAAAGGTCTGTTGGTAAGGAAGTTACATTCAAGGGTAAACAGATAAAGGTGATCGGCTTCGAGGATGCGATTGCTGCCAAGCCTGAGATTGCGATCTTCTCGGCTGGTGGTAGCACTTCTCTTGCCCTTGCACCTAAATTTGCGGAAGCAGGCATTACCGTGGTAGATAACTCTTCTGCTTGGCGTATGGACCCCACCAAAAAGCTGGTTGTTCCCGAAATCAATGCGGTCGAATTGACGAAAGAAGACAAAATCATTGCAAACCCGAACTGCTCTACCATTCAAATGGTGGTAGTGCTGAACCCCCTGCACAAAAAATATAAAATTAAGCGTGTGGTTGTTTCCACTTACCAATCGGTAACAGGGACCGGTAAGGCTGCCGTGGACCAATTGTTCTCGGAGCGCGCCGGCGACCACAGCAAAGGCAAAGTGTACCCGCACCAGATCGACCTGAACGTGCTTCCGCACATCGACGTATTCCTCGATAATGGTTATACCAAAGAGGAAATGAAGATGACAAACGAGACGAAGAAGATCATGAGCGACGACAGCATTGCGGTAACCGCAACCACCGTTCGTATCCCGACGATCGGTGGTCACTCCGAGGCTGTTAACATCGAATTCGAAAATGAATACGACCTCGACGAAGTGCGTCAGATCCTGGCTGAAACCGAAGGCGTAATCGTGCAGGACGATCCGAAAAATGCATTGTACCCAATGCCTTTGACAGCGCACGGCAAAGACGAAACTTTCGTAGGCCGCATCCGTCGCGATGAATCTCAGCCAAAAACACTGAACCTGTGGATCGTAGCCGACAACTTGCGTAAAGGCGCTGCCACCAATGCAGTTCAGATCGCTGAGTTTTTGGCGAAACACGACCTGGTAGGTGTAGCTGCGGAAGCTTAAAAAGTTTGATAAAATGAAAAGAGCCGCTTCGAGCGGCTCTTTTCATTTATATACTACTCTATGTTATCTGTCGACCTCTCCCATTACCACATCGATGGAACCAATAACAGCAACCAAATCAGCGAGTAATGCCCCTTTTGAAATTTCCCCGATTACCGAAAGGTTATTAAAAGAACAAGCACGCGCCTTGCAGCGAACAGGAATATCCGAGCGGCCGTCGGTACGGAAATAGAAGCCCAGTTCTCCTTTAGGGTTTTCAGCACGCACATAGAAATCCATCGCTTTCGGCCGGATTTTCTTCGGAACAACGGCCTGCGGGTCAAAATCGCGGGTCCTTTTATGGTCTCCCTGCAACTGCACCAGGCATTGCTCGATCATTTTCACCGATTCCCAGCATTCCACTACGCGTACCCAGGTACGGTCCCAGCAATCACCTGTTTTCCCAAGTTTTCCTTCGCCGATAGGTACTTCAAAATCCAGTTCAGGATAAACCGAGTAGCCATCCACTTTTCTTAAATCATATCTCAAACCCGAACCACGGAGCATTGGTCCCGTGCAGCCATAGTTAATGGCAACGTCCAATGGCAGCACGCCCACATTCGCGGTTCTTTGAATAAATATCTTGTTATCCACCACCAATTGCTGCAATTCGACGAGCTTTGGTTTCAGGTATTTCATAAACTCGCCGCACCGCTCTTCAAAACCAACCGGCAGGTCGTAGAACAAACCTCCGATCCAAATGTAATTGTACAACATCCGCGCGCCGCAGGTCCATTCGAGCAGGCGTAGGATTTGCTCGCGGTCGCGCATCATCCACAGGAACGGCGTATATGCACCTATGTCCATTGCGTATGTACCCAGCGCGACGAAGTGGGAAGCGAGCCTGTTAAGCTCCGCAACCACGACACGGATGTATTCGATTCGTTTGGGAATTTCGTTTTCAATGCCCAGCATTCTTTCTACACCCATCACATAGGCATGCTCCGAGTTCATCGCCGCCACGTAATCCATGCGATCTACATAAGGGATGATCTGGTTGAATGGCAACGATTCCGCATGTTTCTCGAAACAGCGGTGCAGATACCCCAGATGCGGCACCACATCGATCACCACCTCGCCATCGGTCACCACTTCGAGGCGCAATACGCCGTGCGTCGACGGGTGTTGCGGGCCCATATTGAGCACCATTTCCTCAGTACGAAGATCTTCGGAGTTGTATTTCGTAGGCGCCGAGGCAATGAAATGCCCGGGTTTATATTCGTATTGAATAGCGTTGCTCATACCTAAAACCTGACTAGCTTCTGATCGTGTACTTCCACGCGCAACGGCCCGATAGGACGACTCTCATTGTGCAGGCGATCCACAGCCGTAACATAATATACATATCTTTTGCCCGACTCAGCGGTCATATCCACGAATTTTTCGCCTTCGTAGCACATTCCCAGAATACGGCGCGGGTCGTGGGCGGTGGCCTTCTCCTCGGGAGGGAAGCGGTAAATGACGTAATACCACGCTTTGTCGCCGTCGGCGGCAGCGTCCGGCTGCTCCCAGGTCAGCTCTATCCCGCGGGAAAGCAATGTCGCCTTGAGGCTTTTGGGAGACAAGGGTGGAACGCGGTCCTTCCACGGCATAGTGGGGATCAATGCAGGATACTTGAAAAGATCCCTTCTCAACGAATCCACAAAACCCAGACTATTGGCCCTTAACGATCTTGAACTAAAAAAAATAGAGCCATCTGCCTCGCTGTCACGGAAATAGCGGACCTGGTTAGGTATTTCAGCAGGATTCGACCAATGCGAGTCCTTGTCCTTATACCCGACGCGGTAAGCGCCCATACCTATATATAAATGTCTGTCAAAACGATTCTCGGTCCACCAATCGACCAGATTCTTGTAAGGAACCCTGTTGAAACCGGAGGAGAAATAAACCTGCGGCGCAATGTAATCGATCCAGCCTTCCTTCACCCAGCGGCGGCTGTCTGCAAAAAGATCGTCGTAGGATGCCAGCGCTCCGAATGTCTTGGAACCTTCCGCATCGCGATCCTTATTACGCCATACCCCGAACGGGCTGATCCCGAATTTAAGCCGCGGATTCAGTGCTTCGAGTGCTTCGTGGATCTGCTTTACCAATAAATCCACATTATGACGGCGCCAGTCGGCTTTATTCGTGTAGCCGTCGGAATACTTACGGAATGTCGCATCATCCTGGATCACCTGGCCGGGCGTAGCATAAGGGTAAAAATAGTCGTCGAAATGGATACCATCGACATCATAGTTCTTTGCGACATTGACCGTCATATCGGTAATAAACTTCCGGACTTCTGGAATACCGAAATCGAAGAGTTTATAACCATCATAAGTTAAAATCCACTCCGGATGAAGCCTGCTTATATTCTCGGCGGAAACGCTTTTGGAAGATTTATGCACCAGGCGGTTGAGGTTCAGCCACGCATGAAATTCGAGTCCACGCTTGTGCGCCTCGGCAATCATGAAATCGAGCGGGTCCCACATCGGGTCGGGTTTCCGGCCCTGCACGCCTGTAAGCCACTCCGACCACGGTTCGGGGCTTTTGGCATAGAATGCATCTCCCGCCGCGCGCACCTGCACGAACACCGCATTCATCCCAACACGTTTGTGAAAATCGAGCAGACTGGAGAACTCCTCCTGTTGCTCTTCCGGAAGGAGGTTTTTGCTGCTTGGCCAATCAATATTGTCGACAGTGGCAATCCAGACCGCTCTAAATTCTCGCTTCGGGGGCAGATTATTCTCCGTTTCCGCGCTCTGAGCCATGCAACTTTCCAGTAAAAACATGATAACAATAAAGGAAAGCGCAACAATTTTAATTTTTTTCACTATCTAACCAATGCAAAATGTTAATCCAACCAAAGTAACGTATTTTGGAACAAAGTTAGCCGACAACCGTCTTAATTTCGAGCAATAACGCTTTGATTTGGATCGGCATATGAAAATTGGCAGCACGGGCCTTTTCTTGACTTAGTTATATTTTATCGCTGGAATGATGTTTTAAACCGGCTTTTCGGCTAAGTAAACAAAAATTCAAGTATTGTTATTCTGAATTATTTTTCTGCATATTTATTGTGTAATAACAAGGATTTTTGTGACATAACCGGAAGCATAATCCCTTTAAATACCCTAGTAACGCTTAAACTGTACCCTGATTGGAACCATTTGTCAAAACCACTAAGAAAAACGTCCTGTTCGAAGTTGCATGGGAGGTTTGTAATCAAGTTGGAGGGATATATACTGTAATAAGGACCAAAGTGCCTGCCATGGTCGAGAAATGGGAGGAGAACTACTTTTTGCTGGGACCTTATTTCGAAAAGAAAGCGTCTTCCGAATTTGAGCAGATTCACGACCTTGACGATTCGCCCGCGGGCCGGATCGTTAAACGAATGCGGGAAATGGGCTTCACGGTTTATTACGGCTATTGGCTTGTAACTGGCAAGCCCCGGGTCGTGCTGTTCGATGTCGACAGCATTATGGGGCAGCTCGATGCCATCAAATTTAACCTCTGGGAAAAGAACCGCATTCCGACGATCAACGTCGAACATCTTGTCAATCAAACACTTTGTTTTGGCGAGCTGGTACGTATGTTCCTGAAAGAATATGCCGATGAGAATGCCAAACGCGAAGAGATTTTCGCGCAGTTCCACGAATGGATGGCCAGCAGCGGGCTGCCGGAGCTGAAACGCGAGAACGTCAAGATCGCGACGACGTTTACTACCCACGCCACCATGCTCGGTCGTTACCTGGCACAGAATGTCTCTGGTTTTTATAACAAACTCCCATTCTTCGACTGGGAACAGGAGGCCAAGAACTATGGTATCCTGGCACAGTGCTCCATCGAGCGCCAGGCCGCGCTCAGCGCGCATGTGCTCACGACCGTGAGTGATGTGACCGCCCGCGAATGCGAGGTGTTCCTCGGCCGCATGCCCGACCTCGTTACGCCGAACGGGCTCAATGTAGTGCGCTTCCAGGCAGTGCATGAGTTTCAGAACCTGCATTTGAAGCATAAGGAACGTATCCACGAGTTTGTAATGGGGCATTTCTTTCCCAGCTATTCCTTCGATCTGGATAAAACACTCTATTTCTTCACATCGGGTCGTTACGAATACAGCAACAAGGGTTACGACCTCACGCTGGAAGCCCTTGCCCGCCTGAACTGGAAAATGGTGCAGGCAAATATGGATATGACCGTGGTGATGTTTATCGTCACCAAACAACCATATACATCGGTAAACCCGGATGTTTTGCAATCGCGTGCGGTGCTAAATGAGTTGCAGGAAACTTGTACCGCCATTGAGAAAGAAGTCGGCGAAAAGCTTTTCCTCGCCACCGCATCCGGCGCCGATCACAAAATGCCCGACCTGAACCAATTTGTGGATGAGTACTGGCGGCTCCGTCTCAGAAGGACCATCCAGAGCTGGAAAACCGATAACCTTCCCGCATTTGTAACGCACGATCTCAAACAGGAAGACGGCATTACCGACTTCTGCAAACGCGCAAACCTGGTCAACAACGAGCGCGACCGTGTCAAAATCGTTTACCACCCCGATTTCATCGCATCGACCAACCCGCTGTTCGGCCTGGACTACGGGCAGTTCGTACGAGGCTGCCATTTGGGCGTCTTCCCGAGCTATTACGAACCCTGGGGCTACACGCCGCTTGAATGCGTAGTACGGGGCGTTCCTACCGTCACCAGCGACCTTTCGGGCTTCGGCGACTATATCATGCAAATCATGCGGGATTATGAAAACAGGGGCATTTACGTCATCAACCGCAAATCCCAGACCTTCTCGCAAGCGGCCGACCAACTAGCCGATATCCTTTTCAAATTCGTTCGCATGCAACGCCGCGACCGCATCATGCAGCGCAACCGCGTCGAGAATATCTCAGATGTTTTTGACTGGATGAATTTGCGCTCGTATTATGATACGGCGCACGACCTGGCTGCGAAGCGCAGGAAGCCGTAAGAGGACATTTTTTTATAGTTCAGGCCCATTGACCAACGTTAATGGGCATTTTTATTGCTCTTCACTTCAATTAATACCGGTAATTTTAAATTCAAATTTAAAATACCGGGCTTAATCGTCCTTGCATTCCTGAAAATTTTCAACACCTTCACTTCCAATTTTTACTAATAACCAATTACAATGAATTACATCGAACTGGACTTGAAAGTGGATCCCGAATTTTCGGAGATATTGATGGCGGAACTGGGAGAGGCGGGATTTGAATCGTTTGTAGAGACAGACGAAGGATTGCTCGCCTACATTCAGGAAGAGGAATTTAAGGAGGAGGCCATCGCCGCAATTACAGCCAAATACCTGGATTTAACGACAATAGCGGCAACCTGGAAATCGTTAGAAAGAAGAAACTGGAACGAGGAATGGGAAAAAAGCTATGAGCCCATCGAGGTGAATGGCCAGGTGCGCGTGCGGGCGACGTTTCATGAGCCCGATCCCTCTTTTAAATATGATTTGCTGATACAGCCCAAAATGTCTTTCGGCACAGGCCATCACGAAACGACATGGTTGGTAATGAACGAGCAACTTAACCTGCCCCATGAACGTCTTTCGATCATGGATGTGGGTTGCGGGACGGGAATTCTGGCAATTCTGGCCTACAAATTGGGCGCATCGCATCTGCTGGGCTTCGATATCGACGAATGGGCCGTAGAGAACACCCGCGAAAATTTCGCGATGAATGAGCTACCGGCCAGTTCGGAAGTGTTTCAGGGAACAATTCAGGATGTGCCGGAGGGGAAAATTTTCGGAGGAGTTCTGGCGAATATCAACCGGAATATCCTGCTGGCTGAAATCCCCGCATACGTTGCACACCTGGAACCGGGTGGCTGGCTTGTGACCAGCGGCTTTTATGAGACCGACCAGGCCGATATTGAAAAATGCGCCGCGGAAAACGGCCTGAAAAAGCTCAGGTCTAATACGCGCAACCAGTGGGCAACCGTTGTTTTTGAAAAAATCAAATAGTCCATTAGCTATTGCTGAAAGCTGAAAGCTACCAAACATGAAGATATTTCGCTTTGTTATACTGCTTTACCTGCTGACTTTTATCGGAAAAAATGCTGCGGCACAGGGCGTCAAACTATCGGACGACCCCGCGCAGTTCATGCCGCAGCTCCGCAAGATGATGGATGGCAGCCGTAACCCGCAATTCATCCGTGCTACGGCCCAGCTGGATAGCGTCTGGATGTCGGGGATTAATGCGCAGCAGCAGGCGAAATTTATCGGGATTGTTAAAACGCAGGTTTCAAAAGGGCAGAAAGCAGGCCCATTGCTGGCGCTGTTGATCCGGAACACGCAGGCAATAGCGAAGAAATCCCCGGACAAGCTCGACGGTTTCCTGGACGTAGCGGCTGATGCCGGTGATAAATACGACGCCAAGACCTTCCAAAAGATCCTTCAAACCAGCTTGCCGATCACCGAAAGCAACAAATTGTACGCGAGCAATTACAACACGCTCTATTTGCTTGGCGGAAATTTCAAATACAGGTTCGATACAAAGGCCGACACTTCCGTAGCCAAAGAAAACCAGGCTGCCAACGACGGTTGGGATACGCCAGTGGATTCCAATTTCGTGATCGCACCAAAATCCAATCCCCTACCCGTGATAGCCGGGCCACTGATGGACCTTGAAAATGCCACATTTGCTATGGTAGCAGGGGGTGATTCCGTCGTTTTTGGGCCCGCGAATGGCAGCGTATCGTTGCGTGACGGTGTGTTTGTGGGTAAAAACGGCAAGCTTACCTGGCAAACCGCTGGCGATTCAAGCATTTATGCGGATCTCGACGCCTATTCTTTTAATATAAACTATCCCAAACTGGTCGCTGAAAACAGTACCCTGCATTCGGATAATTATCTGGCGGCGCCGGTGAAAGGAACGGTGGAATACCGGGGTGTCAAACGCATTAAGGGCCAGCCTGCACAGTATCCCAGATTTGTTTCGAACGATATTGATGCCAAACTGAAAGAAACCCGTAAAAATATCGACTACAATGGCGGCTATTCGCTCATCGGTTTGGACCGGTATAGCTCGGCTTTGAACGATAAGTATTCGACGATCAAGGTTAAATACCAGGAAAAACCTGCATTTACAGCGCGCAGTAAGCGTTTTGCGTTGAAGGATTCTGTTTTTACGGCCAATTTTGCGCTGTATTCGATGCCGCTGGGCGCCGACTCGTTGATCCACCCGGGTATTACATTTAAATATAATGATGACGAAGGGCTGGTAAGGCTCGGCCGGATGGATAAAACCGATTACGGCCCGCTCCCTTACCGTGATTCCTACCACAAAATGAATATCTGGTCGCAAGCCATGCGCTGGCGCTTCCCGACCGATAAAGTAGAGTTTTTGCGTATCAACGGCAAAACAGAAGTCCCCGTGCGACTGGAATCGTTCGATTATTTCAAAAAAGAACGTTTCAGGGAAATCAACAAGGAGTTTGGCTTCCAGCCGCTGATTATGGCCACCAATTATGTCCAGACCACCAAAAAGACTTCTTTCCTGGCCGAAGAGTTGGCTACGAAGTTCAAGCAAAACCCGACGATCATCCGTAATGCGTTACGAAGGCTCGCCCTGGATGATTATTTCATCTACAACAAGGAAACGGATGAATATGGGCTGAGTAAAAAGGGCGTCATGTACGTGCTCGCCAACCTGGATAAAGCCGATTACGACAATTTCCAGGTAAGCGGCCAGTTTGCGGCTAACGATGAGGTGGCAAATGCTACGATTTACATGCCTGATACTTTGCTTACGGTACTCGGCGTTTCGAGGTTCGTCGTCAGCGATTCGCTGAAAATATATGCCGTTCCATCCGACAAAAAGGTGATTATCGGCAAAAACCGCAATTTTACCCTGAACGGGCAGATGGTGGCATCCAACTACCAGTTCCGGGGCCAGAACATCAAATTCGATTATAACCAGTTCTTCGTGAACGTGGCACCGTCCGATTCGATCACGTTTACGCCGCGCGATAAGTTTGCCAAAGGACAGAAAGGCGAAGTCGGCGGGCACGTGAAGTACGAAAAAGGCGGGACTTTCTACCTCAGCGACCCGAAAAACAAATCGGGGATTCAGAAAGGCATTAAAAAATCGCCCAGGCTCGTCGTGCCGGATGGTATGATCGTCTACTTCGACCAGCCTGAACGAGGAACGGTGCTTTACCCGCGAGAAGTGTTTTTCAAGATTCCCAAGATCGATATGGACGGTTTGGATCAGCGAGACGTGATTTTTGATGGCACATTTAATTCCAACGGCATTCTCCCACCCATTCAGACGATCCTGAAAAGCATGCCCGATAACTCGCTCGGTTTCGACTACAAACCGCCGGTTACCGACATGAAACTGTATGAAGGAAAAGCATTGGCCAAGTTCACCGACACGCTGACGATGGACAATACCGGCTTGCATTCCAAGGCGATATTGAAATACCTGTCGGCATCGATGAATGCCAAAAATATCTTGCTCACATCCGACTCACTCATGGCCACCGGCGATGTGGCGAGCATCAAGGAGGCCACCATAGGCAAAGGCTATTTTCCAGCCGTTGCGTTGAAAGACTATGAGTTGAAATGGTATCCCAATGCGGATAGTATGTTTATCAGCACCACCGGCAAGTCGTTCGCCTTCCACCAGGGTACGACGAATCTAGAAGGAAGTTTGCTGTTGCGCTCGACCGGTTTGTATGGCAATGGCAAGCTGAAAAGGGCTGACTCGGAGCTTACCTCACCCGATATCAAGTTCAACAAAGACGGATTCCTGGCCAATAAATCGGCTTTTGCAATCAATAGTGGGGATATAAAGTCTACCAAAAAGCTGCTGACGGGTAATAATGTCAATGTTGATTTCAACTTTAAAACCGGCATTGCCAATTTCGTGACCGACGAATCGGGCTTTGGCAGTGATTCTTCTGGTATGCAAATCCCTACCGCTTCGTACCAGACGCTTATTGGAAGCGCCAAATGGGACATGGCCAAAAAGACGATCCTGATGAAGGGTTTAGGTGAAACATCTTCCTATACTTCGACAGATCCGGATCAGGAAGGACTGACTTTCAATGGTTCCGAGGCAATTTATGACATTGCAAAAGTGACTTTGAACATCAAGGGTGTACCTTTCATTCAGACTGCCGACGTAAAAATCATCCCCGACGGCGGGATGGTAGCCGTAGACAGCAAGGGGAAAATCGTTCCGTTGAAAAAGGCACGCATCGAAATCGACACCCTGAACGTGTCGCACCGCATGCGCGACGCCGACATCCGCATCGATTCCCGCAACCATTTCGAAGGCTCGGCCACCTACCAGTACATTACCGCGCGGAAGGACACATTTAATATTAAAATGCAGAATTTCGAGCTCGTGGAAGTGGGCGCGGGCGAGGAAGGCAAGCGTAAGGCGAAGGATAAACCGGCTGCGGCGGGCATCAAATATTACACGACTGCCCGTGCAGACATTAAGGAAGCGGAGAACCTGTTCCTATCGCCCCGCATTCAATATAAGGGCGCCATTAACCTCGTAGCTTACGAGCCGTCACTGAAATTGGACGGTTTCGTGAAACCGGTGATCAAGTTCCGGAAGGATTTCCAGAGTTCGTGGATCGTGTATCAGGATTCTCCGGGCGAATCGGTTTCCATTAAGATTAATAAAGACCTTAAAAACGAACACGAGATCCCGCTTTCTGTGGGCTTGCATTACAATGAAGCCAAAGGCATGTACATGAGCTTCTTGTCACCCAAGGATTCGGACGGCGACGAGGACATTTACCAGGCCCAGGGCAACCTCAGCTACGATGAGGACAAAAAGGCATTCCGCGTGAACCCGCCGCCAGGCGCCGACGGCCTTATCGACGAGGGCAGTGCATTGTCTTTCGACGATAAAACCGGCTTAGCCACATTCGCAGGACCATTTAAACTCATACAAGCCAACTGGCTCCAAACCGTCGGCAGCGCGGAAGTACAGGTCGATAGTTCCAAATTCCGTTTCAACACAATGCTACTCATGAAAATGCCGGCATTGGAACCGATTGCTCCGGCATTAGCGGCAAAAATCGTAGAAACGAACCTTGCAGAATCAAACAGCACTGCCGCCGACGATGATGCCGATCAACTGAACAGAAAGCTATCCGCCCTGATCGGCCCGAAAGCGACGGACGCATACATTAAACTGACGGCTGCAGGCTACAAACCGATTTTCGAAGCCTCGCCTGCCCTGGATGTGCCCATGGTGCTTTCGAATGTGAACCTGCACTGGTCGCCCGTGCATAACGCGTACTACTCGCAGGGGCCCATCGGCGTGTCGCATTTGGGGAGGAACAACATCAATGCACAAATGACCGGCGTGCTGGAACTCCGCCGCGGTGTGGAAGGCGATGAGTTTAGTCTGTATGTTGAAGCATCGCCCGATGTGTGGTATTATTTCGACTACAAGGCGGGTGAGCTGGGCGTTGTTTCATCACAACTCGATTTCAATGATGAGATCGTTGCGAAGTCTAAAAATGTGAAATCCAAGGACATGACACTGGTAAGCATTGGAACTGAAGAGAAGGAAATGTTTGTTAACCGCTTCGACGATTTCTACCAGCCTGCCCTGAAAAAAGCGAAGCTCGTGAAAACTGCGAAGAAGAAGGCGGCTCCCTCCCAAGCAGAAGAAAAGAAGAAAAAAGCAGAACCCACAGAAGGATTCTGATGTGATTGCCAGTATTTGCAATAGTTTCTGCTAATTTTTGAAAAATAGTATCGATCCTGCTAGTTTTGCACTACAATAGCTTGCATAATCCTCCAACTATCGTATTTTTGAGAAAAGCTTTTTGTAGTTTAAATTTATCATTGAATAGTACAAAATGAGTATTGCCTTATTAATAGTTGCGATTGTTGCTGCTTATTTGCTGGGTTCCATCCCAAGTTCAGTCTGGTACGGTATTGGGTACTTTGGAATCGATGTCAGGAAACACGGCAGCGGTAACGCGGGTGCCACCAACACGTTTCGGGTATTGGGCAAACGCGCAGGGACTGTTGTAATGCTCATCGACGTACTGAAAGGCTGGACGGCCACTTGTCTCGCTTCCATGCTTTTCTACATGAACGAAATCGGTGAGACCGAACTCCTGATGTACAAGATCATCTTCGGGATTATCGCTATTATCGGTCACATCTTCCCCATTTTTGTGAATTTCAAAGGCGGCAAAGGCATTGCCACACTGCTCGGAATGGTATTGGCCATTCACCCCGAGCTTGCGTCCGTCTGCATTACTATATTTATTCTGACACTAATTGCATCTCAATACGTATCACTGAGCTCGATCCTCGCGACGTTGGCATTCCCGGTACTTTCGTGGATGGGCGTCTTCGGGCATCCCGAGCCGCTACTTGTTGTTTTTGGCTTTACGATGTTTATCCTCGTTGTTTTTACACACCAGAAAAACATTGGCCGATTGCTCAAAGGCAACGAAAACCGAGTGAACATCTTCGCTAAATCGAAAGCCCGGAGCTGATATTCGTAATCTAACCCTGTTAATCCCAACCCCTGAGGCACAACCTTAGGGGTTATTTTTTTAACTTGACCGCCGATTCAGTTAAGACTAAAAACAACCATTCAATGCAAGAATATATTGAAAAAAACCGCGACCGGTTTTTAAATGAACTGCTCGACCTGCTCCGCATTCCGTCGGTAAGCGCCGATTCGAAGTTCAAGCCCGACATGCTCAAAGCCGCGGAATATGTGCGCGACCGCATCGCCGAAGCCGGTGCCGACCGTGCTGAAATCTATGAAACCGAGGGCCATCCGGTTGTCTACGGCGAAAAGATCGTTGATCCTGCCCTGCCTACCGTGCTCGTGTATGGCCATTACGATGTCCAGCCGGCCGATCCTTACGAACTATGGAACTCTCCCCCGTTTGAACCAATCATCAAAAACGACCGCATTTACGCACGCGGCGCCTGCGACGACAAGGGGCAGTTTTATATGCATATTAAAGCCCTCGAAATCATGCTTGCAACAGGCACGCTCGCGTGTAATGTGAAGGTGATGATTGAAGGGGAAGAAGAAATAGGGTCCTCCAACCTTGGGACATTTGTCCGGAAACACAAGGAAATGCTGCGATGCGATACGATCCTTATTTCCGACACGAGTATTATTGCAAATGACGTTCCGTCGATCGAAACCGGCCTTCGCGGACTGACATATGTTGAAGTGGAAGTAGTCGGAGCCAACCGCGATTTACATTCCGGCGTGTACGGCGGCGGCGTCGCCAACCCTATCAATGTGCTATGCGAAATGATCGCCTCACTAAAAGACGAAAACGGCCACATTACCATTCCAGGGTTCTACGACAAAGTTCAGGACCTGAGCACCTCCGAGCGTGCTGCTCTGAATGCCGCGCCGTTTGATCTGGAAGAATATAAAAAGGATCTCGCTATCGACGACGTAGCCGGCGAAAGAGGCTATACCACCATCGAAAGAACATCCGTTCGCCCGACATTGGACGTAAATGGAATCTGGGGCGGCTACATAGGCGAAGGGGCCAAGACAGTACTCCCGTCCAAAGCAAGCGCCAAAATCTCCATGCGCCTCGTACCCGACCAGAACGACGACGAAATATGCGAAATCTTCACAAAGCATTTCGAATCCATCGCACCGGCTTCTGTGAAAGTGAAAGTAGTACCCCACCACGGCGGTTTGCCCTACGTGACGCCAACAGATTCGGTGGAATACCGTGCGGCGGAGCTGGCAATGGAAGAATCATTTGGCAAAAAGCCGATTCCGACCCGCGGCGGAGGAAGCATCCCGATCGTAGCACTTTTCGAGCAGGAACTAGGCTGCAAGAGCATCCTGATGGGTTTCGGCCTCGATATCGATGCCCTGCATTCGCCGAACGAGAGCTACGGGTTGTTCAATTACTATAAAGGGATCGAAACGATTCCGTTGTTTTTCAAACATTATGCGGAATTGAAGAAATAAGGAACATCTCACAAAGCCCTTCGACTTCGCTCAGGGTGACACTAGTGTCATGTTGAGCGAAGTCGAAGCATCAAGCAAGTACGCGCCTCCTACCGCCTTCTTCGTTGCTCACGCTTCATCTTCTTCAAATTCGTGATCGCCGCCTTTGCCTCTTTGTCCTGGCTGGATTTTTTATCCGCGCGGTCATCGGCGAGTTTGTAGTAGCGCAGCGCCTCGTCATAATCCTTTTTTTGCTCCGCAATTTTTCCTAATCCGATCAGCGAGGAAACATAATAGCCGGCATTCATCGAATTGGTTTGCGTTGAATAATCGATCGCTTTCTTATAATACTCGCTCGCCGCGTCATAATTGCGGTGGTAGTTCATATTGTAGTAGGCCAGCACATAAGCGGCATTACGGCCGCTTACTCCTTCATAACCAGGCATTCCCTGACTAATTTTTGTAATAATATTCTGTGCCGCTTGCTCCGCTTCCGCCATTTTTCCGGTAACAAAGGCCGTCCGGCAAAAATACCGCTCGAAATACGGATTGTTCGGATAGGTTTGCCACATATATTTAGCCATTTCGTAAGCCTTGCTGTACTCGTTTTCCATGCTGTAAATCTGCAAGAGAAAATAGCGGGCCTCCACACGCGTGTAAAATGCATTGTTCCCCACCTTTTCCAGCTGCTGCTCGCCGAGCCTTTTGTTTCCTTTTGGGAAGAGTGCCAGGACCGGTTTCAGGATCGGATATTCTTTCGGGACCCATTCGGCGTAATAGTTATACAGCCCGTCGCCAAACAGCAACTCAGGCGAGAGGTCACCATTACCCTTGCATTGTTCGAAATACTTCAATGACTTTTTCCCCGCAAATGCCGCTTTCGCCCAGCTTTCGCGCTCGGCGTAGAGCCTGCCTTTGAATGCGTATGCGGCAGCGAGAAAGAATGCCGGTTCTATTTTATTTTCCTGGTCGTCATACAGCTCCTCAGCCAGCGTAATGGTCGAATCCATTTGCGCAAGGAAGGTTTTGTCATAGGCTTCGTTTTCCGTGTTCGGTACAATTTTCCACCATTCGGCCAGACCCATCAGAAAATGGGGCATAGGGTGCTTCGGGTACCGGTATTTGAGCCACCGGAACTCCGCGTCTGCCTCGTAAAACTGGTAATTATACAACTTATTGATCGCCTCGGTCGACTCGATCTGAACTCCGGGATTTTGGAGAACCATCGCATACTTCTTGTCCAGTTCGGCCGAAGAATACAATTGCGCGGTTGCAATGTGGCTTGTAATTACAGTTAAGCAGCAGAAAATGATTGTGTTAGCAACTAAGCTTTTCATAGCAAGGGTAAATCTGTCCTATTAACGCCGGATTTATATTTTGCGTTTGTCAGCGGCCCGGTTTTTAAAAAAAGAGTTAATATTGATCCTCAGAGTATTTGCCACGAACCGACTGCCGGCATTCGGCAGCCAGTTTCCAGAAAACGCTTTGTCGTCTTTTGGAACTTGATCCGTACTTCAAAATTATGATTAACATTCTGGATAAAACATTTGTCCCTTTTATTTCGCGCGAAACGATCGAAAACCGTATTTCTGAGTTAGCTGCCGGCATCAATTCCGATTATGCGGATTCGTGCCCGGTATTCATCATCGTACTGAACGGCGCATTTCTTTTTGCCAGTGAGCTCGTCAAGAGCATTTCGCTGGCGTGCGAGATCAATTTTATTCGGCTTTCCTCCTATTCTCAAACGACCTCGTCCGGCATGGTGCGGGAGATTATCGGGATGGATGCCAACATTGCCGGACGAGATGTGATCATTATTGAAGATATTGTGGATACCGGGCTTACCATGTCGCAGCTGATCACAAAAGTGAAGGCGATGTCGCCAAAATCCGTTGAAATCGCTACTTTGCTGCACAAGCCGGAAGCGTTGAAAACCCCCGTGGATATGCGCTATGTCGGCTTTGAGATCGAAAATAAATTCGTAGTCGGCTACGGGCTCGACTACGACGGCATTGGGCGCAACCTCGACGCGATCTACGTCCTGGCATGACCTCCTTCTTTTCACCAACGTTCTAAATCCAAACCTTTATGCTGATCCAATTTTTTGGCGCCGCACGCACCGTTACCGGAAGCAAGCACCTCATTACCACCGAAAAAGGAACCAAAATATTACTTGACTGCGGGCTTTTTCAGGGCATTCAAACCGACGAGTTCAACCAGGAATTCGGTTTCAAACCTGCCGATGTCGATTACGTAGTCCTTTCCCACGCGCACATCGACCACTCAGGCCTGCTCCCACGCCTCGTACGCAAGGGTTTCAAAGGGCCAATCTATTGCACCGCTGCCACTGCCGATCTTTGTCGCGTAATGCTGCTCGACAGCGCCCATATCCAGGAAAAAGACCTCGAACGCATCAATAAACGCCGCAAAAAGCAAGGGCGCCCGCTCCTTGAAGAACTTTACAATGCCGAAGACGCCGCCCATGCATTGAGCCTATTCAAAACTGTGCGTTACGGACAGACGTTTTTTTTGGGTGAAGACAATGAAGTATCGGTAATCCTGACCGACGCCGCGCATTTGCTCGGCAGCGCCGCCGTGCATTTGAGCATTCCAGATGGAGGGACTTTTAAGCAGGTAACGTTTACCGGCGACATCGGCCGCCCCGAAGACCGCATTCTCCGCAAGCCCGAGGAATTCCCACAAGCCGATTACATTATCTGCGAATCTACTTACGGCGACCGGCTGCACGAAAAAGAGATTGATATGCATGCGCATTTGCTGCGCATTGTACAAGAAACGTGCGTCCGTCGCCGCGGCAAACTCATTATTCCCGCCTTTGCGATCGACCGCACGCAGGAGCTCATTTATGCTCTTGACCAGCTTTCGAGTTCAGGCCAGCTACCGCAAATCCCCGTCTACATCGACAGTCCGCTCGCGATCCGCGCCACGGCCATTATGAAGGAACACGACGAATGCTTCAACCCCGAAATCCTGGATTACATCGAGAAAGACGGCGACGCATTTGCATTTCCGTACCTCAATTATATTTCAGATGTGCAGCAATCCATCGCCCTTAACGACCACAAAGAACCCTGCATCATCATTTCCGCCTCCGGGATGGCCGAAGCGGGGCGCATCAAGCACCATATCAAAAATAACATCGGAGACCCGAACTCGACGATCCTGCTCGTGGGCTATGCGTCTGCGAACACCCTCGCAGGTGCGTTGAAGCGTGGGGACACGCATGTAAACATCTTCGGCGAGAAGTTCGAGGTCAAATGCCGCGTCGAAACGATGGATTCCTTCTCCGGTCACGGCGATTACAACGAAATGCTGGAATTTCTCTCGTGCCAGAAACCCGAGCGCGTAAAGGAGGTATTCCTTGTGCATGGTGAATACGAGACGCAAATCGCATTCAAATTGAAGCTGGAAAAGGCCGGATACCGCAAAATCCACATTCCGGCGCTGTATGAAGGGGTCAAAATTTAAATTTTTAAGATTTTTTCACCGTCTGAAACTCGAAACGCTTGTAAAGTCCAAAACAAGATTGCTATCTTTGCCCACCCAATTCAAGCCGAAGTGGTGAAACTGGTAGACACGCACGTTTCAGGGGCGTGAGGGAGCAATCCTGTGCGGGTTCGAGTCCCGCCTTCGGCACAAAACGCTGTTTCTGTTATCAGGAACGGCGTTTTTGCTTTTCGGGACAAATAGCGGGACAAAAAAAATCACACACGATAGAAGCCTGATTTTTGGCACAATTGCACCGCAATTTCGTCGCATTTGGCCCTTTTACACTGGCTGTTAGGAAGCTAACTTTACATTAGCCAAAACCAAACGACCATCATGGAAACCATCAAACAAATTGCGCTCGACAGCGAATGTGCCGTCATCACTGCCCACTGCGTTATGCTGTCCGACTCGACATTCAACGACGTGAACATGAGTAATATATCGATTACGGATGCGAATTTGAGCGACCTCAAAATCGAAGGCGCACAGCTGGGCGGGGCGGTGTTTCAGAACATAGGTATGTGCCCGCCCGATCACCCGATGTACGACCCGGAGGCAGAACAGCGGCCGCTCCTTTTCGAACATTGTGATTTGCATAAGAGCAGGTTCGTCCATTGCGATCTGAGCGGTATCGAAATATCCGGATGCAATATTGAAGGATTGACGATTAATGGAAAACTGATTTCCGATCTGCTAAAAAACAGCATTTGAATCCGGAATCAATCTTCATGTCAGCCGCTGTGACCTCACCGGGCCAAGGATCTCAAAACCGCATGCTCAATCCACCATTGAAAACGCCTTTATAACCATAGCCTAATTCCATAAATACGATATCCGTCAGCCATCGTCGCTTTTCCGTCGCATTCCCGATCATTACATTGCCACCTACCTCGGCACTACACCCGCTACTTTCAGTCGTTGCCTTAAACCATGCCATTCGACAAAAACCGTTCTTGACAGCGGCCCTGGGAGTGCGTATTTTGCATCAAGTTTGTATCCACAACGCATTCGAAACCTACCGTCATGGCCGACTATTCCGTCAAACTGCTCGCTAAAAAGCCTGTTACGCATAACGTAAATGCCTATACCGTAGAGAAACCGGCGGGTTTCACGTACACTCCCGGCCAGGCTACCGATTTTTCGATCCTGAAAGATCAATGGGCTGCAGAAAAGCGGCCGTTCACATTCACGTCGCTGCCCACGTCGGATACGCTCGAATTCACGATCAAATCCTACACCGACCACGAGGGCGTAACCAATGCACTGACGCACGTGCAGCCGGGCGACAG
Organism: Dyadobacter sp. 22481; assembly: GCF_052044875.1. NCBI lineage: Bacteria > Pseudomonadati > Bacteroidota > Cytophagia > Cytophagales > Spirosomataceae > Dyadobacter > Dyadobacter sp. 22481. The sequence continues at coordinate 471,815 of NZ_JBQENV010000004.1, forward strand.
TTTCGAGATCAGCGACGCCTGGGGCGCCATCGAATACAAAGGCGAGGGCGTATTCCTGGCCGGAGGCGCCGGTATTACGCCATTTCTGGCCATTTTCAGGGATTTGTATTCCAAAGGTCAGGTCGGGGCAAACCAGCTGTTCTTCTCCAACCGCACCACGGCCGACATTATCCTTAAAGAAGAGCTCGAACAAATCCTCGGCGAGCATTTCTTCAACCTCATTTCGGGCGAAAATGCAGGCGGTTACCATCACGGCCGTATCGACAAGGCTTTTCTGCAAAAACACATCACGAATTTCGACCAGCCTTTTTACGTCTGCGGGCCGGATGCATTCACGGAATCGATTTTGAAAACATTGGAAGAGCTAGGCGCCAGCGCGGAAGCATTGATTTTTGAAAAGTAGCTTTTTAATGAATGTCTTATAAATATCCAAACTCTTCCAGTTCAGAATAAACATCTTTAAGCAAGATACTGCGTCCTACGGGCACGATCAGGTATGTTGCATCCGCGAGGCCCAGGACGTCTTCATACGCATGATCTGAAATCAGAATACCTTTCCGGGCCTTTTGCTCAGTAATCACTCTTCTCATTTGCTCGATACTAACGGGCGAAAGCGCGGCAAATGGCTCATCGAGCAAGGTAAATGCCACGGGCATCAGCAGCACGAGCAACGTTCCCAGCAGCCGTCGGTTACCGGTCGACAGGTCTTTAACACGGGTAAGATTGTACTGCTCCAAATCTTGAAAATGGCGGCACAGATCCGTAAAATCGACTTTATACAACCTGCATACCTCGCTCACGCGCAGGTTTGAGGGGATAAAAGCGTGCTGTGGCAGGTAGCTGATCAGTCCCGGATGCTGATAGGGATGTGATACATAGTCACCATTGAACCTTACCGATTGGTTTTGCCCCCGGAGCGTTCCGAAAATCATTTGCATCAGGCTGGACTTCCCCGTCCCGTTACGCCCGAGCAGCCCTGTCACATGGCCTGTCTGCATTTGAAGGTAAATATTTTGCAGGATTTTGCATCCCTCATATTCCAGCCACATGCTATCGGCTTCGAGCACATGCCCTTTCATCTTATCCATTCACTTGCTAACTGGATAATACTCATTGATAAAGAGAAGAGTACGAAATCCGCTACGAATGCCGCGGTGAAAAGCTGCCGCTGAGATAGGTTCGCATTGGCATAAAAGAAAAACAAATGTGCATACCTGCGCCGGAAAATGTAAATGGTGATGCCTTGCAAAAAGAATTTGAAAAGGACCAGCGCGGGTATCAGCACATAAAGATTCCGGGCCGTCGGGCAGCCCAATGCGCGCCAGGCCGCCATCGGAATGGCCCACAAATAAAATCCGAACGAACGGTAAAAGATGGCTGACAGATGCAGTTTTGTCTTCATTCAGAACACCTTAACTATTGATATTTGCTAAAATAGCAACCAGCCTTCCAATTAATTCAGGTTTAAGAATTTTTAACAACTTATCAAACGAGCTATTTTTAAAATCATCGGCATTTCCATACAACCATTTCTATTAAAACACACCTCTTTCATCAGGCCGGGGCCGCATTTACTTCTGTTTGCATGAAATACTTCTTACCGCTGCTATTGATCCTTTTGAAATCGTTGACTGTCGCTGCGCAGGACACTATTCGCGTGACTTACAGCGAAGAACCCGATACACTGAGCGTCCGGCAGAAGTTTATCGACCGGTACGACAATGTGTTTATGACGCGTGTGCCTACGAAACATATTGTCAAGGCTGGATATCGGACTTCCGACCTCAGGGGGATCGGTATTGGAGTCGATATCAGCTACGAGTATAAGTTGCTACCCTTCCTGTCGGTAGAAGCAACTTTGCGCGGCCAGACAAACGCAGCAAGCGATGCCATTTATAGCCGCACATTTGTCAAACCCTGGCGCGGTAACACTTGGCTGGGCGCGAAGGCGCGTTGGTACTATGCCATGCCCGCGAGGATCCGAAAAGGGCTGAATGCAAACAATTTCAGCGGGGCTTACCTGGCAATGTCTTACGAGCTCCCATTAAAATCGATAGACCGGTACAATAGCAGCCCATACAAGCGGATCGTAGGAGTTGCGTCCGGCTTTCAGAGCCGCTTCCTGAATTGGGGACATGTCGATATTTCATTCGGAGCCTACTACACGGAGCCAAGGCCGAGGGAAGCATCGTGGCATCCTCTTTATTCCAACAAAAGTCCCGTCGACTTCAAACGAAATATTATTTTTTCAACGCAAATGACCGTCGGAATTGCGCTGGGAGACTGGAAGCGCTCCCTGCCTTCTCAGTTATGCGAAGTACTGCTATGCGATGAGGAAATTCACAATCAATGGAAACTACGCTTTCCGGAATTCAGCATAGGTCTGGACCAGCAGTCGTTGCGCACAGGCATTGCGCGCGAAGCTAAATTCGGCAAAAGCCCCTTTTCGCTCGACATGAGTGCTAATGCTGAATTTTACGATAGGAAATGGGACTCTGTGCGCGGATCTTCGATTAAAGTGGGCCTGCAGCCGCGATATTACTTTCTGCAGCGCATGCAGATCCGTCGCGGCAAATCGGGCAATAATCTTTCCGGTTTTTATACAGCCTTCGAAATCGCGATGCTTCATACCAAATACGGAACCACCGGCTACTTCCCTAATATAAATGAAAGGTACTGGTCAATTTCACCGTCGATAGGTTTTCAGCAACGACTGTTTAAACATATTTATGTGGATACGAATGTCGGTTATCATGTGTTGCCGGCAGACGTGCCCTACCCTTATGACGCCCTTCACCGGCGTTATTCTGCCAGGCTTGCGCTTGGATTTACATTTTGAGCATTCTCCATGAACATCAGAAATATCTTGTTTTAAAGATTTCAACTAAATATAAGTTTGATAACTAAATTTTAGTTATACCTTTGAATCATGGAACCGCTTAGTCATTCGGAAGAAAACATCATGCGCATTCTCTGGGAGCTGGGAGAAGGCGTGATTCACGACATTCTTGATAAATTACCCGAGCCGAAGCCGCCTTACACGACTGTTTCGTCTATCGTAAGGCTCTTGGAAAAAAAGGCCTTTGTCGATCACAAGGCGTATGGCAAAACGCATGTCTATTTCCCGGCCATTTCCCGGGATCAATACGCCCGGAGATCGTTTTCCGACCTTATGAAGCACTATTTTGAAGGTTCTCCCAAGAACATTGTATCGTTTATAGTCCAGGAAAACGCCTTGAAACCGGATGAAGTAAATGAATTGAAACAACTGATCGATTCGTACTATCCTCCCAAATCGTAAACGCCATGGCCGGTACCTATCTGTTGGAAGTGAACCTTTGCCTGGCGCTTGTGATCCTGCTTTACAGGGCCGCTTTTCGAAGGCTTACCTTCTTTGCAGCCAACCGGCTATACCTGCTTTTCGGGATGGTGTTCAGTATCATAGCCCCTGCATTGAGACTGCCGCTTTGGCCGGGCCAATGGGAGCAGCCTTCGGGAGTGGCAGCGCGTTTCATCCCGGAATATGCATTGGTTGAAGGCATTGCCGGCGATTCCCCGCAAACATACGGGTCCGGTTTTTCACAAACCCTCTGGATAATTTATGGTTGCATTGCAGCCTGGCATTTGTATAAATTGTTCGCAGACATTTTCGCCGTCGCCCGGCTGATCCGGAAATACCCTTCCCGGAAACTGGGAACTGTGCGGCTCGTGTTGGTGGACAGTGAAATACCTGCCTCCTCTTTTTTCAACTACATTTTTATCAACCAAAACCTGCCTGATAATGCGTCCTTGCGTACATGCATCGCGCACGAGCTCGTGCATTGCAGGCAAGGGCATTCGGGCGACTGGCTGGCTGTCCGGCTGCTTAGCGCGTGCTGCTGGTTCAATCCGCTGATGCGTTTCTGGCGGGAAGCGATCACGGTCAATCATGAATTCATCGCCGACGCACAGGCCGCACGCCAGGCCGGGAGATTTCGTTACACGCATCTGCTCCTGAACCTGTCGTCATCTACGCAAATCTCACCCCTGCATTACTTTTCATATTATGGTCAAATCAAATCACGAATTATCATGCTACATCAAACTCCATCCAGGGCCGTGAGCCGACTGCGCTTCCTGGCAGCCGTGCCATTGGCGGCATTAATGCTGCTCTTCTTTTCCTGCGAAATACCGGGCGGCGAAGCGAACAACATTTCAGAATATCTCAATAAAGACCTCGTAGGAATGTGGGAAAATATGAACCGCATTACGATCAACGACAACGACGGCAAAACGCCGCGCGATTTTCCTGAGCGATCGGGTGATGTAAAAGTATGTTTGTCAAAACTGGAACTCCGGGCCGACGGTCGCTTCGAAATGCGCGATGCCGACAATGCCAGCAAGCTCACCGGCACCTGGCAAAGCAATAGTGCTGGCAATGCCGTTCAGCTTTTCTGCGACAATGAAAAAACAGGAACGTCGGTCATTGCCTTGGAGCTCGAAGGCGACGGCGACGGAAGTATTGCCGCCTGGCAGCATTATTCCGCTGACGAAAAGCTTTCAGCAGGTCACGTATTTTACGAATACAAAAAACTCTAAAATTTTTTAGTCTTTATAACTAAATTTTAGTTATAAAACGAAATACAAGTAATGCCAGGTGGGATTATTCAAGTAAAAAGCCCTTCGGACGACATGTTCAAAGGGCTTTGCTATTTTTTGAAATACGCTAAACTCCTGCCTTCTTTTCCCGCATTCTCTTGACGACCCGCACGGCGGTCATGATCACAATCGCGAAAGCGATCAGACCTAGCACGCCCCACAGCCAGTCGACGGTGTTTTTTAATACTACCAAAAAGACGATGGAAAACAGGAATATCGTCGCTACTTCGTTGAAAAGACGCAATTGAAAGGAACTATACCGGAATTTTCCCTGCCGGAGTTCCAGTAATATTTTACGGGTAATGGAATGGTAAGCCAATAGGCCCAGCACAAAAACCAGTTTCAGCTTCATCCAACCCTGGTCAAGCCAGGCGGGGGTAATGTAGAGCATCGCTGTTCCGCATAGCAATGCAAGCCAGCATGCGGGTGTCATGATTGCATTGAACAACAGCTTCTCCATTTTCGTAAATTGTGCCAAAAGGATTTCGCGTTCGGGACTCGGCTTGTCGTTGGCCTCGGTGTGGTACACAAACAGGCGGGGCATGTAAAAAAGTCCTGCAAACCAGCTGACTACAAATATGATATGAAGTGCTTTGAAATGAAGATAGGTCATAAACTACCGGAGATTTGATGTCGACGGAATAGGATGCTATCCCGATCTTTTGGCGTTCAAATTTCGTAAATATTATACGATTACGGTCATAAAACTTTATTGGCCCCGTAATCGTTACCGAAACAGTGATAACCCGTATTGTTATGATGAGAACCACCATCCCGATTTTCACGTTTATATTTTTGTGTTGCATGGCCCTCGTGTCGTGTGCGCAGACAGACAAAAAACACAAGAGCAAAATGGACAAAGAAGCAGCCTCAACCGCACTCGACGAAAGCAACGTCGATACCGCGAACACACAAGTCGCAACATTTGGTACGGGATGTTTCTGGTGTACCGAGGCCGTAATGGAATCACTCGAAGGCGTTAAGAAGGTGGTTTCGGGCTACTCGGGCGGGCACGACCCCAATCCCAATTATAAGGCAGTATGCACAGGTAATACCGGTCACGCGGAGTGCGTGGAAGTGACGTACGATCCCAAGGTGATCAGTTACGCCGACCTGCTGGAAGCGTTCTTCCGCAGCCACGACCCTACTTCGCTGAACCGCCAGGGAAATGATGTGGGTACGCAATACCGTTCAGTCGTTTTTTACCATACCGACGAGCAGAAACAGCTGGCGGAAACGGCCAAAGCGGAATTGGACAAATCGGGCGCTTATGCGAATCCGATTGTAACCGAAATCACTAAATTCCAGAAGTTTTATCCTGCCGAAGACTACCACCAGAATTATTTTGCCAACAATCCCGACCAGGGCTACTGCGCCTTCGTGATTGCACCAAAACTGGACAAATTCAAAAAGGTCTTTAAGGATAAGCTCCGCAAACACATCTGATTTTGGATTAAAGAAAGATACCAAAACCACTTATAAAGTAGGAAACTCCGGTTAATAACTATAAATGGCACAAGTTTTGAAGCATTGAAATAAAGGCTTTAATTTGTGCCATTATTCTTTAACAATAACTAATCTATTACGATGAAAAAGACTCTATTCATGCTGGTAGTTGCAGCCCTTTTCAGCGCAGCTTCCGAGAAGGCGTTCGCCCAATTTGAAAAAGGAGATAAATTATTGAATGCTGGTATTAACCTCGGCGGTACATATGGCGGCGGTGGCGTCGGTGTAGGTGCTTCATTCGAAGGTGGTATCCATGACTTTATCAGCGTTGGTGGCCAGGCTGACTTTACGACCTGGAACTACGGCTACGTTGGGTACAAGTGGAGATACAACTTCTTCACCATTGCGGCGAGGGGCTCTTACCACTACGGAAAGCACTTCCTGAAACTGGACAACCTTGATTTGTACGCAGGACCTTCACTCGGTTACCGTGTTTCTTCTTTCAGCGATCCTGATGGCTGGTCAGGCGTTTACGATGACGGCTACGGAAGCGGTGTTTTCTTCGGCGTATTCGCAGGAGCACGTTACTACTTCAAGCCTAACATGGGCGTATTTGCGGAAGTTGGTTACAACGCATCTCCATTGAAAGCGGGTATCGCATTCAAATTCTAAGAAATTTAAGTCACAAAAAAGCGGGCTCCGAAGCATTTCGGAGCCCGCTTTTTTGTGACCTATTGATCAGAAATTCAATGCCAATGTCAGGCTTCCTGCCCGTTGCGACGGGTTGAACGACGGCCTGATTCTAATCGTCAGAGGTTCTCCGCGACGGATCAGCTCCCGACGGATGCGGCTGGCCTTGGCACCGTTCTTGCCTCCTTTCACAAAGCCCACAGTACCGAACGTTATTGCGCCGGCAAATCCTCCCAGCATCATGTAGGCACCTTTACGCGCCCGCAGCTCGTCCTGATAACTCTTGTAATTGCCGTTGTCGTCCATTGCGCTGGCCACAATGCCCGTGCCGATTGCCGCCACAATCACGCCCACGGAAGTCCCTGCAATCCCCATGACCATCCCGCCTTTCGAGCGCGTTTTATAATAGGTGTACATGCTCCGTAAATGGTCGGGCGAAGCACTTCTGACATCCTCGGCGAACTGAACCGAGGGCTTTACCGGTCCGTTGGCAACCTTTCGCGCAGCAGGGCCAGGCTCGTGCTGCCGGGCGGCGGGAGCAGGCTTCGTGGGAGAATAGTAGTTCTGCACTTCAAGCGTCGCCTCAAACGTTTCCTCCTCACCGTTCCCGTAGCGGATTGAAGCGATATCCGACTTTTTAACTGAAAAAAGCGGCCCTTCCGGGTCGCTGATTTTTTTGTATTTCACTACTTGGTCATCCACTTCCTGGATAAATACTTCCAGTTTGGACTCGTCGCGCAGCTTAATCACATCCGCTTTACGCGGTGTTTGTGCATTTGCCTGAACGACAAATAATAGCATTAACATGGCTAAAAGCTGATTTTTCAGCTTTGGTAAAATTACTTTCATGAGGGAAGGACTTTTTGTAACTGTTTTAACCCTATGAAAGTAATCAATTTACCGCAATCAGAAAGACAACCTCAGCCCCAGCCTTGCCGATTTATTGAACGGATCGACGTATGGTGTAATCCTGAAAGTGGTCAGCGGCTGGTTCCTGCGCTGCAATTCATTCTTGACCTTTTCGGCCTTCTTACTATGAATTTTATAGTTTTTAAAACCGATTAACCCAAAAACAACCCCCACAGCCGGTCCCGCGATCGCGAGGGAAGCTCCGATGGTTTTGTTATCGGGACTATCGCCTGTGCTTGCCACAATAATGCCTGATACCAGTGTCGCCACAGCTACTGATGTGAAGACGATGGCACCCTGCTTGCCGTCTATCGCGCGGTTATGATGATATTCATACTTATCGCGCAACTGGTCGGAATTAGCCATTACTACACTTTTCTCGAACGGATCAGTCGGTAGATTGTTCAAATCCGCATACTGGCCGACGCTGTCGGGCGGAATGCGCCCCGGCGGAATCGAGTCCTTTACGTTGATGATCTTGCCGTTTTTCAGCAACACCCGGGCTACCTGATCCAGATAAATGTAGGTAGCGGCGCTATCGGCCTTGCCAAGGTCGCGATAATTGATCTTTTCGTAGCTCATTTGTGTAATGAGCGCATGGATACGCGAACTGTCGCGCTTGATAATCACGTCGTTTTTTCGGCCGGTCTGCGCGCTGGCAGCCATGCTCACCAATGCAAACAACAGCATCAGTGGCAGGAAAGAAGTACTTCGTAACGTGTGTGCCCGCATAGTTTTAGGTTTTTGAATGGAAAAAGATGATTTAAACGTACGCAACTTTTAACATCCAACAAAAACCATGCTATTACACGCCGAATTTATTGAGCTGTTTCACAAGCACTTCGAAATCTTTCGGGTAAGGCGCCTCCACACGTATAGGATCACCGTTCATAACCGCAAACGAAAGCGACCGCGCATGCAACGCAACACGCTGAATAAGAGACTGTTCCTCTGTATCTTTTTTCAAATTGAACTTCCTTTTCAGGCTTGAAAGGAAAATCGGTTCGCCGCCGTATTGCGGGTCGTTGACGATCGGGGCTTTCAGGCATGACAAATGTACGCGGATCTGGTGCATACGCCCTGTAATGGGGATACATTCCACTAAAGTGTAGCCGCGGTAAACCTGTAAAGTGTTGAATATGGTCTCTGCCTCCTTCCCTTCCGCACGGTCGATTTTCACCGCCGTTCCGTTTTTCAATGGCAGGATCGGCAGGTAAACTGACACACCTTCCAGATCATGAATGCCGTTAACGACTGCGTGGTAACGTTTTGTCACCTCCCGGTGCTCGAATTGCATGGCCAAATGGCGATAAGCAGCGGGATTTTTAGCGAATGCCAATGCGCCGGAAGTTTCCTTATCGAGGCGATGGGCGGCTTGCAAATCGGGGTTATATTCTTTGGCAAGACGAAGTACGCTGCCTCCGCGGTCGGCCGTACGCTCATCGAGCGTAGCCAGGTGCGGCGGTTTATTCACCACTAAAAAATCCTCGTCCTCGAATATGATAATGTCTTTGAAATTGATCTTCATGATATTGTTATAAAAATAATCCGGATGATGCGCCTCAGTCGGGCCATTCATCCGGATTCTCTCGGCCATTGGCCTTTATCCGATACAAAGATACTTATACTATTTGTTTCTGTAAACTTCTTTGGGACTTCAAACCAACGCGCTCACCTTCGTAGGGTTCGGATTGATGGTATCCGACTCGACGAGCCCATCGCGCAGGCGAACAACGCGGTGCGCGTAGTGCGCGATGTCCTCTTCGTGCGTTACCATCACGATCGTATTTCCTTTGCTGTAAAGCTGGTCGAAAAGGTCCATGATCTCGTAGGAAGTTTTGCTGTCGAGGTTACCGGTAGGCTCATCCGCGAGCAGGATACTCGGATCGTTGACGAGCGCGCGGGCAATGGCAACACGCTGGCGCTGACCGCCCGAGAGTTCATTCGGCTTGTGTCCCGCACGGTTTTCAAGGCCAACGTTTTTCAGGGACAGCATTGCTTTTTCCGTTCTGTCGGCTTTGCTCAATCCCGCATAAATGAGCGGCAGAGCCACATTATCGAGCGACGACATCCTGGGAAGCAGGTTAAAGGTCTGAAACACGAATCCAATTTCCTTGTTCCGGATCTCGGCCAGTTCGTTTTCAGTCATGTCGCTCACGTCCTTGTTGTTCAGGATATATTTTCCGGTTGTAGGCGTATCGAGGCAGCCGATAATGTTCATCAACGTCGACTTACCCGAGCCCGAAGGCCCCATAAACGCCACATATTCACCCTTATTAACCGAAATTGTAACGGATTTGAGCGCCTGGATGACCTCGCTACCCATGATGTAACGTTTCGCTATTTCGCTGGTTTCTATGATTTTCATGAAGACGATTTTTCAGTTGGAATATAGCAGTTATGAGTCACGATGCAGCCGAAATTTTATGAAAGAAAGATTGCACAAAGAAAGAAGCCAGGATTACCGGCGGCGGGATGTTGTCGTTGCTTACGTTTCCCTCCCTCTTCCAGAACCCGGCAGACTCAAAACGTGCTTCGGATTCGCCATTTGCTACGACCCATTTCCCGCGCAGCCACGATTCTAACCGCCATTCGTAACGCATTCCCTCAAAGGTGATTGACGCCTTGCTTCCGAACAAGTTGTAATCGATGCCGCCCAATACCCGCTGTCCTTCGATGTCCAGTATTTCGGTGTGAGATTGGAAAAAACCTTTGGACCTGAATGTGAGCATATGGCCATCGAGTTCGCCGCGGCCGTCGTATTTCCAAAGGGTCGTTTTCAGTATCCCGGCTATGACCTTGCCCCGGAAAATCCGGCATTCCGTTTCAGTGAAATTGGATTTCCAGGACAAAGCTGTCATTGGTGAAGTGTAATTTTGAGATGGCTAAAATATTAAATCATCAAAACTCCGCTCTTTGTTTTTCGATAAGTGCCCGCATCGGCTGATAGCGCGCCAAAAATCGCTGATAACCGGCGGGCAGTGCATATTGCTCAACCTTTTGCTGGCCTTCCGCCGCCTGTCCGAGCAAGCCCTGGTCAAGGCTCAGGAGGGCATATTGCTCCCAAAGTTCCGGGGCATATTCATTATATCGCAATGCATTCAGTACCAACTGATACGCTTGTTTCACCTGCTTTTTGCTCCTGTAAAATTCTGATGCCGCCGAAACAATGCGTGCATCGAAAGGGTTGGCCCGCACAGCTTTCCGAATATTTTGCTCAGAAGGCGATTTGGCAACAACCGCAAAAAGAGAATCCGTTACCGATTTAGGCTTAACACCCGAGAACAGGCTCTGCTTCAATTGCTCCACCGCCGCATTTTGTTCCGTATCCTGCATCTTATCCAGTAATATCACGGCGACCTCCTTTTTCCCCGACAACGCATTAGCCACCGCCATCCCGATTGTTCCCTCAACACCTTCCACGCCCGAAAGCGCTTCAATTGCTTGGTCATACAACCCGAGTTGCAGCAGCCAGTGTCCTAGTATTTTATGGTACAAATCGCTCTTTTCCCCCTCCTCTTCCGCCCAGCCAGAGAGCGTTTCCAGTGCTTTCAGCTTACTTCCGCTGTAAAATTCGGAGTACAATGCAGCAAGCGACAGATCCTGCGACAGTACCGGATTCTTCGCGGCCAGTTTAGGCAGCAATGCGGCCGGTAGAGAATCAAATGCAGCCTGGTTTTGGGCATAGTTAAGTAAATATGCCAGCGAAGAAGCACTCAAAAGCGAATCGTTTGGAACAGACCTCTTATTAAAACCCTCTTGATGAAACTGTTGCCTCATATTCTGCACTGCCAGCCAGTTGGCCTGCCAGGAAAGGTAATCGTACTTGTCCGTGCTTGTTGCTAGTGAATCGAGCAAGCCGGAACCGGTATTTTTTGCAAGGATTGCCAGCAGGTTGGTGGCCGGTATTTCGGGCCGTGCCGCATGGGTTTCGGCCAGGTCCAGGTAATAGTAGGCCGAATCCGCTACATTGGTTTGGGAATAGAGCATTCCGAGGTTATTCAACAGTTCGCCATTGGCCGGGAAACGGCGGAGGCCTTCCTGTAAGCTGTATACGGCGTCAAAAAACAGGTTTTCCTGAACAAGAATCCCACTCAGGCCCGCGTAGGCCTCCGGCGAGGGATTTTTCAACAATGCCTGCCTGAAATAGTAAGCGGCTGCATTGCGATCGCCCTGTTTCAATGCTATGGAAGCCAGCGCGTAATTGGATTTATGGTTTTGAAATTCCTGCTGCAATGCTAGCTTGTAATACTGTTCGGCCAGCGTATACTCCTCCGTGGTGGAATGCAAATCGCCCAATCCATTGAAATAACCCGCAATTGCCTGATTAACGGGAAGAAGTCTTTGTATTGAAAACAATACTACTACCCCTGCGAAACCGAAAAGCCGTGTCTGCGTCAGTCCGAAGCGGAGTGGTTTGTACAAAACTTTATAAACGGCCAGTCTCTGCTGAAAAACCTCGTAAAAATTGACCAATACATAAAACAGGAAGAGCACGCCCATTGCCAGTTGGCCCTGAACGGTTGCATCTTCCAACGTTTCAAGCACCGGGTCGTTTGCCATACCGGCCATTAAGCCGGCAAAAGATGAGGCGACAATAAATAGTCCTATATAAAGCCAGAAACCTGTGCTTCGAAACGGTATCACGCCCTGGGTAGAATCCGCCCGTCTTCTGAACCCCCAGATCCCTAGTATGCCCGACGCCAATGCGAGGTAGAATGGATTGATCAAAGTAACGTTCCAATCTATCTGGCGGGTATTTTGGAGGTATATCAATAATAAAAGAACCAAATAGAGCACACTGATGACGATAAACTGCACCAGTCCGGATCGCCCTTTTCCTGCTTGTCCGCTCGTACTGAGCCAGACGAGCCCTGCCATGATTTCGGTAGCGGAAACGAGCAGGAAAAGCATCGTCGCTACGAGCCACAGCGGAAACGAGTACACTGCGGCTGTCAAGGCCGGGACCGGCGATGCCGAACCGAATGCAACCAACGCAGCCAAGGTGATCGATACGCCCGCGATCCCGGCGATGCGCGTGCTAATGCCCAAATCGGGCCGGAATGCGTGAAAATAGTACGAAACACCTCCGTATAAGATGGTGGCTATGAGAAACAAAAGCCGGTTTTCCGTTCCAAAAACACCCAGTGTTTCCAATCGGGCGAATGCCAGGAACATAATGAAAACGATCGTTCCGGCCAGGTACCAGAACCGCGACATGGTCGTCAGCGCGGCCAGCACGAGCGAAAGGCCGGTCAGCGCGCCGATCCAGAACAGATAGACCGTCACCGCATTAACCTCCATCACCGACGACATAAAACGCTCGGTTACCAGATGCGTCGGCGTCGAAATACCATATCGCCATTGCCCGAGTTGCAGCACATCTACTACGGCCGTCGTTTCCGACAATTCGCTCACCACATTCCACCGCACCACATTCCCCAGCGGATCCATGCATTGCCAAACCAGGAAAGTAAGCCCTAAAAGCAGCACCAGGAAAGCAGCAACAGCCATCCGCCGTTCGGATGGAGACCATACCTTCCAGAAAAGTAAATCGTTCATATTGTATTATTTAAACCGGCAATCAGTTAAAGACCGGTTATCTCCACCAAATCGTTCGTTTCAAGCAAAGCCGGGGCCGATGCCAAAATTGCCTCAAAAATCTCTTTCAATCTATTTTTGGATGTATTGCAACAAGTAAGCCAAGTGACTTTCGGTGAACTGCCAAAGCGGTTTAATAATGAAACGAAGTCGTCGTCCTTAGTTATTACATTAGCATTTTTTGTTTTGGAAAAAACAAATATCTCCTCATCTCCGGCGTGACGGAGGTTCAGAAATTGGGCCGAAAAACATGGGATTTCGAAAGTTTCGGTAATCCAGACAGCTAGTGCCGGAGGCAGTTGGGCGTCCAGTATGATCATCAGGCCGCTTGCAGGACGGGGTGGTTAAGCTTCGCAGCTGCGTAGAGAAGACATGCGGTAATATCTTCCGGTTCCAGGTCAGGTAACTCTTCCGTCACAATCTGTTCGGGAGTAAGCCCGGCTGCCAGCAACTCAATAACATCGGTCACGCGGATACGCATGTTCCTCCTACAAGGCTTACCGCCACATTGTTTCGGATTGAAAGTAATACGTTCCAGAAGTTGCGTGTTCATCTGCATTTTGCGGTGTCCAAATCAAATTTAGGCGATTTTAATAACTATCTCAAACCTTGAAGCGGTTGGGAACATGCTCCAAAAAGTTCCCGCTCCACCCCTCTCAAACCCACTTTCCGGAAATATTAAACACAGTTTTCGGGAAAAACGGGTGATTTTCTAAAAAATATCCAAATTTTCGCTTTGTCTGCTATTGGTACTGACCAAATTATCTCCTACTTTTGCGGTCTGAAAAAAACCTCATCCGAGATAATCAAAATTATATAATGGCAAACGCAGCAAACGTAGGAAAAATTACGCAGGTAATTGGCCCGGTTGTAGACGTATCATTTGAGGACAGCGGACTTATCCCTGCGATCCTTGATGCGTTGGAAGTCATCAAACCAAATGGTCAGAAAGTAGTTCTCGAGTGCCAGCAGCACCTTGGTGAAGACCGTATCCGTACTATCGCGATGGATAGTACAGAAGGTATGCAACGTGGCATGCAGGTTAAGCCTCTTGGCGCACCTATTAAAATGCCAATCGGCGAAGGTATCAAAGGACGTCTCTTCAACGTAATCGGTGAAGCGATCGACGGTCTTAAACCCCTTGATACTTCGAATGGTATTTCCATTCACCGCTCAGCTCCGAAATTCGAAGAACTGGCAACCGCTACCGAGGTACTTTTCACAGGTATTAAGGTAATCGACCTTCTTGCTCCTTACGTAAAGGGTGGTAAGATCGGTTTGTTCGGTGGTGCGGGTGTAGGTAAAACCGTATTGATCCAGGAGCTGATCAACAACATCGCGAAAGCTTATGCCGGTCTTTCGGTATTCGCCGGTGTGGGTGAGCGTACACGTGAAGGTAATGACCTGATGCGTGAGATGATCGAAGCGGGTATCATCAAATACGGCGAGGAATTCAAGCACAGCATGGAAGAAGGCGGCTGGGATATCTCCAAAGTTGATTACAATACACTGAAAGATTCGCAGGCGACATTCGTGTTCGGCCAGATGAACGAGCCTCCTGGCGCACGTGCACGTGTAGCTTTGTCAGGTCTTACAATGGCTGAGTATTTCCGTGACGGAGAAGGCGAAGGTCAGGGCCGCGATATTCTTTTCTTTATCGATAACATTTTCCGTTTCACCCAGGCAGGTTCTGAGGTATCCGCTCTTTTGGGACGTATGCCATCGGCGGTAGGTTACCAGCCAACGCTTGCTACTGAAATGGGCCAGATGCAGGAACGTATCACATCTACAAAACGTGGTTCAATCACTTCCGTACAGGCGGTTTACGTACCTGCGGATGACTTGACTGACCCGGCTCCGGCAACCACATTTGCCCACTTGGATGCTACGACCGTATTGAGCCGTAAAGTATCTGAGAAAGGTATCTACCCTGCGGTGGATCCGCTTGACTCCGCTTCACGTATCCTGAATGCCGAAACACTCGGTGCAGCCCACTACGACTGCGCGCAACGTGTGAAAAACATTCTTCAGCGTTACAAAGAATTGCAGGATATCATCGCGATCCTTGGTATGGAAGAACTTTCCGAAGAGGACAAACTGGTTGTATCACGTGCACGCCGCGTAGAGCGCTTCCTTTCACAGCCATTCTTCGTTGCTGAGCAGTTCACAGGTTTGAAAGGAACTTTGGTTGATATCAACGATACCATCAAAGGCTTCAACCTGATCATGGACGGTGCGTACGATCACCTTCCTGAAATGGCTTTCAACCTCGTTGGAACCATCGAAGACGCTCAGGCCAAGGGAGAAAAAATGCTGGCGGAAGCAAGCAGATAAGGATAAACTTTCGAATCATGCATTTAGAAATCATTACCCCAGATAAAAAGGTGTTTGCCGGCGAGGCAACTGCCGTTACATTACCGGGTACCGAAGGGCAGTTTCAGGTTCTGAACCGTCACGCGCCGTTGGTCAGCACGCTGGGCAAAGGTGATGTGGTAGTCGATACCGGCGCTGCAAAGCAAAACTTCGTCATCGACGGTGGTGTTGTGGAAGTGCTGAATAACAAAGTATTGGTTCTCGCTGAGGCAGTTCTTTAAGGAATATACATTTAATGCGAAAGCGCGGGTGCTGTGAAAACGGCATCCGCGCTTTTTTGTTTATAAATTCCTCTTGATAATCGAGCCTGGTTGTTCACTCATCGGATAATTTTCTTCAATTTTTTCTGCCTATCTTTAATATATTGACCAAACACAACCGAATCATGAAATTTGTGTTAAAAGAAGGGCAAATGCTAGAAGACGTTTTCCCAATTGCCGCCCGGTCCAAAGTTTTTCCGACTGTTGGATCAACTTCAAAAAGCAAAAAACTCGACGCTCGAAAATTTTTGGGAATAATCAAACTAACCGACAATGCTCTGGAAATCCAGAGAGGTATGCGTAATGAGTGGAACGAAGATCCTGATTGACACTAACATTGCCATCAACCTTTTTAAGGGAGATAATCACCTGGCTCTCCTTTTGCAGGATACGGAAGCATACATTTCCTTTATAGTGGAATTGGAATTACTTGGATATCAAGAAATAACCATTGAAGAAGAATCCTTTGTTGAAATTTTCCTGGACGAATGTACAATCATTGATATTAATTCGGGAATCAAGGAAATTACGACTTACATTCGCCGTCAATACAACTTAAAGCTTCCCGACGCCATTATCGCTGCTACTTCCATTTTCCTGGGAGTTCCACTGTTGTCCGCGAACGATTATTTCGAAAGGGTCAAAGAATTGATTTTTATATTCTATCAATCCTAAACTCCAACATCGATAACAAGAATAATCGCCCCGTTCGACAACGCCTCAAACTCAATCTCCTCCGCATTGCCCAATGCCAGCCCGTCCCGCCGTTCGAGGAGCCGGTTTTGCACTTCAAACGCGCCTTCGATCACGAAAATGAACGCGTTGTGCCTCGGGTTCCCGCTGGTAAAAACACCTTCCACCCGGCCGTCGTACTGGCCGATAAACAAATGGGCGGAGCTTCCATTGTAGCCTCGGACCGAGTGAAGGACATTCGTCTCACGTAAATCAAACTGAGTGGTGATGCCTGACAATGACATCGGGGTGCTTAAAAACTGGCCGTCATTGATCCTGGCCTGCAAATAGTTGATCGCCTCGTCGGGATATGGATTGGTAATGGTATAATGCTTATCCTCTGCCGCAGGCAGGAACAGCGCTTCGCCGGAATTAACGAATGTCGGCTCCCTACCTTTTTCCCCGACTTCAATAGCTCCGACAATCGGCAGCAGAATGACCTGGCAAAACCGCTCCACCTTCAACTCGTGACTGCATTCCGGCATCAGCATCTCGTCGTTCAGGACTTCCAGCGTGCCGAATGCCTCTCGGTCGACGGCCCGGTATTCTTCAAAATTGAAAGTCCTGAAACTCTGGAAACCGTTCGCTTGAAACCGCCCGCGAAGGCTTTCCAGGTATATTTGAGCATCGGTTGTTGGTAACATCATCAAGCACTCACCACAATCGCATGCGTCAGCACATATCCGGCGGAAACACTGCCGGTGACAGTCGACATTTCGGTGCTTACACCGTCGCCAAATACATTATCCCTCGCATTCGTCGTATCCGCCTGCCCGTGGCTCGCGTATACGCCTTGCGCGAACACAACCTTGCTGATCTCTTCCGGAAATGCGATTTGCGTCACCAATAACGATTTCCCGCTCGCATTATATACGTGTACGTGAATGTGAACCGCGCGGCCCGAATACCAGCCCGGGTAAATGCTGGTGAAAGTCACGAGGCCATCGGAATCGGTCGTTTGGCGGCCGCGAAGGAAGTGTACGCTGGTGTAATTAGTCGACTGCATGCCAGTCCCGCCATATTCCGAGTAGTTTCCGGCGGCGTCACAATGCCAGATATCCACCAATGCACCTTCGAGCCCTTCGCAGCTACTATTCTTGTTCTGGATGGTGATTTTAACCGTCAACTTTGTCCCCGAGCGATCTGAGGTAATGTCGTTGGTAACCAGGCTGGTCGGCGTTTTGGTCGGGAACGGCCCTTCCGTTTCGGTGACGGTCAGCGTGCAGGTTCCCGAAGTGGAGCCCGATGTGGTACCCGTTGTGTCGGTTGAGGTTTCTACGGGGTCGACGGTATCGTTCGAGCAGCTGATCACCGGAATGATAGCGGCGAAGCCCAATGCTGAAAATCCTCTTTTCAAAAATTCTTTGCGTTCCATAATTGCAGCAGTTCTGTGAGTTTAAATACATTATCGTATTCAGTTCACGCTTTGTTGCGGAACAGGTGCAATGTGTCGGTCAACGGCCCGATTTTACCGGTGAATCGGCCGATTGGCTAAAATCGGCTCACCGATTTTTCCACTTTTCAATAAAATCGGTATAGCTGTCGCTTACAGGTAATTCAATGCCGGAAAGTAGCTTAACTCTTTTATTCTGAATAGATTTTACTTGCAGATTAGTCACAATATAGCTCCGATGTATTCTGCTGAACCCGCTTTCAGGCAAATTTCCGAGAATCCCCTTCAATGACATGAGCGTCGTGACCGGGTGCCGCGAACTCAGCAAATGGATTTTGATATAATCCTCCATTCCTTCGATGTAAGCGATATCGTTCAATGCAATTCTGATCGCCTTATATTCCGAACGGACCACAATAGACTCATCGCCTTGCCTCGATTTCCCAAGCTCGAAACGCTCGGCCGCCTTCTGGACTGCCTTTTCAAAACGTTCAATGGTAATAGGTTTCAAAAGGTAGTCCACTGCTTCCAGTTCAAAACCTTCATAGGCGAACTTCTTGTAGGCCGTCGTAAAAATGACCATTGGCCGTATTTCCAGCCTCGCAACCAGTTCCAGGCCCGACAAATCGGGCATATTGATATCGATAAAAAGCAGATCGACCGGATTGGTTTTCAAAAATCGCCCGCCTTCGATCGCATCGTCGAACGTTCCGACGAGTTCAAGCACCGGAAACGCGACCATGTATTTTTCGATAATGCTCAACGCAAGCGGCTCGTCGTCAATGACCACGCATTTCATCGTCCCGAAAGTTTTAGGTTCACTGTAAAAACCTCCTCTGCATTACGGATATCAAGGTCATACGATCCGCCATAGAGCAAATCCAGTCGTTTTTGGGTATTTAAAATCCCCACGCCGGTGCGCTCCACATCCTCTCTCCGCTCAATAATACGGTTTTGACAAAAAAACTGAATATGGCTTCCTGTCACCTCCACTGCAATGCGTATGACCGATTCGCGGTGATTGCTAACGCCGTATTTAAATGCATTCTCCACGAACGTCATCAGGATCAACGGCGCGATTTTGACGCCGTCGGGCTGGCCCTGCACGTTGAAATCCAGTTTTGTTTTGGCATTCAACCGCAATTTTTGCAGTTCTACATAGTTTTCAAGACAAGCCAGCTCGTCTTCCAGCGGAACGTAATGCTCGGTTGCCTCTTCCGTAATGTAGCGCATCATTTGCGACAGTTTGAGAATGCTCGGTGCGGTATGTGCACTGCTACTGACGGCCAGCGCATATATATTATTGAGTGTATTAAACAGAAAATGCGGGTTGATCTGAGCCTTGAAAAACGACAGCTCGGCATGCGCTTTCTCTGCCTCGGAAAGGATCGCTCTACGCTCGGATTGCCGCCATTCACGCGAAATGCGTATTGCCATCGCCACCGCCCAGGCGACGATAAACAGCGTGAGACTTACAAAGTCGACGGCTCTGCCCCGCTCGGGCATCGGACGCGGTTCTTCACCAGGAGGCGGGCCCGGCGGCGGACCATTCCGAAATCCGCCACGAGGCATTTCTGGCCTTGCTTCCCTGCCCTGCTCCTGCCGGAACTTCCTGAAAATGAGTTTTTCAAATGGTTGCGAAACGTAAATCAGAATCAATAAACCCACAAAAACTGCTGCATAGGCTGCATAATGCTGCTTTAAGTACAATTTTGGCGTAAGTACCAGCAAATTGCCATAAAACAATACAGCGTATACGAGAAAAAATGACCAGAACCAGCCCGATTTGAGTACCAGCATCGGGAAATTCGCATCGGGCTCCCGAGAGACGATCGTCAGGGGCAGGCTCATGAACAGTACCCACCCCAGCAAGTGAATGATCCAAAGGTTCTTAGCCCGAAACATAGCGGTTACGACGGAATTTGGTGGCCACGCTGGTATTTGCTGACGAAGATAGGAGTTACATTCAGAAAAAGTTTCCTATTTTCGAAAAGCACATTTTCACTCCACCCATGCAGCAACCTCGTACCCGAAACGAACTTTTCAAGATCCTGGGCGTCGGGTTTGGCGTCGCGGTGACCGTCGGCGGCACCATCGGAACCGGCATTCTGCGGAAACCCGGACCCATCGCCGCGCAACTTGGCGATCCGGGCCTGATTATGGCTTTGTGGGTCGGGGTGAGCCTCTACGCGTTTCTCGGGACCCTGTGCACGATTGAGCTCGGCACCTCTGTCCCTCGTGCGGGCGCATGGTATGTGTATGCACAGCGTGCGTTCGGGAATTACGCCGGTTTTGTCGTGGGGATCAATAGCTGGCTGGGCACCTGCTCGGCGCTCGGCTTCGGCGTGTACACCATGAGCGAATACCTGGCGTTGCTTATCCCCTCACTGGCCGGAAACGAGCCTTATGTGGCCGCCGCGATCCTGCTCTCGCTCACGGTCATTCACTGGATCGGGCTCGCCTTGGCGAGTAGTTTTCAGAATATCATGAGCTTGCTGAAAGGCATCGGCCTTTTTGCATTTGTCGCGGTTTGTTATATCTATGGCAATGAGGTGACTCTGGAAGAAGCGCAGGTTACTACCAGCCAAATCATCAAAACCGGCTCATGGATAGCGCCGGTGATTTTCTCTTTGCAAGCGATATTTTACACCTACGATGGCTGGCATACCGCCGCCTATTTTTCCGAAGAAGACCGCGACCCTTCCAAAAACCTGCCCAAATCGATGATCGGCGGTGTTTTGGTCATCATCGCTATTTACTTGCTTTGTAACATGGCGATTCTTCACGTCCTGCCGATGAACGACCTCGCGCAATCCAAACTGGCCGCCGCTGATGCGATTACATTGATTTTTGGCGAAGGTTCCGGCAAAATCGTGACCCTTTTTCTGATGATATCGATTCTCGGTATCGTCAACGCGCAGCTATTATTCAATCCGCGCGTGCTTTACTCGATGAGCCGCGACGGGTTATTTTTGAAATCCGGCGTGACAGTCAACCAGGGCGGCACGCCGGCGGTGGCGATGCTGGTCACTTCCGCCGTCGCTATCACATTGATCCTCATCGGAAAAGATGCCACGGAAAAGCTGTCGGACATTGCGACATTCTTTTTCGTATTAGGTTATACGTCCGGATTTGCTTCCTTACTGGCACTGCGGAAGAAAGAACCGAACTTACCCCGTCCCTGGAAGGTGCCGGCCTACCCTTTCCTGCCCGTTCTAATGCTAATTTTATCCATCGCTTTCCTGGCAGGTGCGATTGTCCAGGACTTACCGAGCAGCCAGTATGCATTGCTGTTCCTTGTGATAAGCTACCCTGTCTATTTACTGGTTCGTAAGCTTAATCAGTAGAATCATTTAGCAAGTTTATTTTAGGTAAATTGCATATATAACAAATCTCCTTGACAATTATGCCGTGGAAGAAGAACTTCATCAACTATGCCCTGCTCGCCGCCATTACACTACTTATTACAGCATTTCAATGGTCGGAAGACGATTTTATCCAATTCATTTCCAACAAATTAAATAAATATCGCGGCACATTGCCGGTCGAAAAAGCTTACCTGCATCTCGACAAACCCTACTACGTGACGGGCGACACGCTATGGTTTAAAGCATACCTTACCGAAGGATCGCTGCACTTGGCCGACAGCGCCAGCAATCTCCTCTACGTCGATCTGATCGAGCAGCGTTCGGGCAGGAATGCCGCTCTAAAACGCGTACAATTGAACGGGGGAACCGGTCATGGGGAGTTCGTGCTCACCGATTCGCTCGCCCCGGGCGCATACACCATCCGCGCGTACACCAACTGGATGCGCAACGCTTCCGAAGATTTCTTCTTCCAAAAAAATGTGTATGTATTTAATTATGAAGAGAATACTGCTACCAACACCGCGATGGGTAAGATCGACCTGCAATTTTTCCCAGAGGGCGGACAACTGGTTGCCGATATCAACACGCGCGTGGCGTTCAAAGCCGTGAACGAGGCCGGTCTGGCGCAGGAGGTAACCGGCTTTGTACTGGCACAGGGCGGTGATACCGTAGCCTCATTCAGGAGTGAACACCTGGGTATGGGGCGGTTTCAATTTGCACCGAAAACAGGTGAGACCTATCGTGCATTTGTAAAGGAAAGTGACGGAAAAGTGACGCCGTTTCCATTTCCAAAAGTATATGACACCGGATTTACCATGGTGGTCGACAATCTTTCAAATCCACTTAAAATGAGGGTAATAGCCTATGCTAAGGTGCCCGGAAAAACTGAAATGCCCGTTCATGTCGTAGGCCATGCCCGGGGCATCGTGGCATTTGTGGCGAAGGGGAAAATAGGTAACCGGGGACTGATGATGCAGCTGCCGACCACCGAATTGCCCGACGGCATTACCCATCTGACCCTTTTCGACGAATCAGGCAAACCTGTTTGCGAGCGGCTGGTATTTATCAATCATTCCAGAGGTCTGCGGGTGGATATTAAGCCTTCCAAACCCGAATACAAACCACGCGAGAAAGTGGATTTGGAAGTGACCGTTACCGACTCGTCGGGCAAGCCGGTGGAAGCTAATCTCTCACTGTCGGTTACCGATGCGGGCCAGATATTGCAGCAGCCTTACGAGCAGAATATTGCTTCATATTTACTATTATCTTCTGATTTAAAAGGCATTATAGAACAACCCGCCTACTATTTTGACCCTGAGAAAACCGAACGCAAAATTCATCTCGATTACGTGATGATGACCCACGGCTGGACCCGTTTTAAATGGGAAGATGTACTCCGCGACACCATTCCACCGGCAAAACGATATGTCGAGCAAGGCATTACGCTCGAAGGCGACGTAAAACGGAACAATAAAAAGTTAACCGAAAAAACGGCCATGTCGCTCTTCCTCAGCAACGACAGCCTTAGCAACTTCATGACCTCAGAAACGGATGAATATGGCCATTTTACCGTCTACAACCTGGCTTTCAGTGATTCTCTGCAACTCCGCATTCAGGGTATGAACAAAAAGGGAAACCAGAGTTTGTCGTTCACGCTTAATCCATTCGACGCGCCGCGTGCTTCGGTTGTCAAAATTCCTTTCAAGCCTGTGACCGTCGATGGGCAACGGATGGCCGATTTCCTCAAAAATGCCGCCCAAGACCAGGACATTTCCAGAAAAATTCGCGAAAGCCGCGAGCGGCTTCTGCGGGAAGTCACCATTAAAGCCAAAAAGGAAGTACCCCGCGACTCGCGTAAACTTTATAATTCGGCAGATGCGACCCTGAAAGTGACGCCTCAGATGGCTTCCGGCTATATGAGCATACTCGACATGCTCCAAGGGCGCGTCGCGGGCGTGTCGGTAATGGGATCGGGGATGAATGCGGTCGTATCGATACGGGGCAACAGAGGCGAGCCGCTTTTCGTATTGGATGGCATGCCGGTGGATAAAGCGCTGATCACTTCGCTGAACGTTTTCGATGTGGAGTCGATCGACGTGCTGAAAGGGGCGTCTGCGGCGATATACGGCAGCAGGGGGGGAAATGGCGTCATAGCCGTACTTACCAAGCGCGGGAATGAGAATTACGACTATTCGCAGGACATTGTACCGGGTGTATTGGTAACCAAAATCGCCGGTTTTCATACTCCACGGGAGTTTTACTCGCCACAATACGGCCCGACGGGCCCAATTAACCCGAACCCCGATTTCCGCTCCACGGTTTTCTGGGCACCTATGCTCAAAACCGGTAGCGACGGCAAGGTCCGCGTAAGCTATTATCACTCCGATGCCGCAAGCCCGGCCGATATCCGCGCGGAGGTCCTCAGCCCGACCGGCCTGCCAGGTTTTGGAAAATCGGCTTACTCGGTGCGGTAAGCGATGCGATAGCCCGGTATCCTGGCATAAGATTATATATATTTCCACGTTAGTATACTTATTTGCCAAGACTTTTGGGCAGAGCATACTGACAAAATTTGGTAACTTTGTTATTTACACAGAAATAGCCGGTCATGTCGCACGATCTGATGGCGCACGATTTAAATATGAGGACCGAATATTTGAAAATAACCCTTCTTATTTGCCTCGTATCGGCTTCCTGGCTGATGACACCGGTCCACGCGCAGCGTCGTAAGGATCGTGATAAACAGGAAGTAAAGGAAGAAGGCGTCCTTACAAGACTCGAAGGCGAGTCGATGGCGGCCGAGGGGATGAAATTCATGATGAAGGACGAGCCTGACCGCGCATTACCGGTATTCGAAAAGCTCGCGCTCCTCAGTCCGCAGGATGCTACCACGCATTACCTCGTGGCTACGGCGCTTATCAAGCTTGAAAAATACGACGATGCGATCAATGCTTCCAAAAAGGCGCATGACCTGGATAAAGAAAATATTTTCTATTCCCAGCAGCTCGCGGAGCTGTATGCGAAACGCCGCAAATACGCTGAGGCCGCCCAGATTTATGAAAAGTTGGTGGCCAAAAACCCGGAAAATATCGAGTATGGAATAGAACTGGCTGCCGTTTACGTCTTTGCCGACCAGTTCGACAAGGCGATCGAGACTTACAATAAGCTGGAAAAATCGATGGGCGTGACCGAAGAGATCACCCACCAGAAACAGCAGCTGTATCTCCGCCAGAACAATCTCGACAAAGCCCTTGCAGAAGGTAAA
Organism: Dyadobacter sp. 22481; assembly: GCF_052044875.1. Taxonomy (NCBI): domain Bacteria; kingdom Pseudomonadati; phylum Bacteroidota; class Cytophagia; order Cytophagales; family Spirosomataceae; genus Dyadobacter; species Dyadobacter sp. 22481. The sequence continues at coordinate 496,490 of NZ_JBQENV010000004.1, forward strand.
AAACTGATCGACGCCGAGCCGGGTGAAGTAAGTTACCGCGTGGAGTTGGCCGAAATGCTGATCGCCAACGACCGTATCGTAGAAGCGGTGGCGCCGTTGGAAGAAGCATTGAAAATCAATCCGGACGAGGCGCAGGCGCACGTCTTGCTGGCTGATATTTACCGCCGCAATGGTGATGTACAGAAATGCAACCAGGAGCTGAAACAGGTTTTCGCCAATCCTAACCTCGACGCCGACCCTAAAATCCGCGTGCTTTCGGGCTATTTGACAATGTTGAAAACCGAAAACGAGGTTACTGAGGCCGTTTCACTAGCCCGCCAGCTCTCGGAAACGCATCCGAACGAAGCAAAAGCTACCGTCATTTATGCCGACCTGCTGACGCGCCAGGGCAAATTTGCAGAGGCCCGGCAGCTGTATGTCAAAGCTGTCACTTCCGATCCCAATGTTTTTCAGGTTTGGGGTGCTATTATGCAGCTCGACGGCCAGCTCAACCAGCCCGACAGCATGCTGGTACATTCGGAGAAGGCTTTGGAATTGTTCCCGAATCAGGGCATGTTCTGGTATTTCAACGGAACAGCGCATTTGATGAAGAAAAATTATAAGGAAGCCACTTCCTCACTGGAAGAGAGCCTGAAAATGATTGGAGAAAATCCCCAGCTGGTCCCATTAATCCACGCCCAGCTTGGCGACGCGTTCAATGGCGTGGGAGACCATGATAAATCCGATGCGGCCTATGATCTGGCACTGAAGGCGGACCCGGATAATGATCATGTCCTCAATAATTACAGTTATTTTCTGTCCCTGAGAAAGGAAAAACTCGATCTCGCACTCAAAATGTCGGAAAAACTGGTGCAGCAGCATCAGAACAACCCGACTTACCTCGATACCTATGCCTGGGTATTATACATTCGCAAAGACTACAAAAAAGCAAAGGAGTTCCTCGAAAAGGCAATGCTCGACAGCAGCGGTGTGAGTGGCACAATTGTTGAGCATTACGGGGATGTCCTGTTCAAACTAGGGGAACGGGACAATGCGGTGGCCCAATGGAAAAAAGCCAAAAGAATGGGAGAGACCACCGAACTTCTTGACAAAAAAATAGCAACAGGTGCATTACATGAGCAGTAAAATTACGGTCGGGCTGGTAGCCATGTCTCTGATATGGTTCACGGCTTGTCACAAACCACGTTCTTCCAAAAGTACTTCCCAAAATCCGGCTAAAGATACGACCCTGATCACCAGGGGACCAGCATCAAGAGATTCCATTAAGACAGATACCGCCGCGGTGGACACCGTTGCAATCGCACCCGACACGCGGGAACCGATGCCCGAGGTAAAGGTCAACGAAGTAGATTTTGATTATCTGACAGCCAAATCCAAGTTTTCTTTCAAAAGCGCGAAGCAGGATTTTGATAATACCAATGTCAATATCCGGATGAAGAAGGACAGCATTATCTGGCTTTCGGTAACGGGTGTAGGGCTGGAAGTGGCGCGGGGCATTATCACGCGGGATTCCATTGTTTTTATGGACAAAATCCATCGCGATTACTTCGTTTTCAACTACGAGCAGCTCAGCAAACAATACAACTTCGACCTGAATTTTGATCTTCTGCAATCGGTGATCATTGGAAATATGCCTTTCGAAATGCAGGAAGAGGGCCATTTTATAAAGGAAAACGACTTTTATGTGCTCAAACAGCTCGTCGACAGACTGGAAGTCGATAACTACGTCGCCGAAAAGAACCAGAAACTTTCACGCCTGAAAGCGACGGAAGTACCAACGCAGAACACTTTTACCCTGGACTATGAGGATTTCAGGGAAACAGGGGGCTTTCTCTTTCCGTTTATGAGCCATATCAGCCTGAACGTGCTTTCAAAAGAGCAGCAAAAGCTCGAAACAACCATGCGCCTCAAACACAGCAAGGTGGAATTGGTAAAACAAAGTCCCGGTTTTCCGTTTAATGTTCCTTCGAGCTACAAGCGTAAAAGGTAAAATACAGAAAGTCTGCTTAACTTTGCCCGCCGTGAGATGTATTTTTGGCCGCAAGAATCAATATTATGCCCTTTCGTACCCCTGGTAGCCGTCGTTTTTGGTTAGTGCTTACTTTCGTGCTCTGCGCATGCGCAGGTGCATTTGCGCAGAAGACCCGCGAGCAGCTGGAACGTGAAAAGGCTGAGAACCAGGGAAAGATCAAAGAGATCCAGAACATTCTCAAGCAGACTTCTTCCCAAAAGAACGTCAACCTCGGCCAGCTGAAAGCACTGAATCAGCAGATCAATACCTATAAAAGGCAAATAGACCTTCTTTCCGACGACCTCGAAATCCTGGATCGTGAATTGAAAGTGCTCGAAAAGCGTCGCCAGGCGCTGGATAGCAGTCTTGCCGTATTGAAAGAAGAGTACGGCCACATGATTTACGAGGCTTCCAAGCGGAACGCCTATTTCAATCAGCTTGTTTTCCTTTTTTCGGCGGGTACATTCAACCAGTTTGTGCTTCGCTACAAATATTTGAAACAATATACCGAGGCGCGGCAGGGAAGAGCCAAGGAGATCGATGTTTTACAAAAGCAGGTAGTTGCTGAACGCCAGCGGATTACTTCCAAAAAGAATCAGCAAAAAACCGTTCTCGACACACGCCTTTCAGAGAATACCAAGCTGGAAGGCCTGAAAGTAAAGCAGAACGAGGTCATTAAGGAGCTTTCTCAAAAGGAAGTTGAATTGAGGCAGCAAATAGCTGAAAACAAGCGCGCTACCGATCTTTTGGAATCAAGTATCCGCCGCATTGCCGAGCGCGAGCGCCGCGAACGCCTCGAAAGGGAACGTCGTGAGCGTGAAGAACGGGAAGCGCGTCGGAAAGCCGAACGCGAGCGACTCGCACGGGAAAATGCCGAGCGTGAGAAAAAAGGAGAGGCTGCGGTTGAAGCCCCGAAAGAAGTAGAGGAAGAGCCGGCGGTATCAAGTGGTATGAGTGAGGAGGAGACCACATTGGCCTCATCGTTCACAGCATCGCAAAACCGCCTCCCATGGCCTGTAAAAGGCTTTGTTTCCAGCCATTTCGGGCAGCGTCCGCACGCCGTTTTGAAAGGTGTGATGGTGGATAACCTGGGGATTGACATTCAGACGACCGCCGGGGAGCCGGTTCGGTCGGTGTATGACGGTACGGTGCTCGACGTGACCGAATTGCCCGGAATGGGCAGTGTGGTGGCGATCCAGCACGGTAATTATATGACGATTTACGCAAAAATGACCGGCGTGGCGGTGCGCGCAGGGCAAAAGGTTAAAGCACGCGAAAATATCGGCCGGGTTGCCACCGACAGCGACGGCACCTCCGAACTGCAATTCCAGGTCTGGAAAAATACGTCCAGGCTAAACCCCGAAAACTGGCTGATACACCGGTAACGCTGGGGAGAGAAACCAGGAATGTCAGAAATAGTCATTTATAGTCAGCGGGTTTTGCATTATACCCATAAGTTCTCCTACCAGCAAAGCGCGACAAAACATGACGACCCCTGGCAATACCTGACCACACTTGACAATACTCGACCAAACCGGTCAAATTGACGAATTTCGATTACCATTACCGATAACCACCATGTCTGTACATACTGCTGATATTAAGCGCATTACAACCCACGTGATTCAGGAAATGAAAAACCGTGGCGAAAAAATAACCTGCCTTACCGCCTACGACTATTCGATGGCGGGAATCGTGGATGCTGCCGGTGTCGAGCTGATCCTGGTGGGAGATTCAGCATCCAATGTAATGGCCGGGCACGAAACGACCCTGCCAATCACGATTGACCAGATGATCTACCACGCATCCTCGGTGGTGCGGGCGGTGAAACGGGCGCTGGTTGTCGTGGATTTGCCGTTCGGCTCCTACCAGGGCAATTCCCGCGAGGCATTGAACTCCGCGATCCGGATCATGAAAGAATCAGGTGCGCATGCTGTGAAGCTCGAAGGAGGGCTTGAAATAAAGGACTCCATTACGCGGATTTTGAGCGCAGGCGTCCCTGTAATGGGCCATTTGGGACTTACGCCGCAGTCTATTTACAAATTCGGTACTTACACTGTCCGTGCGAAACAGGAAGCAGAGGCGCAGAAATTGCTCGAAGACGCGAAAATACTGGAAGAAGTGGGTTGCTTCTCAGTAGTACTCGAAAAAATCCCTTCAAAGCTGACGAAACAGGTTTCCGAAAGCATTCAAATCCCGACAATCGGGATCGGTGCCGGGCCTCACGCAGATGGCCAGGTGCTCGTAATCCACGACTTACTGGGCATTAACAAGGAATTCAAACCGCGCTTCTTGCGCCATTATGCCGATTTAAATGGCGTCATGACAAGCGCTATTACCAATTATATTTCAGATGTAAAAGGAAGATCATTCCCGAACGAATCGGAATCATACTGACCTTTTAAAAAGTATTAAACTAATAGTATGGCTAAAAAACCTTTTCGGGTTGTTTACGAAGATAATCACCTGATCGTCGTCAATAAGGAACCGGGCATCCTGGTCCAGGCCGATGTTACCGGCGATACTTGCCTGCTCGATATGGTCAAGGACTATGTGAAAGAGGCATATAACAAGCCCGGTGCCGTCTTCCTTGGCACCGTACACCGTCTCGACCGCCCCGTGAGCGGGCTCGTCGTATTTGCGCGCACGTCGAAGGCGCTCGAACGCATGAACGAGATCTTCCGCAAGCGCGACGTACAGAAAACTTATTGGGCAGTTGTAAAAAACAAACCTGCCGAAAAGAAAGGAAAACTCGTGCATTGGCTTACCAAAAATGAAGCCCGCAACGTGACCACCGCCCACGACGAGGAGGTTCCGGGATCGCAACGTGCCGAGCTTTCATACCGCTGGATAGGAGAGATCAACAAGTTTCATTTGCTGGAAGTGATGCCCGTAACCGGCAGGCCGCACCAAATCCGCGTTCAGCTGGCATCGATGAACTGCCCCATCCGCGGGGATGTCAAATATGGTTACCCCAAAGGCAATCCGGATGGCAGCATCAATTTGCACGCACGCCGACTGTATTTCGAGCATCCGGTTAAAAAAGAGCCGGTTATCTGCCGGGCCGGTGTTCCGAACGATCCTTTTTGGGAAGAATTCTTAACTTTGGATAAAGAGGTGATCAAACCCGAACACCTGGATTTCTTCCACGAATAACATCCGATGATCGAAAAACTGAAACAGCGCTGGAACGTCCGGAATGGGTGGGATGTACTCATTATTCTGGTCGTTTTTGCCTGTACCGGTTTTTCGGTCCTTTATGTCAAACGATGGCTTTTCGAATTAATCGGCCTGACCGGCGACTCACCTGCCTGGCTCCGGTGGGGCGTCAATATCCTCATCATCCTGCCGTTATACCAGGTTATTTTGCTTGCCTGGGGTTGGATTTGGGGCAAATTCACATTCTTCTGGGAGTTTGAAAAACGGATGTTCAGCCGGATGGGAGGGCTCTTCCGCGCCAAAAAGGCCGAAACCACACCTGAATAAGCCTACCTACCTGCCGCGGCTATCAGCTCACGATATACTTTCCGCGCTTTTTCATAAGCCGCAGCGGCCGCGTTTCGTTCCTCGGCACGGATATTCGGCCCTTTCATTTTCCAGCATTGTTCCAAAGCCGCAAGGCACCATTCTGCACTTTGCTTTTCGGCGATCGGCCGATTATTGATTTTTACAAATACCGGGTTCGAATGCGAACTGGGATAAATGCGTACCGCCAGCCAGCCCGATCTGGTAATTTTGGTTGAAAAATCTATGTCATTCAACTTCCCGTCTGCCTGTATCGTTACGGTATCCACCGGCACGCCGTTGAAAATCAGCTCCGCACGCACCGTCCGGGATTGTTTGACCCTTGACCGTTCGATATCCCAATAAGGCTTGTCAGTAATAGGTGCTTTTGCAATTTTCCCGCCGACACTATCCTGCTTTTCCGGCAGGTAAGCGGCCAGTTTTGCCGTCACTTTTACATCACCCGCTGATTTCAGAACAACTTCACTTTCGCCCGTTCCTGCCTCCACACCGTTTACCTTGAAATCCATAATGTGCGATTTCCCGTCGGATACATAGCTTCGGCCGAGCCGGATAGCGTCCACGTAGCCATCATAATCCATGGCGTTCTGGGGTTTAAAATAGCTCCGCGCCTGGCCCACGCGCGCGTCGGTAATGCAAGGGAAGTCCGTTTCGCCGCTTAGCCTCGTCTTGAAACCGCAATTGAGCGTGTGGTAATACATATTGAGCTCCCAGGGCGCGGGCGTGTCGCCAGCGCTGAAAAAATCGACCAGGCCGTCGGTGACTGTTACCACATACTCGTTGGCTCCGATACCGTCCATTTTCGGGGTAATGTAATTCGGTAGCTTATTCGTAGCCTCCATTGGCTCCAAACCCCAGCCAGAATGTGCATAACCCACCACACCGCCCTGAGATTTGGCCCAGGAAAGCACGGGAGCCGTCCAGCTGGGCCATTGTTCAATGGTGGTGGTACCAGGGTAATCGTCTTCCTTAATCCTCAACAAAACAATGTGCCCCGCATGCGACGACGGAAAGCCCGAAACCTCGACATCATTGCGCATGACCGTTTTCTTACCTGACAGTGGGTGATCTTTTGCGGTAAAAAATGTTTTCTGGTGGTACCAGCTCGGTCCCCAGGCCAAATTGGCCGCCATATTCAAATCCTCACCCAGGACCTGCCTGAACATCTCTTTCGGATCAACGCCTTCGGTAGGACTATCATAATGGCTGCAACCCGCCGCGTGAATGTGGTGATCGGCACTGAACCAGCCGAGCTTTGCAAGTTGTATCCACCTTTTCAGCTGGAATGAGATGTTTATCGATTCTTTTCCTTCGGGAACAGTGATTTCTTTCGTTTGCGGAATGTATTCGGGTCCGCGGGTGTAAGTGATCTTATATTTGCCCGGCGGCAATGTCACATGTTCGCCGCTTTTGCGGTAGATCTGTGGCTGGAAAAAGAAATCGGGGTATTCGTCGAATGCCGCGACGCGGCGCGATGGCAACGGGTAAATGCCTTTGAATTTGCCGGAAGCGTGCTCCTGGCCGTCGGTAATGAGGAAAGACGCCATAGTGGCGGTCCCATCGTCGTCTCTTACGTCAAAATTGACCTTAACCGCAGGTTTTACATCAAATAAAATAGAAGTGGAATTCCTGAAACCAATATCCTGCGAGCCCTGACCAACGTTGTAAGCGATCTCAGCTTCCCGCTTGCCCGCATCTTTGCAATAGACCTGAACCACCGCATATTCGAGTTTCAGACCCGACAAGTTCGCCTGTAATGGCCTTCCTGCATAAATCTGAATATCCAGAAACCGGTTTGCAACCTGCCCTTCGGTAAGCTCGTGCTCTTTTTTGACCCGGTGTTCGAAGGAAGGAGAGTGATAGGGTTTTAACGCATTTGGGCTTGTCGCTTCAAATTTGGCGGTGATACCTGCCTCATTGTGGATTTTAACCAGAAACGCCGTCCAACCACCCTGGACCAGTACTGCTTTTGCCGCCCCACGGTCCACTTTTACCCTCCCTTCCGGGTTGATATGCACCACATTCAGGCAATAAGGGTCGAGAATCGACTGAATTTGCACAGCCGTTTCCTTCGACAGTGGCCCGCGTTCCAGCGCTTTCAGCTTCACAGCGTCGGCCGCCTGCAATGCATTGCCCGAAAAAGAAAGCGCTTCCTGCAAACGCATGGCCTGCGCCAGCAAAGGCTGTGGCTCCACATCACCCACCACGGCTTGATTGGCGTGTTGATCGTGCTGCCCTTGCAGCATCAATGGGAAGAAAACTGCAAAAAGGAGTAGGGCAGACGATGTTTTCATATCAATCCTTGTCTTTTTTTCGAGATGCTTTCCACGCCGTGAAACCGATGTACATCATGCTTCCACGTGCGCCACCGCTTTTCATGAGACCGTTTACATTGCTGAAACCGAGGAATACCGGACCAAAATGCCCTGCAAGGCCGATCGACGGCCGGTTATTTCCCTGAATGAACGAGATCGGGAACGATAGGCCCGAATCCTCATCCTCAAAGCGCGGCGTAATGATAAAAGTATTAGGCACATACATATCTAATGAGTTAGTACCACTGCTTTTCAAACGGCTGGTATGCGAAAGATTCAGAAAAAATCCGTGGAAAACCTGCAAGTCAGCTTCCAGGTTGAGAGCCTGAGGTAATTTCGCTTTTTGGGCAAATGCAGCGCTGGAATCACCGGGGAATAGACTCATAAATCCCTCCGGCCCGCGGTCGCTGATCGTTTCAAGCTCTTTTTGACCTACCACCACGTCATGATGCGTTCCGCGCACCACCCTCGAATCCGATGTATTGTATTTGACAGAACCAACGTCGGTCAATGAACCCGCCAGACGCAACAGGTAGTCAGGACTGTCGTTGTAAACTTCCTTGCGGCCTTTCCAAACCGAGCCGATTTCGTAAGAAAAGCCCAGGTCATAACCCCAACCCGAACCATACTTACCGGAATCGAATAAATTACCAAGACCCATTTTGCGATTCGGCGTGCTATAACCGCTTTCATAGGTAAGGTTATCGATTTCCAGCTGACTGATTTCCGGATCGCTGGCTTTGACCGGGTTAATGCTGTAACGATCGGCATTCCCCTTTAAATAAGCTACCCGCGCCCCGAAAACCCGCTTTACAGTAACGCCAACACGGAATTTATGGCCCTCGATATCGAGTAATTGCGCTCCGTAGGAAAAGCTCAGATCCGAAAAGCTCTGCTGTACAAGACTGAAATCGCCCCAGGCCTCGTTGGCAAGTGGTGGCGTACTGCCGGTATCCAGCCTTTTCATATACAAATTATCGATCGCGGCGGGAATGTTTCGTCCGAGCACAAACCCACGCGTACGCAGCTGCACCGCTACGCCGTGGTACTTCCCCAAGGCAAAAGAAGCCGATGGCCAGCGAATTTCGCCTGTCAGAAATATGGGGTCTTTGTAAGTCAGCGAGCCCATGGTACGCGAGCGGCCATAAAGCTCTTTCGTGGAATGCGGCGCGAGGACGGGGTATAAAAACGAATTTTCCCCGATAAAGCGGAAGTAGCGGTATTTGATACTTCCGCCGAGTGTGAGGACATTAATCTGAAACTTATGACGCGGCCCGCCGAGCACCGACGGATTGTAGCTGGCCCGGTACAAGCCGCCGTAGTTACTGAATTGCATACCGGGAATCTGCTGGGCGACAACGCATTGAAGGGTCGTCAGGACGAATAGTGCTGTGGTAAGTAATGAGGTTTTCAAAGTTGAGTTTTGTTAGTCGGGGTCAACATTCCTTGTTCGTTGTAATGGATTGATTCCTCCTGGATTAGTTCTTGTAATGTTTTCAGAAACTCGTCGCCTGGCAGGTACTCGAATGCACGACTGAGGTCCGCAGGCAACATCGGACCCTCACGGGTCAAAAAATCGGTGATTTGCAGGGCCAGGCCGGCGTCCGGGATCGTTTCATTCTTTTTGTTTTGAATACATATGTCGCATACACCACATTCCTGCGCATCGAATTCATGAAAATATTCAAGCAAAAGCAAGGTCCGGCAGATTCGGGTATGCGACGCGTAACGGATTACCGCCTGGGCCTTTCCAAGGTCGCGGTCCTTTCTTTTTTGTATTTCAAAAACATTCAGTGGCAGTAAAGAGGAGTCATAGCGCGGTGTCAGGAATGTAAGCTGCGGTTTGTCTTTTCTGGGCTCGTAGTCGATAACATCGCGTTCGGCCAGGAATCTCAGCTTCCTCAGAATCTCGGGAACGGTAGCAAAATGGATCTGTGCAAGTTCTGTTTCTGAAATGCGTACATACTCCGTAAAAAGCTCCCCGCCGTACATTCTCAGGAGTAGTTTGATAAACGAATCCAGCTCCTGGTAGCGTATCTGGAAGTCGTACAATTGTCGGTTGTCGACGAGAAAATGGATTTTCGAAGCATCGCTGAAATTCTCGCTCAGCTGAACAAAACCCTCTTCTTCAAGCAATTTTAATGCATAATGCGTTTCATTGACCGGCAAGCCGAATATTCCCGCGAATTCCTGTATATCAAAATCATATCCCGATAATTCACCCGCACCGACCGCTATTTTGTAATAGTTGGCCAAAGCCTGGTACACCCGACGAAGCATTTCTATGGGCGGATATTTCCGCTCGATACTGTCTGTGAGCTCTTCCAGGTCGATTTTATTGAAAAGCGCGACTGCGTAGGCCTTCTTCTCATCCCTTCCGGCGCGTCCTGCCTCCTGATAATAGGCTTCGAGGTTATCCGGGAGGTCGAAATGGATCACCGCGCGCACATCCGGCTTGTCGATTCCCATTCCGAATGCATTCGTCGCCACGACCGTCCGGACGCGGTTCTGGATCCAGGCAGTTTGCCGGTCGGAGCGGTCTTTAAAAAGCAGGCCGGCATGGTAGCTCGTGGCAGAAATACCTTGTCGGTTCAACCAGTCGGCCAGGTCTTTTGTGCGCTTTCTGGTACGAACGTATACAATAGCCGTTCCCGACACATTACGCAAAATCTGTAATAATTTTCGCTCTTTGCTTTCTTCCGCGAATGCCGAATAGGAGAGGTTCGCCCGCGCGAAAGACTGTTTGAATACCCTCGCATTGCGCATTTCGAGCTTGTCGAGAATATCCGCCCTTACTTCCTCGGTAGCCGTCGCGGTGAGCGCCATGACCGGCACTTTGGGCAAAAGCTTTCTGAATTCCGCGATAAGCAGGTAGGAAGGCCGGAAATCATAACCCCAGGCCGAGATACAATGCGCCTCGTCGATGGCGAGCAGGCACACGTTCATCAGCTTGGCGCGCACGATCATAATGTCTGTCCGGAGGCGCTCGGGCGAGACATAGAGAAACTTCGTATTACCATGAATGCAGTTATCCAACGTAATATCGATCTCCGTCTTGCTCATCCCGGAGTGGATCGCCGCTGCGGGAATTTGCCTGCGTTTGAGTTGCTCCACCTGGTCCTTCATCAACGCGATGAGCGGTGTCACCACAATGCAAACGCCCTCGGAAGCCATTACGGGCACCTGGAAACAGATGGACTTCCCTCCGCCTGTCGGAAGCAGTACCAGCGTATCCATTCCATTCAGGACCGCCTTAATGGCATCTTCCTGGAACGGCCTGAAAGCGTCGTAGCCCCAATATTGTTTCAGAACAGACCGGATATCAGTCATCAGAACTCGGTGTGGTGATCGGATTTTCACAAAGTAATTGCATTAGGGGCGTTATCGAAAGTAGAAAACTCGTTATTTAACCGTCAAATTTCACTCCGCATCATGATTTCAAGTTTTGGCAAAAGGGAATATCACCCATGGTGGCTGCCCTGGCTTTTTACCCTTAGCTTCATTCTGATCACATTTCTGCCGCGTTCGATCGACGACACGATGTTTATGGATGGCGTCACCTATGCAGCCATTGCCCGCAACATGGCACAAGGAATTGGCTCGTTCTGGCGGCCGTTCTTTGCACATTCATTCTGGCTGCCTTATGATAATGGCGATTATTTTTCCGGCCACCCGCCATTGCAATTCGGGTTGCAGTCATTGCTTTTCAGCGTTTTCGGCGACACGCCGGCGGTTGAGAATGGCTATAATCTGCTGGTCCTGATTGGCTACATCATCCTCATCACTAAGATCTGGCAAAAATTGGTCGGCCCCGGCAGCGAATTTCGCACGTTCGGCTGGTTGCCGGTTTTGTGCTGGTACGGCATCGCAATTGTCTATTACAGCATTCCGAACAACTTCCTCGACAGTACCATGGGGTTGTTTTGCCTGGCCTCCTGCTATTTTCAATTGATTTATTTAAAGAAGGAAATTGACCGCAAAAGCACCGTTGTGTGGCCGCTATTAGCAGGCGTTTGCCTTGTACTGGCGTTTTTAACAAAAGGTCCCGTAGGGCTTTACCCGCTGGCCTTTTCGGGGATTTACGCCATTTCAGCGCATTCAGCCAGATTTTCAAATGCATTCAGGCCTACGATCATCATGCTGGTTATCATCATATTAAGCATTGCGGGCATCCTCGCTTACACACCTGCACGCAAATTCATGACTAATTATTTTTATGGCCAGGTCATGCAAGCATTATTGCAAAAACGCGAAAAAGCGGGAACAGGTTGGATCGCCCACCTCACGCTCGTGCCGGAACTTCTGCGAAGCCTGTATCCGCATTTTATCGCGTGCGCTGCCCTGCACGGATTATCCTTCGGTTTAAAATGGAAAATCTCCCCGTCAAAGATGATCTCCGAAAATACGGTGCTGACATTGCTTGTTGCAGCGTCTGGCATCATTCCTATGCTGGTGAGTATCAAACAATATCCCCATTATCTGCTACCCGCGCTGCCATTTGTCGCATTATTCTTTGCCTTCCTGCTGGTACAACGCTTTGCTCTGCTAATGGCATGGAAAAAACAGCTCACGATCATTGGATTAAGCATTGCAACGCTCGCTTGCTGGGGAGCAACTTTCCAGAAACTGACCACTATCCAGCCTGATATCTACTCCGCCAATGCAAAACAGCTACGTACACTGGTACCGTCAGCATCCACCATCGGGGTTTGTCATGATTTATTCCAGCGCGCCGATATTCATGCCAATTTACAGCGCTACCACCGTTTATCTCTAACCACACAAATCGATTCCGTGCACTACGTCCTGGGAGATTCGACGTGCTTGCCACAGTTCGATTCGACGCACGATAGTCTGGTGGCACTCAACGGAGGCTACTTCCTGGTCATCCGAAGCGCAGCGCAGGGTCACCATTAGCCCTCAGAAACTGTACATTACAAAATTCACGGCGACAGCTTTCAGTGCGGTTTGCCAATACAGTGAAAATATTATCTTTGTTTAAAGTTCATTATAAACCGTTTCCATGCGCACGCTGCTTTTCTTCATTAGTATCATTGCATTATCCGGCTGTTCGGCTTCCCATTATCTGAAACGCGAAATTGACCGTTCGGCGGTCCTTAGCCAACAACATACAGGCGTTTCCATCGCGAAAATCAATGAAAAGAAAGTGCTGGCATCCTACCAGGGCGACAAGTACTTCATACCGGCATCAAATACCAAACTATTCAGCTTTTATGCAGGCCTGTCCGCTCTTGGCGATTCGATCCCCGGCCTCGAATACCTCGAATGGGGCGAATTGCTGATCATCCGCGGTACGGGCGACCCTTCGTTATTGCATTCCGATTTGCCACACAGCAAGGTTTTCGACTTCCTGAAAAACCGTAAAGACCAGATATTTTTCACGCCTTACCATTTCGAAAACAAACGTTTCGGTCCGGGTTGGGCGTGGAGCGATTACAATGATTACTACCAGGCGGAAGTGACCGCCATGCCTATTTATGGCAATATTGCGCGTTTCAAGGGTTCGCCGGCGGGGCAATACCAGGCTAATCCGCGTTTCTGGCAAAAATCGATGGTGCAGGATACCACAGTTTCCGGGATTGAAAGAGAGGAATTACAGAATGTTTTTCATTATCCCAAACTGGCAGATTCACAAGGTATTACGAAGGACATTCCGGTTCACATGACCGACCTGCTCACATTGCAGTTGCTGAGCGATACCCTAAAAAAGGAGATCAAGCTAATCAATATCCCCCTCGAAATTGATTTGCAGACCGTGAACAGTATTCCGTCCGACTCGCTTTACACACGCATGATGCAGGTGAGCGACAATATGCTGGCTGAACAGCTGGTGCTTCTCTATGCTACGGCCAACAAACTTCCGTTGAGCTCCGAAAAGGCCATTGCGCACGCCATAGAGCATCATTTGGCCGATTTACCTGATAAGCCAATTTGGAAAGACGGCTCGGGCCTGAGCCGCTACAACCTCTTCACCCCGAGAACGATCGTCGCATTGTTACAAAAAATTTATGCAAAAGTGCCGCAGGAAAGGCTGTTTAAGATATTGCCGGCAGGAGGGAAAAGCGGGACCCTGAAAAACCTTTTCAAGAGTGAGCAGCCATTTATTTTTGCGAAAACTGGCAGTTTAAGCAACGTATACAATTTGAGCGGCTATTTGATTACAAAAAGAGGGAAAGTACTGGCGTTCAGCTTTATGAATAACAATTTCACCAAACCTACGGCCGATGTCCGAAAGGAAGTGGAGCGCATTCTGACGGGCGTCCGAAACAAATACTGATTACTTCTTTTCTTCCCAGGTTTTGCCGGTACAGTAAATGGTATTGCGCCCGTTTTTGCGAACCAGAAGGTAAATATCATAAGTCCCAGGCTCGACATTGGCGGAATGAAAACTCGCATTCAGCCCTTTGCTGAAATACATTCCGCGTCTTAAAGTCGTTTTCAATGGTACAGCCGCCTGGTTCGGCTGCGATGCGTATACATGCCCCGTCGATTTCAAAATCACATAAGCGCCGTCGGAATAGTCCTTTTCCGGTTTGAAAAATTCCTGATGAAAGCTTATCACAATATGGTCTCCCAACAACCCGATTCTGTCCGGCGGATAAACGCTATCGCAAGAAACCGAATCAGCCCGCGGATCCCAGCTCTCAGCCAATGGGTCGTCCGAACGGTAATAGGAGCGGACCTTTTCGTAATGCTGCTGATCCATTGAAAACATGCGAATACCAAGCCAGTCGGAATTGTAACGGGCATTGAACTCCTGCGCAATGGCCGCCCGCCTGTTGTTGACGGCCTCGGCGAAGTTGCCGTGCAAGAGAACAAGGTTCATTGTAATAGTGGCAAGGAGTATTCCGGGAGCCAACCGTCGACGCGCAGCATCTTGGACAATAGCCAGAAAACCGAAATACAGCGCGATACACCAAAGCGTAGAGTACATCCGGTAACGCCCTTTGAACATGCCTTCAAAAGTATCGGTCGGGATGCGCTTGTATGTGAGCGCGAGCGCGGTGATGCCCGTAAATATGCCTATTGCAAGTGCAAACAGGGCGGTTTGGTTGGTATAGCGCCCCTTCAACCAGATCGAATTCCAGAGCGGGATATATTGCTTCCAGTATAAAACGAGCAGCGTGGCAATCATTAGCATTCCCATTGCTACGGCCACATACAGCCCCGGCGTCGGCGTGCTATAAGCCGTAAGCGTCGCCCATGAGCCGATAAAACCAAAGAAACCGAAGAAGCCTTCTTTCAACTGCTGCGGATTGGTGATGTCCAGATTTTGGGTAATGGGCGTAAAATCAATGAAGTAGATGATCGCTACGGCTAGCATTGTCGCTACCGTAATGAAGAACTGCTTCCGATAACCTCCCAGCAGAAACAACAGCCCGATTACCGGGAATACCATCAGTCCATTGCCGTAGGTAAATGTTGCCGCGACGGCAAAAAGCAACGAAATAGCTGGTTTTCCGGGTTTATAAACTGCAAAATACAGCGCGCAAAGCACAAAAAGGATCACCCCAAAGTTGCAAAGAGAACTTACGCCCCAGAAGATATTTTCAAATGACTGGATATTAAACCATAACCACATTACCGGCACAAAATACCAGACGGAAAGTCGCAAATGCCGGTAGGCGCGGTAGAAAACCACCGCGCAAAGCGCCCAACAAATGTTTGCAATAATCATCGGCCATACTAAATTGACCGTACCGAATGTGCTTTCGAGCAGCAGAATCACCGAGCGGGAAAATACCAGCCGGTGTTCAGGAAAAAGGGTCGTCAGGAGCTTCCATTTGCCCGCCAGATCGGCTTTTGAAAATTCGGGGATAATGCCAAGGATAAGGATATCGTCAAACGCTACATAATTAACATTCAATGCGATGACTTTGAATACCCAAATATAGATCAGAACGGGTACCAGGCACAGCACCCATGCAAGCCAGCTTTTTTCTCTGACGAAACGGAGTAAAGATGAAAACATGCGTGCTAATTAAGCAGGTGAGGCGTGATTTTCAACCATACACCGCCTAATTTTCAGTTTCCTCCTCTTCAGCGGAGGCTCGGGGATCTTTGGTATAATCGTAAAGGAGCTTGCCTTTATCATCCCATTCCCGTAGAATAAATGGCTCGAATTCGTCGTCCCAGGCCGTTTTCGGGTATTGGATTTCTTTCTTGCGCTGACGACGGAACTGGTAATACTCAACCCAGCGGCCTACTTTCTTGCCGGAATCGTATTTACCACCGACAGCCAGCTGGCCTTCTTTATAAAATTGCAGATATTCGCCCTCCACTTCGCCAAATGCGACAGGTATTACTTCCTTCACTTGGGTGTGCGCGGAATCATAATAGGTAACACGCGATTCCGCCGGGAATCCGCGGTTCCAAATCGCCTTGTCAATGAGGTTGTATTTGGTGTCATACTTCACCCAACGGCCGTCCTTCACCCCCATATAATAGAACCCTTCCTCGATGAGGTTTTCTCCGCTATATTTTTTGTACGAGCCGTGCAATGGCAACGACTGGTCTTTGTCCTTCACGACAGAGGAACTTAATTTCCTCGATTTCTTATCGTACCAGCGCGTTTCGGTCGCACGGGCATACTGATCGATGGGCTTATATTCTTTCAAAACGTGGAAATTCTCCGTCGTTGCCCGGTCGCCGCTGCCATATTTGACCGACATACTCTGCATTGGAATGCCTTCATATTGTACTTTGGCAAGTCGTGCCTTTTCCTTCCGTGCCTTCCGGTCTTTCTTCTGGCTTTTGTACTCTTTTACGCGAAGGCCAAGGTCGGGAATTGTTTCTCCGAATAATGTGGATAGGTTAGTCGATTTACCTTTGCCACCGGGCACCGAAGCGCCAACCACCGGATCCAGGCCCGAAACGAATGATTTCAGATCGTTGGAACGCGTTGCGGTATCCTTTTTCACCTGCTCTTTGGGTAGCCACGAGGGGGTCGACGCGCCTTTCTGACCACTCTGAGCAGAGACGGAAACCGATAAACAGATCGAAAAAAAGCCACAGGCCAGTGCTACTCTTTGCATGTATGTAGGATTTTTCTTCAGGGCAAGATTGTTACTTTTGTAACGAATTGGTTTTTTCTATATTGATTTCCAAGACAAATTTAAAAAAACACCGTGGAAAAAAGCGCTAAAATTTATATTGCCGGGCACAGGGGAATGGTTGGATCTGCTATTCTCAGAAAATTGGAAAGTGAGGGATTTAATAATATCGTCACCAGAACCTCTTCTGAGCTCGACCTTCGCAATCAGGCGGAAGTTCGGGCTTTTTTTGACGCAGAACGTCCCGAGTATATTTTTCTTGCCGCTGCCAAAGTCGGCGGCATTATGGCAAACAATATTTACCGCGCCGAGTTCCTGAACGACAACCTGTTGATCCAGAACAATGTCATCGACAGTGCCTACCGTACCGACGCTAAGAAACTAATGTTCCTCGGGTCGAGCTGTATTTATCCCAAACTTGCCCCGCAGCCCTTGCGGGAAGATTCGCTGCTCACCGGCCTGCTCGAACCGACTAACGAACCTTACGCAATCGCGAAAATCGCAGGTATTAAGATGTGCGAAGCTTACCGCTCGCAATATGGCAGCAATTTCATTTCGGTCATGCCCACCAACTTGTACGGACCGAATGATAATTATGACCTGAATAATTCGCACGTTCTCCCGGCGATGATCCGCAAGTTTCACGAGGCAAAAGAGGAGGGAAAGCCGTTTGTAGAGCTCTGGGGTACGGGATCGCCGTTACGAGAGTTTCTGCATGCCGACGACCTCGCTGCCGCTTGCTATTTCTTAATGCAAAATTACAACGAAGCGGGCTTCCTGAATGTCGGCGTTGGCTCCGACGTGACCATCAAACACCTGGCTGAGATGATCCGGAAAGTGGTGGGGTTCGAAGGCGAAATCAAATGGAATACCGATAAACCAGACGGTACACCACGAAAACTGATGGATGTCAGCAAGCTGCACGCATTGGGCTGGAAGCACACTATCGACCTTGAAGAGGGTATTACCCGGACTTACCAGGATTTCCTCGAAAAAATAGAAACTTACGCCGTGTAACCCGGACCGCCACAACGGGTTACATTTAGTATGGCCTAATATTTCAATACTAAAATCATATTTTACCCACGATAATTCTACTTTTAGACAAAATTTCAGTATAATATTACAAGAATCTTCGGGAAACTAATTAGTTTTGCGGCGTCCATTAAATGGGCACGTCATATAAACCTTAGTCATAGAGACATGTCGGCCATTATTAAGTTAGATCAGATAGACCGCAAAGTACTGGAGATTTTACAAACGAACGCGAAAATAACCAACGCTCAATTATCCAAAGAAATAGGGCTTTCTCCCGCACCAACGTTGGAACGTGTAAAGAAACTCGAACAATCGGGTATTATTAAAAGCTACCACGCGCAGCTGGAACCTGAAAAGGTAGGATTGGGCGTAAGCACTTTTGTTCAGATTTCGCTGGTAGGGCACCGCAAGGCTGTTACGGAATCATTTGTTGAGAAAATTCACGCAATACCGGAAGTCATTGAGTGCCACCATATTACAGGAACAGGAGATTTTCTTTTACGGGTTATTTCCAAAGATATCAGCACTTACCAGAAGCTGATGCTGGAAAAAATCAACGAGATCGAAGAGGTTGCCAGCACGCAAACAATGGTAATCCTGTCAACTTTCAAAGAAAGCAAAGTATTACCGATACCTTGATTTGATAAAGTCATTTGAAATAAAAAATGGTCGGAATTACTTCCGACCATTTTTTATTTGGTTTGTATTTCAACCTATTGGTGCTGCTCGCGGAGCAGGTCATTTACCGTCTTCACAGGATTGAAGGTGATCAGCGGTACTTCCACGAAAAGCGTGTTCCAGTCGGCCATCGAGCCATTCCATAACCCTGGTAACTCTTGCGCTTTCAGCTCCTTGCCGTCTTTGGATTTACCTGTGATAAAACCAGTTAGCGGGTCACGGAATCTTTTCAGGTCGTATAATTCACCTTTTTTGTTCTTCACCGCACATACCAGATCGACCGGATTGAAGTGGGTCGAATTCTTGAAAATGCTATTCTGATCCGCATTGTCGACGTCCACCTGCGCCGATTCCACGATTTGCAACGACGATGACCCATCGGCATTCTCTGCCCAGAAAGGTCCACCGCCCGGCTCGCCCTGGTTTTTCACCATCCCGCATGCCCGCAAGGGGCGATCCAGTTTTCCTACAAAATATTCTTTCTTCTTTTCGTCACTCCACGATTCAAAACCGGCTGGCGGGATCACACAAAGCTCATTGCGGAAAAACCCGTCGAGTTCTTCCAGCAATGCAGCGTCGGAATTTGATGCGAGTTTATCGAGGTAAGCGAAAACGCGCTTTTGATATCTCAATACAATGCCTGCGAGTGCCTTTTTGTAGGTGATCGTGTCCCCTTTAATTCGGTCTGGGACGACATTATCGATGTTTTTGATAAAAATGATGTCTGCATCCAGCTGCCCGAGGTTTTCGAGCAATGCGCCGTGGCCGGCCGGGCGGAACAATAACGAATCGTCCTTCTCGCGGAAAGGCGTGTTATCGAGATTCACCGCAATGGTGTCAGTCGAGCTCTTTTGCTCGGAGAAAGAGACGATATAGCGAACGCCATATTGCGTTTGGTAGCTTGGAACCACTTCCACTACCAGTTTTTCAAACTTATCGCGGTGCTCCGGTGATACTGTAAAATGTATCTGCACATTGCTGCCTGCATTCGCATATTTGGCACCCTCTACCAGGTGCTCTTCCAACGGCGTACGCGAGCGTTCTGCATAATTGTGGAATTTCAAAAGTCCTTTGGGCAGCTCTCCGTAACCTAATCCTTTGGCTGTCAGGAAATAAGAAGCTATCGTCTTTTCGTCGGCCGATTCTATTTCATGACCATCCGCCGCCAGAGAAGTATTCAGATCTTCATAAAATGCGAAATCTTTCAGTTTTGCGAAGAACTCGTCTACTGATTTATCCTTCTTATCTTCCTGTAAATAGCTGAAAAGCGATTTGAACATTCGCGTAGCCGCGCCCGAAGCCGGTACAAATTTCAAAAGTGCAATTTCACCATCGGCGGCACTTTTATCGAACTCACTGACAACCTGTGCGATCTCTTCGTCCGTAAGCCTGATAATGCCGTCGCCCACCGTGGCGGCCTTCGACAATTGCAAAAACGGAAAGCCCTTTTCAAAATAGCGGACTTGCTCTTCCACGACGCTTAAATCGCTTCCTCTCTCCTTTATTTGTTGAATATCGTTTTCAATAAACATAATGTATGGTTTTGATCAGTGAAGTTTAGGGTAAGATTTATTACAAAAAAGCTTGGAATTTTAACAACTTCATCAATTTGTCCCGCATTTATTTCAGCACACGCAACTTGGCGAAACTGAGGAGCAGTGTTTTTTCACCCACCAGGTCAAACTTGACGGTTGCTTTCCTATCGGTACCATTGACGTCCATTTTGGTCACCACCCCGAAACCGAATTTCAAATGCTCCACCTTGTCGCCTTCCGCGAGGTCGAATGTGTCTGTCGGCACGAAATCGGTTGACGGAACATGGCTCGTAGCAGCCGTCGCAACCGGTCTGGCTTCGGTTTTGCGTTGTACCAGATTACGCGCGAACGTCGTCACAGGAGGCGTAGTATCACGTTCCAGGGCGCTTTGCACCATTCTGTTCACATTCAAAAAGCGCTGGTCGACTTCCAGCAGGAACCGGCTCGGTTCGCACATTTTGAGGCGGCCCCATTGGTAGCGGCTTTCGGCATAAGAGAATGACAACTTCTTTTCCGCACGCGTGATCGCCACATAGAAAAGCCTTCTTTCTTCTTCCAAATCTTGCCGGCTTTCCAGCATCATCTGGCTCGGAAAAAGGTCTTCTTCCAACCCTACAATAAATACATTCCTGAATTCCAGCCCCTTAGCAGAGTGAATGGTCATCATCGTCACGCGGTCGTGATCATTGTTATCGTCCGGTTCATCGGCATTCGTCAATAGCGAAACCGATTGAAGGAACGCGCTCAGCGTTTTGTCCTCACTCTCGTCGCTATCAACAAATTCCTTGATACCATTCAGCAATTCCTGGACGTTTTCGTAGCGCGAAAGGCCTTCCACCGTCTTGTCTTCATATAATTCGCGCAGGATTCCGGATGCTTTGGCAATGTGTGAAGAAATTTCATAGGCGTCCTTTCCTTCTTCTACCAAAATCTTGAAACTCTTGATCAGCGTTCCAAATCCTTCGATAGGGGCGATGGTACGCCCTGTACCAAATTGGTTGATATTAGCCACCACATCCCAGATCGCCACATTATTTTCAGACGCGGTTACAGCAATTTTGGCCACCGTGGTGTCGCCAATCCCTCTTTTGGGTAAATTAATGATCCGTTTGAAAGCTTCTTCGTCCCGCTGGTTCACTGTAAACCGCAGGTAAGCCAGCAAATCCTTGATTTCTTTCCTTTGATAAAAAGACTGACCGCCTACAATGCGGTACTTAATGCCTAGCTTCCGGAGCGCTTCTTCAAATGAGCGGGATTGCGCATTGGTACGATAAAGGATCGCGAAGTTTTCATTCCGCAGCGACTTCTGCATTTTTTCTTCAAAAATCGCAGTCGCTATCAACCGGCCCTCTTCATTATCCGAGCCAGCCTTGATTACGTCGATCAGCGAACCTTCTTCATTGGAAGTAAATGTCGTCTTTTCGAGCTGCGACTTGTTCCGTGCGATCACCGAATTGGCCGCATTGACGATCGTACTTGTCGAACGGTAGTTCTGTTCCAGCTTGATCACCCGCACATCCGGGAAGTCCTTTTCAAAATTGAGAATGTTCTCGATGTTCGCGCCACGGAATGCGTAAATACTCTGTGCATCGTCACCCACAACTACGATATTGCGGTGCACCGCCGACAACTTTCTGGTAATGAGGTACTGGGAAACGTTCGTATCCTGAAACTCATCGACCATCACGTGCTGGAACTTGTGCTGATACTTATATAACACGTCGGGAAAATCGCGGAAAAGGACGTTGGTATTGAAAAGCAGATCGTCGAAATCCATCGCATTGGCCTGGAAGCAGCGCGTCACATATGTTTTGTACAGCCTGCCGATCTCCTTCATTTTCGCCGCATCGTCGTCGGCCTGGATCACCGCATTATTAATGTAGTCGTCCGCCGAAATAAGCCGGTTCTTCGCCCCGGAGATCCGGTTGAAAACCACATTGGCCTTGTAAACCTTGTCGTCGAGGTTATATTCTTTAATGATACTTCTTAATAATGATTTCGAATCGTCGGTATCATATATAGAGAAATCGCTGGTGTAGCCCAGATACCGGGCCTCGATGCGGAGTATTTTGGCAAAAACGGAGTGGAAGGTACCCATCCAGATGTTCCGCGCCTCTGTACCGACTGCGCCTTCGATCCGGCTGCGCATTTCACCCGAAGCCTTATTGGTAAATGTGAGGGACAATATGCGGAACGGATCAACACCGGTCTCGATCAGCCGCGCAATCCGATAGGTAAGTACCCTGGTTTTTCCCGAACCCGCACCCGCAATGATCATCAAAGGTCCATTTCCGTGCAGCACAGCCTCCCGTTGGGGCTCATTCAAGGTCGAGAGATAATCGTTGTGGTTCAAAGTTGTATGCTTTTCCAATTACTTATGATATATAGCAAAAGCCAAAGTTAGGAAAAACCGTCAAAAGCATTCCGAATCTCTGGAGCTGTAAGCCAGAGCGATCCTATAAATATTATTCCGCGATCAGAACATAAGGTGTGCATTGTTGGTTAAATAGCAACAATTTGGAATTTCATCATATATATAGGGCACCGCCCGCACGCGAACACAGCAAATGAGTACAATGAATATCGAAGATCAACCGCTGGAAGTACAATGGGAACACCTGCTCGGGCAGCTGGAAGAACTGTTAGGCAAGCGCCCTGGCGATTTAAATGGCGTCCTGTTCCTGATAGGTGTGCAGGAATTGGGGCAGGGGGCGAAGCGGTTCACCAAGGAGCAGAAGCAAGACCTTATGCATATAGGTATATGTAGCGTGCTGAGCATGTCTTCCTATTATAGTCTTGAATACATTGATCAGGATGGCTGGCCGCATTACAAGCTGGAACGCGCCCTGCCTCCGGGCGATGTTTTGAAGCAGGAAGCGCTTTTGAAGATGCATGTGATCGAGTACTTCAAAAATTTGTGAAAAAATTACGAATCGGTAATTTCTGGTTATCAACCAGTTGATGAAAAGTGAAAAAGATTATTTACAATTTTTCGCTATCGGCACTTGCATGTTAAAAATAAACCCTGCACTTTTGCACTCCCAATCGGGAATAACGGTAACGAAAACGATCGGTACCACTAGTTCTGAGAAGATTCAGAGCAAAGTTCTTTGACATGATGAAGAGAGCAAGAAGATAGGTTCGTTAGAAACATTTGGTCGGTTTCTTCGGAGACCAGACTGCAACAAAATTTACAATGGAGAGTTTGATCCTGGCTCAGGATGAACGCTAGCGGCAGGCTTAATACATGCAAGGCGAAGGGGCAGCAATGTC
>NZ_JBQENV010000005.1:0-404278 GCF_052044875.1 Dyadobacter sp. 22481
GCCTTCGCTCCCATCGGGCTGGCTCAACACAGGTGAAAACCTGGGAACCGCTGCCGGTAACGACGGAACGGTCAATGGTGTGCTGACGGGCATAGAAGTGACAACAACGGATGTGACCAACGCCAATTTCGGGGTACAGGTCCCACCGGTTACGACAAATGCAGCAGTGCCTTCACAACCCAATCCGGGGGGTGTGGTAACGGTCGATATTTCGGACGAGTTTGATTTTACAGACGCTGACGGAACAGTCGAAACCATTACATTCACTGAATTCCCAGAGAATGTGACAACGGTGACCATCAATGGTGTTACCTATGTAGCTCCGGGTGAAACACCGGGCACAGGACAAACCGCATGGCCGGACTCATTAACGGTTCCGGTAACAGGTCTTTCTGTTTTGATTGACCCTATCGACGGCGCTGTGACCGCCTCTGTTCTTTTTGTAGTAACAGATAACGGTGGTGCGGTAAGTAATGAAAGCACGGTAACGGCTCCATTCACTGCACCGGCAGTTGGTCTTTCCGGCAATGTCTTCCACGACGCCAATGCATTGACCGACAGTACAGTCAATACCACCTCGGCCATTGCTATTCCTAGTGGATTGTATGTGACGCTCGTGGATAGCACCGGAAATGCGGTAGCGACCGTTCCTGTCAATGCAAATGGTTCTTACGACTTCGGTAATGTAGTGCCAGGTACGTACAGCGTGGTATTGCATCAGACAGCGGCTGGCTCGACGACACCTAGCCTGCCTACCGGTTGGAATAACACCGGTGAACACCTGGGTACCAATGCAGGAAGCGACGGAACGGTGAATGGTATATTGCCAAACATCACAGTGACCACTACCGACGTGACCAATGCAAACTTCGGTGTGCAGCAGCCGCCGGTAGCAGATCCGAAGGATTACCTGATCGATCAGCCGACTACCGATGCGATCATCCCGCTCAACGGGACGCATACCAGCACCGGTACAGGCACGACCACGCCTGCTCAGCTGACAGGTACCGACCCCGAGGATGGTACATTGAATGGTTCAGGCAGAGATCGCACCGTGGTGATCACAACCCTTCCTGACAATGGCGAGCTGTATTACAACGGTGTGCTGGTAACGGCGGGACAAGTGATCCCGAACTACAATCCTGACTCGCTGGCTATCAAGCTCACAGGCACGGGTTACACCAGCATCAAGTTTGAATATGCTTACGTGGATGAGGCCGGCGAGCAATCACCGCCTGCACCATACACGATCCGCTGGGAAAAACCGCTTCCTGTCACGCTGGTGTCCTTCACTGCGACCGCGCGTGAAAATACTGCTGAATTGAACTGGGTAACCTCCGAAGAAACCAATTCGGAACGTTTCGAGGTACAACGCAGCATTGACGGCAAGTCGTGGAAGGCCATCGGCAGCGTACAGGCGCAGGGCGAAAGCAAGGTGAGAAAGACCTACGTTTTTGTTGATCACAAACCGGAGGTTGGCGATAACCTCTTCCGCCTGAAAATGATCGATATCGATGGCACGTTTGCATTCAGCGCTATCAGAAACGTTCGCTTTGAAAGCAAGCTGGAAAGCAGCATCTACCCTAACCCGGTTAGCAATGAGCTCACGCTCAAAGTTACCAGCTGGAAGCAGGTGAGAGCCATCCGGATCGACAACCTGGCAGGTTTGCAGGTTTACAGCTCAGGAGCGGCCTTATCAGGTAAGGTTGATGTAAGCAAACTCGATGCGGGCGTGTATATTCTGCGCATCACACACACTGACGGATCTGTTCACACACACAAATTCGTCCATATTAAATAATAACTGGCAGATGCCCTTGTACTGAGGGCATCTGCTTTTCTATGAGAAGTCGGCAAAAACTGCGCCACCTGATTCGTAACAAAACCCGCAGGTCTCTGCGGGTTTTGTTTTAAAATAGCCAGGAAACAATTTACTAACTTAGTTCCAATCGTCACTGATGTCTTTGGCCACGAGCGGATTGGTATTTTTCTCGGTCAGGGGAATGGGAAATAAAACGTGTTTGTCCTGAAAGAAAGATTGGCTGGAAGCAGGATATTTGGCTTTCTTTTCTGCGTTCAGGGTTTGCTTTGCGATACCCCATCGGATCAGGTCGAACCAGCGCACCTGCTCACCGGACAGTTCAAGCTGGCGTTCCAGCATGATCTTTTTCATCGCTTCATCCTTGTTGCCGAGCGTGGTGTAGGCAAATGCAGCGGAGCGCGTACGCACCTTATTGATCAGCGGCAGGGCCTCGGCGATTTTACCCGAATTCACCTGTGCTTCGGCCAGCATCAGCAGCACATCGGCATAGCGGATAACCTGCGAATTGATGTCCGATTGAGGCAATTCTCCTTTCTCTTTGTATTCGTAAGGCTCATATTTCCGCCACCGGTAACCGTTTCCATTTTCCGCATACGGGTAAGGTTTGGCGCCTCCTGTGCAGTTGTCGCAATAGTTGACGTCTCCCCCACTCGCCTTATCGCCGTAGAACGTGTTTTTAGCTCTCGGGTCCACGTAAGTTTTACCTGCTTCATCCTTGTAAGTGAAAGCATTAACGGCGGCGTCGGAGATAAATACATTTCGCCAGTCGTTCCACCCATATTCCATAGCACGGCCGGTCAATGTATTTTTTCCGCTTCCCGACCCTTCCTGCGACCCGAACATATAATAAGGGCTTCCTTCTGCCCAGCCGCCCCATGCCTTATGAGGAATATCGAAAACCGTTTCAGCATTTTTTACCGGCGATTTGGTAAAGAGCTCATCCAGGTTCGGGACAAGGTCGTAAGCGTAAGGCGCTTTGGTCAGCAACTCGAACTGGGCGGCTGCTTCGGCATATTTTTTCTGGTACAAATAGGATTTGCCCAGCAAAGCAATGGCTGCACCCTTGGTAGCCCTACCCAGGTCGGCAGCAGGGTTCGCATAAGCGACGGGCAATCCGGCAATGGCATTCGCCAGGTCGGATTCCACCTGTTTCCAGACCTCTTCCGTGCTGGCTCGCGGCAAATAAAATTCGCTGTTTTCACTGTAATCCTTGCGAATCGGCACCCTTCCCCAAAGTGTTACGAGCAGAAACTCCGCATAGGCCTTTAAAAAGTAAGCCTCGGATGTGTACTGCGTCAGTTTCGCTTTATCGGCGTCGTTGGCGGGAACCACCTTCGCAGCCTTATCGATCACCAGGTTCGCCCTGAATGTGACTTTATAGGCAGTAGACCAGAGATCATTGATCTGCGCATGATTGGGAGCGTAGCTGTAATCGTGCAGCTGTAACACGTCCCCCAAAAGCGGCGCATCTGCCTCGGCCTCATTGCCGGTCAGATCCATGAGATAGTAGAAGTCCCTCGAATACAGCCCCTTGTAAAGCATCAGACCATAAGTGGCCGTTACGGCTTCCGAAATAGTGGCTGGTGTAGTGAAATAGGTATCGTCGTTGTAGCTCACCTGGTTTACGACATTGTCCAGTGAATTGTCGCATCCGGCCATGGCCAGGCAGGCCAGCGTTCCCAGTGAAATTATCTGTTTTTTCATGATGCCTCAATGAAAATGAATGTTAAGAATTTAAAACCCAACCTGGACCCCGAGAAGGAAAGTACGCGGTTGCGGGTATTGACCGGTATCAACGCCTTTGGTGAAAATGAACGACTTGGCGTCATTCACACTCGCGCTGACTTCCGGATCATATCCCTTGTAACGGGTGAGAGTAAGCAGGTTCATGGCCGTGGCGTAGACCCGAAAGCTTGAAAACACCTTTGTGTTGCCGGCATTTAGTAATGCTTTTGGAATGGAAAACCCGACGGTCAGATTGCGGAGGCGCATAAATGAGCCGTTTTCGAGAAAGCGATCGGAAGCGCGCAGGTTGGAAGGCGTGTTCTGGCCGGACCTTGGCATGTCGGTAATATCACCGTCCTTTTTCCAGGCGTCCAGAACGGCCGTCGAGGAGTTGAAGGGGCGGGTTGTTCCCTCTGTCCAATAGCGCAATGCATTATAAACCTTCACATCGCCAATCCCCGCAAGGCCCATCGACAGGTCCCAGGCTTTATAACCCAGGCTCACCGAGCCGCCATAAGTCCAGACCGGAATGGCCGAGCCCAGAAATGCCTGGTCCGAATCGGTAATGCGTCCGTCCCCGTTCAGATCCTGGTATACGATATCTCCCGCCTTCAAACCATCCTGATAGGCTTTAAAGCCGTTCGCAATGGCCTGCTCGTTGTATTGGGCCACCTCGGTAGCGCTTGACACGACGTGGTCGACTTTGAAACCATAGAACGAACCGATTGCCGCACCCACATCGGTTTTGGTGATATTAATCCCTCCATTGGTGCCGCCGCTGATGATCGGCGCCCCGTTGCCCAGCGAAACGACATTGTTTTTGTTATAACCGGTATTCGCTGAAATACTGTAACTGAAATCGCCCGCCTGGCCCGCATAGGAAACCGCCGCTTCAAAGCCTTTGTTGACGGCGTTGGCTGCATTCTGTACCATGCTCGCATCGTTATAAACATCGCCCAGGCCCGTCGAAACCGGGAGTTTCACATCCAGCAGCAGGTCTTTACTGTTGCGTTTGTAGTAGTCCAGGCTTACCTGAAGTCTGTTTTGCAAAAGACCAAAATCAACACCGAAATCGACCTGTGTAGTCTCTTCCCATTTCAGGAACGGGTTGGGCACGCGGGTAACAGTCGCACCTTGCTGGAATGCCTTGTTTTCTCCAAAAGAATAGACAATGTTGTTGTTTCCGTAACCACGGTAAACGGTCGGATCGGTGAGGAAAAGGCCGATGTTGGCGTTTCCGGTAATGCCCCAGCTTCCGCGGAGTTTCAGGTCGGAAATGAAGGTGACGTTCTTCATAAAGTCCTCGTTGGCTAACTTCCACGCCACCCCTACCGACGGGAAGTTCCCTTTCCTGTAAGCTTTCCCAAATGCGGGGTTAATATCCTGCCGTATGGAGGCATTCACCAGGTACCTGTCATGAAAAGCATAGGTAATACGGCCGAAATACGATCGCGACGCATAAATGCCCGAGCCGGCACCGGTAATGCTGTTGGATTTGGAAACGCCGATCTGTTTGATGAGGTCATTGGTAAAACCAGCCCCTGTGAGGTTGACGCTCCGGCTTCTGTTACCTTCATTGAAAGTGTTACCCACCATGAGCGAGAAGTCGTGGCGGCCGATCGTTTTGGAATAGGTCAGAATATTTTCAACAATCGGCGAGACCGCGAATGAATAGCTCTCATCGATCTTGCGGTCCGTTCTGGTATTGCCGTTCAGATATTCACCTGTGTAATTGTAACTGTTGCTATTAGAAAGACCAATATTTGCCTGCGTTCTGAATTTGAGGCCATTGATAATATCTACCTCTCCCCAAAGCTGGAACAGATTAGAAACGCCGCGGGAAAGTTTCTCGGTCAGGTAAATGCCCGGCAAGGGATTCAGGGCGTCGTTCTGGTCGAGAATGGTGGTAACTCTGCTGTATCCGCCCAGGTTCGTCGGGTCCAGCGTAGGCGCGTAAGGCGGCATCCGAAGCGCCTCCACGAAGCTGGCGACGTTACCTGTTGTTTTGGTGTATTTAAAATTGATGGTCTGCCCCAGCCGTATCCGCTTGCCGATCTGCTCTTCCAGCTGCGTCCGCAAATTGATGCGCTGGTAGCCGTAATCCTTCATAATACCATCCTGATTGGTATAACCGGCAGAGAAATTATAGGTCGCTTTTTCGCTTCCGCCTGTCACATTTAAATGGTGCTCGGTGATCTTCGCATTCCTGAAAATCTCCTTTTGCCAATCGGTGCGGGTTACCAGTACATCGGGCGTATTGAGCTTGTCGGGTATCTTGTTCCCTTGCGCTTCATTGATGTCCTTCACCAGCTGAACATACTGTGCAGCATCGAGCATATCCAGTTTTTTCCATGGTTGCGAAACGCCCACGTAACCATTATATGTCACTTTCGGAGTGCCGGCTTTGCCTTTTTTGGTAGTAACTAAAACCACACCATTCGCTGCCGATGCACCGTAAATAGCCACCGAAGCGGCATCTTTCAGCACCGTAATATCCTGGATATCATACGGGCTTACAGAATTGATATCACCTCCCTGAATACCGTCGATCACATACAACGGGTCCGAATTAGTAAGGGAGCCTACACCGCGGATGATGATTTTGGCATTGGAACCCGGCAAACCGCCTGTATTCACGATCTGCACGCCGGCAATTTTTCCCTGCAAAAGCTGCTGGGCGGAGGTGGCCGACACATCGCCGAATTCCTTGCGGCCCACTACGGAAACTGCTCCCGTGAGGTCCTTCTTTTTAGCCGTTCCGTAACCGATCACGACCACTTCTTCTAACGCCTTGGTATCCACCAATAGCGAAACATCTACCACCGCACGATTGCCAACAATCTCTTCTTTGGGCAAATATCCCACAAATGAGAAGATCAAAACGGCGTTCGCATCTGCGCCAGTGATTTCATATCTACCGGCGATATCTGTTATCACCCCGCGCTGCGAGCCTTTGAGTACCACACTCACGCCCGGAAGCCCATCTCCGCGTTCATCGGTCACTTTGCCTTTTACAGTAACTTCTTCGGGACTCACTTTGGCGGTTTTCAAAACGGCAATAGCAGGCCTTCCCACGGGTTCGGTCGACATCGTCGGTGCCGAGTTAGCGCTTTCGAGGGTAGCAGTTCCGGTTTCGGAGGTCCTTTTCTCAAACCTTGGCACGATCACATATGCCTCTTTTCCTGCCTTTTTAAAACGGAGGTTGAATGGTTTGAGCAGGTCAGTCAACTGCTTTTCCAGCTTGCTACCATCCTGGCGGTAATCCGCTCCCGTCACTGTGATATTTCGTACTGTCTCCTCTTCAAACAATATACTCACCTGGTGCTGCTTGCCCAGGTCCACGAGCAGGTCTTTCAGGTTTTTGGCCCTGTTGCGGCTTTCTCCATGCTGGCCCTGGCGCGAACCAGCCTGGGCCGCAATCGGCTGGGCCGCAATAGGCTGGGCCGCAATAGGCTGGGCCGCAATAGGCTGGCTGGCCAATGAAATGCCCTGCGCTATGCAAAGTTGCTGAACAGATAACATGGTCAGCACGATACGGGTTTTTTGTAGAAATCTGCTACTCATGATTCGGGTTAGTTACTGATGTTCTCAATTCGATGAATTCGCTATGTTTTACCACTTCCAGATGGAGCAGCTCGGATAAGATGGCCAGCAAGTCTTCGGCCTGCCTGGCTTTGTAGACGCCGCCAATGCGGCGCTTACCCAGAACGGGATCGAGTATACGCACATCTACTTTGAAGCGGTCGTTCATCTGTTCCACCGCCTCCGATAAAAGGGTATTGTCGAAATAGAACATATCCTGCTTCCAGGCCACAAATGCGGCTGGTTTGGATGAGGACGTAAGGGTAAACGCGCCGTTGGATCCGGTAGCGAAGAGGTTGCCAGGCTTCATGTAAAGCTGCTTTCCCTTAGGCAGGCTCAGTTTTACTTTGCCTCTTGTCAGGAATACTTTGGTGCCTCGTTTTCTGGAAAATGCAACAAATTCGGTACCAAGCACTTCTATCACATAATCATGATCCATTCGCACGATAAAGCGGCTATCCTCCCTGGTATGAACGACTTTGAATTCCGCCTCTCCTTCCAATGTCACCTCCCTGTTGCCTGAACCGAAACCGAGCCTCGGAACGAGCAAGACAGAATTAGCATTGAGCACCACCTGCGTGCCGTCGGAGAGCTGATAGGAAGAGATACGCCCGTTACCGGAAACCAGCGATTGGTACAGCAGCTCATTTCTAAAAACAAAACCGGCTACCATCAGCACACAGGCGGCCGCGGCGCTGTACAACCAGGGGTTTTTCCAGAAAATAGACCGCGTCGACACAGGTTGCGACAATGGGGCCTGCTTGCCGGCATCCTCGTTGTTGATCAATGAAATGTAATTTGACAGCGCGTGATCCATCTTCGGTGAGAACTGCGGATGGCGGCTTTCCCACTCATCCAGATATTGATAATAAAGCTCCTCATTATGCGGATCGGCAAGCCAGTCCTCGACGAGCTTGCGCTGAATGGATGTGGTCCGTCCATCAAAAAAATCGAACAGGACATCTTTGGGTAGGGAATCTTTCATTTTATGCTTTTTAGCTTTTACGGGCTTTTAGGATCCTTTCAGGGCAACCACAACACCATTGTCCGGCAGGACACGGTGATGTTTATTTCAAAGGACAGACAAGCAGGATGCGCGCATCCCCATGCCGGGCCTCACACTTTTATTGAAAGCAGAAGACAAGACATATAAACCAACTGTCTTTCAACCCGTTGCGAAGCCTTGCAATGGCACGGGTAATGAGTGCCTCCACGGATTTGGGGGTAATCTGAAGCTCGGCAGCGATTTCTTCCAGCGTTTTGCCTTCTACACGTTTCAGCAAATACGCTTTCCTGCATTGCGGCGGCATTTCCTGCACAATGCGCTCCACCTGCTGGTAGAGCTCATTGTATTGCAATGCCTCGCAGGGATTAAGCGCATGGGCCGCGAAAGGCGCAGTCAGCGTCTCCATCGGGGAAGTGCGGTTCAAGTCCCATTTCAGGTAGTTGTACGACCGGTTACGGACCGATTTGTACAGATAAGCACGGTAGGAAGTGGTGACCAGCTCAAAAGTGCGGCTTTGCCAGAATGCAGCAAACACTTCCGAGACAATATCCTCGGCCACTTCTCTGGAATGCACAAAGCGGATCGCGTGGTTGCACAAATTGGTGTAGTACTTCCTGAAAAGCAGCTCGCATCCCTTTTGAGGCTCCCGGCTGAACATTTCACGGATGAGGTATTCATCATGGAGCATGACCGGTTCGTTGTCCTGCGCAGAAAGATCCACGATCTCGGGCGATTGGAGCGGTAATTTTTTGGTAGAATTAATGGCCATAGCGTTTCATTAAACCATTTGCAGATTTTGCAGTTCGATCTTACAGACAAGTCCGCATGACCCATCCCCATACTATAAATAATATTTTTTTTTCAGCAAATAATTCAATTAACCCCAGTTTGTGCGACAGGATTTATATTGCATAAATTATTCTCTCTGTTTTTCTGGCTGAGTTTTTTACTTCTTAAATCAGGAAATCGACGATACCCTGGTCGCAGAACTCTTTAGTGGCGGGTTTTTCTGTCCGCAGAGCTGGTATTATGTTTTGAAATTTTGGGACATTTTTGTGGTGAATTGAAATTTCATCCGGCCGTTTGGCGTGGTTATTGCTAGTGTATCATTGGTATTGAATTAAGTCCCGTCCGACATGGATTGCATAATAGGTGATCCGAATTTGACGCAACAAATTAGAACCGTATTTAACCCACTAAAGACATATGCAATAAAATCTAAACTGGCTGACAAGGCTGATGACTAAACTGTGCACGGATGAGACTTTACATTAAATATATGGTCAGTTTGCGGTGCAAAATGATGGTAAAAGAAGAACTGAAAAAGCTTGGCATCAGGTATACTGATCTTGACCTGGGTATGGTGGAAATACTTGAAGAAATGACAGTCAAACAGCGGGAGCGGCTGAAAGCAAATCTGCTCAAATCAGGACTTGAATTACTGGACGACAAAAAGAGTATACTGATCGAAAAAATAAAAAATGTGATCGTTGAAATGGTACATTACTCCGACGAATCGCCTAAAATCAATCACTCCGAATACATCAGCAATAAGCTCGGTTACGATTATACGTATCTTGCCAACATATTCTCCGAAGTGAAGGGCATTACCATACAGCAGTTTATTATTATAAACAAAATTGAACGAGTAAAGGAGTTGATGTTATACGATGAGCTCAACCTCACAGAGATTTCCTATAAGCTGAATTACAGCAGTGTCGCTTATTTGTCTAACCAGTTTAAAAGAATTACAGGTCTTAGCCCATCCTTTTATAAGCAATTAAAAGGAAAACGAAGCGGGAATCTTGAAAACATATGATTTGAAGAGGTAATAGTAAAGAAAACCTATCACTTTTTATCCCAAAAGAAATGTGTGAATATGGTAACTATTTCTACACTTTTTGTAACACTATTGGATAGCAAAGGGCTCATCTTTGCATTGTGAAAATTATTTCACAGCTATTCCAAATGATATGAAAACGTCTACATTCATCACGCTGGCCGTCATTATTTCAGCCGCTTTCACTGCTGCGCCAGGTTTGGCCCAAACGGCGCCGAGCTTAGGAACCGCAGCCGGATTTGCCCTTTTTACCTCCGTAGGGGAGTTTGCCAACACCGGTACCACCGCCGTAACAGGTGATATTGGCAATGGTGCTGGTGCCGTAACGGGGGATGCAGTAACAGTTACAGGTAATACGCACTTCGGAGATGTGCAGGGAGTCGCTGCTACGTTAGCCGTTGCAGCAGCCTACGCGCAACTGACAAACCCCATTTTAAACCCATGCGGAAATACTCTGACTTCCCCTATCGGCGGTGGCGCTACATTTGCTCCTGGGGTTTATTGTAGTACAACGGCTACGGTCTTGACCGGAGACCTGACTTTGGATGCAGGAGGCGATCCGAACGCAATATTTATTATAAAAATAGACGGTGCGCTTTCGGTAACCGCTCCGGTAAACATTATACTGACGGACGGTGCATCGCTTCAAAATGTTTACTGGCAAGTTAATGGTGCGGTCAGTTTAGACGCCGGGTCAGCTTTTAAGGGGACCGTAATCAATGTCGGCGCGATCTCACTTGCCTCGGGAGCTTCCATTTCCGGCAGAGCCTTTTCAACGGCGGGAAAGATTTCGCTTAATAACAATATTGTTTCCAATGAAGAGGTTGTTTTGCCTGTTACGCTGGTGGCTTTTACCGTCAAAAAAGGAGAAAATCAGACTGCTTTGCTGTATTGGGCCACTACTGCGGAAACAAATAGTGACCGCTTTGAAGTTGAGCACAGTTCGAAGGGTAAAATCTGGAAAGAGATTGCAACAGTTACTTCAAAAGGTGAAAGCCGCGAACTGATGTCCTATTCTTTCACTGATACGGCGCCGGAAGAAGGGAATAATCTTTATCGTTTAAAGATGATAGACAAGGACGAGAGTTTTACGTATAGCAGTATACGGAGCATTAGTATAAATTCGAAAAGCAAAACAGCTTTATATCCCAATCCAACCACTGCTCAATTAATATTGGAGGTGAGCGATATCAGCAAGATTGAGCGTGTACAATTCAATGATATGTCCGGAAAGTTGATTTTGGATCAAAAAAGAAGTTCTTTATCAGATATCCGTACTTCTTTCAATGTGAATAATTTTCTTTCCGGCTTATACATAGTAAAGGTGACACACACGAACGGATCAGTTGATGTGATGAAGATAGTGAAACGGTAGCCCGGGCTGGCCTTGCTATACGCACACTATTATAGTGAAGGTCCGGATTAAATCAACCGCCATAAAAAGTCCGGATCAACCTGGGCTGATCCGGACGGAAACTATTAATTACGAACTGAGACTATGCTACTAGCGCTTCACAACCTTCAATACAACGCCTTCCCGCGCTGAGCCTACCTTAATCAGGTAAAGCCCTGCGGTTTTGCCGAGCGGCAATGTGTGTCGCTCCTGGTCGGCTGGTTTTGGGATTGATTTGCTAAACAAAGAACGGCCATTCACGTCGGTAACCGTCACTTGGAGCGGCAATGCATTGGCGCCGGTTATGACAACCTCGGCCTCATCGCTGCTTATTGGATTTCCCATCAGCGTCGCGGTCAGTTTGGCTGGTACTATTTCATTTTCGATTACACCAAACCGGCCATTTGCCAGAGCTGCCGGTTCCTGGCCATACACGAGCTGCCCTTTGTAATACACGGTTATCTTATTGTTTTCCGCAAATGGCGCCGCTGCTTTGAAGGAATAATCATTGGTTTCATCAAATACAGACCAATCCGATTTCGCGATCCGGTACTGAATGTTGCCGGTGCTGCTGAGCGGGTACAGTTTTCCAAGTGAAGGCGCCCCTTTCAGCTCGAAATAGGTGTTGGCATTGGCTCTCTGCTGGTTGCCTGTGAACTGGCCGGAGATATTTCCGGCGCCCAGCTTCGCGAAGTCGATCCAGTAGTTCAGGCTCGCGGTGCCGTCGGACGTAAACCAGTAGCGGACAGAAAGATCGGCATAGTCCACCGGCACATTGCCAGCGTTCTCCACTTTAATCCAAGTGCTCAGCGAGGTCGGTGAAGCGCTGGTGTTTTTGTTTTCGGAAAAAACCTTCAAACTCTGCACCACCGCAGCCGTGTCGGGCTCAATGCCCCACCACAGCTTACCGTTGCGGTACAATGTAATATGGTTGTTCACCGCATATTCAGAACTACTTTTGAACGAATAGTCATCGGCCTCAGCAAGGTTCTCCCAATTCGCATTGGCAAACCTCGACTGTATCGCTCCCGAGTTCGCACCCGCATTCAGGTTACCCGCAGATGCGTTGAATGCATATTCGACATACCCCAATGCGCCCTGGCGTGGCTTATCAAGCGCTACATAAGCCATGGAAACCTTACCATTCCCGATTTCGGCATAGTCGATCCATTTGCTGATGCCCGCGTAATTTTCGGCGGTAACCCAGTAACGCGCAGTTAGCTCGCTGTAAGGAATGGCAGCGGGGCTTTCGTTGGCAATGGTCAGGTAAGGTTTGATGTTGTTATTATTTAGCTGCCCGTTGTCACCATCCTTGTAAAGCACTTTCAAGCCCGATGAAACCACCAGCGTTCGGCTTGAAGGCTGGGCCGGGCTGTATGTGGCATTACCACTTTGCGAGGCCGTAATAACGGCGCTTCCTGGTGCAACAACCCGCACTTTTCCGTTCGAGACAACGGCCACGGTCGTATCCGAGCTTGCATAACTCACCGGCAAACCGGAGCTTGCCACCGCACCCGGGTCGAAATCAGCATCACCGAATGTCTTGGCCGGCAAGCTGTCCAGCGAAACGGTTTGGCCGATCAATGCAGGAGGCGTGATGGCCAGGCAGAAATCGTCTAGCAAAAGATTACCGGTCGGGCCGGCTTTGGAAGCCCAGAAACCGATGGTAGCGGCATTGGCGGGGGCGAGTTTGGTGACAGTATATTTGGTATAAACCGTGGCCGTAGGCGAAGGATAGATCTGAAACTGTGTGGAGGCGGTGGTAATTTTAGCACCTTGCGCATCATAGAAATCAATCCCAACACCAGCCCACCACGGCATGATCAGTTGGGCAGGGTTACCGGGATTCGGCGTACCTTCCACTTTGGCCCAAACATCGAAAGTGATTTCCGAGCCTGCCGTAACCGTAATGGTTTTTCCATAATTAATAGCGCCCTGGTCTGCTGTGATAACGGCCGCTTTCAATCCGCTCTGGGTTGAAGTGCCTATCGTTGCCACTCCGTTGTTCGGGTTTCTGATCCAGTTTACAAAACCGCTTTCAAAACCATTGTTGGTAAGCACCCCGCAAGATCCTGCGCTCACCACCGTAAGGGCCGAGGCGGAGGAAACGCCGCCTGCATCCTGTGCTGTCGCGTTAATGCTGGCCGTGCCGACTCCCACCGCCGTTACGACGCCGGCTGTGTTCACCGTCGCAATCGCAGTGTTCGAAGACGTCCAGACAACCGTTTTGTTGCTCGCATTCAAGGGAGCGATCGTCGCCTTAATGGTTGTCGTATCGCCCACGCCAACGGTGGCGGCTGGTTTGTTTAATGTAACAGCGGTAATCAGCACATTGGAAGCGGTAACGACGCTGCTTGCTGTTTTGCCGCCGTCTTGTGTGGTAACTGTCACAGTCGCCGTGCCGGGCGCAATACCTGTGAGTACACCGTTTTGATCTACTGAAACAATGCCCGCGTCGGAGCTCGACCAGGCCAGTACCTTATTGCTGGCGTTGGCTGGCTGAATGGTTGCGGCAAGTGTAGTGGAATTGTTGACCCCGACCGAAGCGGTAGAAGGCAGCGTTACGCCGGTTACGTCAATGTTATAGGCTGTAATCGTCGACGAGGCTGTTTTGCCGCCTTCGTCGGTGGTGGCGGTGACGGTAGCATTGCCCGGCGAGATTCCCCGCAAAAGACCGTTTGCATCAACCCCCACAACGGATGTGTTCGACGAGGTCCAGGTAACTTTGCGGTTTGTCGCATTGGCCGGCAGTATCACGGCTGATAACCTGGTGGTATCCCCCACGCCTACCGAAGCCGTGGCCGGGTTTACGGCCACTGAGGTCAATGGCGTCAATCCTACCTCTATTGCGTTGATGGCGGGATAGTTTAAATTTGCAATAGGCCGGAACACCATCCGGATCTGGCCAGCAGTAGTTGATCTGATGGCAAACTCCCGAACGATGGCTTTATTTCTGCCGCCAGCTTCCGTGAAAATGTCAAAGTTTTTAAGCAGTGTATCCGCGCCGACCGTCATATGAAATTTCCTTTTTCCTGCTGTAATAGTCGTTGAGATTTCTGCAAAATGCAGTCTTACCACATACAATGCATTCGGGATCAGGTTATCATATTGGTAGATCAGCGGCTGTCCGGCGTTACGCTGGGTTTTGTAGGCATCAGCAGGCGCAGGGTTTACTACTCCGCTCAGATCTATCGCTGTCGTAACAGTAGAAGTCCACATAGATGCGGATTGCGGTGTATCTGCGATAAAATTGCCGATGGTAGGGCCGCCGCAGTTGTTGGCAATAACAACGGTTCCAACTGTCAACAGGGATGTCGCTGTTTTTGCGCCGTCATCTGTGGTAACGGTAATGGTCGTTGTGCCCAGCTTTAAGCCTGTAACCAGTCCGCTGGGGTTGATCCGGGCAACGGTTGTGTCTGATGAAGCCCAGCTTACTTTTTTGTTGGTTGCATTGGCGGGGGCCACCGTTGCGGTCAGATTTCTGCTCGTACCTAATCCTATTGTGATCGCAGGGTCAAGCACTACTCCCGTCACACCAATGACGGGCGTGACCTTGATACTGCTCTGGGCTGTTTTCCCACCATCCTGCGTGGTGACGGTAATGGTGGCTACACCAGCAGCCACGCCGGTAACCAATCCGCTTGCGTTAACGGTAGCAATGCCCGCGTCGGAGGATGTCCAGCTCACGGCATTGTTGGTCGGGTAAGTGGGTGTGAGCGCAGCTTTCAGTTGTTTGGTAAAACCCACTATCACAGAATCCGCAGCGGGTGTTACCGCCACCGAAACCACCGGGCCGCCCGATGGCTCACCCACAAAAATTCCGTTTCCGCCGATGCCCAGATATACCCTGCCGTGTAAATCGGCTGCCATATTGCTCACGATCCCCGGAACCGGGTTGGCAATCGTCGTCCAGCTGGCCCCATTATCATCGGAACGGAACACACCGTAGGAGACACCGTTGATGGCAGTGCCTTCCGAGCTCACGTAGATTACCGGATTGGAAGCAGCCGTCGTATCCGCCTTCCCGACAGCTACCCATTTGGGTTTGGTAATTACTGTGGGGTTTACTTTGGTAAAACTCTGTCCGCCATCCGTAGAGTGAAAAAGCCCGTCGCCCGAGAATGCGATCCACAAATCTCCTTCCTTGCCCGGGGTTGTTTCCACATTCATTTGCGCCACATTGCCCACATTAGGCAGGTTCGTAGCAGCAGTTGCCGCAAAGTTCACACCGCCGTCCGTACTCACATACATCTTGCCCGCAGCATAAATATAAAACTTGTTGCCGTTCACCTTGTCGGCAGCCAGCGGGTTCATGCCCGCCCAGATCTCATAAATACTGCCCGGTTTTAAAACTGCATTGGGCACCCCATTACAAGGCGTCCAGTTTACCCCCAGGTTGGAGGACTGATAGGTAAGGCCGCCTTGGGTCACCCAAACCATTTTGGTGCTCGTTGCCGAAACGGCAATCCTGCCCCTTGTTCCGGGCAGTGAGGCGAATTTAGTATAGGAATCTCCGCCATTGGTAGAATAGCCGCCTATCCCTGTACCATTCCAGCCATCGCTGCCTACCCTGGCGATAAAGTCAGGATTTGAGTATTGGATTGCGCCGCCGGATGTGTTGGTACCCGTATTGGTTGCAAAAAAACTGGATATTCCTTTCGCCGGCGGCAAATCCAGCGATTTATGGTCAAAGCCACCGACATCACCGGTGGTGGATACCAGAAAATTGGAGCCGGAAGGCGGGCAAACCAACGGACCGGCTACGACAATTTCTTCCAGGCCGTTATTACGCAATTTCCAGGTAACCCTGCTCGCCCACACATTCGTCGTCTGGCCTACATCGAGCATATCCGAGAACCAGACCTGGCCTGCATTGAATGGGTCCCACACAAAGCCATTGATATTGTGACCAATATTTCCGTCGGCACCGCTTCCACTTGAATGCGGAGCCTCGGTGACATCCCGGGTAGCGGGCACCAGCGCCGTCCAGCTCCCACCGCTTCCGCCCGTCGTGCTGCGGTAAGCGATATCGTGGTTCCATGAACCGGTCGTTGTAACGATAATCTCGTTGCTGTTGGCAGGATTCACACCCACACCACTGAATTCCTTGCCGGTAACCGGCGTAATGTCGACCCAGCTGCTGCCATTCCATTTGTTTAGAGTCATTCCTCCCAACGGGCGGTTCGCATTTTGCGGCAACCTCGTCACGAAAAAGGTACCGTCATTACTAATGCTCGCGCGACGTGGCTCAGTGGGGCTGCCGGCCATCAGTGCAAACGTATTTCCGCCGTCGGTGCTCCGGTACACGCCATCGCGGCTGCCCAGAAAGATATTGCGGGTGACGCCGTTCACTACCCCACCGCTTTTGTCGAAAAAGATAAAACGCCCCGGCAAGTTATCCGGCAATGTCGTATTTACCTTCGTCCACGAGCCAACCGCGCCCGCGGCGGTACTTTTATAGGTTCCATTTGCGCGGGTGGTGATATACACGACATTGCTATTGTTGGGATCCACCGCCAGCCGGTCCGAATAAGTCTGATCGCTGTTGGGGAGCACCTGTATCGGGAGCTGGCAATCTGTCCAGGTAGCGCCCCTGTCGGTCGATTTCAGCACCGTTCCCGGGGAAGTTCCACCGCCTGGAACGGTGCCCTTACCTGTCTGGTGGGTCGCGTACAAGATATTTCCGGTCGCATCACTTGGGTCAAATGCGAGGTCGCCGCATTTGGCCGCGGCTTCCCAGTTCCAGTAGGTAGTGGGAATTTTGTCGTACCACATCAGGTCTTCCCATTTCTGGGCTGCGTGGTTCCACCGATAGGGCGTACCTACATCGGTGGTAATGAAAAAAAGGTTAGGGACTTTTGGATGCGCTTTAATGCTTGTAACGTTGCCGCCTCCGCCCATTTTCACGGGCCGCCAGTTGTAAGTCTGTGCGCTGGCGAAAAAATGTAAGGCGCCTGTCAATGCAATCAACAGGGCCACCATTCGGATTGATCTTTTCATAAATGTTGCTTTTCGTAAGATGTAACTCGTAAAACACCTCTTACAGACAAGCAAAAAGAAAAATCCCCATATTAGAACTTGATATTTTGCAAAAATTTACCAAAACTGTTACTAAAACCCGTCCTGGTCCACGAAGTTTCGTAAGAATGCAACCCCGCAAGGGTTAGCTGCTGAAAAAACTTTCATCCTGAATACTTTTCAACACCTCGTAGCTGTGGATACGGGCCTGAGGATCGTAGATGTGGCTGGTGACCATCAACTCATCCAGCTGCGTGCGTTGTTGAAAATCGGCCAGCCCGCTGCCTACTGTCTTCCTGTCGCCGATAAATGTAAACTTCATCATTTGTCTTACTGCCTCCTCCTCATATTCTCCCCAAAGTCCTTCCATACTCTCCACAGGCGGTTGCAATGCCCGCCGCCTGCCGGTAATGATTCCGGTAGCCAATTGAAAAAAAGAGGTCGCAAGCCACTCGGCTTCCTCGTTCGTATCGGCGGCAATCACATTCACACAGGCCATTACATACGGGTGGGCAAGGTGTTGCGACGGCTTGAAATTCTGCCGGTAAAGTGCTATCGCATTCAGGAAATGTGTAGGTGCAAAGTGACTCGCAAACGCATAAGGTAATCCCATATGGGCAGCAAGTCGGGCACTGTCAGTGCTCGAACCCAGTATCCAGATCGGTATGTCCAGCCCTTCGCCGGGGATAGCCCGCACCTTGGAGCTGCTGTTGTCCGCCGAAAAATAGGTTTGCAATGCAGCCACATCATCTGGAAAATCCTGGGCGGATTCCATATGGTTACGCCTAAGCGCTCGGGCAGTAACCTGATCGGTCCCAGGGGCACGCCCGAGCCCCAGGTCGATACGTCCCGGGTAAAGTGAGGCAAGCGTGCCGAATTGTTCGGCAACTACCAGCGGCGCGTGATTGGGCAGCATAATCCCGCCGCTGCCCACACGGATGGTATGGGTGCCGCCGGCAATGTAGCCAATCAGTACGGATGTAGCTGAGCTGGCGACGCTTTCCATATTGTGGTGTTCGGCAAGCCAGTACCTTCGATAACCAAGTTCTTCGGCGCGCTGCGCGAGCCGGAGACTATTCCTGAATGTGACGGCTGCATTATTTCCCTCAGTGATCGGTGCAAGGTCAAGGATGGAAAGTGGTATATGCTGAACAAGTTTGTTTGCCATATCGATTAAGTAACTAAACGGATCTTCTCAGTAGAAACATTTAATGAGCTTGTGAGTTCCTTTTTGCCGGCCGCCGCAAGCTTTGGGTTGTTTTGTAAACATTTTACATTTCATTAACAACATTTTACTTTTGAAAGCTTCCCGATATTTCCTGCCAGCTACCTTTACATTCTTGGTTCACTAAATCAATTATGGTCATGACTATCTCCAAATTCGTTTTTTTGCTCCTTTTTCAATTCTCACTCGTCTTTGATCAGTCGTTAGAGTCTCCAAAGGCATCCCCTCGCATAAAAAGTCAACAAAAAAACAAGAGCTTTAAGAGGCCAACAGCCGCAAACATCATTTTAAAATCTACGGATGGTGGACAGACATGGCAGGACATTAGCGAGGGGCTGCCTGAAAATTTGCAGGCAGACAGTTTCATTGAAAAAGATAGTGAGCTCTATATACGTGCAGGAAATTGGATTTATCACAATAAACCCAATTCACAAGCACCTTTTTGGAGAAAAGAGATTTACCCCGACCAACCCAGTAGTATTGCTCCTGGCAGTACAGCGATATTTGCATATAATTACGGCGGCCAATTCTTGCAAAGAATAAACGGAACGAGTCTATGGTTGCCTATGTTGACGAATTTACCAACAAGACAGGCGCGCACCGTTTTCGAGAACGGAAGCACAGTTTTCATCGGTTGTGACAGCGGGCTTTTTAAATCCACCGACGGTGGGAAAATTTGGAGGCAGGTATATACCGGCGGCCGGGTAATGAAATTGGTGGCGGCAGACGGCGTACTGATGGCAACCAGCCAAAGCGGTATATTACGGTCGGCCGATGATGGGGAAAACTGGGATAATGTGATCAATGAAGGCGGTATTGGCATCGCCATAGAACGGATCAAAGGCGGATTCGCTGCGATCACTTACAATACAACGTCTGAAACCAGAAGAGTGCGGGTCTCCTACGATGGCGGTAAAATCTGGCAGCCCATCGATGGCGGCCTGCCGGCAAGCCTATCTATTGCTTCGATAATACAATTTGGTGAATACTTCTTGTGTGGTCATCCGACCGGTATTTTCAGATCATCAGATAAGGGGAAAACATGGACACTCTTGCTTCCCTCTATTGAAAGTAAAGTCTTCGATTTATCTGTTTCAGGGAACGTGATTTACGCAATGCCCAAAAATGGGGGCTGTTGAAAATTCTGGAATCTGGCAGCTATCGCGATACGACTCCTGAAACGGACCATCCCGGGCGCATATTTAATTTGTCCCTAACCGTCGAGCGCTACTGCGCCAAGCCTGTCAGGCAATCCTTATCGGTCCCGTTTCCGCTTATGTTTTTTTACAAAAACCCAAATAACAGGGCCGGATTTCCATTGAGTCAGATCGACAAAAGCGGCTTGCGGGACAACCGGCCCCCTTCCCCATGCACTTAAATAGCCATAGGACGTCTCTGGCGCGGGTTCTTCTTCTTTATTGCGGTTCAAGTCAGTTTTGAACTGAGCAGAAGTGCTTCCGCTATGAAAAGCTGTTGAATGCGTCCCGTTGGGATTTACGATGATCGATGTATTGCCATTGTGAAAGGCAGTAGCATGCGTGCCGTCAGAGTTTACGATAATTGAGGTGCTACCATTGTGA
The DNA here is from genome assembly GCF_052044875.1 of Dyadobacter sp. 22481. Classification (NCBI taxonomy): domain Bacteria; kingdom Pseudomonadati; phylum Bacteroidota; class Cytophagia; order Cytophagales; family Spirosomataceae; genus Dyadobacter; species Dyadobacter sp. 22481. The sequence goes on from NZ_JBQENV010000005.1 coordinate 20,192, forward strand.
AATGCAGTTGCGTGCGTTCCATTAGGGTTTATGATCGTCGATGTGCTGCCGTTGTTGAAAGCCGTCGAATGTGTTCCATTCGGGTTAACGATCACGGATGTACTGCCGTTATTGATTACAACAGAATGCGTCCCATCCGAATTAACCACAACGCTCTGGGCCCTTGAAGCCATCGCAAGGGCAAGTAATGCCAATGTTAGTCTAAGTTTCATGTGTAGCTGCTGACGATATATAATGGAGTCAATTTAAGCAGATGAATTGATTTGAAAAATAACTGCTGGTAATTTTTCCATTACCAATATCGCTCGTTTTTGAGCCCCCTTCACCACTCTTGCGAATACATCGCCTCAGGCCTGCACGTTGAACTTTTGAACAAAGCGATTTGGGCCTTCTGACAAAACGGAGATGCTGCCTACCGGCGAAATTTGTGTCCGAAATTATTGAGTGCTCATCCTGTTGGACACTATTGAATTACTAAAACAAAATTGAAATGGATTTACAACTGAAAGGAAAACGCGCCCTGGTGACGGGCGCAAGTTCAGGATTGGGCGAGGCGATCGCCCGCATGCTCGCCGCGGAAGGCGCGGAAGTGATTGTACACGGCCGCAATGCAGATCGCGCCGAACAGGTAGCCGGTGCCATCCGGGATGCAGGCGGCCTGGCCGTGGTGGCGCTGGGCGATCTGGCCACCGACGCGGGGGCAGATGCGGTTGCCGATGCGGCCCTGCAAGGTGGGGCCATCGATATACTCATCAACAATGCCGGCGTGGTGAGCCACAAAAACTGGTCGGACGCAATGGCTGTGGATTGGCTGGAAGTCTACAACGCCAACGTCGTATCGTACGTGCGCATGATCAGACGCATCATCCCGCAAATGAAGGAGCTGGGCTGGGGGCGCGTGATCAATATCGGCGGCGGCCTGGCCATCCAGCCGATCAAAGAACAACCCCACTACAATGCGACGTTGGCCGCACGCCACAACCTGTCCGTTTCCCTTGCCAGGCAATTGCAAGGCACCGGCATTACCAGCAACGTGGTATCACCCGGGGCGATCATGAACCCGATGGTCGAGGATTGGCTCATCAACGCCGCACCGAAGTTCGGCTGGGGTACCGAACTGGAAGAAATCAAACGAAAGGCCGTCATGGACCTGATACCCAACGACACCGGAAGATTTGGCCGGCCCGAAGAAGTTGCCGGAGCGGTTCTTTACCTGACCAGCCCGTTGGCTGACTACATTAGCGGCGGAATTATTCGTGTAGATGGCGGTACCATGAAGAGCCTTTGACAGATGTCGGAGAGGTCATATGACTGTGCACCGGGTAGATGCTTCACCCCGTTCGTATATATACAGCCGTTATGGGAAGCACTTTACCCTGTCCACCATTACTTGGCCAGCAATCTATTTGAAGTTGAAAACAAGCTGAACACCTGGTGTGAAGGTAGTGGATGTGAACTTCAACGGGCTTGGTGAAATACCGACGGAGATATCATCGGAGATGTCAAATGTTTTAAGATGAGCGGCCACATTGGCTTCAATAATGCTGAGACCGTATATGATTCCGATTGCCAAAACGGAAATATTTCTATACCTACGCCACACATTTTTTCTCCTGGCGATTTGGTCTACCGTCAGCGAGGCTAGGGTTGCCTTTGTATTAAATGTATTGCGTACAATGACGGGCTTGGGTGTATCATGATCAATACCTTGTCCAAAATTTCCAGTGCCCATATCATAAAATGATAAATATGCTTTTAAAAAATCGTGGTACTTTATGGAATTTAGATGATAAGCAAAAATACCTCCCCCCAGCGACGCGTAAACGATTGGAGCTTTCCATAGCTCCCTATTGTAGATCTGCCCCAGGCCTGGTATGATTGCCAGGATGGTGGCCTTTTTTGGATTTACCACCCTATCGCTTTTTGTTAATTTACTGGCCGTATCCCTGGTGACGAGCGCTTGATTGCCAAAAATAGGAGCAGATACTGCCGGGGTAGACGCCAACGCGATATACATCGCCAAGGAGGCTAGTTGTCTGTGAATGGTTTTCATAGCTTGCTTTATAGTTTCAGGCAGCAAGCAACTAACCGAGTATTACATCGACAACATAAAAAATGTTAATTGAAAGCCTGGCTTAATCCCAGTATGCTGTGCTATCTCTGTATTGCCACTTTCGACTGATAAATCTGACCATAAATATCCTTCATGCGGACAATATACGTACCCACTGGCAGCGCCCTGACATCCAGGAAGTTGATTTTTGATGGGTCCGGTTTTTGGGCAATAACAGTCAAACCTTTCAAATTGATCAACTGAATATCCACCAAATCTGACTGAGAAATAACGGATAGTTCGCCAGAAGCCGGATTCGGGTAGACGCTCATAGCTTTGGTGCCATCTACCGCCTCACGGACGATTTTGCTGTAAGCGTAAGTCCCGTCGAGATCCACCATTTTAAGGCGATAGTAGGCCGGCTTACCTGGTATGATCGCGCTGTTATCCAGGAAACTGTAATCATGGGTGGCACCCTTTCCCGCGATATAGCCGATTTGTATAAAGCCGTTCTTAGGATTTTTGCTTTTCTCAATTTCAAATCGGTCAAAACCGGTTTCCTCTGATGTTTTCCAGCTAAGAAGAATTTTGTTTTCCTTTTTCTTTGACACAAAACTCAGGAGTCTGACCGGTAATGTCGTCGTTTTGACATTGAAGATACACGAGGCGGCCGGACCACAACCGTTATTTACAGTATATGTGACCGGATGCACCCCTTCGCCTGCAACCGATGGGTCAAAAATCGCAGTTGCACTGTTCACCCCAGTTCCTGTATATATTCCTCCTGCATCGGTAATAGGCTGTCCTGAAGACGAAGGTAAGCCCCTCACAGTAAGATTTTTTGCCCCGGTTAGCGTAAATGCATTGTCAAGGACAGAGATTGTGGTATCCTTTGGACAGGAAACAGCAGGAGCGCCGTCGATGGCAATTGAACTTGCAAACGGACCGGAAGTGCACCCGTGACTTGTGGTGGCCGTGGCATAAAACCTATGAAATCCCGGACCGGCTATCGCAGGGGTAAACTGGTATCCCGCTACGGAATTTCCGGTAATCCCCGCTCCGGTCCATGATACGGAAACAGCTTCTGAAGGAGTCGTGCTAAATGATGTTATTGTTCCGAAATATTCCGGAAGATTAGCGCTTTCGTCAACACATACGGGTATTATCCCCAAAATCTCCATTTTCTCCGCTGCCGGGTTAACGGTGATCGTAAATGTGCAAGTAGTGGTATTTCCACCGTCCTGATAAGTGTAGGTGATGGTTTTTGCCCCGGTCCCAGCAACAGCAGGCGAGAACATTCCATCCGAAACGCCAGGGCCGCTATAGGTGCCACCTGTCGGGCTGGCGCCCGAAAGCGTGAAAGGGGCTTCATTTGCACAAGCTGACCTGTCCTCGGGGCATGTGGTTTGCGCTTGAGCCGCACAAACGGTGGCCAGGAACAATAGCGGGCTCACAATCAAAGATTTGAAGAGGTGTTTCATACCGTTCCGAAGATATAAATGAGGTCTACGTGTAAACGCGTTTAGCACCTAAATGTAACCTATATATGATTTTCAGCAAATTATGAAGTCACCAATTTTTAAAAATTTTATCAAAACACGCCAGCAATACCGGTCTGAATATGGTTGCGCACCATTCATGATCTAGGGCAGTACTTACTTGTTGGCATAATGCAAGGTAACTACGCCCGAGTTGAGCGTTTCGGATGCCAGCAATTTCAGGTTACTGGTGGTTATGTTGGTATCAAACAGACTAATACCACCGCCCAATATGATAGGATGCAGCGTCAATTTATACTCATCTATCAACCCCAGCTTCATAAAACTTTTGGCCAGGCCCGGACTGCCGAATATCACCAGATCTTTTCCCGGTTGCTGTTTGAGTTTGTTCACCTCCTCGGTAATATTCTCTTTGATCAATGTAGTGTTATTCCAACTCACGCCTTCCAACGTAGTTGAAAATACCACTTTGGGGATATCATGCACCCATTGCGCATGTTCCAGCTCATGTTTACCGGCACAAGAGTCGCCCAGCACGGTAGGCCAGTAGCTTTCCATCAACTGGTAGGTGGTCCTGCCATACAACGGAGCGCCTACTGTTTTTACCAGTTCCCCAGCATATTTTTGCAATTCCTGGTCATACGACAAAAAACCCAGTCCGCCATTGACATCTCCTGCAAAGCCATCCAAGGAGATGTGCGCAAATAAAACTACCTTTCTCATTTTGATTGCATTGATTTGTCTTATAAATACAAGCTCCCTTTTTATTTACTTGTATCTGTTGAAAGCAACCGCTTACGCCATTCAGGCAAAATAGTTTCTGAACTTCGATTCGCAAACACATTCCAGAGACAACTGCTTCTGATAAGGAGTGTTAAAACCAGCTATTCAACAGAATAAAATATTGAAATTTTACAATTTCAAAACTACGCCAAGGACTATTTGCAAATTTCCATACTTTTTATTCTGTTTATTTGAAACATCGAACAATATTATGGATGCATTAATATATATTTGATTACTGACAATTGGTTTGACGCTAACCTACGATGAAAAATCTGCTTCCCTCTTTATCTGATGATCAGCTCGCGGCGTTACTCAAAGAGGGTGAGGAACGGGTGTTCGATGAAATTTACGTCCGGTACTGGGACAAGCTTTATTACACCGCCCACCGGATGGTCAAATCGGCAGCTGTGGCAGAAGAGATTACCCAGGATACATTCATGCTTTTCTGGATGAAGCGCCAAACGCTTGAAATACATTCACTGGGACCTTATCTGGCCGCAATGCTGCGCTACGAGGTGTACCGGTATCTTGCCAAATCCAAACAGGCGCAACAGATGGAGCAGTCGATCCGGCACGAAGCTACCCCATCGGTGTCAATCGACCAGGAAATCGAGAACCGTCTGCTGCTTGAAATCATTACCAACCTCACCAACCGCCTGCCCGAGAAATGCAGGCTGGTTTTTCAGTACAACAAATTGCAGGACCGCTCTCTGCCCGATATCTGCGAAGAGCTGAATATCTCCCCAAAAACCGCCGAAGCACATCTGACGAAGGCATTAAAGATCGTCAGAGCGAGTTTGAGCAATGTGGTAGCGCTGTTGCTGTAAGGGCCGGACGATAGGCTGCCGACCGCCGATAAAAATATTTACCCTAACACTAAGGGGTTTTCACCACTACATCCCTCTATGTTCTGCAAAGGGCAAAACCGCTTTGCAATGACACAGGAATACATCAGACTGCTCGCCAGGAAATTCTTCGACGGGACTGCCTCGGAAGAGGAGAAACAACTATTGCACGAGTGGTACGATCAGCTCATCGAAGATGAAGGCCCTCAGAATATCGCCACCCTCAAACCCGAGGGGCCGGATGAAATACGCGAGCGGATGCAGGCCAACATAAGGAACCGTCAGCAGCAACGTCCGGCAAAACCCTTCGGTTGGGTACGGCGGCTCACGGCATGGTCTTCGGCCGCAGCCGCGGTGGTAATTGTGGGGTTTTTGCTCTGGGCCAACGAGCGCAAACCCGCCCCTGCGCTTAGCCGACTGGTGCAGGCACCATTTGGAAAAACATTGAAAGTAAGCCTGCCCGACGGCTCGCATATCTGGCTCAATGCAGGATCCTCCCTAAGCTACCCCGTCGCATTCAAAGGTAAGACACGGGAAGTTGTCCTACGCGAAGGTCAGGCATTCTTTGACATTTCGCGCGATACCACCAAGCCATTTATAGTTCATGCCAAAACGCTGGATATTACAGTACTGGGCACCTCATTTGACGTGAAAGCCTACCAAAACGACCCGGACATTAAAGTGACAGTCAAAACCGGCAAGGTGGGCGTAAAGGTGCGCGACAAACCCGGGCAACCCGCTTTGATGCTCCTTCCGGCCGAGCAGGCCGTGGTCGCCGAAAAAGCGCAGAACATCCAGGTAAACGAGATCAGCAAACCCGCCATTGCCCCCTGGAAGGACAACCGGATGGTGTTCGAGGATGAGCTGTTGGTAGAGGTGCTGCACGCATTGGAAAGAAAATACGATCAGCACATTATCATTGAAAAACTGGAGCTTTCAACCGAAAAGATATCGCTTACCCTCAACGATCAGCCGATGAATGACGTGCTGAAAGTGCTGGGCTTTTCCAAGAATTTCAATTATTCACAACTAAACGATAGCACGATAGTCATCAGATAGGAGCACAAAATGCGGGCTGGCTTTCCAGGAAGGCTGGTCCGGTTGAATACCGGGAACACTGCGAATGTCCCCGGTATCGGATGTCCCCTGCCAGCCAATGCTTGGAACCATGAACGGCGAGTGGACGCAGTTTAACAGCTTAACCATTAAACATCAGACAAATATGGTGAATTATTACCATAAGGGAATCCCCTTGTTCAAAAAATGTATGCGCATTTCTACGCTAATACTGGGTATTAATGTCCTGACAACCGCTCTGCTGACGGCCGGACCTACGGAGGCCCAGCATGTGAGCATGGATGTGAGGCAGAGCCGGGTAAAGACGGTCCTCAGGCAGATCGAACAGCAAACCGGTCTCACGTTTGCGTTCGATGAGAAACTGGTGCGCAAAGCGCCCGAGGTCACTGTTTACGCCCTGGGCCAGCCTGTGCCGGCCATATTGAAGATGATCGAGAAGCAAACCGGCCTGGAATTCAGGCAGGTGGGAAATATGATTGGCATTACCGAACGCCCAAAACTGGAAATTACACGCGAAATTGCTCCGTTAACGCAAACGCTGACGCGACCGGTCAAAGGTAAGGTTACCGACGAGAAGGGCGAGGCGCTGCCATCTGTGGCAATTCGCGTGAAAGGCACCAATGATGGGACCATGACCGACGTGGAGGGTAACTACACGATCGATGTGCCCGGGGACGAATCTATTCTGATATTCAGCTTTATCGGTTTTACCGCGCAGGAGGTAATGGTCGGCTCGCGCAGCACCGTGGAGGTCTCCCTCAAACCGGATGTTTCCACTTTGACAGAGCTGGTAGTGACCGGCTACGGAGCGCAGCGCAAAAAGGACCTTATCGGCGCGGTCTCTGTTGTGGATGTGGAGCAATTAAAGCAAACTCCCGACGGACAGGTTACCAACCAGCTGCAAGGGCGTGCCTCGGGCGTTACGATCCTTAGCTCCGGGCAGCCTGGTGAAACCCCGCAGGTCCGCATCCGAGGCCTGAACACATTTGGGAACAACTCACCATTGTATGTCGTCGACGGGGTACCTACAACCTCGATCACAGACCTGAACACCAACGACATAGCTTCGATGCAGGTGTTGAAAGATGCAGGTTCGGCCTCGATCTACGGTTCACGGGCGGCAAATGGGGTTATCATAATCACTACCAAAAAGGGCAAGGATAAGGTCAAGGTCAATTACAGCGCGTGGTTTGGCGTGCAAACGCCTCCCGGGGGCAATGTATGGAACACGCTCACTCCGCTTGAACAGGCTCAGCTCAAATTTCAAGTACAGAAGAACTCCGGCCTGACCGTGGGCGATGACCAATACGGTCATGGCACTTCGCCGGTTTTGCCGGATTACATCTTACCGGCCGGCGCCAAAGAAGGCGACCCGGGCACCAATCCGGCGCTGTATTATGTGAACCCGAATTATACTTCGGTGGATGATTTCAATACATTCAATCAGATCGTAAAAGCCAACAAACAGGGTACTGACTGGTTTCACGAGATTTTCAAACCAGCACCCTCTACAAGCCATAATATTTCGCTCAGTGGGGGCAGCGATCAAGGTAATTATCTGTTCTCGTTGAATTATTTCAACCAACAGGGTGCACTAACGAACACCTACCTAAAACGCTATACGCTCCGCTCCAACAGCCAGTACAACGTTGGCAAGCATGTGCGGATCGGAGAAAACCTGGCCTATTCGATTTCAGACAACCCCAAGACCAGCCTTTCCGATGGCGGCTCAGCCATTGCATTCTCCTTCCGTATGCAGCCGATCGTGCCGGTACACGACATCATGGGCAACTACGCGGGCAGTCGTGCTTCGGGTATGGGCGACGCCTTCAACCCTGTGGCTATGCGCGACCGCACACGTTACGACAAAGGCCTGGACAACCGGCTTTTTGGTAATGTTTTTGCAGAGGTCGACCTTTTCAAATACTTTACATTCCGCACCAGCTTTGGCGGCGAGAACTATTCCGGCAGATGGAGCTCGTTTGCCTTCCCAAGCTACGAAAACAAGGAAAACAGCAACACCAACACATATTCGGAAGGCTCCTACTCGGGCTTCAACTGGACATGGACCAACTTGCTGACTTTCCACAAAACCATGGGCAAACACGATCTGACCGTAGCGGCCGGCACCGAGGCTTACAGTGGCAAGTATTACGAGCTAGGCGGCAGCACGCAGGGTTATTTCTCCTTTGACCCCAATTATATGAACCTGGGCACCGGCTCGGGCACGCGCACCAATTCCAGTAGCCGCTCAGCCGACGCATTGTACTCGCTGCTGGGCCGTTTGGATTACATCTATAATGACAGATACCTGTTTGGTGCGATCATCCGCAGGGACGGCTCATCCAAGTTCATCAACGAGCGTTACGGTTTCTTCCCGGCCGTGAGCGCGGGCTGGCGTATCTCGCGCGAGGAATTCATGCGTGGCATCAGCTGGATCGACGATCTGAAACTACGTGCCAACTACGGCATCATGGGTAACCAGATCAACGTAACTTCCGGTAATGCATTTACCACTTACAGCTCTAATCGCCGCAGCTCTTACTATGACCTGGGCGGCACCAGCGGTTCGGGCGCTTTGGAAGGTTTCGAAAAAAGCCAGATCGGGAACCCTAATGCTGTTTGGGAAAAGAATGTAAGCACCAACATCGGTATCGACGCGACTTTCTTCAAGGGCAGGCTGGACGTAATCGCCGATTATTATGTAAAAGAGATCAAAGATCTGCTTTTCAACCCTGCGCTGATCGGTACAGCGGGTGGCGGCTCGGTACCTTATGTGAATATCGGACAAATGAAAAACAAGGGGATCGACCTTCAAATCGATTCGAAATTCGACCTTGCCCGTGACCTGAAATTGAACGCGACACTGACGCTGACGACCTATAACAACAAGATTAAGAAGGTCACCAACAGCACCAACTACTTTGATCTGGAAGGCCGTGGCTTCGACGGCGCATCTATCGTTCGAAACCAGGTGGGCAATTCGATCGGCCAGTTCTTCGGCTACAAGGTGATTGGCTTCTGGAATTCGCAGGAAGAGATTGCAACGGCCAATGCCGACGCCGTACGGCTAACCGGTGATCCCAATGCGGTGTTCCAGGACGGCGCTTCGGTAGGACGTTTCCGCTACGAGAACATCAACGGCGACGGCCAGATCACGGCCGCCGACCGCCAGGTGCTCGGCAACCCGAACCCCGATTTTAGCTACGGTTTGAATCTGGCATTGAACTACAAAAGCTTCGATTTCAGCCTGTTCCTCTACGGTGTTCAGGGTAACCAGCTCTGGAACCAGACCCTGTGGTGGAGCGATTTCAACTCCTCGCGCTCCGGTGCTAAAAGTAAAACCGCATTGTACGACTCGTGGACACCCGAAAACCACCATGCCAAAGCCCCGATCCAGGAAAACAGCAGCTCTTTCAGCACCATTAATGTACCCAACTCCTATTTTGTGGAAGACGGCTCCTACCTGCGCGCAAAGAACCTGCAAATCGGCTATACTTTCCCTGCTTCGCTGATGAAGAAAGTGAAGATCCAGCAATTCCGCCTGTACCTGCAAGCGACCAACCTGTTCACCCTTACCGGATATTCGGGACTCGATCCGGAGGTAAGCCGGAACGCCAGCGGCAACCCGACCGTGTTCGGTATCGACGAGGGTTCCTACCCGTCATCCAGACAATACACCGTGGGCCTGAACCTTACTTTTTAACCCATCTCAAAACGACGCGATATGAAGAAGTTCATCAAATATATGGCCGTTCTTTGCTGGATCGGCGGTTTTACAATTTTGCAGGCTTGTCAGGACGACTTCCTGGATAAACCTGTACAAGGCGCCTTAGGCGATAATGTCCTTGCCAATGCCAAAGGTATCGACGGCCTGCTCACCGGCGCCTATGCCGCGCTCGACGGCCAGGGCGACTTCACCGGCGGCAGCGGCTGGGAGTCCCCACCCGACAACTGGGTTTACGGCGCGATTCCCGGAGGGGATGCGCACAAAGGCAGCGACGGCGGTGACCAGACGCCCATCAGCGCCATTGCGACATTCGCTACTGGCGCCGACAATGGCTTTTTTAATAGTAAATGGAAAGCATTGTACGAAGGTGTTTCCCGCTCGAACACCGTCCTTAAAGTACTCGCGCTGGCGACCGACGTTTCGGCTGAAAACAAAGCCAATATCGAAGCTCAGGCGCGGTTTCTGAGGGGTCACTACTATTTTGAGTTGAAAAAAATGTGGAATATGGTGCCTTGGATCGACGAAACGACTACGGATTTTAACCAGCCCAATGACAAGGACATCTGGCCGATGATCGAAGCAGACTTCAAAGCAGCTTACGAACAGCTCCCTGCCACGCAAACCCTTGTCGGCAGGGCCAACAAATGGGCAGCAGGCGCTTACCTGGGAAAAACTTTTCTGTATCAGAAAAAATACGCCGACGCTCAAAAAGTGTTCGGTGAGGTGATCACCAGTGGGGTTACCACAAATGGCTTGAAGTATGAGCTGGTATCTTTTAAGGATAACTTTGACGCGGCCACTAAAAACAATGCAGAATCGGTTTTTGCAATTCAGATGGTTGCAAATGACGGAACTTTGGATATTACCAATGCCAATCAGGGCGGAATGCTCAATTTCCCCTATGGCACTGGCGCGCCATTCAGTTGCTGCGGATTTTTCCAACCGACTCAAATGCTGGTGAATATGTACCGCACCGATGCAAATGGATTGCCCTACGTGGATTTCAACAGTCACGCCGTTAAAAACGATATGGGTCTTACCTCGGCCACCGCATTCACCCCCGATGCGGGCAGCCTTGACCCACGCCTGGACTGGACCGTCGGCCGCCGGGGTATTCCTTACCACGACTGGGGCATCTATCCGGGCATGAACTGGGTGCGAGACCAGCCTTACGGCGGGCCATATGCCCCTAAGAAGAACATTCACCGCCAGAAAACACAAGACCTTTACGCCGACCTGAGCTCCTGGGCACCCGGCAATGCGATCAACGTGCTGGTGATCCGCTTCGCCGACGTACTGCTGATGGCGGCCGAAGCCGAAGCAAATGGCGGGAGTCTGGCAAAGGCCGAAGAGTATGTGAACAAGGTGAGAAACCGCGCCGCGGATAAGGCCGGCTGGTTGTACAAGTATATTAACGATTCCAACCCACTGGGCGGCTTCTCAGCCACTCCGGCAGCAAACTACGTGATCAAACCCTACCCAACCGGCACGCTTGCCGCCAAAGGCAAAGACGGCGTACTAGATGCGATCTATTACGAGCGCGGCATTGAACTGGCAATGGAAGGTCACCGCTTCTTCGATTTGGTCAGGTGGGGAAAAGCCGGTACGGCAATTAATGCCTATTTCGGCTACGAGTCCAAGATTACCACCGATCTTGCCGGCGGTAAATACCTCGAAGGCAAAAACAACTACTTCCCAATCCCTCAATACCAGATCGACATGAGTGTGGTGAACGGTACGCCATTACTGAAACAAAATCCGGGTTACAACTAAGGCGAGCAACCCTGGGCGGCCAATTCAATTTTGTCTGTGGCCGCCCAGGGTCGCCCTGCCAAAATTAATCCGCGCATATTATCTTGGCCATCCCGATTTTGATTTTTGTATGAGACGACCACTCCTGTTCTGCTTTGTAATGTCCCTGTTGGTCTGCTGCAATACCAAAAAACAAAATCAAAAAGTAGAATTTAAAGGTCTGCCTGCTTCCAATCTTTCGGGGAAAGAATTAGCGATCGCCCATTGCAGCCGCTGCCACGGATTGGTTACCCCTGAACTATTACCAAAATGCAGCTGGCAGGACGTGCTTCCGGCTATGGGCCACCGAATGGGTATTTACAGTGGAGGTATCAGACCCGACAGTTTGTTTGACCCCAAAACCGGTGGCGAAGTGGTTCGCGCTGCCGGTATTTACCCGGAAACCCCGGTTTTGGCTAGGTGCTACACCAATCGGGTTTTATGAAAAATCAGATACGCTATTTTTGACGACAATAGGAAACGGTGTTTTTCCCACTGATAATGCCCATGGTGCCGTGCATCGGTTGGTCAGAAGAGGCTTAACACAGGGCTACCAGCCCGGCGCGACGGCCATTGCCAATTTGCGACGTCCCGTGTTTGTCGCTTATGGGGATTTGAATAAAGACGGGCATGAAGACGTTGTTGCCTGCAAATTTGGCAATGAAACCGGGCAATTGGCCTGTTATGAAAACAGTGGAAGGGGTAGTTACCAAAAAAGGATTTTAAATGAAAGGCCCGGCGCCATTTCAGCGGTTATGAAAGTTTTATTTACCTGGAAAATAAAGGAAAGTTAAAATTTGAGAATTATTCATTCCCCCAATCTTTCAAAGGAAGATGGATAGTCATGGACGCGGGTGATATCGATGCGGACGGGGACATCGATCTGGTGCTCGGCTCATTCGTATATCTGATACCGCAGGGCGATACAACTGGTCTGGGGAAAAAATGGCTTTCCGACGGGCCATCAGTTATTCTCTTGGAAAACACCGTGCGTTAAAAACCTGTCGCGCATTGAAACTGGTCCGGTTCGTTGGTACAACAGCGAGTTAATTCAATGGTGGCAGGCCGGTGATGCCGTACACTCAAAACATATGCAATGCCATGTACTTTGTATTGAATAGTACATGGCATTGCATATATTTACATAAATCAAAACCGCCATGAAATATGAAAAATCTATTACTATTGCCCGTCCTGATGCTTGCTGTACATTTCCATAGTTTCGCCCAATGCAGCGAAGAGGTGATCCTCTCGGCTTCCAAAACAGAATATCTGAACGGCTCGGATGTTTTGCAAAGAACTGTCGACGAATCGAGCACGATCGAAATAAGCAAAACCAAAGTCGTTATTAAACCCGGAAATGCCGATCAGGTGATGATAGGAACCATCACTTCCGATACCTGCAACTGGAAGACACCTTACACCGAGGGATTAATGGTGATCCATGCCTCATTTGACGACCCATCGGCTGAACCGCGGCATGCGACGCTTAAAGTGGAAGGAATAGCTGGTAAGATCACATTCCTGATGGAAATCCAGGAGATGCCTGATAGGAAGATTAGGGTCAGCATCGACAAATTCGCAAAGAAGTAATCGCCTGCCAGGGTCAATGCCTTAAAAGAAATTGGCCGAAGTGAATCCTTCGGCCAAAATTAACTACTACATCTAAATGAACCTCGAATAAGAATCGAGGCCCCGGGTTGACTGTTGTGCGATCATAACGTGGCCATAAAGGCTCATGAACGTACCGGCCTATGTTGGCAATTTTTACTTCTTAAATACTTTAATCGATTTTGACCAGGTTAAGCCTTTTAGGTGAACTATGTATAAGCCTGGCTTCAAAGCAGTGCCAAGCGTCACCGTCTTGGCGTTACCTGAATGCTTGGTCGTTTCGACTGCATTTCCAGCCGAGTCGAAAAATACAATTTCTAGCGGCTCACCCGAATCCGGCACATCAAGCTTGAAATTAGAGACAAAAGGATTTGGATAAGCATTCATCTTTAGGCTACCGGGTTCTCGCGTCGCGACGTTTTCCTCGACCAGGTAACGACGCGCTCCGTTCTGGGAATTTGCCGTCGTGGTTATCGACCACTGCTGGTTTGAGCTGCTGCTTGTCTGCCATTGGCCCAGGTCCACGCCATTCTGTGATTGGCCCAAACCGTCGATGTACAGCCCGGTCGCCCGGTTTTTCAATTTGACATAGCTGCCTGCGGCTTCCTGCGTCCATTGCTGATTGAAACTGCTGCTGCCGGCTTTTTGGACAACTGCCGTGCCATTAACCGAGCTTCCATTCCCGTCCAGATACAAGCCTGAAGCCCGGTTTTTAAGTTTAACATAGCTTCCGGCCGCTTCAATAGTCCATTGCTGTGCTGTACTGCCGCTGGAATTCCACTGGCCAGCCAGCGAACCATCCGAGAACCGATACATCCCGTCCATGAGCAGGCCGGTAGCCCGGTTGACCAGCGTGACATACGAACTGGCCGGAGCTTTCAGGAGAATGGCCGTCGTGGAAAGTGCCGGAACCGTGACCGTTAGCGAGTTTGAATTCACGGCAACAGTGCCTTGTTGCAATGCATTTTGCGTGTGCGACACGAACGTCTCTGTTGCCGGTAGGGAGGCCAAACGCAACGTTTGGTAATTTCCGTTGGCTACATTGAAGTTGCTCAGATTGATCGTAACCGTACGGGAAGCGCTCATGTCACGGTTTACTAGCATCACCGTCAGAGAGTCTGCATTTTCATTCACCGACGAGTAAGCAGAAACCGTATTCTCAAGGGAAGAAGTGCTGGATACACTGTATTTTTTCGCGTTCCGGCTGAACAGGTGTAGTGTTTCCCACATGCCAACAGACCAGTTCCATGGTGAAAACAGTTCAACACCGTTGTTTGCAAACGTGCCCAGGTGCGAAGCATAAATGACCGATTCCAGGCTTGGGTTGCTGCTGGACATGGTCCCCCATTCGCTAACACCGGGTGTAATGCCATGGTTTGCGCCGAAATGCTCCGTTAGCCAGCCATCTATACGCTTGAAAATGTATTGTTTGGTAAGGGAGGCATCCCACCCGCCGGTACTGGTCTTGATCCCGTTTGAACCCGGATAGTCATAGGTTTCATCGTAGTAGATCCGGTGCCCCTGCAAGGCCTCTGTATCATTGTTATAAAATGGATAGTTGTGAATATCGAGCACATCCACCAGTTTAATCCCAGTTGCCTTATATTCATCACCGAGGCGTTTGATGAAGTACTCGATCCAGGGATAATACCTACCGTTGATGTATATACTTTCATTAGACCACTTGTACCATTGCCATTCAGAAGTTGTAACGGGCCCGCAAAGTTTGATGCCCGGATTAATCGCCTTTGCCTTCTTGGCTAATTCTATATAGCGGTCCATGAAAGCAGAGGCAGATATCTGTGTAGGCATTGCCCAGTCATGCGTGCCATTCCAGATATCCACCTCGTTATCCATGCTCCAATACTGGAATCGGTTTTGGTTAAACCCTTTACCATTGGCTCCAAACCAGCGATTCAGAATTGCCACTGAGGAATCGGCGGGCCATGGCTTGGAGAATAAATCTTTGTTCCCCTCAACCAGGGCCGCACCTGCGGCGTTAGGATTGGGTGTTCCTCCACCAGCTAGGTTTTGTCCGTAACCATTCCAACCCGGGTGGGCTTGCATGTAATCCCAGTCAGGGAAGTTGTTCTGCCCGCTGGATGCGACTCTGCCCAGTAGCTGAAAAGCAAACATGCCCTGAATGTTGGAAAAGTTGTTATTGATTTTTTGTGCAGAAGCGTCCCAATCCGCACCGTATACATTGTTAAACCAGTCGGGATGAACCGCAAGCTTGGCGCGCCAGTTATATGCGGATGCGTTATTTCCCCCGTTCATACGCGCAAAGCGCAGCCCGGCATCTTTGTAAAACTGGTCTGATTTGTCAAAGCCTTCGTTGCGTCCGTAAATGTAAGGTGAAATCAGTCGCTTGTTCTGAGTCGCGTTCACTGAAATAGTGACGTTCTGTGCGAAGGCCGTGAGCGTTGAGCATAGCAATGCCCATCCCAGGGCCATTTTGGCCAGGTAAAGTACTCTTTTTCCCATCTCGATTTTTTTAGTTGGTTTGCTTTCTCTTTCCTTTTTGAATTATGGGGAGGGTATGCATTCACCAGGATTCCGCTGGCCGGAGTGAAGGCCAGCGGATGGAATTGAAGTTTGTTGACAGCCTGCGAACTGTATCAGGCAATGTCGCAAATGGTAACACCTTGTTTCAGAGAGGCGAGATCGTCGTTACGGCTTGGGATGAACTCCTGGCCAACAAAGCCTGTATAACCCGTATCGGCAATAGCCTTCATAATAGCGGGATAATTCAGCTCTTGCGTATCATCGATTTCATGGCGGCCGGGAACGCCTCCTGTGTGGTAATGCGCGATGTACTTATGGTATTTCCGGATGGTGGCAATGACGTCGCCATCCATGATTTGCATATGGTAGATATCATAAAGCAGTTTGAATTTTTCTGAGCCAACCATCTCACACAGCCCCGCGCCCCATTGTGTACGGTCACACATATAATCCTTATGATCTACTTTGCTATTGAGCAGTTCCATCACCAGCGTAACGTTATGTTTTTCAGCAAGCGGCATCAATTTGCGCAGTGCGACCGCACAATTCATCATACCATCTGCATCGCTCATACCACGGCGGTTGCCGGAAAAACAAATGATCTGATTGTACCCCGCTGCCTGTACCTTCGGAATGATATCGGTAAAACCCTTGATGAGCTCCTCATGATTCTGGGGGTCATTAAACCCTCTGTCCAGGCTTCTGGTGAGCCCCTCTCCCCATGGAAGCGCGCACGTCAGACCATATTGTTTCAGCACCGGCCATTCCTGCTGTCCGCAAAGTTCTATGGAAGTAAGTCCTATTTTCTTTGCTTCCAATGCAAGCGTTTCCAAGGGAATTTTGCCATAGCACCAGCGGCAAACCGAGTGATTGATTTTTCCGTTGAGTTTCGGGCCCAACGCTTTTTGGGAAGCAGCTATGAGGTTGGTCATCGATAGCGGCAAGCTCAAAGCTCCGGCGACGACATTTTTCAAAGCCGTACGTCTGTTGGTGGTACTTTTCATTTAACTGGTTACAGTTTATGGTTAATCTGGTAATTTTTAATTGTGTACTTCCTCTTACTTATTCTATCACTACTTTAAATGTGTAGGACCCCAGTGAGATCAGGTATAGCCCTTTGGGAAGATGAGCGGTTTCATAGCTACTCGCCGAAAAATCCACTTTGTCATCCACCACCACGCCTGCCATATTGCGGACGATCAATCGCCTTTTGGCAGCAGGCACATCAAAATGCAACACCCCGCTGACCGGGTTCGGGTACACCTCACCCTTGATTCCGGATTCATTTTTCACATTAATACTTTTCGAAAATGTATAGCTTTGATCAATATCCAGCTGTTTCAACCGGTAGTAACCATTCGCAAGCGGTTGTTTATCAACAAACTGATAGTCAACCCTGGCCGACGCGCTAATTTTACCTGGTACGAAACCGATTTTTTCAAACCTTACACCATTCAAACTTCTTTCAATTTCAAATCCCTGGTTGTTTACTTCCTCGGCCGTGCTCCATAGCAATACATTCCCCTCAGATGAAGCCTTTCCCGAAAAATTGATCAATGTAACCGGTAAGGTGGTTTGGTTAGCCAGCAAAATGGCCGTCGTAGACAGTGCGGGAACGGTTATAGTCAAAGAATTTGAATTTACCGCTGCTGTGCCTTCCTGCAAGGCATTCTGTGTGTGCGACACAAATGTCTCCGTTGCCGGCAGCGATGCCAATTGCAATGTTTTGTAGTTTCCATTGGCAATAGTAAAATTGCTTAGATTGACTGTAACGGTGCGGGGAGCATTCATATCACGGTTAACCAGCATCACTGTCAGTGAGTCGGCGTTTTCTGTGACCGAGGAATACGCAGAAACCGTATTATCAAGGGAAGAAGTACTGGCTACACTATACTTTTTGGCGTTTCGGCTGAACAGGTGCAGCGTTTCCCACATGCCAACAGACCAGTTCCATGGTGCAAACACTTCGACGCCATGATTTGCAAAAGTACCCAGATGGGAAGCGTAAATAACGGACTCCAGGCTTGGATTGCTACCGGACATGGTGCCCCATTCGCTTACGCCGGGCGTTATGCCGTGATTAGGGCCAAAATGCTCTGTCAGCCAGTCGTCGATACGCTTGAAAATGTATTGTTTGGTAATGGAGGTATCCCACCCGCCATTCATTGTCCTTATGCCGTTTGAACCCGGGTAGTCATAAGTCTGATCGTAGTAGATCCGGTGGCCCTGCAAGGCGGCGGCATCATCACCATTGTACCATGGGTAGTTATGAATATCCAGCACATCTACCAGTTTGACTCCGGTCGCTTTGTACTCGTCTCCGAGGCGTTTGATAAAATACTCCATCCAGGGATAGTACCTGCCGTCGATCCATATACTTTCATTGGACCACCTGTACCATTGCCATTCCGAGGTGGTGACAGGGCCACAGATCTTGACATTGGGATCGATCGCTTTCGCCTTCTTCGCCAGTTCAATGTAGCGATCCATAAAGGCAGAGGCCGATATCAAGGTCGGCATCGCCCAATCGTGCGTACCATTCCAGATGTCTACCTCGTTGTCCATGCTCCAATAGCGGAATTGGGTTTTGTTAAGTCCTAAACCACCCGTACCAAACCAGTGATCAAGGATCGCCACCGAAGAGTCGGCTGGCCAGGGCTTACTGAACAGATCAATGTTTCCATCAACGAGCGCCTGACTTCCGCCACTTGTGTTGACTTGCCCCCCACCGGCTAGGTTCTGCCCAACCCCCGACCAGTATTGGGACTGGTTGAAAGCCCAATCGTTGAAGTTGTTACTTCCACTGGATGCAACTCTACCCAGCAGCTGAAAGGCAAACATACCCTGCATGTCGGGAAAGGTGGTATTGATTTTTTGTGCTAATCCGTCCCAGTCGGCCGGATATACGTTGTTGTACCAGTCAGGGTGGACCGCAAGCTTTGCACGCCAGTTATAAGCCGATGCATTATTACCTCCGTTCATCCGCGCGAAGCGCAGCCCTGCATCTTTGTAGAATTGCACGGAGTGGTCAAGAAAATCATTTTTCCCATAGATGTTGGGAGATATCAGGCGCTTGTCCTGTGTGGCATTCACCGAAATAGTTACATTTTGTGCAAATCCCTTAATCGAAATACTGCACAAGAATGCACTGACCAGGCACATTTTTACCTGGTGAAGTACTGGTTTTATCATTTTTAAAATCTTCTGATTGGTTTGTTTTCTCTGTTCAAAGAGCGCCTTAGCCGCTGCTGACCCATGCGGTCATTTATTACTTACGGACATAGTTATGAATAGCCAATTCTGCCTTATTCGGATCCTTGAAAGCGAGCTGCATCCTGTCCTCTTTCAGGCTGATAACATATGCTTTGGACCAAACCTGATCCCTGCCCATATTAAGCGGGACGGCGTCAATGAACGAGATCGTTTTTGTCTTGATATCAAAAAAGTAGCTGCCCAGGAAAGTCCCGCTCCTGGTTATCCCTTTTTGGACAACCTTTACAACAGGCTCGGCCGAACCGGCTTTGATGGCGAATGTCATCGTGCCGTAGTCCTGAACCGCACCCATCCAGCTTTCATAATTCGCATCATACAGCCAGCAATCCCCTCCTGTTTTGGTACACTGATTATCCCAGCCATAATCGACACCGGAGAAGTACAATGGGCCTTTGAATTTGGCTGAACCACCCTTCGCGTCCAGATCGAGCACCCAGGTTTTTTCTTTACCTATTCCGCCGGCAAGCAATGTAAACAAGGGGTCTTTGTAGTATTCCAGGATAGCGGGGTCAAAAATTCGGATGGAATAATTGATTGTGTCGACTGCTGTGGCATAAGTGATTTTGTTCGCCAGCAAAGGATCGGCTCCGGTGAAATTAGCCGGAACCTTTACGATCACACTCGAATCGGTGTAGACAGCTCCCGCCAAATTAGCGTCCAGACCCTGGAATGCTATTTTAGTCGCGTTTTTGAGATTATATCCAACGATGTTGATCGTCTGGCCCGGAACGATGGTATTGGTAACAGTATCCCTGGGGGCGGCAGCGTAATTTCTAACCCGCGAAATCATAGGCGCACCGGTGATATTGATTGTGAATGAAGCCGAGCCACTGCCATTCACCACAGTAACGATATTGATCTTATCTCTGGCCACAGAGTCAAAGGGGATCGCGGGCACCTGTACCACAATGCTTTGAGCAGTAAGTAAGGTATGGTTAATGGTTGCGGGGATACTACCGAAATAGACCTGTGAAACATCTTCCAGGTTTTGCCCGAGCACCACTACCCATTGCCCGGCTTCCAATGTTTGCACGATGGTGTCGCCGGGCGATGCGGCATAATTCCGTATTT
This sequence comes from Dyadobacter sp. 22481, assembly GCF_052044875.1. NCBI lineage: Bacteria > Pseudomonadati > Bacteroidota > Cytophagia > Cytophagales > Spirosomataceae > Dyadobacter > Dyadobacter sp. 22481. Next base: position 40,433 of record NZ_JBQENV010000005.1, read on the forward strand.
CGCTGATAACGGGCGGGGATACTTCGTCCTTTTCACAACCAGACATTAAGAATGCAACCGCGGCAAGGCAGCAAAACAGAAGAAAACATGTTCTGTCGTATATGTTCTTTTTCATTTCTCTAAGTTTTTAAAACGAGTAAGGCACCGGAGCTTCCAGCAGTTTGGGATTAGCCGTCGCTTCCGGCGAAGGGATCGGGAATTTGAATGTGGTCGTGTTGGCCGGAGTAATGCTTCCCAGCGCGTCGCCTTTTGTCACAACCCCCTTGTCATCATAGGTAAACAGGATCCGCTCCTGCTCGTTGAGCTTTTTAATGGCCTTTGGTTCGTTGTAATAAGAAAGCCTGACCAAATCTTCCCAAAAATGCCCTTCGGCCGCCAATTCGACTCTTCTTTCTTTGAACAAGGTTTCAGCGTCAAGGGATGCTACCGGGGCAAGACCTGCCCTTGTGCGCACTTTGTTGAAATACATCAGCGCGTCGGCATTGGTCGTCGAGGTATTGTTGCCCATCACGGCTTCCGCGTAAATTAAGTACACCTCCGCAAGCCTTAGCAATGCATTGTGCTCGGTCGACGATGTCAATGACATCGTCGGAGCGCTGTTATCTACCCTTGTGCCGATGATGTGCTTTTTCAAACCGGTGTTGCCGGAAAATTTATATCCTCCTCCTGCCGCATTCAGCTCGGGATAATAGTCGCCTTTGAGCATGATCGTGGCCTTGCGTCTGAGCGAGTCTCCTCCCAGGTATTGCTTATACAAATCGTAGGTGGGCGATATTGAAAACCAACCGGCCTGCCCGGCGGCTGAAATCTCGGCTCCTCCCGGCGAATAGATTTGGAGCATGTTTCCTTCCAGCCACCCGGCACCCGCAGCCCATTGCAAGGCAAATAAGGATTCCTGGTTATCGTTAAACTGCGTCTTGAAAAGATCCGCATAATTGGCCAGCAGCGTTAGCCCGCTTTGCTTACAGACGTTGCCTGCATGTAACCTGGCACTATCAAGCAGCGCCTGGTTTCGCGGGCCATTGCCTTTTGCATCCAGACCCGCCCAGGTCAGGTACACTTTGCTCAACATGCCTTGTGCAGACCAGGTTGTTACCCTTCCGGCATCTTTGGCCGGGAGGTGTTTCGCAGCGAAAAGCAGGTCATTGGCGGCAAACCGGTAAACATCCTCGACAGTATTGCGGTACACCAATGGAGCATTGATCAGCTTGGTATTGTCTTCTATAATCGGGACATCCCTCCATTGCAGGGCCAGATTATAGTAGGCGTATGCGCGCAAAAATTTTGCCTCGGCAAGAGCTCCGTTCCGGTCTTTTTCAGGAATGGAAGCAGGCGCTTTTTCCTGGATGGCTTTGATGGTAACATTGCAATGTGCGATGATCTTGTACATCGCTTTCCAGCTCGCAATCATAATTTCGTTACTTCCGCTGACGGAAAAAGTATGCAGCTGAACCGCATCCCCCCAGTAATTAACGGCCATGTTGCCGCTCAAAACTTCGCCGATGGGCAAGTAGCAGGTATAATTCCATTCCGCCCACGGCTTACCGCCATACAGGGCAGCCGTCGCCAGTCTGAGGTCATTGGTTGTCTGATAAAAGTTATCGGCACTGATCTGCGACAAAGGCGGACGATCCAAAAAGCTCTCACTGCATCCGGCCATGCACACGCCAGCGAAAAGCAACGCCGTCGCCAGTTTATTTTTCATTTTCATTTCTCAATATTTTAGATTACATCATTTAGAAGTAACAGCGCCAAGGAAATCATTTCAGGCGCTTCTGCACGCATTGATCAGGTGCTATTTGGTCAGCTGCAAACTTGCGCCTACGGTGAACACGCGCGGTTGCGGGTAAAAACCGCTGTCATACCCCGCATTCAATGGGTTCCAGGACCCAATCTCGGGGTCCATTCCCTTGTATTTGGTGATAAGAAACGCGTTGGAGACGTTCACATAAACCCGCAAGGCGTGAATGTGCGCTTTTTCCAGGAGCTTATCCGGTAGCGTGTAGCCAAGCGAAATGGTTTTGAATCTGATGAAAGACCCATCCTCGACATATTTGTCGGAAGCCCTGGTATTTCCGTTGGTATTGTCATTTCTGATGCCCGGAATATCCGTATCGGGATTCACTACATACACGTTATTGATATCGGTAGCAGGTTTTTCGGGGTCGATCAAAGCAGTCTTCGCGTAGTTGTTCAGCGCTTTAAGATACCCGAAGCTTGTTCCGGGATACTCGCCGTTCATACGCATTTGATTGAACACCTTGTTGCCGTAATTGCCGGTTAAGAATACGTTCAGGTCAAATTTCCTGTAGGATATCGAATTGTTAAGCCCAAATTGAAACTTGGGGATCGGCGATCCGAGGTAGGTCTGGTCGCGCTCATCGATCACCCCGTCGCCATTGATGTCTTTGAACTTAAGATCGCCATACCAGATACTGCCTCCGGCCGCACCGACAGGCAAAGGCACACCGTTCTTTGTGGGCAATGCGTGGGTTTCAAAATCCTCTTTCTTTGCAAAAACGCCGTCTGCCTTGTACCCGTAGAATTGGCCGATCGAGTTCCCAACGATAGTCTGGCTGTACGGCCATCCAACAAGTGAGGCGCCGTCGGTATTCAGTTTCAATACCTTGTTGACATTGCGTGATACCGTCAGATCGGTTTTCCAGGTAAGCTCTTTTCCTTGAATGTTGGTCGAGCTGATTTTAAAATCAAATCCCTTGTTGCTGATCGTTCCTACATTGACATAAGGAGCATCCAGCGCGCCCGGAGACCAGCCAACGGCGGTTCCCGAGTAGAAAGGCAACGGAATCTGCATTAAAAGGCCATCCGTTTTCCGGTCATAAAAATCGACAGAGAAGTTGAGTCGCCAGGATAGCAATGCGGCGTCGAGACCGATATTGGTATACTTTGTTTTTTCCCACTCCACGTAAGGGTTTCCGATGTTCTCGGTGAGCTGGGATATACCCGATAAACCGGTGGCCACAGTGGCTAACGTGGATGTATATGCAAAGTCCCTGACGTTCTGATTATTGGTCAAACCATAGCCCACGCGAAGCTTCAACTCGTTGATATCTTTGAAGTTTTTAAAGAAATCCTCATTGTGTAACTTCCAGGCCACCGCGCCCGAATAGGTGGTTACCCACCGGTTTCCAGCGGCAAATCTGGAAGAGCCGTCGGCGCGGACATTGCCTGTTATCAGGTATTTGTCAAACAATCCCAGGTTCAACCGGCCAAAGTATGATTCCTGGGCATTCTGGCTTTTCGAACCGGAGTTGGTCGCCGAGGTCGGATCGCCGCTGTTGATAACCTGCACATTATTGGAGGGAAAATTATTGCGGCTTGCGCCTACATTTTCGCCCTTGCTTAACTGCGCTTCGTGTCCCACCATCACATTAGCATTATACCGGTCGTTGAACGTATGCGAATAAGTGAGGTAATTTCTGACGGTTGTATAAATGCTTTGATTGTAATTGTATGAGGCGCTGTTACTGTTGTTCTTTACAAGCCCCATCGTGTAGCTTGGATTAAATCTATCCTCTGTGCCCATCGAAAAGCTTCCTGTTACCTCGTTTCTCAATGTGAGCGATTTGCTGAAAGCGATCTCGGCATAGGCGTTTCCAAATAGCTGATTCCTGTTTGCCTGATCCTTGTTGATAGTCGCCACAGCGAGCGGATTGATCGTGCTGTTCACCCAACCGTTAGGGTTATACGCGCCCCCCCAGCTACCGTCCGAATTTTTTACTGCGATGTCGGGCGTTTGACTGAGCGCGGAGTTGATGACATTTGAACTGGTCGCGTTTACATTCTCGCGGATATTGGCAAGTTGGAGGCTGGTGCCAATCTTCAACCAATTGGTCGTCTTGTTATCCAGGTTTAGTCTGACGGATATTCTTCTGAAATCAGAGCCCGTAGCAATTCCTTCCTGCTTAAAATACGAACCTGAAAGCAGGTATTGCGTTTTGACATCCCCACCGTTGATCGTGATGGTATGGTTAGTCATGGGTGCATTCTTAAATAACACTTTTTGCCAATTAGTACCTTCCCCCAGGTATTGAGGATTCGCAAATTCGGGCCGCGTGTCAAAGCCCCAGCCCAAACCGGCGTTCCGCTCGTTGATGAAGGTAGCATATTCCCGTAAATTCATGGTAGGAATTCTCTTTGGCAGCTGCTGAAAACCCGTGTAGAAATCATAAGAGATCCGCGGAGGTGTTACCGCGCCTCGCTTTGTTGTAATGATCACTACGCCGTTCGTAGCCTGCGAACCATAAATAGCGGTAGCAGACGCATCTTTCAGTACGTCCACAGACTCGATTTCTGATGGGTTAATGGCAGCCAACGGGTTAGTACCAGCGCCCATCGAGGAGGCTCCGCCCAGGATCACGCCGTCGATAACATACAATGGCCCGCCCGATCCGAAGGAAGAAATCCCTCTGATCTGTACTGAAACGCCTCCGCCAGGTTGGCCCGATACCTGCTGTACCACCATACCCGCCACTTTTCCCTGTAATGCCTGATCGAAGGTGACCGGATTTGTCTTACGGATTTCAGCGCCGCTAACCGAGGATATGGACCCTGTAACATCTTTCCTTTTGGATTCTCCATACCCGATCACTACGACTTCGGAAAGCGTAGCAATATCGGGCTGAATGGTAATATCGAAACGGGTCTTATTGCCCACCGGAATTTGCTCTGACAGATAGCCGATAAAAGATATTTTGAGGACATCCTCAGGTGCAGCCTGGATAACAAAGTTTCCCTCCGGGTCGGTTGAGACTCCCATTGTGGTTCCTTTTAGCAGGATGGTCACACCGGGCATCGGACTTCCCGTTTCGCTTTTCACCGTTCCTGACACAGGCTGTCGCTGCGCGTGGGCCATGATACACGAGAACAAAATAAGTGCAGTAATACAGAAGCATCTGTAAATTTTCTTCATCATTGATTTGCCTTAAGTACGTTACACAATGTGATTTAAAACGGATTCCCTCAATCATAATAGTCCTGGGGTAGGCGCGCCACGTACCTTATCGGACTAGCATAATAACAGGGATTGTTTGCATCAAAGGTAGAGCACCAACGGGCTTCGGAGGGGTATGAATTAGTCCGAATGAGGGGGATAAAAAGTCCAGAATGGTATTAAAAAGCCAAAAAACTGAAAAAAATTGATTTTTAACCGACACCGGTTTTGCCTCCGTTTTTACCAGCTGCCCTTTTACCGGATGAGTATGCGGACGGCAGCACTTCATAAAACTCCTTGAAGTAGCGCGCGAAATATTTGGGGTTGTTAAAACCGACTTGGTAGGCAATTTCAGCAACCGAAAGCTGGCTTTTCTCCAATAGCTGCGCAGCATGCTGCAACCTGATATCGCGGATCACTTCAAGTGGAGATTTCCCGGTGAGGGTCTGGACCCTCTTGAAAAATTGTGAGCGGCTCACGCCCATTTCGCGCGCAAGATCGATAACCGTAAATTCAGCATTGGAAATATGTTTCTCTATCACCTGAACCATATCCCGGAGAAATTGCTGGTCCAATGGCGTGATTGGAATTTCACTAGCCTTAACTCCATTTTTGGGCGCGAACAGGGCCCGCAGATTTTGGCGTGAGGAGATCAGGTTCTCTATCCGCGATTCGAGTACCTGAAAGTTGAATGGCTTGGGAATGTAATCATCGGCTCCCGCTTTAAATCCTTCGAGGAATTGTTCGTCCTCCGATCGTGCGGTAAGTAAAATGACCGGCGTATGGGAAATCCGCTGATCCGACTTTACCATTCTGCACAAGTCGAGCCCATTCAGACCGGGCATCATAATATCTGTCACGATCAGGAGCGGACGTTGAGCCAGAGCCTTGTCCCACCCCTGCTCACCGGTTGCAGCCTCAATGACCGAATAGGATTGCTTCAAGTTGTCTTTGAGGTAGAACCTAAAATCTTCATTGTCCTCTACCAGTAAAATGAGCGGTTTCCCTACCGGCTCCTGTTCCGTTTGAAGCTGATCGGTCGGCGCAGTGGTTCGGGCGTTCTCGGTAATGACTTCATGCACTGACTGGTTGAGTTTCTTCAAAGAAAGCTCCACCACAAAACAGCTTCCTTTCCCCACTTCGCTCTCCACCCGGACAGAACCGCCGTGAATACGCACGAATTCGCTGGTAATAGCCAGTCCGATACCACTGCCCTGGTTGATGATTGAATTCGGCAGATCACTTTGAAAATACCGCTCGAAGATCAGCTCTTGTTTTTCGGCAGGTATCCCAATGCCCGTGTCTTCTACTCTGATCTCCACTGTGTGACTCTCGCCGGCATCCTGAACGTTGACCCTTACTGATACGTCGCCCGGACCGAGCGTAAACTTTATGGCGTTAGAGAGCAGGTTAAATAGGATCTTTTCGAGTTTGTCATGGTCAAACATCGTTTCCAGTACCAGGATGTTTGAATGAAAGGTGAGCCGGATATCCTTTTTCTCAGACAGATCAGAGAATGAATAGACCGTATTTCTAATGAACCGGACGATTTCGCCTTCTGAGGGATGAAACCTGATTTCGTTCACTTCCAGTTTTCGGAAGTCGAGCAGTTGGTTGACAAGATTCAGCAATCGCTTCGCGTTTCTTTGGATCAGATCAAAATGCTTTTGATCCTGACTGTCCATGGCCTTCTCACTAAGCTTTTCGATCGGGGAAAGGATAAGGGAAAGTGGCGTGCGAAGTTCGTGGCTTACATTGGTAAAAAACTTTGTCTTTAACAGGTCCAGCTCCTGGGAACGCCTCGCCTCTTCACGTGTCTGCATGATCGCAAACTTCATCCTTTCCCTCTCCTGGATGAGCCTGCGTGTTGCCAGCAGAAGCAAAACCATACCCAGCACATAAAGGGCATAGGCGATTGGCGATTTCCAGAAAGGCGGAAGCACCTTGATGGGAAGTGCTATGCCTTCTTTATTCCAAAGCCCATCGTTGTTGGATGCAACCACACGAAAAACGTAATCGCCGGCGTCCAGATTGGTAAAGGTAACTTTCCGGTTGCCTGCGTCGGTGATCAGCCAATCGTCATTGAAGCCTTCCAACTTGTACTTGTACTGATTTTGGGCGGCCTGGATAAAACCCAGGGCAGCAAACTCGATAGAAAAGACATTATCGCTCGCCGGCAGCACAATGGAAGGCTTCGTTGTGATGGAGGTGGGAAGGACCGACTTCCCATGAATTGTGGGACGGATACTTCGGTTAAACAGCTGAAAATCGGTAAATACCAATCGGGGCACAACCTTATTTTCACCCAAATCCCGCGGCTTGAATATATTGAAACCGTTGGCGCCGCCAAAAATCAATTCTCCATTGCGTGTTCTGAGAGCGGCATCCTCGGTGAATTGCCTCCCCTGCAACCCATCCATCTCCGAATAATTGCGGAAGCTGACCTGCAAGCCTGCCTTTCCCGAAGCAATGGTTGCGCGTGAAAGTCCGTTTGGGGTACCCAGCCACAGCCGCCCCTGGTCGTCTTCCAGCATCGACAAAATGGCGTTGTGCGGGAGTCCGTGCTTTTCGTTGTAATTGGCGAAGGTGTTGGTTGCTGGCTGCCACAAGCTAAGTCCTCCTCTCGTTCCTATCCATATCTGCCCGTTCGAATCTTCCAGTATGCCAAAGACGTCGTTGCTGGCAATGGAGTTGGTTTTATTCTTCTCCGTTTCAAAATGGATCATCGCGCCCGACGACCTGATCAACATGTCTATCCCGGTGGAGGTCCCAAACCACATATTACCTTTCGAATCTTCAAAAATGGTAGGAACATAGGTGGAGTAAAGTGCCCGCTGTTTGGGATGATGATACCTGGTGAAGCTTTCTGTATTTGGATTAAACAGACACAGGCCTCCGTCGAGGGTGCCGATCCAGAGTTGTTTCTGCGAGTCCTCAAATAGCTCCCAGACGCTCCTGCCCGAAAGGCTTTTCGCCTGGGCAGGGTTATGCTGGTACCGTTTGAATTTCTGTCCGTCAAAACAGTTCAGTCCGCCAAGAAACGTCCCTATCCACAGTCGATTTTTATGATCGAGGCACAAACTGACGATGACATCGTTGCTCAGGCTTCGCGGGTCGTTCGGATTATGCCGATAAGTCGTAAATTTTCCCGTTTGCCGGTCAAAATAGGTCAGTCCTCCCCCATTGGTTCCAAGCCACAGATTACCTTTGGCATCCTCGACAAATGCGTTGATGTCCTCGAAAGGCAGGCCGGCAGGCTTGGTGTACCGGTTGATGAGCGGAAAGCGCTTGATGTTTCTATGAAAATAATCCAGGCCGCTCTTGAAGGTTCCAACCCAGATTATGCCCTCCTGGTCTTTAAGCAATCTGGTCACCGAATTATGGCTCAGCGTGTGGTCATTTTCCACCGCATGCTTGATATTGGTCACAGATAGGTTCCCCTTGTTCAACACGTCGATACCGCTTTGGCCATTGGAGATCCAGATATCACCATTTTGATCCTCTACCACATCGGTTACCATATCTGAGCTTAGGCGCGGGCTTCCAAAGGTCTTCCCAAAATAATGGATTTTGCCCTGCCGCCTGTTCCAATAGGCGGCACCCATGTCATAATTGGTCGGATGCACCCAAATGTCCCCATCCCTGTCCACCATCAGCAGGCAATGTAGCAGATCCTGCTTCCGGACCCTTCTGTCGCGAAAGAAATTGAGCCTTTTAACCACCCTCACACCCTGCCTTTCAAGAATTATATTTTCGACCAGCCCACTGGAATGTACCAGCCAATAAGTACCATCCGGGTGCGGTGCAATGTTCGTGACGTCGTTGCTGGAAATAGAAGAAGTATCCCGGTCAAGATGCTTAACAGAAAAAGCCTTTCTGCTCTTCTCATTGTAGCAGACCAGTCCCTGGTTCTGGATGATAAACCAATAGTTACCCTTGTTGTCTGGAATAACAGTTTGCAGGTTCTCCGGCTTATGAATGGAATACGCCTGAAAACCCTTCAAAGGCCGCGAGAAGGTTTCTGTTGCCGGGTCATAAACGCACGGGCCAATGGTGGTAAGAACGCCCATTTTCCCGCCAGGCACTTTGAATAGCTCGGCAACATCGTCGTGAAAAAGGGAAGTAGAATCAGACGGGTCGTTACGAAATACTTTGATCGTGTAGCCGTCAAAGCGGTTGAGCCCCGATTCGGTACCAATCCAGACAAAACCCGTTTCGTCGCGATAAATGGCTCTTACATGGGCATGGGAAAGCCCCTGGCGGGCGTCGATGTGAACAAACCGACGCTCCTGCCCGGACGATCTAAATGCGGTGTGAATCAGTAAAAACATCATCAGCAACCGGACACCCTTCAATAAATTTGATCGCTTTACCACTAAATTTCGAGATCAGAAACCGACTTTTAATTTGCAGCCACCCGCTGCAACTAGTTAACTTTCATAATCTTACCTACCGCAGATTCGCCATTTTTCAGCCTAAACTGCAACAGATATTGCCCCACAGGATAGGCTTTCATATCAAACTTGTTTGTTTTTAAAACATGGGTAGATATCACCTTCCCTGCCCGATCAACAACCCGCATATCCACTACCTGGCTCCAATCAGGAAACGAAAAATTCACCTCACTGACAACCGGGTTCGGATAAGCAATAAGCAATTTTTTGGTTGAAAAATGAACATTTTCAATGCGGCTGTAATCGGTTTCTCCGTTCAGGTCGATTTGTTTTAACCGGTAGTAATTGACACCAGCGACCGGGTTCGAATCCCTGAATTTGTAATGTAAAACATCGGAGCTATTGCCCTCACTGCCCGCAGAAGCAATAAATCCAATGCGCTTCCAATGCAACGCATCCGATGAGGCCTGCACTTCAAAACCCGCCGAACCGCTTTCACTTGCCGTGGTCCACGATAAGTTTATAGCGTCCCTGTCCTGCTCTGCCTTAAACCCGACCAGCCGGACAGGGAGCGGGTTGGGAATTTCTCCGGATAATTGCAGCTGATCGATATAAAATACCTGACCTAATGCACTACTGCCATTCTGAATGGTGACCCTTTGGACCATATCCGCCATCACCCGGGCATTTTCCGATCCAAGGCGGGCTGTGGTATTCAGGGTAAGTTCAGACCACGGGATGATCACTTTTGTCCACACATTCAAAGGCACTTCGATCTGCTTGATGCTGCTGGCCGGTACGCCACCGCCTGTACTTTCTGTATAAACGCGTAATTTGACCGTAGTCCCTTCCGAGGCTGTTTCTGCGAATATCCAAAACGAAATCCCGCCTTTGTAACTGCTGATATCCAGTGCCGAACTGTTGTAAAAACTGAGCGCTCCCCAGGTTTCGGTGGGAGTTACCTTCAACGATTTGGTCCCCACTTTCACCTGGGCAGTACTGCCTGCGTCCTGTGTTACCGCGTAAGACCAGTTTGACCATCCTGTTTGAAGCGCATCTCCATAAATCACCTTATCGGGATTTACGGCAACAGGTGGAAGCTCGGCCAGTAATTTGATAGCATCAAAGTTGACAACAACCCCGCCTGTCCCCCCCGTTTCCTGAAACAACACCGACTTAACCTGACCGGGGTTACCCAGATCCGCCCACGAGATTTTAAAGTAGGTCCACGCTCCTGCCGGTACCGAGATGGATTTGGAAGTACTGGCCACATCGGAGGCATTGGTGGTCAGCACATTCAGTTCTACCGCGGCGCTGCCCTCCGCATAGGCCCAAAAGCCGATACCTTCCGGATAGGTTACCGTCGAAAGTGCATTGGCCACATCCGTTACAGATAATCTGAAACCCTGCCAAGCACCTGTGTAGCTCACCTTATAGGCTTTGCTACCCACTTTGACAGGTGAAGTACTTGCCACATCTTTCACGCCCGCCCAGGAATTCCAGTCGTTCCATCCAGCCAGGATCTCTTCATCGTATAACACCAGGTCCGGCGTTGGCGCATTGCTGGTGGTAACGGCCAATAATACGCTAAAATCGGAGGTGTTGCCGGCAGCATCCTTCGCTTTCACGGCCATATTGTAAATGGTATTGCCCGAAAGTCCGGATACGGCAAAATTAGTAGCGGCCGTTTCGCCAATTTTCACACCGTTTCGGTAAATATTATACCCGGTGACCCCTACATTGTCCGTTGAACCGGTCCAGGATAGCACAAAACTTGTCTGCGTAATGCTGGCTGGCGAGAGATTGAGGGGCGTTGAAGGCGCCTGGCTATCGCCGCCGGTTTGCGCTACGGTCGTGGTCGCATACACCACCCCCCTGCTATTGGTTGCCAAATACACCCTGCCGTACATATTAGGGTCACCGGTGATATCATTGATATTCCCATACTGATGCTGGGAATCGTTGATACGCACCCAGGATGAACCCACGTCATTGGAACGATAAAAACCGTAAACACCTTCCGCGAAACCCACCATGTAGACCGCGGGATGATTGCTACCGTTGGCCGCTTTGCCAAAACCAACCTTCGAAGCGCTGTTTATGCCTGCTACCTGGGTATAATTAGCACCGCCGTCAGTGGAATAATAAAGTCCGGCCGTATTGCAAATCCACAGCTCCCCCTCGATTCCCGGCACCGCTTTGATGCCTGTTTTCCATAACTCCCAGCTGAATGCCGTAGGAAGCCCGGAGGAGGCAAGTGAAAAAGTCACGCCACCGTCTGTACTGCGGTAAATTTTCCCTGCTTCGGCATCATAACCGTAAAACTTAACGGGATTCACCCGGTCGGCTACTGGTTTGATGCCAGCTGGAAGGCCCGACGCTGCCGTCCAGGAAGTTCCGTTATTGGTTGAATAAAACGCAGCAGCGTTAGCTGGCTGCCATACCAAGGTATTGCCATCAGAAGAGATCGCTATGTTTCCAGCACCCGTTGTACCCGCCGGGAAGCTACCAAATGCGGTCCAGTTCACTCCCCCATCGGTTGAATAGGCGCCATAATTTCCTGAAACATTGTTATGAACCCTTACAAGTTTACCGCCAACCTGCTCGGCGTAGGCAATGGAGCTGTTGGTGCCATAATGTGGTGATAGTCTTCCCGAAGGCGGAGATTGATCCAGATTTGTTTCGTGTCGGAAACCGTCAATATCGCCCATCGCGCTCACCAGCAACGGGCCGGCAGCCGGACTTGCCAGTTCGAGCACAACGGTTTCTTCGATGCCCTTCACCTTGAAGTTCCATGTGGGGACCGAGGCCGTGATATTCTCAGAATTGAAAACGCCATACCCTGTAATAAACCATGCATTGTTCTCATCGAAAGGATCTATGTCCACATCACCAATCCAGTGAGGTGTGGAAGCTGCACCGTAAGGCGCATCCGTGTAGGTGTATCCGGCGCCGTTGAGACGCGTCTGCCAGCTCACGCCGCCGTCGGTACTTCTGTAAATTTCATCTCTGGGAGACCATCTGTCAAGTGTGCTCACTATTACCACGTCAGGGTTACTGGCCGAAACGCTTATTCCGGCATACCCTCCCTGGTCGGTGTGCGGACTTGGCGTAATTTCCGTCCAGCTACCCGAACCTGTGGCGTATTTGAAAACGGCGCCCGCCGTGGCTCCATTGGGGCCAGCTCCGTTGGCATAAGCAATGTACAAGGTGCCGTTGGATGCCAACGTGGCATGATGCGGCATATAGTCGGTGGTGGCGCCAGCGACGGGCGACCAGCTTTGGCCACCATCGGTAGAGCGGTAAAGATTCGAAGTTCCGGTAACGGCCACCCCGACATATATGGTCTGACTGGCAAGGCCAGCACTACCACTGGTTTTATCAAAAAGTACAAATGAGATCCCTCCGGATGAAATAGCTGAGGAGCTCACCGGGAAGCTATTGACTTTGGCCCAGCTTGAACCAGAATTTACACTTTTCCATAGCCCGTCTGTGCTAGATCCCAGAAACAACGTGCTGCCCAGGTTTGGGTCCACCTGCAACCGTTCCCCCATGGTGCGCCCGTCTTCGTTACCTCCAATTTTAATGCTCAACGGACTTCGCGTCCAAGTATTTCCCTTATCAGAAGATGCATAAACAGCGCCCGTCCCGGCCCAGGACTGTGTATATAAACCAGTTAAAATGTATACTTTATTGGCATCACCCGGATCAGGCGCGATGCTTAGCACCCCCATATCGTCGGCCGTATTGTTTCCCGCAAACTCGGTGATGGGTATCCATTCCTGAGAAGCCTGGTCCCAGCGGTAGGCGCCGCCCACGTCGGTCCTGGCATAAACCAGGTTTTGCTCGGCGAGGCTGTATTCGACCCCCGATACCAATCCCCCACCACCCATGCGCACATTTTTGAAAGTGTGTACTTCGGAAATCTGCGCAAAAGCCGGAACAAAAGTCCAGAAAAGCAGCATCGAGCTAAGGACAAAAAAATGGCGGCTTTGTCCGGCTATCGATAGGAACATCTGTCTGGTAATTGTTTTTTTCATAAAAGTTAATTTTCATTTTACACAGATAAACAATTGCAGAAATTCCAGGGATAATCATAGATGGGGGGCAGACACCTTCTTTTTATCCAAAAATTTCTTGGACAAATTTAGAAATGGTCAACTTGGCGGAGGGGTATGTTTTGTTTCCAATTAGGGGTGCAAATGTTGCCTGCTAGCGTTATTTTGTCGGCTTCTACGGAGTTTCTGGCGCGGCCTATCGCTGCAACCGGTCAGATCTTCCGTTCACAGCTGCCAAATTTCGAAGCTGATTCAGCGGCGGTACGGATCAGCTGTGAGGCTTTTTGATACACCCGCCCGGACTTTTCAACCCCTTTATTGGGACTAATCCATACCCTCCGCAGCCAGCCGGCAGCCTACCTTGAATGTAGTTGGTCCGTTGCAATGAGAAGTGTTCCGTATTGACCTGACTAAAATCGACGCGGTGGGTAATGTAGGTTGTCGGATCGATCACCATGGTGGGCAATGTCGCCCTTGGTAATATATCGCTGCATAGCGATGGGTAGCTAGCATCCTTAGGCAAGGCAGAATTGATCATTACGGCAATAAGTTGCCAGCCGGGAGAGAAAATAAATGCCGGTCTGTGACCGGCATTTATTTTTATGTACTTTCATTAATACCCCGGATTCTGAATAAGCTTGCTGTTCTTATTCATCTCATCCAGTTTAATAGGGAGGAAATAATTCCTATCCACCCATTTACGTTCCTGAACTTCTATGATCTTATAAGTCGCTTTTGCGGCGGTTGTCTTATCGGGATTTAACTTGTAAGTCGGTTCAACGCCGCGTGCGTTGGAATAAATCTGGGGAGCGATCATCCAGCGGCGAACGTCGAAAAAGCGCTGCTCTTCGTAAGCCATTTCAATGCGGCGCTCATTTTGATAACGTTTCATCAGCGCTGCGCCGGTTTCAGTAATTTCAGGCATTGCAGCTCGTTTACGAATCATGTTCAGATACTTTTTAGCTTCGGCTTCTTCACCCAGATTGATACATGCTTCTGCATAGTTGAGCAAAATCTCTGTATACCTGATAAATCTCCATGGCACCTCAGATCTGAAAAACTGGGCGTCCACCGCAGGATCCATAAACTTTTTCAGATAATACCCTGAATAGGTCCCGTTCCAGTCTTCGATAGGCCCTTTTCTGGTGTCAAGCCCCGCCACAACTTCCACTTTTGAAGTAGTGGCGTTCCATTTTTCCCAATAACCTGTTTGAATGATACCTTTGGGATCTTTGTCAATCACATCAGCCGGACGTTGTCTCCATGGTGCGCCTTCGAATAAAATGTCCGAATAGAAACGTGAATCGCGCCCAACATACGGATCTGCGGCATGCGCCGGGTTCGACCACGAAAATTTAGTACCGTCCTTCATTTCATAATCATCGGCCAGCTGGCCAAGTGGTGTATTTCCACCCCAGTTATGATAGCCATTAGGGCCGTTGGAACGTCCCGGCCAGGCGCCGTCGTTGTCCAGTTTTGCCAGGAAGAAACGTACATGTATGTCCTCAGGCGATTGTTTGGAAACGAACATGTCAGCTCTGTTTTTTGAAGCTTCTGCCAGTGTCGCCGGATTGGGTGCGTTCAGACTGTAAATGTTCAGGTCCATAACGGCCTTGGCAGCATCTTTGGCTGCTTTCCATCTTGCAGCACGGTCACCACCCTTATAACCGATCAACTCCGGATTGGCATAACCGGCCGACCAGGTTGGATTGGCATACAAATCACTGGCCGCATACAACAGCGTACGTGCTTTCAGTGCCAGGGCAGCCCCCTTGGTGGCGCGGCCCGCATTAGCAGCAGACTGTGTTAGAGGAAGCAAAGCAGCAGCTTTATCACATTCATCAGCGATAAACTTGATACACTCTTCATAGGTGTTACGGGGCATTGAATATTCTTCGCCGAGGCCATACGCCTGCGTAACCAGCGGTACGCCACCATAAACCGATACCAGATTGTGATACAGATAGGCCCGGACAAAATGCTCTTCGCCCATGTACATGTTTTTCGTAGCAGCATCCAGCGTTGTTGCACCGTCAATCTTGCTGAAAAACAGGTTTGTTGCGCGGATATTTTTGTAAACATTGTCCCAGACAAAATATCCGGCCCGGTCATAAGCCCAGTCATTGATATCACTGGCATTGATAAGGCCTTTGGTCACGTTTACAACAGGTCCCCAAACAGCCATGGATTCATCGCTGTAAGTAGAGAACATCACGTTGTTGAAACCATGGCCCAGTCCCCGGTAGGTATTATTGATAAACGTTTGGATCAGTGCGGGATCACTCCATACTGCGGTTTCTGAAAACTGGTCCTGTGGCTGCTTGTCAAGAAAATCTTGATTACAGGAAGTCAGATTGCCAATGCTCAGCGCAACTGTTAAAAAAGCTACAATCTTTTTCATATATAATTCATTAAAAAGTCAACGATAAACCGCCATTTACGACTCTGGAAAGTGGGTAATTGATGCCACCAGTGTTATTATCCTCAGGATCGAATCCTTTCAGGCCAGGGCAATAGGTAGCCAGATTATTTCCATTCACATAAAAACGAACGTTCTGCAAGCCAAGACGGCTGGCAAGTCCCATTGGTAGGGTGTAACCAAATTCCAGGTTTTTCAGCCTTACGTAGTTGGTGTTGAAAAGCAGGTGCGTATTTCTCTGTGATCTCCAATACTCATCACTTCTGTTGCTCGCACGCGGTTTGGAAGCATTGATGTTTTCAGCAGTCCAGCGACCGTCAAAATCTTCTTTCCAGTAGTTTCCGAAATCACCACTTTCCAAAGACAGATAACGAAGCGCGCCCGTAGCCGCCTGGAACAGGATAGAAAGGTCAAAGCCTTTGTAGCTCAGGTTAGCACCAATACCGCCCTGGAAGCGGGGCACATCTGTTTTGTAATTGCGAACCCGGTCACTCGCATCGATTTTGCCATCATTGTTCACATCCTGGAAAATTACATCACCCGGACGAGCACCTCCCCAGTGCGGATACGCATCAACAGCAGCCTGGTCTTTGAAGATGCCGATCGCCTGATAGTACAGATCACGATCAGGATCGAAAGGCGTATTGGGATCGCTGGGTTTAGTGGGGAGCGGGTGCCCGGTAACCTGTTGGTAGTCGGGACGCCCCGGTGTTTCATCAATGAAATTCACCTTATTGATCGCATAACCTCCATTCACAAAGAACGTGTATTTCAGGTCCTTCACACTGCCGCGGTAGGACACATTGAAATCAAATCCTTTGTTTGACGTCTTGCCAATATTTTCGCTGGGAAGGGTTAAACCAGTTGAAGTAGGAACTGACGCGTTTCTTTTCCAAAGCAATCCCGAGCGACGATAATCGAATACGTCGAAAGTAATATTGATGCGATCATTCAATAAGCTTGCATCAAAACCGATATCTGCCTGGCTGGCTACTTCCCATGTCACGTTGGGATTGGGGATGCGGGTTTCTCCCAGGGTTTTACTTTCAATATTGGTACCAAATACCATGTTTTGGTTCTGGAAGCCGTAGGTTCCAAGATATTGCCACTCTTCGATACGGTCGTTACCGGTTTGTCCCCACGAAGCGCGAAGTTTGAACTGATTAATAAAGCTTATGTTGTCTTTCCAGAAGCCCTCTTCCGAAATGCGCCAGCCCGCAGACACACCCGGGAAAAACCCGAAACGTTTTGCTTTGGGAAAAATGTAGGATCCATCCACCCTCCACACAAACTCCATCAGGTATTTTTCCTTGAAGCTGTAATTGACACGTCCGAAATAGTTCAGTCTTGCGCTTTGGTTTGCTGTCCCGGCATTGTCCTTCTCGGCATCCCCACCTGCATTTAGCTGATCAAGGGAAGTAGATACGAAATAGCGGCGGAACGCATTGAATCTGTCGCCATTACCAGTTCTCCTTTCGCTACCCACCAAGAACTTCACCATATGGTTAGCGCCTATGGTTTTCTCGTAATTAAGATAACCATTCAGCAAAATATCCTGCTTGTCTTCTGTGTATTGCGTCAGGTTGGGATCTCCCACGCCTTTCTTTCCACGCACCAGTATAGGCTCTCCATTCGCGTCACGGCTGGTCCCGTCCCAGGAATTGAGATACCACGGAGTCTGGAAACGCTTTCTGAAATTGAATCCCTTATCAATCCCGGCATTACCCGTGAATGAAAGTCCTTCTATCCAGGGAATTTTGACATTCAATTGTAGCGTACTGTTCAAAACATACCACTTATCACGGTCGTACCCAGTTTGGTTGGTGCTCACCACAACAGGGTTATTTCCATACTCGATATCCGGCCCGGTAGCGCCGTTTGGCCAGTAAGCGGGCATATTCGGCTTGCCCCTCATCACCATCCATAATATATCTCCCGCTGAGCGCGTGGGGTAATTTTTATCTTCCATGCGGCCAGATACGTCAAAGCGCAGGCTTATATTCTTGGTGATAGTAGCATCCAGGTTTGTTCTGAAATCATGTTGGGTGTACTTGGTCGCACTATTCTTGTAATACCCATCCTGGGTTTTTGTACCCAGGGAAACAAAATAGCGCACAGCCTCGCTGCCACCTGATACGGTAGCGTTATAAAAGTGCTGACCTGACCAGTTTTTGTAAATTTCATCGAACCAGTCTGTATCGGGATATTTCCATGGGTCCGAGCCATCGGCAAACTTGGCAATGTCCTCAGAGGTATACCGGGGCGGACGATTTCTGTATAGATCCACCTCATTCAATGCCTGGGCATACTCCGACGAGTTGGTCATTTTAGGCAGAATGGTAGGCTGACTGAAACCCTGATTGGCATTAAAGGTAATAGTAGGTTTTCCTGTTTTACCGCGTTTGGTGGTAATCAGAATAACCCCGTTTGCGGCCTGAGCTCCATAAATCGCAGCGGAAGCATCTTTCAAAACTGAAATCGTTTCGATACTGTTGGGGTCAATACGATCAAGTGATCGTCCCGGAATACCATCTACTACCACAAGGGCGTCGTTGTTACCTAATGTATTCATCCCGCGGATCCGGATTGTCGACCCATCTTGTCCCGGCTCACCGCTGCGTGAAACCAGCGTTACCCCCGGTAAACGTCCGGCAAGACTGTTACTTACGTTGACAGCCGGAGATTTAACAACGTCAGATCCTTTCACTGTTGTTACAGCTCCGGTTAATGTCTCTTTCTTCTGTTCTCCATAGCCTACGACAATCACTTCACTAAGGGCTTGTGAATCACCCAGCAGCGTTACATTGATCGAATTCCTTGTGCCTACTGCGACTTCCTGCTTAACGAAACCAACGTAACTATATACGAGGATAGCTTCTGCATTAGGAACTGCGATCGTATATTCTCCGGAGGCATCCGTGGTAGTACCTGTGTTTGTCCCTTTTACAAGGATACTTACACCGGGTAACGGGGTCCCATTCTCCTCAGCCACTTTTCCCTTCACGATGATTTCCGCCTGGAAAACAGTGGTTTTAACGCCCGGCAGACCAGCCGCCAGAAGCGGCAAAGGTTGGTTTACAGCAACTGCCATCATAGCCAGGCACACAGCAGGTGGGCATAGCCGTTTTAAGTAAATGATTTTGCTCATAAATCTCAGTTAATAAATGATTAGGTAGCGTCATTTTAATTGTTGGGCACAACAAATCCTCCCTACCGAAAACCGGTTGTTGCCTTACAAATGGAAATAAGTGTAGTCTGGTTTTTTATTTAGTCATAGGCACAGGTTTATAATACAGAAATAGACCAACAAATTGGAATAAAATACAGCGGGGCCGGCGATGTTCTGATAAAAAAGAAATGTGATAGAGGGGCGCTTAATGCTCAAAAGATGATAACTAAAAGTGGGCTCTTAGTTAGGTTTTATCATAGAATGCACTGGTTCAGAGGACCGATTCCATGATAATTAAACGCAAGTGAAGATAATGACTAAGAAAAATTTGACGTAGTTGAACAACATCGTTAACAGCAAAAGTTGTTTTCATAATTGTTAGGTGTAAATTGGAAACAGAGTATGATTGCAGCTATTCTAGTGCAGAGTTAATAATAAATTATAAATTTTGGTCAAAAATGAATACAAATTTTTATTGAAATTTAACAAAAGTGTCACTTGGACATAATTAGGCACTTTGCAGCCAAATATGAGTCCGATGGTTACATAATAAAATGCCACATTTCAACGTCAACATCGGTGGAATGGCCATATCGGCACATACATAGATTCCGGTCGAGCGGGCCAGAAATCCGCTTCGTCCATTATCCGGAAGGCAAACCCGGCTACACAATCCCGTATTGGGCTGAACAAGAACCCTACTAATGAAGCCATGAGCAGTCACGCTCGAAGGCATTAAAGTATTTTGAACACAGCTGCCTCGATCGGTATTTTTAGCCGGTTAGTTCCGGTACATCCATATTCCGTATGGCCTCATACGGCCAGTATTGAAACAAGTTTACGAATTACATATCAAGGCATGCGATCTGCTCTTTTATCAAATTGTACAGTGATTTGACAACAACAACCCACAACTTAATCTCACTTTTTATTGAGAATTCCAGCAGTTTTCATCCCATTCTCTCCGTTTATCAAGCTTGCGAAATCAGTAAGGCTTTTTATACCAGTTTTAATTTAGAAACCACACAACATCAATGGATAAGAAATACTCCTCAAATTGAGGCCATCGATTAAGTTTAGTGACTTGACATTAAACCAATCAATAAAATAAAACAAAAGAGGAGGAAATTATCGTAGTGTTTAGTGCGATCCTTGCAAGAGGATAAGCTTATTTATATGAGCTGGATATTTAGTTTGCAAGAAACAGTTGTTGCAACTTGGGCACTGATCGTTGCCAGTCTGGCTTCCTTTGTCCTATGGCTGTAAAGATAATGAAGGCGGTTGCGTTTCGAAGATTTCCAACTCACCGCTTAGTATGGACAAAAGCGAATCTTGCATCGAATTTTACTGGTACAGGGAATCTTCATCAAGACTCGACTGGAAGAATGGTTCCATTGTGTACATTTGTGTGCCTGACAGATACAACCAACTTCCCCGTTCCCCTCAATCAGTTATGATCAGACATTTTACTTGCTTTTTCATTATTCTGCTGTCCGTTTCCAGGGTTTTTGCTCAAAATACCGCCATTACTATTTCCGAATTAAGGTCCGCATGTCTGCGAACAGCCCACAGCATCCCCGTAAAACTCACAGGGTCCTTTCAGGCCGGCAATCAATTCTGGGTACAGATCAAAACAAGTGCTGAATCCGGGAGCTTTACGCAATATGCGGCTACGCTCAAAAACGGGGCTATTGAAGTATCGTTTTCTGATTCTGCACTCACCTCGCACCCTCAGCTCTGGTTACGGATTGCTGCCACCGCCCCGGCTGTAACCAGCAATTGGCAGGAGAATTTCCATGTGCATGGCAAGGGGTTGGTCATGATTTCCTCGCTTGCCTCCGATACACTGAACAAATATGAAGACCACCGCTTCCAGATACAGACGATTAGTTCGTCGGATGGATTTGGGCTGTTAAGCGATAGTAGCCGTATTAGTGTTTACGCCAGTTATGGCCCTGGAATGCCTGAGCAAAAGGATTCGAGAATGGTAGAGCGGACTACCAACTTTACGGTTGCCCGCGCAGAAAATTACTGCGGGGCGATGCAAACCAGCGGTGTGGCGCGGGCGGTAGTGAACGCGGTTTCTTTGATTACCGCATCTGTTTCACCATCCACTGTCTGCCCTGGAAACAATGTATCTGTCCATTTTTCATCTGACGGTCCGTTGCCAGCAGGCGCCGCCGGCTGGAAGGTACGGTTGAAAGAAGCGATTTATACAGGAGAAGACAAGCCCGGTGGCCGTACGATGGAATTGCCGGCAAAGCGAACTTCCGAAAACACGCTTGAAGTTGCGGTACCCGCAGGCTTTGTGCCAGAATACAACATGCCGCTGAATATCCGGGTAATCGCACCTGATGCTAAAATCGTCGGCGGACGTGGAAAAGTGTTTTTACAAGTGCAGCTGCCGCCGCAAATTTCATTTGCAAAAGCGGCCTACACGGTTGCATTTGGAGAAGCTACCTTGCTGGAATTGCAAAATGGTGGCGCCGGGAATTATCGGGTGAAACTGAGCGACGGCCGGGATTACTTCAATGGAGCCAGTACCGAGTTTGATGAAAGCAACCCGCTTTATAAGAAGCCTGCCCAAACCACCACCTATTCGATCAGCTCGATAAGCTCCGCTTGCGGAGTGAGCACGCCCTCACCGGCACCGTCGGCCACAGTTACCGTGCTTCCTGGCATCTTACTCGACGATCTGGACCCGGCCAAACCCTTTTGCGAACAACAAACTGCCCGCTTGCATTTCGTTTCCAACGTGCCCATACCGGCATCCAGCACACTTTCAATGGAGATTAGTCATGAGAATGGCGAAGTAAAAACGGTCTCTGTCATCAGGGAGGGAGATTATGTTTCCTTCAAAATCCCCGTTTTTGTCAATTATACCACTCAATATCCCCGCGTGCGCGCCAGGTTCAAGTTCCGGCTTGTGAGCAGTGCGCCAGCGGTGCGCTCGCTGGCAGTAGGTGACATTTCCATTCAATCCAAACCGCAACTTATTTATCCCACCGATGTAAACGATTTCGTATTCGATACGCCCACTAATACCCGGATTTACATGGAGATCTCCGGTGGAGGACCCTATGACGTGGTTACCAGTTCGGGCATCCAGTTACCGCCGCGACCGGCAGAATCCCTCTTTTATGAAGCACTGTTCGTTAAGCAAAGCATGGATTTTGGTATAAAATCCGTCCGAAATGCCTGTTTTACCACTACTGACCTTCCCAAAGCCAAACTCACTGTTAAAAACCCAACGAGCCCCAAGCCATTTATTTCCGTGTTGCCTGTTGCATTCAGCGGGTGCCACCGCGACAGCCTTGAACTGGACATTCAAACCGCGGGAACCTTCGGAGAGGGAAATGTTTTCAGGGTCCAGATCGTGAAGGGTGACAACTGCTGTAACTACGAGACGATCGCTACGGTAACGCGCGGCGGCAGGGTCAAATTGAAAATCCCAGGAGACGATACACGAGGAACCTCCGGGGACGGAACTGAAAATTTCGGCCTCCGGGTTGCCTCCACACAACCGGAGGTGATCGGCTCGGAGTTCTTTCCATACCTCCGCTATCCGCTTTTCGATATGTCTATCGACTTCGTGAACCGGGCAACTAATCAGCCGGATTTTACCTCTAACGGGGATTTTTATATCCATTTCAATTCCAAAGGCGGATCGATTGATACGCTGGTGTATTCCAACGGGCAGCAGGATTACACACTCACCGGTTTAAACGGGGGGATGTCGCCATTCAAAATCAGGCCGAAAGTGGGTGAGAACACTTTCACCATCAAGTCGGTTAGTACGGCTTGTGGCCGGCAGCAAGTAAATGTCAGCAAAACGATGACAGTTATCCCTTACCGGATCGTTATGACCGAAACATTTACGGATGTGACGCTTTGCCCGGGAGCAAACGTGAGTGTGCCATTCGTAATTCAGGATGGCGATGCCAGCGGCGCGGTTTATTCCTGGCAGGTAAGGAAAGAAAATGATTCCGCCTTTCAAACGATATTTACCGGCAGCGACAACAACCGGCTAAGCGGAGTTATCCCTTCAACCCTGGGGCCTGGGAAATACATTTCACGCATCAGCTCGCAACAGGGTCCGCTATCCAACGAGGTGGCTGTAACAATCGGGCAGCTACCGGCAGCCTCACTGACCTTCCCTAATCATCCTAATGAAAATCCGATCATACTTGACGGCAGTAAGCAGCTACTGTTCCGCATCGATTACACTGGTTCGTTCCCGATCACAACCGTGAATCAATACAACGAAAAGCAAAGCAAATATCAGACACCCGAAGAGTTTTCCCATTCGCCTTCCGGCAGAACAACCTTTCAAATCAAATCGGTAAGCAATGCCTGCGGTTTCGGGCCTCCCTCACAAGCCGTCGTGGTTAGCCCCAAGCCAGCACTGGCTATGTCCATGGTGGTTGTGGGCACCGTCTGTGCCGGGGGGAAATCTCTGGACATTATCTACAATCTGACCGGTGACTACGACCTGTCGGATTCCTTTATCCGTTTCGAACTGGAAAATCAATTGACGAAACAAAAATATCTGCTCGATTCAACCAAATTGGCATCGGGGCAGCGCGCTTTCGATATTCCCAAAGGTATTGCGGCCGGAGAATACAATATGATTGTCAATGTGCCCAAATACGGCCTTAAACAGCAGCTGTCGATGTATGTTCACACGGTCGTCGATGCTACGCTATTCGGGGATATGACCGTAGTCGCAGGCGACACTGCTGGCCTGGGCATTCGCATCAATAATATGGATTTTTACGAGCGTATCGAATATGTATTGTCTGATGGTAGCAAAGGTTCCTTCATCGCTCCGGATGGCTATATCCTGGTAAATCCATCGAAAACTACGACTTATAAGATTACCTCCATTACAAACCAATGCGGGGCCGGGACATTCTCGGGCTCGTCGGTGGTGAGCGTCCAGCCCCGTTCGGAGCGCAACATAAGCGTCGCAAACTGGTGGTCGCCTGCTTCGACTGCGTTTTGCAGCATGGATACCATCCACGTCGCGTATCGCACCAGCGGCAGTTTTTCGGCTACCAACCGCTTCACGGTGCAAGTTTCCGATGTAAACGGGCAGAATTTCCGCAATATCACTACCATTGGTAACACAACGCCGCTCGCCGCAGTGATACCCGGCGATCTGCCACGCGGGCGCGGTTACCGGCTCAGGGTAACCGCATCCGACCCGGGCACCTCAGTTAGCACCTATGCTGAGCCGCTTTTCCTGCGTCAACGCGCCAAAGCCCGGTTCGGAGCGAGCTCCATTCCATTCCACAACAATTTGTTGGTGCGACTGCCTTTGGAATTCGAGGGTGATTCGCCTTGGCGCTATTCGGTAGGGACAACCGCTGCGTTCCCAACAAGGGAAACCGGCAATTCCCCGGATACGATGATCGTTCAGCGTACGGGCGCGACAGTTTACAGGCTGCTGGGTGTTTGGAATGTGTGTGGCGCCGGGACCGTGGAGGAGCCGTCCACACTGCGATTTGAAGAAATCCTTGCATCCGAAAATCCTTCGCCGAATTTCGAGGTTAGGCTCTCGCCAAACCCGTTCGGTGATGTCATCAAACTGGATTTTCAACATGCGGCAAAAAGGACTATCCGCGTCTACACAAGCTCCGGGGCGCTGATGCAGAAGAAAAGCATTACGGCAAAAGCACACGAAGTCCAGGCCAGTCAGTGGCCGTCGGGAATTTATATCCTGACAGTCGAAGAGCAAAAGCGGGAGCGATCGTTCAGGGTTTTCAAGCCTTGAACCCCGGCTTAACTCATACCCTCAACACGTGTTTAACCTTGCTGAAATAAGACAACAGGTTGATAGAAATCTAACTGGAAAATTAGTGACTAGCTCATTTTCCCCAAGCTCATAATAGCGCTTACCTTTGTTGCCTGATGATCCGACAAATGAAAGTTACAGTTAAACTAGGTTGCGCTCTGCTGGTGCTTGCAATGCTGATCGGTTGCAATACCAATCCGCAAAAAGGCAAAGTACCTTCTGAGTCGTCCGTTGATACTGGTTCGATCAAATCGGTAGAAAGCATGCGGGATGATCTTGCCATTCTCTGGTCGGCGATACAGGAAATGCATCCGGGTTATGGTATTTACACCACCACAGATGACATGCGAGACTTGTATAGTAAAACATATGCGGCCATTCAAACCCCGTTAACAGAAAGCCAGTTCATCACAGCTATTTACCCTTTTTTGTGTGGTTTGCGATGCGGTCACACACAAATTAGACATTCAGAAGGCTACAAGCGATCCATCCCCTCTCAAACAGCTCCACTCCCGTTCAAAGTGCTGGTTCGAAATCACAGGGCATGGATCACAACCCATCAGACCAATCAGCTTCACACCGGTGATGAAATAGTAAGTGTGAATAATGTACCAGCCAAAACAATCATTAACCGTGGCTATGATTTTTACGGCGATGATGGTTACAATGAAACATTCAAAGAGCTGTTTCTAAGCCAATACGACGGCTTTGAAGATGTATGCAATAAGTATTATCATTGGCATGCACCTTATCAGCTAATACTCCGCACCATCTCCGGGGCGGTCAGGACAGTGCAGATTCAGGAAATAGGGCGTGGTATCCCTGTTACCCCTGCGGCGAAGGAAGTTGACAATTATGCTGGCTGGATAACTGAAAAGAGCATACCCGATTCACGTTTGCGATTTCTGGGTAATGCACCGGTGGCATTACTTCAATCTCCCCCGTTTGCCTATGCGGATACCGTCGTCTTTAAGAACGCTTTTAAGCTGATCCATCAAAAAAGGATAAAAACACTGATCCTGGACATCAGGCAGAATACAGGCGGTGATATCAGAGTGGCCACACAATTACTTTCTTACCTTGCCGATACCCCTTTCCAAATTGTGAAAGATGTAAAATCAAGGCTTCCCAACCCCACACTTAATAGTTTTGCCGAATACTTTGACAGATCGATAACTCAGGGTTTTTTGTTAGGTTTTAGGCCAGATTACAAAGAAGGAGACTGGTATCATATTGAACCCAAACCCGCTTTCGGCAATCTGTATGGCCCGTTTGCACTAGATAAGGCTGACCACTTCAAGGGAAAACTTTTGGTTTTGATTAGCGGCGCCACGTTTTCATCGGGTGCCCTTTTCGCAGCGGCACTTAAAGTGCAGCGCAAAGGCGTAATCTTCATCGCCATGGAAACGGCCGGGAGCGAAGAGGGTTGTAATGGCGTAACCCTGCAAAAGTTAACTTTACCCGCTACAAAGATCGTCGTAGATTTTCCATTAATGCGGGTTGTATCAATGGCCCAAAAACCTGTCCCCGGCCGTGGCATAATGCCCAACTATCCGGTTAATTATAGCCCAAACGATATAGTCACGCAAATCGACCTTGATTTGAAGAAGGCTGTGAGCATAATTAATTGAATACATTCAAGTCCCGAAGAAGTCATATTTTCGCGTATGGTCAGCAAACTCCCGCCGGTATACCCTGCCATTTTAAGAGCGACAGGCAATTATACTGATGAAGAGACCCTGCTTTTTGAAAAAGAGGCCCGCGTTTGCCAATTCGAAAAAAACAGCATAGCGAATGGCACCATTTCTTGATTTGGATCAATATGAGTGATACTTGCAATGCGCTACTTTTGGCAAAATCATATGTCCAATGAAACACAGAGCATTATCTATCCGCCCATTCATCGGGGCTGCCGACTTCGAATTATCACGGGCATTTTACCATGACCTGGGTTTCCAGGAGGTAAAATTGACACCGGCGCTATCCTTGTTCAAAACCGAAAATTATGGTTTCTATCTGCAAAATGCGTTTAACCGCGATTGGATTGACAACACAATGGTGTTTGTCGAAGTGGAAGATGTCCAGTATTTTTGGAATGAGCTCATTAAGCTGGATCTTTCAAGCAAGTACAGAAATGTTCGTCTGACACCGATCCGTGTCGAGCATTGGGGACGGGAGTGTTTTGTTCATGATCCTTCCGGAATATTATGGCATTTCGGAGAATTTCAAAAAAGCTAACCAAAGATATCAACAACATCCAAAAATACCCGACTGGTTTGCCGGGAAGATAAAGGATTACCTTGCCTATATGAAAACCTATTCTTACTACGTACTAGACGTATTTTCCAATGTAAGGTACAAAGGAAACCCATTGGCCGTCGTGCTAACTGATTCAGATCTGGATACTGCAAGCTACGCAGACATCGCCCGTGAATTTGGCTATTCGGAAACCTCTTTCATTTACTATTCTAAGAGGGAAAAAGCCTTAAAGGTGCGTTCGTTTACACCTACCGGATTTGAGGTCGGTGGTGCGGGCCATAACCTGCTGGGTGCGGTGGCCGCTGCGATTCTGATCGAGCTCGACATTTTCTCCGGGCAGGAGCAAACGCAGTTTGTGGTAATGAAGGATGATGTTATCGATTTATCGATTGACCTATCAGTACGAAAGGCGCCGATAATCGGTATGCGCCAGGGTCCGGCCAGCATCTTGGCAACAGTGCCCAGGGAAGACGTTGCAAGGGCGCTTTCTTTGGACGCCGGCCAGGTATTGTCAGAAGACTTGTATCCCGCCGTGGTCTCAACAGAAGCTACGCATTTGATGGTGCCACTGAAAGATACCGCCGCACTCAGGGCTGCAACTGTCGAAAAAAAGCTGCTGATCAAGATCGCCGAGCATTACGGTTTTGAAGGATTTTATTGCTTTACCATACTAGAAAATGACCCCAATTATTTGGCACAGGCGCGCTTCTTCAATCCAGGTATCGGAATCGATGAGGATCCCGCGACCGGCAGCGCCGCAGGCCCTCTGGCAGGCTATTTACAACAAAAGGGGTATGTAAAACCTGCAACAGATTATCAAATATTGCAAGGGGTGGAAATCGGACGCCCGTCGGTCATCCACTTTAACGCCGGGCCGGATGGCATATGGGTAAGCGGCTCAGCCGTCATCGTAATGGAAGGCAAAATTCACATTTGACATCCACCTCATGGCTTATCTTAGGATTCTCGTCTTCATTGTAGGGTGTTCATTGCAAGCTCCTACTCCCCTATTTGCGCAAAGTGCGAACTGGTATAGTTTCAAAGGAACCGCCAATCTTATAATCAACTACGAGAATAGTCCCGGCAAAACCTGGTTCATTCGCACCATTAAAATGGTTCCTGACCAGGAGACCAGGCTTAGCGACACTATTCCCTCCGGGTCGGGAAGCAAGACTTATGTTTTGCCAGTAAGCTTACCGCAGAAAGTTACTCTGGCAACTTCCGGTAAGACCCTCACGCTGTTATTGACACCCGGCTCCACCCTGATATGCCATCTGGATTTCACCGATCTCACTATGGCTAGGTTCCATGGAACCGACAGCCTGGGGGTTATCAACGAGTACTTGATAAAAAAGAACTTCTCCGCCAGCATGCCCATTAGCGCACGACGAGCTAGTGCACTGCATACGGCGGCTAACTTGCAGGAATTAAGCGTCCAAATGGATGCTCTTTATCTTGAAGAGCTCCAATTCTTTAACAAAAACATCGGTAGACTACCTAAGTGGTACCAGCAGCACGAATATTGGGACATTCGATATGCCGATGCAACCGACCGAATGAATGCGGTTAATATGCGGGAACATTCACAAAATGTAAAAGAGCGGGTACCTATCCATTATTACCGCTTCTTAGATTCTCTCAATGTCAATAATCCAGCGGCCAAAAGCTGCGCTTCATACTATTACTTCCTGTACGAGGCTTTTAACAAAAGAATGAACGCGAATGACCTGGCAAATGGCACAAAATCCAGTTTTATTGATTATCATATTAATCAGGCAGGCCGGGAATTGTCATCGGAGGTATCGGATTTATTCAAAGCGTTTATTGTTCAATTAACCTTCAATCACTACAAGAGAGAAGTCGCAACTGAATATCTCAAAATTCACGGCGATATTTTCAGCGAAGATATTTGGAAAGCAGAACTGGAAGCCTACTTCAAATCGAAAGTGGTTCGTGCCGCGAAGGGTAAAATCCCCCCAAACTTTGTACTTGCTGACACGAAAGATTCGCTTACATGGCTAAGGTCTTTGAAAGGAAATGTGATTGTACTGTCTTTCTGGTTTGCGGGCTGTAAGCCCTGTATCGAAGAGTTTCCTGCCGAAAATGCATTGGCAGAAAAATTCAGAAACAAACCTGTCAGGATCGTTAGTGTATGCCTGAATACCTCCAAAGTCGTCTGGAAGACATGGAGTGAGCGTTTTGGTCTGAAAACCATCAATCTTTGGGCAAATACGGAGTGGGAGAAGACTATTATTGAAAAATACGATCTAAATGTATTTCCGAGATATGTATTAATAAACCGGGACTACGAGATTGCGGAAATGAATGCGGATAAGCCAAGCCAGGGAATGGAGGCCCAGATTAATTCACTGTTGGCGAGGTGATCTGAAAATGCCTTTCCCGTTGGTCAGCTATTT
The DNA here is from genome assembly GCF_052044875.1 of Dyadobacter sp. 22481. Lineage (NCBI taxonomy): Bacteria > Pseudomonadati > Bacteroidota > Cytophagia > Cytophagales > Spirosomataceae > Dyadobacter > Dyadobacter sp. 22481. The sequence goes on from NZ_JBQENV010000005.1 coordinate 69,900, forward strand.
TTTATTATTACTCTCATTTGGAAATTTTGCTTCGATGGTCAGAAAACCCATGGCAGGAACAACTATCTCAGTGACCTCTCCCCTATTGTTAATTTTACCACTCTGATCAAGAATGGCTATCGATTCAGGTTTGCGAGCCATCCAATTCAATTTTACAACCTGGTCCTTCTCTGATACGGATCGAATTCTTAGCTCAGTATTATTTCCGGTAAGATCGGTCTTGAGAATTGATATGAGCACCTGATCACTACCTTCCAGAGATACCGGGCTTTCGATCCGCATAGTTTTATCTATTGCAGTGGCCATTAAAGGCTGGGCCTGTTCCACTCCAAAGCGATTGGCCCTTCCCGCGTCATAAGCAGCATTGCGTGGCAAAATCCGGTACCGAAATTCCATTTTACCTTGCTGGCTTAACGGGAAATTGGTGTGCCAATGGTTGTTCAATGCCCAGGAATAAACACTACTGCTGGGTTCTATTTTTTTTATCCACTCCTTCGAGTTAGTCGCAGAGCCTAAAACATTAGCCGTCATGCTCCCCACTTCGAAGACAGGGGCATCCAGGGAGCACCATGTGACCCCTTTGGTATTATTTCCAATATCCAGCCATCTTTGAAAACCGATCCAGTTTCTATTAGCGGCCGACAGTTGATTGCTATCTACGTCTATGACTCCCCAAGGAATATCTGCCCTAATAACCGGGTTTTTAATATCGAAGGCAAAACCAAAATGAATACCTTCTTTTTTAAGGACTGGTTTCTTATCCACTATATTCTTGATCTCGATGTATGGCTGGCCGGCAATAATGGTAATCTCCCGCGTTAAACTGTTACATCCTTCCGCATCTGATTCCACCAGGATTGAAGCCAACAATGGACCGTTTTCTTTAATTGATATTTTTGCATTAGAACCAGCGATACCTTTTCCGGTTTTGTCATCACCGAACAGATATCGAAAACTGTTAATTTTGGAATTGGCATCTGCAAACTCTTTTGATCCGCTTATCAAACTGGATATTTCACCTGTTTGGGGGTCAATCACCACCCTGACTATTCCGTTATCCAGCACATTGTTTTCAGCAAGTTTTTTTGACGTCTTAGTTTTTTTGTTTTTGAGCTGATACTTTTTTAAGCCGAATGCGGGAACATCTGCGGCCAGAAAAATAAGCTCGCCCGACGAAAGCCTTTGACTGGAAACCTTTCTCCCCTTTTCGTCTGCTATACCGTTAAATCTCCCGCTCTGCTGTGCAGTCAGATAAACCAAGCCCGATCGCTTCCAGGAGAGGGTATTGAAAACCCCGACGGCTGAACTTTCATCTTGCGAGACATTCGCTAACGTCAAATTCAACAATGACTTACTCGTTTTCTCTGCTTCTTGAAAAAAACCAAATTTCACCTGTAGAATATCGTTGGTAATCGGTTGTTTTGAGGGATCAAAATAACACCAGGTATGTTCGGTTCCCATACTCACATTGCGCCAGGCTTCCTTTATTTCGGCTCGCGGCGCAGGCTCACCCGGGTGCAGCATGGTCCAGAGCGTTTCATTCTGAATCAACCTCTCCTTAGTGTTTCGGTTCATACTGGTTTGTTTTGCAGCTGCGCCCAAACCATCAGTCCAGTACTCCGTAAAATCGCCGGATAAGACCGGCAACTGGTCAGCATATTTCTTTTCGAACGCCTGCATGATGTCGGTTGCGCCGGCAATAACCAGGTGAGGAAAGGCATAGTCCTCATTCCAGCTCTTGACCGCATCCGGCAAATCTGCATCGATCGGGGTATTATCTGCCATCGCCCAGGACATTGCAAAAATATCGTAAGGGTAAGAGCCAGACTTTTCCAGTTCTGGTAATTTCTCAGCAAGGTATTTGTCAACAAAGTGTTGCCGCGGATAGTCTGTTTTTACAATGGGTATCAGTTTGGTTGTGTCTGTCTGTCCCAGCATTTTTGGCCAATAATCATGGCCTTTCGCTCTTTCACCAGGTGTATAACTACCGGGTTGCAGGAAAAGGACTTTCGACTTGCCATCAATTCCCATCCACCAAAAAGGCTTAAAACTTAAATCGGTCGAAAGCCCTACCCGGTCGGAGCCATTGTTCATCGCAAAAACATATTTTACGCCAAGTTTGGCCGCAACAGGTACGATTCCCCACGACATTCCCGGCACGTCTACCTGAACAAATGTTTCGATCTTGGTCCCCGTCAATTTTTCAAGATCTTTACCATGTTCCAGAAACTCAAACATTTCTTCGTCCGCCGCAGCACTCGTATTGGTATTGACATAGCTGGCGTCCAGCCTCAGGTAACCTTTTCTTACGGCATCAATGATTTCTTGTTTTTGAGCAGGTGTTGCAGTTTTCAGGTACCTGTCCACAGGCCACAATACTTCCGGATTCCATAGGTAACGCGCCCCTTCCGGATACTCAGCTGTTTTTTTTGCCAGTGCAATGCCATTTACCAGGTTTCTTTTGTGTATAAATTCCACGTTGGCCTGCGTGTTTGTATATCCGATGTCAACATGGGAGTGGGGGTAAATGTAGACCGTCCATTGCCGGAGCGCCGGAACTTTTACAGTTCCCTTAAGTTCGCGGCTTGCGCACAAAAGCCTGAATTGCACTTCGCAATCTGTTTTTACGCCGGCACCAACAGGAAGCAAAGCCGCCAGGCTATCCGTTCCCTCTTTTATCGTTACATGGGTTATTTCTTTTTCTCCCAAACAGGTGATTTCAAGGGTACCTTTTCCAAAAAAACCCGGATCTGCCAGATGCAGCATAATCTCCCGTACCGGTTTTCTATCCTTACCATACCGGTAGAAAGGCTGCACTTTGCAAACAGGTTTCTGAGGTTTTGAGGCAGTATCCGAAGCAGGTATTGCCTTGATTATCTGCATATTTTGCGCCTGCAAAAGGGATGTGCTAAGCAATAAAACAAAAAGTATGTATAAGCCCGGAGTGCTCTCTTTCTTCAACTTAATTTGATCCATGTTTCTTGTTATTAGAATTACTCTTTCAATGCCTAGCACCTCCCCCACCTGCGTATCCCCACCGGATATGGGATACCCCAGCTGGCACTTTTCTGCATACCAAGTAAGGTTGATTCATTTGTACAAATGTATGTACATGTCAATGAAGTAAAAAAATAATCTAATAAAATATGAAATATTCCCAAATATGGTATTTGCCGACCGGCCAGCTTACCGCCCATTAAAGTATCGAAAAGAGCTTGCCTTCACATTGGCCTCTTTGAAGGTTATAATCCAAGGAAGAATGGGGTCAATTTTATCAGCCAATCTTCAAGGCTAAATAGCCTAGCGCATCGCCACTTTGGGAAGCCTCTTTTTTAGCGCTTTGGTTGCGAAAAACCCAAATAACAGGCATAGCGCGGTGATCGTAGAAACATTGATCCATGTCTCCAGATAATGCAAGAAGTGTTGTTCAGGCTCAACGAAACGAACGAAGGTGGCCGCAGCTGCCAACGATGAGAAGAAAAACGAAAGGAAGGCCATTCGAAACAAGTCGAGGGAGCTGCCTTTTAAAGATTGCATACATATCCATCTGCCGGTGTAAACATTCACAATCACGATGGCGAAAGTGAAAATTGCCATCCCGGGACGGTTAGGTGACAATCCCACAAAGATTGTTGAAGCACTGAAAAGCAGCACTATCAGACAAAACAAAAGGTGCCCGGATATCCTATTTTTAACCGTGTCGACCATTTTACTTCGGAGAAACATTATGATAGCCTATCTTGCTTTAAGATGTGAGTTCACAATTTAACGCTTTTGCAATTTAGAGCCTTGCTTCTACCCATGTAAATGTACAGTTTGATCATCAACGCAGCCACCGCCAGTTGCCTGTTCTTTTTAGCTATTCTGGCTATGACGAAAAGGAGCCATAATTCTCTTGGCTACCGGTTTCTTGCTGCACTTTTTGTGGGTCTCGCATTTGATTTTACAGACGAAATCCTTGCTACGATCGGTGTTTATTCCCGGTATCCCTGGCTGTGCGTAGCTTTTCAGCCGGGTTTGTACACATTTGCCCCTGTTATCTATTGGGCTACCGTGTACCTGACCTCGGTTTCGCAGAAATGGTCGCCGAAGATTTTCTATCATTTTATCCCCTATCTGGTCATCCTGCTGCTGTATCTCAAAGGCTACGTTTTTACAGATGACGACCTGAGAACATTAAGTGAAGCGGCTGTTTCCGTCGAACGCGACCCGGTCGATACTATTCTGGTGTCCCTGTTCTTTGTACAGGTTGCCCTTTACATGTACCGTTCCATCAGTACATTAAAGAAACACCGGAAAACGCTGCCGTTATTTGTATCCAACCTTTCCGACAATGACTATCACTGGCTTTCCAATGTGATGATCGGGCTGTGTGTTTTGTTTGCGGTTTCGTTTGCAGAGGTTTTTACGGACGGTGCGCACCAGTCCGGCGTTTTTCCGTCTGTTTACCTGGTCGGATTTTACTATGTCGGCCTTCAATTGGTACGGCAGCGGGATGTCTTTTCCTTCTCAAAAGAGCAGGCCGAGAGTCTGTCGAATCTTGTCGATGATCAGTCGCTGCCGGATTTCCCTGGCGGGGAAATCGACACAGCGCCCGGGATAGCGGAACCGGGTAAGCAACATCCGGATACCGTTTCCGAAAGTGAACAATCCGTTTCTCAGAAGAAGAAAACGATCAGTGACGAAAAGATCGCCCTTTTTCACCAGCGACTTTTAGCCATTATGGAAACGGAAAGACCTTACATGGATAGTGAAATCACATTGCCTAAACTGGCCAGGATGATTTTTCTCAATACCTACCAGACATCCTACCTGATCAATTCGGGCTTCAATGAGAATTTTTACAATTTCATCAACCGATACCGGCTGGAAAATTGTAAAAAAATGCTTGCCGGTAGTGAATTCGATCATTTGAGTATTCTCGACATTGCCTTCGAGTCGGGTTTCAATTCGAAAACTTCTTTTAATACTGCCTTCAAAAGATACACCGGTTGCTCCCCGAGAGAATTTCGCGAGCGTAGCAGAGCCCAGGGAAGATTTTAATTAAGTTCCGATTTATCATATAACTGATATTCAACAATTTAAACCCGAAATAAATACACAAACCCGAACGTTTGCGGTCGAGTCGGCAGGTACCTTTGCCCGGTAAAATTATCAATCCAACCCAAATACCAAACCGGGAGATTCCGCCATGAAATGTATTTCTCAATTCAAAGTCATTATTTCTCTTTTGTTTTTATGTCAATGCAGCTATGCGCAAAGCAAGCTGTCGGCCGGGGTGAGGTTTCTGCCATCAGCCACCATGTTCCGCTACAATACCGGCATTCCTATCGCCGATTTTCTCAAAATCGCACCGCACTATTCACGAATCCGTACGGCGCAGGGCGTGGGTATAACCTACAATCCGAGTAGAAAGCTGAATGTCGGGGCCGATCTGCTTTACGCTTTTCAGGGTGGCGGATTTGAGCAAAGACGAACCGATCTGGGCTACATGAATCTACCCTTATGGATCGGATACAATACCGCACCTGACAAAAAGCTGATTTTCACGATTCAATCGGGGATACAGCTTTCCTATCTGATCAATGCAAAACTTCAATACGAGAACGGCACCTCGGCCAACATTGCCCCGTACCTCCATAAAATGACCATCGGTGTGCCATTGGCTGTCGGGTTCAAATTCAGATTGACACCTTCATACATCCTCTCGACCCAGCTTTACCTGTCTTCCGATCTGAAATCGCTTTCCAGGACCAGCAAAGCGTTTGGTGTATACAATTATGTATTTCCGGGCCTCAGGATCGCCTTTGACCGCAACATTTAACAGCTTTTGAAATCAATATGAGCATGTCACAATTCAAATACGCCCTGCCTTTTGTCATCATCACAACATTGTTTTGCTCCTGCGAAAAAAAGGCCCCGGAGCCGACAACGGTCGGGGAAGCAGTAGACAACGTAGTTTATCCCTATATCGCAACAGGTGCGAATGTCGGCGTCATCGTCGGGGTAATCAAAGACGGTAAAAGGCAGCTATTCAGTTATGGAGAAAAGGAGCCGGGAGGTCGGGAACAGATCAGCCCGACGTCGGTGCTCGAAATAGCTTCCATTACGAAGACTTTTACAGCCATTGCGCTGGCAGACATGCATTTGCGTGGCGAGCTGAACCTGGACGATCCCATAGAAAAGTACCTGCCCTTGCATGTTAAAATCCCCTCCTTCAATGGAAAAAAGATCACCCTCCGACACCTGGCAAACCATACGTCGGGGCTTCCAAGGTTACCTTCCAACATGGACGACGATGCCTATAACCCATACATCGGTTATAGCGAACAGAAGATGTACGAATTCATCAACAGCTACACCCTGGGACGCGAGCCCGGTAGCAAGTTCGAATATTCGAATGTAGGATATGGTTTGTTAGGACAGATCCTGAGCCTCCGCAGCAAGCTGAGCTACGAAGAAATGATAAAGCGGAACGTATTGAAACCGCTGGGGATGCAACACACTACGGTTTCATTCACGGAAGCGCAGCGTTCAAACCTGGTAAGCGGCCATCACGGCAATAAGGCAGTCGAGTCGTGGAGTAAGTATATGGAAAACATCCTTCAGGGAACCGGATCATTGATTTCCAGCCTGGACGATATGCTGATTTTCCTCGAAGCGAATATGATTTCGACTGGCAATCCGCTCAAAGAAGCTATGCGTCTCACGCACCAACATACGTTCAGCCACAAAGGCGATTATCAGGACGGAATTGGCCTGGGATGGACGCTGGTTGCTTTTGACCAAAAGAATTATATCTGGAAAAACGGCGGCAATGGCGGCTACACCTCCTTTATTGGTTTCGACCGATCATCCAAAACCGGCGTGGTGATCCTATCGAACTCTTCGATGAACCCGGACCCTTTTCAGACACAAATGGGGTTTGAAATTCTGCGGGCCGTGAATGGGAAGTTGTAGCTGCAAATGGAGCAACGTCGTAAACTACCAGTTCAGAAACACCATTCCAACCCCGCAGATCGTGATGGTCAGGCCACCCAGCGCATGCAGAGCCGTGTGGTTGGGTATGGCCCCGCAAGCGATGGAAAAGATAGCCATTCGCCCCTGGATCCAAATAAGCATATGTATCAATATCCTGGTGACGATGCTCATGCTGCCATGCTTTTAACGCCATTTGTGGAATAGCAGGGCCTTGGCCACACATATGGTTTGGAATCGCCTTGGAAGCGTGTGAGAGGCCGGCGGGGAGAATTCAGGGCTTCAAGCGGATGCGTCTTGGGTAGCTTCCTCGCCGTCAGCAAGCAGGATCGCCTTGATCCGGTCAATATGGATCTGGGACAGTTTTGCCCGTTCCAATGCGGAAGTGCCGACTGCACCGGTTTGCCCCTTTGCAAAAGTGGTAAGCAGGTTCCTTCGCTCCTCGAACATGCGCAGCGCAGTCCACATGCTCTCTTCGATCTTTAATGTTTGCTCGGTTATCAATGCTTGTGCGGTATAAGCGTGACCCACATGGCAGCGGAACCGGGTGGAGGGCCCGTCATCCATTTTCCAGAGAACGCCTCCACAACCGGGGCAATTGAAAGGGACCTGCTCGCCCAATGCGTTTACGGCGGGCAGATCGCTTAATACACGTTTGGCGATTTTTGCCTCAATCAGTATATCTTTCGGGATTGGTATCTTCTTAGCCGTTTTCGACGCCAAAAGCAGATAAAGCAAACCTCCCATTTCAGAAATCGGGACGCAATAGTCCACTTTTACCTGGCTTAAAGCATTAGCGGGCATATCAGGATATTCCGCGTCTTGCGGATCCTGCACAATCAAAGTCCCGCCGCATCGCCTGATAGCAATCAGACCGACCGTCCCGTCATCCAGGTAACCAGTTAAAAGAACCCCGATCACGCGATTGCCGAATACTACCGCAGCCGACCGAAACAAGGGGTCGATCGCAGGCCGGGAGCGGTTCTCTTGCGCGCCCTTCGTCACCAGGATACGCTGGTCGTCGCCGACCATCAGGTGATGATCGGAAGGTGCCAGGTATAAATGCCCGTCTTTCAGGGTTGCCCCGCTTACGGCCTTTTCGCATTTTATGTTGCTTTGCTGATCAAGTGCATCTAAAAGCAAATTCCCGGTCGCGTCGGCTGAAATATGCATGACGACTAATATCAGTGCAGGGAAACTCGGTTGGAGCTGATTGATTAATGCTCTTAACGCACTGAGCCCGCCTGCTGATGTGCCTATCACTATCACTTTTCCCATTGGACCTTGCCTGATTAGTCATAACAATACGTCGAAAGAGAATTTTGAGAGCTATTACAAAAGCCCTGCCACAGGAAAATAGATTACGAACTTACTTCCGGTGCCGGGCGCGCTCTCAACACGGATACTTCCGCCTGCGGCGTCAATGATCTTTTTGGCAAGGTAAAGCCCTATCCCCTGTCCTTCACGGTCAATCCCGAGCCTGCCGTATTTATCAAAGATCTTGTCGAGATCACTTTCTGCCATGCCAATACCATTATCCTGAACGGACAGAACGGTGAAATCGTTACCTGCCGATGTCTGGATGGTAATTGCCGGTGCTTCGTCGGAGCGATATTTAATGCCATTTGAAACCAGGTTAAAAAGAATACTTCTCATATTCTTTTTCGAAAAATGGATCTGACCGACTTTCAAATCGCTTTGAATGACAGCACCACTTTGCTTTATCTTATCCCCAAGGCTCCATAGAATGTTGTCTACAATTTCATCCAGTTCTACCATTTCCTTTGATCCTGCTTCATCTTCAATGCTGGCTACTGCACCGATATCCTTAACCAGAGACCTGAATTTTTCAACTGAATTGCGGATGGCCCCTATGAGAGGTTGCATGTCGGGGTTATCAACTTGCATATGCTCGATTAAACCAATACCTGCCGCGATACTTCCCAGCGGTTCAAGCAGGTCATGGGATGCAGTATGGACGAAATTGTCCAGATCGGCGTTAATACGCGTCAGGATTTCATTCTTTTTGTCCAGCTGGCGTTGAATATCTTTCAGGTTCGTAATGTCATTAAAGGTGATGATTGCACCGGTCCTCTTGTTGCCAAGCTGCTGGATGTAAGGCATCGTCATGACCTGATACCACTTACCATCATTAGCTTGTACCTCCCGGGTAACGGGATAACCATTTTCAACGACCTGGCCGACATCATCTGCAATGGTTTCAAACCTGAAATTAGTCGAGATATTACTCAGCGACCGACCAATGTCGCTTTCCAGCAAGTTGATATGCCGGACTGTTCCAGGGGAAAACCGCATTAGCCGAAGTTCCGAGTCAACAAAGAGCTGCCCGTTAATATTGCTTTTGAAATAGTTGTTCAGATCGTCATTAAGCTCTAAAAGCTCCTTGTTCTTGAGCTGGTAGTCAGCATTGATTGTATGCAACTCTTCATTAATTGACTGCATTTCTTCGTTGGTGCTCTGCATTTCCTCGTTGGCCGATAGCAGCTCTTCATTAAAAGACTGCATATTCTCGTTGAGCGCAAACAGCTTTTCGCTGGCGGTAGCCAGTTGGTCCTTTTGATCCTTATTTTCCTGTTCCAAAAACCTGGAATAGTCGTCCAGGTAGAGCTTCTCGTCAAACTCCATTGTGCCAGAGAGCAAATCCGACCGGTCATCCTCGGTAAACTGGATAACCAGAAACCCGTTCGGCCGGCCTTTGTAAATCATGGGACTTACCGACAGGCTTACTTTGATCTTTTCCTGGTTTTGTTGGATGAAGATACCAGTTACCTGCGCTCTTCGCTGGGTTTCACCGACCTTATTGCGCGCCGTCTTAAACGCGATGCTGAGAGGCCCAGGTAAAAGTTCTGTTAAATCGGAAGTAAAGTTCCTTTGATGCAAGAACCTGCTTGTAGGGCCGTAGGATTTGAGCACCTTGTTGTTTTCATCAATGCAGACGATCAGTCGCTGCTCCTCGCTGAATACCGTTTCATTGATCGCTCCATCCAGGGTGCGTTCAGGAGTTTTGGCGACTTCCGGTTGGGACGGCCGTAAGCTGGCCGGCTTGTGATATATGTATTCGGGTATGGTAAAGCCCTCAAAATTTACGGCTGGGCCAGCATCGAGCTTCTTGTAGATTTTCGATTTCTTGTCGACAATTTTCAGCCCTTTCAATATAGGTAACGGGTTCTCGCTCGAACCTAGAAACAAATAGCCTTCGGGCTTAAGCCCAAAAAAAAGCATTTGATAGATTTTCTGCTGCAAGGCGGGTGTCATGTAGATCAGCAGGTTACGGCAGCTGATCAGGTGCATATTACAATACGGTGGATTTTTCACAATGTCGTGCCGCGAAAAGATGACCATTTTCCGTATTTCGGCCGTCACCTTATAGCCATTGCCTTCCTGCACGAAGTATTTTTCCAGATGTGCTGGTGTTGTCTGGGAAACCACGGCGGGTGTGTAGATACCTTTACCCGCATGGGTCAGCGCAGCAGTGTCGATATCGGTAGCAAAAATTTTTACTTGACGGTCTTTGATACTTTCTCCTAAAATTTCACTTACCATGATCGCCATCGAATACGCTTCCTCGCCTGTCGCGCAACCGGCCACCCATATCCTGATTTCCTGATCAGGTGCAAGACCATTCACTATTGCGGGGAGCACCTTCTTTTCGAGGCAGTCAAATGCTTCCGTGTCACGGAAGAAAGCGGTCACACTGATCAGAAAATCTTTGGCCAGCGCTTCTATCTCCTGCGGGGAACCCTTGGCGAAGGCCAGGTAGTTGTCTAGCTTTTCAAAGTTGTTATAAGCGGCCCTTCGTTTGATCCGTCTCAAAATGGTCGATTCCTTGTAGTCGGAGAAATCCAGCGGTAGTTGCTGGCTGATCAGCTCAACCAACCCGGCCATATTCTCGACATCGGACATGCCTGCTGCCAGCAATCCTATTTCCCGCTTCACATAGTCCTCAATGACCTTGGGCATAGCTTCCGGCTCGACAATAAAATCCACCAAGCCTGTGGCAACCGCATTGGAAGGCATACTGTTGAATTCGGTTGTTTCCGGGTTTCTGGCAATTACCATCCCTCCTGCCCTCTTGATCGCTTTCAGCCCGTCACTACCGTCGGAGCCAAGGCCTGACAAGATCACCCCTATCGCTTTGGGACCGTAATCGACGGCGAGGGAGGAAAAAAATGTATTAATGGTCAGGTGAGGACCTTTGACATTGCCTTTTTCACTTAAATGTAAATGACCGTTTCTAACGATCATAAACTTGTCGCCTGGGATAATATAGACAAAGTTGGTTTCCAGCCCCATGCCATCTTCTGCCTGTATCATTACCAGTTGGCTGTATCTGGACAGGACCTCTGCCAACCGGCTTTCATAGTCGGCAGACAAATGCTGGACAACAATATAGGAAACGCCGTCCAGGCGTGTGTTTTCAAAAAATGAAATCAGCTCATCCAGCCCACCGGCCGATGCGCCGATGGCAACAATGTGATGTGGTTCAATCGATTTCATACGTAGCCAATAATAAAGTATACCCCGCTTTCTTACCCTCACTGTTTCAGGTACTATAATTGAGCCAAAGATATGCCTGGCAGCGACAAATCTGATGGTATTCATTGAAATGGGTATGATTTTTGTTAAGCGGCCGCGTACTAAAAGATCAATGTTTATGGAAAACTTAAGAAAGGCTGATCATGGAGAAGGCAAGGTGGCGGAAGCAATTGAAGAACAGACTTCCAAGTTACCTTCCGATATTTTCCTGTGGGCATCAGTGGGCGTTATGGGTGTGTCGCTTGCTCTAAAGATCATGGGACGTAAACACACCGCTCTGTTTGTCGGGCAATTGGCCTCGCCGATTTTACTGATGGGGGTCTACAACAAGATCGTCAAAACACAGGGACACGACCAGCAGGAGACCGTCTCTAATTTTTGATGGCTGGACGATATTAAAACCGGCCCGCAATAAACATAAAGGTCACTGCAAGGTGACCTTTATGTTGGAGTGGAAACACATCAGGCCCGTGGTTGGTCCCACATTTTTGTAAATACTGAAAATTCCGCACGCTTTCATATATACGTGGCCTACACTCCCAAGGCTGCCCGCTTCTAAGCGTGAAAAACAGCCGTTGCCTGCACGCTTTCGCCCGTCGCATCGGCTTTAACTAAATAAGGCTGCGTTGAAAGGCAATGAACAAACCAGGATCATGATTCCCATCAGCACCCCGAGTTGGGGAATTTGCGTGGAAGGTGATGCGATTGCACCAATCAGCAAAGCAAGGTTAAATGATAGCGGTCCGGATAAGAACTTCCAGCAGAAACTCGGCAGCGCCTGGCCAAACAGTATGCGATCTCATTCCCAAGGAAGAATATCTTCCTTTTTCATTTCAAATTGAGTGAGGCAACTGAAATTAAGTATTGGTTTTGTCGCTTCCTGCGTCTGAGCATTTCAATACCATTACAGTACGCGCAGGAACTGTAAGTTTATCGCCGGACTTGAAATCATCACCCTTCTCAGCGATCATTCCCGCATCGGTATCGATCACCACGTGCCAGCCATCGCCACATTCATCGGAGGGCAGCATAAAATCGATGCGATCGCTGGTACGATTGAAAATAAGCAAGAAACTGTCGTCCACCAGCCGCTCTCCATCCATATTTACGCACCGGATACCCCGACCATTTAGGTAAACGCCCAAGATGGTTGGATCCTCGGTTTCCCACTGTTCATCGCGTATCTGGCTGCCATCCGGCAGTAGCCACATGATGTCCTTGGCGTCCGTACCGTGAAGCGACAGCCCTTGAAACCAGCGCCGGCGGCGGAACGAGGGATGACCTTTACAAAATCTGATCAAACCTCTGGTAAAATCGAGCAGTGCCGAATCTGCGTTTTGCCACGAGATCCAGGAGATTCTGTCATCGTGACAATAACTGTTGTTGTTACCACCCTGGGTGCGCCCAAGCTCATCTCCTGCCACCAGCATCGGCACTCCCTGCGAGAGGAACATGGTCGCCAGCAAATTGCGTTTTTGCTTCCGGCGGAGGTGGTTGATACTTTCATCATCGGTTTCGCCCTCGGCACCGCAGTTCCATGACCGGTTATCGTCTGCGCCGTCCTTATTGTCTTCACCATTGGCCTCATTATGCTTTTCGTTATAGGAAACTAGGTCATGAAGCGTAAAGCCGTCATGTGCTGTGATGAAGTTGATGCTTGCAGTAGGCCGACGGTAGTCGCCCCGGTAAAGATCCGGGCTGCCTGTAAACCGGTTTGCAAATGTGCTGAAACTGATCACTTCCCCTCGCCAGAAATCGCGGATCTCGTCCCGGAACTTGTCGTTCCATTCTGCCCAGCCAGCAGGAAATTTGCCCACCATATAGCCCTCCTCACCAATGTCCCAGGGTTCGGCAATGAGCTTGACCTGCGAAATGACCGGGTCCTGATGTATGATGTTAAAAAAGGAGCTAAGGGTATCCGTCTCGTGTAACGTGCGGGCGAGCGTAGAGGCAAGATCAAACCGGAAACCGTCCACGTGCATTTCGGTGATCCAGTAACGCAGACTGTCCATGATCAGAGCGAGCACATTGGGAAGTTGTACATTCAGTGTGTTACCAGTACCGGTATAATCCATATAATAGCGCTGGTTTTCCGGGATAAGCCGGTAATAGGAAGCGTTGTCAAAGCCTTTGAAGGAAAGCGTCGGACCCAAATGGTTGCCTTCGGCGGTATGGTTGTAGACAACATCCATGATCACCTCGATACCCGCCTTATGCAGCTGCTTTACCATATTTTTAAACTCGGTAACCTGCTCTCCGCCGCGACCGCTGGCGCTGTAACGCGCATCCGGGGCGAAGAAGCCCAGTGTATTGTACCCCCAATAGTTGGTAAGGCCCTTTTCGAGCAAATGCTGATCGGCCACAAACTGGTGAACGGGCATAATTTCAAGGGCTGTAATACCGAGTGATTTCAAGTAATCGATGGCAACCGGGTGAGCCAGTGCCGCGTAGGTTCCACGGATGTCTTCCGGAATATCGGGATGCAAGGCCGTCATGCCCTTGACGTGCGCCTCGTAGATGATAGAGTCGTGGTAGGGAATTTCCAGGCGGGCCTCGTCTTCCCAGTCAAACCGGCTATCAATGACGACAGATTTGGGAATGAATGAGGCGCTGTCGCTTTCACTGAAACTTGCATCCTCCTGCTCGCTCCCTATCTGGTAGCCAAATAAAGCTTTATCCCATTTCAATTCACCGGCGAGTGCCCGGCTGTAAGGGTCTACCAGCAGCTTGTTGGGATTGAAGCGGTGACCGTTTTCCGGCTCATACCGGCCATGAACACGGTAGCCGTATAGCTGCCCTACTTTGAGGCCAGGTACGTAAACGTGCCAGACGTGGTGTGTAACTTCCTCAATTTTAATTTTGATATATTCCTCTTTATCGTTTTCGCTTTCGAACAGGCAAAGCTCCATTCCATCGGCGTTTTCAGAGAAAACTGCAAAATTCACCCCGTTTTCATCGGGGGTCGCACCCAGCGGAAACGGTTTTCCCGGCAATGCTTTAAGTTGCCGGGAAGCCGGGGCCTCAAGCAGTTCATTTTCTATGTGTCTGTCCGGCATATCGTCTGTTGAGAAAGTGGGATTAATAAATTGGTTTGCAGCTCGCAGTTCTGCTGTTTAGTCGTTATTTTTTCTTTTTTTCCGTTACTCAGGCACTTTGACATCGTGCTTTCTGCTGGTTGAATCAGCGTTCAGATTAGATTGGTTGGAAGGATAACCAAGGCTGTCGTCCTGATTATCTTCACCTACGCCCGAGGTTGACCTGCTGGTCGCCCCGCTACTGTCGTTGGGGGTAGTTTGCGATGCACTTCCCGAACCGGCACTCCTGTTGGTATCATCGTTCCCTGTCCCGCAGGAAGATACAGCTATGCACAGGCCCAGCAACAATGCCCCCAAAAGTCTGATAGTTTTCATGATAAAATGCGTTTACAAGTTTGCGACTCTCAAAGGCCGAGGGCGTTTCCATGGCAAGCGGAATTATAAAAGCCATGCCAGAAAACTTCCGGACAACAAAGGTTAGGTATGGGCGCAGGCGAAGAGAACTTTAAAAAGTGTAGGTGGCACCATTTTTTTATACTTCCCTTTTCATATATGGCAATCCCATGGATAAAACTGGTTTAATTATCATTATCGAAGATGACCCCGACGATCAGTTTGTGCTGGAAGAGGTATTTAGAGAACTAGGCTATTTAAACAAAAGAATTTATTTCGCAGATGGATTATCGGCCCTGGACTATCTCTATACAACCACCGAACGGCCTTTTATCATAATTTCTGATATCAATCTGCCGAAATTAAACGGACTTGAACTCAGAAAAAAAGTGCAGACCGACGCCGCACTAAGTCTTAGATGTATTCCCTACATATATTTTACAACAGCCATTAATCAGCGGGTTGTTATCGATGCGTATAGTACTTCCGCGCAAGGCTTTTTTGTTAAACCCGGAGCATTCGAGGAAATAAAAGAAACCATCAGGATCATGATCGAATATTGGAAAAAGTGTGCAGCTCCGAATAATTTTGATGGCTAGCGACTGTACTTACGATTGCTCATTTTTTAAAATCTACGAGCAATATCAAACTAAAACAAAATATCAAAGCGGGACAAATCGATCATGACCTTAGAAAATAGCTTCCCCATGGAAGGAACAAAAGACAAACGCTTTTCAGCTTTCTTGACTGCCTTTCAACTCAGACCTGATTTGATGAAAGACCTTCAAACACTTATAGAAAAGCGCCCGGATCTGCTATTTGGGGAACATCACTGGCGGACTATTTCTGAAAATGGGACTAATTTTAGCTTCCCTGAAACCGGTAGGCCTCATAATAATGTAGTCGCATTTTCCCGAATTTTAAGTGGAAGGGAAATATTGTGCGCGATCAACCTTCATCATCAAGATGACGCTATCGTTTACGTTACTTTGGATAACAGTTTGCATCCGAGTGGCTCCCGAATGACTTGCTTGTATGCGTCGGCCCCTAGTCCTGGTGAACTAAATGTGGAAGACAGGAATGGAAAAGCAGTCCGGCTTACGATCCCGCCCGGATCGCTTGTCGTATATGGCTGATCAACTCTAAAAAGCATTCAACATAAGTCTTTCTACGGCCCTTGCACCTACTGCGGGCTCCGGACATGAAGTATCGTCTCCGTTTAAAGCCGTTTGGCAACGTCACAGATACCAATCATGTGAAATAGACAGATGAGACTCTTAACTGTATCCATCTCTACTCCTCCAATCACTCCCTCTGTTGAACTGTTCGGAAATTCCGATTAGCTCCGCCTTCATGCTCAATTAAGTTGATGCGCTTTTTGCGAGAATAGTACAATCCCAAATCCAGTCACTTAGATGCGGCAGCCTCTTTAAGACCGGTTCTGGCCGGCAGCAAACTTTCTGTAAATGAACAGAAGAAGAACTGAACCTAAAACTGCGACAAACAGACTCCCAATATTGAAGCCATCAACTGTTCCGTAGCCCAGCAATGAGGAAATCCATCCACCAACGACCGCACCAACAATTCCAATTATAATTGTCAGGAAAAAGCCGCCCGGATCCTTGCCCGGATGGATGGCCTTCGCAATTGCACCTGCGACAAGTCCAATAATAATCCATGTGATGATTCCCATATGTAATGTTTGATTGTTTATTAAGCACCTCGTCAAAAACTATGCCGGTTCGAACCAAATCGTCGGAATACACATCAATCAATTAAATCAGATTGTAACAATAGGTAACCGCATTGAGGTAAACCAAATCAGCATGGCACCATTTCCGGAAGACGGTCCAGCTCCTATCGCATGCGTACTCGGCACAGATATTTTGATCATCAGCAATCAATAAATTATGAACATTAAACCTTTTGTTTTATGGCAAAGACAGTCGTAGGGATTTTTGAATACGAAAGTGATGCGCAGAATGCACAAAATCACTTGCTTTCTAACGGGTTCGGTGATGGCGATGTAGATATTAAAATTGCAAGCTACAAGTCCGGGGACAATGATTCATCCGCCGACTCGGATGAAAATGCGTTTGAAAGGATTACTAATTTCTTCAAAGAACTTTTCAAAGGCGATCGTCACGAGACCGAACGATATACGGAAGCCGGCAAACGAGGCAGTATTGTTACGGTTCATGCCGGAAGCTCGGATGAGGCAGTCGCTGCCGCCCAGATCATGGACAAGTTCGGCGCCATTGACGTAACCAACAGTCAATCCGTTTCCCAGCCAGGCAAGCGATATGAAGATCCGATTGTTAATCCACCCGGTGTCTCAGACGGCGATCAATTAACGCCTAACAGCGTGGACGCACGCGGTTTGTATCTAAAAAGTAGGATCATTGACAGGCCGCTGCCGCAGGAACAACGCCTTCGCCAACAACCCTTTTCAATTGAGCCCCCAGAGAGTACAACGCCCCAGCAGCAGGCACCCGAGCTGAACAATACAGTCGCTCAACGCGATGCATTAATCAAGGAAATCATTGATAAGGATAAATGAAAGTAAATCAGAAATGCAAAACCGGCGGTTCTTGATACACCGCCGGTTTTGCATGAGTGTATATTTTTCCCTGATTGGGATTCGGCAATCGCCATTCTGGCAAAAATTCGGTCGCAAAGCCCCTTCATGTGGCCCGCGGCCACCCAGATGGATTATGCTGGCCTGTTCGCAGCTGAACTAGGGTTCTTAGCGGATATAAATATACTCGCTCAATTGCCTGACGTAGCGGCAGTAAATATCGAGGCAGAACCCGGTAGAATGGCCGCCCAGACATGATTGGACTGCTCACTTCTGAAAAAACGGACTATCACAAACAGCGGGTTTTATGTGAGCTTTGAAAAAAACAAATCATGATACCAGCTGACACACTTTTGATTTTCGCCTTAGCCGCCTTAGGCCTTGTGCTGAGCCCAGGGCCCAATATGATTTATCTGATATCGCGTTCTATCAGCCAGGGGCGCAGAGCCAGCTTATTGTCATTGATAGGTATTGTGTTAGGTTTCCTGATGCATATCATGTTGGTTTCCCTGGGGTTATCTGCCGTGTTCTTGACTATTCCCATTGCTTACGAGGTGTTGCGCTGGCTTGGCGTGGGATACCTGCTGTATCTGGCCTGGGAGGGTATAAGGCCCGGCAGTACCTCTCCATTTCAGACCCGTAACCTTTCGATTGACTCAGACTCCAAACTGGTACGCATGGGTTTTGTAACCAGTGCATTGAATCCCAAGGTTGCCGTATTCTATCTGTCTTTCTTCCCTCAGTTCACCCGTCCTGAATATGGATCGCTGATAAGCCAGAATCTGACGCTGGGTTTTACGCAATTGCTGATCAGCACTTTTGTAAATACCATCATTATTTTCGCGGCGGCCAGCGTGGCCAGGTGGTTTCACACCCGGCCCACCTATGTGAGCGTGCAGAAATGGATTATGTCGGGTGTTCTGACAGGGCTGGCTGTTCGTATGGCTATCGATAAGGGCAAATGATTTCTCGCAGAGCCCGGATGGAATACTGCCCTGTCTTAATCTCCAAGAATGTGGCTTATTTTCCTTTAACTGGTGAGCTTTTACTTAAACACAAAGCTTCTTGTTCTAATGGTATGTGCGCAGAAATAACCCATCGCGCCACCCAATATATTGGTTTTGGGGTTGGAGATCACTGCTGAGTTTTGCTTCAGAGCCTGATCCAGGGTGTAGTAGAAGTCATACACGGCGGCATCGATGCATTGCAGGTCCACTGTAACGACATCGCCCTTTCTGATATCTACGTCATTATTTAAAACGTGGCTTACCCTTGCCCCGTTGTTGATCTTGTCGTTGTGCAGGTATATCTCTCGCGATGGTCTGTTCTGAACCGTTAACACGAGATGATAAAAGTTTTCCCGCCCGACGGGATCATCATAGATGGCAACAATGTCCGTGCCGTCGCCAAATGCAGCTGGTTTCGTGTACACGCTGTCCAGTGCAATGGGGAGCGGCATTGTGGAAACGGAGGAAAATATTTCATTTCCCACCATCACGACCAGTTTGTAGGTGTGCCCGGGGATGCCCTCCAAAAAGTGCGTCCGGTGCCGGCCAGGGGCCACCTCCGTCAAGGTATCTGTCAATCCGACGTTCTGATCTGTAATGCAGACTTTGGCGCCACTGACTGCCGGAAAATTGTTATCCTGATCAAAATTAATGGAGCTCGTTATTTTTACTTCATACGGTCCGGGCTGGTCGGTGATATTTCCGGTGACGACATATCTGGGAGAAGACGGATTGAGCTCGATATCAATCACTTTTTGACATGAATAAAGTGCGATTACGCCCAATACGAGCGTCCAAACTAATGTTTTCATAACTAAAATTTGAAATTATAAGAAACAGAAGGCACCCATCTGAATAATGAGGTCTGGAGTGCCTGGGTTTTGGCGGGGTTGTCGGGGTCGGTTTGGAAGTTGATGATGTAAGGATTTTGCCTCCCGTATGCGTTGTAGATGCTGAAAGAAAGTTCCGGCGAAAAATGCTTACGCTCCTTTAATTTGACCGTCGCGCCCACATCCAGTCTGTGGTACGCTGGTCTTCTATACTCGTTTCGCCCGGTGTAATATGGTATAGCTTGATCGTCGATCCCATATTTACCGCTTGGAAAGGTAGCTGCGTTGCCCGTGTAGTAAACAAAATCGGCCGATACCATCCATTTTTTCGATAATTTATACATTCCTACAACGGCCAAGTCATGGGTGCGATCCTGCGTGGCCGGGTACCAGCTGTTATTATTGACACCGTTGATCCGAAGCTCTGTTCGGGATAATGTATAAGACAGCCAGCCTGTTAACCGGCCTTCATTTTTTTTCAGACTGAATTCAATACCGTACGCACGCCCCTGCCCAAATAAAAGCTGCGGCTCGATGGGTTCGTTGCTGTTCAAAATTTGAGCATTGTCTTTGTAATCGGCGACGTTATGCATCGCTTTAAAGTAGGTCTCTATACTGGATTCATAAGCATTTTCGCTGAGGTTCCGGAAAAAGCCGAGCGATACCTGGTCGGCCACCGTCGGCTTGATAATGTTATTGGTCGCCACCCATTTATCGATAGGGTTGCTTGTAATGAAATTGGAATACAGGTGCAGGTACTGCGCGTTCCGCGCATATGCTGCCTTGACTGATGAAGCATTTCCCAACTGGTAACTGGCCGATATCCGGGGTTCGAAATTCAGGTAGGTCTTATATACATGCCCTGACGAATATTGAAGTGTATCAACGATTTGGCGGCTGTCATCCAGCGTGTAAAATTTGGAATTACCGCCAAGGACCAGAAAGGCGCTTAACCGCGCTCCGATATCGATGTTAAGTCTTGGGCTCGCCTTCCAGCTGTCGCTGATGTAAATCGCATTCTCCCACGTCTTTGAATTTGCACTGTCGGATACGGCGGGACTGGCACTGATAATTCCCGGAGCGATTGAATGGTGAATAGCATTGAATCCAAAATGCCAGGAATTGTTAGTGTCCATATAGTAGTCGAACCCTTGCTTGAAATTCCAGTCCTGGATGGACGACAACATATTACCGTTAACGCCTGCCGTATTTACCTTGACTTTGTAACAATAGTCGCTGTAAATAAGGGAGGTGTTTGAGAATAGTTTCGAACTAAAAATATGATTCCATCGAAGGGTAGCTGTCGCATTACCCCAGTCTATGCTCAAAACGTCCCCAAATGACAAGATATCTTTACCATAGTACCCGGAGAGATAAATCCGATCTCTGTCGGTGATTTTATAGTTTAACTTGGCGTTCAGATCATAGAAATACAGGCGGTTATTACGGACGGTCGAATCGCCGGACAACCCTAGAAATGCATCTGCATAGGTCCGTCTGGCGCTCACCAGAAATGATCCTTTGCTTTTTACGATCGGACCTTCCACATTCAGCCGGGCGGCGATCAAGCCTATTCCTCCGCTTGCGTGATACGACTGATCATTGCCATCGTTCATTTTAACATCCATGACCGACGACAACCGCCCGCCATATTGCGCTGGCTCATTGCCCTTGTACAAGGTAAGGCTCTTGATCGCATCCGAATTGAAAATCGAGAAAAAGCTCAGAAGATGTGATGGGTTATACACGATTGCCTCGTCCAGCAGAACAAGATTCTGATCTGCTCCGCCCCCTCTTACATAAAAACCAGTGCCGCCTTCACCAGCGGCTTTCACCCCCGGCAAGAGCTGTACGATTTTCATGACGTCCTTTTCGCCGAATAATACAGGGAGTGAAGCCAATTGTTTCACATTCAAATTCTCCTTTCCCATCTGCGCCGAGGTCACCGCCTCATTTTTAGCTTTTTCACTGATGAGTACCTCCTGTAAGTTGTTACCTTCGGTGACCAACATTATCTTCAATTTATAGTCCTTATCAAGCACCACTTTTTCAGCATATCGTGCATATCCTATATAGCTGGCATTGATAGTGTAGGAGGCTGCCGGGAGGGAGATGGAGAAAAAACCGTATTCATTCGTTACCGTCCCCTTATCAGTACCCTCGATGCCGACAGTGGCCCCAATCAGGGACTCGCCGGTCGCTTTGTCGGTTACTGTTCCACTAATCGTATATATTTTCTGCCCGATGCTGCTCAGACTGGCAAAAAGCAACATGCCAACTATCAGTAGTTTGTTCATAACATAGAATTGAAGTCGGACAAAACTACTTTTCTATACCTCAGCGGCTTCGGCGAATTATAGCAAGGAGGCTAACTTTTATACCAAAGATGCCGGCCATTATAGAACCGCAACCTGTGTCCGGGCAACAGAAATCAGGGAGCTGTGTTGGTATAATAAAGCAAGCCGTTTGTATAATTCAGCATTTGCGGGAGCATTTAGAACGTTATCTTGGAGTTGCAAAAGTGAAGACTATCAAATGGAACCAGCCAATGGGCTTTCAGTCCGCGATAAATACATGGAGCTTTTGATTGCCGGAAGGTACGGGATATATAGGCACCTGATACTGGCATTTATGCTCGGGGCTTTTGTGTTGAGCATGGAGCCAGGCGGCGGCAACACTTCAGGGGACCTGATAAAGTTGCGTTTCTTCATTTTTTTTATGTCCCTTCTTTATGCGAACATGTATTTACTCGTACCGCATTTTCTCTTCAAGAATAAACCGGTCCAGTTTATAGCGGCTATCGCGTTGTTTATTACCATCGCATATCCTCTGGTATTTTTCAACTACAAAGCCAGTGGCTTTTCGACCACACCCTATTGGGGAGTGGCTAAATATGTCTTCATATCCCTGGTGTGGGTTGCAGCCTCGGCTGCGATCAAACTATTTCAACGTTGGTTAATAGACTCCCAACGTATCAGCGAATTGGAGCACCTGACGAAATCTGCCGAATTGGAGCAGTTAAAAAATCAGATTAATCCCCACTTCCTGTTCAATATGCTCAATAATGTCAATGTGCTCACTCAAAAAGATCCGGAAAAAGCTTCCCAGATACTTGAGAAACTCAGCGGCTTTTTGAGATACCAATTATATGACAGCGCCAGACCCAGGGTGTTGTTAACCTCCGAGATACGCTTTATTCAGGACCTGCTCAACATGGAGAAAATAAGGCGGGACAACTTTGAGTTTACCATTTCCAATGAAGGAGTGCTCACCGGCATCCAGGTCGCTCCCCTGCTGTTTATGACCTTCGTCGAGAATGCGGTGAAACACAGCCTCGATGCCGACAATGGGTCCTGGATTCATATCTATTTTGGTATCCACGAGGATGAATTGAACTTCAAGTGCATCAACTCAAAACCGCAATTGATGGCAATACTTCAAGGTCCGGGAGGGCTTGGACTGGGAAACGTCAGGCGCAGGCTTGCCTTGCTTTATCCGGAAAGGCACATTATAAAGGCAGAGGATTCCGCACAAAGCTATTCGCTAAGTTTAACCGTAAAGTTATGAGATGTATCATCGTTGATGATGAGCCATTGGCAAGAGAAGGCATCGCGTCCCTGGTAAGTAAAACACCAGGAGTGGAACTGGTCGGAAGCTTCAACAGTGCCAATGCCGCAGCCAGGTATCTGTCTAACGAGGCGGTTGATCTATTGTTTCTGGACATTCAAATGCCGGGAATGAACGGCATTGATTTTGCTAAATCCGTACCTCCGTTGACATTGGTGATTTTCACTACTGCATATGCGGAATATGCTTTGGATAGTTATGAAGTTGAGGCGGTAGATTATCTGATCAAGCCGATCAAAATCGAGCGTTTTCAAAAAGCTGTTAACAAAGCATCGAACTACCTGGATCTATTAAAATCGAGCTCGACATCAACCAACCGTATCCAACAGATAACAGACGACTATTTCTTTGTAAAAGCCGAAAGACGCATTTTCAAGATACAGTTTAATGATATCCTTTTCATAGAAGGGTTAAAGGACTATGTGGTCATTCAGACCGTATCGCAAAAAGTAATCACTGCGATGAATATCAAAACCATTTATGAGCAGCTCCCTCAAAATACATTTGCGCGCATAAGCAAGTCATACGTTATCAACATGAGCCAGGTAACATCCTTTGATAACAACACCGCTTTTATCGACAAGTACGAGATCCCGATTGGCGATGCCTATCGGACTCAGTTTTTTGATGAGTTTGTAACAAGGAAATTATTGAGCCGAAACAGGTAAATACCAGCTTCTGCTCTCGCAATCAGCCAATGATGCCCAGGCATTGTCAAATCTTTCTTATCGTCAAATGAGCCAAAAATCAAGCAACAAACATATTACAAATTGCCGAACATGCGGCCGAAGCAATAACACCTTTTCTCCAACACCTGCATAGACGAAAAGAAGCATAAGCCAATGCTTCGGTTTTAGACAACGTGCTTCGCTTTTGCGTCCATAACGTTTCAAGTCCTCGCATTCTCAGAACACCTTCCTGCTGCCCGCTAATCCGTTGTCGTTCAAAGGTCGTCCTGGTTCGCTTATCCAATTCCGTAGGTATTCAAAGACGACAAACACTAATCTTTTCTCCAACAATCCGCCCCTATTTCTATATTCGTAAAATTCAATATAAACTATGCCAGTCTTCACCATCAATTTTGCCAACAATAGCAATTCCGAGGGTCGTTTTTGCCTGTTTCAACGAAAACACAATTGCGATTACGAAGCCGTTTCCCCCTTGGCATGGCTTGTGCGAAATGCTGTTTCACATTCGGTTGCTTCCGTATCCTGGAATACAGACTTTCATTTTTTTCATTCGGCAACTAGCCAACTTGGTCCAGGTGTACACGTTAAGGCAGATGAAAAGTTAAAGGCGAGCCTGACCAAAACTTCCTTATAACCATCCCGTTTGGGACCGACGGCGATATAGATTGTCTTGTTAACAACCTTGCTGTTTTCACGCACTTTGAAAACGATTCTGTCCATCCATACAATGAGGTAGACTGGCTCCAAAGGCCGCTTTTGCCAGCTGCCGATATCATCGGCTATACGGGATGTAATGCGGCTGATCGCGAAGGCGGAAACGTCAAAGTTGTAAACATCCTTAATCTGCTCTTCGATGTCAGCAACGCTCATTCCTTTGGCGTACAGCGAAACGATTTTCCCGCTTAGCGACGATCATAGGATTGAAGCTGGCGTCACGATTACGCGGAACGCTAACCTCAGATTTGCCGTAGCTCGTCCTTATCTTCTTCTTGCCGTAGCCATTACGCGAATTGCTGTCGCCCGATTGTTGGTGCTTATCGTAGCCTAAATGTCCGTCCAACCCACCTTCGAGCATCTTCTCAATGCCCCGCTTCTGCAACTGGCCCAGGAAGTCATTAAGCGACTCGCGGCTCTTGAACTGCTTTAAAAATCATCCGTTAAAAAATCCTCTGGTTTCATAAGCTGTGTTTTGTTAAAAATAGAAAATCGGGATCATTAACCCCGATTTTTCACTTACACAGTTTTTGAGATAGTGTCCCGGATTCCCGTGCAGATGTCATTATGTGTAAACCTATTCTCTATTCACGCCAGTTACTCGATGTACGGTACGAGCTAGCGTTTTTGAGAATGATCTAAATCATATTGCAAAATCGCCTTTTCAGGATCCACCTTTGAATAGACAATCGGTACGCTATCGCCAACGGAAGTATTGAAATAAAATTCGTCCGTGACGCTCGCCTTAAATTCCAGTTCCCGGTCGCCTACAACGTATGCAACCGTAACACCTTTGCCTTTGTACGAAGTTTCATGAACCACAATTCCGAGTGCCTTAACGGGGTTTTGCAGAATAAACTGCTTTTCTTCTTCAAAGTCCTTGTCAATGTACCATGTGATTCCGTAAATAATACTCCATATGACTATGGTACCTACGGAAATTATCGCAATTTTTTCACTTATTCTTGTCTTTGTTGAGTTCATATTTTGCAATTGCTTTGACTGCGTCTGAGGTTCTGTTTTGATATCCGTTTTTAACAGTTTCTGCCACCGGAGATCTAAGAAGAGTCGCAGCAGAAGAGACAACCACTTTTTTTGCTTCGGCTTTTGCTGCGTCGGCTGCTAATTTACCAGAATAATTTTTTGCAGAATGCTTTTGTGTTTCATTCGCATAACTCTTAGCAATGCTGGCAGCCCTGTTTGCCGTATCAGACTCTTTCGCAAGTCGCTTAGCGGTTGATTCTAAACTACCAGTCAAACCTGACATAATCTTCCCTGACACTTTGCCTCCAACGAAGTCAGCGGCCCCGTCAAATGCTGCCTCGTTCACACTTTTTCTTCCATTGGCGACCGTCTTCAAACCATCCGCCCTAGAGTAATCCATACTGGCTTTGGCAATCAAGCCACCTGCCTCCATCAATCCAGCCCCGACCGCACCAACTCCAGAACCTAAAATAAGACCTTTTGTGGCTTCAATACCAACATCGGCCCAGTCAACCTCCCTAAGTGATTTTCCAGCAAGGAGCTGACCACCTAATTCGGCTCCCCCTTTCAAAAGTGCACCAGCGGCAGCCGTCAAACAGTTGGGACAATCCCCATTGGGATCACTACGAAGAATAGGGTTATTCCATCCATACTGGAAAACAGAAAGGTGTTCTTGTGTTTCAGTGACTGGGTCTACTTGAATAAACCGGCTGATTGTCGGATCATAGAAGCGTCGAAGGAGGTCCATGTATCCCGTTTCAGGCTGCTTTTCGCGATTCAAGAATGTGTATTTATTGATACCGTTCCTTTGAGCCTGGGACTGAGCAGGGTTGTCACTCGCAATTTCTAGTCCAAACGGAAAGTATTCCGTTTCCTGCACCACTGCTCCTGCTTCGCTGATTACTTGGCGGACGTTGCCCAGATGGTCTGTCAGATAATATTCCAACGCAAAATCATTTCCATTGTTAGTAACCCTTACCTGCCCTTCTCCCGTCCCGATGCGTGTCAGGTAGTTACCCTGGTTATATTCAAATGCGCCTGCATACTTCGTGTTAACCGCGCCATTGGAATTGCTCATTCTCAGCTTCGTACCTGAGGCATCAAAGTGATATTGCACGGTATAGCCACCGACAACAGCTTCCCTAACCAAATCATTGAAATTGTAGCGCAAACCTCCCGCAGCTATTCCACGGTTTAGGTCTTGCGTCAGGTTTCCGTTACCATCGTATGCATAATCATCGCTGCTACCCGAACTGCCGTTGTTAAATCCATTCGCATTGTTCTCGGCGTCTGTGACCTTCTTTAACCGGTTTCCGTTGGCACTGTAATCGTATGTAAGGTTGTCAATATTGCTGCCATTCGAAACTCGCTGCAAACCTGTGATATTCCCATTCCGGTCGTAACCCGTCACGGTCTCCCTGTAATTGTTATTAAGGCCGTCGCCGTTGGTTAAACGGTTCGCCCTGTCGTAACTAAATTTATATCCTACCCAGCTAGTGCCACGCTTCCATAACATCTCAGCAATATTTCCATTGTACTGGGCTGTCGCCTCAGCAGGGTTTGTGTAGCGGAGTTCTACCCCATAATTCTCGCCGGAACTAACTGACCCTGTAATCTTACTCAGGAAATTCCGCGGCGTATAGCAATAATCGAGCTTTTCCCTGAAAGTAGCCGCCGCATCGACAGAATGCAGAAACTTGTTTTTCAACTGACCAATCCCGTTGTACCGGCTTGCGGAAAGGTAAATGTCTTTCTTCACATCGCCTCCTTTCTTCACAATGTAGCGCGAGCTTAGCTGACGGTCGGAGTGATCATAACTATACAATTTTTCTACTGAATAGTCTCCGCTTCCCGTTTGCTGTAAGGTCAATTCCTTTTCAATCCGGCCGTCAAAGCGTCTGACGTTTGAATTCCGCTCCCTGGCGGTGCCGCCGATGTCAAACAAAGAACGGACCGTCTGGATGGGGTTATAGCGGTCGTCATAATAGATGGTAGCGTACAGCCAGGAACCATAGGTGCCGTCCGCATTAAGGACTCTGTTAGCGGAGACCGTTTGTTTTCCTTTGACTGCCGTACGATAGCTCCCGGGATAGTCGCCGCCGGCACCTACAAATGCTTCACTGCCCCCGAAAGAAGGTGAATACGTGTCGTAATGTACCCTCGACAACGGTGTTTCTGTCGAACCTGATTTTTCTCCGGTTTCGGTTACGCGGTTCAACTCGTCGTATTTGTAATAGGTTATTTTTCCCCTGCCGTCAGTCGATTCCTTCAATCTGTCCCTTTCATCATAAACCATGTTGGTGGTCCCGCCACCAGGCACATACTTCGATGATACCAGGCCCTTGGAGTTGTAAGTATATTTAAATGCATACAAGTCGATATTGGCATTGTCCTGGAACTGCGGCTGTAATACGAAACGCAGTTGATCATAATCGTCGTAGACATAATAGGTATCCAGTTTCTCTGAGTCATTATCACTTAAATAAACCCGACGGAGTACAACACTCCCGGTTTTATCCCGATACTCACGGGTCCTATTGCCGTTTTCATCTTTGGTTTGCACGCAGCTGAGTTGTCCAGCGCCATAATCCCCGGGATATTGCACGCTGGTGCCAGACACTACATATCGTTTCACCTCGCCACTTGCATTTCCCCGGTAAGTGTATTCAATCGCTCTTTCCGATCCGGCCACATACTGCTTTTTCACCTTCTCATCCGGAACCGCTTCATATTCCAATAGCGTGTAACCACGGTTGTTGTTCTGGCAGAAGTTCGATGAGTTGTAGTAGTCGACGGCGGCGGCGGCGGCATTGGACCTAAATGCTCCGTTACCTTGTACAGGATATGGCGCATATTGCATGAACGGCCTGCCCGATGCATCATATTCGGTATGGCTCACCAGGTCGGCAGAACGCGAGCCGGTAAGCAAAGGACTCGCCTGGGCTGATATGCTCTGCAGAGGCCGGCCCAGACCATCCAGGTAGGCTACCTCCTGAGTAGCGTCCTTCACGTTGCCGCTGACAGTCGTTCGAGCGGCCTTGTAGGTCCTGGCCAAGACGAAGTTTTTATCTGTGCTTTGTCCGAAAAGACCCGGTGAATAAAGGGTCGCTGCCAAAAGCAGGTAGCGAAAATAGGTAACGGGTGTCATCATTACTTCCGAAAAATGATCCTTTTGAATTAAAAAATTTCTCTTTCACCAACCCGCTCGTTACTTCCAATCAACCCCAGGCTCTTATGAGGATAACTGTGCATTTGCCTGGTTACTGGACATGAAAACTGATTGATATTTTATCAAGTGCTGGAAGTGAAAAACCTCTCACTTCCAGCTTTATTAACAATTCTCTAAGGTACCGTCAACGTAATGGTGTTGTAAGCAGTAGTGTACGTAGCGGTCGCAGTCTTCACCACGGCATAAAAGCGGTAAGTACCCGGATCGAGCAAAGCTGCGGGCCACTTTCCGTTGGCGCTGCCCTCCTGAGCCGATAACTTGTAAACCCCTGGCTGACTACCATCAGCTATCGCATAGCCCATCCGGTTATGGAATGTGTCAGAGGTCGTTGACGCCCAAATTTCTACGCTGGTGATGGTAGAGCCAGTGGGGACACAAGTAGAAACGCTGATAGCCGTGATCACCCGACCAGCGGTAACAGTGCTGGCAGTACCCACCACACTGGCATTGTTGGCTGGCGAAAGTACACTACCCGTCAGCGAGGTACAACCTGTTGTGGGAGCAATCAGCGTAACGGTAACGTAATCGGTTGTGAACGTAGTTGTCGCCGTATTCACCTTAGCGTAAAAGCGATAAGTGCCTGGGTCGAGCAAAGCTGCCGGCCACTTCCCGTTGGCGCTCCCCTCCTCGGCGGCCAGCTTGTAAACACCTGGCTGACTACCATCAGCGATGGCATAACCCATCCGGTTAGGAAAGGTTCCAGTACTGGTTGTCGCCCAAATCTCAACACTAGTAATCGTGGAACCGGTTGGGACGCAGGTACTAACGCTAATGGCTGTAATCACCCTGCCGGCGGTAACAGTACTGGGTGTGCCCACTACGCTGGCGTTATTTGAAGGCGAGATCACGCTGCCTGTCAAGGTCGGACAACCTGTAACAGGAGGAGCTGTTAGCGTCACGGTAATATAATTGGTTGTGAACGTAGTGCTCGCTGTGTTTACTTTGGCATAAAAGCGGTAAGTACCCGGATCGAGCAAAGCTGCGGGCCACTTTCCGTTTGCGCTGCCCTCCTCAGCGGCCAGCTTGTAAACACCTGGTTGACTGGCATCAGCTATGGCATAACCCATCAGGTTAGGAAAGGTTCCGGTACTGGTTGTCGCCCAAATCTCAACGCTGGCTATCGTCGAGCCTGTGGGAACACAAGTGAAGACGCTGATGGCGGTGATCACCCTGCCAGCGGTTGTAGTACTGGCCGTACCCACCACACTGGAGTTGTTGGCAGGCGAGAGCATATTGCCCGTCACGGTAGAGCAACCTGTAACAGGCGGGGCAGTCAGTGTTAGTGTAATATAATTGGTAGTGAACGTAGTACTCGCAGTTTTCACTTTGGCATAAAAGCGGTAGGTACCCGGGTCGAGCAAAGCTGCAGGCCATTTCCCATTGGCGCTACCCTCCTCAGCCAGCAGCTTGTAAACACCTGGTTGACTGCCATCAGCTACCGCATAGCCCATCAGGTTATGGAAGGTATCAGAGGTAGTTGACGCCCAAATCTCTACACTCGTAATCGTGGAACCGGTAGGGGCACAGGCATTGACACTGATGGCGGTGATCACCCTGCCAGCGGTAACAGTGCTGGCCGTACCCACCACACTCGCGTTATTGGCAGGCGAGATCACACTGCCCATCAGCGATGGACAGCCTGTGACAGGCGGGGCAGTCAGTGTCAACGTAATATAATTGGTTGTGAACGTAGTACTCGCAGTTTTTACCTTGGCGTAAAAGCGGTAGGTACCTGGGTCAAGCAAAGCCGCAGGCCATTTCCCATCAGCACTGCCCTCCTGGGCAGACAGCTTGTAAACACCTGGTTGACTGCCATCAGCTACCGCTTTGCCCATCAGGTTATGGAATGTGTCGGAAGTGGTCGACGCCCAAATCTCTACACTGGTAATCGTGCTACCTGTGGGGACACAAGTACTGACGCTGATGGCGGTAATTACCCGTCCAGCGGTAACAGTGCTGGCCGTACCCACCACACTCGCATTATTGGCTGGCGAGATCACACTGCCTGTCAGCGTAGGACAACCTGTGACAGGCGGGGCAGTCAGTGTCAACGTAATGTAATTGGTTGTGAACGTGGTGCTCGCTGTTTTTACTTTGGCATAAAAGCGGTAGGTACCCGGATCGAGCAAAGCTGCTGGCCACTTCCCGTTGGCACTGCCTTCCTCTGCCAACAGCTTGTAAACACCTGGTTGACTGCCATCAGCTATGGCATAGCCCATCAGGTTATGGAACGTATCCGAAGTGGTCGACGCCCAAATCTCTACACTGGTAATCGTGGTTCCCGGGGGGACACAAGTGGTGACGCTGATGGCGGTAACCACCCTACCAGCGGTGACAGTGCTGGCCGTACCCACCACACTCGCATTGTTGGCTGGCGAGGTCACACTGGCTGTCAGCGAAGGGCACCCTGTTCCAGCAGGAGCCGTCAGCGTTACCGTTATGTAATCGGTTGTGAACGTGCCGCTCGCAGTATTTACTTTGGCGTAAAAGCGGTAGGTGCCCGGTTCGAGATAAGGTATCGGCCATTTTCCGTTTGCGCTACCTTCATCAGCAGACAATTTATAGAGACCTGGCTGACTGGCATCAGCTATGGCATAACCCATCCGGTTAGGGAATCCACCTGTACTGGTTGCAGCCCAGATTTCGACGCTGGTGATGGTAGTACCTGTGGGGACACAAGTGGTAACGCTGATAGCAGTAGTTACCCGTCCGGTGGTGGTTGTGCTGGCTGTACCCACCACACTTGCATTGTTGGCAGGCGAGGTTACACTGGCTGTCAGGCTAGCGCAGCCCGCTCCCAAGTCAAGTCCAGCGTAGTTCGTAGGGCCCGGAGTGTGTCCGTGCCAGGAAGTAGTCACCAGGCCATCAAAAGCATTAGCGTAGCCGTAATTGGCCGGATCGTTGTTATAAGCACTCAAGGATCCAAATTTTGTCCCGGTCAGCTTTACATTTCCATTATAAAATTCCAGTTCTTTCAATTCCCCATAGCTGTTGGCGCCCGCCAGGAAACGTACATACCGCCAGGCGGTTGTCGTCCGGATAGGATACTCGTTCCACCCGGCAGCTGGCGTCTGGCTAATCGTAGCCAGGGTAGTCCAGCCGTTGGGGTTTGACATGTCATTAGACCCTTGAATTACACTACCGAGGATGCGATCCATACAGCATTCGGTACGGGGAGACAACCGGACCCTGGTGATATTGCCCCCGATATTGGATGGCAGATCGGTATTTCTAACTTTGGCCCAGATACGCTCGGCGATCTCTAACATCCCCGCATCGCCCGGGTGCCGGTCGCCCGTATTATTGGGGAAGGCAGCCATGGATACCGGGTCATTTCCGGCCAGATAAACGGGGTTTGAGATCATATCACTCAGATCCACAAAGGGCAATCCACGTTCAGTGGCCACCTGCAGAATCTTTTCGTTGGCAAGCGGTTGGTCCGGCCACATGGAATTGGTCACAATTACTTTTGCACCGGGGCTGCTTACTTCCAGCACTTTATTAATCAACGTATTATAGGCCGCCTTGAAATTGTTCAGCTCGACCTCGGAGTTAAGCACGTTTTCCCCCAAACGGATAATGACCAGGTCCGGCTTCCAGGACAATGACCCAAAGCTATTGGCTATACGGTTTTGAAGGGCCGTATAATTGTAGGTAACCCATCCCGCAGGGCTGCTGATATAATCCCGTTCAAAGGGTGCCTCCCACAAGGGTAAAACCTGCGCGTTAGGATCGAGCCCCTTGAAACGGGATTCCAAAATGTGCGCGAAGTCTTTCGCCTGGGTGGAGGAAGCCCGTCCCCAACCACCGGCGGCGGTAAGGGCAGGTGATTGCCAGCCATCCGAGCCCGACTGGGCTATTAGTTTGGTAATACTGTTACCGACAATCACTACCCGGCTATAATTAGGAAGGGCACAACCGGCTTTCTGGTTCAGAACGATTGTATTTGAGAAGCTGCTGTATGAACTGCCTGATTTAGAGCGCACCTTATAGCTGCCGGCGACCGTTGCTACATACTGCGTTTGGCCCGGCTGAGTGCCTGTAATCAATACATCGTTAAGGTACCATTCCAATTGCTCGCTGAAACCAGAGGCTGTCAGCGTTATCGGCGAGTCGTTCGCGCAGACATCTCCATTGGTACTCTTATACAAGGTGGGTTTAATCAGCGTGGTCGCGCAGGGTAGGCTAATCCCTACAAAATTGCTGTTGCCCGGGTGGCCCACAGGAAGAACATATTCAGCATGCCATTGGGTCGTCTCATTGCCGTCGATGGCATTTGCCCAGCCTTGGCCAGCTAAGTTCGGCTCAGAACCAAAGCCTGTGCCGGTTAAGGCAGTTTCAGATCCGCTTCCATCTACATTATAGAAACGGATCTCTTTAAGGTCACCCACCCCATCTGTTGCTCTCGCATTGTAACGGATATGGGGATAGTTTTGCGGGTTATTGAAATTGGCCGTAAGCCAGGTACCAACAGGCGCATTCGACGGAAATTGGTAAAGTACTTCCCAATCCGCACCGTTGCTTGAACCTTGTATTGTAGCCCCGACCAGCCTGTCATGGTTATAGTTTCGCCACAACAATTTTACTCGATTGGCTGCGCACGGGTTGCTGCTACTACCACCGGAGGTAAGACCAGGACTAGATGGCACGGATACGTCAGGATTATCCACGATGCCATTGGCAAAGCTGCCTTGGTTCGCATAGTTATAATGGAAGCTCTTAAGCAAATTGCCCGTACTACTACCTTCCCGGATGTCTGAAAGACGGCCTAAATTGTCGTAATTGTACCAGGTTTGTTTAGCAGCCGGGTCTGTCATCGACTCCATACCCACCAATGGTTTGTACGTATAGCCTGTCACAAACGCACTCGTCAGATTGTTTCTTACAGCATCCACCTTGGACCGGACATCTGCCGAGCTGGTCGACGCCGAGATCGCAGAAAACGAACTGCCGGCGGAAGAAAGCGCCGAATTGACGGCCGAATAATCCGCATTACGGATTTGTGCCACCGGGAACTGGCCTTTGTAACCCCACAGATAGGACACTTTTTCAGAGCCATTCAATAGTACGCTGAGCGGGTTGCCTTGCGCATCGTAATTACTCGTCCGGTAAACCTCATCATAAGAAGACGAGCCCGATACTGGCTCAGCAGAACCGTTATAAGCACCGAAAGTCGCGATTGCCCCGTCAAAGCCCCTGAAGCGGAACTCCTTTTGAGGAAGATACAATGCCCCTTTATTGGCGTTTCCGGTAAAGCTCCCGTAAATTGTCAGATTGGCATCGATCACCTTCCTGTCCGATGCCGATTTTTCAAGGTATGTTACGGTTTCAACCGGGTGAGTGACCATATTATCGGTAATCATCGCCTGTAATGTGCTATTGCCGCCGGAAATATAATCGAGTGGAAATTTGTAATTCGTTTCCAGCACTGATCCATCACTTCGCGTAACACGCCTTTTATTTAATTGCAGGTGGTTGGTACCGTAAAAGAAATTCGTCGTCGTTGTAACCGCATTCTCACCCGAAGATCCATAGTCAGTGACAGTCTCCGAAATTTTGCGTGGCCATCCGCCGACGATGTAATACGCTTTACCATAGTAGATGAACCTCTCTTCTTCAACATAGGTAGAGTTACGATAGGTGTATCGAGCCAGCAACTCGTGATGGACAGCTGGCACCTGGAAACCGTTGGATGTGAAACCATCATATTGATAACTAGTTCGTTTTTTGGGGTTTCCACTTAAATCTGTCACCAGAATTTCCTTCGGAAGTGACCGGAGATAAGTATAATTTCCAAAGTCACCAATCTCTGTGTAGCTTGACTCTCCGAGGATCGCACCAGTATGTCCCTTCTCAACGAAGAATGCCCATTTGCCTTTATCATCTTTTTTGTCAACATGGGATGTAAACGAATACAGAGTCTGGTATTGATCATTAATGACCTTAACGTCCCGGTAATAAAGTGGGAAAAATGCTTCCGGGTTAAATGCGGATGATCTATAAACTGTATGAAGGTCTTGACTATTTCCAAAAGTAAGTTGAAAAAAGGGTTCCTTTGAAACAACGCCACTGGACAAATTAGCATTAGCCGGGTCGTTGTAAGTAAAATTTGTAGAAACGGATACTCCGGGGGATGAATTCGGATTATCGACTAATGTCTTGACCCGCGCTCCTCCATAGTTATTGACATTCGAAGTAACGCTCCTGAATACCTTGACATTCATACTGATTTTAAATCCGGGCATTTTGGCATCCGGATGGCTGCAAGGGTAAAAATTGAATGACGACAAAATCTGATCAGGCGTATACGTGCCTGCATTCAGCGTGTTGGACAAAAAAGTACCCTGGC
Organism: Dyadobacter sp. 22481; assembly: GCF_052044875.1. Lineage (NCBI taxonomy): Bacteria > Pseudomonadati > Bacteroidota > Cytophagia > Cytophagales > Spirosomataceae > Dyadobacter > Dyadobacter sp. 22481. The sequence continues at coordinate 104,870 of NZ_JBQENV010000005.1, forward strand.
TAGTGCAATTAGTAGGAGCCGGCGCTACTGAGCTGTTGTTCAGTCGCACATCTACCCGGGTGGGCTGGGTCAGCACTATACTTGTAAACCCACTGGCTCTAAGACTATTTGGTAAACTTGAATCATACTCCCGTTCATGAAAGAATTCTTCCACAACTATCCTGGAATTGGAAGTGACGGCATTTTGAACGTAGCTGTATGCATTTTGCTCATACTCAATGCTTGTACTGCCTCCCGTTGGGTAGGTCACACTCGTCAATGCACCTGTAAGCGTCAAATTGAGCCGCGGCTCAAGATCTGCACCGCTCTGAGGAATCAAGTTCACATTATTCTGGCCATTGTAATATCCCCAGTAATCTTGACTACCTTCGATGCCTATGATATCCGAAGGTGCGTATGAGTAGTAGCCAAATGTATGCCCCGCATTTCCCTCTTCACCGACAGTAAGCAAGTGTAACCGGTTCCCTGAATTATTCAAATAACCAAAATTAAATTGCTTTACCTTCGCCGAAGGGCTAGCCAGTGTATTAAAGAGCTGAATATTATTAAGTCTGCGGCCATTGAAAGCATCGAGCGTACTCGGCTGTGACTGGGCATAGGCTTCCGAATTAAATACCAGTTCCCATGATGAACCTTTTATTTTGGTCAAAAAGATTTCCTCCGTACGGTTCGTCGAAATTATTGACGAGTTTTCGGATACGGCTCCGCTATTGATCTTTGCGTTATAAATCTGGTCAAAACGGCTATACTGCTTTCTCCGGGCGGTGTTTAAGGTGTTGGGCTCGGTATATTCGAACGTAATGCGGTTACCTTTGACATCCACGATCTCCGACAAATTCCAAGCAGAAGGGGCAAAGTCATGGTCTGGCCCGGCGTCACCGGTAAACTCCATATTGGTAAATGTGTACCGGGTACCATCCTCCACCTTAAACACCCATTTCCGGATGAAGGTCCCAGCGTGATAGGCATTACTACCCTTTTCATAGGTAATACCTATCTTTGCATCGGACACTATTTTAACAGCGCCGGAGCCATCGATTACCATTTGCCCCGAGTAGCCGTTAAACTGAAATGAAAAAACATCCGCAGTCACATCGTTGTTATTATCGATGTTTGCTAAATAGGAAGCAAGCGTAGGGCTAGGGAGATTTACGAAATCAGCTATCGCATTAGGGTGCGCTTGATAGCCGAAACCGGTCATTTCGTCGGCAAAGCCTTTGACTTTCCGGGTAACAGCGCCGCCCGCAAATAGCGAAAAGCCCATGCCTACCCATCCGGGTTGGTCGCCGGGCCGAAATCCACTGTAACTATATTGCAAGGAAATGGGTACTTGCAGGGTTCCTTCGGTAACGGTCACTACGGGGAAATTAAAATTAGGTGTCCCGCTGCTATGATTTACCTGAAGTCCGCCGAATTTTCCCAACTGCGTAGCCTGAGGACTCGGAAATGCAACTTTCTCGCCAACCTGTGGTTGTTGGGCCATCGACAAGAACGGTAAAAAAAGGAGGCAAAAACGAAAAAGACGATGTATAAAATTCTTCATGTGGGGTAGACAATTTTATTTTTTCAAACGCCAGACCAAATTGGTAGGACGGGTTTGGAGGGTATTCTGGTCAAGTTCACCACCGCCAAACAAGTAAAGAGTTCCGTCCGCATCGGACAGGGTCGCAGCCTTGCCTGTCACAGCTGAAGACAGATCAGGCAGTACATTCCATAGGTTTGTCCCGGGATCGAATTTCCAAACACCCTTCTCGATATAAATCATATCGTTTGATAATTGGTTGTGACCTCCCATTAAGTATAGTAGCCCGGCTTTGTCGCGCCAAATCGTCGCGTTTGCACGCCGACCGGGCGAGTTTTCCTTCGAACCTTTCGCGCCCGAGAAATTGTATGCCTCCGCATTAATTTTAAAGCTGCCGTTTCTCATCTCCCACTTTCCCGACTTGATCGAATAAAACCACATATCCGACAGCCCGCCCATCGCATTCGTGGATGCACCATACCCTACTCCGCCATACATCCAGAATCCGTTTTCCTTCTCATCAAACCAGCCCAATGCCTGGCAACGCGAAGAGGGTTCCCGCTCAGTTACTTTTAACAGCGTGTCCACGGGCTGATTCGGCTTTTCCGATCCCGAGACCCACTGCCACTGACGCTTTTGAGTATCAAAGCGCCAGAGATCATTGTAAAACTTAGTTGTTCCAACCGTCTCCGGATCATACGCCTGGCCGCCAAATAGCCACAAATCGCCGTTTCGGTCCGTCCAGGTGGTCGCGCAAGAGCGGCTTCCGGGCGTGGACTGACTCCCCTGTTCACCCTTTCTGCCCCTTACGGACGACCGATTAAATTCCCCTTTCCCAGAAACTGACGCCCACTGCCCCTTGCTAGTGTCGAACACCCACATATCGTCCAGGTGTAAGAAATCCCTGAGTTGCCTCCCTCCAAACATCCATAAGTCTCCCCGGTTATCCACCCACGACGCTGCATCCTGTCGGGCAGCCGGTATTTGTGAAGATCCCTTGATCTGCTGCTCGGACTTGTTTCTATCCCCGGTTACCAATGCCCACTGATTGGAACGCGGAGTGTATTTCCACATGTCCTGAAAGACCCCCCATTCATAGTTTTCATCATAACCAATTCCTCCGAACAACCACAGGATACCTTTGGAATCCTGCCAGGTCACAGCCTGATTCCTGGGTGAAGGCACTTGTTCCGAGCCATAATTGTAGTCTTTATCTTTGTACGGTTTGACTTTCCCGTTAGCATTTATTTTTGCAGTCTCCTGCTTGTAACTGGTGAGCTTTTCCCACTGTTGCTGGCTATAGCCGGATAGCGCAAAACACGCCATCGACATGGTTAGTAAAAACCTGTTCATCCTATTAATAAATCGATCGGTTACTCCTTAATTTTAACTATGGCCCTGCTGAACCGCTTTCCCTCGGCCGTATCCAGAACCAATACATAAGTCCCGTCGGGCAACGGGCTAAGGTCCAGCTTCTGACTTTTGCTTGCTTGAACCGGATGGCTGAGTACAGTCCGACCCAGCAAATTTTTAACAGAAACCACTTGCGGCGTAATGCTGTCAGAAATTTTGACAGCTACATACGAAGATGCCGGATTGGGGTATACGACAACTGCGTTGGTCTTCGAATCATCGTCCGGGCCGGAGGGAAGTACACCAATATCTACCGAATGGCCGGCCGGAGATTCGGCGCTTGTTACCGTAGTTGCTACCAGGTATCCGTCTATTTCAACAGCATCATTATCCGATTCTTCATCCGATCCTGCTTTAAAAGCGGATGCACTGGAAATGGATGCAGTTCGTTTCACACGCATCTGGTATTCGGTACCTTCCAAAACCCCTTCCATCACATTGCTATGGTCAAAAAGATAATGGCCGTCCACATCCGTAATTGTAGACGCTACCTGGATGTTATTTTGCCAAAGCTCCACGTTCACGCCCGAAATGCCATGCTCATCGGGATCCTGAATGCCATCTTCGTTGGAATCATGCCAGATTCTGTTTCCGATGAAGGTGCTCTTCCGCTCAGTAATCAGGGCTAGTGCGCCGATACCATTGGCCTTCCCGAATGTCCCTCTTTGTCCATCCTGATAGAAGTGCCAGAAGCGGGCCATTTTACCGTCCTGTGAATAGAAACTCTTGATACCGCCCGAATTGAATTGCTCCGGCTCATGTACCGAAACAAACAGTTCACGTGTGTGAGGTACGCTCACCAGTGCCCCCATCGCGGTCTCCTCATGCACTACCCGTGAATATTTTTGATCATACTTGGTAACGAAGCCATCCTGAAAGTAAAATTCCCCACCCGAGGGTCCCTGACCGTTGTTTTTCCCTTCACTTGCTGCTTCACCGGCGACGGCATTTTTTTCCATCCGAAGTTTTTGCCCCTGCGATAGACTTACCCGTAAGATATCCCCTGCCGCAACTCCCGAATAGCTCGCGGTACCCTCCGGATTTGGAAAGCCCGGTCCGGAGAGATGCCCAAACCTGTCCATAAAACCCAGCACCATTTGCCCATTTTCGTCAAATGCAATGGATGAAAGAATTGGCTGAGGATGAAGCGCCGTGGAAGGGAATTCGGGCACCAGCGCCTTGGAAAAATCGTCGGTCCAGGGATTCCATTGTTTCAGCTCGATGCCCGCAACAACGACACCACGCTGATAATCCAGGTGCTCCCGCAGCAATTCCTTAAAACGGCCTGATTGCGGGTCCAGCTCATAAACCAGCGCAAACAGATCACGCCTATCCTGCGAAATACTTGCATCATTTACTGCTCCGACAAATACCCTGCCATTGTAATATTTAACCGCAAAAGGGCGGACTTGCCCACCCTTCATTTGCAGGCTGGGCAGTTGAAACGCCCTGATATCCGAGGTTGTGACAGCCACAGTAGTGTCAACCGGCAAGTGGACAGCATAAAGCTTTCTGTCATATAAATTTACCACATACAACGTGTCGCCATTAGCGGATAAGTCCATGCCTCCAAGGCTCACTTTTCCGACATGTTTCATCATTTCCGGATCAGTGCTGGCACTATCCACATTACTGCTTAGCCCCTGGTGAGCGTCAAGGCCGGTTTCTACACCTAATTTCCGGAGGTCAAGCCACGCTTTCGTTTTTCTTGTTTTCCAATCCGTCCGATAAATACCTCCCGTACCGAGGGGACCGTACCCGACATGTCTTTTAGCGAAAGCCGAAGCATATAAAATCCCGTTACGATTATCGAACGATATACCATATACGCTCCCTATCTGAGAGGACGCAGCAATAGTTGTCCGAGATGAATCGCGCATCGAGAGCCCTATTAACGCAGACGTGCTATCATTTCCTTTTCCGGCTATAAAAACTGGCGAAACCAGAAAAGAGTTAACATCGCCTCGTTTCGATTTGAGCCTTAGGTCAGCATTGCTCGCAGGACTTTGAACAAAACGGACCAGTGGCGTACCTCCATCGGGCTCATACTCTTGCGAGTTATGATTAAAAACGATTTTAAATTGCTTCCCTTTCGGCAATGGCAAACTGTAAAAACCCAAAGAATCCGGATGCACCTTGCCTGCTAATCGAGTCAGCCCATCATTAGTCACTTCAAATGCCGAGATGGAAATGCCTGGCAAGCGAGAACGATCAGAAGAAATTTTACCCGTGATTTGACCCGCAGCATTAGTGCTGCAATACACCAAAAAGCTTACGGCCCAACAAGTGGCCCAAACTCGTTTCATAAACCAGAATTATAAATAGGATGATAGGAAGACCCCTTAACAGGAAACTTTGAAAAATCTTTCGATGAAAATGGGATCAGCTAGACACGAAAATGCAATTACGATTACCGCAGCAGAAATTTTGCTTAGTGGAGAGAAACAACATAATGATATTTGTAGGGGTATATTTATCTATTTTGTGGCATTTGATAACGACTAAATGTCATTTGAGTTAGATTCCTTTCCTATTTACAGCGTAATGCCACCTAGCTACAAGGTTTGACTTGGGGGATATTAGTGAGTAAATACCGTGACAAAAATATTTACGACTTCTCACAGTTCCTACTCTTTTGTAAAAATAATTTTATTCGGTTACAATTCCTTCGATCTAAACATTACCAGTTGATATCCTTGCAGTAAAATCTAATGTCAAGGATAATAACAACGATCGACCTAAGGTCTATTATCTCAATGAAGAACCGGAGAACATTGTAACCCCTATCAAACTCGAAGCAGATGAAAGATACCTCCGATTAAAGATTTTTTTGATTGGAAGTATTCTAGAAAATACTCATGTTGCAGCCTCTTCGATTCTCAAAAAAAGTGGGTAATCGGAGAAACCTTTGCCTGCCAGAGATTTGGTGTCAAATTTTGACAGGTAAGGTGTATTTCACTCGGGTTGACTTGCCAAATTGGCTGCCCGGAATCCAATTTGGCATTGATTTGGGTACTCGTGATACCTCCAGATCATATTCCGGACTTCGACCTTTAACAATTGAAGCATTTTGCAAGGTCCCATCAGCGTTCACTACGAATGACACAATGACCCTCCTTGTTTTAGTAGTCTTAGGTATTCTCAATTACGGATAAAGAACTCCATTCGCTCTGAGCTGCCTCCTCGGAACTCGGGTTGCTTCTCGACTACCATAAAAACTGGCTCACTAGACTGGTTGTACCTAACCCAAGCAACGAAAACTGTGTCAGAAAACGGCCATTAAATCCGATAGCGCTGATCAAGGAAGTGAGGAAGAGGAAGACGATTCAAAAGACGAGAAGGATAAAGAATCAAAAGATAAAGATTCCAAAGAAAGAAAAAAAGAAAAGTAAGTTTATATGTATTAGTTGAGACTTAATCATATACACAGATTTAAGTATGAGTCGGAAGGCAAAGTGCAAAGCCCTCCGGTTTTACAAAGTATATTCGCCTATACGGAGTCTAACGCAAATTTGGGAGAGCGAAATCTCGGAATAAAGTTTTAACTTTGGTAATGGCGTTAGATAATCAAAATCTATCAAGATAAGCAAAAAGAATCGGTTACCATTTCGGTTACCTATTTTGAAAGGAATTACAAGTAATTGATTTACAAGCGCTTTTAATATTCAATTTGTTCCCAGCGGGGTCACTTGAAGAGTAACAAAAAGCAGCAAAAGCCTGCAAATCAAACGATTGCTGGCTTTTTTTTGTTTGCCCTAACTACACCAAAACGTTCAAATATTCTCAAAGTTTTGGTGAGTAATTCGGTGAGCTTCAGTCCGAAAATTTAGTAAAACCGAGTTTCTTCTCCGAAAAGCTGAAGTGGCCCGCTCGATATACTATCTGCTATCCGGAGCTGTCTGACAGTTCGAAGCGTTAACGGAGGAAACGCAAAATGTGATCGACTTGCACATCGCTGGCGAGTGGTTCCTGAATTATGAAAGTTTTTGCAGCTTAACAAGGTTCTTGAAGGCGCGATCAAAAGAATGCAATTTTTCGATAAATCAATGATACCTGCCGAAAAGTATCTTTCTATTCATAATCCACGTCCCGCACTAATTCAGGCATTTCCACTGAATATGATCGCCTCTTATCTTAAAATCTCCCCGGAGAAGCTCAGCAGGGTTAGGAATACAGTCGCCATTAGCACCACTTATTGATTTCAATCAAGTTGCCCCATCGCGCGAACACGCTAGTTTGAAAAAACAAAAGCAGACCCAACCATGTAGCACTGCGCACTGTCTATTCGCCCGTTTATCGGCGCCACAGATTTCGAAACCTCCCGGGGATTTTACCGTGAACTCGGCCTTCAGGAAGTACCGATAACGCCGGCCATGTCTCTTTATAAAAAGGGGGATTTGGGCTTTTACTTGCAAAATCCATCGTTCAAAGACTGGATCGATAATATGATGATCTTTTTGGAAGTAGTACGTTCGAGCTGAAAGAAACCATATCTGGATATCAGGAATACAAAGATTGGGGTATGGCTGGCCAGGCACGGTATCGATGTGTTTTCTACGAGTTTTTCTAAACATGATCGTTGGAGAAAACGGGCCGGATTCTACATTATTTATAGCAGGCCTAACGGTTCCAGTTGTGTAAGCGGAGTAAGTCAAAGCGGATAAAGAGAATGATCACCCTGTTCAATCACTTCGTTCAGCTGGGACGCCAGTGCTTTCGCTTTGGTTGTGTCGCCTTTCTTTTTGTAAACTTTGTAAAGGCCCCAAAGTGCATTGGCGCTATTCGGGCGCTTCCTCGAAAGCTCCTCGTAAGCCTTGATTGCCAGGTCGTATTGTCCTGCTTTTAAATAAACCTCGCCCAGGCTGATCAACACCGGCCTGGCATAAGAAGGCGGCTCGCTGTAACCCAGGTCGTGTTCTTTCTTTTGGGCGATTTTCAGGATGCGAATGGCAGCTTCATCGTCATTTTCCAAACTTTTGATCAATCCCTGTAATTCCAGCGACGCTACATTGAGATCCCCCAGTCGCCTGGTGGCAATCACGTCGCCGGTCGACGATTGGGTGCTATTGCGGTACAGATGTGCATCCAGCGCGTCCGAGTATTTCTTTGCTTCCTCAGGTTTGCCGCGCTTAACAGCATCCATGCCCAATGCAAAATAATACAGGCCATCCTTGTAGCCGATGGCCTTGCCGGTAAAGATGCTGTCCTTGTCGTTGATCAATTTAAGGCGATCGGCGGCTTTTTTATAAAACCCGAAACACAACTCCATTTTGGCCGGCGCGATAATGCCCTGGTAAAAGAAACGCCCCTCATATTTGGCTTTGCGTTCTTTGGTGACCGGCATGTTTTGCAGCTTTTCCGCATAATACAGTGCCGTTTTATAATGCCCGTTTTCGGCGCTGTTGGAGAGCAGGTAGTTGATATTGTGAATATAATTCCAGGTATCCACTTCGGGGATGTGCTGCTTTCTCATATAAAGAGAATCTACCGCCACCGCCTCCAGGAAGGCCTCATGGGCTTTCTGATATTGGCCTAACTTGTAATACACGTGCCCCGGCATATGCACCATATGCGCCGCGCCCGGTGTGAGCAGCCGTATGCGCTCAGAGCTTTTAATGGCCTCCTCGGGACAGCAATTTTCCATCAAATGGATCCAGTAATGATGTGCGCCTGCATTGTCGGGGTCGGATTTGAGGACGTCGCGGAGCAAATATTCACTGTAAATCTGCCCTTCGCGCGGGTTCAGGTCCACGTCGTAGCCGCTCATTTTGCTCAATGCCAGAAACAGCTTGGCATCCACGTCATCCGGGTATTTATGCACGATGATTTCGAGCTTTTGCTGGTATTGCTTGCGGCTGTTTTCTCCCGGCGCGTCGCGGAGCAGAATGGCCTCGGCGTAAAGTTTTTCGTGCTCGCTGGCCTTGTCTTTCAAAGCTTTCAGTTTCCTGACCGCCAGTTTTTTATCATTGTCGAAATCAGGCCCTTCGGTGGCTCCGATGGCGCTGTAAAGCCCCCAGTAAGGCATCACGGCCGAAGAATCCAGCCGGATGGCTTCTTTAAACGAACGATAGGCCTCGAAATCCCAGAAATCGTGCAGGAGCGCGACGCCTTGGGCAAAATATTTTTGCGCCTGTTCGGATTTCGTCGTGATTTTCAAATTGGAAGTGCCTATGCCTTCGAGGAACTGCGCGGGCGGCAGGTTGTGCACGTAGGCGGTCTCCTTGCGATAGGCCTGAATGTGGTCCAGGTGATTGTGGGCAAACTCGTTTTCGTCCACGTGGTGCGCGTGGTCGTGTGCACTTGGTTGCGCCTGTCCCTGCCGGTCGCGCTGGGCGAAGGTGGAAATGGAAATCAGGCAACTCAATACAAAGGGAATTCTCATTTTTGATACGAATAAATACAAAAAATCAATAGGAAGTGGCCGAGATCGCCGGCCGGTCGACGGGCTGGGTTTGGCTTCTGGATTTGGTCAATGCGTAATCTTTGCGGATGCGGTCGAGTACCACATAAATGGAATCCCGATGGTCGTCCAGGCCGGAAAGAACGATGCGATCCTTCGAAGGGCGCTGGAAATGCCAGGCCAGCGGCGGAATGCTGTCGGCCTTCGCGGCAGGCTTACGGGCCCTGCCACCACCCTCTTCTTCGCTTTTCGCCCGATTTTTGTCTTGCAGCAGCAAGGTTTGCGTTTTCAGGTCGGCCTCGTAATAGAAAAACCTTCGTCCCCCGCCGATGCCCGCCAGCTCATAGCTGCGATCGACGTCCTTGGTCTGTGGCGTGCCATTCGCGAGCGAAATACTCACCGGACGGTTCACCTGGTAGATCAGTGTCGAAAATTTCTCAAAAACCACATTCTGCCAGCGCACCGTATCGAGCGGGGAATAGGGCAATGTGCGGTTGTTGATTCTAAATTCGGTGACCTGATAAAGGCCGGCCGCATCGGCCAGTCCGGGTGTCCTCGGTTCTTTGAGGCGACGCTGGTTGTAATGCATATCGTAACGGAGCCAGCCATAAACGAATACAAAGCCGACCACGATCGCATATTTGAGCCCGAACAGCCAGTGGGTAAGCCATTTGGCATCGTATGCCGGCACATATTCAACTGGATTGACATTTTCTTCACGGACCAGCAGCTTCCACACATAGGGCACCTCATGCGCCAGAACAAATGCCGAAAGCAGCGAAAAATAAGCGCTATATACATGCACGCCGCCGTCGTAGGCATGGTTGGCATGGGCAATGTTATACAAAACACCCAGGTTAATCACGGCTCCCAGCACCGAAGTCGCCCTGAAAAACATCAATGCACCCGCAAACACCTCGATGAAGCCCAGAAATACCTCGTACCAGATCACTACCCCCACCGACTGCCAATAGATTTTGTAGGCCGTATACTCGCCTATCGTCGCTTCCAGGTTGGATATCGATGGGAACGGCATTTGCATAGGATACAGCTTCAAAAAACCGAATGCGATGATGCCGATACCAATGCGGTAACGCGCGAAGGCTCTGATCCAGTAGTAAAGTTCGTTGTACTCCTTCCGTTCGCGCTTGCGGACGGCCAGCGTCCAAATGGCGGCTACCAAGAGGGCAATCAGCAGCGCCACGCCCCAGTTGGCATAGCTCGCCAGCCCCCAGCGGCCGCTTTCGCCCGGTATTTTCACAAAATCCACCCGGTAACCGTTCAATGCCGAGAAGAATTCGAACAGTGTTTTAGCGGTGAAAAATTTGGTGTACCATTCCACACTCAGCGGGATGATCAGCAGCCCGAAAAAGACTACCGCGATGCGGAAAAGGATCCGCTCCCAGCCGGCCCACTGCGGAAAAGCATTCTTCGCCGTTGCCGCGGCCAGCTCCGGTCCCGGTTTATCCATTTGTATTTCAGCCATGGTGTTGCTGTTTAATGTATCTCAATTGATTTTAATAGGTCGCCGGCGCCCTTCGTTGAGCAGATATTTGCGGTTGATTTTCGAGAGCACAATGCGCACCGAATCCTGGTTTTCATTCCTTCCCGACAGCACGATCGTGGCCGAATCCGGGCGCGCGTAGCGAAAATGCAGATCCGGCGAAGCACTGTTGCGGGCGTGCAGCGTAAGTTCACCGACCAGGGTGTCGAGCTCGTAGCTGTAAAAATGCCGTGACGCATTGCCTGCATACTCGTAATTCCGCTCTGTAATGGACGGGACAGAAAGGTCGAGCCGCGCAGGCCGGTTCCTCTTGATACTTATCGTGTTCCATTTTTCAAAAACCACATTATTCCAACGTTCGGGATCGGTGAGCGAATAAGGAATCGTGTCCTGATTGACCCGATATTCAGACACATTGTAAAAACCATAGGCATTGCTCAGCCCCGCTTTTGCAGGAAATGGCCAGTTATCGCTGCCTGCATAGGCCTTCACCCCGTAAACCACGAGAAACACCGCGACAAGTATTTTAACCGCGAGCTGAGCGCGGACCACCCAGTTGCTCGCAAATGCAGGTTTGAAGCTCTCAGCACGCGTAAACTGCCTTTTGACGAATACGTTGTACAACCGCGGCAGGTCATACGCAAGCAAGAAAAGCGCAATGCTGAGCAAGTAGGCGCTGTATACATGCTCGCCGAACTCGTAGGCGAAGTTGGCGATCACAATGTTGGTCAATACAAAGATCGCGATGGAAGCACCGATTGTCGCGGTTTTTCTGAAAAGCAGCAACACCGCCGCCGCCAGCTCCACCAGCCCGATCGACTGCTCGTAATAAGCCGAGCCGATGCCGGTCGTCAGTGAATAGATTTTCCAGGGCAGGTAATCGCCGTAGCTGCTGTGCAGGTCGCTCAATGTCGGCTCCGGCAGCTGGATTTTGAACAATTTCAGAACCCCATAACCGATCAGGCCCACAGCCAGGCGGTACCGGAGCAGCACGCGCAGCCCGTAATAGAGCACGTTGTATTCGCTCGGCTCTCTTTCAAGAAATCCCCACAAAACGGCCCCTGCCACCGCGATGACCAATGCAATAAGCCAGTTCGCAAAGCTTTCGATACCCCACACGCCCGCCGAAACGAATGCGGGCATGTAAGTAGTGAGGGCAAAAAGGTCGTGAAACTGCGGGTTCAGCCAATTGGTGCCGAAAAAGCGTCCGTCGAGGGGTAATACCTGGATCACAAAGTAGATCGCCGCAACGCGGAATGCCACGATTTCCGCCCTCGACCATGATTTCAATGCTGCCATAGGATTGGATTGAATGAAAGCGTAAATCAGTAGCCTTTGTTCTGCACCAGGTCCTTATCCGCGGCCAGGTCGTTGAACGGGATCGGGAAAATCCATTTGTTCGCATCGTTCACGCCCAGTACCGCCCCTGCCCTGCCCGTCCGCACGAGGTCGAACCAGCGGTGCGGCTCCAATGCAAACTCGGCGCGGCGCTCGTCCTCGATCGCCTTCTCGATGGCCGCTTTGTCGATACTTGCAAAAACCGGGACTTTGGCGCGGTTTTTCACGGCATTCAGGTCGGATACGGCTCCCGCGAGGTCGGGCGTGGCCTTTTTAGCACGGGCTTCGGCGCGGATCAGGTATTGCTCGGCAATGCGGAAAATATACGTCGGGTTGTCGTTCGTTGAGCGCCAGTAGAGCAGCTGCACGTAGTAGTTGAGAATGGCCGGCGTGGAAATGTCCTTGATCAGCACTTTGCGATCGCCGCCGGTGGCAGGATCTTGCAACAGCTTATACAAGGTAGGACTTGGGCAAAACTGGTTGCGGTAGCCGTCGCTGGACCACGCGCCATAATGCGAACTACGATCTGCTGTGCTGTAAGCGAGCTCAAAAATCGATTCTTTCGAATTTTTGCTGTTGATAAATGACGACCAGCTGATGAGCTCGTAGTTCGAATCGGAGATCAGTTTAGTCGCATATTCCTCCGCTTTTTCATATTCACCCAAATACAAATGCAGCCTCGCCTTGAATGCAAAAACAGTCTTCTGCGTCACCCGGTTGCGATCGGTGGTGTTGCCGAGCAGGCCTTCTGCCTTGGTAAGGTCTGCCAGGACCTGCCGGTACACCTGCTCCTGGGAGCTTTGCTTCACACCATCGAAATCGTTGGGAGAAGTAGTCGGTTTGAGCACTACCGGCACATTACCCCAGGCGCGGGCGAGGTCGAAGTAAGCCAGCGAGCGGAGCACGTAAGCTTCCCCGGAAATCTGCTTGCGCTGCGCCTCGGTAATGGCCTTGGCATCGAGCTTTTCAACCTTATCGATCACATTGTTGGCGCCGTTCACGACGGTGAAGATCGAGTACCAGACGCTGTTGAGCAGCGTATTGTCGGAGCGGTAAGTGTGTGTGATGAATGTCGCATAATAGTTGAGCGTACCCACCCACAGGTTATCCCCGCCGGCCAGGTAAGCGGCCGCCTGGTAGCCGTCGCCGCCGTAGTAGTTGCCGCTTTGCACCTTGTCGTACACCCCGAGCAGGGCAGTTTCGGCCGTGGCGCCGTCCACGATCACGGAAGCGTCGGAAATGGATTGCTGCGGCTCGGCATCCAGGAAATACGACTCGCAGGACGATGCCAGCAGGCCCGTAAGCGCCAGCACCGCGATTTTATATCGGAATTGAAAAGTGAATTTTCGCATGGGATTGAATTAGAAAGTAAGATTGATACCGAACTCGATCGTGCGCGGGTGCGGAGGCATGGAGAAATCGAGCCCCTGCACGGTAGCATTGGCCGTGTCCTGCGCCGTGTTGATTTCCGGGTCCGGGCCCGAATATTTGGTAAATGTGAGCAGGTTGGTCGCATTCACGTAAACCTTCGCATTGTCGATCCGGACCTTCGAAAGCCAGTTTTTAGGCAAGAAATAGCCCAGGTAGGCGCTGCGGAGGCGGATAAACGAGCCGTCTTCCATAAACCGGCTGCTTTCGAAGTTATGGTTGTAGCTGCCATCCTCGTTGGGCAGAATGGTCACACGCGGGATGTCGGTAACGTCGCCCGGTTTCTCCCAGCGATCCAGCATGCTCGCCAGCATTGACCACGACGTTCCCCGCGAGCCGGCATGCTCCTGGAAGTAGCGGTTCATGTTGAACACCTTGTTGCCTTGCGAGAAATAGAAATTCACCGAGAAGTCGAAGCTCTTGAAACGCACCGAATTCCGCAGGCTTCCATAGTAAGCGGGCCATGCATTGCCTACGATCTGGCGGTCGGCGGTGGTGATACGGCCGTCGCCGGTGCGGGAATCGTCGTACACGGCATTACCCGTTTGCGGGTCCACGTAAAGCTGCTTGTAGAGCCAGAAAGAATACATCGGTGAACCTTGTTCCAGGCGCACCCAGTCACGGTTGTATTGGGTAAATGAAATGGGCAGTTTTTCGATGCGGTTCGCATTGTGCGCCACGTTGAAGCTGGTCGTCCACTCCCAATTTTTGTTGGATATATTCGTCGAGGTGATCTGGAACTCAAAACCTTTGTTGCTCATTTCGCCCAGGTTCTGGTAGGACGACGAGAAACCGGTTTTAGCAGGCGTAGGCACAGAAAGCAGCAGATCGGTGGTGTACTTGTTATACACATCGAATTCAAATTTCAACCGGTTGTTGGCAATGCCGCCTTCGAGGCCGATGTTCCATTGACGCGTCGTCTCCCACTTCAAACCACCGTTACCCAGCTGGGCCGGCGCGACGCCGGGCTTGTCGAGGTAGTTGTTACCGCCCGACCAAAGGCCCAGCGATGCAAAATCCGGAATGCTCTGGTTACCCGTCCAACCGATGCTCGCTTTCAGTTTCAAATCGTTCAGGAACGTCACATTGTCTTTCACGAAATCCTCTTGCCCGATCCGCCAGGAAGCGCCCACCGAGGGGAATGTTCCCCAGCGGTAATCGGCCCCGAAGCGCGAAGAGGCGTCGCTGCGGACGTTTACATCCACGCTATACTTGTTGTCGAAACTATAATTCGCACCCCCGAAATAGGAAATCAGGCCCGAGTTGGTCACGCCGGTGTTGGTACCGGTGGTAATGGCCGCAGCCGAAATGGTCGTAAACTGCGTGCTCGGGAAGTTGGTGCCCGTGATAACCGAACGCTGGAACTGATTCTTTTGCAAGGTGTTACCCAAAAATACCGACAAGAAATGCCGCTCGCCCAATGGAGCCGTGTAATTCAAAAGCTGCTCGGCGATCCAGGTGCGGTCGAGGGTGGTAGCATCGGTGGCGCTGCCGTTCGAGGCTTTTCCTTCCGTCAGGTTAGCATTGTAATAAACGGCTTCCTTATAATAATTGTCGTCGAGGCTCCAAGAGCTTTTAAAGGTCAGGTCGTTGGTAATGTTCCATTTGAAATACCCATTGGCGATCAAATGCTTGCCGTATGCGTAGTTATTGCTGTTTTCAAACAACACATAAGGATTGTTGAAACGCTCGCTGCGGTTGTAGGAGCCGTCGGCGGCGAAAAGCGGGGTCAATGTGGGCGTGTGCAGACCGGTGTTCAGTATTCCACCCGTGTCGCCCGTGCGTGCAAGCTGGCGTTTGGTCGCACTGTAAGATGTGCTGACCCCGATCTGCACCTTGCTGTTGATATTGTGATCGACATTGATCCGGAAGCCCAGCCGGCGGAAATCCTGCAATTTCAGGATGGAATTCTGGTTCGTCACCTCGCCGCCAAGATAGAACTGCGTCTTGTCATTCCCGCCGGTGACCGACAAATTGTTGGATTGTTGAATAGCTGTGCGAAACACCAGGTTCAGGCGATCGTAAGTGCCCTGATCCTCGGGGTTCCCCTGCCCGCCTTCGCTCACCGGCCTGAATGGCCGCGTCGCAGCCGGGTTACCGTCGTTGATCCACTGCTCGTTCATGATCTGCGCGTGCTGCGGGCCGGTGGTAAGGTCCCACAGCTTGGGCGCTTTAGCGATACCGAGCGAAGTATTGAAGGACACTTTCGTCCTTCCGCCTTTCGCACCGCGTTTAGTCGTGATCAGGATCACGCCATTGGCACCCCGCGCGCCGTAGATGGCGGTCGCATTGGCGTCTTTGAGCACTTCGATGTTCTCGATGTCGGCGGGGTTAATGTCGGCCAGCGGGTTGGTGGTTTGCCCGCCCGTGCGCACGCCCTGCAACGATTGGCTGTTGATAAAAACGCCGTCGATCACATACAATGGGTCGTTACCCGCATTAATGGACGTCGCCCCGCGCAGGCGCACGAGCACGCTCCCGCCCTCCACGCCCGAGTTGGACGAAATCTGCAAGCCGGGTGTAAGCCCCTGGATTTTTTCACTGAAACTCACCCCGTGCTGGTTGGTAATCTCACCACCCCTGATATTCGAAATGGCGCCCGTCGCCGCACCTTTTTTCAGCTGCGTGTAACCTACCACCACGATTTCGTTCAGCTGCTTCTCCGACGATTCGAGATGTATTTCAAAAAACCTGCGACTGCCCAACGGAATCTCCTGCGTTTGGAAACCCACGAAAGAGAATACCAGCACCGGATTGTCTCCTGCCGCCGGCTCCGGCACGTCCAGCTGGAAACCACCCTCGATATTGGTGGAAGTACCGATGCTCGTGCCCTTCAAAACGATGTTCACACCGGGAATCCCCTCACCCTTGTCATCGGTGATCTTGCCGGTGACCTTCCGCAATGGCTGGTTCGCACCGGTCTGGGTCGTGGGCGCAACGGCCCTCACGCCGCGCTCTACGAGTACGATTTTGCCGTTCTGCTCCTGGTAATCCAGGTTGGTATTTTTCAAAACTTTGGCTAAAACCTTCGCCAACGTCTCGTTACCGGCTGATAAACTTAGTTTAGTATATGGACTAACTAGTCTTTCAGAGTAAACAAAAACGACCCCGCTTTTTGCCTGTATTAAATCCAAGATTTCTTTCAGCGATTTCTTCTCGACCTTCACCGAAATCTTGATCTCCTTAATAGAACTGTCGGTAAGCGCAAAGCCCGGGAGCGACGCACCTATGCCACCCAGCAGCATGACAGTCAATGAAATATAACGCAGCCAGGCTCGTCCCGACGGCTTTTTTCGCATAGTTTTCCTCATGTCCGTAAATGCGGGTTAAATGATAATGATTATGTTCTGTAAAATGGTTGGTGCTATCGCGGGGCAAGCGTTATGGTCTTGCCGGATCTGGTATAAGTCAGGTTTTCGGCCAGGCAAAGCACTTCGAGAATGTCGTCCAGCTGCTCCGTCGCCCCGAAACCCGCGCTGAACCGCAGGTCGCCGATCGCCCTGTCGTGAAAGCGGATCGTCGTATCGAAACGGTTCTCGAGGGTCAATGCAATCGCTTGAAGACTTTCATTATTAAACTTTAATTTACCTTCCGTCCAGCCGATGAAATCCGCCGCATTCACGTCCGCCCGATGGAATGTGGTATTGTCAAAACTAGCCTGCTGGTTTTTGACCAGCATTACCGCGTCTTTCGGGCCGTTGCCGGAGGCCGTTACCCCTACCTTGCCACGCATGACGATGACCTTGGTTTCCGGTAGCGAGCGGTATGCTTTCACTGCGAATGCGGTACCCAGTACAGTCGTCTTCGTTTTGCCCGCGTAGACGATAAACGGCGTGGCAGGATCGTGTTTAACATCAAAGTATGCCTCGCCCTCATCGAGGTACACTTCCCGCAATGCGTCGCCGAATGCACTGGAATACCGAAGCCTGCTGGCCGCATTGAGCCAAACCTGGGAACCGTCGGGTAATGATAGCTTTCGCAATTCCCCATTTCGCGTCGCTACTGCCCGGTAATCTACCGCACTCGCAGTCCGTTCCTGCCGGGCCTGATTGCTGCGATAAATCAGAAATGAAAGGCCCAACACGAAGATCACGCTGGCCGCAGCCACGAGCGGATGCCGGAGCCAATGGCGTTGGGCAGCTTTTTGGCCGGCAATGTTTCGTTTGATCTGCTTCCAGGTCGCGGTATGCCGGTTTTTCAGGTCTGCCTGTACAGTGCCCTGCTGCCTGGCATTTTCCAGATACCATTGCTCCACCCAGGATCGCTCCTCCGGCGTGCAGCGGCCTTCCCGGTATTTTTGCAACAGCTTTCTTGTGTCCTGCTTATTCATCGGTGGTAAGACAGCCCGGAAGCGGTTTGGGAGTACGCGAAGGTGATTTTTTTGAACAAATTTTCTTAAACAAAATACAAAACACTGATTATCAAGTAGGTTAATGAATCAACTGCGCGTAAGCTTCAAGCAGCAGAAAGCCATAGGAGATTTTCAGTTTCAGGATTTTCAATGCTTTACTAACCTGCTTTTTAACCGTCTTGTCGGAAACGGAAAGCATCTCGGCAATCTCCCGGTGCGACAGGTTTTCGCGCCGGCTCAATTCGAAGATTTCCCGCATTTTGGGCGGCATTTGGCTTATCTCCGCGTCGATGATCTCTGCCAGCTCCTTCTCAATCACCAACTCATCCACAGATGCTTCCACCGTAGCAAGATAATGCCCCAACGACTCGACATAATGGTCGTGGACGCGGTTGTGCTCAAAGACGTTCAGCACCCGGTTACGCGTGGACGCATACAGGTAAGCCGACAAGCTGGTGGTCAGATCGAGTTCGCGGCCTTTGGTCCAAAACGCCGTAAAAAGCTCTTGAATGAGGTCCTGGGCTTCGTCCGGATCGCGCAGCATTTTCAGGGCGTGCGGGTAGAGCCGCGGGAAATAGCGGTTGTAGATCGCCTCGAACGCAGCCTCTGAGCCGTGCTGGAACTCGGTCAGCAGCTGCCGGTCGGATGGTGCTTCTTTCAATAGCGCGCTCATGGCCGGGTGCATTGTTTAATAGGTTGCATGAAAGGCTCCCGCATGTTGAAATAGCTGCCGCTGGGCTGCCACCGGTTTGCTATATACGCTACAAAGAAACAGGCGGGATTGTGCACATACGTATTGCGATTGAAAGGAGAAAAGCAAGCTTGACCACCTTCGAAATGTGCACTACGGAGCCCCGTGACGAAAAGAAATGCTTTCACGGCAGTGACAGATTAGTAAATCGATTTATTGGTGGTAATAAATTCGAAGATATACTCTATTAATTTGATAGACAAAGTAAACTATGAAAGATCCGAAATGCAAACTATTTATTAATTTTTTTAAAGAGCAGCCGTCGATCTCAAAGGTGTATCGTAGCGGAATGGACAATAGGCTCGATGTGGCCCTGGCCGAATTGTGGCCACTCAAAAAAGCTAGGTAGCCTTGAATAATACCTGGCCATCCGCCTGCAAATACCAGGCTGTGACGGGGTTGAAATGGTAACCCATGTTCCCGCCGCGAGCAGCCATAAGCTGCTTCAAAAACGGCTGCACATAACCGGTTTCATCCACCGTGCGGCTCATAATTTCGGTCGGCTTCCCATCCCAGTGCCATAAATACCGGAATGCGACAATCGCCTTGTCGAGCACCGGGTCCTGTAAGGCTGCATTTTGCCACGTTTTCCCGGTGTCAGTGCTCACCTCTACCCGGGCTACCCTACCCCGGCCACTCCACGCGATGCCCCGTATTTCGATCCAACCTTTTTCGACACTGGCCGGATAAGAAGGATAGGTAATGATCGAGCGGGCGTCCATCGTGAAGCTGAACTGGCGGATTTTACCTCAGCCCACTGCCTCGGTGTATTTAGATGTTTCTTCCCGCGTCATAAAGGGCGCGTCGGCCAACTCGATACGGCGTAGCCATTTCACATTCGCATTACCTTCCCAGCCGGGCAGGAAGAGACGAATCGGGTAACCCTGTTCCGGACGGAGCGCCTCACCATTTTGCCCGTAGGCGATGATGGCGTCGTCCCAGCCCTTGTGCACCGGAATGCTGCGGGTCATCACCGCCGCATCGCCCCCTTCGGCCAGAAACCAGGTGGCTTTCGGCTGCACACCTACTTCTCTGAAAATGGTAGACAACTTCACACCCGTCCATTCGCTCTGACTGGTGAGGCCGCAAATCTCCTGCGGACGTATTTTGCCGTCACTACTGCCGCGGTAGTTACCCGAGCATTCCAAAAATGCAATGCGGGATATGGACGGGAAGCGTTTCAGATCGGCTAATGTAAACACCATCGGCTTCTCCACCATTCCGTGAATAACCAGCTCATGTTTGGCGGGATCGATGGCTGGCACGCCGCCATGATGCCGCTCGTAATGCAGGTCCGAGGGTGTGAGCATGCCATGCAGGTCCTGTAAGGGCGTGCGCGAGGAAGTTTCGGAAAAAGTCTTGACCGGCTTTTCAAATGGGGACCGCGTGCCCAACGCGCCCGGCGGCACGCCCGGTACTTTGGTAGGATCGTCGGCTAGCTCCGAGGCCGTGAGCGCAGCCTGGAAAGCCTTGCCGCTAGTGGTTTGCACGAGTACCACGGAAGCCGCGGCGGCACCTGCCAGCAAGTTCCTCCGGCTCATTTTGCCGGAGGTAATCAGGGTCTTTTTATCGTCGGGTCGATGCATGGTTATCTGATTTCGGGGCCATCCTTTCGGTCGTCGGGTATGAACTGATCGCGGGCGGGCATTTGTATTTTCGGGAGGTTTCGGGCATTCAAAACCGCCGTCTCGTCCCAAAGGACGAAGAAAAGGTAAAAAATTATGTAAAGGCATATCAATCCAAGGAAGTGGAAGCAGCTGCGGCCAAGGTATTCCAGGGCGGCGCGATCAAAGGTTGGTGATTTGCTTGCACCTGATTTTACCGTGATAATCGTGCTTTATGGCTTCCCTCGCTGGTCACGGGCCAATTCCAACTCGATGGCATCTTTCACGGCATTCGCCATTTCTTCGAGCAGTTTAGGCGAAGTCGTCGACGCGTCATCCAGTGGCGTATGAAAAAGGGCGAATGAAGCGGTGCCCACAAGCCCGATGAATCTGGAATAGCCTTTTTGCTGCGCCACCACCAGTTCGCCGTAGGCTTTGTCGGGCGCTTTGTTGATCTTGACATTTTTAAATGCCTCGTCCAAAGGCTTCGAGAAATCACCCGAGTAGTAGACAATGCGGTTGCCGTCTGCTTCGGGTCGCTTTGCTACGCCTCCGGCGGTTTTGACATAATTATGAGTGGCGAAGCTGGCACCGAGGTGAAACCATAGCCGCACATCTTCGGGCTTGGGTGCCTTTTGATGCAGAAAAATGTGCGTGCCCTGGTGCTGGGCCAGTTCATGACCGGAATTGCCGGTAAAGATGAATTTGTAGGGCAATTTCTTCTCGGCTACCCATTTGGCCAATGCATTGAAGGTGGCAATGCCCGGACCACGTTCGCCGCCGCAGGTAAACCAACCGCTGATCGGCGTGGAGATGATCACCGTTTTTTCGCCGCTGCCGATGGTTCCCTGTATATTTCGCGCGGTCACTTCGCGAAGCTCGCCGCGAATGTTCAGCGATGCCGTGGCGCCGTCTTTGAGATGGGGTAAGTCTTTCGGCGCTAATTGTACCACCGGCACAGCCCAGCTATCCCCCGGCGACGTATTGATGGCTGCGATTTCCCCGGCCGCATTGTCCGCGATAAGAACAATGGCCTTCGCGCCGAGATCAATAAACTTTTTGATGACCTTCGCATTGTCCTGGTCGAGAAAGCTGAATGAGCGCTCCTTCGAAACCTGACTGATCCAGACAATCTTATCCTTAACGACCTCTGTGCCGTTCTGCGCATCGACAAGCGCACCGGTGAGTTGTACGTTCGGATTAGCGACCGGCCATACCGGGAATACTTCCAGTGCCTTGCCGCCAACAGTCAACTGCGTTTTTTCAGGAAAAAATTGTTTCACTGGAAAGGTCACATACTCAGTCTTGAAGCCATTTTTATCGAGAATGCCTTTGATCCATTCCGAGGTTTTGTTATCTCCTTCGGTGCCGGTGCGGTGGATGCCGAGTTTCACATAATGCACCACATCGGCATACAGCGCCGCGCCGTCGAACCGGTCGGCGAAGACGTAATGCTGGGCAGAGGTTTGGACATACAGCAGCAACAATGCCAGGAATATCACGAAGTTTTCTACGGGAGTTTGCTTTTTTCTTTCCACCGGGCCAGTGCGTTATTTTTTCAATTCACCAATTGCGATCCCGCTTTCGGCAGCCACCGAATAGAGCAGATACCATTTGCCGTTTTCTTCGAAAAAAGCCGGGTCTCTCAGCTCACGCAGGCGCTCGTGGGCAGCGCCCTCTTTGGAGACCGTCAGCGGAAGGTCGCTGCCTTCGTATTTCGTCTCAGGAATTGCTACTACCTGTGGTTCTGTGGGCTTCCAATTGTTCCAGTCACCGTTCAGATGGATTTTGGACAAATAAATCCGCTCGGGACTGTCGCCAATACGGGAATGGAAGACCCATAGCGTGTCGCCGGTCAATTTCACGGCGGCGTGCCGGAGCGTCGAGGCCGGTTGCTGGATCTTGTCGAAAGGATTGGGCCCGCGTTCGAATGCCTGGATACCATCGGGCGAACGCCATAAGATGCCAAGCCGGGAAATGGCATAATGCTGCCCCTTCCATTCAAAGACACGGAAATAGGATTCGCCGAGCTGCGTCGTTTCGGGTTTGAAATGAATGCCGTCTGCGGACGTCGCTCTGAGTGTGAGTTGTTTGTAATTGCGCTTGTCGGCCTTGTCGCCGCTGACGAATAACGGACAATGAAAGTACATTACCAGCTGCTTATTCACAGGATCGATGTGAAGATCCGGAGATGCGATGTGTCGTCCGGCTTTCAGTTCGTCCGCTTCGCCTTTGCAGGCACAGTCGTCCATTTTGAGTGTGCCGGGCTCGTATACTTTCCACGGGCCTTTCAGCTCGTCGGCAAAAGCAAGCCGGATATACGTCCCATTATGGTCGGCGAAGTACAGGTAGTATTTACCCAGGCGGCCGGTTACCCAGTCGGGAACTTTGATCAGCGACGGGCCATTGATATTCCTCCCGTGGTTACCAGACAGTAATTCGGGGCCGATAATGGGGTTTTGCTCAAAGCGCTGCAAGCGGATCTGCTGACCCGCCGCATTTTGCCCAATCAGAAACGCCAGCGACACTACGGCTAAAAGTCTCCTCATTTTTTGGACGCAGTGTTTTGAAGCTGCTCCGCAGGCAAGCCTTCCGCTTTTAGCTGCTCGAACCCGCCAATGTTGTAATATGACTGAAAATCCAGTGTTTGGAGCGTGTCCGCTGCTTTTCCGCTGCGGTTGCCTGAACGGCAGTAGAGGTATACCGGCTTGTTTTTGTCGAGTTTGGCGATTTGCGATTTGAAATCCGGGCTGTTGAAATTGATGTTTTGGGCGTACTTCAAATGTCCGCCGTCGAATTCCTCGGGCGTGCGCACATCTACCAGATAAGCCTTGCCGGCTTTGATTTTGGCTAGTGCCTGGTCATCGGCTTTCACGACGTTTTTAGGAGCCGCGTGCTGAGCTTGCGCAACGAGTGCCGATGCGAAGAACAGCATGATTAGAAAAGTGAACTTTCTCATGGAGTATAAATGGTCATAAAGTTTCAGGCAGTGAATGCGCTTTCGTGTCACTGGCGGGTCTCATTCTGGTGAGGAATGTAAATGCAGTGGCTGAAACGAAATCTGGTGGTGGCTGGTGGCCAAAACTATCAAAAACTATTTAATCTACCAATTTAATAGTTTAAAAATTTGGAAGCTTTGCAGCGAAGAACCGACCGCTCAAATGGATTGTGATATGAAAGAACAAAGCCAGGCAACCGCATGGATTACCTGGCTTTGACTTGTATACAGGGAGGGTCACCCCTTCATCCCCTCAACACGCTGGAAGAAAAACACCAGCTCCTTGAATGATGTAAAAATGTCCGCCGCGCGAGCATTGTAGCCTAGCTCGCGTTGCGAGAGCCTGCGCGGCCCGGCATATAACCCGTATAGATGTCCCAAAGGTCATCTATCCAGTTTGACGGGCTGCTTTGGGTTAGCAGCTCTGCCACTTCCCGGCCGAAGGCCAGGTGCCGCGAGTCCGGGGACTCGGTGGTGGTTGATAGTGTGTTGTTCATTTTACCTTTGATTTTAGGATAAAACGTGGGGCCCTGTTTTAGGTGTCCTAATGCTCAAAAAGCCAAGCATCCGGGGAGTTTTCACCGATCCCGCACCTTGCGCACAGTCACCAGTTTGGTTAGGCTACTTATCAAGCCATAAATGTCCATAATCAAAAAGATTTGCCGCTCGCAACTACCTTCCTTTGCCATCACCAAGCAATGTACATACGAGTGCGTAAGTATAAAATAAAATCGGACAGGAGGTTGCACTTAACTCCAACCTTCTCGCAACGCCCGGAGTAGGGAAAAAGGTTTGGAGCCGGAAGAGCTACCAGGTTGTTGCTTGAATGCTTCATTGCCTGTTTTTAGCTCCCACAGTAATGGATCCCATTTCAACTCGTCTATTAAATAATGTAAAACGTTACTGCGTGTTGCAAGAAAATTCTTCCTTATCCATGAAGCGCGCGGATCCCGCCCATATTGTATTTTCAAATTTCGGTTGTATGCTCGTCGACTTGCCTGGGAACTATTGTTTTAATGTTTACTCTAATCTTACATAAAGCAGAAAGGTGCATATTTTCGGCAGTTTCCAGAGTATGAGGGCTTGAACTCCAAAAGTAGTGTAAACCAAAACGGAACCACGTCACACTTACAGATATCGAACGAGAGTTTGAACTAACACAACTAAAACTCTGCGTTATGGAAGCTAAAAACTTATAATCAATAGCCCACGTAACGATTCATCAGCATCCCTGTTTCAGTATTTCACCACTCTTTTTGCGACTTATGAAAATTACACTCTGGAATCCAATCCTATTATCGGTGTTTGCTACCTTATCCTATTTGGCACAAGCCCAAAACAACAACATCGTTATTGGCCACATCGACAGCCTCTCCTCAAAAATCCTCAACGAGAAACGTAAAATCTGGGTGCATGTCCCCGCTAGCTATCAAAATGAGGTGTATGCCAAACGACATTACCCGGTAGTTTATCTACTGGATGGAACCGATCACTTTTCGTCGGTGGTGGGCATGATTGAACAACTAAGTGCCGTCAATGGCAACACGATTTGCCCGGAGATGATCGTGGTGGGGATTCCCAATACCAACAGGCTGCGGGATCTAACACCCACACCGGGCGGCGGATTGATTCCATCGGCTGCCGACAGTATAAGACTGAAGAACTCGGGCGGAGGGGAAAAATTCACCGCCTTCATCGAACGCGAACTGATTCCTCACATTGACTCCCTGTATCCCACTGAGCCGTACAAAGTATTCATCGGGCATTCGCTGGGTGGGCTGATGGTTATCAACACGCTCATTCATCACCCAAACCTGTTCAACGCCTACGTGGCCATCGACCCGAGTATGTGGTGGGCTAATCAAAAGCTGCTTAATACCGCTAAGCAGGTTATAGCCAGCCAAAAGCATGCGGGGAAAGCCCTGTTTATCGGTGTCGCCAATACAATGGAGCCAGATATGGATACCTTACGGGTACAGGCGGATACGAGTGGCTCTACCAAACACATTCGCTCCATCTTAGCCCTGGATCGTTTGCTGAAGGCCAATGGACAAACAGGCTTACGCTACCAGGGGAAATACTACGGCCTCGAAGACCATAGCTCCGTGCCACTCATCACAGAATACGACGCGCTCCATTTCATTTTTGATTCCTACCGATTAAAGCTGACCGACCAAGACTATGAGGAAGACAATACCCTGCTAGCCGATAAAATAACAACCCATTTTACTGCCGCCACCAGGCAGTTGGGCTATAAGGTGAAGCCTCAGGAAAGTTTGGTCAATGAACTGGGCCATTATATGGTATCCCAGAAGAAGTTTAAAAAAGCAGAAAGTCTGTTCAAACTCAATGTGGCGAATTACCCAACCAGTTTCAACGCCTATGCCTCGTTTGGCGATTACTTTGTGGCCAAAAAAGACACCGCCAGTGCCATAGCAAATTTTCAGAAATCTCTTTCGCTGAAAGAAACGCTCACAACACGCAAAAAGCTGACGGCTCTTTTAGGTCGGGCCACCCCGGAACCGACAACGAAGAAATAATCCTTAAACTCCGGACAGATCAATCGGAGCGCTAGTTTCTCCTTTCCCTACGCACATCGCATCCGTACACATTTTAACGAAAGTTAAAAGCGCAAACGTTCTGGTCAAGCTGTTGCTGGCTTACCTCGGTAAAACTTACGGAAATCTATATGGCCAGGCGGGCTACCATCACCTGGCCCAAAGATGTGTACCGGAAAAAGGTGGCCTCCCTATTGGCCGCCCGGGGTGCACTTATTTTCTCAAGGTATTTGAAGCCATGGGGGCTGGTGACATGGAGGCTTGGAATCGGTGTGGTAGACGGGCAAGTCGCTTACCTTGGAACACATCAGTGGCTCATTTTAAGTAGTTGTTCAGGGTCTAGTCAGCAAGACCTGTGCCAAATCTTAAGGAGGCCTGTAAAAGCAACTAACTTTGTCAAACCCTAAATATTTTAACGATGGAAAATGACCCAATCGCCGACTTGGAAAAGATCAGAAAGGAACACGGTCGCCTGATTCAGGGTCTCGAGAAGATGGTGCTCAATTTTAGCGCCGTGCACAATATACGGTTCTGGTACGCCTGCCTGTCCAACTTTCCGGTTTCCGAAAACATCTATGAAGATCTCATGCAAATGGATGCCTATACGATGAGCATTATCATCTCTTACGGTCGCTTATTCGGCGAGGGCGACGGTGCTACAAAACTCGACAAGAATATTGTTCCGGAAAATCTTCGGGAGGTACATCAGGATATCCTTGATCTTAGACATTCCCGTTACGCCCATCATGGAAAGCACGATACGATTCAAATAAGCCTGGACTTGCAACCGATCGACTCGTCGATCTTGGTCACACCGCGCATGATCTTTGGAACCTACCTCGGCGCCCCTCCGCAATGGGCTCCACTTTTCGAGTGGCTCGATGGATATATGTATCATGCCCTCCACAAACGCCTGGAAATGCTGACCCTGAAAACCGGGCTGGAATGGAAAATAGAATCCGGACCGGAGCCTCGATGGGGATAAATCCTGACAAAGAGTGACAAAATTGCAAAAAACAACACCTGCAATAGGGTAAAAATATATACGGGTATGTATCGTCTTTTCATCGGCGTTCAAAATAAACAAGATCTCCTGACCCACAAGACGATAGAAATAATGCGAGAAACAACAATAGTAACTTGGCAATTTTCATGAGACAAGGGTGCTGGCTTTTTGCTGAAGTTCTTTCCGGTAAAATTTTGTTTAAGAGGCACTTAGTCTTCCATTATCCATTGAGACAGATCATCTACAGGTCTTGGCAGTCTCCCATGAAGCCACTCAGTCAACAAACCCGGTGAAAAATCCTGTTCTGTTGTCTCAATAACCCAGGACAAAAAATATTCTGGTCCCCCGTTCAGGTAAGGTGCTGGTGAAACAGGAAAAAAAATAGTCGGCAGGCGTTCGTCTATCGACAGGTAATTACATACACAACCAATTTCCTGGACAACTTGCCAGGCAAGCGGATGATTTATATCAATGCGAAACTTAGCCCACCAAAGGCCATTGTCATAATATCCAAAGCTGATGGCACTATCAACAGCTGGCACTCTTGTAAGATACCCTTTCAAAGGGTTAAAAACCCGTTCATCCATCTTTGCTTGATTTGCACGCAATATACGGGATGAAGTCTCGACCCGATTTTGATTACGTCCAGAAAAACACCATTTTGAAAAGCTCATGCTTATGCGCTCCTAACGCGCATAAGAGAGAAAGTAAGCGCGAGTCGCCTTCGATACACAATTGGCCTAATAACATGGATTACTGGAAAGAAATCGAAACACTAATTTCAGATTTGACCTCAACCAACCCAAATGAGGCTGAGGATGTATGTCTTCAAACTAACTTGGACAACAGCTTAGAGAGTATTTTCAGGTTTATAAAGCGATTAATTTTTGGTTTAGATACTGGATTTTGCGCTGCCTGAGGGTCTGAATTTTGATATGCTCCCTTCTTTTCAAAATGAGCTCACCCCGACCAAAATAGACGTCAGCAGGCGTCAGGTTATTCAAGGACTCATGGTAGCGCTGGTTGTTATAGCAGCCTACGAATTGACCGATCGCATCCCTAAAGCTGGTCTGGATGAAAGAAATTTTCGAGCTTGACCACATTTTTCATTGTTCTGTGATAGCGCTCAATTTTCCCCTGGGTCTGGGGATGGGCCGGTCTACCGTGCACTTGCTGCATTTGAAGCGTATTTTTTAGATAATCGCTCAATTCGCTGGATATGTAACACGCTCCGTTGTCTGAGAGTAACTTGGGTTTAACTTTAGTTTTAAAGCGAGCCTTTTTCACAGCAAGCTCAACAGTCCTTTTAACATCGTCGGCCTTCATACTGCTACACAACTTCCAGTGGATGATATACCGGCTATAATCGTCCAAAATCGTGCTTAGGTGATAATATCCCCAACCAACTACTTTGAAATATGTAAAGTCAGTCTGCCACATCTGGTGAACAAAAGCTGTTTTATCTTTGAATTGATCCGATGCGCCTATCAAAATATGGGTTGGGGCATTGATCAAACCACGTTCTTTGAGTATCCGGTAGACGCTTGATTAAGAAATGAATACCTGCTGCTCGTCAGTAATGTAATGGGCCAGTTCACGGGAAGACAGATCTGTTCTGTCCAGGGCTACCTGGACAACCAGGTCTTTCTGCTGTTGAGGGATGCTGTTCCATTGCCGGTTTGACGCTTTCTTAGTGCTCAAAAGGCCATCGTAGCCATGATCCAGGTATTTGCTATACCATTTATAAAACGTGCTTTTGGCAATACCAAACTCCTGCAACGTCTTTTTGACGCCCAGTTCGGATTGGGTTAAAGTCTGGATAATCTCGTATTTTTCTGATGCTAATAATCTCATAAATCTTCGGTATTTGAGGTTTAATCCAGCATCGTCAAACTTTTTTTTACAATATCATACCGCAAAAACAGATCTGCCACCATTTCTTTCAGTCGGGCGTTTTCCTTTCGTAGGTCACTGACTTCGTCGGTCGTGGCTTCACGCGTCAGGTCACCTTCGAGGCGCTTCTTGCAGGCTTCCAGAAACTCCTTGTCGCTTCGGCGATCCGATCCATTTGTAAAATTGAGATTCGTTGATCTGGTGTTTGCGGAACAACTCGGCGACCGAGATCTCCGCACGCAGCGCTTCCATCACGATCAGTACCTTCTGCTCGGCCGTGAAGAGCCGTCTGGTCTTGCGGCGAATGTCCTTAATGCAATTCTCAGGTGTAGGCTTTTTTGTGTTTCCCATGATTCAAAGTACTCATTTTTAGGAAAACACTCTCTTCACTTTCATTCAAAGTTGTCCACTTTTCGCTGACGATTTACAATCGGCCTCGCAAAAAGAGAAAGCGGCCGCCCGGAAAGAAATTCCCGGGTGGCTGCTGAGGAATAAAAAAAGACTAGATTATACCTCTAAGGTTAAATTCGTTTTAGTTATGTATGTTACATAAAAACGACTCACAACACCTCATCTACATTGTTTTTGCCTTGGCCTCTTCAAAGGCACGCATAGCAAAAAGTCCGTTACCTACGGCACCACCTGCCCGAAGGGCGGCTGCAATGAAAACAGTTTCAGCAATTTCCTCTCGTGTAGCACCTGCCTTGATCGCGTTTTCAATATGGGCTTCGATACAATAGGCGCATTGAGTCGTCAGAGCTACGGCTATGGACATTAACTCGCGATATTTCAGAGGGATTACTCCATCGCTGCGCTCAGCAGTATGTTTTAGGTTCAAAAATGCGGCAGCCTCTTTCTTTGCAGCATTGATCAGGGTTTCTGTGTATGCCCTGTCTTTGGGAGTTTGGTACTCGCTCATTAGAACTCTTAATTTTTAGTTTAAGAAAGTTACAAATCAAAGTAACTAAATTTCAAGTACTACTCGCAATTGTATGTACCATGTCGCCCTTGCAAAAAGAAAGCAGCGTACCGGGATTTGCTGAGGAATCAGAAGATAACCAGGTTATGCCTGGAAAGCTGACATTCGATTTAGTTTAGGGTTATTGCATAAAAAAGAGGCTGAAATGGCCAGTCACGGTCCCTGATTTATTTAATCGCCAGTGCCACGTTTTTGCACCTCGCGTACCAGACAGTAGAAATCTGGAATATCTTGATCTCGTGGGTTTCTATAATAGCCATCTTCGTCGTACCAAAAATCCTCCTCACTTCTAAAACGTTTTCTACCGGTGTCCGGGTCAATCTGCATTTCAATTATCTCAACGGTAGTTTTAAAACCGTTAGCAAAGACAAAATGAGGCTCCGCCACTTCATAAAACTTGCCGACTTCCAACTTTAAGGGCTCGCCCGGATCATCAACTTTGTTCGGAGGGTTCGGTGGCATATCGTCGTGTTTTATCACTACATCAACAACGGATTCGGTCGGTTCGAGATTGTAGGGGACGATCTTGAAGAAAGCTGAACGGAGTTTCAAAGAATATGATTACATCGTCACTTCGTTTACTACCAAAGAAAACAGCACCCGACGCATGAAAGGTCCGAACTCCCGTCTCCTCGCTTATTTTAAGATATTGATACGGCATGCAGACACTTCCGAATTATGCCGATCTTCCATCTCTACCCACATCGCGAAATGCATTGATGTTTGCTGGATCAACGCGTCAGCGTTTTCGCGCATGATGCTAGACCTTAACGAGTTGTTTGATCGCCCTGTTGGGATCAGAGTTAATTGAGCTTTATGCCTGTTCAATAGAATATCGCGGGCGGTGATCCTGTCGCTCATAAATTTGCTCCTTTCTGCCAATTGGCGATGTAGAATTTCAGATAGGGCGGCGTCTATGGCTAAATTAGTGAGATAGTCAGAATTGTGACAAATACCCTTCCAAATCAATTGCGATATCCAGGATAGGTTAACAGGTAAGCTTTTACAACTTTGCCATATTCTTCAGTGCTTCGCAGCTTCTTGTCAACAGACCAGCCTGATGTAGACTTAAAAAACCACGCCCCTGCGCACTTGCCTTAGGCGATTTGCGAACAACCATAGCCAATACGCGTTCGATTTTCAACAATGGAACCCCGATGCAACCCGCATAAAATGATCCATTTGAATTGGTTGACTTCCATCCATGATGGTAGTTCTCTTATCACACTCCTATGTGATGAATTTTACGTCGTACGCATCGTCCACACAAATATTTATGGAGTTGTATGAGAGAAAACCTCAATCTTGCATACTGCCTATATACGCATCCCAAACCTGATGCACAAAATCTAAAGTCAGCTGGTCAGAAGCACAAGTCATTGATAGCCGATTGTTGATATACGACGAAGTTAACCCATGGAGAATGCCCCAGAATTGCAATAATACCGTCACAGGATCCATGTATTTAACCTTGCCAGTTGATATACAACTGGTCATTATACCTAGCATAAAGGCGTAAGTCTCATGAAAATTTTTGAAAGGTTGCTCTTTTTCAACCCCTTCCATTGGTGAACGGAGCATAAACATCAGCTCATAATGTTTCGGATACATTACACCAAATTCAATATATGCTTTGCCGAGATTTTTTAATTTTAAATATGAATTTTCCTGTACTTGATTTGAGCATAGACATTTGAGCAGCATAGCAAAAGCCATTTTTTGCATGTCATACAGAATTGCATTTTTGCTTTGATAATGAAGATAGATCGTAGTGGGGCTATAATCTATCTTCTTCGCAATCTTACGCATAGTTGTATGCTCTGGCCCTTCTTGCAAATATAAATCCAAAGCTGCCTGTAGAATCAATTTCCTCATTGCTGTTCGCTCTCTGAATTTCCGTTCTGCTATTCCCATTCTAAAGATTAATTATCAAGGATACTTGTGATTTTTTGGAGTTAAGGTTCAGGCTTCCTAGACATTATGCACGTCCTGCTTTTTAAGAAGCCTTTTAAAGGCTGACAGAAATAAATTTCTATCAGCCCCTATCTATTATTCTTCCTCTTCCAAACTAGGAGGGATCAGCTTGTACATCACCGGCGTGACGATTCTTGAAAGTATTGTCGAGCTGATCAGTCCGCCGATCAGAACAATGGCAAGAGGTGCGATGAGCGGATTCGGGTTGAGTGCAATGGGCAGCAGCCCGCATATAGCTGTAATTGAAGTCAGTACCACTGGCAGAAAGCGCGTTTCACCTGCAATGGCAATGGCTTCATCGATACTATGTCCCTCGGCGCGCAGCTGATTAGTAAAATCAACAAGCAGTAATGAATTTTTAACCTGGATTCCCGAGAGCCCGATAAAACCGATTATGGAGACCAAAGACATCGGGTTGCCGGTCAAAAGCAACAAGGCCACACCGCCCAATATACCCAGTGGTATGATCGACAGTACGATGATAATCCCCTTGAAGTTTTTGAACTGCAACAGTAAAACCCCAATGAAAAGAAACGCACTCAATATGATCACCGACAGAAAATTTCCACCCAGCGCATCACCTTCTGATTCAGCCTCGCCGGATAATTTGTAATAATAGCCTGAGGGCAATTTTAGTTTGTCGAGCTGAGGTACAATGTCCTTCAATATATCGTTGGCCAGAAAATTGTCCTTTGTCAAGGAGGTTACTTTGGCAAAGCGTGATTTATTGAAATGGTTGATAGCTGTTGGAGATGTCTCAAAGGATACGGTGGCAATCTGGTCAATTTGCACCGGAGCGCCCTGGATACTGTTGACATATAGGTTTTTCAAAGCATCAAGGTTTGAAAACTTATCCCGGGGAAGCGTGATGACCACATTGCGCGAATCACCGCGGTCGTCTATATAATCGCCGACGTTTAATCCGGCGACAGCCATACGCACAACCTTGTCTACATCACTGGTAAGCACCCCCAGCGTCCTAGCTTTTTCCTTGTTAATCTTAATTTTCACATCCGATTTGTAGGCGTTCAACTCATTATTTATATAAAATGTGCCGGGATGTTTGCGCAAAATTTCTTCTACTTTAAACGAAAGGGACCGCAGCGTATCTTGGTTTTCTCCAAATACCCTTACGACGATATTCGCTTCAATAGGTGTTCCCTGCTCAAAGTCTTTCACCTCGATCCTGGCGTAGGGGAAATCCTTAAACTTGTTTCTGAGCCTTTTAATCAAATCGGTTTTTGCTCCGGGCGTTGCCTCTTCATCCATTTGTACAAATACCTGCGCAAAATCGGGCTTGATATCCTGCTGATGCACGTTATAGTAAATCTGCGGATTGCCTTTACCGACATTAGAGGTATAATAGACAATTTCCTTGTGCGTTTTCAGCTCATTCTCAACGAGCCTTGTCACACGGTCCGTTTCAGGGATATCAGCCTGAAGCGGCATTTTGACATTGACCAGAAACATGGGTTTTTCTGACGTGGGAAAAAGCTTAAAGCCTGCTAATGGAAAAAGCAAAAAAGCAAGCACGCTCAATGCGATGGACAGGCCAATGGTCACTTTCGGCCATTTCAAAGCTGCTGGCATCACCCCACGGTAGGAAAAACTTAGAAAGCTCTGCAATTTCCTAAGAAAGAAATTACCTTCTCCATTGGCATGCGTTTTCAATATCCGGCTACCAATGAAGGGTACCAGCGTAAGCGCAACGATCATTGAGGCAAGCACACTAGTCATTACCGCCATCGGCAAACTGCGGATAAAATCTCCGGCCACATCAGGCAAAAATGCAAGAGGCAGAAACGCAATCACCAAAGTCGCCGTGCATCCCACAACAGCCACGCCAATCTGCCGGGTACCTTTCAGTACTGCGTCCTTGATCGAGTGGCCTTCCCTGAGCCACCGCTCAATATTTTCCACCACCACAATACTGTCATCCACCAGTAGTCCCAGTGCCACAACGAGCCCCACGATACTTAGCTGATTCAGCGAATAACCCAGCGCGTTCAGGGCGATCAAACCTAAGGCCAGCGAAAGCGGAATGGAAATCATCACGATAAGCGAGGCGCGGAAACCCAAAGGCAGTAGCGTCACCACCACCAGAATGATTGCCAGAACAAAGTCGAAACCAAGGTGTCCCAACCGCCCGGCGACCATATCGGCCTGATCAAAATTTTTGACCATTTTGATGTTCTCAGGCAGGATTTTCTTGAATTCTTCGAGCACAGGCATGTACTCTTCCTTCACCGAACTGATGTTGATATTATCCTTCATTGCGGCCGTTACCAGTACACACCGGTGCCCGTTCAGGCGTGTGATGTGATTGACTGTGCCGTCTTTGTAGCCAACGCTGGCCACATCTTTCAGGTAAATAATTTTTCCATTCGCATTGTAAATGACTGTGTTAGCCACATCTTCCACGTTCTTAAACTTGCCACTGGTTTTTACATTGAACACTTTACTGTCCAGGTTGATGCTTCCACCGGGAATATCGGCTGCTTCACTTTGCAAGCTTCCCATCACCAGGTTCAGCGGTATTTTCAGCCTGGCAAGTTTATCGAGCTGCATATCGATCCGGATTTCCTGCTCAGGCATCCCGGCATATTTTACTTCTTTCAGATTGGTTATTTTTTCAAGCCTGGTTTTCAGTATGTCCGCCTGATCGCGCAGGGTTTTGGCTGAGGCGTTATTTGAAACCAGCGCGACCTGCAAAATCTTTACATCCGAGGAAGATATCTTTTCTGTCTTGATCAGGTAAATATCTTTGGGAAGCTCGCTGTTTTTCAGCGCATTTATTTCAGTTGATATCTCCTGGTATTTATTGTCTACATCAACACCGTATTTGAATTTGGGCTGGATTGCGGCTACACCATCTTCTACCGTGGTCAGTATCTTATCGATATTCTCTAACCCATATATTTTATTTTCGATGGGCTTTACCACCTGCTCTTCCATATCCTTAGGACTGGTCCCCGGGTAAATAACGGTAATCAGATATTGCGGGGGATGCGTAGTAGGGTCTTCGGATCTTGGCATGGTAAAAAGTGTAAGCAAACCAACGACCGCGACAAGAAGAAATATGACCAGGGTGAACTGGTAATTCTTGACGGAGAAATTTGTAATCTTCATGTTTTTAGCGATTTACTCAATAATTTTAATGACCGACTGCTCATTCAGGTAAGCGCTATTGGAAATAACTATTTTATCTACCCCGTCAAGTCCATCTTTTATATACACGTTCTCGTTGTCGAACCTGACAATACTTACCGGCAGTTTTTTGACTTTGTCTTTGCCAACTGCCGTGAATACAAACCCCTTCTCCCCATCGGCTTCCACCAGCGAGCCGTATGGGATCACAGTGGCACTTTCCTTTTGATTGGTCGCTATTTCTGCCTTTCCAAACATGCCGACGGCAGGAACCAGCTTGCCCAGTTTCAACTTTAACTCGATCTGAAAAGAGCCGATTTCCCTGTCTGCTGCTTGCAGTTTTCTCAGTACAGTGGCACTAAATATTTGTCCCGGAAAGCCATCCAGGGTCACTTTGGCATTTTGGCCGGTTTTTACCGCGGCCCATTCCCGGTCTGTTACACCCACTTTGAGCAGATAACCATTGTTTTGTTCGGCTGCATTGGTAAGCAGCACCGGCATGCCCCCGCCAATCACTTCACCTTCGTTTGCCATTTTTTTAGTCACAAATCCAGAAGATGCCGCGTAAATTTTCGAGTAACGCTCGTTAAAAGCGGTGGCCTCTCTGGATTTTTTGGCCACTTCCAGGGCGGTCAAAGTATTCTGCAACTGTTCCAGCGTAAAAACACTGTCTTTGTAAAGGTTGGAGGCCCGGTCATAATCGCGCTGCGCTTTGTTAACACCCAGGTCGGCCTGGGCCAGACCAGCCGATATCTCTGTCGTATTGAGCGTAGCCAACAACTGACCTTTTTTGAAAAACTGTCCTTCATCAACAAGGATCCGGCTAATAACCCCGCCAATCTTAAAGGCATAATTGGCCTCGTTTTCAGTGCTGACAAGGCCTGTTGCCTGAATAACATCAGGAACATTGAATGTAGACAATGGAGCTATCTTGACAGCAATGACATCTGGCTCGCCCAAGGGATTCGTATTTTTGTGCTCTTCTTTCTTACACGAGAATAAAAGCAATGCCGCTGCGGCGAGTGTTAATTGAAATGTTTTCATGTTTTTATGGTATGTTAAAACTGGCGTTCGCACGTTCAATGGCGGTATAAGAAGCCCAGGTGTCAAATAGTGCAATATTGGCTTGAAGCTGAGCATCAACCCACTGATTCTGGGCATCTAATAGCTCGATGTATATCGCCATTCCTTCCTTGTATAGCTTTGCGACATCGTTGTAGTAGGTCTGGCTTGTTTTTATTTGCGACTGGGCTGCCTGATATTGGGCGACTGCGCTTTGCATAGCAGCCTGCCGGACTTTAAGTTCTGTCAGTAATTGCTGCTGTACGTAATCGGTTTGGGTAATTATGGCTTGTTTGTCAGCCATGGTCTGTTTAATGCGGTAATTGTTTTTACCAGAAGAGAACACATTCCATTCCAGTGATACTCCCAGAAAGTAATAGCGGCTGTTTTGATTAAATTTCCAGTCAAATGCTTGCGAACCTAAATCTATATACGTACCTACTTTGGGAATGATATATGATTTGGCAAGCCCATTCAGATTTTGGTTAATCTCTTTTGAGATGCCAAGTTTTACCAGTTCCTCGCGGCCGTTAACATCACTGTTTTGCAGCAGGTCTTGGGCAGGCAGGTTTACAATCTCATCAACCAGGATGCTGTCCGTTAAAGGCCGGTTAAGCAGAAAATTAAAATAGTACCGGGCAGACTCTTCATTTTTTCCGGCTGTTGTAAGTGACGCATTGATTTTGGAGACCTCATTCTCGCTTCGGATGACTGCCGTCCGGTTGATCTTATCATTCCCATAAAGCTTTTTGTTAACCCGTTCGCCTTCCAACACCAGTTGCAGAAAAGTCTGGTAGATCCGAACCGCATTGGCTGCTTTCAGATAATTGTAGTATGCCGTTTTGATCTCCTTGACCAGCTCCCGTTTATAGAGCAGTACTTCCGTTTTTTGCAGGTCGACCTGCTGCGATTTGATCCGCTTATTGTAGGTAAGCTCTGCGTTCAGAATGGGCATGCTCGTTCTAAACTTAGCATCGTAGAAGTTGTCCGGGTTCAAAAGAATCCGTTCATTTTTAAGCTGAGGAAATGCGTCCGTGCTTGTAAGCTGGTTGAGCGTAGCATAAACCCCGTTCAGTAAATCACCGGTAGGAAAGTCAATCGTGCGGCCTCCACCTGCCTTCGTGTAGGCCGTCGAGAAGGTCACGCTGGGCAAAAACATGCTTTTTGCCTCGCCGAGCGCGTGGATATTCTTTTCAAGAATAAAACCCTGCTGTTTGATGCTCTGGTTCGAGGCGATACCTTGGCGAATGTACTCATCGAGTTGCCCCTGGGCATTTGCCAGGTGCGTGGCAAAAACCTGCGCCACCACCATTAAGACAACCCGGTAAAAGGTAGCTGATACTTGTCTCATTTTAATCACTGTTATAACTTTAAACGATGTTTAATAGCGGGGCAAAAAAATTTATCTTTTTTAGATTTAACACCACCGCTACGAAAATGAATGTAGGCCGATTATTTTGTTCTTACCCTGTGCTTAGGCATGGCCCAGTTCCTGTGGTTTAATTCTTTACTTGCTTTCTGACTGTTCTTTCAGCCTTATTAACCAATTCTTAAGATCCTTACTAACCATATTAGGTGCGAAAATTTTCTCAATTTTTGTTTTAGGTCCATTTTGAGATTCTTCTGAAATAACCTTGCAGCCTTCTGCGGTTGGGATAATCATCCATGCATTATAAATGGTCATTTTCTTATTATCGGTTTCCCCCAGCCAGGCTACGTTATAAGGAGGTTTGAATTCCTTTATAGTGGACTTGAATTTCCCCGCCGGAGACCAGATAAAAACACTAGATGAATTAAGCTTACCATCGGGTGAATTTATCAGCTTGATACCTTCGGCCTTTTTGTTCAATTCTGGCCATTTGGCAGCATGGATGAAAATATCCCAAACTACCTGAGGCGAGGCTTTAATGTCTATTTCGTTGTGGATAAAAAAATCAGATTCTGCTGGTGTAAATCCTTCCGGCCAGTTGATTTTTTCGGAATAAGGTAAACTTGATTGAACTACTTTTTTGTGTGAATAACATGAGGGAAGTAGCAATGACATACTAGTTAAGCTAGCTAGTGTAAATAATTTTGTCGTTCTCATTTTTTCGAATGTGTTATTTATAACTTAATTATGATCTAACACTTGCGAGATTCTTTTTGATTCTCATCATAATACTATCAGGCATAAAACGAGGTAGGTTGGAGTTAAGCCAGTTTTGAAAGCCCACTACTTTTTTCCCTTTTCCAGATAAAAGATGTTTCACACCTTGCGCTGCCACTTCTTTGGGGTGCATGGGCTTGGCTTTATGAAGATTTGTAGATTGCATTTCAGCTGTGGTAAAGCCTGTGTCTACCGTGCCTGGGTAAAGCGATGTAACGATTACGCCAGTGCCATCCAATTCGGCAGCAAGCGTTTCGCTAAATGCCTTTACAAAAGCTTTGGTAGCAGAATAAACAGCAAAATATGGCATTGGTAAAAATGCTACCACTGAAGATACATTCATAATTCTGCCGGATTTGCGGCTAACCATATCTTTCGCAAAGAGCTTGGTAAGTGCCACCAAACTGGAAATATTTAATTCAATCATGCTGAGTTCTTCTTCCAATGACGTTTCAATAAAATTACCATAGTTACCTACCCCGGCATTATTGATCAAACCAGTCACCAAATAGTTTTCCTGTTTCACCGCTTTATAAAGGCCTGTCGCAGCATTTACATCAGTGAGATCTGCGGCGAAATATTGCACCAGAATTCCATACTTGTCTGTTAATTCAGCTTGCATTTGCTGCAATTTGGTTTCCGTGCGGGCAACCAATATCAGATTCATTTTTTTGGCCGCCAATTCATGCGCCATTTCGTAACCGATTCCGGATGAGGCACCGGTGAGCACAAAATATTCATTCATCTTTTTAATTTTTAATTGTATTGTTAGACAAATTTTCAATTAATTATTCACTGTAATAATTTTAAACACTGTTCAATAAATATCTAAAATAATAGGCTAATTATTTAGGGTGAAAAACACCCTGTTACAATCGGCCCGTATTAACTCATTCTGACTAAAATATAAATGCTGCTGATCCTAGCTTTTTTCTATCAGCGCAATAAATGTTTCATATCCATGGAGCATCAGCTCTTCACTTGATTTTTCAAAAAATCCTGACATCCGGTCTTTACAGTATAGCGAGCAAATACCATGTACCAACGACAGCGTCATAAGTGTCAGATACTTATTATTTAATCCTTGAAATCTTCCCTTGTCCTGACACTGCTTGATCACACCAGACAAATGTTCAATCGAATCCTGCGCTATCTGAAATCCTTCCCCCTCTGATTTGCCCGTTTCACTCACCAGGAACATCAAATTGTAATAATCCGTATGGTTTTGTGCAAAACGAATAAAGACCAAACCCAGGGCTTTGTAACGTTCGTAAGGGTCTTCAATAATATCCAAAGCTTTCATCTGGCTCAAAAACAACCGAAATCCCTCTTTATGAAGCTCATGAAAAATCTCGTTCTTATCTTTAAAATAGAAATATATTGAACCGGGACTGTAATTAATCTCACTGGCAATGTTACGGATACTGGTCTGCTCATATCCTTTTTCAAGAAAAATCTTACGGGCACTATCCAGTATTCGTTTGTGCATTTCTATTTTTTCCTGCTCTTTTCTTTTCGCTATCGACATGTCAAACTCATTTGATATGCAAATCTATTAAACAGTGTTCAATAGAAAAAATTATATGGGATTTTTTTTGAACAGTGTTTAAATTAAGGAATTTAATATACTAATAATCAGATAGTTAAATACGAAAAATATTTAACATGAGCTGTATTTAAGCTCATTCTTCATTCGAGAAATCTGATGATTTTTTAGTCCTCCACCGGTAACTTCTCTGGAATTGTTGAGGGTGAAGGGTATTTTTCAATCCAAGGACGTTGACACTATGACCTCCTCCCAGGTATTCAGACGGCTGAAAGTAGAGTTTCCGGCGTTCCAGCGGGACAACTGATAGCGCTTCAGAGAGCGCTTTTTTCATTCATAATAGTCGCTATTGTGATTTCTTAAAAAGATTTACGTGTAATTTCGATTCAATTCAGGTCAAAATATCTGGTAACCTTTTCGGTAACCTGCCTAACCTGAACTAGTTTGGTTAGCGTTTCGCAAAGGGAACCCAATACTGTTTCTGAGCAGTATAGATCAACATTTCTTTCCGGCCTCTATTGCGCACCATATGGTGGGCGACCCTGCATTTAACTTAATCGCGTAGCTGGTCATGCTTCCCCGGGCCATTGTCTCTTATATTTGTTACGGTCGGCTCAGGCAGCATAGCCTGATCACGGCTTGATTCTCAACCATAGCAATCAATTATCTAGAAACCATGACAAATCAAGAGGCTATTGAACTAATCGGTGGCGGTGCCAATGGCGAGCATGCGCAGTACTGGTTAGATTTAGGTTGTGGGAAGGGGACTTTCACCGAAGCCTTGGCGACAATGCTGCCAGCGCAAAGCAAGATTACCGGCGTGGACAAAAACAACCACCAGCTTCCGCCACAAATGGGTAACCAGGTTTCGATCAAATTCATCGAGGCCGATTTTGAAACAGCGGCGTTGGAGGTGACGGGATTAGACGGGATCCTGATGGCGAACTCCCTTCATTTCATCAGGGATAAAGAATCCTTAATCCGGCGTCTGGAAAACCATTTTAGTAAAGGTAGAAGGTTTTTGATTGTCGAGTATGACACAACAGCATCCAATCCCTGGGTGCCATATCCCATTGACTTCAAAGGTTTAAAAAGCATTTTCGGCCGTGTCGGGAATTATTCGATATCAAAACTTGGGGAGCGCAGGTCGTTGTATGGTTCCGCGATGCTCTATGGTGCGCTAGTTACGTCCCCGGTCCAATCAATAAGCTGATCCCAAACCGCGTCCCGCAAATAGATCCAAGCATCACGGTCTAATTCAAGCTTTCACGGTATTGTATCGGAGACATGTTCGTCTTGTTCTTAAATAGCTTATGAAAGGATTGCGGATACTCAAAGCCCATCTGATAGGCAATTTCGTTAACCTGTAAGTTCGTCGTCGCCAGTAGCTGCTTCGCCTTGTCAATCACCCGGGCTTGGATATGCTGCTGCGCTGTTTGTCCTGAAACGGTCCGTAACATATCGCTGAGATAATCAGCGGACACGTTCAACTCCCTGGCGACCTGTTGTACAGTTGGTAGGCCTTTCTGCGATTCCAGAAACCCGTTTAGCACACCTTCTAATCGGATCAGGATCTCGTCGTTAGCCACTTTTCGCGTGATAAACTGACGGGCGTAGAACCTGCTGCTATACTGCAACAAAAGCTCAATATGGGCAACCATCACTTCGTGGCTGAAATGATCTATGCTGCTTTGGTATTCCGCCTCTATGCTGGCAAACAGATCCTTGATCTTCGCCTCTTCCTGCTCTGACAAATGAAGGGCTTCGTGGAGCTCGTAGGAGAAAAAGCCAAAATTTCGGATTTTGGTAGCCAGCGAAGTGCCTGCAATGAAATCCTGGTGAAACATTAGTGTCATGCCACCCGGCGGCTTGGATCCCGGGTCCAGTTTCATCAGCAACTGGTTGGGAGAAATAAAGGCCATCATCCCTTCCTCAAAATCGTAATGGCGATGCCCGTACTTCAACTTGCCGTCATAGTCCGTTTTGATGGATATGCAGTAAAAATTGAGGGTAAAATGTTGCAGATCGACCAGTCTGGCGTAATCAGCATTTTCATGCCGGAATACGCTGATCAGCGGATGTTTAGGCTTAGGCAATCCGAGAAGCCGGTGCTGCTCGGATATGGAATTGATGAGGTATGGCTTGTTCACTGATTGAAGTTACAGGGTTTTCATATCAATGACAAAACGGTAGCGGACATCACCTTTTTGCATTCGGTCATAGGCAGTGTGAATATCCTTGATATCGATCAGCTCAATGTCGGAGACGATATTATGTTCTGCGCAAAAGTCTAGCATCTGTTGTGTTTCGGGCAGGCCTCCGGCGCCAGACCCGGCGATAACCTTGTTGCCCGTTGCCAGCGAGAAGGAGCTTACCTCCCAGGGCTTGGCCGGCATACCGACATTGACGTAAATGCCATTGCTTTTTAAAACGGCCAGATAAGGATTGACATCACTGTTGCCCGAAACGGTATCCAGCACAAAGTCAAATGTTTTGAAGGCTGCTTTCATCTCTGCTTCCTCCCTGGAAATGATAAAATGATCAGCCCCGAGCCGCATGGCCGCTTCCTTTTTGCCGGGAGAAGTGCTCAATACCGTTACTTCTGCGCCCAAAGCTTTCCCAAATTTAACGCCCATGTGGCCCAGTCCACCTAAGCCGACCACAGCCAGTTTATGCCCTTTACCTACATTCCATCTTTTTAGCGGTGAATAGGTAGTTATCCCCGCGCAAAGCAATGGGGCCACTCCGGCCAGGTCGAGCTTTTCAGAAATGCGATGCACGAAGTCTTCATGGACAACAATGGTATTGGAATATCCGCCGTAAACAGGCTGGCCATCGTGGCCCAGATTATTGTAGGTTTGGACCGGGGCTACACTGCAAAACTGCTCTTGCCCGTTCTTGCAGTCAGGGCACTCCCGGCAGGAATCTACCATCACGCCCACGCCACCCAGATCACCGATGCTGAACTTTTTAGCATGAGCACCCAGGGCACTGATACGGCCAACGATCTCATGCCCTGGAACCATCGGGAAAATTCCTTCAAACCATTCGTTACGGGTCAGGTGAATATCGGTATGGCAAACCCCGCAGTATAGAATTTCCATCTGTACATCTTGCGCGCCGAGCTCGCGTCTTTCAAATTCCCAGGGCGTTAGTGGGCTCTCTGCCGTTTGCGCCGCATATCCTTTTGCTGTTATCATCATAGTTGTTTTTATGATGCAAACTTAGGAAGCAGCTGGCGGCCACAATTATCCAAATCCGGGGAAAAGGTATCCGAATTTTCCAATGCTGCGCAGCACACGGTTTATGGTTACAAAATATCAAGATCGCGGGCCACATAGTAGCTTGGCACCAATGGCCGGAAGCCGGTTTTCCTTCGAAGTTTGGAAATATCCTGAACGCCATGGAAAGGGTCTTTAAGCGGACCTTCTATTTCATCAAAGGTATCTGCTGCTTTTCCGACAGACTCAGCCAGTTCGTAAAAAGTGATTGGTGCATCGTCGGCTACGTTGAAGATTTCTCCATCCAATCCCTCGGTGGTGAGCAGCAGGATCAGTGCCTGCGCGACATCCAGGTGATGTACCATGTGCATGCGTGAACCAGAATGCATGTTCAGCTTTTTAATATATGGGATAATTTCGGCGATGTGCGGGTCCTTGTCACCGTAAACAAAGCCAAGACGCAAGATACGGACGTCAAATCCCTGGTTTTGCTGCATCCCGATCAATTCCCTTTCTGCGGCGATCTTGCTGGAAGAGTAGGCCCGCGGATCGTTAACATCCACCTGTTCGTCTTCTTTTGCAGGCCGGTGGTAACCTGAACCGTACACATTTGAGGTGCTGGTAAAAACAAATCGTTTGACTCCGGCCTCCTGTGCTGCCTGCGCTAACGCGATACTTCCCTCGCGGTTGGTTTTGACGATACCTTCATTATCTGTAAAGGTCCGGAATAACGCGGCAAGATGGATCACGGCATCCATACCGGATACGGCCGCCGGCAGTGTGGCTGGCTCAAACAGGTCGCCGGTTATGGGTGTCGCACCGAGCTCAATCAGACCGCCAGCTTTTGCAATGTCCCTGACCAATATCGATACATCATAGCCTTTGGCTATCAGGCGTGGCACTAAACGGCTTCCTACTTTTCCTGTTGCTCCTGTTACTAAAATTTTCATTGTTGGATGATTTAATAATGATACGGCAAAATTAGACCGTAGCTTGGCAGACAGCCAATCAATATCAAACCAGTAACTATGATTTTCAAACCTTTCGGAAAGTATTCGGTGTGCTGCCAGTCAACCGTTTGAAATAGTTGTTAAAGTAGGCAGGGTATTCAAACCCAAGCGCGTAAGCGATCTCGGCCACGGCCCAGTCACTATGTTGCAACAGGGCTTTTGCTTCGGCAATAATGCGCGAGGATATATTCGCCGAAGTGGTTTTGCCCGTCGTTTCCCTGACAGACCGATTCAGGTAATTGACATGTACATTTAAATGTCTGGCATAGTCCTGTGGACTGCGTAAGCGGAGCGGTTCGTCGCTGCGCTCTATTGGAAACTGCTTTTCCAGCAGGTCAGTGAATTGGTGTGAAATGCGGCTTTCGCCATTTCTGAAGGCAGGGACATGCTGCGCGGGCTGTATTCGAAGGGCCTCGTGGATGATGAGCGCAATGTAGTTTTTGATCAGATCGCTTTTATAAAGATAGTCGCCATCGTATACTGACAGCATTTTCTTAAAAAGGCCGGTCATAAATGCAGCTTGTTCCGCATTAAGGGATACGACTGGGTTTTCGCCGACCCTGAAAAGGGGGGAG
This sequence comes from Dyadobacter sp. 22481, assembly GCF_052044875.1. Lineage (NCBI taxonomy): Bacteria > Pseudomonadati > Bacteroidota > Cytophagia > Cytophagales > Spirosomataceae > Dyadobacter > Dyadobacter sp. 22481. The sequence goes on from NZ_JBQENV010000005.1 coordinate 149,296, forward strand.
TCTTGTAAGTCCCGCCCATTGAGGAAGGTTTCGGTAAAGATACAGGCGTAACCACTGGTACGGTTGATACGGCGGACAAGAGCGTGCGGTACATGCGGGTTGACGAAAAACAGTGCTGTTCCTTTGATGTCCAGTAGCTGGCCACCATAATTAATGGTCATCTCGCCATTGACCAAACCCATTTTGTAAAAGTCGCGCCGCCCAGCTTTAACTGGGACTTCTGTTGATTCCGGAAGGGCATGAACTTTAAAACCTTTGAGTCGAAGGTCCACTTCATTCAGCCAGGGTATTCTAGTCGTTTCTTCTTCTAGCATGCGGCAAAGTTAATAAAATCAATCCTCTGCCATTCTTACTTTGACTCCCCTGAGCGAATATTTTTAGGTGAACGAAGCCCTAAACTCCATCGGAGATTGATTGGTTTTGTTTTTAAATAGCTTGCTGAAACTTTGCGAATGTTCAAAACCGAGCTCATAAGCAATTTCGGACATGCTTAGCTGCGTCGTCGTCAGCCGCTCTTTTGCTTTCTCGATTAATTTTTTGTAAAAGGGCCGAACCTATGGTACAATCCTGGTGGACCTACATCAGAATAGGGTTATCGGCTTATGGGAAGGTCGCAGTGCCGAAGCGCTTGAAGCTTGGCTCAAACAACACCCGGAGGTGTATACTGTGGCCAGGGACCGGGCATCGACCTATGCAATAGGTATTCGCAAAGGTGCCCCGCAAGCTAAGCAAGTGGCCGACCGCTTTCATTTGCTGGTTAACCTTAGAGAAGCACTCGATAGAGCAATGCAAAGACAAAGCGAAACGATCAAAAAATGTTTCGTAGCCTTTCATGACAAGCAAAAAGCACATAATCAATCCATTCCTCTTAACCATGAAACTGCAACCAGCAAGCGCATGCAAACTGAAAATTCTGGATTGTTTACGGGAAATGTTAACCCCCGTAGGCAGTTTAAATTTGAGCAAACCAAGAAACTCTATGCTCAGGGGCACAGTATCAACGCAATAGCTGCTCATCTGAAGTCCAACAGGAAATCCATAAGGAGATACATCCATTTGGATGTCTTGCCAGGTCGGAATACCCCACCCACCTCTGAACATTCGACCAATTTTGATCACTTCATTCCATACATCCAACAGAATTACCGGCCACAGACGACTTATAAGCAGCTTCTTGCAGACATGATAGCACAGGGCTTTAACGACAAATACACCAGCTTTTGCGAAAGAATGAACCGGCTTGTGGCGCAAAACTTAGTGGGGCAACCCCTGGATAAACCCCAGGACTTGCCAGACAGCCAACCTGGTCAATCACCGATCTGGAATTCTTTACTTTTCTCTGCCAACACAGTGCTCAATTCAGAAGGCGGCCGAGCTTGCCCAACAATTCAAAGCGCTCTTGGGTAAGCAGCACCACGCCAGTTTTGACGAATGGCTGGAAAGTGCCTCGCATCCCGACGCGCTTTTGAAAAACTTTGCAAAAGGCATCAAGAATGACCATCATGCCGTTGAGCAAGCAATTAATTCTGATATCTCAAGCGGAAAAGTAGAAGGCCATATTAATAAGATGAAAACAATCAAGAGATCTATGTACGGACGGGCCGGAATTGACCTGCTTACAAAAATGTTACTGGCTAAAAACAGATAAGCCCACCATCAAAAGTGACGAAGAACCCATATTGGCCGATAATTGCTTCCATCCTGCCGATGCTTTTGAAATTTTCCGGGTCTGAATTGATGGTGTGGACTTCTTCAAATAACTGTTGGAGCTCGCTGATTTTACCATGATCGGGTTGGGTCCGCTTCATTTCCTTTCTACGCTCCCTTGAAGAATAGGATATTAATTCATTCAGAAGTGAATTCGTAGTTTCTGTTAACACATACCAGTCCAATGGGTTTGCCGGGCCAGCGAAGTCAAGCTCTTTCCCTGCTAAAAGCTGTTCGATTTTGAGCCATTCCTGGTAGTCGATTAGTACCGAAACCGGTTTGCCATTCCCGTCATTAATCACTTGTCTGGACATATTATCTCTCCTTTGATGTTCTCCCAATGATTCAAGTTTAGCGATATTTGGATTGAAGGACAAGGTGTTTTGCCGGTGAACGGCTCTTTTGAGAGCCCTTATCTGCACAAAGAGAAGGCTAACTTGCGATCGTCAATCGCATTCAAACACTAAACACGGTCGTTTAAAGCCTACCGGGTTGCTCTTGCCGCAACAACATATTTCACTGAATACGCTTCGTGCAGCTTAGGGACTTCCCATTTCGCCAGCATCCTCTCTAACACTTTGGCAGGCACCATTTCTTGTCTCGATCCATTTTGAAGCTTCCATTGCTTATAGGGCTGCTCGATATAAACGATCCTTACGCGGGCGCGGTAAGACGCGAACAATTCAATGAGCTGGCTCCGCATCTGCTTTGAAATATTGGTCGCATTCCAGACAAAATCAGTCTTCGCACGCAGATATACCCGCGCCTGTTCCTTAGCTTGCTGAGCTACCCAGCCGTTAGCAGAAGTATCCTCGGGTTTAATCTTATAGGCCTGACGGATTTCATCCAAACTGATTACCGGAAGCCCCGACAAATGCTGCTGAATATAGCTGTCTTTTCCCATCCCTGGCAAGCCACTCATCAACGTTACCTCACATGTCGTGTCATCGAAAGGAACGTAATCCACGGAAGGTGACTCTGCATGGAAATAGTGAAAGCGGGACAGATCCGTAGCAAAGGGAAATGGCTGGCCAGCGCATCTTTGTTCCCGGCAATACTCCTCAAAAAGGCTTATGCGGTCAAGGAGCTCCTGCTGGTCGTTGCATATCCGGCCTAATACATCTGCTTTGGCCAGGATTGCCACCAGGTTCGTGTTTACTTCCAGCGATGCCTGCAAAAGCGCTTTTTGTGGATCAGGCTTGTGAAATACCCATAGCGGCAAACCATGGTGTCTGACGAGCCCGACAATTTGTTCCCGGGTTTCAAACGGAACGTCAAATTCTTTGAATAAAACTTGCCGTGCAGTCAGTGCCCCCTTCTTGGCATGACCGGGCGAAACGATGCTTCCGTTGGTTTCCTGATAGGTCGTGCTGCGCTTCTCTACATCATGCAGCAAAGCAGCAATCCACAATATTGCTTTTTTCTCTTCCGGCAAGTCTTTAAATTCTTCCAGGCCCACCAATGCGTCGAGTACCATTTGCGTGTGGATTGCCACATCTCCCTCTGCATGATGGACCGGGTCCTGTGGCACGCCATGCATATCTTCGATCCAATCGTAACGTCCCGCCAGCTCTTCCCAGTTTTTATATAATAGTTCTTTCATGTCCTTGATGCTAATATTGATTAATAGGTCTGGCAGGTCGCCAATTGCGCGTCCAATGCTCAGAGGTCTGCACATGGTCCTTGCGGACGTATTTCAATACATGTGTTGATAGCTGCCCCACGGGAAAGGCGTAGAAATCGCGCACGACTACGCCCTCCCGGTTGCAATGCAGCCCGGTATTCGCATCGATCGATCCAAACACGCTTTCCGAGCCGGCAAATTCCAGCACCGTCTTTTTGAATGTTTGCTCATCTGCGGGTACGGATAAATCGCCCAGAACCGGTACTACTGATAAGCCGAGCGCATCTGCGTAAAAGCACACCTCATCCCAATCCAGCCATTGATCCAGGTACCGGGCTGCAAAGACGAAGAAATAGTCTTCCAGCCGCGTATATTCAATGGAGTGCACAGCATACACATTCTCTCCAAATATTTCTAGCTCACCCAGATCGCCTTTGATATGCGCCCATCTTTCCCGCAGCCGCGCTGTCCAGGGAGAAGTCGTAGGTACGGCATGCGAGCGTGCAAAAACGCCATAGCGGCTGAGGCAGTTGTTTTCCCCATCGAGCTTTTCGGTAAAGACGACCTGATTCATCCGGCTCAAATGTTGCCAGTAATCTATTTGAACTTTGTCGTCACTGGTTATGCCCGGCGACCAGGGTAAATGATATGTCCTTTCGTATTTTCTTGATTCCATAGCATAACGCGTTTGGTCCAAAGCAATTTGCCTTGGAAAAGCGGACAACAGTCAGATGGGTATAGCAATACCATCCTACAAGTCGTCTGCATTCTTGGTTGAATTAAACAATTGCAAGCAAGCTGCCGGTTGACAGCTGGGATTGGCGATATGTTAGAAGGTCACAGGCACTTAACGCGGTGCATTTATGGAGTTTCCGAAGAATTTTGGGTGCAAAGATAATTTTATTTGAAATAAAAGCGAAACTCAAAACACACTGGATATTTTCGCATCAGTCGGCGCAATGATATTTACTGATTTAGAGTTTAGAAATGAGTAAAATGATCCGACTCGTCATGTTCGTTCATGCCAATAGACTTTTTCTTGCGACTATCTATCAAACAGTGCTACTGACAGTGGCGGCTGGCAATCTGGTCTTCTCACAGCAAAAAGTCAAGGTCGACTTATTTTATCTCGAACCACAGCTCGCTAAGGCCGCTTACCTAGACGAGCCTGACTCCGTAACACTTTATGTCAAGGAACCCTTTCAACCGGTACGGGAGTATGCAGACGCTGACCTTGGTTATTCAATGATTTTCGAGATAACGGTAGACGAATACTGTCCTGTCGAAGTGTGTAAGAACAACCGATGCTTTTATATTTTCATTGATTCCGATCATGTTCAAATATCAATTGATCCACAGAACTTTCGGCAAAGCAAAGCCGTGAATTCACCGTTGAGTCTACGCTACAAGTCGATATTATCCGAAATGCAGGAGCTCTATCACCAACGCTCGGATTCACTTGCCTCGCTTATGGGTAATCGCAGCAATTCAGGCGCAATTTCATCGATGTTTGCACATTATAATAACCTTAGTAGACAATTCATCAGAAACCAGGTTACACAAAACAGCGATAATGCCGTGGGATGGAACTTGCTCCTACGTAATCCTGAAGAATTTACAGAGCACGAAATTTTCCAAATGAGCGACCGGTTCAATGCAGTTCTGAGGTTTCCATCGACTGCACTAATTCAAGACCGGTTAAAGAAATATCGCAATCAGCCGAAACTGGCAAAGACTATCTGCGAACTCTTTCAATCTTTCTGACGGGTCAGCCAAAGGCGTTTGCATTTCTTTGGGGTAGTTACTCGCTACCGAGGTTCCTATTCCGACACTTTTATTTCTTTAAAATTTTTTCTTACAACCCCTCCGTAATTGCGAGAGAGGTTTGCAAGAAAAAATTTGGTTAACTCCTATGAACGATGATTGATAAGTTTCGAGCTAGAAATCTGACCACCAATTTCATCGATGCATAACTGCTCGCAAGCGAAAAAGCTGTTTTTGAGGCGAAAACGTCTTGATTGAGCAAAAAGCAGCCCGGAAAGCGCCTAAAGGAGCATTTTTGTCCCAAACGATCTCGAAGACGCATTTCTGACTAAATTTTCTTTTTCCCGCTCAATTTGACTCAATATTGACGCTTCGGGCGCCAACGCCTGCTTTCAGATCTGGAATTTCTCTCAGAGCAGACATTCAAAAATTAGATGCTACCACCTGTCTTTCCGTGGTAGGCCAGATGTACCGTTTTTATACAAACGGGGAATCTGGCTCTGCTAGGCAGCCTCATTCGGAACTCATTCGGCTTTGGTTAGAAGACGTAAATTTTGGATTTTAGAGACTTAAACCATCGCAAAAGCCTTCAAACAGGGATGCGGAAATATCTATTATTAGAAACAGTTGAACATCCAAAAATCGATCATCTTTTCGCGGCGACCTGCCGGAATGAGCGTAAATACGAAGCCCGCTGTTTTCGTGAGGTAAGTGGACGACATTCGGATTTACTCCTTTACAACCGTAAATCGCCTTTCTCCCTCTTTTGATATCACTTTAATCACATATAGCCCGTTGGCCAGGTCCGGTGAACCGAGATCCACTTCCAGAGCAGGCATAGCTTTCTGAAATTCCAGTCTCTTGCATAGCTTGGCATTCAGGTCAATCACTTCAATTAGAACCGGCCCCGGTATTTCCGTTTTCCGTTCAAGCCTGAAAATTCCTTTTGATGGATTTGGGAAAATGTGCCATTCCTGATTGTGATCGAAAGCGACTGATTTGATGGACGAATAGGCAAAACTACTGTCGGAGCGGTCCGTCGCGCGATCAACCATTTTCAGCCGGTAATAGCGTGTTCCCCAGGAACTCAATGGGCCATCGGTAAAAGTGTAAAGGCGCGTTCCATTTCCGCCCTGTCCAGCGATCGTCCCCAGATCCTGGAAAACTCCCTTTCTGACATTTTCCGCACCGGTCGCGACCTGCACGACGAAATGGCTAAAATCCGTTTCCAAAGCGGTGGACCATTTCAGGCCGACGACTGCGCTTTCCCCGGAAATGCTTTTCTCCGCGACAAAATTGATTAGTGTCACAGGTAAGGGCTTGCCCGTCCCTATGTAATTTCTCGCCACCCAGAATTCCGAGAAGCTTTTTGTTTCAAATTCCAGGTAGTAGCCGTTTAAATACGGGACTTTTGTGACTTTATCGGGCGCGAAATAGTCCCATCCTTCTCTTGCATTGTTCTCCAGCGAGCCGTCCTGGTTCGCACCGGAGTACTTCGTTACGGCAAGGTCATAAGCCGACTTGGGTTTCGTTACATTCGGTTGGTCTGCCGCGGCGATCAGTCGTTGGATATCCGTTTCAGGAACATACAGCCGCACCATGACCGGCTTTTCAAAGGTTTTAGCAGAATTAAATACAAAATTCCGGTCCATTGCCAACTCATTTTCACTCACCCGTAAAGGCCCGTCGTTGACGAAGGTCTGGAGGGTTAGCCCCGCAATGTCCTGTCCATGCGTATTGACAGATGCCACAATGAAGTTTCCCAATCTGAAATGCGACCAGGCGTCATAAACAGTCGGAACCGGTGCGATTGCGTTCGGCGGCGTTGCCCCATAGTAAATCTCAGAACTCAACATATCGGCGATATTGATGTCGTCGATTACCGCCCCCTCGGTCGTTCCCGCCCCATTGCTTTTGAAAACAAACCGGAGTCTCAAGGAGCTGGTACGCGGTAGCTCCGCTGAAAATACCCGCCATCCGTCGGTCACCTTGCCCTGCCAGAAGCCCTGGCCACCGCTCTCGGCATTATACCAATTTACGCCACGGTCTTTCATACCGAGTCGGAACCATCCATAACCGGTGTTACATTCGATGTACAGCATGTCGCATGGTTCGCCGTTACATCGTTCGATGTCCATCTGTGCGATGAAACTCAGCATCGGCGCTTGCAAATATTGCGTATCTAGGCAGGGAGAATAAAGATAGGATTCCTCGTTATTGTGGTAGAGCCCTGTCAGATTGGTTTTCCATGCATTACGACCGCTGACGACATCCGAAAAACCTGCGCTTGCAGGCGCGCCATACGCCCATGAGGAGTTGGTTCCGCCGGTATACCATCCGCCATTTCCCGATTCGAAGCTTTCACGGTACGGGCTGGCGTTAACTGTTCCAGTCGTGAAGAACTCAGCTGTGAGCGTATCATTGGCCGGGTTGATATCCATCGCTTTTTCGGACCAAACCTTCATCACATGCTTTCCCGCCTGATATACTTTTTCCGGGTATATAAATCCTATCTCGCTCTCGCCGTCCTTCGCGATGAAAGCTATCGCGCGATCATATACCTCTCCGTCGAATGACAGCTTAAAAGGCAAGTCATAACAATCGTGTGTACCATTATTTTTAAATACCACCTTCATCTCGGGGCCGATGGGCAAATCACAAAGTGAGACAGAGGGGGCAACCAGCGTGGTTGCTGTAATATCGCTTTTCGCTTTTAAGAGCTGTATGTCACCGAACACGACGCCATCAGATGGGAACATGCCGAATGCCTGACTGCTCCACCTCACCTGGAAATCCGTCGTAAATTCCTGTCCGTTTTTTCGAAGCAATGGAGTGATTTCCACCTGCGCTATTTTGTAACCGTCATCAGCGTTCCCGTAATCCCAGTATTCCTGAATATCAGCAGTAATCCAGGGATCGCTGCTGCTACCACGAATTTGCGGAGCGGCATTACGATGGAAATATCCCCATGGGTACCTGAACCGCAGCAATACTTCGTCGTCTTGCACCCGGTAACCCGAGAGATTGAACGTCCCATCCAGGTAACTTCGGGACAACGTAACCGGAAACGGGATGGCATCCAGGACAAATCCCCCCTGGGAAGCGTAACCTGCATCCCCACCGGTCCTTAAACGGCTGCTGCCGGCGACAATGGTAAAGTCAAATGCATCCGCGCCGGGAATCCCCGCGGTGGAAACTCGTATATCCTGAGAAGGAACGGATTTCAAATCCTGCAAATAAGGCAACACCAGCTTTGGATTCGGGATCTGGCGCAGCTTCACCACGAGCGAGTCATTGATTCGCACGGGATCCCCCGCATGGCGTACGCGTACCTGTAATGTCGCTTGACTGACCGACGCCAGATTCTCGCGCCGCTGAAAAGTGTAATCGGTAGTCGCCGTCGGCGGCAACGTGATATTGACCTGCTCCCAATGCATGGCCCCGCCCAGCGAATAACCGACCTCGAATGGTTTAGTTTGTGGTTGATCGTCGAGGTTTTTGATGCGAACGGTTATGGCCTGTTCGGTAGTGTAAATTGATTTGGTAAAAGCTCTTACCGCTGGCAAAGGCGCTACGACAGCCTCGATACCGAGATCGTTATCCGAAATGGTGCCCTGGCAAGTGCCGTTATCGGGCTTTCGGATCAATGCCACCGACCGACGGCCCGGCGCCTGATCTTTCCGCGCCCTGACCGATACATAATAGGTCGAGTCTTTTGACAGAGACGACAATGTGAATTTCAACGCTGCTGTGACACCAGCCGACTTCATTTCATCGCCGGTCGAGATCATCACCTCGTAATCGGAAGCCCCGCTAACCGCATTCCATTGTAATGCTATATACCCCTCGCATTGAACGGCTTGCAAGGTAACTGCAGGAATACCGAGCACGGCAAAGGAGCCGCCGGTATTCGTAAAAGCCGTCCCGTTCCGCATGATCCGCACCTTCGCGGTTCCCGTGGCGGCGTCGGGTACGGTCCAGGCCAATTGCCGCTGATCTGCCGCAACGTTGGCATTGAGCGTGGTCCAGGCCGTCCCGTTATTGAGGGAATAGGCCACGTTGAAGGTGCTGAGCGTGTCGCCGTAAGAATCCCAGCAGATATTAACGGCATCCCCTTTCGTGAGATGCTCTCCCGCCAGGGGGTAAGTGACAGTTAGCGAAGACTCAATTACATCGTACACCAAGAAATACTCCTGCACACCCTGCGGAATGCGCGTCGCTTCGACCTTGATCGAATAGGTGCCCGCCGCCGGTTCTTCCAGCACGACCTGCTCGATATTGTTGACCGAATCGACGCCGGGAACTGCCGCAGCAAGGGGCGCCGCCGCCGAAGGGAATTTGGGTAAAACTTTGGTATTTCCGGGGCGGGTTACCGACAGATCAAGGTTGTTCACCAATGTTTTACCTCCTGCGAGCATAGATGTGGCTGGGTCATTCCAGTAAAGCATTACCTTCAATTTGGCCGTGTTCTCTGGCACGACGATCTCATGCGTATTGATGCCAGAATGGGTTAGCTGTCCATTATAGTAACGGCCTTTATCAAGCATTTTTACCGATCGGAGCAGGTTCATAATGCCAAAACCATGGCTGAAATCGGGTCCTGGCAAACCCATGTCAGTAGCGCCGTTACATATCAGTGCCTTGACCAATGCATTTTTGGGATTATTCAGCTGATGCAATTGACGGTACCGCTCGTATAATAGCGCTACGCCGCCCGTCACCGCCGGCGTGGCCATGCTCGTTCCCGAAGCCGACTGATAGGCATTGTTCTGAATGGTTGAGACAATGCTGCCGCCGGGAGCGATCACCTCCGGCTTGATCCGTCCGTCGGTAGTCGGCCCTTTGGACGAAGTCGGACTAATGATCCCGACTGGCAGGGTGCTGCCCACGGTCAGGATATTTTTCGCCGACTGAAAATCGCCAAGAACGGTACCGAAACCAGCCGGATAACCTAGGCCCTGACAGTTCGTCTCTGTTCCACTGTTACCGGCCGCAAAAACATGCTGCAAGTAAGGGAATTCAGACGCTTGCTGATCGAGTGCTGCGGCTCCATCCGAATAAATACCCATACCAGAACACCTGCTTAAACCGCCATATGTATTGCTGGTGACTACCATTCCATGGTCCCTGATCAGCGACCCGGCATTGGTCCAAATATTCGCCGTCGTCTCGAATACGACCTTCGATTTTGGCGCATAACCCCGGTATTTCTCGTTAAGCAAGCCAGATCCAACTGCCGTTCCGCCCACATGTATGCCATGCCATGTGTTGTCGCCTAGAGACTGGTAGCTGATCACCCGCTTACCAATATCCGGGTGTAGCAACGGGTTGGCATTATCACCCAAGCCTATCACCACACCCTCGCCAGTCAGTTTGTAACCCAAAAGCGCCACGGAACCCAGCACATTGGCCTTGGTACCCGTCGTGCTCTTGTCGTTCAGCATTTCGGAGGGGCGCGCCACGGGGGCGATGTATTGTACCCACGGAAGTTCGGCAAGGCGACGGATACTGCCCTCTGGAATTCTGACGTCCATAACCTGATATGATTTCAGGCCGTCGTTGATCACCTCGAAGCCATTTTGGATAAGGTCACGCGTCACTTCATCTAGGGAAAATGATCGGGCAAAGCTCAGTTTCACATCTGTTTTACCTGCGACTTTGCGGGCATGGTCTGGTATAATCCCAGACAACAATGAAGGTTCTACGATATCCTCCGACCTTGGTCTGAACACGGCCCGTACGCCCAGCTTTTTCAGGGCTTTTCCATCAACGGGCCTGGTCAGCGTTGCGGTATACGCATGATCGGGAACATATTCCAGCAATTCAATGCCATAATCCTTCAATCGCGACTGCGTTTCCTGATCGGGTATTTTGTTAAACTGAATAATCACCAGCGATTTTCGCTCAGGCGTCGACCGCTGATGGCCGTAGCTGGTAACTATTTCGTCTGCGGTGCTTTCAGGCAGTGTTACCACTCCGTTTTTCAGAAATAATTGATGCCCTGACGAGCGTTGAGCAATGCTTTTGAGTGAAGAGAATAATAGCAGGAGTAATAGACAAGCCGTCTGCTTTCTTGAAATCATACAATTGTAACCGATAGTAAGGGATATGCGAAAATAGCTAATAAAAGCTGATTCCCAACGCGCAACCAGATCTGCCGTTTTTATTCATTGAGGTTTCTTAGCTATCGAACTGAGCGCATGTGGTGTCCTTTGGTTTTAAAGGTTTCTAGCCACAGCTCTTCGTAAAGTGCCAGGGAAGCCGGAAGCTTCCCTCCTATATATTAGTGGACAAGTCGGGGAAAATTGTGACGATCCATGCAAATCGACCGTCCGACCGGGAGGCTTTGTACAAGCAAATCGAGCAGTTATTGTGAAAAAAGATCTGGCGCATATTCGCTGCATTTTCGTGGACGATGAGCCCATAGGCCTAAGCGTTTTACTAGCCCACGCGAGCAGAGTACCTATTCTGAATGTTCTGGGCTCGTTTTTCAGCGGAGCGGAGGCATTGGCTTTTATTAAAAATAATCCGGTGGATCTGATATTTCTGGACATCCAGATGCCCGATTTGTCGGGCTTGGAACTGGCCCGGATACTTTCTCCGTCGGTACATATTGTCTTTACCACTGCTCATCCGCAATATGCCGTAGAGGAGTTTGACCTTGCTGCAACGGATTATTTGCTGAAACCGATAGGCCTTGGCCGCTTCTTGCAAACCACCGACCGGATTACTGCACAATTTTCGAAGGTTGTAAACGGGTTAAAGCCATGTGATTATATTTTCGTCAAAACCGGTTACGACTGGGCGCGCATTGATCTCGACTTGCTGCTTTATATTGAAGCCGACAGGAATTACCTCACTTTCCATACATCCGGCCGGAAGGTGCTGACCCGAATGAAACTTGCAGAGATTTTTGAAAAACTACCTCGTGAAGCGTTCATGCAGATTCATAAATCTTTTGTCATATCTATATCCAAAATCGATAAGATTGAAAGACATCAGATCACCCTGGCCGATCGTGTCCTGCCGTTGTCCGCTACCTTCCGAGATGACTTGCTGACCAGGCTAGGATGATCAGAGAACATGATCTATGGGTTCTATGGCACAAAACGGGGTGTGTCTAGGTAGAATAGCTAAGTTTCGAGAATGAAACGTATTTCGACAGGCTGTTTGACTTGAATAAAGATTACCTCTATTCTCAAATTCTGAATATCTTAATCCAATAATTCTTTTAGTTTGGCCTCTAACTTTACATCGTCACCTCCATGAAAACGAGCAACAATCTTTCCCGAACGGTCAATCAATATTTTAGTGGGAAATGAATTGACGGCGAAACGTTCCGCAATCGTCTTTTTTTGCTTAGTATCATTTATCTCCTTTTGATCTAAATCTAGAATATGTTTCCAAATACCGATGCCATCTTTTTCAATAGCCTTTGTCCAGGGGCTAAATCGATCCTGGCAGGCAATTCCAATAAACTCGAGATGATCCCCACTGAATTTCTCGTAAAGTTCTATCAAATGTGGGTTCCCCTCGCGGCATGGGCCACACCAACTTCCCCAAAAATCCAATAAAACATACCGTCCTCTATAATGTGATAATGTGATAGCCGAACCGTTAACATCAGTTCTCGAAAAGTCCCTTCTCTCTCACGACCCCTCCGATTGGTGAGAGGGGATCGCGAGAGAAAAGGTGAAAATAACCGGCTGGTAATATTCGGGTAGCTCCTAATAGCCAAAGTTATCTTCCAGCATCTTCTTATCTACAAACTCCTCCCAACTGTCGTATAACTCTGTACTTGGCCATAAATGGTCTCCGGAATTCCCCCAGGTTAAATGCACAACTGCCAACTTCCCGGTGCTTAAACTGACCAGAATATCATCGTTTGCCTCGCTGCGGCCGATAGGCATAAGCTGCAAACCAAAAAGAGGGTGAGTCGACGTAATTTCTTTGACCAATTGGCCTTTGAAAAACATAGCCTGATCGTCAGAAATCTTTTCCCAAGGTTCTAACCATTCTCTATCCATAGCGACCTCATTTTATTTTTATCCATATCAATTACGTACACCATATCAACGCAAGCGAGGTGCTTTGCTGCTCAAGTGGGAACGCTTGACTGTACCGATAAATTTCACTTTTCCGTTGTACGTTAACAGCCTAACGGTTAACCCCAGATTATTGATTGCCTCATACCCGCAATTGGCCAGATGTCAGATTGTATCATAATCTCATCTAGCCGCTCAAACGCTACGAAGTCGCTGGCGGGAGAGTTTGTGAAAATTCCAATCTCGTGAAAATGATCGCTTGGGCAGTTGAACGAAATGCTTGGGCTAATTGCACACTCTAACTTGAAACAAACAGACACCTGATTACGTCAAACACAAACGAATTTACGTATATTAATGGCGGCCAATAATCCAAAGAAGAACCGTGGCAGTGCAGTACACATCGAAGTTAGAATGATAGATCTTAAACAAAAGCACTACCTAGGCGGGTATTTTCTGACAAGGCTTATTCCGATGAATTTTGGAACATATAGCGACGCAATGATTCACACTTGTAGTAAGTGTATTAATGATCATCTGGTCAATATTTGGTCTTACAGCTGGACAACTGATAATGATGAACAAGCAGAAGAGGCAAAAGAAAATTTCCAGCTTTCAAACAGAGAGATCGACTTAGTCAGGGCTTGGGTTGACAAGAATCACAATGAACATAAATTAGGTTGGATCAATGTATTCACCGACATTGACACGGCTTTGGAATACAAAAATACGTTCTTTCCTCATTTAAGTGATATTAAAGTATTCGCTCTGTATTTTAACGAACGCGAGCGTGCTGACCTCCTTGACGAATTTAAACCTCAGTCGGACGGAATGGGGGAAATCGGACTTCGGCTTACACTTCTGAAAGGCATTGAAGAAACAAACAATGATCAGTTTTTAGGCTTTGATTATATAGGTATCGAGTTCAGCGGAGACTTTCACACTTTTCATTGTCATGATCTCGGAGGAGAATTTTCAAACAAATTCGACTTGAACTTGAACGAATATGGACTCTTTGACAGTGACATGAATTCCGGTCAAGTTCTTGCCTATCTAAATGACGAAAGCAATGGCTGTGAGCCAGTCCCTTGGTTTGTTGCGAAAACGAAACTGGTCGTAAGTATGTAATAGCCGACCGGGCAGTAGACGGAAGTTTTCGCAAGTACAAAAAGTGTTGCTGTACTTTCCCCGGAAGTCCTGCTCCTGAAAACATTAATGTGACGATTTCGAATGACGCGTCATTGCCATACCATCAATGTAAAGCTACGTTTGCCTCTTACCCGCAATCGGCCAGATGTACAATTGTCGGACAATTGAATCTGGCCGCCCATTCGCTCCGAAGTCGCGGGCAGGAGAATTTTTATAAATATTCCAAGTCCACCTCAAACGGAGGCCCTGGTCTCCGAGAACCCTAAAAATAGAAATATACACCAGTAGATCTGGTAAGTGCTTCTTTGAACATGGCTTCAATTCGAGCTAAAACGTCAGACAAGCTAGCAGGATAATTGCCAGGTTCAAAAACATGGCTCTCGAGTATCGCTTGCAGCTGCGATTGTTCTACTATCATTTCATCCTCGAATTCATCAATAATCTTGTTTGAAAGAGCATTGATCTTATCAAAAAGGCCACATTTAGCCAATTCATGGAATGTCTCATCCTCCAATTTCATCTCTATTAAATCTCCGGGCTCGGCAACATCATAATCAAGGCGGCGCACAGCGGAATGAGTTAAAGGAACAGTGATTACCTTCATAGGACGATAATTTGACTTATACATGCACAAGTTAGTAAACTCACTTCTTCCTTCAGTCCTCCTGATAAACCTAATTTCCTCGAAATTAGAAATCTCGCGAGGTCAATGGGCGATACATACTTGATACCCGTTAATATTTCAGGAAAGCCTTCACGATATTCTCTATCTTTGAGGCAATTGCAAGCCGACCACCACAAATTGGTGAGTGACAAGGTGAGTAAAAGATTTGACAGGCCTTAAAGAGTTGATAAACAATTTGTTGCTTCGAATTGTATGATCCCAGCGGGATAATCCAGAGCGACTTAAAGGTCGCTTTTTTCATTCAAAAAAGTAGTTATTGTGGGTTTTTAAAAGATAAGCCCATCATTACGGTCTAATCCACGTCAAAGCATCTGGTAACCTTTTCGGTAACTCGCTTTGTTTACAACTGCTTGGTAGGCTTCTAGCTCATCAACCAATAGACACTTCTGTGCAATAGGATTGTGGAGATTGCGCCATCAACGGTTTAATTTGACGACTTCCTTTGGAGAGTGTCCAAACCGCTTTCTTACCTTCGAAAGATCTTCCTCAGAAAGGCCGATAATTCGAAATATGTCTGGTACTTTCGTTTGCGATGCAAATGTCATGGTAGTAGAAGTCTGTTGACGAAGTGAGGTGATGGATATTTTGGTATCATTTTGTGACATCACAAATATCTTTTTCCATAAGAGACTCAAGTATCTATCGCGAAAAATTATCGAAAGGGATACTTGATGGTATCATACACACTTGTCAGTTCCTTCGCGTTCATCACGTTTTGGATTTAATTTTTGATCATCCAAAACGCCTCTCAAACCATCCACAGGAGAATTTTCCCAAGACTAGCTGAACTATGGCCGTGTTTCGCAAGACCATTTCGGCTACAACATTTTCCACATCTGCTACAAGCGCCGGCCGCGCGTCGCGGAAATTTGCCTTACTAAAATAACAAGTGAGACAGATGACAAAGACGATTTTTATTACCGGTGCTTCAACAGGTATAGGAAGGGCTACGGCCAAATTATTTGCAGCCAAAGGCTGGAAGGTGATCGCAACCATGCGCAAGCCCGAAAATGAAACGGAACTCAATGCGCTGGATAACGTAACCTTGCTGCCGCTCGATGTAACCAACCTGGCGCAAATCCGCGAAACCTCACAGCAGACACTGGCTTTGGGCAATATTGATGTGGTGTTTAACAATGCGGGTTATGGATTGTTCGGCGCATTGGAAGCGATGACCGACGAGCAGTTGGTGCAACAAATGGACACCAACTTCTTCGGTGTCGTGCGGGTGACGCAGGCCTTTATTCCCCATTTCCGTGAGCGGAAAGCGGGACTTTTTATCACAACCGGCTCATCGGCAGGGCTGATGGGTTTCCCGGTAAGCTCGATGTATGATGCCAGTAAATTTGCGCTGGAAGGCTGGGCTGAAAGCTTGTCTTATGAGCTGAATGAGTTTGGAATTGGGATTAAAACCATCGAACCCGGATTGGTGGCGACCGAAATCGGCACGAAGTCGGTGTTTGCCACGCACGCGGCTTATGAGGCATTGACGAACAAATTCAAAGCGATGCTGGCACCTGACAAAGCCGCGACGACGTCCGAACAAATCGCCGAAGTGGTGTACGGTGCGGCTACCGATGGTACCGACACATTAAGATACGTCTGTGGCGACGATGCCAAGGAATGGTATGCGCAGCGCCTGGCTAAGGGCGACGAGGCTTTTCGCCAAACAATCAAACAATTGTTAGCCGCTGTTTAAAATCAAATGGTCTGCCGGCGTGGGTTGGAACGATTTGCGCCGGCAGCCAATTATGTGATTATGAAAAGGGAACATCTTAAACCGCGCGTGTACCGCTCTATTGCAGAAATGCAGCGGGCATTTGGCCTGCCGCAACCTTTGCACCCGCTGATCAGCTTGCTCGATTTCAATAAGGTGCAGATCACGGCCGAAATGCTGGCTGATACTTTTGCCATGGATTTTTATAACATCACCTACAATGAATCGGCGGGCTGCCGGATGCGATACGGGCAAACCACCTACGATTTTCAGGTAGGCGGGATGTTTTTCTCCTCGCCGGGCCAGCCGCTGACGGGCATTCAAGTGGCCGAATCGACCCTTGGATTTACCTTGCTGGTCCACCCTGATTTCCTCAGAAACTATCCACTGGACGCCAAAATCAAGCAGTATGGCTTTTTCTCCTATTCGGTGACCGAGTCGCTGCATTTGTCCGACAAAGAAAAGTCGATCATCGAAGGCATTGCCATGCACATCGGCGACGAGCTCGAAACGGCGATCGACGACCTGAGTCAGGATGTGCTGATTTCACAGTTGGAGTTGATGCTGAATTACAGTCAGCGCTTTTACAAACGCCAGTTTATCACCCGCAAGTCGATCAACAATGCATTGCTGGAAAAGCTAGACCAGTTGCTGAACAATTATTTCAACGACGAAACTGCCTTGCTGAAAGGCCTGCCAAGCGTCCAGTATCTTTCTGACCAGCTGCACGTTTCGCCCCGCTACCTGGGCGACATGCTCCGCGCACTGACCGGCCAGAATACGCAGCAGCACATCCACAACAAGCTTATCGAGAAAGCAAAAGAAGTGCTTACATTCAGTGACCTGACAGTAGGAGAAATAGCCTACCAGCTCGGTTTCGAACACCCGCAGTCTTTTAGTAAATTATTTAAATCAAAGACAAACTTTTCCCCCCTGGAATTCAGGGCGAGCTTCAACTGAGGCACAAAGAGCTGGTTAATTGATCTTGGTAAGTTCATGATTGTTCCAATTAATCTCGTAGACGATCCGAAGTAATCACTACTTCCGATTGCACGCTGTGATGGGCCGTCATTTAAAAGATCATCAGGCAGTGGTATGTTCTCATTATAAAAAAAGGCATCTTTCTTCTAAATCCGCCAAAATAATCCACGCAGGTGTATGGTCTGGATTTTTCGCAACCCCGGACGTGCTTGTCTACGCCTGCCGCGACAAGACGCGGAGCAATTTGGGGGACTCAAAAGTAAATGATCTAATCCTAGACCGGCATTTCGGCGGTAAGCATTTCTAAGATAGTCCCAGAAAGTGTCAATCGTTTCGTCGGGATAAAGATGTCCGATCGAATCGATCCATCCCTGGTCAACCAGATCTTTGTAGGCTTTGCGAGGCTATGGGAAAAACAATGCGTTATCTATCCATCGTTCAGGTCTGTAAACATCCTTCCCTGTCGGGACCGCGATATACGGCGAGCTATCCCGATAGCCACTACTGGAATGAAAGCCACGGAACGCTCTGGAAAGGCACCTACAGGGGAATTGTTGCTGAAGGTTTATTTACCTACCAAATGCGGGTTGTAATGCCTGGCGGAATGAAGCATAGTTATCGTGGTTCATTAATTTCTTTACATTAGAGTGGTATTTGGTACACCAGGATCTACAACCGCAAGCCATTGATAGTGATGAAAAATCCTGTTTCGCCGGATCTCCACTTGACCTTTTAAAAAAGTATATTTTAGTGTACTTTTTCGACTAATGCTCTACCTCAGATCAGCTCACTTCACAAAAGTACATCATAATGTACTTTTTATAGAGAACTCGCAAAAAAACAATACCTTTACACAAAAAAGAACACTATAATGCACTTTTTATCTATCATAGAGGCGATCAAAGCAAGGCGGGAATCACTGCAGGTTACGCAAAAAGCACTTTCCGACTTATCTGGTGTAGCGCTGGGCGCTTTAAAAAAATTTGAGTCTGGCAGAGGCAACCCTACTTTATCAACACTGAAAAAGCTGTGTGACGCCCTAGGCCTTGAAATCACGCTAAGCGTAAAAAAAACAATTAATCCATGAGAGCTGCAAAAGTTCTTTTCAGGGGAGAAGAGGCTGGTATTCTATCACAAGATGACAACGGTACGTTTGAGTTCCAGTACCACAAAGAATGGGTAGAAGAAAGTTCGAAACCTGCTATCAGTCTGACTTTACCAAAAACGATTGAAGCCTATCAGTCTGAATACTTATTCCCTTTTTTCTATAACATGTTACCGGAAGGCTCCAATAAACAATTGGTATGTCTCCTAAACCGAATAGATCAAAACGACTACTTTGGCTTGCTGCTCACGACTGCAAAAAGCGACACGATTGGAGCTGTGACAATTATTAAAATCGAAAAGCAATGAGCTTACCGGATATTAAATTTTGCCCAGGCACATTGGCGCCGGGCTATGACACTTATAGCAAAAATTGCCTAAAGCGGGTCTTCGATGGTAAGCGTGTAAGCCATATCCTGAGTTATCGTTCGCCGACGACCAATCAAGATACCGATGAACTTTTTGAAGAAAACCGCAAGCGGATCTCAATATCGGGTGTTCAGGAAAAGTTTTCTGTAACCCTTGATAAGAATAAGCTACGATTGATCGAAGAAGGTGAGCAAGGAACTTATATTTTAAAGCCGATACCGTCCGCCGGTCGCCGGCCAGATCAGATGCCGGCCAACGAACATCTGACTATGCAGATCGCCAGGCAGGTTTATGGTATCGAAACAGCGGAGAACGCATTGATCTTTTTTGCGGACGGAGCCCAGGCCTACATTACGAAACGATTTGACAGGCTTGCTGATGGCAGGAAACGTGCGCAAGATGATTTTGCATCACTGGCGGGACGCACGCCCCAAACCCATGGAGAACACTATAAATATTTAGGAAATTATCTAGATATTTTTGAGCTGATGCAAAAGTTTGTTCCCGCCTACACAGTCGAATCACCAAAATTGCTCCGCACAGTAATGTTCAACTATTTATTCTCTAACGGTGATGCGCATTTCAAAAACTTCTCATTGCTTGAAACAGATCAGGGAGATTATCGTTTGAGTCCAGCTTATGATTTGCTCAATAGCCGTATACATATCGGCGATAAAGATTTTGCACTGGACGACGGCCTTTTACCCAAAAAACTAGCCCAGGGTACGGTGATACAGCAATTTGTCTTACTAGCTCGGATAGCAGGAATTAATTCGAAAGTATTGGACGGAATAGTTTCACGTATGCTCAGCGGATCCGAACAAGTGGAGCAGTTAATTTTTGCATCATTCCTTGACCAGACAACAAAACGAAATTACCTGCAGGCTTATCAGGGCCGGCTCAAACAGCTTCAGAATACCTAGTTAGTTCTCTAAAAAAGCTTGATCAAATGCATCGATAGTATGCTGGTGACGAGATTTTTTGTTGGCATGTCAACACTTCGTTGCTTATAGTCGGAACTGTTCGGAAATTCCGAACAGTTCCGACTTCACCCAGTTCATTGGATAGAAAAATATGCTTTTTGTGCTCACTTATGTTAGCCTTACAGAATCTGTTTTCCGACCAAGATTCGGCTTTCACACAGACTCTCTCCATGCGAATTCCGAATGAAATGAATCAATTTGATTTCGGTTCGATACAAACGCTCCTACTATTTCTCCCCAAAGTCCATTTTGGCCGCCAAAAAAGGCAACACGCGTTGATAAAACCTCCCCCCCTGGCTCCACGTATTTTCGTTCGGCCCGCCGGCATACTCTTCCGCCTGATGGGTAATACCCAGGTCCTGCAATTTTCTGCTGAGCTCACGATTGGAATCCACATGTGCGTAGATGGCATCAAACCTTCCCCAATCAAAGGCCAGCCCTCGGAGCTTTTTCAGGTTATCTGTGTATTCATCCAACGACTCCCCAATGATAAAGCCGCGCCTTGCCTTGGCCATATTAATAGGATTGGGTATGAACGTATTCCCTTCGGGCTGCATAAAAAAGTCACAATAGTATGGCGGTCGGTCAGGGTTGGGAAGATAAGTCTGGCAGACAGCAACAAAGATTTGTGCAATTCCGTCCAGGCTTGCCGGCGAAGTTGTTTTTTGATCATAAATCTTTTTCCAGTCGATCTGTGAATAACTCCATGGAAGCTCACCCATGCCGGTTGCGACAGGGTGCATTGCGTAGACCAAGCCAAACACATCCGGTCGCGCCATCGCAAACTTCAAAGCACCTCTGCCGCCCATCATCTCGCCGATCACAGCCCTGCTTTCACTTTTGGCGATTGTCCGGAATTTTCGGTCGATCAGTGGTATGACTTCCTCGGTCGTGTAATCCAACCACCGGCCGCTTACCGGCGAATTATCGTAAATGCTTCCGGTAGTTACCGTGCGATAGTCTGGGGCGACCAGAATAAACTCCCCGACAAGACCACTACCGAAAGCACTGTCGATCAGCTCCATAATCCGTCCATCCTCAAACATGCGGTCATTGTTCCAGAAGATATTGTGAAGCAAATACACAACCGGGTAACGTCTGGTAGAACTGTGGTAGCCCGTTGGGAGATATACTTTCAGGTTTCGTTCGGGATTTATACCGATCTTGTTCTCCTTCAATATCTCTGAAATCAAATTTTGGGTCACCAGTTCGCCTTTGGCGGGGTGATCACCCTGGGCATTCCCGGCAATCCAGACGGAGCTAAGCACAGTCAGTCCTAGTGACAAGATGAGGGTCGGTATTTTTTTAGACAGCTTCATTTGGTGTCCTGATTTGGCACTAAAACAGCACTGTTTTTGGTTACCCCCCAAAAATGATTTACGTAGATGCAGATTTAATTGATCAATGGCCTTAGAAAGCGGACAACAGCTTGGCATTCTCGATGATGAATTATCCGGGGCTTTTTTCGCAACGGCAGCCTGGAAATAGCCATAAACTGTCTGGTAGTAATCAGGCTGCCATTGGATGCCCCAACTCACGGGTCGCAGCCTGTCGACACTCAAACGGGATTTTACAAAGATTTTTGAAACGACGCCCGAAAAGTGGTTTTAACACAAGCATTTGGAGCAAGCACATTATCTGATTTCAAAAAGGGAGATGCGGCCTTCGGAAATTTATCTGGAAGTCGGTTTTGAAAATCTGTCGCACTTCTCATTCACCTTCAAAAAACATTTGGCCTTAGGCCAACCGAGTTAATTGAAAAAAACGGGACCGTCCGCTGCTAACAAATAGTTGGTTGCATTAACTTTAAAAAATAAATAGATCGTTTAGCGAAGAAGATTATTGCCTACTTCAAGTCTGTCCACATATACATACCTCGTAGTATAGAAACTCAAAGATTAGAGCTATTGTACTGATATACAGATTAACTTACTATGGGTACGTCCAAATCGGAATTTACAGCATGTCTTAAAATTACATCCCGTAAACGGTCTTCATGTTCATTACTCCATTGCCCTAATGCGGCAATCACAGGGATCATCGTCTTACCAAAATCGGTAAGGCTGTATTCTACTTTTGGCGGTACAACGGGATAAATTTTTCTCGTAATCAGTTCATGTTCCTCCAATTCTTTCAACTGAATATTCAAAACCCTGCGTGAAGCGTCGGGGATTTTGCGCTGCAATTCGCTTGGGCGTTTATGACCCTCATTGATAAACCACAGCAAACGGATTTTCCATTTGCCGTAAAGGACCTCACCTATCAGATCAAGTCCACAATTCAAGTTCGGTATCGTTTTTCTCTCATACATAATGCAAACATAAGCGTATGTTCCGATTTGGACAATAGGAGAATAATTTATCCCTATATGAATCGTAATGCCGTACTTGTCTCAACTTCTTTTATACGTCAATTTTGTCCTATAATCAATTCTTAAAAGTAGGACAATAGATGGAACAGTTTAAGTTCAACAATGAGCTATCAGGCAAGATCGCCTTGGTAACAGGAGGTACAAAAGGGGCCGGAAAGGCAATTGCAGAAAGGCTTGTACAAGCTGGTGCAACGGTTATTATTACCGCAAGAAACGCACCGGAACAGGAAAACAGCAATTTTCATTTCATTCCTTCGGATTTAAGTAAGGCAGAAGGATCACAAAAGGTGATAAGCGAGGTGCTATCAACTTATGGTAGGCTGGATATCCTTGTAAACAATCTGGGTGGTTCATCAACACCCGCCGGTGGTTTTTCAGCATTGAATGATCAGGATTGGATATCAACTCTGCAAGCTAATTTACTTGCTCCTGTCCGGCTTGACAGAGGATTTTTGCCGCAAATGATCGATCGGAAAAGCGGTGTTATTATTCACATAGCTTCCATACAAGCCATATTGCCGCTGTACGATTCTACGTTGCCATATGCAGCTGCAAAAGCAGGGTTGATCAATTACAGTAAAAGCTTATCGAATGAAGTTACGCCAAAAGGTGTCCGCGTGCTGACTGTTTCACCAGGATGGATAAATACTACTGCATCGATAGCCTGGTTGGGCGAGATCGCAAGAAACGCTAATAGTACTGTTGAAGAAGCTCAGCAAGGTGTCGTAGATGCATTGGGTGGGATACCTTACGGCAGGCCCGCCAAACCGGAAGAAGTAGCCGAATTGGTTGGCTTTTTGGTTTCACCAAGAGCCAATTATTTAACAGGAACAAATTTTGTCATTGACGGCGGCACAGTACCAACCATTTAATATCCTTACATAAAAAATATGAACTTACCGAAGGTAGTATCAGACTTAGTAAAGACACAAAACGCCTTTGATAGCGTTGCTTACTCAAATTGTTTTTCTGAAACAGCCGTAGTCTATGATGAAGGCAAAACGCACAGGACGGAAAGAGATAGAACTTTGGATTGCGGATGCCAACGCGCGATACGAGGCTACCATGCAGCCTGTCAGCTATAAAGAAAAAGGAACGGAAAGCATTTTAAAGGCGGAGGCTTCGGGAAAATTTGACGGAAGCCCTATTATATTGAGCTATCACCTGGAAATAGTTGATGATTTGATACAGTCGTTGAGAATTACAGGATAAATGGGAATGGTTAATTTAGCCATTCCTTTTTCCAGCTCATGACGACAAGAAAAGGGTTCACCACATTATAATGCTGGACAATCGTCGCGTGCCCCTTCCGTTGCAGGAACGTATTGTCTCTACGGTCAAGTGATTTACCCGCCGATGATGCAGCCTGGATATCAGAAGTTTGTTCAATTGTTTAACTGAAAGTCGCTACTACCGGAACATGCTTCCGCAAAGGGCAAAATAACGGAGTTTTTATAGGCGTTGATGCTTTGCTGTCAATGACTAAATCAACTATAAAGGTGGAAGTCATAAACTCCCACCTTTATTTTAACTGTACCTACACAAAGCCACCAGGAAACCTGGAGAGCTAATCACTCCATTGCCATCAGATTAGTGTTGATTAACTATTCTATTTTTCTGAATCCCGGTAATGAGCCTCCAATGCGGCCTGCAATGGAAGCGATCTTAGACGTATCCCGGATAGATTGTAAATAGCATTAGCAATAGCGGGCGCCACAGGCGAAATTGGAGGTTCTCCCACACCAGAGGGCAATTCCAGACTTCCCTGGATGATCACCTCGATTTGAGGCGTATCCCTGAGCGTAGCTACCTGATAATCAACAAAATTTGTTTGCACAAACTGACTGTTTTCAATCGTAGCCTCTTCATAAATGGCAGCGCTGATGGCCATGATCGTGGCTCCCTCTACCTGCTGTCTGACACCGTTTGGATTTACGATTATTCCCGCATCA
This sequence comes from Dyadobacter sp. 22481, assembly GCF_052044875.1. Classification (NCBI taxonomy): domain Bacteria; kingdom Pseudomonadati; phylum Bacteroidota; class Cytophagia; order Cytophagales; family Spirosomataceae; genus Dyadobacter; species Dyadobacter sp. 22481. Next base: position 173,747 of record NZ_JBQENV010000005.1, read on the forward strand.
ATGGCTTGGACGACTCTTGTGACCTTTATTTTTTTATCTATAATTTGTACCTCAACCAACGCCGCCGATATGGTACCCCGGTCCTCACAGACCGCTATGCCCCGACCAAGCGAATCAGTTTTAGGTGTATTCCATCCGCCCTCTTCTCCAAGCTTCAATAACAACTTTTTACGGCGTTGCAGCAGTTCAGTGTTGCCGCAATGTTCAATTCTAAATTTTAAGGGGTCAACGCCTGCCCTCTCTGCCATTTCATCCATAAAGCTTTCCATAGCAAATGTATTGGCAAACATGCCTACACCCCGCCACAAACCGGTCTGAAAAGGGAGATCACCGCCCCATATTTTGGTGGTTTTGTTTGGAATGGTATAGGGAATCCTGGCTCCGTGACCCGCCGCCGGGAAGTCGGCTCCAATGATGGTTTTTGCGATGGGAACAGCTAAGAATGCCATAGAGCCAGTCGCAAATTCATGTTGTAAAACCGAAACTTTACCGTTTGTATCCAATTGGCCGTGAATGATATGATGCGTGTTGGGCCTTACATGTCCGTTTTGAAATTCCTGTTGCCTGGTATAAAGCAGGTGTACCGGCTTACCCGCAGCTTTGGAAAGTTTGACAGCCTCAATTCCATTGTGTTTGTATCCCCTACGTCCAAATCCTCCTCCGATGAATCTTGGAATAATTTCAATATTTTCCTCTTTGAAATCAGTTTCAGCGGCAATAGTTTCGCGCATGAAAGCTGAATTCTGTGTAGAGGCATATAATGTTACGGTTTCGCCAGATACATCTGCAATCATTACACTGGGTTCCATGGACGCATGATAGCCAAGCGGGGTCCGGTACTCACCGATCATCCGTTCACTTTTTGAGTCGACCGTAGCATCGCCTTCGTCTTGCATAACTACTGCCACTCCATTGCCTACCGTAATAGCCTCAATTGCGTCCCTTGTTGAATAATTTGGTTCAAAAGCCCAGGAGACTTCAATTTTTGAGACAGCTTGCTCCGCTGCATACCTTGTTCTCGCCACCACACCAATCCACTGCTTATCCTGAACAATCTTTAAGACGCCAGGGCTATCTGAGGCACGCGAGGTATCCGCCGTTTTTACCTCACCGCCAAAGTACGGACAATACAAAACGGAACCGTAAAGCATTCCGGGAATGTCCGTATCAATTCCATAAACTGCTTTGCCCAATACTTTTTCCTCGGCATCGACCCGTTTGTGCTCCTTACCGATCAGTTTAAAAGTGGATGCCGGACGTAAAGCAGGAGTTTGAGCCAGCTTCCATTTTTTGGTTTGCTGCGCTATTTCTGCATAAGTCGCCCGATGGCTTCCGGATGTGATCACACCATCGGCAGTTTGCAAAGTGGTTATTGGAACGCCCCATAACTTCGATGCGGCCAGTTTTAAGGTTTCCCGCAATGTGGCAGCCACTTCTCTGATACCAGTGTACAAAGAAGCGGTGCTGTTGCTCATTCCGGTGCTCGCGGTGCTTTGCGGGCCCGATAACGTCGATGCATGAACGACCTTGATACCGGCAAAGTCTACATCGAGTTCTTCGGCCGCCAGGATAGCAAAACCTGTAAAAATACCCTGCCCCATTTCTACTTTCGGAGACTTCAATGTGATGGTATTGTCGGCATTAACCTCAAACCACACCGTCGGATCAAAATCAGTGACGCCGGAGTCAAACTTCATACCAGCGGCCAAATTGCTCAGCGCACCGCGAACTCTGGACCGTCCAAAATAAAGTAAGGCAACCGACCCGAGTATTGTTGCACCGGAACGGGCCAGAAATTTCCTTCTGGAAAATCCCTTTTTTGGCTTTTCAGTCGATACTTTCATGATTTTTTGTTTGGGCAGCCAGGAGAATCGCTTTGATAATGCGCGGATAGGTCCCGCAACGGCAAATGTTGGAAATGCTGTTTTGAATATCTTCTTCCGTAGGGTTTTTGTGTCTTTTCAGAAAATCGGCAGCAGCCATCATAAATCCGGGTTGACAATATCCACATTGCGGCACCTGCACTTCCAACCATGCCTGCTGTACGAAGTGCAGGCGATCCTGCCCCTTTGACAAACCCTCAATGGTGGTCACCGCTTTTTCATGGGCCATATGTGCCGGATACAGGCATGAGCGAACCAATTCTCCGTCTATATGAACCGAACAAGCGCCGCATATTCCTTTACCACACCCAAACTTGGTTCCTTTTAACTTCGCTTCGTCCCTGATAAGCCACAAGAGAGGCATATCAGGATCCGCTTCAAATGTGCTGGCTTCGGTATTAATTTTGAGCGCTATTTTCATGTTTTTAAAGTAAAGATTTCATCGACTTTTAAAAGCACTTCGTGAGACTATGGCAACAAGGTGTGTGCGGTCGCGACTTCTTCAACTTCGCCGGTCGCGGGAACGATACAAAAGTGCTGTATATACAGTTGGCGCAATTAGTCTAAACACCTTTTGTTGTAGCCAAAACGGATGGCTTTAAAAATGGATCCTGATCCCACATCCAATCTTGATGATATCTGTGATTGCCAGTACCGTTGGATTGAGCACATAGCTGACCAGATACAGATCATTGGTATTTAACTCGATATATCCGGTTACCGCTTTTATGCTACCTGCGTTTTTCAATTCACGGGTAACAGAGGACTCTGTGGCCAAATGAAGCCGGAGCGCAGACTTCCACCAATAATAACCCCGGGGAAAGCGTTCGGGCCAGTTGAGATAAAACTGGTCGCCAAAATGGTACGCGGATTTTATTCCAATATCCAGCGGATGAATAGTAAAGGCTTTGGCCACCTTTATCTTCAATGGCTGGCAATAAACCGAGGCGGAAAGTATGTGCAACTCCCCACCAAAATCCTTGGGTAAATAGCCGTAATGCAGGCCGGTCCGTATCCGGCTGCGAAATAAGTCGTAACCGGTGCCCACACTGACCCACCCGATGCTCCCTGCATATTGAACCCCTAAGTGATCAGGTACTAAATTTTTCAGAAATTGCGCACAGCAATTCCGATCTGCTGATCCGATCAGCAGCGCAAGCATTACCCATACTTTCGGTTTCATTCTAGTATCCCACTATCGATTTGAAGACTCTTCCGTTTACCATTTTAAGCAGTACAAAAGCATTCTGGTTAAAAGCATAGCTGGTCATATACCTGATACCATCCTCAAATGGGTAAAAATCCAGATGCTGGTGAACATGCCCATGAAGTGACAGCAACATTTTTGGCGTTCGGCTTAATAATAATGGGTACGACTCAGCCAGCTCACGATCAAATTCCAGCGGGCTGAATGGTGGGACATGAGAAACGGTCACAATATACGCAGCATCTTCTGTACCGGACAATTCCCGGGAAAGCCAGGTCATGTCCGGTACTTTACGATTTGAGTATTCCAGGCTATTTGTATTATGACAGATAAATTTGACGCTGTCATATACGAACGAGAAATCGGTCGGTCCAAACATTCTTGTAAATACTTTCTCGCCATTCGCAATCAGGTCGTGGTTTCCGACTACGCCGATGTATGGTTTTTTCAAATGGCCCAACCGGCCAGTCACCCACTCAAACTCCTGTAAAAGGCCAAAATCCGAGACGTCGCCTGCAAGGAGAACCAGGTCGACATCATCCAGTGTATTTACCTTTTCTACAAACCGGTCGAGTTCATCATACCAGCGCTGCGAATCACCGACGAAAACAACAGTTACCGTATCGTCGGTCGGGTTAGCAAATAGCTTGATCAGATTTTTCGAATTCAGATCTCTGGGCGAGTCCTTGTCGCTGACCTGGTTGGGACTAAATTCGAAGCTGCCGCAGCCCGTCAGCAGCAAAAGCAGAAAGATCCAACATAGAAATTCAGTCTGTAATTCACATTGGCGTCTCATCAAAGATCATCAGTTGAACGACGCCCTGAATTCCAAAGGAGAAACTTTGGTTTTGCTCTTAAAAAGCTTGTTGAACGATTGCGGGTGCTCAAAGCCCAGGCCATAGGCAATCTCGCTGACCGACAAGGTGGTCGTAGACAGTTTTTCCTTGGCCTTATCAATCAGCTTTTCGTGAATGTGCTGTTGCGTGCTTAGTCCGGTCAAATTTTTAAGCAAACTCCTCAAATAACCTGGTGAAACGTGAAGCGCCTCGGAAATAAACTCTACTGTCGGCAAGCCGTTGGTCACCAGATCATCACTTTCAAAATAATTGTTCAATAAATCATTGAGCCGATCAAGGATCTGGTGGTTGGTGATCTTCCGGGTAATGAACTGTCGCTGGTAAAAGCGTTCAGAGTAATTGAGCAGGGTCTCCAAGTACGATACGATGATGTTCTGGGTGAACGGGTCGATATTCCCGTTGCATTCGTGGATAATATTTGCAACGATTTCGTTCATCACCTTTTCCTCTTTGTCCGATAAAAACAAGGCTTCCTTTACCGAGTAATTAAAAAATTCGTACTGCTTAATCTTTTTGGCAAGCGGTGTTCCCCAGAAGAAATCTGGGTGCACAAACAGCATCCATCCTTTGGGTTCATACCCGGGGGCATGCTCTTGCCCGCTTAAAATTTGGTTAGGTCCCACAAAGGCCATAAAGCCCTCGTCAAAATCGTATTTCTGCTGCCCATATATCAGGTTGTTACAATTCCGTTTGATCGAAATCATATAAAAATCCAGCACGACGCTCATGCCAGGACTGTCTTTTAGCTGGCCGCATTCGATAATGCTGATCATGGGATGCGGCGGCGGTGCGAACCCCTGCATCTTATGGGCCTGAGAGATGGAACTTATTCTAATCGGTGCATTCATCATATTTTTCTTAGAATTTGAAAGGATATCTGAACCAGATCAATAACAAAGGCAAGGCCAGAAAAGGGATTTCCATCAAAGCGGTTTTAAAGTCGCCCGCTCGTAAAGACAAAGCCATGATCAGAACAATGGTAACGGCATTAAGTACATTACCAAGAAAAAAGGTTTGCGGAAATAACAACATCAAGCCAATGATGATTGAAAACACGCCGAAATACGGCATGATAGACTCGGTAACGCCCAGGTTGCCCATCATTTTTGCCTGCTCCGGACTTGGCGGCTGAAACGCATCCCAGCCATGTTTGACGCTCAAAAATGCGGATGCCAGAATAAGTATCACACTTACTATTTTCATTGGAGAGATTTTATAAATACAATTAATGGTAAATCAAATGCCAGCTATTTTTTTGTTTGCGATACAACAAACCAGTACTTTTTTTGCACCACCCCTATCAGAGATGCGCGCGAGTGGCAGGGCGGCAAGTGTGTAACACAATGCTTACAAATAGTAAGGTCGCTAAAAGGGTAACTTTTCTCCAACCACGTATATAGGCATGTTATTTATAGTTCAACCCTTACCCCAAATGTTGGAAACATCCCCAGGCCGACCCTGTACACGTTTCCGGTATTGGGAATGAATACCTCGGAATTCACATTAAACTGGTTGTTGATGTTAGCAAGGTCTACGAAAGCGGAGAACATTCCTCTTTTCAAAGGCACATTGTAATCGACGCGAACGTCCAGGCTGACATAATCAGGTAGTCTTCTGCCATTAATCTCCGTGATTTCCTGCGAATAACGCAGCATATCAGGATCGCCGAGCACATTGGAGTGAAGGGTATACACATCGGCAGGACGGCCGGTACTGTACCGGAATTTACCTGAGAAGATCCATTTGTTATTAGGCTTGTAGCTGCCTAGCAATGAAAAGTTGTGTGGTACGCTAAAGGTGTAGTCGTATCGGCCTTGACCGTTATGATCATCCCGTTTGCTTTCCATATATGAGTAGCTGACAGTACCGTACCAGCTTTGTGAAAGTCTTTTGGTAAGGCTCACGTCAGCGCCGTATGCGTAACCCGTGCCATTATTATTAAGGTAGCTCTGCACCCGGTTGGGCTGGACAACCACGTCGTCGAACTGTTTATGCCAACCTTCCACGACCAGTTTCAGATCGCCTGAAAATTGGTATTTGTAGCCTACAATGTTTTGAAAAGTCCGTTCATTTTTCAGCTTATTGGCAGCGCTCTGACCTGCCAGATCGGAGAAAGCAGCATCCTGAAAGTAGATACCGGAAGCAAAATTGACGCTCTGTTTATCCCCCAACAGAATGCTCCCGCTCAGCCTTGGCGAAACGGTATGCTGCTCTGTGAAGCCCGTGTAATCGTAGCGAATGCTTGGGTTCAGGGTAAAGCCATCAGCAATTTTCCATGATACCGCTACGTAGCCCGAACCATTGAAGGCACTGTTATCGAAATCTGAATTGTACTGTGCCGGATTCAGTATCTGATAATACTGGCCAGCACCTGGTCTTGGATCGGTACGGCGGAAAGTGTAGACCGTATCTACCCGTTTAAGGGCCCGTTCATAATCCAGGTTTACCATGGCCGCATCTATCCCTGCGGTAAAGGTGACTTTATTGAAGCGTTTGGTATAAACCGAGCGGTAACCCATTTCTGCCTGGTTGTTCTTGATCCGCCTGAGATCGTCTTCGTATCTGCCATGTCTTGGGTTCAGGACCATGCCTTCTTCATTCAGGGATGGCGTGAAATTGCCAAAGTTGTTATCCACCCTCGATGTACGGAAATAAAGGACGTTCTTGATGTAACTTTTGCTATCGATCAGGGTCCTCAGATTCAGTCCGACCAGCGTCTTGCTACCCCTGTGATTAAAGAGCATCGTGCCGCCACTGTTGTCATCATTAATATTGTAGTTTGGATCGATATCTTCAATGCTCCGCCTTGGCCTTTCCGGATTATACATGGCAATAAATGAAAGTTTATTTTTTGCATTGAGCTCTGTTGTCGTTTTAATCAGGTAATCGCCAAAGCCGATACTCACCGGATTTTGCAGATCCAAAACCCTTTGCAGCAATGCAAAATTCTGATACCTTCCCGAGGCGAATACACTTGTCTTTTTAGAGATCGGGCCATCGGCAATCAAAGTAGCCCCCAGCAAATCGAACTGTCCGGCAAATGACCAGGTTTCTTTATTCCCTTCCTTGATGCCAAGCGCGAGATAGGACGAAGATTTTCGGCCATACACCGCATCGAAGCCGCCATTCTGAAATTGTACGTTATCAATGATCCTGGGTGCAAAAATGCTAAACCGTCCGCCATTAGGGTCGTTAAAACCAGAGTTGAAACCCTCCGCCTCCAAATGCGACAAGTTGAACATCGGTATATCATCGACCATGTAAACGTTGTCCTGAGTCCCCTGCCCTCTTGCGGCGATAGCAGAAAATTGGGCCCCGCTGCTTACCACACCCGGCAGGCTTCCCAAAGCCCGCATAATGTCGCCTTGGGCACCCGGATTTCTGAAAATTTCTTCCCTCGAATAGGAAAAAGTGGAGACTGGAGTCAAAAGATTGTTTTCTCCCTTAAATGCGCGGACCGTCGCCTCGTTTAAGTTGGCCACCGCTTCCAGGATTTCTAATTCGGAATAATAGGTTTTACCCGGTGTGATGACTACTTCACTGATATTCTTGGTCTGAAAACCGATATAAGAAATCGTTACCGCATAAGTACCGGCTGGGATATTATTGAGTGTAAATATCCCCGATGTATCGGTGGTCGCCCCGAATTGTGAATGATCGATCTGCACAGTGGCGCCGATAACGGGCTGTTTGGTGGATTGATACAAAATTTTACCTTTGAAATTCCCTGTCGCCTGCGCGAATGACGCCAAGCTCGCAATACTGAAAAGTAGGGTCAGCACATGGAGCTTCATCTTGCTTCTTTGTTTCATTTTATCCTGATTTCGTTTGCACAAAATTGCAGCAGGAATAAAAAGCGGAATTAGCCTAAACGCCTTTTGATGTAGCCAAAAGGAATATGATCTGCCTGAGCAGCCTATTGTCTCATTAATTATCAAGGCAAAATCAGCAGCAATCCCGAACCTGGACATCGACGGATGGAAACAGAAGCTCTTAATCTTCCTTTTCACTACAACCTGGCGACTTTTGGATACATCCGCTAATTGACATTTGCTGAACTTTGCATCAACAACAGCAAGAAAAATATGGACTTAAAGAATAGCACCATCCTGATCACAGGAGGAACCAGCGGTATAGGTTTGGAACTTGTCAGGCAACTTACCCGGCAAGGGTCAACAATCATCGTCACAGGTCGTAAACAAGACGCCTTGAATGATACCAAAAGGCGTTTCCCCAAAATACACGCCTTTCAGAGCGATGTAAGCGATCCGCAGGATATTGAGCGCCTGTATAAAGAGGTAACACAACAATTTCCTGATCTGAATATGATCGTTAACAATGCAGGTGAAATGCGGTTGCTCGACATTCAGGACGCCAGTAAGGACCTCGAAAACATAACCCGTGAGATAGATATCAATCTTACGGGAACGATCCGGATGGTTCATCAATTTCTACCGCACCTGATCAGCAGACCTTCTGCGGCGATTGTGAATGTTTCCTCTGCCATTGCTTTTATGCCTTACTCAACGGCTCCGGTTTACAGCGCTTCAAAAGCAGGGGTTCATGCTTACTCCCTTGCCCTTCGCCTGCAATTAAACAAAACCAGTGTCAAGGTATTCGAACTGGTCCCTCCGGGCGTGAACACCAATCTTCAGAATGATTGGGTGCTGCCACCTAATCCCAGCCAAATGATGGATGTGGATAAACTCGTCGGTGTAGCCATCAAAGGACTTTTGAACGACACACCCGAGATTAAGCCACTGCTGGTGAATGTGATCAAATTTTTAAGCCGCTTGATGCCCAATCAATTGATAAAAATCGGACACAGGGAATTTGAGAAATTCAAAAAACTGAATAATCAATCATAAATATCAGATATGAACCATGATCAAAAACATAGCTTCCGCGCTGCTGCTGCTCATTTCGGTATCGCTCAGTTTCAGACACGCCTGGGATACCCTGAATTACAAAAACAATCCCGAGTCCGTTAAGATGATGGTATCCGTTTAAATTTAAATAGCTCACAGGATGGCAAACAGCAAACCCTACCGGATCAGCTCCATCACGGAGATACACCGTTTGATGAGGCTCCCTAAACCCCATCACCCGCTGATCAGCATCGTCGACCTGAAAGGCCTGAAGAATGATACAGGTATAGAGGCGGTCATTTTCGATTTGTATGTAATATCTATGAAAAGAGGGTGTGACGGCTTACATTACGGGCAACAGAAATACGACTTTGATGAAGGGCTCATGGCCTTTTTGTCTCCCGGCCAGATCTTGCGCGGCGAAGAGAATGGTGTACCCGAGGCTCTGGAGGGCTGGATGCTATTCGTACACCCCGACTTTCTTTGGAACACATCGCTTGCTGCCAAGATCAAGCGGTACGAATACTTTAGCTATGCCACCAGTGAAGCGCTATTCCTCTCAGACAAGGAAGAAATAGTGATCAATGACCTGATCGAAAACATTAAAGCTGAATATTATTCCAATATGGATAAATTCAGCCAGGACATTATTATCTCGCACCTGGAGACCTTGCTCAAATACGCCGAGCGCTTTTACCAGCGTCAGTTCATCACCCGAAAGATCACCAACCACCAGGTCCTAAACCAGGTCGAAGAGATCGTAACAACCTATTTAAACAACGAAGCCCTGCTTTCCGAAGGACTGCCAACCGTAGCATACTTTGCCGATGCTTTGGACATATCCTCAAAGTATTTAAGTAGCCTGCTGAAACAACTGACCGGCCAGACGATGCAGCAGATCATCCACGAAAAACTGATCGAGAAGGCCAAAGAAAAATTATCTACAACGACGATGTCTGTCAGTGAGATCGCCTATCAGCTGGGTTTCGAGCATCCTCAGTCTTTCAATAAACTATTTAAAAGCAAGACCAAACAAAGCCCATTGGATTTTCGGCAGTCCTTCAACTGATATGGTCAAACAGCTTCCGAAGACTGCCAGGTCAGCAACTTCTTCGGGTTCAGCCATTCTCCCCATGAGCAGGTAAACGGGCCGTTGAATGCTGGTTAATTTCTGTTTGACAACCGTACGGTGATGTCAGCCGGTTGCCCGTCGAGACTAAATATTATCATTTAGCGGTAATTTTCTTTTTATGTTTTTGTCCCCAGTCTGCTAATACAGCAAAAACGTCTTTGAGTGTTTTTGCATATTCCGTAGGAACGTATTCTACCACGACGGGGGTTTGGTCAGCTTGCACCATCCGTTTTAGTAATCCGTTTAACTCTAATTGCTTTAACTCATTGGAAAGCACTCTTGCCGAAATGCCATTAACTATTCGTTGCAATTCGTTGAAACGTGTGTGTCCGCCGACCAATGCAATAACAATTCTCAATTTCCATTTACCACCTACCACATACAGCGCGTCTTCAACTCCGTTGATGTGACTCGTGCATTGCTCTTCTGAATACAGCGTTCTTTCTTTCATATCTTATAAGGTAACCTAAATATTACTACTAACCTTTTGTTTACTACTAATTATTAGTTAGCAAACATAGGTAATTTTGCTTCATTAAAAAACAAAAAATAATGAGCAAAAAAGTATTACATATTATTACAAGCCCACAAGGTGAGGCTTCAGTCAGCAAACAATTGGGTAATGTAATCATTGAGAAAATTCAAGCGAAATACCCTAACAGTTTTGTCAAAGAAAGAGATTTGGCAAAAGAATCCTTTCCACATTTAGATGGACTGCAAATTGGTTCGTGGTTTACGCCTGCCGAAAATCACACACCTGAACAAATAAAAGCGATAAAGATTTCAGACGAAGCTATTGCGGAAATGCGAGAAGCGGATATCTATGTTGTTGGTGCGCCATTTTACAACTTTGCGATAACGTCCACATTAAAAGCCTATCTAGATCACATTGCAAGACCAGGAATAACTTTTAGCTATAAAGAGGACGGAATGCCTGAAGGCCTTTTGAAAAACAAAAAAGCATATATCGCAATCGCTTCAAGCGGCGTGTATTCTCAAGGCGTAATGCAGTCGTTTGATTTCGTTAGCCCATATCTGAAATTCATACTCGGTTTTCTTGGCATTACCGACATTACTACGTTTCGTGTGGAAGGACAAAGAATTCCAGGTCTTCAAGAAACTGCGTTGCAAAAAGGTCTTGAAAGTATTGTTATTGATTAAAAGCTATTATTATGAATAAAATAAAAATCACTTACTACGTTTCGACAGGATTGCTGTCGTTGGCAATGGCGTTGTCAACCTATGCGTATTTGGTAAATCCAGCAACAAAAGCGGGATTTCAACATTTGGGTTTTCCCGATTACTTTAGGGTAGAATTGGGAATCGCGAAAGGCCTTGCCGCTATCGCCCTTTGGATACCTTTTCGTTTAGCGAAAGAAGTCGCTTACACTGGTTTATCAATTAGTTTCGTGTCTGCGCTCATTGCACACGTTGCTATTGGCGATCCGGCTTCCGTTTTCATCGCTCCCCTTATTGTCTTGACCATACTTGTTACGTCTTATGTAACTTATCTAAAACTACAAGCCCTTACCAATAAATCTGAATGACTCTCTGTCACGGCAGTCCTTATGCCTTCCATTGTCTATCGTTATGTGCCCGGCTTGCCTCATTTTTTACCATATGATAAATGGATGCCCCCCCATGTGTACTATTTTTAGGTGATGGAAGCACTCATAAATCTTATCCTGCAATTTGGTGACCTGAACAAACAGCAGATCGAGTTTTTGCTAAGCAAGGTTGAAATGCTTGAATTCAAAAAAGACGACTACCTCTCGGAAGCCGGGAAGGTGCCCCGGTATGTGGCGTTCGTGCTGGAAGGCGTGTTCCGCTTTTGTTATTACAACAACAAGGGCGAGGAAATCACCAATTATTTTGTGGACGAAGGCAACTTTGTGGTCGATAATCAAAAGTTCGAATCGCAGATCGTAGCGTCCGAATATGTGCAGGCCGTAACCGACTGCAAGGTTCTGGTTTTCAACAAAAAGAACTGGGACCAGATATCCGACACCATTGTGGGCTGGGAAATGATGAAGGCCAACATGGTAAAAAAGTGCCTTACGTTGGCCATGGAACGGCGCAGTCCGCTGGTTTCAGAAGATGCCACCACGCGTTATCTTTCGTTCATTGAGGCGTTTCCCAACATGATCAACCGCATCCCTCTTTCATACGTGGCCTCATACCTGGGCATCACCCAGCAATCGCTCAGCCGGATACGCCGGAATATCCGTTAGCGGCGCTTTTTACCAAATGATAAATGCTTTGTTGTTGCCGTTTTCAACCTTTGCTTATTCATGTAAAAGTAAAAAAGATGAGCAAAAAGATCGTATTAATAACGGGAACAAATAGTGGTTTTGGCTGGCTTGCCGCCCATAGCGTAGCTGCCGCGGGACATCAGGTATACGCCACTATGCGCGATACCGATGGCCGTAATGCCGATAAAGCCCAGGCCCTTGCGGCCGTGGAGAACGTGACCGTATTGGACGTTACCCTGACCGACGAGCAGAGCGTAAAACAGGCCGTTGAATCCATTTTGGTCAAAGAAGGCACTATCGATGTATTGGTAAACAACGCCGGTTACGGCATGACTGGTGTGGCCGAGAGCTTTACTACTGCCGATGTGCATACCACTTTTGACATCAACGTTTACGCGCCCTGGCGACTGATCAAACAGGTGCTGCCCGCCATGCGCAAACAGGCCGACGGACTGATCATTAACGTGACCAGCGGTTTCGGGCGGGTATCGTTCCCGTTCGCTACCGTGTATGCGGCCTCCAAATTTGCGCTGGAAGGAATAAGCGAGGGCCTGCATTACGAGGTAAAGCGTTTAGGCATTGATGTGGCCCTGTTGGAGCCCGGCGCTTTCCCGACCGAAATGCAGCAAAAAAACAACCCCGCATCCGATCAGGGGGTATTCGAAGGATACGGTGCCATTGCCGATATACCCAACAAAATGGTAGCCGCATTGGGCGGAGAGATGCAGGACAAAAAACCTAATCCGCAGGACGTGGCCGACGCCATTGTAAAACTGATCGGCGCCCCGAAAGGTACCCGGCCATTACGCACCGTGGTTGACCCCATCACCGGCCACTACATTGAGGCCGCCAACCAGGCCGTAGCCGAACAATTTGCCAAAGGATTGACCGTGTTCGGGATGGGTGAGTTATTGTAATGAAATAGGTTTAACGGGAACGGCAGTGGTTTAGGCTACTGCCGTTTAATTACCTGGAACTGGCGGGCAAAGTCCCGTTGGGTAAAGTCTGGAGATTTCTTAACTCGCCTTCACGCTGGTTTGGACTATAACCAAAATGCTTTTTAAAGGCAAAGGAAAAGTGTGAAAGATCTTCAAACCCGGTCTCTATGTAAACGTCTGATGGCTTTCTTTTTTGTTCGAAGATCTGATAATGGGCCAACTCCAATCGTTTCTGCGTCAACCACCTGCCGGGGGTATTCTGAAAAATGCGTTTAAAATCTTTTTTAAATGTGGTCAGGCTTCTGCCGGTCAGATAACCGAATTTTTCCAGCGGCAGGTTGAACATATAATTCTGCTCCATGAATTCGGCCAAATCCAGCTTCCCCGGCTCGTCAAACTGCCCGAGCAGCTCATCTACATCCGGATCAATGGCGCGAAGGATACGAACTGCTTCTTCGATCTTAAAAGCAGCAATGTCTTCCGGTAAAGCATCGGTCAGTTCAAAATAAGGCTGCAACGAATTAAATAGGCTCTTCAGTAAAGGATGCGCTCCGAACTTTTTAAGCTCACAGCTATGATGCGCATTTGATTTATATTCATTAGCTGAATAGTAATGTTGGAGCCTTTCCTTGCGAAACAGCACTGATATAGCGATGCAGGGCTCTGCGTTCAATGGGAGTTTGCTCATTCTGCCAAGCTGATTACGGGGCAATAGTACGGTGTCGCCTGCGAAGAAATGATAGCTGCGCTCGGCGGTCGCAACCCGCATTTCACCCGAAACGATATGAACCAGGGCCGGTTGCGGTAGGATCAGTTCCCGGCTGTAATGGGCCTGCTTCTTGCAAGCGATAAATACTTCGGCTACTTCCATCTTTACAAAGTTACAAATTATGGGTGGAGCAGCTGCAAACGGATCAGGCTCTGCGCCGCGGCCAGCACGGCCTGTTCGGTAGAACGGGGCGACCAGCCTAGCATACTAATGGCTTTGGCGCTGCTGACGTTCATCACCCTGCCTAACAGCGGGATCATTGATCTGACCATCGGGTCTGTTAGCGCTGCAATACGCAGTAAGATGCTGGGCAGCTCTCTAACCTTGACCTTACTGGCAGCAGCGCCCAGGTTCTCCCTAAGTATTCTTGCCACAGCCACCAACCAAATACTTTCGCCTGCGGTGGCAATAAAGCGCTCGCCGTTTGCCGAAGGATGCTCCATCGCCCGCAGGTGCAAATCGGCTACATCCCGCACATCTACAAAACCGGAATTAATCTTCGGACAACCTGGCATCTTGCCCGTCAACAGATTTTTGATCAGATATATGGAGTGCGAATAATCGGGCCCCAATACTGGCCCAACAACTGTTGCGGGGTTAATGGCAGCAAGTTCCAACCCATTCCCTTGTTTTTCGATAAATTCCCATGCCGCTTTTTCCGCCAGGGTTTTGGATTTCTGATATGCCGGTGCATTAGCCGTATCTGTCCAGGTCGCTTCGTCAAAGGGTTCGGTCTGGTTGGGATGTCCGTACACAACCGCACCTATGGCAGAGGTCAATACCACGCGTTTAACACCGGCCTCCCTTGCGGCCCGCAATACCCGCAGCACGCCTTCCCGTGCCGGGATGATCATTTCATCCTCATGTTTATAATTAAGTTTTGGTGTGGGCGAAGCTACATGCAATACATAGGTACAACCGTTCATAGCTTCTGGCCAATGCGTATCGGAAGATAGATCGGCCTCAGTGAATGTAAGACGGTCACCTGCATCAATACCACCCTCTTTTAGCATCGACCGTACGTCATCCTGACGGCTCAGGGAACGCAAAGTCGTTCTCACCTTGTAACCCGCACTTAATAATTGGAGAATGCAGTGCACTGCAATAAAGCCGGAGCCACCGGTAACCAGCACTAATTTTTCATTTTTCGAATTCATGTTCATCTTCTTTGATTTTGATGAAACAAAATTCGGTTTAAAGGCATATTGCTAACTTTGTTTAAAAGGCGCAATATGCTTTGTTGAAAAGTCGGGGTTAACCTTGAAAAGAGTAATGGTAATAGCTCGAAATAGTGCTCCCTTTATTCTCATCTTCGGGAATGAAGTTGAAGCTCTCTGGATTCCTTAAATGGAGCATTGCCAAGGGAATCCTTATTCAGGTAGCCTACGATCCTTCCCATAAGTGAGCACCCAAGACTCAGTTGCGTCATTTTTAGAAGGCTCCCTGCTATCTCCGCACGAATCAATTCAGGGAGGGTATTCTTAGGACTAACAATTATTCCCGATACATCACAAACTGAAAAGTCGCACCCTTGCCACTATCACTCACCACCTCGATCGTCGTTTGGTGCAGTTCCAGGATCTTCCGCACGATCGCCAGACCGAGACCTGCCCCCTTTTGCCCCGACGGATACATTTCCGCCTGTTTGTAACGTTCGAAAATCTGCTCCTGATAAGCTTTCGCAATACCCACGCCTGTATCGGCCACCCTGATCTTGATGCCGTTTGCGGCCTGGGCCAGATATACGGTAATCTGCCCACCATCCGGCGTGAATTTAAATGCGTTGTCGAGCAGGTTCTGGAACACCCGTTCAGTTAATGCGATGTCGGCAAAAACCGGAGGCAAAGAATCAGCTGCCTCTAACGACAACCGAATCCGCCGCTCCGCCGCCTTCAATTGATAGGAGCTTAGTATATCCGAAACCAGCTCACCCAGCGGGAACCCCTCTTTTTGTACCGACACCACATTGGCTTCCAGCTTCGAATACTGGAACAACTGGTCCACCAGCCCCGAAAGCTTCCGGGTACCATCCTGAACAATGGACAAATACCGTTCTTTTTCCTGCTCGGAAAGCGTATCCTTCTTGATCATCATCGTCTCCACATAACCCTGCATGATCGAAAGCGGCGTCCGCAAATCATGCGAAACGTTGGCGATCAGCTCCTGCCGGAGCCGGTCTGTGGCGGTGATCTTTTCGATGTTACCAACGATCACGTCGGCCATATCGTTGAATGTGGAAGTCAGCACGCCCAGGTTCCCTTTCGCGTACCCATGTACGCGAGCCGCGTGATCGCCGTCTTTAAAGCGTTTCACAACACCGGCAATGCTGCAAATGCTGTCGGTGATCAGAAAGAACGTCACCACGCCCACGACAAATGCCCCGAGTAATGCGGCGAAAAATATGTAGGCAGCCAATCTGAAATTCAGGTCGTCGGTCAATGAGGCGAGTATCTGCTTCTGGGGCTCGCTGGCGAGCACAGCGTACACATACCCCACCTTCACGCCATTTTCCAGCACCGGCGCTACCGAGAAAATGCTGGCTTCACCGGGCTGTTTGGGGTTGTCGCCCATGGGCTTCCCGGCATCCGACGCCAGCCATTCCTGTATTTTTGCCATGTCGACCTTCTTCATCTGCACGGTCGCTTCGGGTACGACGTAATCCGTGATATTCCCCAGCGTATCCAGCAGGTAAACCTCCACGCTCGGATTGGCGACCATTGTGGAATGAATGATGTCGTGGGTGACGGTGGTATCAGGCTTACCGTTTTTAATGGGTTGCGTAAACGTCGCCAGGTGCTGGGCGATACCGCCGTACAACTGCTGATGGGCCGTCATATAGTACGACTTCGAAAACCGGGAGGCGATCATGACGAATATGATGCCCAGGATGATCAGCAGGCTCGCAAAAACACCACTTATTTTCCAGAAGAGTAGGTTTCCCCCGATGGTTCTTACTGACATTTCACAGTTCTTCGTTAAACCGGTAGCCAATGCCCCAGGTGGTTAATACAAATACAGGATTCGAAGCATCTGCTTCAATTTTTCCTCGCAACCGGTTGATATGCGTATTGACCGTGTGCTCATACCCCTCGAAATCATACCCCCATACCAGGCTCAGCAATTGCTTCCGGCTGTAACTTTTCCCCGGATTCGACGCCAGCAACACGATCAACTCAAACTCACGGGGTGATAAATCGAGCCGCTCGCCCCGCAGCATGACCTTCCGCTTGTCAATATCGATTTCCAATCCTGCTACGCTGATCAGCTGCGGTACGGGCGTTGCATACCGTGCTTTTTCTTCGCTTCTCCTGAATATCACCCGCACCCGGGCAATGAACTCCCGTATGCTGAACGGCTTGGTGAGGTAATCGTCCGCACCGGTTTCGAGGCCCATTACCTTGTCTATTTCTTCGGAACGCGCCGTGAGCATCATAATGGGCGTCTGCCTGTCCCCCAGCCGGATTTTCCGGCAAATCTCCATGCCGTTCAGGCCCGGCAGCATCACATCGAGAATGATCAGGTTGAAGTTCTCCTCCTGTGCCCGCGCGAGGCCGCTCTGCCCGTTTTTT
Organism: Dyadobacter sp. 22481; assembly: GCF_052044875.1. Taxonomy (NCBI): domain Bacteria; kingdom Pseudomonadati; phylum Bacteroidota; class Cytophagia; order Cytophagales; family Spirosomataceae; genus Dyadobacter; species Dyadobacter sp. 22481. Next base: position 191,222 of record NZ_JBQENV010000005.1, read on the forward strand.
TCTGAAACCACTTTGCATCCCAGGTCTGAAAGATGGATTGAAAGCAGTTCGGTAATGTTGGTATCGTCCTCGACGATCAGAACAGTTTTGGTATCCATATCCGCTGATTTTGTGCAAAGTTTACAAATAAAACAGCGCCGAATGCGGCTGTGATACTTTTGTTATAATTCCGTTACGCCGCCGGGATACCGTGTTTGTTGCTTTGCATCATCCAAACATTCAAAACGGAAACAGATATGATGAAATCTCTGCTAGGGCTGTCGCTGACCGCCCTCATTTTCGGGGCCTGTACCAAAGACCACGATCCGCAGCCAACCACCAAAACCCTGACCATTGAAAACGTCCTCGACAGCAAACCGCTCGTGCAATCGGGCACATTCAAAGGTACCGGTACACCACCGGTGATATTCCCCGGCCAATCCGTATCCTTCTCGTTTTCAGCCGCCAAAAACCAGCGCCTCACCTTTGCTACGATGTACGGTTGGAGCAACGACCTGTTCTTGGCCCCCGCCAATCCGGGCATCAAGTTGTACGAGGACAATGGCACCCCCATTACCGGCGATGTTTCAGCACAAATCAAACTTTGGGACAATGGCACGCGCGTAAACCAGGCGCCCGGCATGAGCGTGACGCACCCGGGCACGGCCGAAGCCACCGCACGCAATATCAAGGAAGTAGCCGGTATGGACGACTATGGACACGCGTTTCTGCCTGCATCCCAGCTTATGAATGTTTCGCTGGCTTATGACGGCAATTCGATGTTCACCATCACCATTAAAAACCAGTCGGGCGGCACTGCGAACGAAACGCCTTTCAGCCCCGGCGCCTGGGCGATTTCCTATGTAGCCGGCGGCAACCTGCTGCTACCCGAGCCTGTTTACTCGGAAGGCAAAGCTTCCACCGAAGCGCTGACCCGCATTGCCGAAGCCGGCGACAATGGCCCCATGAATATCGGGCTCATAGCACAAACCGGCATCTTCACGCCCCTTTCACCGGTATTGGTGGTGGTTTACAACGGCAGTGAAAATCCTTTTTTCAAATCTGGTGAAAACGACCGCGGCGAAGGGCTTAAGGAACTCGCCCAGAAAGGAAATGCAGACTTACTGGCCGCCGCGTTGAAAATGAAGGCTGGCATTAAGAATGTGTACGTGCTCAAAGAACCGACCAGCACAGTACTATTGCCTAAAATCGGCGGAAATGCCGGCGGCAAGGTTTCACAACCACTCACGCTCGCATTCGGTGACCGCATTGCGATTGCCACCATGTACGGCTTTTCCAACGACTGGTTCTTTGCCACAGGCGGTAGCGACATCGATGGCAATGCCAGCGGCGACGTTTCAGGGTCCATCCGACTCTACGACAACGGAACGGCCATCGACCAGTTCCCCGGCGCAGGCATTACGCAATTCAACCTCGCAGGAACCCCGCTGAACGAAAGCAAAGCCATCGGCCCCGTACCTAACCCCAACAAATTCACGACACTTCCGACCATTAACAATATTATCAAAGTGACATTGCAATGAAAAAACAAATCAATATCCTTTTCCTCTTCCTGGTGCTCTCGGCCACCGCCTTCGCCCAGACTCCGGAAGTGCGCAAAAAGCAGTACAATCTCGAATCATCCGGCCTTGCCATTGGGGGTTATGACCCGGTAGCCTACTTTACCATGAACAAGGCTGTGGAAGGCAAAAAGGAACTTTCAGCGAATTACGACGGCATTACCTATCGTTTCGCTTCGAAGCAAAACAAGGACGAATTCACACGCAACCCCGCACGCTACGAACCGCAATTCGGCGGCTGGTGCGCATATGCAATGGGCAAGAAAGGAGAAAAAGTGGAGATCGATCCAGAGACATTCAAAGTGCTGAACGGCAAGCTCTATCTTTTTTACAACAAATATTTCAGCAACACCCTCAAAAGCTGGAACCAGGACGAGGCGCGACTGAAAACGCAGGCCGACCACAACTGGATGAAGTTTATACCTTAAATCAACCTGCATTATCCATGAACAAAGTACTATTTGCTGCCGCGCTGATGCTGGCGGGCCCTGCAACATTTGCACAGAAATCCGAAATTTTTGCGCCGAAAGGCAAAGCCATCAAGGGCTATGATGTCGTCTCGTTTTTCAAAGACGCCAAACCGGTGGAAGGCGCCGACAGTCTGACCTACCATTACAAAGATGCGGATTGGCTCTTCAGCAGTCGCGCCAATCTCGAAGCCTTCAAAGCAGCACCCGACATGTATATACCCCAATATGGCGGCTACTGCGCCTACGGAACTTCCGAAGGCCACAAGGCACCCACGGAGGCTGAAACCTGGACGATCGTGGATGAAAAGTTGTATTTCAATTACAATATGAAAGTCAAAAACAACTGGTCGAAAACACGGGAAGAATTCATTGAAAAAGCAGATATACAATGGCCATTGATCAAAGACAAACAGTGATGAAACCCCAAACACATCCGAAATGGTCGTGGGTCCTCCGGCTGGTAGCGGCAGTGATTATGTTGCAGACCCTCTATTTCAAATTTTCGGCGGCCCCCGAATCCGTGTACATCTTTTCAACGGTCGGTATGGAGCCCTGGGGACGTATATTCGTCGGCGTATTGGAGCTGATCGCCTCGATTCTGATCCTCATTCCCCGCACAACTGCCTATGGGGCGCTGATCGGCATCGGCGTGATGACCGGCGCCGTTTTTATGCACCTGACGCGCCTGGGTATTGTCGTGCAAAACGACTCGGGCAAGCTTTTTGCTATGGCAGTAATTGTGCTCGTAACCTGTCTGATGCTTGCGTACCGGCACCGCAGCAGCATTTCGGGCGTGAAGTTGCGCGATTAACACGTAAACCAAACCTCCCCAAAAGGGCATTGTTTTTGTTCCCTTTTTCCAAAATGAACGACATGAACAGACAACTAACAAAATCAATCCAGGCACTGCTGGTGCAGATCGGCGCGATGCTGGACGCATTGTCCGACGAGCAGTACGGGCGGAGCTTACCTGTGCTATCAGGTGCCTCCCTGGGCGGACACGTACGCCACGTAATCGAGTTCTTTATTGAGCTCGACCGCGGCTACCGAACCGGTGATGTGAATTACGACGCCAGACGCAGGGATAAAGCCATTGAGCAGCAGCGGGAAGTCGCACTGGCCAAGTTAGGCAGCATTGCAGCTTTGCTGGGCAAAGAAAATAAGGCACTGCTTTTAACGACTGCTACCGAGGCTGCCTGTTTTCAGGTTGCCACCAACTATGAACGGGAACTAGTTTACAATCTCGAACATGCGGTACATCATATGGCTTTGATGAAAATCGGTATGCGGGCGCTCACCTCCCTGCCACTGCCGGAAAGTTTCGGAGTAGCCAGCTCCACCATCCGATACCGTCAGGCGCAATGTGCACGGTAACCTACATTCCGACCGAAAAAGGTGCATTCCTAACCTCCAACCGGGACGAACGCACCGATCGCGCACCTGCGGAGCCACCCGTAACCCGCTACGCAGGCAAGGCGCTCACCTACCCGAGAGACGCCCACGCGGGTGGCACCTGGATCGCCTTGAAGGGCCGGCGGGATGCCGCAGTGCTCCTTAACGGAGGCTTTAACAATCATGTGCGTAAGCCTTCGTACCGCAGAAGCCGGGGGCTCGTCATGCTTGAAGTCCTCGAAGCTCCCTCTTCGGCTGATTGTTTTGAAACGATTTCACTCGAAGAGGTCGAACCCTTTACGCTGATCCTGTTTGCGGATGGCAAGTTGATGCGCTACACCTGGGACGGCAACCAAAAGCACCGGAACGAACTCGACCCGCAGCAGCCGCACATCTGGGCTTCATCCACGCTATACAATCGCCAAGCACAGCAAATGCGATCGCAAAAGCTGCAACAATGGTATGGCAAAACCGCCATTAACACGAAAAGCATCCTGGATTTCCACCGCCAGAAAGGCATCAGGTTTGACGCCAGCCAAAGTTTTAATGCCGATCGCACCGCAATAGCTACGGTAAGTGTCACATCCATTGATCTCACCAATCCCGAGCCTGCCGTGCATTACCATGACCTCCGCGCCGGAGCGACCTTCGTGACCCGGCCGGAAACAGTAGCTCCCGGCCAGGATACTGCATTCGACAGCTTCCGCTGGAAAGTAAAAAGGTTCCTGATCCGCTTACAGAACTGGGAATACTGGCCATTGGAATTCGTTTACCTGCCCATGGTACCGGCATGGCTTCGGCTGAGCATGCAGGCACGCTCCGTCTGCTTTTTTGGTGCCGCCAATCCTTCGATGCGGTATGCAGGATTCGCAGAGGAACGCAAGAGCAGGATTTATTCGCTGATGCCGGAAGGGACTTATCCTGAAACCCTGGTGTGTGAAGCTGGCATTTCCACAGGCAAGGTACAGTCTTTATTAAAGAGAACTTCCCTGAAATTTCCATTGATCGCCAAACCAGACATCGGCGAGCGCGGCGTGCAGGTAAAGCTCTTGGAGACGGCCAGCGACCTGGAAGATTACCGCCAGCGCAGCCGGGTCGACTTCCTTTTACAGCCCTATATCGATTACCCGAATGAAGCCGGCATATTCTACTACCGGATGCCCGGAGCGCCAAGTGGGCACATTTCAGGCATTGTCGGCAAAGAGCTCCTGAGCGTTACCGGCGACGGGATTTCGGATATTCTGACCCTGATCCTGCAAAACGACCGGGCCATTCTGCAACTCCCGGCCCTGCATGCAGCTTTGGGCGAAAAATTGAGGTCCATTCCGGCCACCGGCGAAAAGGTAGGGCTCGTCCCGTACGGCAACCACAGTCGTGGCTCGAAATTCACCGACCAAAGCCATCGCATCACCCCCGCGCTCACGCACGTGATCGACCGCATATGCACACGCATACCCGGCTTCCATTTCGGGCGGCTCGATATCCGTTTCAAAAGCTGGTACGACCTCGAAGCCGGGCAGCATTTCTCCATCATCGAACTCAACGGCGCCGCCAGCGAACCGACGCACATCTACGATCCGGCACATTCGCTACACTTCGCCTGGAGAGAAATTTACCGGCATTGGGAAATATTATGTGAAATCAGCATGAAAAATATGCGCATTGGCTTTGGACGGATGAGTTTCAGAGATGGGGTCAAGATGGTAAGGGAACATCTCGTGCATTTAGCTTTAATGCGAGGCTCCAAATAATTGCTGATATCTGGCTCTTCGTTGATGGGATTGCACTTGTCTGTTGCTTTTTCGGAGCCGCTGGCTTTTGGGCTGCCGGGATTAGAACCTTCAACTACGAAGGATGTGGCAAAGGCAGCAACAGACAAGTTGAAGGGGTAGATTTTAACACCAAAGACAGTTCTATTAACCAGATCTGGCCGGGCATCCTAGCAGGTGAATGGCATAACAATCACCACCTGTACCCCAAAAGCGCCCGAAGCGGATTCAAGCCCTACCAATTTGATTTGGCCTGGTATTATATTAAATTGATGTACCTTGTCGGGGCGGTCACGGTAACTCGCAAGCGATTGAATTGCCGGTAGAAATTGACGAATTCACGCCCTTGCCTCCATTAAAATCGCTACCTTAAATGGCGCAACGGCGCTGGGAATGAACCAGAGTATCGGAACGATTGAAACCGAAAAGGCCGTAGACCTGCTCGTTGTCGATAGTGATCCCTCCAAGAACATCTACGATATCCGGAAAGTATGATATGTATTAAAAAAGGAATTGGATATAATTTAAAAAGGCTGTTTGAATCGAATGAAAGGGAAGTCAGAATTCATCAGGTCAACCTGCAAAACACAACGTATGAACAAATTTTTACTACTTCTATTTCTTGCCACCATTCCGGGTTTTGCTCAGAAAGTAAAGCGAATCGCAAATACCGCGCCGCGGGTCTATTATCCTGATAAAGAATGGCAGAAAAAAGAGCCGTCCGAAATGGGTTTTGACCCGGTTTTGCTCAAAACAGCGATCGAGTTCGCGATCGCTAATGAAAGCAGTGCGCCAAGGGATTTGAAATTAAACCATTACCGGACATTCGGAAGAGAGCCTTTTGGCGACGCAGTCGGGCCTCTGAAAGAACGTGACGCGCAGTCCGGGATTATTATCAAAAATGGCTATGTCATAGCCGAATGGGGAGACCCGTATCGAATAGACATTGTGAACAGTGTGAGTAAAAGCCTTCTATCCAGTGTAGTGGGACTAGCCTATGACCAAGGACTGATCCCCGATATCGACGATCAGGTTTACAAATATGTGCCGCCGATTGAGCTTTACAATCCATTGCCCTCTGCCAACAAAGCCGATGATTTTGGTAAAAAGTCAGACTTCTTCGAACCATTCAATACGCCACACAACAAAAAGATCACCTGGCGACAAATGCTGCAGCAAAACAGCGATTGGGAAGGTACGTTATGGGGCAAACCCGACTGGGCCGACCGTCCCGACAAGGATTACAAAGTGTGGCTCGCCAAACGAAACACCCCCGGAACAGTTTACGAATACAACGATACACGCGTAAACGCACTGGCACTCGCGATCCTCAACGTTTGGCGGAAACCGTTACCCGAAGTCCTTAAAGAGCACATTATGGATCCTATCGGCGCCTCGAATACCTGGCGGTGGTATGGTTACGAAAACTCCTGGATCGTACTAGACGGAAAAGCGGTACAATCCGTTTCAGGTGGCGGGCATTGGGGCGGCGGCATGTACCTGCACGCCTACGATATGGCGCGTTTCGGCTATCTGACCTTGCGTAACGGAAAATGGGGAGACCGTCAGCTGGTTTCCGAGCAATGGAACAAATGGGCGCAGACGCCGTCGACGCCGGAGCCAACTTATGGCTTTATGAACTGGTTTTTAAATACAGGAAAGAAATTATATCCCAGCGCGCCAGAAAAGGCATTTGCTCACATCGGAAACGGCACCAACGTGATTTATGTCGATCCTGAAAATGATATTGTCGCTGTGGTAAGATGGATAGAAGATAATCAGATCGACGGATTTTTGAAACTACTCTTAGCTGCCAAAGCTATACCAAACAGTAAATGACAAAAACCAACCGAACATGCTACAACCAACCAAAGTCACCGAACGGCATTCTTTATTGGACTCGCTGCGCGGCTTCGCATTGCTCGGCGTGCTGCTTGCCAATATGGTCTCACATTCCGGGTATTTCTTTCTCTCGGAGGGCCAAAGAGCCGCATTCGACACCGCCAAAATAGACCATTACGTGGAGTGGATTGAGCATTTCCTGATCGATGGTAAGTTCTATTCGCTGTTTTCGATGCTTTTCGGGATCGGATTTGCATTGCAGATGAAACGGGCGTCCTCTGCGGATATCAACTTTGCTTCCCGTTTCCGCAGACGGTTGCTTATCATGTTCGTACTCGGATTGCTGCACGCCATTTTGTTTTATGTCGGTGATATTCTGACAGTTTACGCGATCACCGGACTTTTTCTGATCCTTTTTCGAAACAAATCCGACCGGTTCATCTTGCGGGCTGCTGTTATCCTTACCTTACTGCCGATCGTGCAATACGCGATTATGCTGGGAGTCAACCTCGCCAATCCTCCTGCTCCTTCCCCGCCTGAATCGGGACCGCGTTTTCTGGACCAGGTGATCGACACATATCGCACAGGCACTTATCTCGAAATTATAACAAATAATCTCGGCGGCCTGATCATCGGCAGATACCCGGACCTATTCTTCACCGGTAGATTTTTCCGAGTGCTGGCGATGTTCCTGATTGGTTTTTATATATCAAAAAACCTGATCCACGCTAATGTGCAGGCATATCGTCCACTCATCCGGAAGGTGATGATCTGGGGCGTAGTGATCGGGATTCCCTGCAACTTTGTGCTTGCGATAATGATGACTTCCGAGGCATACTATGAACTTGAACCAATCGGTATTATTCAGCCGATTGTGTACGCGTTTGGCGTGCCGGCATTATGCCTTTTTTATGCTTCTGCATTTACTTTATTATTTGAAAAGCCGAACTGGAAAAAGCGGCTCAGCGTTTTTGCGCCGGTGGGACAAATGGCACTCACCAATTACCTAATGCAATCTATCATCTGCGCATTCTTATTTATGAGCTACGGCCTGGCCATGGAAGCATTGGTCGGCCCCGCAAAACTTTCTCTCATCGCATTGGCGATTTACATTGGCCAATTGATTTACAGCCCTATATGGCTGCGCTATTTCCATTTCGGCCCGGCAGAATGGCTTTGGAGATCGCTGACTTACAGAAAATGGCAACCGTTTCGGAAGGAAGGTTTGTAAGAAGATCCAAACTACATTCAACGCAGTAAGAAAAGCGTACCCTCACTGGCAAAGTATCTAAATATACAGATCACATATCCTGAACAATTCTGGGTCAATGCGGCAGCGAGTCGCGGAAGCGGCCATACATCCAGGTACCTGCCACAGCGCTGGCCAGCACCACTGCTACGACCGTGACCCCGGTTCCGACCTGTGCAAACAAGGGTCCGGGACAAGCCCCGGTAAGTGCCCATCCCAGCCCAAACAGGAGCCCGCCGTATACTTGACCTTTGTTAAATTTCTTCGGCGTGAAGGTGATCGGCTCTCCGTAGATGGTTTTAATACCAAACCGCCGGATGAGCCAAACCGAGATAATGCCCGTCACGACCGCCGAACCGATGATGCCATACATATGAAACGATTGCAGCCGGAACATTTCCTGGATACGAAACCAGCTGATCACCTCCGCCTTCACTAAACCGATGCCGAACAGCACGCCGACGATCAGGTATTTAAAATTATAGTACCATTTATGCTGCAAATGCGATTCGTTGATGCAGATCGTGTCTAGCGACCGGGCTTCCAACTCGGCGGTATTATCATTGGAAGATTGCATGGATTAGCTATTTAAAATTATGGGTAAAATAAAATTGGCCATCAGGAAGCCTCCGGCCATGAAGCAGATTGTTGCCACCAGCGAGGGCCATTGCAGCGCGCTTAGCCCCATGATCGAGTGTCCGCTTGTGCACCCGCCCGCATAGCGCGAGCCAAATCCGACCAGAAACCCGCCACCCACCATCATCGTCAGCCCGCGGACCGTCAGCAGGCTGTCCCACGAATAGAGCTGCACGGGCACCATCCCCGAAAAATCGTTGATACCATAGATGGCCAGTTCGTTGGCCAGTTTCGGATCGATTCGAATTGCCGCGGGGTTTGCCAGAAAGTAAGCTGCCAATGCACCGCCCAACACGATGCCCGCCGCAAAGAACAGGTTCCAGATTTCTTTCTTGTAATCGTATTGAAAGAATGGAACATTTGCCGGAAAACAACTCGCGCAGACGTGCCGAAGATTGGCCGAAATCCCGAAATGTTTATTACCTAAAATCAGCAAGGCTGGTACCGTAAGGCCAATCAGCGGACCGGCCACGTACCACGGCCAGGGTTGTTTGATCATTTCCAGCATCCTTATTTCGTCTCCTCGTTTAATGAATGTGAAACCTGGCCGTTATCAGCGGCGTTGTCCGCCGCGGCCTCCTGTGTGGTCGGGCAGACGTAATCTGTGACTTTCATACGCCCCGACTCGCTGATAGCTTTAAAGCCTCCCGCTACGTCGATCAAATTATGGTAGCCACGCGCCCGGAGAATTGAATTGAAGATCATCGAACGGTAGCCTCCCGCACAATGCACCAGATAGGTCTTATTGCTATCAATCTCAGCCAAATGTTCATTTAAATAGTCCAGCGGCAGGTTTTGCGCCCCTTCCACATGCTCGGCCAGATATTCGTTGCGCTTCCTTACGTCCAGGATTTGCCAACGGGGATTAGCTTCCCGCAGGGCTGGTATGTCGCCGGGCTCCACCGATGGAATGCGGTCTGTTTCCTTTCCGGCTTCTTCCCACGCCTGAAAACCTCCCGCCAAATGCCCGATGGCGTTATCGTAACCTACTCGTGCCAATCGCGTCACGACCTCTTCCTCCCGGCCGAGATCGGTCACAAGCAGGATCGGCTGCCGGATGTCTTCAATGAGGGCGCCTACCCAAGGAGCAAAGCTGCCGTCAATACCAATGTTGATCGAATTAGGAATAAAACCTTTGGCAAATACCTGCGCCGCACGGGTGTCGAGGATCAGCGCTCCCGTTTCATTGGCAGCTATCTCGAATGCATCGGGTGTCATGGACTGCATTCCCCGGCTCAATACCTCATCAATGCTTTCATACCCCTGGATATTCATCATCACATTCGCCGGGAAATAGGCGGGCGGTGGCGTCAGGCCGTTGGTCACTTTTTGGATAAATGTCAGCTTATCCATGGGCTGCAAAGCATAGTTCGTGGCCTTCTGATGTCCCAAACTATCGATGGTTTCCTTGCTCATATTCTTACCGCAAGCCGAGCCGGCCCCGTGCGCGGGATACACCATGATATCATCGGATAGCGGCAGTATTTTATCGTGAAGCGAATCGTAGAGCATACCTGCAAGCTTATCCTGGGTCAAATCTCGTACGACCCTTTGTGCAAGGTCAGGCCGGCCCACATCCCCGATAAAGAGCGTATCGCCGGTAAATAGCCCACTCGGACGGCCATTTTCGTCGGATACCAGGTAACAGGTGCTTTCCAGCGTGTGACCCGGGGTGTGGATGACCTCGATAGAAATTCCCCCCAGCCTGAGCACCTCCCGATCCTCCGCGATATGCGCCTTGAAACCAGGCATAGCCGTAGGACCATACACGATCGCAGCGCCTGTTTTTTCGGCCAGGTCCAGATGCCCGCTCACAAAATCAGCATGGAAATGGGTTTCCAGCACATACTTTATTTTTGCCCCGTTCCTTTCTGCTCGCGCCAAATAAGGCCCTGTCTCCCGTAGCGGATCGATAACCGCCGCTTCGCCTTCGCTTTCAATATAATAGGCCCCCTGCGCCAGGCAGCCTGTATAGATTTGTTCGAGTTTCATTTTTCGTTAACTGTTTGAGTGATAGGTAGGAAAACCATGCGACAAAGTTCGCCAGACAGCCGGCCATTGTCTGTGATCTTTGTCACACAGGTTTATTTCATTTAATAATTACAGGACCAGTTCTTTGACGAGGATGAAGCACCCCATTGCGAGCACAAACCAGCCGAAGCTCTTTTTCAATTGGTCGCTGTCCAGCTTACGTGCCAGCCGGCCGCCTATGAAGATGCCGGCCACGGCGACGAGCGTCACCGTCAGCAGAAAATACCAGTCGATGACGAAATGGCCCAAATCCCCGGCAAACCCCACCAGTGAATTCAGCGCGATGATTAGTAGCGAAGTTCCTACTGCTTCCCGAATGGGCATACCGAGCACCAGTACCAATGTTGGGATCAGTAAAAAGCCGCCGCCCGCGCCCAGCAGCCCGGTTGTAAGTCCGATCCCTACCGCACTGAGGCCCAGTTTTACGATATTGCGCCCCAGGTCGCATTCCAGGCAGCCGGGCTGAGTTTGCCTGCCACTGATCATCCCGATCGACGCCGCGAGCATCAGCACTGCAAACAAGGCCATCGTCAGCAGAGGCTCAGTAACCTGGAAATGACCAATGCGGAACAGGTTTTGAGGAATGACAGGAACGAGGAACTTCCGGGTCAGGTAGACGGTCACCATGGAGCTCAGTCCGAAGAACAATGCCGTTTTGAAATTGACAAGTCCGCGCCGGTAGTTGCCATATGCCCCTACTAGGCTGGTCGAGCCGACAATGAACAGCGAATACGAAGTGGATACGACCGGGCTGATACCAAAAATATAGACCAGGACCGGCACGGTCAGGATGGACCCTCCCCCACCAACAAGCCCCAAAGAAATGCCGATTAACACCGACGCGATATAACCAATGGTTTCCATATGCTTTTGCTCTGACTGAGCACAAAATTGCAATACGGATACCGGCGGGTTAGTGACAAATGTTACACAGCAGGAAAAGTCCTTCAAAAAAGGGTGGTTATCGTGTTACGGCCCAGTCGCACCATGCCGCGCTGCTCCATTTTTTTAAGAAGCCTTGAAATCACTTCCCTTGAAGAATTCATATCCGTGGCGATCTGCTGGTGTGTGAGCGCCAGTTCATCGTTACGGGAAAGCTTGCGCTGATTTTTGAGGTAAAATTCAATGCGTTCGTCCATGCTCTTGAAAGCGATGTTATCCACCACTTCCAGCAATTCCTCGAAGCGGGAACGATAGGTTTCCAGCACAAAATAGTACCATGTTTTATAGCCGGTCATCAACTCATCCATTAATGCGATCGGTACAAGTAAAGCCTTGGAAGGCTCAATGGCTTTGGCGGAAATCTGGCTCTGTTCTTTCCGCGTTGCGCAAATCATCGATAGCGCGCACGCATCCCCGGGGCCGAGCTGGTACATAAAAAACTCATTGCCATCCTGGTCTTCGCGGTATATTTTCACGCCCCCCTCAACGATCAGCATCGTCGATTTGAAGTACTGGCCCGGACGCATCAATTGCTGGTCAGCGTCAAAATCGCGGACAACGCAATGTTCTGCCAGTTTGTTGATTAGCTCCGGTTCAAATTGACCGAAACGTGATTCCAGCAGTTGCTGCACCCCGGAATGCTGTATCGTAATGCCCATTAGTTGTTGATTTGAAAATGGCTAAGTTAAACATTTACGAACGTCTTGTTTGTGATATTGGTGTAGCGATTCTCAAAAATCAGCTCTGCCGAAGCAATTGCAAAAGTTAGAATCGGTTTTGCCATTTAGTGAGCTCCTCGTTTCCCACTTACCTATTTGCACCCTCCAGCGTACCTTACACCGGCCGCAAAATTTCTATCAGTTTTCAAGCAAAGATTATTCTATCCAACAGCGTTTAGATTCTCATCTTTACAGTTTCATAATGGATTCAATCGTTGGAGGTATTTCGGGCCGACGGTTCGAAGGTAACGTGGGACAGCAATCAATCGGGCTATGCTATCATTGGTCCCGGGCGCAATTTCCGGGAGATTAACCTCAGCGGTCAAAAGCCCGGCATCTACGTCGTGGTCGTGAACGGCAAAAGTTTTAAGATATTGAAGAACTAGGTCAGCCAGGTTTGTGCAATACAGCCTCATTCAGGACTTATACCAAAAACGAGTCCGGAATGAGGGAAAAGCCGGAATGGCCGCTGGATAGCTATTCGATCGTGAGCTACTGGCGTAAAGGCGAACGGGAGGAGCAGTTGTTGGCTGCGAGGCCGGAAGACAGAAGCCGTTAGGCGCTATTGCCTGATTCACAGCAATTACTAAAAAGGGACAAATCGAAATTCATCGATTTGCCCTTTTCTTTGCTTTAAATAGCGCAACGCTGTATTTCCACTAAAGGTCTCAGCCAAAAATAAAACCTTAAAACATAGTCGTTGATTCTGTTATATGGAAAAACTGGAAAGTCTTTTAGCAAATGAGATAGCGTTTTTTGCGGATGGTGGCCCCAATCTTAACGTAGTAGCCAAAACATTAAGTGGTATACAGCCGGTGTCCGATCTGTTACTATACATTTACGATAAATATCAAACCAATTTTTTCGTCGTCTCGGCAGAGGTCAATCATCAATCCGCAGTGCTATTCTATTCGGGCCAGCGATTGATAAGCTGTCAGGTGTTTGAATTGTTGGATGATGGCAAGATAAGCCGCATCAACACCATTGTGGATCCCGAGAAATTGAAAGATTTGGAGAAGACTTTGAGTTGAACACAGTTTTTGAGATAGTGTCACGGAACCAGGTCACTTATCTCCAAACAGTTTCAGTGGGGCTATTCGTTGCATGGTGAAATGAGCTACCCTCCCATTAGCTCATCATATATGTCGCTGAACTCCTTACCTCTATGTTTCTGCCAGGAAGCCGACAGCTTTATCTCGACATCTTTGAGAATCTGGATGCAGAGTGCTTTATCCTCTTCATGAAGCTGAGCCATGAGCATTTTTGCATTCTTGCCAATTCGACCCGAGCACTCCGTAGCAACTTGCTCCCCCAGCGTTGTTAATTCAATCCGTTTTGAGCGCTTATCCTCCTGGTCGCCATACTCTTTGATCAGGCCGCGCTTTTTCATTCGGTTGAGCATGTCCGTGCCGCTCGACAGCTCAAAGAGGTTCGCATTGATCACGTCAGTTTTTCTGGGGTTTCCCTGCTTGCGGATCGTCATGAGTATTCCGAACTCCTCGATTTGGTTAAGGCCCGTATCCCTCAAAGCTATGTTGGCATATGCCATATTGAGCTTGCTTATCCGGCCAATAATTTTCATCAAAAGCCCGTCATTAAAAGACGGAACAACGCCACCAACCAGTGGTCCGTCGGCCACCCGGTGCTGTTGATGAGCCAGATGATAACGACAAAAGTCATCAATGGTCCCTTCGGGATGTTTCTTTTCAAATTCTGCCCAATGATTTACGAGCTCGACCGTCTTGTTCATTCTAATTTACTTCGTTATCGTAGCAAATTTAAATAAATAATTCCGATATTATTTTTTTTAATTCGTTTTCGTATTATTTTTGTTAAATTTATTACGTAAACGAAACAAACACATGGAAGCTTCAATCAACAAAGTGCGGCTCTATTGGGTCGCTAAGGGTTTCATTATTTTCTTCATTTTGTTCAGCGCCTACTACTCTTACACGCATGCCAGCGATCTGCGAAAGCTGGGCTTTCCGGATTATTTCAGAATTGAACTGGTCATTGCCAAAGTCGCCGGCGCACTTGTGCTGATCATGCCATTCAGTACTTTGCGAATGAGAGAATGGGTTTATGCCGGGTTCATAATTACGATGGTCTCTGCACTCACAGCACATATATGCAGCGGTGATCCGGCGAGTAAGATCATCTTCGTCTGTCTGGATCTTGCACTGGTTTTTATCTGCATCAGGTACGTGTCAGGCAAGGAAAAAGCACAAAAAAATTTGTTAAAGCAGACAGATCATGAACCCGACAGTCTATAATGCGGCTTTGGTAATCCACATTGTCGGTATTATCATTATGGCAGGAACTACCTTCCTGTAATTCTTCGCGTTTCGCCCGCATCCGAACCAATGACAATCTCAAAATCAATATCTTAACCAAAGCAATGTTCAGTAGCAGGAGATTCGTTCGAACCAATAAAAAAACAATACAAGGTTTATAATAAGCTGATTACCAACCAACTTAAACGCAAAAAAGAGCGGCCAATTTGTAAAAACTGATCGCTCTTTTTTGCGTTGTGCGCCCTACGGCACAAAAGCCGAACTTTTTGCTGGATAATTTTAGGAAGCTGGCTGCTCTTTTTAAAGGCACTTATAAACCGCAATGATTTTTTGGATAAGGTATTGGCGTCTGACAGGCAGGTCTTAATTTGCCTCAAAATACTCTGACCGTTCTGGATCCGAGCACATACACCCCTATCCTCAGTAGGTCCAAATGCTACTGTCCGGTATTTTGATATGGGTTCTTGGCTTCCCCAGATCGTAATTTTCTCACTTCCCGGATCATAGATGGCCTTTTTCACGTTTCGAGCATCTAATTTCCCAACAGAGACTGAAACGTTCCCTATGTGAGGCCAGATGCTTCTTCTAATATTTTTCCATCGTATATCTGGCTAAAAAATTCTCGCATCCGGAGGAAAATACCGCTGACCACCCCTGAACTAGGCCTTATAAGCTATTGTCCCCTGAATATCAACTGGATAGTTGCTCCTGGCCGATTTGTAACGTCCAAATCCACATGTAATATTTTGGAAATTTGTTTCAGCAGCAGTAAACCCAGACCTTCATAACCGGCTGGCAGAAAGGAATCTTCCTCAGAATTAGAAGAATTGAGCCATCTGATAAGTTCAGCAGGCAGGCCTGGGCCATTATCTTCAAAAATAAGATGTAGGTCGGAAGGCGTGCGCCTTATATAAATTTGCAGCGTATTACCATACCTAATCTTGATGGCATTATCGATCAGGTTATGAATGATGATGCCCAGCAGCTTTGGATCGGTAAGAATGGTTTCGCCACCAGCGATTTCGTACTTGATATTGGCATTGTTTGCTGCAGCGATATGTTCAAATAACAAAATCTTGTTGTTGATCAGCTCGCCGAGGTTCACCTGTGTCACGGCATTAGTTACGCCTCGTACCTCAGGCTTAACGAAAGTAACCAGATTGTCAATCATATTATACATATTGTCGACGGCCTGTCTTATCTGTTTAAGAAGTGTTACGGCGCTGTCATACTTCTTCTCTTCGATTAATCTCTGACCATATTCCAGCACGTAGGATGTGTGCCTGACAGGAGCGCGAATGTCGTGCGAAATAGAGGCGATCACATGAATGTGCAGCTTGACTTGTTGTTCGAGTTGTTTTTCCGAATCACTCAGGATGCTGAGTGTTTTTTCCAAATGCTCCGTCCTTTCTCTAATTTTCATTTCCAAAGCAACGTTCTGCCGTTTTACGAGTTTGAGGCGCTGTTTCATAATGACGTAAAACAGCAAAAGAACCAACGTCACAACGAACGCTTTGAACAACCATGTTTCATAATACCGCTGGCTAACAGAGATATCCAGGTGCATGGTGTAATAATTTCTGACACCAAAACCGCCAAGCTTCCGAACAACGAGTTTGTATTTTCCACCACCGGAAAAAGGGACTGAGATACTTCTGTTTTCCTGTAATGGCTGCCATTCGAACAATGGTTCGTCGCCTTTAAAAATCCGGTATGAGATCCTTAGATTATAAGGCTCACCAAAATATGGCGTACTTACTTTTAGGATGATCTGCGGTACCCCAGACTTGACTAATATTTTTCCGCTGTTAATCACAAATGAACTATCATGTATGTCCGGATTGTCGATGAACATCTGTCCGTTTGGAAGCTCTGGCCTCACTCGTTCCGGAATGAACCAGACCAATCCATTGATGGAAGGGAACGATATGAGACCTCCATATGCTTTCAATCCACATGGCTGACACCCGCCATTGAATTCATTTGTGTTAAAACCAGCGATCTTGGAATAATAGTGATAATACAGATCAAAGGGCTTTGTTGCATAGGATAAAAGGTCCGTTCTCCTGCTTTGAAACAGACCTTTATTGGTCGTTATCCAAAAGTAGCCGCTGCTATCTTCAATAATACAATGGGCGCTGGAAAGATATTGTTCTTTATCCAGAGGGAATCGCGTCAGCTTGCCATTTTTTAAAAGAAACACCCCGTTAGAGTAAGTGGTAACCCAGATTTCGTCATGGTTGTCAGGAATGTATAGGCTCCGTATGTACATGTCGAAAAATCCCTTGATCTGAGACAATTTCTTGGAAGGTAAATGGATTTTGTAAAGTCCTTTCCCTGTTCCGATCCACATTATTTCGTTTCCCTGCTGTTGCATCCATGAGATGTTGGACAATTGTCGGCCTGCAAAAAAATGTGGTTGTGCACCGATCTTGTCGGGATCAAGATAATACAGACCAAGCGAGTTAGTGCCGATCCAGATCCCGCCGTTCGGGCTTTGGTAAAGCTGCTTTATCTCGTCGGGTACTTTCCAGCTTGACAGGATCCGTTTACCATCGCCATTGAACCTGAATAAAGTTTCTCTTCGCTTGCTCCATATTGTGCCAGCGCGGTCTCTAATAATAGAGTATTGGTCCCATTGGACATGTTTTTTAATTAATGTCAGAGGTGTAATAGCCCCGAGACTTCTGCTATCCAGTGAGAAAGCCGTCCCTGTAAGGGTTGCAATCTTGTTGTGTTCGATCAATGCCTGACCATAATAAACATTATTTGATTGAGCAGATGGGTCCACTAAGGTCCGAAACGGCTTCTTAGATAGGATATATAGGCCATTGAGCTGGCTCCCGAAAAATAACCTGCCTGTTTCGCTCTGCAGAAATACGGTTTTAATATCCTTGCCGCGAAAATCGAATCCTTCCAGAATCAAAGTGCTAACCAGCGAGCCATCCTTCGAAGGCCGCAGTTCGTATAGGCGCGAGCCGGTAGATATGAAAGTCTGATTGGAACAGTTGTTCCAAAAAATCTGGTATTGTCCTGTCAAATTATAATTTGCATCGGCTAAAAGGGGACCAGTAAGTATTGTTTCTTCCGGTCCGTTATTATCACCCGTTCCAGCAAAACGCGTCGGTTTCAGCTTCTCGTCCAGATAATAAAGATTTTCACCCAGACGGAAAAAGCGAAAAAAACTCCTTCCGGGAAATGGGAGGAGCTGTGCCACCTTGTTATTTACATAGTAGCAAATGTTTTGTTCATCGTACACGAAGTGCCTTCCGGCTGGTAGGGGATATACGGCGGCAATGCCGTGACGATAATGTGTTACGGCGGCCTCGTTGAGATCAGGTAGGGACTCAATCAAATGCAGATCACGAGCTTTTGACACATTTGCAGACCTGCGCAAGGGATACCCTCTTAGGGTAGAGTCGATCGCCGCTTTGCCATCAACGATGCGGACCCAAACTTGGTTGCTGGTCATTGCCAACACACTTCCTTTACGACTTTGCGGGTCAAGGTTGAAGCCGTAAATGCTCCGGGCTGCAAATGAGTTCCCCAGGTTGTCGTAGTTCAAAAAACGGTTTCCATCAAATCGGGCCAACCCCCTTTCAGTAGCAAGCCAAATGTACCCGCGTGAGTCGCTAATGATCGATCGAACGCTATTTTGAGGCAATCCGTTCTCGTCTGTGAAATGCTTAACCTCATAGCCGGGCAAGGACGTTTGTTCGATCTGCTGACCCAGCGCGAAATTTAGGCTAAAGAAAATGCAAAAAAATAATTGTGCTAACGGGATGGGTATTGTGCGCATTTGTATTGCTAATATCAACGGTAGACCTATTGATGTCGCCTGGAACCCTAAGGTCACATTCGATGACGTTTTGATGAAGGCACTCCTCACGAAAAACAGTGGCCGTCCGAAAACTGCTGCATGATAGAAAAAGTTCTACAATATTGATAGCGAAACAGCTCGATATAACAACTGTGAGTTGAATTTAGGTGGCCCAAAGAACGTCGCTGATACTTTAAAGTCCGAGGCGAAATTTGCAGTTGTTGGGCTAAGTGTTTACCGGGAGCTTGTTGGTCAGCGGGATAAGCCTTAACCGGATTTTTATTTGAATCGAACTTGTTGGATTTCCAACAAATCACACGCAAAAGAAAAACCCGGCTGTCATTGGACCATCGACTTCGCAGACAAAAAGTTTCCGCATTGCATCATCCGACGCGGCCGCAGCCTCACGGTTTGCGAGATACGCGGCTATGATCCAGAAACTTTATGCTTTCGCGTCTGCGGCTTGAACCCCGACAAGGCCCGGTTTCCGGACTTCGATATCTACCTGGATGAGATATCAGAAATGCGTTATTTGAAAACTGTCAGACGGGAAATCTGGCTCTGCGAGGCAGCCTCACTCGGACCTCATTCTACTTGATTCGTTAAGGACATCGGATTGAAGCACAAAATTCAATGAACTACACCGTTTTGCTAACCTCATTATTTTTTACCAACACAACAGAGTCGGACATCGACTGTCCGAAAATGAACATCCCCGTCAGTCATTATGACTTTTAACATGTTGAATACGAGTTCTTTACTCTTATTTATGCTATTTGGCAAGCTATTTTATCAGCAAATATGAAACTAATTGACAACATGAACAGAGCCTATCTGGGAGAGTTCGAAGAAATTGTGTTGCTTTCTACTGCGGCGCTCGACGGCCGTGCATACGGTGTGCTGCTCATGCACGAGATTGCGGAAAATACTGGACGCCCAGTAAGGCTGAACCAGATCCATTCGGCCTTACAGCGTTTGGAGGAAAAAGGGATGATCAGGTCCAATATGAGCGAGCCCACTCCCGAACGTGGCGGGCGGCGCAAGCGATTATATATACTCACGGCCTACGGTGAGCACACGCTTACGCAAGTGCGCGAAGTCCGTGAAAATCTTTGGTCCCGTATTGTAAAACCATTTACATTGGCTATCGACTTATGAAATCAAAACTGCCCCCGCAGCCTCCCATCTGGGCCGACAAGCTACTGAGCCTGGTTTGCGCTCCACATTTGCTGGAATCGATCCTGGGCGACCTGCATGAAGAGTTTGATTACCAGGTTGGAGAATCCGGCGAGCGAAAAGCGCGGATGCGCTATTGGCGCGAGGCTTTGGGTTTTCTAAAATGGAGGTATATCAAAAGACCAAAAAAACGCTATCCATCCACTTTTATACTCAGCCATGATATGATCCGCAACTACTTCACTATGGCCCGACGAACCCTTGCCTACAACAAGGTCTATTCGTTGATCAACGTGGTTGGCCTGAGCATCGGTCTTGCCGCCGCCATGCTGATTTTGCTTTACGCCAAAGACGAGGTCAGTTTTGACCAGTTTCATGCCAACAGTCCAAACATCTACCGCATCACCAACAAATACATCAATCCAGCAGGGAAGCAGGTAGGCGCAACGGGGAACACGGGCTATGTGGCAGGTCCGAAATTTGCTGCGGGCGTACCGGAAATCAAGGCATTCGTGCGTTACCATGGACACCGTAACGATATTAAAAAAGGTGAGGAAATCAAGAGTGAGGAAATTTTTCGAGTGGACTCTTCATTCTTTTCGGTATTCTCCTTTCCCTTGCTGAGCGGGAATCCGAAAACGGCATTGAAAGAGCCTCGTTCGGTGGTATTATCCGAGGATATGGCTGAGAAGCACTTCGGCAGCAAAGACGTGCTCGGAAGGACGATTTTGATGAAGGATAGCTTTGATAAAGATGCACGCTTTGAACCATATACCGTCACGGGCGTTGCAAAAAAATCCCCCCAAAATTCTTCGATTAGATTCGATATCCTCATTCCGATGATCATCGGTCAGAGTGAAATATACCGCGCTACCAACTGGTTCAATACTTTCATGAACACTTTCGTCCTGCTCAATCCCGAAGCGAATCTGGCTCAGGTTGAGCGGAAGATGAACCTGGTTTACAATGCAGACGCGAAAGAAGCTATTAAGGAAGTGGCTCAAAAATATGGAATGAAGGATAAGAAGGAATACAGCCTTCAACCCTTTACGGATATGCACCTGAGCGCCGAGTTACCCTCCGACAACGGGTTGGTGAGGCACAGCAATCCACAATGGTCATATATTCTGACCGGTATTGCCCTTTTTATACTCGCAATTGCCTGCATCAATTTCGTAAACCTGACCGTCGCCCGTTCGTTGAGACGTGCGAAGGAAATCGGTATCCGCAAAGTGGTCGGTAGCGGGCGTATGCAACTGGTCATCCAGTTTTTGGGCGAATCTTTTCTGCTTTGTATAGTTTCATTCATTTTTGCGCTTGTGCTGGTACAGTTGGTGTTACCTACCTTTAACCATCTTGCCGATAAGGCCCTTGCCCTCTCATACCTTTTTGACATCAACCTGGTGCTAGGCTATCTCGCTCTTTTCCTGACCACGGGCTTACTGGCCGGGTTCTATCCGGCCATTGTGTTGTCTGGTTATGATCCTGTCAAAACCCTTTACCAACGTTTGCAGCTTTCTGGGAAAAACTATCTGCACACTAGCTTGGTGGTACTTCAGTTTACCATTGCATCCTTCTTGATCATCGGCACGCTCACGATCAACTCCCAGTTCAATTATCTGATCAACAAGGATTTGGGCTATAACGATGAGCATTTGATCAGCGTCGAAAAACCCAACCTAACCAGGGAGCAAGCCCAACTGCTCCGGCAGGAACTTCAAAAAGACCCCAGTATCATCGCGGTAGCACCCAAAAACAACGGCCGCTGGAATACGTCAGTGAAAGTAAACAGAGGCGCGGATCTAGCTTTTACCTACGAAACTGTCGATCCCGAGTACCTGCCGGCCATTCAGGTACCGGTTGTGAGAGGCCGTAATTTCTCGACTGTTTTTCCGGCCGACTCTACCAGCTCAGTACTTGTGAATGAGGCGTTTGTCAGGCAAGCCGGTTGGAAAGACCCGATCGGGCAAATTGTGGATTTCTCATATGAAAACTTCAAGTGTAAGGTTATCGGCGTTGTGAAAGACTACCACTACACCGATTTAAATGAGAAAATTGGTCCTCAGCTCTTCGCAATGAGACCAAGCAATCCATATGGAAGGTTTTTTGTCAAGATCAAACCCGGAACTGAGACTTCCAGCCTCCGGCATATCGCCGAAACCTACACCCGGTTGTTTCCGCTCAATCCGTATACCTATCAATTCATGGACGATGAGAACGTGAAAAGATACGAATCCGAGGCTAAATGGAGGCAAATCATGCTCTTCGGTACGGTTCTTACGATTTTTATTTCCTGCATCGGCCTTTTCGGGCTGGCAACGCTTTCCGCCCAGCGACGCAGTAAGGAGGTAGGTATCCGTAAGGTCATGGGAGCGTCCGTCGCCAGTATTACCCGGTTACTGACTTCCGATTTTCTGAAACTTGTTTCGATTTCCTTAGTTTTCGCTTTCCCGCTGGCCTATTATGCCATCGATAAATGGTTACAAAACTATCCGTACAGGATCGGCATCGACGTGTTCATATTCCTGGAAGCCGCACTGTTAGCTGTTGCCGTAGCTTTCCTGACGGTAAGTTTCCAATCCGTACGGACAGCCCTGACAAATCCTGTAAAAAGTTTGCGAAGCGAATAAAATAGATTATTCTGTGATAATCGTAGCGAAAAGCATTAGTTGGCTAATACCTGCCAAGTTGCACTGTAAGTGTGCCTTCTCTGGTTAAAAACGATTTAATAATCAGCACATTTTGCGGGAAATCAGGTCAGTCTGAGTCATAATATGATACGAAGATCAGCACCCGTTTCTTTTCGTCTTGCTGGCTTTGGTAATCTCGTTTATGTGTGGCGGGAAATATAGTCTGGACGCGAGGCTGCTCAGAAATAAATGATATCGCATTAAACACCTCCCGGGAACTCTACTTCCCGGAGACTCATTCGCGGACCTTCCGGAAACTCAACGGAGACACCCCGCTCCATTGTTTGAATGCCTTTCCAAAAGTGGCCGGGTCAGCATAACCAAGTCTGTAAGAAATTTCCGAAACAGTGTACTCTCCATGCCTTAGCAATGCGGAAGCAAACTCGTATTTCACGGCATCGCTTAGTTCCCGTAACGAAGTATTTTCTTTTTGTAATTTCCGCTGCAACGTGCGGGTCGTGATATTCAAAAATTGCGCTACAGAACGGGCCGTTGTTCACAACGCATAACTTTAAATCCGATATTTGCAGTAGTCAAACTTCTTCTACATGTCACTGATAGGTCCTATTGTTATTATCGATGATGATGTCGACGACCGGGATATGATCGGGGCGATGCTTGACGAGCTTGCAATCATTAACCCGTGCCGCTATTTTGAAAATGGGCAAGCCGCATTGGATTATCTGTTGAATACAGCTGAAAGCCCGCTGCTGATTTTGTGTGATATCAACATGCCGGTCATGAATGGGCTCGAACTGCGCGATCAAATCGATGCTGACCCCTACTTGAAAAAGAAGTCAATTCCGTTCATTTTCCTGACCACTTCCGATAGTCCCATACTAGTGCGTCGTGCTTACAGTGGTAATATCCAGGGATATTTCAAAAAGTTTCACAGCTTCCAGGAAGGCAGAGATCGCCTTCGGTTGATCATAAACTACTGGAAATACTGCCTGCACCCCAATAATTGTAAACAAACGGACTGATCTTCACATCCCCTCGTTTACCCCGTTCCGCCGAAGGCATGAATTGACCGGCGGCATAGATTTTTAAGTGAGCGTCAAACTTAAATTTTCAGCGCCGCTATGGGAAATAAAGGACTTCTTGTAATGATTGATGACGACACCGATGACCACGAAATACTCAAAATGGCTGTCGAAGATCTGGATAGGCCCATGCAGTGCCTATTTTTCCCGGATTGCGAATCCGCGATCGCCCATTTTAGTAAAAATGCCGTTGTCGCGCCCGGCTACGTTTTAATTGACCTGAAACTTCCCCGGATCGATGGCGATCAGTGCTTGGAGGAACTACAACAGCTTCGCAGGTTCGACAGTCCCCAGATCGTGATTTACTCATCCTCCATTCCCGATGAATGGCGAGAGCGGCTTTCTAAAATCGGCGTTGACCATTTTTTGCAAAAGACAGATTCGCTGCCCAATTTGGTGGATAGCATCCAGGATATTATCAACGTTAATTAGCTTGTGGACGAGATTTGGCGAAACAGAACTTATCAATATGTACCTCATGCAGATTTCCGTTCCAACCCGTGACAATGAAGGCAATCCATTCGATCAATGGCGCTTCAGTGACCTGGGAGACGAGCTCAGACCGGATTCATAAGTTTATGTTATGTTAAATAGAAGTGACTGATCAGACCTCTATTTTTTTGGTTTGTGCGCAATAAATAACACCCTGCGACGCAGATAGCCCTCAAATCCCCCAATCAGTCCCCCTTCTTATGCTTGTGCGGTTTCAAGGAAGGTGTGTTGCCAGCAGATTCTTTATTATCTCGTTGGCGCTTGTCTGGTTTACCTGTCGAATCTGCGATTCTTTTCGGTCCCGGCTTTATTCCCATGACTCTCTATATTATGGTTACACGTTAAACAGTCACAATATTTAAAAAACATCGTACCAAACGTGATCCGGTAAGTCGTCCCGATGCCTTAGGATTGAATACATGCGCGAGTTGTAGCTTACTGCTCGCTTTTCTTGTGCTTGAAAAACTCCCTCGCATTTTTCAGCCCGGTTGCGATGGCAACACCCTCTTCTGCTCCGTCCAGCAGAAGGGCATTTGCAATTTCGACCGCTTTCTCGCGGATCTTCTTTGGTTGGTTTTTATAGGATGGCGGATAGTCCCCGTTATACCAAGGCATAACATTCAAGTTTAAGTTGAAACCATTTCATTGGTCGGTTAGCTCGATCCAGGCCGGCGCATGGTCACTTGCCCTCTCCCAGCCCCTTACGTGCCGGTCAACGCCTGCGCCGACGAGCCGCGGCGCAATTTGTGGACTCAGCAATAGGTGATCCAACCTAAGGCCGGCGTCGCGGCCGTAGGCATTGCGCAGGTAATCCCAAAAAGTGTAAATCCTTTCATCAGGGAAAAGGTGACGGATTGCGTCCGTCCATCCCTGGCCGACCAGCTCTTTGTACGCTTTACGGGCCTGTGGGAAATATAAAGCGTTATCCTCCCAACGCTCGGGCTTGTAAACGTCCATATCCGTTGGGATTACGTTGTAGTCGCCTGCCAGCACGACAGGTACTTGTTCTGAAAGCAAATACTTCGCATGCTTCTTTAACCTTTTTAGCCAGGCCAGTTTATAGTCAAACTTCGGCCCCGGTGCAGGGTTGCCGTTGGGAAGATAAAGGCAGCAAATCAGCATCCGGTCTACGATCGCTTCGATGTACCGGCTATGGTCATCAGCCAGATCACCAGGCAATGAGTTTCGGACTTCTTGTATCTCTATCCCCCTGGTCAGGATCGCCACCCCATTCCACATTTTTTGCCCGTGCCAGACCGCGTTATAGCCCAATTTCGAAAGCTCGCGCTGTGGAAACTTGTCTGTCGGCGCTTTCAATTCTTGAAGGCAGACAACATCAGGTTGCTGCTCGTCAAGCCAGCGAACTAGCACCGGCAGCCTGCCATTGATACCATTAATATTGAACGTGGCAATCCTCATTTACAGCATAGCATTTAAGGGAGCTTGTCTCCAAAATCATGCCTCCCTTTTTAGATGGCGCCTGAGTTGAGATTCAGGTGATCCCCCAGCACGGATTTACCAAAGATAGCGTGACCGGAAACTCTACTTTCTGCCGTTTGAATACCTGGGAGGGCGTCATTGGATCTTTAAAGTGTAATCTTCTCATGTTAAAAATCATCAGACAATTTTATATAACCCCAAAAACCTCGGAAGGCGTTTCCATTCAAAGCGTAGGGACGATAGGTCAATTAGTCTTAACAAGCAAATGCTTTGCGGAATTCAGGGTGGTTGATCAGATTCCGTACCTACGGGTTAATGCCTTCTTCTCTATGCTTTTGGCAAAAAGCGGTGTTTCTTCCTGGTTGTGCAGGTCGGATGCAGCTTGCCTTGCCGCCGCTGCCTCTGCCAATGTAATGCCATGAGTCGCAATAAAGTCAAGGAATTCTTGTGTTGCAGTTGCGTGGATCTCGTTGGTATACTCGCAGGTGTTGTCGTCAATCCTGGTGGCCCTCAACTCCCAAAGCACCTGCACTTTACTACGACCATTCCTTCCGATCACATCTGATTGGGATAGCATGCGGCAATAGTCGGCGCGGTGCTCTGTGGCGACATAGTGCTGGATAACGAGCGCGTCTCCAATCATTTCCACGTTAATGGACATCGGTTGTCCTTGGTAGGTAGTCGTTACCCCAGCAGCAATATGGTTGACCGAGCATTTCTGGTACTCTGCGTCAGGCAGGTTCAGCAGCCAATCGGCGATGTTGACTTTTTCAATTGGAGCGTTGATGATTGCTTTGGCTACAACATGAGATAAGGCGTTAGCTGCGGTTTGTTGGATTTCCATGATCTGTTTGTTTTTTGATTTTTGATGAATCAAAGGTCGCATGGATCTTTTAATCGTCTAAACTCATTTTTTCAATATAGTTCATCGTTAAAACCGATTAACTGTTTAACTTGTCTTCATGGAACTACGACAGTTGAAATACTTCATCAAGGCAGCCGAGCTGCAGAATTTCACCAATGCAGCCGAGGCACTGTTCATCACGCAAAGCACTCTATCGCAGCAAATCAAGCAATTGGAAGAAGAGCTCGGGCTGCCGCTATTCGATAGGGTCGCCAAGCGTGTGCGGCTCACCGAAGCAGGAAATTCCTTCCTGCCTTATGCCAGGAAGACGGTGCAGGATTCGGAGGATGGCAGGGTGATGCTGCGTGATATGATGGATTTGAGAACGGGCGTCTTAAATATCGGCGCAACTTACGGCCTGACCAACCTGCTGACAAAAGCCGTATCCGACCTGAGCCGGCAATATCCCAAAGTAAAGCTGATCGTCAGTTTTGGTACGACACAGCAACTGCTCCACCAATTGCATACAGGAAAACTGGATTTAATGCTTTCCTTTTACGGCCAGCATAACAATGATCACGTGACAATCGAGCCACTATTTTCATCGAGGCTGTCCCTGATTGTCCATTCCAGACATCCCGTCGATGCAAATCATTCTGTCAGCCTGAAAGAAGTGGTTTCCCTTCCGCTCATCTTGCCCTCGGGCGGTTACAGTATCCGCCATCAACTGGACACGATCCTTCAAAGTGAAGGCCTACATCCGGATGTAAGCATGGAAGTCAATGATATTCACATGCTGTTGCAACTTGTAAAAACCAGCCGCTGGGTGACAGTACTGATGAGCTCCACGGTCGAACATGACCCTGAGCTGAAATCCATCGCCATCAGCGGGGACGGTATGGCCCGGGAGGCAACCATCGCTTGGCCGAAAGATGCCTACCGGAAGAAATCAGCATTGATACTGGCAGATTCTTTACGAAAACACGCATCTGACTACGAAAGCATCTCACGAACTTAAAGTTGAAGGCCTCGGACTACCTCGATCACTCTTCAACCCGTATTTTTCTATGATCACATCAGCAGGAGTTTAAGACCAGATTAACTTGTCCCATTAGATTGCTCTTAATCCCTTTATATGCCAGTGCACCGAATATCGCACTCAGATGAACATCATTGCCAAAGTAGCAGCTTTCTCGTGACAATTCCGTTGTTGGTATGAATGCGCACCAGCAATACACCGGCAGCGACTTGAGACAGGTCAAAACTTTTCTGTTTCGAAACAGCCACTACCCTTCCCGACAGATCAAATACTGTTACTTGTTTTATAACCTCTTCTGTTTTGATGTGACCCTGGCGGGCAATGTCTGCCCAGACAGTAATCTCCGCACCGGAGGTCAGCCACTTGACGGCCCTGATTCGAGAGTGCTCTGTTTTGCCGTCAAAATCTGTCTGTCTTAAACGGTAGTAGTTCATGCCCGGCATTGGATTGATATCCTCGAAGCGGTAGGCTTTTGAAGTATTAGCTGTCCCATTTCCTTTGACAAAACCGATCTCGTGCCAATTGGCAGCATTTGTACTGCGTTCTATATAAAATCCTGCATTGTCCGTTTCGGAAGCGGTACGCCATTGCAATTCAACAACAGACCCCGCCGCGCTCGCATTGAACTCTGCCAGATTAACAGGCAAAGTCGAGTCATACACCAGCTTGATTGTTCCAGATCCATACTCCATGCGCCAGCGCGTGGCACCGGTTACGGTACTAAACTTGCCAACAATGGCTGTTGCATTCAGTATAATCACTTCGTCGCCGTCCATTGGCGCGTAGTTGACAGTCACTTTCAATGCACCACCCAACGTCGCCATCCCTAGCACCTCTATCTGATCGTAGTTCACGCCGGCTGTACCGGGACCATTGATCTCGATGTCCATGATACTGCTACTAAAATCCTTGCTTTCGTTAAAGGTCAATTTGCCGGGCGAATAGCCTGGCGACAGCTTGCCACCCGCATTCGTGAACCCGGCCGCTGCGATCTGTCCGGAAGCTTTAAAAATACCTTTTTCATTATTACTGAAATTACCCGGTCCCTGCCGTGTTAGCAGCGTGGCCATTGCTTCAACCCCACCAATTGTGACGGTACCTGCATTGGCAAAGGTGTTATCTTCTACTAAAATCCCCTCAGCCGCGCGGTCGATCGTGATGCTTGCTCCCTCATTGTTTGCAAAAGCGGCCTGGTTTCGGATGCCGAACGTGCCGACACTAGTTTTGGAGCCGATTGAGATGCGTGCCGCATTGCTAAAAGCACCGTTGAAATTACGAAGCCCGGCGGCAGTACTGCGGTCAATGTGAATGTTGCCTTCCCCCGCATTCATAAATGTAGCCTCGTTGAATATGCCATGAACACCTATTTGCTCAGAGCCACCGATGGTGATGACCGCATTGTTGCTGAATGTGCCCGCAGATTCATACAAGCCGGTGTCGGTAGAACGATCGATCCGAATGTTGCCGCCAGCACTGTTATTGAATGCGGCCCGGTTTACCAGACCGTAACGGCCTACATTTGCCACGCCACCGATTGTAATTTCGGCTGCGTTAGTGAAGGTCCCGGCGGGTGTTGACAAAGCGATATCGGTCGTATTGTCGATCCGGATATGCCCGCCCGTGTTATTGTTAAATACGGAATGCGTCTCAACGCCGACTTCCCCTGCGGCGGCAATCGACCCGATTGTGATCTCACCTGCATTCGTAAAGCTGGCCAAGTTTTGCAGCGCGCTCCGGATGGAGCGGTCTATCTGGATTTTACCTCCATTCAGATTATTGAAAGTAGCTTTGTTAAGAATTCCATTTGAGCCCAACGCGTTGTTTGCACCAAGCACGAAAGAACCGGAGTTGGAAACCGTTCCAGCCAAAATCGCAATGCCGTTGACAGTACTTTGGTCGACGCCGATTAGTGCGCCTGTATTATTTTCAATATTGCCAAGGTTATCTATTCCGGCTTTACCAACAGACGATGTCAAACCAATGAACAAATCGGCATTGTTGACCAGCTTTCCCCTGTTTTCAAATCCCGCTTCCCTAGATCCGTCGATCCGAATCTGACCACGGACGCCGCCTGTGCCTAAGTTATTGTTAATGATGCCGTTGTTGTTATACAAACCATAATTCCCTTGTAGCTCCACCGAACCGATCACGATGCTGCCCGCATTGTTCAGCGTTCCTGAAACTTCTACCCCCAAAGTCTGGTTATGATCGGCTTTAAGAAGGCCACCAGCATTGTTGTTGAATGTCCCGTTTTTATCGATGAGCAGACTGGTCTTTCCTCCCGCAGCGTTTGTCCCGATTATAATATCTCCAAAATTTTCAAAGACGCCCTGGTTCTGATAGATCCCAAGTCCTTGGTATGGATCGCTTCTGTCAATATGGATCGTTCCCGTGGCGGCATTGGTGAAAGGTGCTTCTGTCGTGATGCCGTACCGGCCGACAGTTCCCAGTGCGCCGATCACGATCTGCGCCTCATTATTGAAGTCCCCTTCAAGATGATGGATTGCTGTCGCCAATGTGAGGTCGACCCTAAGCTCTGCCGCGCCTGTATTATTGAATGTGCCATTGTTTTGAAAACCGGTCCTTCCTGCACCCGCTGTTGCTCCGATGATGATTTTTCCTCGATTTTGAAGAGTACCCGAGGCGTTATGCAGCCCGATATTAGACACCCGGTAAATTTGAATGTCTCCGTTAGCGCTATTGGTAAAGTTACCCCAGGTCACCAGGCCATTCAGTCCGGTAGTTGCGGAACCACCAACGGTAATGCGTGCGCTATTAATAAACTTGCCTGACGCGTGGTAAAGGCCGTTTTCGCTCGTCTGATCGATGTTGATATTACCCGCACCGATATTGTTGAAGTCGGCCAGGTTTTCGACACCCTTTGCCCCGGTAGTGGCATTTTGGCCTATGGTTATTGTCCCTTCATTGTGAAAGGTTGCGTAAACAGACTTGGGACTATCCGCATTGTTCATCAATGCCCTCAGCGTCGATCGATCAATTTTAATGACACCGTCGCTGCTGTTTGTGAATGTAGCGTCGTTCCATACTCCGTGGTTACCTATGTTTTCAGCAGCCCCGATGGTAATCGCGGCGCCATTGGTGAAACTTCCGGCAGCATTATAAATACCGGTATCCTCCGAGCGGTCAATTTGAATGCTTCCTCCGGATTTATTGATCACATTACCCTGATTAACAACCGCATAAGCCCCTACCCCACTCGAAGAACCAATGGCGACGGTACCGCTATTGTTCAAGGCTCCCAGATTATTGAGTCCAGCCGTAAAATTGAATGGCGCCGCACCCGATTGCAGCGATGCGTAGGATGCGAAGCCATTAATCGTTAGCGTTGCTCCGGCATTAACAGTAAGCGAGGCCCCCCCCTGCACAAATATCGACTTCGCTACGCCAGTGATTTGCGCCCGGATGATGGGATCATTAGCGACGTCAGGGATAGTCACATCGTCGGATGTGGTCGGAACTGTCCCATCCTGCCAATTTCCTTCCAGGTTCCAGTCATCCGAAATAGCACCAGTCCAGGTATCCATGGCTGTTGTAAATTCCGTAAGCACGACAGGATTATTTGCATAAGTGCTCTCGCAAGCCGGAAGTGCGGTAATCCTTGCTTTGAGACGATAACTGCCAACCGGCAGATTACCGAATGTCGCATTTCCAGACCAGTTGCTGCCATTATCCACGCTATATTCAACGGGTTCCGCAGCCGTGATGTTGATCACGATCGTTCCCGTGGCCACAGGATACGCGGGTTGCGTTACAGTGGGAGCAGCGAAAACGGGTGGGATGCAGCATTTTGTCACAGTCAACTGCCAGGGAACAGTTCTCACGCAGCTGTTAGAGGGGTCTTCAATTTTGACGAATAACCCATGAATGCCTTCCCCCAAGGCGGCGTCAGCTGTAAACGCATTGGCGCCTGCATTATAGGCGCCCGCACTCACCAAACCGGACGCATCCTTGAAAACACCCGAGATCGTAAATGTTGTAGGCCCGTTGAAGTTAAAGGCGGGACTTAATGTTTCACACGACGCTACCGTGCCCGGCACGACGATGATTTCATTGTTGGTTACAGCCGGGATCGCATTTCCCTGAGGGTACACGATGATCCCATCGCTAGTGAATGTGCCCGTATTTATATGTGCAGAGGCCGTTGTGACCGTCATCAGCCCATTGTTATCAAATGCAGAAGTGTTTTTTAGTGGTTTTGATATCGAAAGTTCTGCGCACGAAGTATTTGCAAATGTTCCAGCATTCGATATGGCATAAGTCGCGGTGCCAGCCGCATCCAGCAATGTAAGCTGCCCGTTGTTTTGAATACTGCCGGCATTGTAAAGTGCCGTTTCTGAATCCCCGGTCAGTTTCGATCTCATCACCGTAAGACTACCGAGGGCTTCGATTACCAGCGTTGCGCCACTTTGGACCTCCAAGGCCTTAATCCTCGCATCATAACCCGCAGGGATCACCGGTTGGTTAGCAGTAGCCGGGATTACGATGTCATTAATTTCCGCGGGAATCGATGCAGGAGACCAGTTACAGCGGTCCTGCCAGTCGGTCCCCGCAGCGCCGGTCCAAACCATCTGACCGTTAGCTGTCTTCGGGAGGCAGCCCTCAGCTCCGTCGCCAGCTACCCCGAAAGTGTAGGGATTTTTATAGGAATCGTTGCTTGCGACAGTTACAATTGCCTCTTTGTGCCCTGCCGAACTCGGATCAAAAGTGATTTGAAAAGTAGTATTTCCGCCCGGCGGCACAGTCGTGGCCGGCAGGACGGTGACCGTAAAATCGCCGGATCCTGTCAGACTTACTGCGGGAGTTCCTGTCAGGTTCAGCACAGCGGGCCCCACATTCTCAATGGTATAGGTACGCACTGACGTTCCTTCACTGGGGTATAACAGGCCGAACGCGGTGTCGTCTACCGGATCGGCAATATGATCTCCGTTTTTAATAATAACACCTTTGCCTTTTATGCTGATGGCCGGAGCAGCCGCCGGAAGTCGGAACGGTACGATGTAACTGCACGACCCCGAATTGAG
Source organism: Dyadobacter sp. 22481 (assembly GCF_052044875.1). Taxonomy (NCBI): domain Bacteria; kingdom Pseudomonadati; phylum Bacteroidota; class Cytophagia; order Cytophagales; family Spirosomataceae; genus Dyadobacter; species Dyadobacter sp. 22481. The sequence goes on from NZ_JBQENV010000005.1 coordinate 223,711, forward strand.
CGTTACTTTGGCATATAGCGCCAGGACTGTGTTGTTAACTACGTCCGGCACGAAAGTGTTCGGTGCGGTGAAAATTCCCGCGGACTGCGTGGCTTCCTTATCCTTGAAAATGCCGTCGACGGTCCCGGAAAATGGGCTGCCGTACCGAAAGATCGGAAGTGCCTCATTTTGAACGAAAACCGAATTATTGAAAACATTTACCTCGTAGCTGTTGTCTCCGACATTCAATACCCCATTATTGGTAACCATCCCCCCGTTGACAAGCGAATTAGTGATCAGTAGCAGCCCATTGTTTTCGACCCGATTTGGATACACGATCAGAAAATTGCCACGAGGCAACCGAAGCGTTGCGCAGGCCTTATTGGTGATCAGTCCTTGATTGTAAATGGCATTGGCGCCAACAGCCGCATTTTCTCCGATAATAATATTTCCAGCATTATTAAAAGTGTAGGCGTTGTAAAGGCCAGCTTCTGCTGTCCGGTCAATCCTGATCTCTGCTCCGGCATTGTTGTCGAAATCGAAGCGGTTATCAATGCCGTAGGTTCCTGCGGAAGCTTCCCCGCCAATCGTGATCGTTCCGTTATTGGTAAATAAGGTACCAGCGGCTGATTCATTCGTGATTGCACTGCTGGAAGATCGGTCTATGCTAATCGATCCTGTGTTTGAATTGAAGAAATCGGCCCTGTTCCAAATTCCAACACTGCCGATGTTTGATTTTTTTCCTAAAATAAGGCTTCCCGAATTCGAAAAGGCTCCTGACGCATTATAGAGCGCGGTTTGCGAGATATAATCGATTTGGATAGCTCCCCCGTTGTTATAAAATAGTCCCAGGTTAAAAAGGCCGTAAGACCCTGCGGTTTCCGTCGTTCCAACGATCACATTACCGCTGTTTTTGAAAACGCCTGCATTATAAAACGCAGCGGTCAGATTAAAGGGACTCGCATATGGTGCTGAACCGCTGATTGTAAGGCTGCCGCCTGCTTCAATATTCAACAAGGCAGCTTCCTGAACATGAACCGCATAAGCCACTGCTTGCGTAGTAGTGGAAATGACCGGGGCATTACTGAAAGTCCCTGGAATAATCGCCAGGTAATCCGCCGTCGGCGTACCATTGGACCAGTTGCCAGGCTCGTTCCAGGCCCCGTTTATGGCGCCAGTCCAGGTCGTTTGGTTTGCCGTTGCGGGCGGCGATACAACGTAGGTAAATGGCACAAGATATTCGCAACTACCGGCTGCAATGGCCACTTTGGCATAAAGTGTATTCGCACCGACCGGTAAAGATGCATCGGGAACAAAATTATTCGGAGCAGAGAATACACCTGCCGACACCGCGCCGTCGCTGTCCTTGTAGATGCCTTCAACACTTTCTGACGCTCCTACACCGTAACTAAAAATTGGTGTCGGCGCGTTTTTGACAATAACATAGTTGTTGGACACCGATCCGCTCAAATCACTGTATTTGAGAACACCAGCATTCGTAAAAGTGCCATTATTCGTCAATCTGTTGCTGATCTGAATCAATCCGGCATTGGTCACGCTTTTACCGCTTTCATTGACAAAGCCTCCTTTCAGCACAAGCAGTTTCCCGCAGGCATCCACATTCAGGGTAGCCCGGTTCTCAACCCCATTAGAACCTACGTTAGCCATGGCACCAATGGTAATTATCCCGCCCGTATTGAAGCTGTTGCTATTGGTTACAAGGCCTCTCAACGAGGAACGGTCAATCTGAATGTCGCCATCTGCATTGTTGACAAACGCCCCGTCATTCCAGATACCGTGGTACCCAACAGTTTGGCTGCTGCCTATAATGATATCTCCACTATTGGTAAAGCTTCCGGAAACGACATATAAGCCAGTGTCGGTTGTTCGGTCAATACGGATCACACCGGTTGAAGTGTTTGTAAAAACGCCCTGACTGGCGATACCGTAAGCACCTGCTCCCGTTGCCGATCCGATGGTCAGCGTGCCGTTATTGGTGACGTTTCCAAGGTTGTTAAGTGTGGCCGTGGCATTGAACGGAGTAGTATATACCGAAGAACCGTCAATCGTCAGATTTCCCGCCGCTTGTATCGTCAATGAGCCTCCCGATTCCACGAGTACAGAATTCGCCAGCGCCATCCCGGAAATGACGGGATCATTGGTCACGTCCGGGATAGTTGCTTTCACGTTGGCGTCCGGCACACCCGCCGACCAGTTGGCCGGCTTACTCCAATCCGAATCCTCACTGCCATTCCAGGTTGTTTGCGCCAAAGCGCCTTCCACGGATAATAGCATCAGGGGCGCAAGCAACAGTCTCATTACTGCTTTTGGCAATTTATAAGCAAGTACAGTTTGTTTCATTTCGTTGAATTTTAAACAGGACGAAACCAGACCCGTCTCCGGACCTGGCATTTGTTTCCGCCTTTCCAGGCTGGATTTGATCATTTCAAACGTTGAGTATATATGCTTTGGAGTCATTCTGTGGCATACTGTGCCACATCCTCGACACGGAACTTATTCAGTTCGACAATGTGTTCCTAAGGCCGCATTAGCGGGGGAATGAATTGAAGAACTTGTTCTTTGCTGTCAAACCACATTTTGTGCACACCAGCCTTACATCCCCAATGTCCTGTGAAATGAGGTGCGAACCTGAGCTCAGAAACCATTGATGACGTGCAAGCAATCCGAAACTTTCTCGGAATGACGAATTTCAACCAGGTAGGTAGGCATGATTAAAGGTTTAATGGTTTATAATTAACTATTTTCAAACAGGTCTGAATCGAACACGCCGGTGCCGTCAAAGCAGTATGTACCGCTTTTTGCAGGTTTCGCATGCATAGTCTTTAGGTCTGACGATGCCAAGAGAAATGATCCTGGCAAGCTTGCTAATGGCAGATTCTTTCTCAGAAACAAGCAGGTTTCCTCCGCATACAGTACAGCGAATACCCAGAATGGTTCTTTTTACAATAATTTTATCCAGATCGATCAGTGCCATAGCTTTCCCAAAGGTGGCTTTGGGTAGCTATAAAGTCAAAAAAAAGGGACGAACGTGCTTGTTCCGGGACGAAATGCAGAAAGTTTGTGAAGACAGCTGATTCGATTGAAAGGAACCGTTGAGGTATCATTATTTACTCCTTCAAGGATGAAAATTCCTATATCTATGAGTGCCAAGACGGGCCGGTCAAATTTGAATTGTTCAGTGATGAGCTAAATCCGAAAGCGACCTTCAAAGATTTAAGCAGTTTAGATACTCACTACAAGATCATATAGAGCCAACACCAGATATCGAATTCATCCCCAGCTTTACAGGCTAACACTCAAATCTGTCGTTGATACATCAGCGCAAAGTGGTATTAAATGTTTGATAAATGGGTCCCCGCGAATTTCACCGCATCCCTATAAAAATGGCTGCTATCGTAATAGCCAAATGCACATGGATCAAACTCCTGGCTTGCGACATAAGCTGTGAGTGCGGTCCTGGCCCGGAGTATTGAGAAATAACCCTTGGGATTAATGCCGATGACGCGGTGAAAATATCGGTTGACGCTCTTCGAAGTAACAAAATGCTTTTCTGCAAGCTGGCTCACGTTGAGTTGTAAACGTGTTTGATGATAGGTCTCCGTCAGATCCTGCACAAAAGTCAGATAATGGTCACTTGCCCTTTTTTGATGTTTTTCGAGAAGAAACGCTTCTGCTACCTTCCTGCGCACGTGGAAGGTGGGGCTGTCTCTTAGTTGGCTAATCACGCTTGCGGGCAATATTTTATGCAACGGCACAAGCTTTTCTTTGAATTGGACCTGGCATATACCCAGAATGGCCTCCAATCCGCCAGGGTGAAATTTGATCGTAAAAATCCGGTCGCCGGGCAGGTTATGCCGTGTGGTCGGCAGGTCACGAAGAACAAGAATGTCTGTACCGGCGTGTATGTCCCAAGTCGACTTGTTAAGAGAAATCCGGTAAGGATTACCGAGATTGATGTACATCGTAGGTGTCCAGCTTGGGAACATTTCGACCGTGAATTCGCTGTCGTTGACAATGGATTCGGAGAAAAAATCGATATGGTTCGCAAGCTCGCCGCAAGGTTGGGCGAATGTATAGTGATCGCGGATAGGGTCAAAGATCTCTTTCAATTGTCCGATTTTTACCTTGACGAAGATACTGACAGTCAACTAGATTTGGAAAAAAAATTATATGCCTCGTCTTACCACCCTTTTCCTGATCATTATCCTTTGCATCGGCCGTCTTTCTGCGCAGTTCGTCAAAATCGAGCAATCGGGCTGCGATTTTAGGGTTGATCCCGATTTTTTGAAAACGGTCCCCGACAATGCGAAGCAATCTTACACTTCCGGCCCCAGCCTGCCGGACAGCACTTTTGAGAAGCAATGCGGCTACCTGCTTGTTCCCGAGAATCGCAGCAAGAAAAACGCCCGGATGATCAAACTGCCATTCATTGTCATCAGGAGCAAAAACCCGGACAAGCGCCGTGACCCGGTACTTTTTACGGCCGGCGGACCGGGTGGCAGCTCGCTGGGAATGGCTGCTGGGCTTGCCAAAAGCCCCTTCATCGAAGACCGGGACTGCATTGTTTTCGAACAGAGAGGCACGCGTTTTGCATTGCCCTACCTGCGTACATTCGAGCTCGATAAAACACTTAAAGAAGCCACCCGCCGCAACCTGAACAAAGACAGCATGGCCATTGTGGGTCTGAAAAAATACAAGGTCGCGCTGGAAAAGCGGGGCATTGACCTTGCCGGCTACAATACCGACGAAACCGTTTCGGACATTCACGACCTGCTGAAAGCATTGGCGATCGATTCGGTGAACTTGTTCGGGGTATCATATAGCGGTGGCCTGATGACGGCCGTGCTGCAACGTGACCCTGACCGTATCCGCTCGCTGATCCTGGACTCGCCGCTTCCAACCTTTGTCCCTATCGATGAAGACGAACCGGTGAATTTTATGGAGGCATTGCATATCTATTTTGAAAATATTGCCCGGGACTTCACAAGCCAGCAGCATTACGGTGGGCTTAGGAGCCTTTTTCACCAATACTTCACTTCCATCGCCGCCAAAACTTTTGAACTACCGTACCTGGAACCAGGCACCAAAGACTCCATACGCATCAAGTACACCAAAAACGAGCTGCTGACCATCATCCTCGACAAGCTCTACGATGACTCCGGCCGAAAGGAGCTACCCCGCATCATCACCGATATGGTAAACGGGAACCACCAACCGTACATCCGTCCCTATTTCGATGGTTTCTTCCGCAGAAACGGTGCGCCGGACGGCATGCGGCTATCCGTCTACTGCGCCGACCAGACGGCCTACCACTCCGAAAAAGTTCGAAAAGAACTGGACAAGATCTACCCCTATCTGGCGGGCTTCCATATCAACGACGTTTATGGCGAAATGTGCGACTGCTGGAAAGTGCCTTCGGTCAGTCTAAACACGAAACAGCCATACTATTCCGCTGTCCCAGCCCTTCTCGCAGACGGCGAGCTCGACCCCGCCTGCCGCCCCTTGTACATCGATCGCATTAGCCATTACATGCCCAATAGTCAGCGTTTCCTGCTTAAAAACAAGGGGCACGGCGTGATCGGCAATTCCATGCGACCAATTGTTAAATCATTCCTAGCTAATCCTTACAAGAAAATAATGTCAAACGATGTAAATATGATCGCGTATTAAGGTGGAAATTACAGGAATACTGGCCACTCTATCTTTCTTTTCACCAGCGAGTTACCCCAAGGGCAGCGAATTGTGGCTGGTGGTCAATCTGTCACGGAATGGGGTGGTCTGTGGTACCGTATTTTCCAGCCAGACACCCGTTTAATGAGTAACCATAAAAGTGTTATCTGTAAAATACAAAATCTGGCAATTATGTAACTTACAAATAACAATTTTCGCTCATTTTTAACAAATTACCTACCATCGCCATTCCGTATCATAAGGCCCTCATATCGATTGGCCAGCTTACGTAATTTAAAAATGATTGTAGTTTAACAAACTCGATGCCACAGATCACCACTGGTGGTATTGCCGCTTCCGTAGCAGGTTGCTCCCCGCCAAATTTCGTGGTTTTCAAATAAGTCGTTATTGAAAAGAGATAAGTAATCAAACTATACGGAAACCAGATGGTTAGTCCAAAACAGATTTGCGTGGTCTATTTCTTGAGAATTTACAGACAAAAACCCAGTAATTATACCCGGTCACAACATCTGGCAGTCGTGTGCAATAACAGTAGACCGGGAACAAATGATTAGCCGACTCAACGCTCCGATTAATTTCCCCGATATCGATGAACAACTCTTTCACCACCGAGCCTACCGCATTTTGCGTATAGTTCTCCTGACAAGGCGTGCTCCAAGCCTGACTTCTCAATACTGCCGGCATCACGAGGTTTTCATTTCACACGGGTACTCTGGGCAAAATTGTTTTTAGAGAAAGGCTATTTTCAGACGTGTCTTGCCTACTCTTTTTGTTCAAGCAATTTCATGAGCGCTTTTTTACCATCCTCGTTTCCCGGGGAAAGTGTAATTGATTTTTTGTACATAAGAATGGCCTCTTCTTTTTTGCCCGCTTTTTCAAGTGCATTTGCGTAGCTGTCGTATGTGTTGCCACTTCTGGGGTAAATGACGGTATTCAACTTAAAAACTTCCAGCGACAAAGGCAGGAATTTGTCGGAGGGTTGGTTCATAAAATCATAGCCCAGACGGTTCAGTTCGGATTCATCTACATGGTAATTTAGCGTATCACTCTTCATTTCGTTGAATCTCGCTGCTCCGAAATCAATTCCTTTACTCACGAGTGCTTCTCCATAGATTCTGGCCAGAGAGCGGGTCTGCCGGATCTTTAAAGGTGCGGCGCCCGTCATGATATTTGAAACGGAAATTATCAGTTGTATCGGGTTGTTATCCATATTATCGTAAAGAAGGATGGTTTGGTCGGAAGTAAGGTTTTTGTGCATGGCCGTGGAAAGGCCTACAATATGGCCGTCATGAAAAACAAACTTTTCTACCGGCTCGGTTTTACTGTTATAGACATTCCAACCCAATCCATAGGATCGTGTACTGCTCCCCATTCTGAAAGCCTTACCATCTGACAATGTTAGCGGAGTAAATGCCATCTCCATCATTTCCGGGCTGATTAGTTTTCCATTAGATAGCGCTTTGTCAAAAGACCAAAGATCTTGTATCGTGCTCACGACGTTATTTGAACCCGTAATTCCGCCTAAATGATAATAAGTCTGGTAACGATTGTGATCGAGTGAATCAACATTTCGAAATTCGGACTCGTACATAACCGGCCTGTTATATCTGGTTGTATTAGGCATTTCACGTGACCTGATATAGGTGCCCTTCATTCCGGCAACTTCAAAAATGTTCTTCTTCATATAACTGGCAAAATCATCACCGCTTACTTTTTCCACAATCAGTGCAAGAATCAGATAATTCATGTTGTTGTAGTTCCATTGTGTCCCGGGGATGAATGACAATGGTTGTCTCGACTCGACCAGGTGTGAATAGACCGTTTCATTGGCAACGATTTCGCCAGGGTGGCTTTTAATGTATTCTCTTTCACTTCTTTCCAAACCAGGCAGTCCCGAGGCTTGGTTTAACAGGTGCCGGATGCTTATTTGTTTGTATGAAAAATCGGGCAGGTGGGATGTAACAAAATCGTCCAATTTGAGTTTTCCTTTCTGGATCAGCTGTAAAATAGCAAGGGAAGTAAATGGTTTTGATAAAGAAGCCAGGTTGAATGGAGTGTTCTCTGAGTGATTGATGCGGCGGCCCCTATCCGCATAGCCAAATGATTTTTTGTAAACGATCTCTCCTTTTTCTGCAACCAATATACTCCCGTTAAATAGTTTGTGGTGTGCCATCAAGGTGAGAAATGAGTCAATTTTGGCTACCCTTTGCCCTACAGGGGCAAGTTGCTGACCGAACGATGCGATTGTTAAAAGGACCATTAAGCTGGTCAGGACTCCCGGATAAACAGTTTTTCTTTTCATGGATCTAATAAGTGTATTATTTTTTACTGCTAGTAAGAAATATTTCTTATGTTCAGTGCATTGATTTACAGGGCACCGGACAATATTATCAAAAAATATTTAACATAAGAAATATTTCTTATGTTTTCTAAGAAACTTTTCTTATGTTTGAAACATGAAAGATAAAAACCAGCAAAAAGACACCAATCAGGAGCCGACCAGGTCGGAGCTCGAAATCCTTCAAGTGTTGTGGGAGTTCGGTCCGTCAACGGCACGCTTTGTAAATGACCACTTGAACCAACATACGCGGCAGGTCATTTATATGTCGACCTTGAAGCTGATGCAGATCATGGTAGAAAAGGGTTTTTTGAAAAAGGACGAAAGCCAGATGAAGCATATTTACTGGGCTGCACAGGAAGAATCCAAAACGAAAAGCCTGCTTCTTGACCGGGTAGTGGATACCATATTCAATGGTTCTGCCAGTAATTTGATGATGCAGTTGCTCGGCAACAAAAAGATGTCTGACCAGGAAATGGAGGCTTTCAGGGAATTGATTAAAAAGATAGATGAAAAATAGCGAAACATGAATGCATCCCTGCTTCCAGGAATTTTTGAAGATGAACACATCCGGGTCATCTGCTGGACGCTGATCCATTCATTATGGATTGGTCTAATTGCTGCTGTGTTGGCCGGTGCAATTCTCGTTTGTGCTCAAAAATCGTCTTCACATCTTCGCTACCATTTGCTGTGTGGTTGTTTGATCATTTTTGTCCTGATTACCGGTTTTGTTTTTTATCAGGAAAGCGGATCGTTTGATCGGGTGAATATGGTCACCAGCATTCCGGATCGTATAACGTTAACCGTTTTTTCGTCATCCGAGAGTGCATTTGTCCGCAGGGACATCGACGTCCTGGTTCATCTGAACGCCTTTATCAACCAAAACGCGGGGTGGATATTTACGGTTTGGTTTCTTTGTTTTGCGCTCAAAAGCCTGGGATTGATCAGCGGACTGTTCTATGTGCACCGGATACGCTTTTACAAAGTGCACCAGGTTAGCAGAGAATGGAAGGAGAGAATGGGGAATTATACTCAAAAACTTGGTATCTACCAATCAATCAGCCTACTGCAATCTGAGTTGGTAAAGGTCCCGGTCACGGTCGGACACTTCAAACCAGTAATTCTGATTCCCATTGGTCTGATTTTTCAACTTCCTGCCGAACAGATTGAGACCATACTCATCCATGAACTGGCTCACATAAAGCGAAGAGATTATCTGGTCAACCTTTTACAGAGTTTGCTGGAAACGGTCTTCTTTTTTAATCCGGGATTGCTTTGGTTGTCTTCACTGATAAAGGAAGAGAGAGAAACTTGTTGCGACGATATTGTACTTACCAATACAACCGTCAAAAGCAACTACCTGGAAGCTTTGCTTGCCTTCCATTCCCAGCAACCAGCGAGGTCTGATCTGGTTCTCGGGCTTGGCAGCAATCAATTGGTAAACCGTTTAAAGAGAATTATCAACCATGAAAATAAACGACTGAACAAGATGGAAAAAATCGTTTTGCTTGCAGGACTGCTGATTGTTTCGGCCTTTTCCTACATCCCAAATCCGGAGCCGCTGCTTAAAGCTGTTGCATCTCAAAAGGTCAAGCGCCATGAAGTGACTCAGGTTGTTTCGCAGGAACATACATCCACAAAACAAGAAGGTTTTAACGGAAAAGAGCGTTTGACTGAAAGGTCTGGGAATGTTGGTGTTGCACAGGATATTTTAGAGGAAATCCCAGTTGATACGAGCTGGAAGTTTCAAAGTTTCAGGTTTTTTTATACCAATGAAGACCCTGCCAACCGCGACATGGAAGTACGTGACGATAAGGATAATATGTATCGCGTGAAAATCGAAAACGGCAAGGTGGTCTCCCTTAAAGTAAATAACGCTCAGATTCCGGAAAGCGAGCTGGGGCAATACGAAAAACTCCTGGCGGAAATCGATAAGTCGTATTACGCGGCACGTGAAAGCAAGCGTGCCTCCATGGAAAGGGCACATAATTACTCCCGAAAGGAAATGGAAATCAGGGAGTTAAAAAGCAAGGACTGGGACAGGGCTAAATTCAGCAAGGACACGGACTCCGCTAAATCTAAATTTGAAAAGTCGGGTGATTTTGCCTACGAAAAAAAGAAGCTCGAAAAAGGCGAGGGCCGGGATTGGAATGGTAAAGGTGGAAGGGAAGTTCGCAAAGAATTCAAGATCGATAAAAATAGCCAGAAAGAATTCAAAAAAGATAAGGACAATCAAAAGCATCCCAAATTCGAGAAACAAAAAGACAAGGAGTGGAAAGAGGATAAAAAATTCAAGAAGGACAAAGCATTTTCCAAGGCTGACTTCGAGCAGGGTTCTAAGACGGATCAGGCTGTTTGGGCAAAAGGGAAGGGAATGGATGGAAAGTCGGAATACAAACCCGGTAAATCGAGTCCTGATGTCCACAGGGCTGCAAGAGTAAAAAAAATGCCAGAGCCAGCCGATATTTCTGCCGACCAGGAGCGCGTCAGAGGCGTAATCTCGGAGCTGGTACAGGAAAAGGTAATTTCCAAACCGACAGATCTGGAATGGTTCGGCCTCAGCGAAGATGAACTGGTTGTCAACGGAAACAAACAACCGGTTGAACTACAACAAAAATTGAAGGAAAAATTTAAAATCAAAGCCGATCACGGTCTCTATTACGGACCAGTGAAAATGAACGGCAGTGGCGTATTTTTGGATAAGGGCGATTTGTAAAGACGTTATCTCAAAAACTGTGTAAGTGAAGAATCGAGGTTAATGATCTCGATTTTTTTTAACAAAACACAGCTTATAGACGAGAGGATCTGTTAGCCGATGATTTTTAAGAACAGTTCAAAAGCCGTGATGCGCTAAATGAGTCCCTTGGCAGTTGCAAAAGCGAGGTATGAGAAGGTGCTCGAAGGCGAGCTGGATGGATATTTAGCTACGACAGGAACGAGCATCAAGGGGAGCGCGACATTGGGTATTTTTCTTTTCCTGACATCAACATTCTTAACCTGCCCTCCTCATTCCGATCTTTTCGCTCGGGCCAGTTCTGAATCTTTTGCCTTGTAATTTTGAGCCATATCCTCCCGAAGTCAGCCGCCAAACCCGGCCCCCTGGCTTCTAGACGCGCTGGATGGCGTGATCGTCCAAAGACTGATATGTAAGTGTCCCGATTTTCAGACAATAATTTGCTGCTGGGCTCCCTTTGCAAAACGCCTTACGGCCCCTGTAAAGCTGGTGCACAGGATTATACACGAAACCCGAATACGTTGCTTGTTAGTACCTGCCGCAACAAATAAATAATGAAAATATTGGTGGAGCTAAACGGTCTCGAACCGGTGACCTCTTGTAGGCTATGTTTGCCAAAGGTGTTTGTACGTGCACACTAGTTTTTATTGGAGTACGGTGATATTAATTGGTGTTATGTTGACCATCAAGACATTTAACGGGTTTAGTTCCCACCCGTACCTTTTGTTCCGACAGGTAGTGCGGTTGGAGGGATTGTCAAGGCATTGCCGTTATTCAGCTGATCCGCACCGATATCCAGTATACTCCCTCTGTCGGCTCCGTCATAATCCTTTTCCACGAGATTCTCCAGCGATTTGCCCTTTCCGATACACGGACTGCCGCCGGACAAATGATACTGTGTATTTAGCCTAGGATCAACGTTGGAGCTATTGGAGTCGAAGCCGGATTTAGATTTCCAGAGTGAAAAACCCTCAAATTCTTCGTAATCATCCTCGCCTCTGTCGATCCGATAAGTAAGGCCCCCTTGCCGGTAATAGAAGTTATTCCCAATATCGTTGGTTCCGGTTGGCTTAAGACGAAGCCGGGCCATGGAGCCCTTCGCAGACGCAGACTGAATAAAGATGTTGTTTGCTATTTTCAGGTCTTTGCAAACTGGGTGCCGGTCGCCGCCCGGGGTACCGTAAATTTCACCCCGGGAGATGATCAGCGCAGAACTACCTTCATCGGTGGCCGCATTGACAATCGTATTGTTGTAAACCTGCGCTCCGGAGGCGGCATATAACCCAATGCCTTCGCGTTTGGTATTGACTACGATATTGTTTCGGATGATGATGTCGATGCTTTCGTGATAATTTGGATTAGTCGTTGTATTGAACCACTCGCTGTCTGTATCCAGGTAGCCTGCAAGCAGACCGCCCTCGCCACAATTCATGATCAGGTTTTGCTCAAAAACGCAATCCTTTGCTCCCCCTTTGGCATAAAGTGCATTGGTGGCAATGTCGTGGAAATAGCAGTTTTTGACAACCATCCGGTCAGCATTTACATTGTCAATACCTTCGGCATTTTGGGCCTCTATGTTCGCTGGACCAACACCCGATTTATAAATTTCGCAGTTAAGAATCTGGATATCCTTGCAACCGGGGGTGATCTTGATACAATCGCGACCTGTATCGTGAATTTTACAACTTAGTATCCTGACATTGGATATCCCTTTTTTGTTGGCATACGAAACGCTCCGGTCATCGTCCCAGTCGCTTTCAAACTTGATGCCGTAGTAGAATCCCCCTGTAATTTCCAGATTCTCAAGAGTTACATTGGCTGTGCCGGGTTCTCGGAACCAGATGCAACTGGCAATGTCTTCCACGTTGGTAACTGCCCTGATCACGGCCCACTCCCCCGGAAAGGAATGCATGTACACATTGGATGTGCGAAATTTTATTTCCCTGCTTTCGTAGGTTCCGTCTCGCAAAATGATTTCAATTCCCTTTGAAGGGTCGGCGCTGTCGGCAGCTTTTTGGATGGTTTTAAATGGTTTGCTTTCGCTACCGTCGTTGTTGTCGTTACCCGAAGGGGAGACGTAAACCTTGCCGCTCAATGCTCCGGGGTTTTTAATTTCAGTTTCGCAACTCGCCGGTGCTTCGGGGCATCCGCAGGCAGTGGGGGCGGCATTGCACTCGTCGGTAGCAACCTCTTGCTTCTGGCAAGCCAACAGGGGTAGAAACAACACCCAAAAAAATAAACGTCCCAGGTATTTCATGGTTTGGTTGATATCGGGTTAAAACAAATTATTGCCTGGCAAATGAGGCAGCGGCGCTGATGCGAGTCGGGACACTTCCCAGCCCCGGTGCCGACATGATATTGGCGGCCATCAGGCTTTCATCTCTGAACACGCCGAACAGACCTGCACTATCCTTGCCTTCGAAGTTCCCATTGCTGATTGTCAGAATTGGGCCGTTGAGTGTGTAATTCCCACCACCGCCGATGACGGTCGGTATTCCCGCATAATAAAACACCAGGCGGTCGTTGGTAAATGTGAGCAGCCAGGAGTAAGGGTCGAACCACTTTGAATCACTCAGTTTTACGGGGTACTTTTCAATCTTGCTAAGTTCCAGAATGGCCCAGTCGTTGTGATTCACGTTCGCTTGGCCTGTCAGTTTTTTGTCAGAAACAATAAACGTTGTTTCGTGTTTGTTGAGATCAAAAATGATAGTCAGCTTACCATCGGTTAGCTTCCAGCTACCGGTATACATGCCTGAGGCGTCATGCCATTCAAAGCGATCACTTTCTTTCAGGTACAGGCACATGACACGTTCCAGCGTGCCCGAGGAATAATGGAACCGGCCATACCAATAGCTATTTTCCAGCGGATTTTCCGCTATGGGCTCGTTGCTTTTGGAGCAGGAAAATAGGCCGGCGGTAAAGATAATCACGCATAAAATGGCAGCTATGGACATGGATCTTCCATACGCCTTGGCTAAGGTTTTCATGATGTTGGTTTTAAAATGTAATCGGATTAGTAGGCAGAATGTTGTTACCGCTTGATTTACAGGTAAAATTGCACTAACAGCAATATTGCATCATGGCTTTCTTTTCATCCACCATCTTAGTACTTTATAGTCAGAGCTTCCAACGTATGGATTACCGGTAATCACCCAGCCAAATTCGTTATCGTCAATTATTTCCAAGTGCCCGACAGTTTTCTCACCGTACACGGAGGCTATGTCCTTATTGTCGTTGAAGAACGTTAACTCCCCGGTTCCCGCAGCCGCGTTCTTAACCTTATAGCTCCATCGGCCCTGTTTCGCACAGGTTTGTTTGTGGCAGCCATCCATAGTCCCGTCGGCATAGAACTTATAGCCCAGAGCCCCGTCTTTAATGGTAAGGGTTACTTTGTCACTTTCCGATTCAGAATAGGTTTTATACACATCCCAACGTCCGCCGACAAGGAGCTTAATATATTTTTCATCAGGTGCAGGATCTTCACTTTTATCGCCGCACCCGGCGCCCATGTTCAGGAAAACTATTCCGGAAAGTATCAGATAAGAGAGTAGCTTTTTCATGTTCATTTTATTTACCTGCATTGTAAATACTCATTAAAAATGCCTTGCTGATTCGCACCGCGGCTTTTTCACAAAGGTGTCCCTGCCCTTCTGCTGCGTCCACGCCCTGATTTTTGCTGGAACAACCTGCCGTAGACCGGTTTTCGTCACAGATCCTGAGCACATTGCCCAACTTGCAGGTGCCGTTGTTTGATTCGATCTGCTGTAATTCGTAGATTACATCCTTGTCCTTAAAAGTGTCTTTCATCCACTGGGCGACATTCATTTTGGCTGCATTGCCGTCGTCCCTTGTTACGATGTAAATGAGCGGCGGAGTGATATGGACGAAACGGATACCGGTAACCTGTGTACGCAGTTCGTCTATCATCTTTTTGTATGCTGTTTTTATATCCTCCTTGTTGGTATCGCTGATGTCTGCGTACCCGAATTTGAAAATGGCAATCTTGACACTCGCCTGGTGGGCGATTACATTCTTTTTGAACTCTGCCATCTTACCCATTGGATCACCATTAGACACGCTGAACACGTTTCCAGACGGACCTTTTGGCGCAGAGGCTAGATCGAAATATTCAAACTTGAATCCGTTGGCTTCGGCCCCGTCTTCCAGGTCACCACCGACCGACTGGTGCATGAATATGGCGTTCCATCCTTTTACCCGGTTTCTTTCCGCTGAGGTAAGTTTGTCCCAGGCCTCAATGCCCGACATGCCCACGATTCCCGGTTCTCCTTTGCCAGGGCCCGTTTGTTCCCCAATCGGTTCGGGATCAGGGTCGCCTGAACCATCCGGATCAGTGCCTGACTTTGAACATGCAAAGAAACCAGTCAGTAATGCGAGAAATAGTAGCTTTTTCATAGTACGTCGTTGCGTTTTTGTTCTGAATCAAAGTTTCTGATAGGTGATCACCTCGCCGTACTCGCTTTTCCAGATCATCTTGTTTCCGGAGAATGTCAGGGTATACGTATGTCCGATGCCCTCCTTCCCGCCGATAAATATTTTTGAGCCATCTATTTTCCACACGTTTTTTGAGTAAAGTCTCTGCTGGATATTGACATAACTGGCATCGCAGCCCGAAGCGGAAGCATCAAGGCGGTAATTACCGTCTGAGGTAATCCGATATACGATTTTGGATGCGCAGGGACGCTGACTAAGCAAGGCGGCATGTGAGTCAAAGGCTTTCCCCTCATAGGTGGCCATGTGTGAGAGCATTTTCCAGTTACCCACCGGAGATTGTCCATACGTTGTGAAAGCTCCCGATGCTATCAAAAAGATAAATGTGAGATTTTTCATTTAAGTCTTTATTTGTTAGTGATCTTTTTGTGACATGTCAAAACTATAAGATCCCGAATTCACAAATCGCAACGAATCGCTCAACTGCATTTTAAATAGATGAACAACAAGTTTTCATTATGTTTAGCCTGAAAACTCGCCTTCTAAACAATGTCTGGGCCGCAGCTATCCCGCATCTTCATCGACAATGACAAAATTGACCGTCTTACGACACTGTCATATGCGAAAAAATCCATTTCTGAATGTTGCCGGAGTTTTCTCGTCGGCCACGCAGGCACTTTCTTCGGTGAATCAAATGCCGGTTGATGTGATGCTCAGTGACATCGATATGCCTGAGTTGAATGGCCTGGAATTCCGCAGCAAAATGATGAAGATCCCCGTTTGTGTTTTCATATCCGCGTATCCGGACTATGCGGCTGATAGTTTTGAAATGGAAGATTTCTTTTTGCTGAATAAGTTCGCATGCACTTTACATAACGCTCCGAGAAGAAATCTTAGAATCGGTATTCTCGTCGGAGCGTTTCGAAAAAGAGGATTGGCAATCAATCGAATCATTGGTAAACCAAGCCAAAGCAACCTAGTTCGGAAGCAGATCGCGTCAGAAAGGAGTATGAATTATTCTGAACCCACCTTGCTGGTAATCTCAGGTCCGAACGATGCAGGGAAGTCTACTCATATCCAAAACATGCTTCCAGAAGCATTTGAAGGAATTGTATCATTCGAGTGGAGTAGTGGTCAAATGGAAGGGCAAGTAAAAATCAAACGAACGATGTATGGCAAAGCAAAATTTGATTTATTACGACTGCGGGTGTTGACACGAAATGGACGTATCCCCCAAAGTGGTGCTGAACCTGTTTCACCGGAATTTCCAACGGATGAAATATCTGACGATTTTTCAAGACAGACCCTGTTAGTTTTATAAAGAGGTCAATCAAGCATAAGCGTATCACCTATCAATAATTCGTCACGAACTAGCATTAAGCAAGTAGCTATGCTCCCACTTACATTTTTACCTTCACTTTCAAAATCCCTGATGTTGAACCGTTGCTTGGCATGTATTTAACATACAATAGTCCGCTGTAATTTTCCTGCGTGTTGGTAGTATCCACAGTCCCGGCATTAATTACAATTTCTCTCGTAGCTACTGGTAACGGTGACGAATATTGTATTGTATCAAGAGGCATGCTATCCCAAATTAATTTTGCCTGTTCGCTGATTTCGCCTTGGATTGTAAAGGATGCCTGCGTTTTTGGCCCTTTGCTTCTTATAACAAATGAGGTGTCCTTCTGGGCATTAAGTTCGTAGCTAAATTCTTCCACCTTCGGGACAACATTGTCTATGAGTTTGCAGCCAGTGTCGGATAGTGCCACAAGTATGATGAGTATATACCGTTTCAACATAGAATATGATAGTTTACTAAGTAACTGATATTTACATTTTGTATTATTTCTTGAAGCGAGAAAATTTGAAATGCGGCTTACTTGATAAGCCTGTGCGCTTTAATTCAACCCTGACGCCTTTGCTGAGGATACCTGACGCTACACATCGCTAAACCACTAGCGGAAGTTACAGCGAGGAAAGAGGTGAAATGAGTACGCCACGCCAGATCGTCAAAATTGGAGTCAAAAAGAAGTACATACCTTCCAATCCCATGGAAGGCTTCAACTGTTCAGGTGGCGATGTTGAGGTAATTCCGTTAGAATTTTGGCAGGTCAAACCACTTTCCGGAAGGCGAACCACTGTTATACTGACCATAGATTCCCGCATAGACTTTAGGAGCATTTTCGAGATTTCTCATGATTGAAAGGCATTTAAGTTGCTTTGGCCCGGCGGGGCCGCCCCAGCTTTGTACTCAGGGCAATCGCTGCCTATCGATCGAAGAAAAATGACGGGGCTCCTCCCCTTGGTTGTAAGCCCATCCGGCGGTTTAAGGCGCGGCTGGCTGCCGTGTGGCCAGCTAAAAATCCGGGTGGGCTTACAACCGTCATTTTTTGCTTTGTAACTTTCGTTTGCACTGATCGCATTGTTAACTTCGGCTCACATTCAAGTATCATTCATTCCGCAGTTTATGAAATGTCCTTTGCTGTTAGTTGCACTTTCCTTATTGGCTGGATTAGCTCATGCTCAGACATCAAAGGTTGATTCGTTGATTATCGGGAAGTTGAAAGACCTGCATGTTCCAGGCCTTGCCGCAGCAAAGGTTGAAAATGGCAAGATTTCCTGGACACGCTATTACGGCTTCCAAAACATGGAGCAAAAAATACCGGTGTCGGATTCAACCGTTTTTCACATAGCCTCTATTTCTAAGACAGTAACGGCCGCGGCGGTTATGCAACTCGAAGCAAAGGGATACTTCAAGCTGGATGATGACATTAACCGGTACCTTCCGTTTCAAGTTGTCAATCCATCGTTTCCAGCTGCTCCGATCACGTTCAGGCAACTGTTACGGCATCGCTCCTCAATAGCCGATAATATGGACTACCTGCTCCCATTTTGGGAGAATCAATATAAGGGAGCCGACATCCCATTGGGAACATTTCTTGCAGACTATCTATCTGCCGGTGGCAAGCACTATCACGCAAACAAGAATTTTGCCGGCGCCGAACCGGGTAGCAGGTTCGAATATTCCAATATCGATTTTGCATTGCTAGGTTATCTTGTCGAACGGATTGCGAAGATGCCATTCGATCAGTACTGCAAAACGCATCTATTTGCTCCGCTTGAAATGCATCATACCAGTTGGTTTTTAGAAACGCTCGAACCATACCGACTGGCAGTACCTTATCAGTATTCAGACTCACTTGGCCAGTATCAAAAACTACCCCAAGGCAAATATCCAGATTATCCCGCAGGTCAGCTCCGCTGCACGGTAAGTGATCTGGCGAAGTTTCTTGCCTGCTGGTCAAACGACGGAACGTATGATGGTAAGCGTGTAATTGAAGCCAGGTCAGTGCAAAGCCTGACGCCAAAGGACATGACCCTGGGGTTTCACACCTGGTTTATGTATTTGCTTAACACGGAGACACCCGCGTACAGCCATAGCGGGCATGGCCCCGGTATATCCACCTACATGCTTTACGACCCGTTTTCAAAAAAGGGTCTGATTATTTTGATGAATGGGGAGCTTTCCGATTACTTCGAATGGAGAAAATTGATTGATTTACTCTGGAAGTCCTGAATAGAACCAGCTCATAACCTTACTTAAAACCAACCGAGATGATCAGCAGAAAAGCGCTCCTGATAATTGACATGCAAAAGGGCTCTTTTACAGAAGCCACGCCTCGTTATAACACGGAAGGCGTCGTGCAAATTATTAATTCGCTCACTGCGGCTTTTCGTGCGAAATCGTGGCCCGTGTTATTTATTCAGCATGATGGTAGCGCAATGAACGAATTCGTGCCCTTTACTACGGAGTGGGAATTGCTGGACGATCTGAAAATTGATACCGATGATATCCGCATTGACAAATATGCCAATGACGTATTCTATCGCTCCGAACTCCAAAAGAAGCTCGGCCTGTTAGCCATTAACGAATTGGTCATTACAGGCTGCGCCACAGATTTCTGTGTTGAATCCACGATTCAGTCAGCAGTTTCCAAGGATTATAACATCACAGTCATCGAAGACGGTCATACCACTGGAAACAGACCAAATATGAACGCACGCCAGGTGATTGACCATTACAATTGGGTATGGAAGAACATGATCCCAACAAAAGGGAAAATTGAAGTTTTGCCCTATCACATGTTCCTTCAACAGGTTCTCAGTAACTGATTCCATTTTTCTTCAAACCGGCTTTGTGATAAGAAATAATCTGATGTTGAATCTGCGGAATTTCTTTTACAAACTGCCTGATTGCGAACAGGTCGCCATTCTGACGAAATGTATCATTGCTGGCATCGGCATTGGAAATGGTTTGCAGCAACATTTCAACTTCGTCACCAGTAAAAATCTCATTGATTACAAAAAAGCCATCGCTGGCGAATTGGCGCTGGACGTTGTCATAGTTGATCACTGGGACTTGCGGGTAGGTTTGCAGCAAAGTAAGTGAAATATGCTTTTACAGAAAATACAGGCTACAAGCATTCTCCGTTGGTATAGGACATGATGCCATGATACTGGGCTTCACAAATATTCCCGTATGTCTTTCCGTCCGACCCGCAAACCGGCCTGTAAATATCCGGGCAATTAAGCGGTTCCGGCGCATCCTCTTTACAGCTAGGGCAAGCCGGCATTAATGCAAATCGTAAGATGTTGCTCATTGACTAGCTATTTGTCAAAAATATTTCAACTATGATCTTCTATGCAAGCATTGGATAATAGCAAGTATCATCACTTGGATCCTGAACATTCACCGTTTTGATAAGAAGTAATTCCATGGGCGAGCGCTTCACATTCGTTGCCATATGTTTTGCCGTTGCAACCACAAACCGGGTGGTAAATATTAACATCCTGAGTCATTTCGGGGCTGCTCGTGACAGCTGGGATCAGGATCTTTGTCCCCGTGGCAACTTGAAGCTACTACCACCATGAGTACCGGCAGTAGAAATGGCGCGCGTAAAAATTTTCGAACTGTCATGGTCTGGTGATTTTATCTGGGACGAATCGAGGATATGGTGATCCAGTTTCCTTGTTTTTTCGCTCCGTCGCTCTCATCTTTTTCAAAACGTATCCACACGTCCTGATTCCCTCCCTTATACGGCTCGGAAACATTCGCCCGGTATGTAATTGAATCAACCGTCACAAACCATCCACCGCACCAACCACAAAACAACGGATCTGCTCTGCCAATGTATGCAGCTTTCTCCTCTGGCCGCGCATCGCGACAGGCATACAAACCCAGTAGCAAAACGAGGTAAGGCAATTTGTTAAATGCAGGGCTCTTCATACGCTCAGACTTTGTTTTCCAAAAAGACACCTACGCTTGTTGTAACGTTGGAAGAGAGTCTCTTTCAAAAAATCATATCTAAGCACACAGCATCACCAATTTCAAGGTGCTTTCGAGAGTTCCTTTTCCAATGTCCTGAAATGATCGTCAGGAATTTCGCCGGAGTGATATGCTTTTTTTATTAATGGGAAATATTGGTCCTGATATGGCCTGTTCGCATGCCATACTATCATCCATGCAGCATTGACTCCTTCCTTTCCAACCACGCTTAATTTTGGCCAGCCCATATGCGCTATAATCTTTGTCAAAATCGCCTGGTTGGCTTTGTCATTTACTATCAGCTTTGAAACATAACCCAAGTAACGTTTATCTGTGCCGGGCACACTCATTAAGCTATCCCGATACAGCTGGTCAACCATCTCCATTTTTGAAAGTAAGTCGCGGATTTGCGCTACGCTATGCTCACGTACCCTTATGGAAGTGTCGATATCGGCCTTCGTTTCTTCGTTGCTGACAAACCAGCCGACTAGATATTGCTTGTCATTACTCCCTGCGCCGGATTGAGCAAATGCATCGACAGCGACAAACATTAGTCCAACGCAAAATAGGCAAGATATCAATTTCATTTCTGAATTAGATTTATGTTGACTGGCACATCCGATTGATACAATGCAATCTAGCGATTTCAAATCGATCTACCGAAAACCGGTGCTAGCTCTCACCCTGGTGCCCAGACCCTTTGTTCGGCTTTCAAAATTAGGAAAAAAGCTTCTAGTAGCGCATACTGAAATACTTCATTGCATTCTCCCGTAGTGTCTTCAAAATTTTTCTTACAAACCCTCCGTAATTGGTGACTGTTGCACAACTCATCGGGATTAAACCCACTTTGAGGAATTTCCATGTTGTACGATCCAGTCAAGGATTTAGAAGTATTGATTAAAACCACGGCTTTGGTTAATTTCAGTACATGCAAGGAAAAAAGATTCAACAGGAACGATTATTCATCAACTTTCAGAGAATGTTCCGGCTGATAACTTCTACCGTCAAGCATCCGCACAGATCATTGAAGGGACTAACACCAAATCAAAAGCGCATACAGCTGAAAGAAAGTGCTATGAAAAAAGAAGAATTAACCATTGCAATCAACAACGAAGTCTAAATCACAGCTCCTCTAAAAATGGGAAGCCTACATTTAGGGTAAGGCTTCATTAACCTATCAACCTAATGGAAATAAATCCTGTGTGTCTTGCGCTGGCCTGCCTGCTCGATGTTGAGAAGGTAGATGCCTTTTTGAAGTTGTTCGGACGGTTTGATCAGGATCATACCACCTGCTTCGGCGGTGGCATTCATCTCGACATTTATCCCCATCTTATCTGTGAGGGTCATTGCCGTTTTTCCATTAGGAATCCAAACCCTGAAACCACCTTTATCGGCCGGATTGGGAAATGGTTTAGTCGACTTGAACTGATTGGGTTTGTCATCGGTCGCCATTGCTGACATTTTCGCTGTGGTCGCTGTGGTCGCTGTCTGGAACAAACCAAACCTGGTTCCAGCGTCCAAAACAATTGCCGGTTCATAAATAGAATAGAAATAACGACCGTCCCGATATACTCCCCAAGGAATTTCAGCATCACCGACAGGCTCCCATGCCCCACGCCACATCTTCATTTGAACAGGTAGGCCCGCAAGATAGCCCGATGACTCAGCCGCCGGTTCCCAACCGAGCGAAACGTTCCATCGCCCGGCAGGCAATTGATATTCAACGTTGACCCTTCCAGGCGCGGTCCCGCTGTCAGCCACCCGGTTAACGCCAACCGAAACGCGGCCGCCCCTGAATGGTGATTCAATACTGGTCAATGTAGCAGGCGTATACAGGTGCTGGGTAGGTCCTACTGGAAACGTTCTGCTGAAATCGGGGCGTGTATCCAAAATACTTAGGAGGGTCGGGCTATCCTCTAAAACAAAAAAATTCTGATTGCTAGCTCCCATAATTCTTTCAACGAAGACCATCGAATAGGATCTCGCAAACAAGTTTCCCTTCACAAACCTGAAAGTGCACTCGGTCGGACCGCTCCTCTCTTCAAAATGAAACGAACTGCCCGTATATAATTCCACCCCGGCGGGATTGTCAACAGCCACATTCTCGAAATTGGTGCGGTTGTAGACGAGATCACCCCCTGCGATTGCCTTAAGTGACTGGCGGGACATTCCGCAGAAACGAATGCCATGAACGCTCAATCGCCCCCACGGAACAATCTCCAAATCGCCCAGCACATTTAGCGTTACAGCCCCTTCGGACCGGAGCAGAAAATCCCTTCCAACAAAAAGCTGATAGCAATAAGCATTCGACCTTATGAGGACAAAGCCATTGATAATCACATCGTCGTATTTACGAGGTATAGACCCGGTAGACCAGGCAGCAGGATCGTCCCAATATTGATATTTATAACTTCTGATACTTGTAAGTTGGATTGGAATGTAGGCGGTTAACGGATTTGGCACAGGGGAGCAAGTCCATCCGGTGAGAGGAGGAAATTTGTAAGTTATACCAGACTCGATAAGCAACCGGCTTGCATGTCGGGAAATCGCCATAACTTGTTCAGAAATGGCGCCGCCAATGTTTCTGTATGTCCTGAGCTCCCACCGGCCACTTGATACGTCCCATTTGATCTTTTGTGGGGACAGGTATTCTCCGTATGTGCGATTGGCACGAAATTCGGTGTAACGATCCGGCCCTGTTTCATAAAAGGAATATCTTCCATTGACGACGCTGTAAACGGAAGACTCTCCTTCGATTGCTATTTTGTGATCAAAAATCCCTGCGAAGGCGCGTGCAACTGACAAAATAAGTACTAGTAAAGTCAGATATTTCATGGTGCTACCGTTTTGAAAGAATGATAATACTTTAAGGGAAGTGCATTCAGGTCAACGCGGATTTTCATCCGTGTCGTAAGGAGCAGGACAGGCAAATAGCCGAAATGCGGTATCGCCTGCACGGTCAAATGAGGCTAATACCAATATCAAGATAAACAGAAAGGGTTATATTTTACCCAAAAATCAGGGTTTGTTAGTTTACGGACGAGGCAGCATTATCTAGTTAGGCTGACTTGAATACTAAATGACAGAAAAACCGTCAGGGATTCCGTTTATCGCTACTCTACATTGGAGATTAAGGGGATACTAACGAACTGATTTCAATTTGGGCTGACCAGATCATTTCGGACTAGATTGACCATTCTACCTTTCTTCTCACCAGAAAGTTGCCCCAAAGGCTGCGAATTGTGGCTGGTGCTCAATTCACCACGGAATGGGGGGCTGTGGTGCCGTATTTTCCACTATGGCCGCTAGCCGATGCTTTCCACACTGATTATCAACTCCTTAAAGTTTAATGTACTATAATTTGAAATTTTTCAATTTTTCAAGGGTTACAAAGCGGGCTGTATCTGTTCTTTAGCACTAGTTTAAATATTCAATTTTATTTTTGTCCGATTTGAAGATGGATTACAAAAATTTTACAATTGAAGACTTCCTGGCCGACGAATTTTTCCAGCAATGGGTGCTTGCTCCTGACAATAAAACGGACACTTTCTGGAAAAGCTGGATTCAAGAAAATCCTGATAAAAGGATCGTCATACAACAAGCGGTACGGATAGCCTGCCATATTGATTTTTCCGAAAAATGGACCGATCAGGAAAGATTTCAAATGTGGGAAACGATCAAGCAGGAACTGATACCAGCGGTAGAAACGGAGGAATTACCTTTCATTGCCAGACGTAAAATATGGCTCGCTGCGGCCAGTCTGGTTTTCATTTTAGCTTCCGCAGGCATTCTTCTGACCAAATTCCGAATGAGTGAAAAGCAGACTTCATTTGGACAGATCAGCAAAATAACGCTGGCTGATGGATCTGTGATCACACTGAATGCGAATTCAAAACTGCGATATGCCAGGGATTTTCTCAGTAAAAACAGAGAGATCTGGATTGACGGAGAAGCCTATTTTGAAGTTAGCAAACGCGTAGTAAATGGTAAAAAGCAACCTTTTACGGTTCATGCAAACCATCTTTCGATTCAGGTTTTAGGGACTGCATTCAACGTCAACAATCGCCGTGGGCGAGTGAATGTAACACTTGAGCATGGCCAGGTGAAAGTGGTTGACCAACACAATAACGCAAACAATGTGCTTCTTAGGCCCGGCGAAGCAGTTGCGCATTCTGAGAAGAAACCTCACCTTCATAAAGAAAAAGTCGCCGTTGAAGATTATTCTTCCTGGAAAAACAGGGTAATCGTTTTTAGAAAAAAATCACTGAAGGAAATCGCCGAAATGATGGAGGACCTCTACGATATGAAGGTCATCATCGATAATGCTGCCCTCGGGGCTGAAACCTTCACCGGATCATTCCCAACTGATTCATCAGAAGTCCTGTTTGAAAAACTTGAAAAGATGTACCCTTTGCAAGTCAGCCAGGTCGGGAACGAATACCATTTGAAATAAACAGGTCGCTAACCGGTTCGATCTAGGGTTCAAAAGAAATCCGATAACTCAAATCTCAATAGCAAAATGTATAGAAAATTACATATCGTTGTTTTTCTCTTGCTGGTGGACTACCTCTGCGGAATGACCAAACCAACACACGGACAGACGCTCGCAGCCAACTTTGTTCAAAAAAATGAACAGGAAGAAGGCAAGTCGCCCACGAGCATTTCCCTGAGTGATGCACTCGACAAGCTTAGCAAAAATTATGACGTCAATTTTGAGTTCAACGACCGCCTGATGAAGGATAAGGTTGTCAATACCAAACTGCTCAATGGAAATGAAAACCTGGATAAAAAGCTTAGACGTATACTTGCTCCGTTATCTTTGAAATACGAACGTTTTGGTAAAAACTCTTACGTGATCTTTGAGCAAGAAAGCACGGGAAGACCCGGCGAGAAACCACAGGCGAGAAACATTAAAAATGAAAGCATCCTATCTCCGGTCAACGTGGAGCATCAACATCCCAACCTCGCACAGCCATCCATCGAACAAACGGAAACATCAAAAGCCTCCGTTGACATCCATTTGAAGGGAATAGTTTCCGATGAAAAGGGTGACCCGCTGCCTGGCGTCAGCGTAATCATGAAGGGAACCCAGCAAGGAACGATTACCGACACGGACGGCAAATATTCCCTGGACGTACCCCATGCAAATGTCCAGATCGTATTTTCCTTCGTCGGCTACTTGCCGCAAGAAGTGAGGGTGGGCGGCCGGACGCTTATTGACATCGTTTTGAAACAGGATACCAAAGCATTGGAGGAAGTCGTCGTTGTGGGTTACGGGAGTGTAAAGAAAAGTGACCTGACCGGCTCGGTTGCCAAGGTGAGCGAGGCGAACATTAAAGCTACGCCGATTGCGTCCCTGGACCGGGCGATGCAAGGGCGTGCCGCCGGTGTGCAGGTAGTATCCAATTCGGCGCGTCCGGGCGGAAGCTCCACGATCCGCATCCGCGGCTCAGGCTCTGTAAACGCAGGTAATGACCCGTTATATGTGATCGACGGATTTCCAACAGGTAACCTCAACAGCATCAATACAGATGATGTTGAATCCATCGAAATTTTGAAGGATGCCTCAGCAACTGCCATTTACGGCTCGCGTGGCGCGAACGGAGTTATACTCGTTACGACCAAAAGAGGCAAAGCAGGAAAAACAGGCATCAGTTATGATGGTTATTATGGAAGTCAATCGGTGCGTAATACGATTGATTTGCTCAATGCCCGGCAGTTTGCCGAACTGGTCAACGAAGCCCAGGTCAACAATGGTGGCAAACCTTATTTTGACGGCAGCAGTGCGGACAAACCATTGCCTGCTACTTTGGGTGAAGGGACCAACTGGCAGGAAGCTGTTATGCGCAACGCGCCGATCCAGAGCCACCAGCTATCCGTGTCGGGCGGAACCGAAAAATCCCGATATGCCATTTCGTTTGGCTATTTTGGTCAGGATGGTATCATTTTAAATTCCAGTTTCAAAAGATACACGCTCCGGGCCAACCTGGACAACGATCTTAACTCTAAAATCAAAGTAGGCCTGAGTATGCAGGGCGCTTACACGACCGGAAGCAATGCCCGTACCGAAGTAGATGGCAATGCAGGCGGCGGTATTATCAGCTCGGCACTGAGCTATTCTCCCACGTTTCCAATATGGAGCGCGGACGGTTCATACTTTAAGAACCAAGGCACCCTGAACGGCCTGGCGGTGGATAATCCTTTGGCGCTGGCCAATGAATTCAAAAACAAGGCGACTACGATCCGCATTCTGGCCAATTCATACATTGATTACAAAATTATAGAAGGCCTGGATTTCAGGACCAGTTTTGGGGCAGACCTGATCATCGACAAAGCCAACAACTACATAACCCGGCAGGCCATTGCAGGGGCAAGCCTGGGAGGAAGCGGGGTGGTATCCAACTCGCAGGACCTTAACTGGCTTAATGAAAATACACTCCATTACAGCAGGCAACTAAGTCCGCGGCACAGTTTAAGTGCACTGCTGGGCTACACCATACAGGGCCTGTATGTCGAATCTGTGACTGCCAGGGCGAATACCTTTTCAGATGATTTTGCAGAATACAATAACCTGGGTGCGGGATCTACTTTGGTGGCACCCAGTACGGGAGCCAGTGAATGGAGCCTGATTTCTTACATTGCACGTGTCAACTACGGCTTTGACGACCGCTTTCTGGCGACTTTTACGGCAAGACGGGATGGTTCTTCCCGGTTTGGCCCGGACCGCAAATTTGGTATTTTTCCATCCGGCGCCCTAGCCTGGAAAATTGCCAATGAAAAATGGGTGAAAAACATCAGCGCGGTTTCAGATGCGAAGCTCAGGGTAAGCTATGGCCTGTCCGGTAACCAGGATATTGGCAATTACCGCTACCTGGCCAACATCATCTCCACACCTTACGTGCTCGGAGGCACGCTTTACACAGGCTCGGCCACTGCGGGTATTGCCAATCCTGACCTTCGCTGGGAGAAAAACGCACAATTTGACGCGGGGTTTGACATCAGCCTCTTCAATAACCGCATCCAGCTTTCGGCCGATTACTATATCAAAAATACTTCCGACTTACTTTTCAATGTGGGCGTGCCCACTTCATCAGGATTTTCCTCAACATTGAAAAATATTGGCAGCGTCCGAAATTCAGGATTTGAATTCTCCTTCAATACCATCAATGTCGATAAAGGAGGGTTCAGGTGGTCTTCAGAATTCAATGTAACCTTTAACAAAAACAAGATTCTTACCTTGGACGGACGCCAGGAGTTCAGGGCCGGTGGTGATGCGACCATTCACAACACTTCCCAGAACCCGATCCTTTTGCATGTCGGAAGTCCCCTGGGAGACTTTTTCGGGTTGGTAACGGATGGTATTTTCCAAAACCAGGGAGAGGTGGACGCTTCTTCGCAAAAAAGTGCCAGGCCGGGAGACCTTCGTTATAGGGATCTCAATGGAGACGGCGCCATCAGTGATTTGGACAGGGACATTATCGGTAACTCCAATCCCGATTTTTTCGGTGGTTTCAACAACACATTATCCTTCAAAGGTTTTGATCTTAATTTCTTCCTTCAGGGAAGCTATGGGAACGAAATACTGAACTATGGCACATTTGACCTTCTGAATATGACCGGTGGGAATAACCAGTCTGCCAAAGCATTGCAGAGATGGACGCCGACAAATCCCAGCAATTCTGTCCCAAGGGCAAACGCCGCGGGAGGTTCTCGCTTGCTGTCGAGCCTGCACATCGAAAATGGCTCTTACCTGCGTCTCAAAAATATTTCGTTCGGCTACAACCTTCCCAAATCATGGCTTAACCGTGTTTCTGTCGGCTCTGCAAAAGTATATGTCACCTTACAGAATTACATGACTTTCACTAGGTATTCCGGGTTAGACCCCGAAGTAAACCGGTACGGAAGTTCGTCATTGAGCCAGGGGCTTGACTACGGCGCTTACCCGGCGGCCAAAACTATTTTGGCTGGCATAAATCTTGAATTTTAAACCTGTCATTTATTATGAAGATTTATAAAGTACTACCTGCAATGGCCATTTTATTGTATGCGTGCGAAAGCAAGCTGGACTTGTCGCCTGTCACCAACCTGACCAATGTCACGTATTACAAAACGGCCGAGGATGCCAAGGCCGCTCTAGGTGCTTGCTACGCGGTCATCAGCAATCCTGACCCTAATCTAGACATTACCACATCCGACGATGCAGTGCCATTCCTGACCGGCGCTGCCGACAGACCGTTGCTCTGGCGTTACGACATCACCCCTTCCAACTCGCTGATTACGGCTTATGCTGGGGCGTACTCGGGTATAAACCGGTCCAACATTGTCATTGAACGTCTTCCGGGCATTACGATGGACGAGGATTTGAAAAAACGTTACATGGCCGAAGCCAAATTTTTAAGGGCGTTGCATTACTTTACTTTGGTCCAGTATTACGGGGAGGTACCCATAGTAACAAAGGAAACCGCTTCCTTGGAAGGTCTTGAAATTGCGCGCTCACCCGTTGAGCAGGTTTACGAGCTTATCGAGGCTGATTTAAAGGAAGCTGATAGTATTTTGCCTAAGACTTACCCGGCAGGCGAATCAGGCAGGGCAACACAGGGAGCTGCCAAGGGCATACTGGCCAGGGTATATCTGTATAGGGCAGGAGCCAAGAAGGCATCTCCTTTTTGGGCCATGGCCGCAGCCAAGGCCAAAGAGGTAATCGACTTGGACATCTATGATCTTTATGCTGAATTTGCGGATGCCTTTGCATTGACTGCCCGTGGTGGTAAAGAGAATATTTTTGAGGTACAATATCTGACCGACGTACGGGGGCACGGCCTTGGCCGGGGCTTCGGCGTGCGCTCGGCGCAGATATACCCGGGAGGCGGGGCCGGGATTGCCAGGCCCACCGAAAGCCTTTACAATTCCTACACAAGCAATGACAAAAGAAAGGCAGTCACTTTCATTACCTCTTTCGTCTACAACAATGTAACTACTACGCTTTCGATTTCCGACCCCGACTTTACCAAGGCGGTTTCTTTTCAGAAATTCTGGGACAAAACGGCTAAAACCAATGGAGGGGAAGGTACCAGCAGACCGGTATTGCGCTACGCGGATGTACTATTGATGCATGCGGAAGCACTCAATGAAAGTAATGACGGCCCCAATGCCGAGGCTTACGCTGCGCTGAATAAAGTGCGTACCCGGGCAGGGCTTACCCCGTTGTCAGCACTGACCTACCAGGCATTTAAGGAAGCAGTTTGGCTGGAAAGGCGGCTTGAGCTCACTTTTGAAAACAGCCGCCGTTACGACCTGGTCCGCACGGGCAGATTAATAGAGGCGGTAAAGGCCGAAAACAGTTTCAACCGTAATGCGCTGATCCTACCGCATCATGTATTGTTGCCCATCCCGCAAAATGATATGGATGTGAACCCGAAACTGGTACAAAATCCGGGATACAAATGAACGCGATGGTTAGATGCCAATCCAGCGAGCGGCTATGGTTACCATTCCCAAAAGTGTGGGATTAGGGACGAGCTAACATATTTATTTATAAATAGTTATTCTTTTTATTGTTATAGATTATTAACTTCCCTAAGTTCCTTCTCAAACCTGATGCGCGCGTTTTTACCTGTTGTAGATGAAGCTAAAATCTGGCGGCGACTCTTAAAAGGAGATCAGCAGGCACTGGCATTTTTTTACGAAAAATATGCTGACGTGCTTTTGAAATACGGCTTGTCGGTCAATTATAACAGGGAGATGGTCCAGGATGCCGTTCAGGAGCTTTTCGTTCATATATGGAACCGGCGCCAGAACCTGACCGTGCCAGAGTCGGTGAAATATTATCTGATGGTTTCACTGCGCCGGATTATCTTAAAGGAGGTTAGGAATTCGCTGCTTTCCACTGATGCCTTTTCTGACGATTCATTTTCTTACCGGTGTCATGAAAAGCATTTTGCCGAGGAAATAGAAGAAGATGTACACCGCAATTTGCAGCAGGCAGTACGATCACTGCCGACGCGTCAGCAGGAAGTTATTTTTCTCCGTTTTTTCGAAAAGCTTAGCTACGAAGAGATCGCCTCGGTAACCGGTCTAGACTATCAGATCCTGCGCAATACGATTTATAGGGCGATCAAGACCCTTCGGCAGGTTCTGCTCGAGAAGATGCCCTACATTTCATTGATTTCCATCATCAGCTCATTGATCTGATCTGTCCAGATAAACCTTATTTCGATGCTGGACCTGATACAAGTCTGGAACCCGAAAACTCTGTCTTTTTAGCAAAATATTTAACCAAAAAACATGATCAATCACGCAATTAACCAGGACAGAAGAGACTTTATGAAGAACTCGGCAGCGGTTGCTATTACTTTGCTGGCGCCGTTGAAAGGTTTTTCAGCCCATAAAAATCCAATTATCATACTTCGTTCGTCCTGGCAGACAGTTAACATTGGCGACATTGGACACACACCAGGCGTACTGGCGCTTCTTGAAAAATACATTCCCGAAGCCCATGTTAGGCTGTGGCCTTCCGATGTTGGAAACGGTGTGGAAGAGATGCTAATGAAGCGGTTTCCATACTTAAAAATCATCAAGACCGACCAGGATAAAACACAAGCGATGGCAGAAGCAGATTTTATGCTGCACGGCTCGGGGCCTTCGCTAGTGGCGCGGGTAACGCTGGAAGACTGGGTCAAAACAGGCAAGCCTTATGGTGTATACGGCATCACTTTTCCAGGTGTTTATGGCACCCCGGACCAGGCTAAAAAAGCTTCTCCGAAAGACATTGAGTTGTTAAACAATGCGCGTTTCGCATTTTTCCGGGACTCTGTTTCGCTGGAAATTGCCAAAGAACTGGGCGTAAAATGTCCTGTTATGGATTTTGGCCCCGATGGCGCTTTCGCTGTGGATGTCAGGGATGAGGCCTCGGCGGATGCTTTCCTGAAATCACACGACCTGCAAGAGGGTAAATTTCTTTGCGTCATACCTCGTTATCGCTACACGCCGTGGTGGAAAATTCCGAGCAAAAAGCGAACGATCGACCAGGAAAAGGACGCGATAAACCAAAAAATGAAAGAGCATGACAATGGTCCGGTACGGGATGCGATTGTGGCCGTCGTGCGCCAGACTTCGATGAAAGTGCTGATTTGCCCGGAAGACGAAACCCAGGTGGAAATTGGGAAAGAGATGCTCTACGATAAACTGCCCGACGATGTGAAAGGGAAAGTGGTGCTGCGTGGAAAATACTGGCTGACCGATGAGGCCGTAAGCACTTACCTGCGCTCGGCAGGGTTGTTCGGCCTTGAAATGCACTCGCCGATTATGTGCATAGGAAACGGTATCCCGGCTACGGTGGGCCGGTTCGGGGAGCAAAGCAGTAAAGGTTTTATGTGGAAAGACATTGGTCTGGGAGACTGGCTTTTTGATATGGACACGCCAAAAGATGTGGCGGCGATGACACCTGCCGTGCTGGAAATGGCAAAAAACCCGAAAGATGCAAAAAAGAAGGCGCTCAGAGCCCGGGACTTTGTTGTAAAAAAGCAACAGGAAACGATGGCTGTTTTAAAGAAAAACCTCTATTCCTAACCCTTTATATCAGCTTTAATGCAAAACCGAAGAACATTTATACAAAAAATACCTGCATTATTGGGTTTGCTGACCAGTATCCCGGCTATTGCCGGCGAGGGGAGGGCCCAAAAAACGATCATTCTGAGATCCTCCTGGCAAACGGTCAACATCGGGGACATTGCCCATACGCCTGGCGTTCTGACCTTACTAGAACAAAACTTCCCGGATGCGGAAATCAGGCTTTGGCCAACGGATGTAGGCGATGGCGTGGAGGAAATGCTCATGCGTAGATTTCCCAAGCTTATCATCCTTAAAACCCATGAACAAAAAACGGCTGCCATCAATGAAGCTGATTTCTTTCTGCACGGCTCCGGGCCATCGCTCACTGGTAGAAAAGAATTGAAGTTATGGGCCGAATCGTCGGGGAAACCTTACGGTATTTATGGCATTACGTTTCCGGGAATTTACGGTTTTGCTGACGATCGGGAGAAATACGATCCGGGAGACATTGAACTGATTACCAATGCGCGGTTTGCGTATTTCCGCGATTCGGTATCCCTTCAATTTGCAAAAGATAAAGGAGCCAAATGTCCCGTCATGGAGTTTTGCCCTGATGGCGCATTTTCTGTGGATGTGAAAGATGATCGGTCGGCGATTGGTTTTCTTAGGAAACATCAGCTGGAAGACGGCAAGTTTCTATGTGTGATCCCGCAGTTCCGGTTTTCGCCCTGGTGGGAAATCCCTGCGAAAAAGCTGCCAGTAAATGAGGTTAAAAATGCCTACAATACGAAAATGAAAGAGCACGATAATGCTCCGATACGTAATGCCATTATCGCGGTGGCCCGCCAGACAGACTTGAAAGTGCTGATTGTTCCCGAGAACGAGACACAGGTGCATATTGGCAGGGAAATGCTCTACGATCCCCTGCCGGAGGACGTAAAAGCAAAAGTGGTTTGGAGGGACCACTATTGGCTGACCGATGAAGCTGTTAGTACGTATGCCCGCTCGGCGGGTTTGTTCGGCCTGGAAATGCATTCGCCGATCATGTGCATTGCATTGGGCATACCAGCCATCGTGTGCCGTTTTGAAGAGCAAACCAGCAAAGGTTTTATGTGGAAAGACATTGGGCTTGACGACTGGCTTTTTGATATGGACACGCCCGGGGATGTAGCAGGTATCACCCCGGCTGTATTGAAAATGGCCAAAAATCCAAAACTGGCAAAATCCAAAGCCGCCAAGGCTTTAAAATTGGTAAGGCAAAGACAGCAGAAAACGATGGATGTCTTAAAGAAAACGCTTTATGGTACAGGTTGATGGAGAATTGCCATTATTTTCGTTTTTCCGGGGCAGAAAATGGACACGGCTGGTTTCGTTCGGAGCGAAGTTTGGCCTACTGGTTTGGCAGAAACGGGACTAAAGACAATGCAGGAAAGCAGATTTGTCCCTTCTTTCATGCATTGACATCCATATTTCAGGTCCTTAATTTTTGTCAGAAGCGCGATACAAATGCCTCCAATTACGAAAATTAGCAATAGTACGGATGCACCTATATCACCGGGAGAAGAACAATACACAAGCGTCTGAAAATCTAGATCAATTATCTAATTTTCAGGCGCTTGCATATTATTCCTTGCGGATACTGTATTTACCTATTTGCACGGTATATTATATTTACATAACTCATTATCAGCAAATTAACCAATTTAAGAATCAAATAAGATACAAAAACAACTGGTTTCTGACGAGTATACTTATGATGAGATTTGTCACGATATCCATCTCTTCTGGCTCGCTGGCTGCGGCAAAAAGAGTAAGGGTGGCAAGGGCCTCGTTTAATAAGACTTTACAACTCGGTAAGTCACTGACAGAGAGCTCCAATTCACTGTTGATACATTAAGTTTTCTGAATTCTATTCGTATCTTGTTGATACCGACTTTTAATATCACATATAAAAATGAAGCATTATAACCTATTGCTCGTCACCGTGCCGTTGCTAGTGCTGACTATCGCGATAGGGGGCGTGGCAGTTGCCCAAAAAATGCAATTGACTTTAACCAAGGAGCAAGCCGCGGACGATTTTAAGTGGCTCAGACGCGCTCTTGAATACGCTCATCCGCGCTTATACAAGTACGATAGTAAACATACCGTTGATGCCAGATTCGACAGTCTGGGCAGCATGATCCAAAGCGACATTAAAGCAATAGACTTTCTTTCGCTGGTGAGTACAATGAACGCATCTGTTCGTTGCGGACATCTGTATACGATTCCTCAATATGAGCTGGCTGACGAAGTCCTTAACAAAAAAGTGATGCCGTTGTATTTCAAAATTATTGACAAAAAACTGTACGTCCTATTCGATTGCAGTGACAAGTCAGTTCAACGAGGCTCACAAATTACCTCGATCAACGGCAGGACAATTGACGAAATACTGGAAAACCTGCTGCCGCGCATCGCCGCGGACGGATATATTCATACCAGAAAAATAGGGCTGTTAGAGCGGTATCATTTCCGCCTGTTCCATGGATTTGATTTATACTATCATCTACACATCGACCGCAGCGACAGTTTCAAAGTGGAGTATATTGAACACGGTTCCGGCAAGTCCAATACTGCTATCCTTAACGGTTTGACGTTTGACGAAAGACAAAGAACATTGCGGGAGCGCTACAACCGTGACGAACAGGGCTGGTTCACCACACCTTCTCCCGAATTTAAGATCAACGAAAAAGAAAAGTATGCTACACTCACAGTTCCCCGCTCGTTTTACTCGAAGACCGACCCAAATTTTGACTCGCTGTTGAGCGCAGCCTTCGCCCGGATCAAGGATTTGCAAATCAAGAACCTGATATTGGATCTTCGGAACAACGAGGGGGGCAGCGAGCAGCAACAGCAAACACTCATCTCATATTTATCGAAACGTCCCTTCAAACTTTACCAGAACATCTTTTTAAGCCACCTGGATTTCCGCCCACTCCGGGAAGTCATAATCGAAAGGGATACCTCTAAACTATTATTTGATAATAGCGACGAATATATGCGGAAGCTCACAGAAACGCTTTGGATCAACAATTATGATTACGACAAAAGTCTTCAGTTACAACTACCAAAAAAAAATGCTTTCGAAGGCCAACTATACGTACTGATGAACGGCGTTAGTTTTTCAAGCGCGGCAGATCTCATCGCTGATATAGAGAAAACGACGAATACCATCTTTATTGGCGAAGAGAGCGGCGGAGCGTACGAAGGGCCGACCGGCGGCGATAACATAGTTGTTCAACTTCCAAATAGCAAAATAATGGTCCGTATTTCTCCGAATATCCATATAGGATACAAATACCGGAAACATCCCATCGGCCGCGGTGTCCTGCCGACCCACCAGATCAATTATTCGATAAAGGACGTTCTTTCTGAAAGAGACCTGGAGATGGAAGCAGCGAAGAACCTAATTACAGGCAAACCAAATTAAACAGTTATTAAACGTCCTCTTTCTAACGCAAACAATTTTGTAGTAATTTGTAAATACACGACAGCTATCGATGTATCTGGATAATCCAGAGCCTCTGATCATCCCAATTCGGAATTCAAAGAAATGTCATTTCGGGAGAAACTGACTATGCTAAACAATTCATTCGTAATTAATTGCGACCTACAATACACTCGGCATCCCGATAACACCTCCGAAACCAGATAACTGCGATCGCCCTGTTTTTTATACCTTCTCGGTTGAGCCCCATCAGGGTTGCTCTGGCCGATTCAGCCTCATCGGTGATGTCATGCTGGCTGGCTGGCTCCAACGGGTTACATGGGTGCGTGCTGGAAAGATCGTCGAAATTGATCGTTTTAAAAGGCGGGCGGGACTTTGCAGCTGGCTTTTTATTTAAGCCAATGATTGTGGGCAATCATGGATTGATCATCTAATTTATAATCAAAAGGTTAAGAGCTAATTTACATACAAAAGCCGGTACCCAAAACCATTCCTGGTTCCGGATACCGGCTCGTCAAATGCTGCCTCTCTCCTATTTACCCAACACTTCGAGCATCGCTAGCCCTACCGCCTTTGCCGACTGCGGGTTTTGGCCGGTGATCAATCGTTGGTCGGTCACCACGTGCGTTTGCCAGTTGCCTGATTTCTCGAATTTTGCCCCACGTTCTATCAACTTCGTCTCCAGAGCAAATGGTACGACTTTCTCCATTCCTACTGCAGCCTCCTCTTCATTGGTAAATGCATTGACTTTTTTACCATTCACCAGGGAACTGCCGTCGGTGAGTTTGATATTGACCAAACCGGCCGGGCCATGGCAAACGGCCGCCACCAGGCCATTTTGCTCGTAAATTTCAGAGGCAATGGCTGCGATCTTGACATCGTCGGCGAGGTCCCACATTGCCCCGTGCCCTCCGGCGTAGAAAATTGCCAGGTACTCCTTCGGTTTCACAGCCTCGGGAGCCAGTGTATGCTCTACTTTCTTGCGTGCCTCTTCATTTTCCCAAAACTTCTTGTTAACTGGGTCGGTCAGATCGAAACCGTCGACGGGAGCCTTTCCACCTTTCGGGCTTACAAAATCAATTTCATAACCTGCCTCGCTGAGCACTTCCCAGGGATGAGATACTTCACCGAG
Source organism: Dyadobacter sp. 22481 (assembly GCF_052044875.1). Lineage (NCBI taxonomy): Bacteria > Pseudomonadati > Bacteroidota > Cytophagia > Cytophagales > Spirosomataceae > Dyadobacter > Dyadobacter sp. 22481. The sequence continues at coordinate 260,415 of NZ_JBQENV010000005.1, forward strand.
ATAATAGCCGGTAGGCTCGCCGGTATTGCCTTTTGTATCGTGGCTGGTCACCACGAAGAGAATTTTCTTTTCCATTTTTTGTCCTGTCTGGGCCATCGCGTCACTGTTCGAACTGATCACAGAAGCTGCGAGAGCGAGTTTCACCAAAGCATTTGCCATGTTTTCTGAATTGTTTTGACAATGCAAAGTTGCCACCCGCGCCCGGGATGCGACAGGAACCATGTCACTACTTTGGTGTGATGTAGGTCACACTAGGCAGACAAACGGCTGAGCGTTTCGCGCGACACGCCCAGGTAAGAGGCCAGCAAGGTTTTCGGCAGGCGCTGCGCCAGTGAGGGGTACATTTGCAGCAATTCGTGGTAACGCTCGGAAGCGCTTTGGTTCATAAACGACAGGATGCGCCTTTGTAGGGCGACATAGCCCGCATTTGACTTCTTCCTGAAAAAATGCTCGATCTGGTGAAGTTCCCTGCAAAGTTTTTCCCGGTTCGCGAGCGACAAGCAGAGCACTTCCACATCTTCCACACAGGTGATGTCGAGCGTGGCATCGGTTTGGTTGAAGTACGCTTGGTAGTCGGATATCCACCAGTCCTCCATTGCCAGTTGAAGAATATGCTCTTTTCCCTGCTCATTGACGAATGACGATTTCAACAGGCCTTTTACTACAAAAAAGTCAAGGCTCACCGGCGAGCCTTGTTGGACGAGGAATTGATGTTTTCTGAATTTACGGCTGGTAAAATGCGAACTGACATACGCAAACTCTTCGGGTGTGAGCGATACCAGTTTACCAAAATGGGTTTTAAGTTCCTCAAACATTAGGTACAGATCAATCCGTAAAATGTCACAACGGCAATTCTACAAATTTATACATTAAATCATTCAGCGTTCCCCGCCTAAGTTTTGCACGAGACTTGGGTGGGGGGGTTTTTTATGAAGATAAGGTTCCGGCCATAGCCGCGGCACAACCCAAATAAGTGTATACGGGCCTCGATAAGTTAAGCCGGGTGGGGGCGTCGATACGTGGAGAATTCGAAGCCACTGATCACCCAATTAGGAGTCGCTTTTGAAAAACTTTGCAAAAGGCATCAAGGATGACCATCACGCCGTCGGACAAGCAATTAATTCTGATATCTCAAGCGGGAAAATAGAGGGCTAACAAACTGAAACAATCAAAAGATCTGCGTACGGACGGGGCCGGAATTGACCTGCTTACAAAAATGTTACTAGCTCAAAATAGATAGAACCACCACCAAAAGCGATGAAGAACCCTCTTTGGTCCGGAATATCCACACTGTATTTGCTACACCGGTATGGTGCGCAACACCGTAAGGCTAGCTTTTACGCTTCCAAAGTCATGCAGGCCTTTCCCAATTTACAACAACCAATTCCATCGGAACATCCAGGATTTACCCTGGCGCCAGAACGTGTTTATCAATGGCGATTTATTGAAAAATTTGCAGCTTGGTTTGGCCTGATAGAGCTTGAACAAGCCTCTATTGGAGCTATTCACGAGGGCGGAATTCTGCTACGAAAATTACCGATCTTCGGCCAGCTTTTTCAATTCGATGCGCCTGAAAGTTGTCATAGCTGAGTACTTGCGTTTTGTAACAGAACTTTAATGGACAAAGATTGTATTTTCTTGCTTTATTGAGACACTCGTCGGACAATGATCAAAGAACGGCACCCCTACGAACCCTGCTCAGTGTCTCCTTGGTAATTCCAAGATAGGAAGCAATGATGTGTTGTGGAAAGCGCTGCATGAAATTGGGATACTCCTTTACAAATTCTGCATAACGGGAATCCGCGGCAAGGCTGATCGTAGAATTCAAGCGCTTCTGGTTGGCGATCGAGTTCTTCTCTTCCATTATTTGAAGCATCTTCCTTACTGAGGGTATTTGGTCTAGCAGAGAGATGGTATCTGCGTGGCTAATTGTAAGCAGCTGGCAATTTTCCCACGCATCTATATTGTATTTTGATGGCGTCAGCGTGACGATGCTTTCCCTGTCGCCCATCCACCAATTCTCGATGCCCAGTTGTATGACATGCTCGGCTCCCTTCTCATCAATGCTGTACTGCCTCATTGCTCCGCTGACGATAAAACAAAAATGCCCGCAGACTTCGCCCTGCTGAAGGAAATACTGCCGCTTTTTAAGTCTCTTGAAAAAAAACATCCTTCGGATAAGATCCTCTTCCTGCGCGTTCAAGGGGACTCCGGAGTACCTATTAATATATGAAATCAGTGAATCATGCATGATGCGAAAATTTAGGGTTTGAGCTGCACTATCCTTTGTGGTAGTACTGCACGTGGCCACCCTCCCTAAGTGTACATCTAACACTAACCAAGCTTGGCCCGTAAGCCAAGTCCCGCGCCGCCAACCATGAACGAATATACACATCCGTTGATATTTATCAACGTTCTTTTTTATCATTTGTCATCGCTCGATGGTACTGCGAGGGAGTAGTTTTGTTGAACAATTATTAATTTAAAAATCAGAAAATCATGACACAATCAAACAATGACATTTCGAGTAATTCAACTGAATTAAACAAGCAAATCGTGTTGCAGGCCTATGCCTCTTTGAAGGCAGGGAATGTCGCGGGCTACTTCGATAGCATGGCCGATAACATTACGCTTACCTACTTCGGCAACCACCTGTTCACAGGAACATATCGCGGCAAGAAGGATATTTTGGACAACTACGTGCCGGTATTGCTCAATCGTCTGGAAGGCCCCATCAAAATTACGGTTACTAACGCGATTGCGGAGGGTGATCAGGTTTTCGTGGAGGCGGTGGGCGAATCCAAAACCAAGGACGGGCTCGATTACAACAACCTTTACGGCATCGTGCTTCGTTTGCAAGACGGAAAGATTACCGAAGTCCGTGAGTACATGGACACGGAGCTAGTTAAGGCCATCTTCGGCTGAATCGCGGTAATATACAACTTAAAGGGTAACAGGCGCTCGCCGGCGTTCAGACTGTGAGGTTGTACGGCAAGATAAACCGGTATGAGTCCAAGTCAAGGGACTGGCGGCTCGTACCCCACTACTAGATGCACGATTACAGCGCCATACTAAGTAGCGAGGAAGGTAATCACACCATTCATTAACTAATCATGAATGGTGTGATACTTTTAAATGAGTTTTACGATGGGAATGTGGGAAGTCTATAAATAACGGCATTATGTTTAGTGAGAAATAACATTACGAGTCCTCGTAAATTTGGGCAAGGCGGAGTGCTTTGCAGCTAAGACTATTGTGAGCATTGAATCCCGAATTCTTGGGGAAATTTGGTTCTTCTGGTTTCTTAGGTTTCAAATTGGGGTTCGACTCCGTATAGGAGAATATACTTGATCAAACCGGAGGGCTTCGCACTTTGCCTTTTGATTATACCAAAATCCATGTTTGCGATGAAACAGACAAAAGGGTATCAAAAGTCAGCAGTAAAAGCAGTTTCGATGACGATCGTAAATCCGAATGCGGCCGGTATCGACATTGGCGACACCATTCATGCAGTCGCTGTACCAGGGGCACAAACGCCAGTCCGAACGTTTGGGACGATGAGTTGTGATTTGGATGAAATTGTCAATTGGTTACAGCAGTGTCGTATTGACACGGTGGCTATGGAATCCACCGGCGTCTATTGAAAGCCGCTTTTTGGTCTTTTGATACGCCGGGGGTGATCAGTGGCTGCGGATTCTCCAGTCTGTCGTGCGAAACACCGCAGAGATGAATAATCGCTGACGCCCCTTTTACCGCTTCGAAGGGCGTTTCAGCACCAGCAACGTTTGCCAAGAAATTAGAAATAGATAAAAATTCAAACCTCCACTTCTTCTTAAGGGTAAGGCTTCACACGCCGGCTATAACTTTCGGTTTGGGAGGACTGACCGGCCGCCGGCCGGCTCAAATGTATTTCTGGCTGTTCAAACTCCTGTTTGGTTTCAGATGTGAGAAAATCCCACCACACGGTATCCACAGTGGAACCTTTTAAACATCCTAAAAATTCTCGACAGAGAACCTAGCCCTACTCACCTGTCTCCATTTCTGGGATATCTCAGCCGATAGACTGTTACCGCATTGGCAAACATATAGGGCTCATCTGGTTGGTGATTTGCTTCGTGGACGAACTCATAGAGTTTACGTGCTTCGTAGTCGTAGAGTAAATAATTGTTTTGCCCAGCCTTGGTGTAACGTCTAATAAGGTCTCGATCATCATTGATGCCAAATCCTTCCAGCTGGAGATGCGGGGATGTCAATCGAACACTTAACCAGACTTTTAACACTGATACAGACTATTAAACTGGAAGATTCGGATGAGTTTTCAGATGCACATCGCATTACATAACAGGTCATTGACCACGCCGTCTGAAATACGCGTTACCGTCGCCTTCTGTAGTCCCGCGGCGAAAAGCAAGATACAGGCCGTTGCCGTGGCAGCTTTGTGAATTGTGTCGACTCCGGGAAAAACGACTGCGGACAACAATAAAATTTCAACTAATACCGGAATAGCCTGTCAAATGATGCTACAATCTAGGTACCAATTAAAGTTTACCCGTTTCAAAAAGTCGGAAGATAACGAGTCCTTTTACTCTTAGAGCATTCGGATGTTCGTCTCAAAATTCTCGCTCGCGAGACAGCACCACCTTCCAGTGTCATCATCCAATAGCTCATTCAGCGCTAATGTAACTTTCCCGAGGAGAAAAACCTTACTGACTGGATAATCAAAAGCGGAAACAGCCCTGCTGCCAAAATCAGTCGCAAAGAAAGCATATCCAGATCCTGCAATGAAAGCATTTGTTTTATAAAAGGAATGTAATACGTTGCTAAAAGGATCAGGATACACAAAGCATGTGCATGCCAAATGAATTTGTTTCGGGTGATTTCGTTGCCAAAAAACTTTCCTTTCCCTGAATAAAGGTTGAAAACATGCAGCAACTGCGCCAGCGACAAAGCGTAAAAAGTAACCGTATTGCCTTCCTGATGACTCAATCCCAGCTGACTTGTTCCAAACCAAAATGCGCCTAAAACACAGAGCGTCATGACCAGCGCATAATACACGATCCTGCGCCAGTCTTTCAATTCGAGAACCGGCCTTTTCGGATCTCTGGGCGTGAATTGCATTAATTTAACATTCTCTTTACCTACACCCAATGCAAGAGCCGGAAATACATCTGTGACGATGTTGATAAAAAGGATTTGCAAGGGCAGCAACGGATTGCCTACATTCAAAAAACCTGCAAAAGTGACGACGAAAATCTCGCTCATATTACAAGAGAGCAGGAAGACAATGAACTTTCTGATATTCTCGAAAATGACGCGTCCCTGGCCAATGGCTTTCACAATAGATGTAAAAGAATCATCCTTTAAGATCATATCCGCGGCCTCTGCGGCCACGGCCGTGCCCCGCAGGCCCATGGCAATGCCTATGTCGGATTTTTTCAGAGCCGGTGCATCATTCACCCCGTCGCCGGTCATGCCGACGATGTCGCCCTGCTTTTGGTAAAAATCGATCATATCCAGTTTTTGAGCAGGATTTACCCGCGCGAACACCTGGCATTTCAGCATTTTTTCCTGATCGGTTTTGCAAGAAAAATTAAACGATTGAAGATCCTTTCCTGTCAAAACCAGCTGCTCATCCGGTTGAACCAGATTGACTTGCTTGGCAATGTTCAAAGACGTCGCGGGATGATCGCCCGTTACCATAATCACCTTAATGCCAGCATCATGGCAAGCCATCAGGGCTGGCGTTACTTCTTTTCGCGGCGGATCGAGGAAACCAATAAGTCCGAGGTAAATCAGCTTCTCTTCCTTGGTGAAATCCGCCGAAGGCATTTGCGCTGACTCGCGGTAGGCAAAGGCCAGCGTACGCAAACCGTCGGCAGCCATGCGCTCGGAAATTTCAAGTTCGCTTTTCCTCTCGGTATCATTCTTCCAATCGCACAGTTCAGATACTTCCTCCACAGCACCTTTCACAGCCACATAATAGGTCGCCGCTGACTCGTGCAGCGTGGCCATGATGCGCGTATCCGAGCTGAATGCTTCCTCGGCTTTTCTAATGTAGTTAGAACCTAAATCTTCCAAATCGACTCCTGCGGCCTGGGCGAATCGCAATAGCGCAATTTCAACCGGATCACCGATTTGCTTTCTGTTCGAATGCCCGGAAGTCAGTTGGGCATTGTTAGCCAACGCCCCTACCCTCGCCAACAATGCAAATTCTCTGGAATTGGAAAGTCCTGCGTCTTCACCTGTTAGCTCCATCGCCTCGTCCCCGGCTTTTTCCGGGTGCAGGATCACCGATAAATCACCGGCCGGAAAATGAAGCTGACGCACTTCGATTTTGTTTTGAGTCAGCGTGCCGGTTTTATCCGTAAAAATAACATTGGTCCCTCCCAGCGTTTCAACTGCCGAAAGCCGTTTGACAATCACTTTCTTTTCGGCCAACCTGAGCATTCCGTAAGCCAGCGCGACCGTGGCGACAACCGACATTCCTTCCGGTATGGCTGCAATGGCAAGTGCAACCGCCGTTTCTATCAATTGCTTGGTTTCTTCGCCACGAATCAGCCCCACTACCAAAAACGACATCGCTAAACCGATCGTGATCCAGATCAGCACTTTGGCTAGCGAATCGAGTTTGGCTTCGAGCGGCGTCGCGGTACGTTTCGCCTGCTGGACCATCGTCGCGATTTTGCCCAGTTCAGTTGCCTGTCCAATGCCGGTAACAATGGCTTTCGCATTCCCGCTGGTGATCGCCGTTCCTTTGAATAACCGGTTATGCTGGTCACCCAAAGCCGCCTCCGCGGCCGACGGATCAACACCCTTGGCGGATGGGACTGATTCGCCTGTCAAAGCCGATTCATCGACTTCCAGCTGGTTGGTCTGGACGATGTTGGCATCCGCCGGGATCAAATCGCCTGCTTCAAGGACCAAAATATCGCCCTCTGTGACGCGCTCGGAAGGGATTTCGTCGATTTGCCCATCCCTCAACACTCTCGCCGGCGTGGTATCGAGCTTGCGGAGCGCCTCCATCGACTCGCGCGCGTTGTATTCCAATATGAAGCCTGTTGCTGCATTGATGATGATGACGGCAAGTACCGCGAAGCCTTCAATGGTGTCCTCTAACCAAAATGATACGATGGCCGCAGCCGCCAATATCCACACGATAAGGCTATTGACCTGCCTCAGCAATATCGACCAAAGGCTCTCAGGATTTTCCCGGCTGAGCTCATTGAGGCCCAAACGCTCGTTTCTTGCTTCCGCCTCCGCAGTAGAAAGCCCTTTTGTAATATCCGTTTGGAGCGCTTCCGCCAATTGCTGCGCACTTATTTCCTGAAAGGATTTCGACATAGATTTTCATTCAAAAACATGTATTAAACCACTCGTTGCAAAATGCGTGCTACCTAATGTAAAGACGGTGTTGATACTCATTTCAAAAGATGATCCTGATCACCATTCTGCAGGCTCGATAATAGTAACTTGTATGAAACAGGATCCGATGAAAAGGCTTGATCAATATGAACACGGAGAAATCACTGCTTATCATCAATGGAGGCTCATCAAGCATCAGGTTTGCCTTTTATCGGGTAGCTGAGGCGGCGTTTACATTATTGCTTAAAGGGAAGCTTTATAACATAGGGAACAACACTACTGAGCCCGTTTTAACTACGAATACTTCTGAAAAGCCCCAAAACCTGCGCGTCCGGGAGAACACCTTTGAACATGCCGCACGGTTTCTGGTAGAATGGCTGGAAAATCAGCAAGAATTTCCCCAGGTTTCTACCGTCGGCCACCGGATCGTTCATGGGATGGAACAGACAGAACCGCAGGAAATAACGCCTGAATTATTAGCCTATCTCAAAACGATCAGCCCTTACGATCCCGAGCATTTACCGGAAGAGATTAAGCTGATCGAACTTTTCAGCCAACGCCATCCTGCATTAAAACAAATCGCCTGTTTTGACACTGCATTCCATTCAAACATGCCCGCCGTCGCAAAACGGTTGGCTATCCCCCGTCGGTTTAGCGAGAAGGGCCTACATAGGTACGGCTTTCACGGCATTTCCTATGCATATCTGATGCAAGAACTGGAACGCCTGGCAGGCAAAGAGGTTGCTAGCGGGAAGGTTATACTGGCACATTTGGGAAACGGAGCAAGTGTGGCTGCTGTAAAGGAAGGCCGATGCCTCGATACAAGCATGGGCTTTACCCCGGCCTCGGGCCTGATGATGGGAACCCGCAGCGGAGATATTGATCCGGGGATTGCCTCGTATATGATACAGTTTGAAAAGCTTAGCGCTAAAAAGTTTAATCACCTGGTCAACCATGAATCGGGACTGATCGGCGTATCTGAAACAAGTTCGGACATGCAGGAATTAATGCAGCTACAAACAACCGATCACCGCGCCGAAGAAGCAATCGCGCTTTTTTGCTATCAGATAAAAAAACACATCGGCTCTTTCGCTGCTGTGCTGGGAGGTGTCAATAACCTCGTTTTTTCGGGAGGTATTGGGGAAAACATCCCGCATATCCGCAGCGAGATTTGCAAGGATCTTAGTTTTCTGGGCATCGGTCTGGATGAAGAACGAAATCGAAAAAATGAGGCAATTATTTCGGACATCGCTGACAAAGTGACTGTCCGGGTGATTGCTACGAATGAAGAATTAATGATCGCAAGGCTCGTCAGCCAGGTTTTAAATTAAGTCATTAAACAATAAGGATGATGAAAATGCAAGATGTCGATATGGGGGTGAAAACTCTATCGCCCGAACTGTTAAGGAAAATGAATGCTTACTGGCATGCGGCTAACTATTTGTCGGTCGGCCAGATATACCTGTACGGCAATCCGTTGCTGAAAGAGCGATTGACGCTCGAACATATCAAACCACGGCTGCTCGGCCACTGGGGCACGACGCCCGGACTGAATTTTATTTACGTCCACCTGAACCGTATTATCAAGCAATATGACCTGAACGTCATCTACGTAGTAGGTCCCGGCCACGGCGGACCCGGACTGGTGGCCAATACCTATCTCGAAGGCACTTACAGCGAGGTTTACCCAGATATTTCAGAGGATGAAACCGGAATGCAGAAACTTTTCAAACAGTTCTCCTTTCCAGGTGGCATTCCCAGTCACGTGGCGCCGGAAACGCCTGGATCCATCAACGAGGGCGGGGAACTCGGTTACTCACTTGTACATGCATTCGGGGCTGTTTTTGACAATCCGCACCTGATCGCTGCTTGTGTGGTGGGTGACGGCGAAGCCGAAACCGGGGCACTGGCCACGAGCTGGCATTCCAACAAGTTCCTCAACCCGGCCCATGACGGCGCAGTACTTCCAATCCTGCATTTGAATGGTTATAAAATCGCTAATCCTACTGTGCTGGCACGGATTCCGAAAGTGGAATTAGAGCAGCTTTTCCGTGGATATGGCTACAATCCATATTTCGTGGAAGGCGACGATCCGGAAACCATGCACGAATTGCTGGCTTCGACTTTGGACATTGTCGTGGAAGAAATCAGGCAGATTCAAAGTGCTGCGCGGGTTTACGGGTTCAAAGAACGCCCTGCCTGGCCGATGATCATTTTCCGCACGCCCAAGGGATGGACGGGCCCTAAAACCGTGGACGGCCTGCAAATTGAAGGCACCTGGCGCGCGCATCAGGTGCCATTGGCCGAACTGGCTACCAAACCTGAGCATGTGCAAATGCTGGAAACGTGGATGAAAAGCTACCATCCTGAACTGCTTTTTGACGGAAATGGAAAGCTGGCTGGCGAACTGGCCGAACTCGCCCCGGCAGAGAACCGGCGAATGGGTGCCAATCCGAGTGCCAATGGCGGCTCGCTTCTGGTAGATTTACAAATGCCCGATTTCCGCGCGCATGCCGTGCCGGTGCCCTCGCCTGGAAACAGTAAGGCCGAAGCGACGTCGGCCATGGGTGAATTTCTGAGGGAGGTGATGAAAGCAAACTGGCACGAACGGAATTTCAGGATATTCGGGCCGGATGAAACATCCTCCAACCGGCTTTCCCATTTATTCGACATTACCGACCGGACTTCCACAGCGGAAATTATTCCGGGCGACAACCATATTTCGCCCGATGGCCGCGTGATGGAAGTTTTAAGCGAACATCTTTGCCAGGGCTGGCTGGAAGGTTACTTGCTCACCGGCAGGCACGGGCTGTTTTCCTGCTATGAGGCATTCATTCACATTGTGGATTCGATGTTCAACCAGCATGCAAAATGGCTGAAAGTTTCCCGGGCCCTACCCTGGCGCAAACCGATCGCCTCGCTGAATTACCTGCTTACCTCGCATGTATGGAGACAGGACCACAATGGAAACAGCCACCAGGATCCCGGATTTCTGGATGTTGTGGCCAACAAAACAGCGGATATTGTCCACATTTACCTGCCACCGGATGCCAATACGCTGCTTTCGGTGACTGATCACTGTCTCAGAAGCCGGGATTACATCAACGTGATCGTCGCTGGAAAACAGCCTGAAATGCAATGGCTGGACATGAATGCGGCTGTAAAACACTGCACGGCCGGGCTGGGAATCTGGAAATGGGCCAGCAACGACGAAGGTTTCGAGCCCGATGTGGTGATGGCCTGCGCCGGAGATGTACCCACGCTCGAAACGATCGCCGCCGTTCAAATCCTGAGGGAACATCTACCGGAAATTAAAATAAGGGTGATTAATGTAGTGGACCTGATGACGCTCCAACCCGAAAGCGTGCATCCACACGGCCTGAACGACAAGGATTTCGATATCCTTTTCACCAAGGACAAACCCATTATTTTCGCATTTCACGGCTATCCGCTATTGATCCACCGCCTCACCTACCGCCGAACAAACCACAAAAACCTGCACGTTCGTGGTTACAAAGGCGAGGGCACGACCACCACACCTTTCGATATGGTGGTACTCAACGACCTGGACCGGTTCCATCTGGTGAGCGACGTGATCGACCGCTTGCTCGACCTAGGCTCAAAAGGTGCCTATACCAAACAATATCTCCGCGACAAGCTGATCGACCACAAAGCCTACATCGAAATGCACGGAGAAGATATGCCTGAGATTTTGGAATGGAAATGGAATGCGGATCCTTCAATGTATCCGGTTTAAATGACTGTTGAGAACAAAATGCCAGTCTTCAAGCCAAACAAAGCCTTGATTTAGATGGGTAGATTGACAGGCATACCCAAATAGAGAGAAAAATGAGCTCGTTATCGGGCTTAGCGAAACGCTCGATTTGCAATTTTTATACAAGCAGACTCGCGAGCTGTATGGCAAAACGGGAATCCATCAATTGATCCCTTCGTTTCCTTCAAATTGATGCTGACAGGCTATCTGGAAAATATCACATCTGATCGTCGTCTGTTAGACCATTGCTCAATGCGGATGGGTATTCTGTACAAGCAAGTAAATTGGCCGAAGTAAATTCTCCGGCCAAGGTTAACCACTATACCTAAATGCGCCCCGGTGCATGACCGAAGTGCCAGATCGCCCTACGCGCAATCCATTACAATTACCTGATTTTAAAAAACCTTATCGATCAAATTAAGTACAAACTATTCCTACCAGGCACCTTTCATTACTGTTTAAGTAGCTTGATGACTTTGCTTACCCCACCCATATGCAACCTGATTAAATGCAGGCCAGGGCGCAGCGTCTGACCGACCAAGGTTCCATCTTTCCCCTCGCCACTTTCTACTTTCCTGCCTACCGAATCATAAATTTCATAGGTAAAATCAGAATTTGCTCTGATCTGGAAAAGTTGGGAAGATGGATTAGGATAAACCATTGCCCTTCTCTCAAATTCTACCAGTTCCGGACCTGCCACCCGAGAAGCGCTTGCCGTACTTACCTGTTCGAGCCGGAATTGCTGGTTGGTTGCATTGTTACAGGCCCATTGCTGAATGAGGGCTCCATTAGCCACCGAAGCGGCTGCCACGTCGAGACATTTACCGCTATGCCTGGCCTTGATCTGGTAATAGCCGTCTCCGACATCAATCAACTGAAACTGCTGGTTGGTGCCTGCGCCAGCTGTCCACTGCTGCACTTTCGCGCCGTCATTCAGGGAAAACCCACTAATGTCCAGGTTTTTGCCACTATGAACTACCTTTAAAGTATAGTACCCGCTTCCGTCGGCTGCCACTACCCAATGCTGGTTAGAGCCGCCATTGCCAGGCCATTGGTCTACCTGCGCCCCATCAGCAGTCGACGCGCCGACGAGGTCCATCAGTTGATTGCTGTGTCTTGCGATAATGCGGTAAGTTGCTCCCGAAATAACCGAAGAAGAATTTTGTATATCTCCGTAAATAATTCCCCGGCCGGTTCCTCCCAGGTACAACCTGCCGTACACACGCGGATCGCCGGTAATGGTGGTAACCGTGCCATATTGGTGCTGGGCATCGTTTATACGCGTCCAGCTGGCACCACCGTCGTCCGAACGGTAAAAGCCGGCAGTGCCGTTCACCGTACCGACGATAAAAACCGCAGGATAGGTTTTGCCGGGTGCTGCTTTTCCAAAGGAAACTGCCGTAGCATTTTGTGCAGTGCTCACTTGGGCAAAAGTGGTGCCGGAGTTCGTAGAACGATACACGCCGCTGGGATTAGCGAGCCAAATGTCACCTTCCGAGCCAAAAACGGTCCGAATTCTGGTTAACCACGCCTGATAGTCGGGAACCGCCGGCAGTCCGGTAGCCTGTATGGAAAAGGAAGCTCCTCCGTTGGTACTCACCCAAATCCTGCCATTCACAGGGTCGTATGCATAAAATTTCTGGGAATTCACGCGGTCGGATGTGGGCTTTAAATTAGCCGGCACGCCACCGCAGACGGTCCAGGATGTTCCGTGGTTGGTAGAAAAATACAACCCGGAAGCGCCCTCGGGAGCCCACACCAGTCTGTTGCCATCGGCGGAAACTGAGATATTGCCCCCACCGGTTGTTCCGGCTGGTGCGTTGGCAAAGGACGTCCAGCTACTGCCGCCATCGGTAGAATAGGAGCCGTACTTACCACCAGCATTGTTGTAGGTACGAGCCATAAAACTGGGAACGCTCTGCGCAAAATCGATACTGAGGCTGGTGCCATATTGAGGCGATAAGCGACCGGCCGCCGGCGAAACATCCAGGTTGTCGTGTTTGAAACCGTCGATATCACCCAATGCGCTCAAAAGCGGAGCACCGGCAGGCGGGCTGATCAGTTCCAGGGCGGCAGTTTCTTCCAATCCTTTGTTTTGAAATATCCAATTGGTCGGGCTCGTGCCGAGATTGTTCGAGTTGTATACTCCGTAACCCGTTACAAACCAGGCATTATTAGCATTAAATGGATCGATCTCTACATCACCCAACCAGTGCGGATTCATGGTAGCCGCATACGGAGCTAAGGAATGATCCCATGTAGCGTTGGTCAGCAGGCCGGTCCAGTTGCTGCCGCCATCTGTCGTGCGAAAAACTTCATCGCGTGGCCACCAGCGGTCCATAGTGCTTACGATCACATGATTGGCATTTTGTGCATCTACTGAAATGCCCCCGTAGCCCCCCTGTCCGGACGGTGGGGATATATTCGTCCAGGCATTGCTGGCCGGATTCAGCTTCCACACCGCCCCGGCACCGACGTTATTCGGGCCGTTGGCGTCAGAATAGGACAGATAAATAATGCCATTGGAAGCCCGAGCCGCCTGATGTGGCATCAGATTGGTTGGCTGGCCGGATACAGCCGTCCAGGTAGCTCCTCCGTCGGTACTTTTGTATAGGTTGGTACCTGTCTGCATGACGCCCACGTAGATAGTTTTCGTCGCTGTTCCGGACGAACTACTGCTTTTATCAAAAAGCACAAAAGAAATACCACCAGAACCAACCGGACTGGAGCTGACCGGAAAACTACCGACTTTACTCCACGTAGATCCGTAGTTGGCGCTTTTCCAAAGCCCGTCTGTACTGGAACCCAGGAAAAGGGTGCTCCCCAGGTTCGGATCCACTTGCAGGCGTTCACCGGCTGAGCGCCCGTTTTCATTCCCCCCGAGTTTAATCGATAGGTTATTACGTGTCCACGTCGCCCCTCTGTCGGTTGAGGAATACACAGCACCTGTTGCACCCCAAGACTGCGTGTAAAGGCCCGTGGCCATATACACCCGATTGGCGTTAGAAGGATCGGTCGCCATGCTGACCACGCCAAAGTCATCGCCGGAAGCGAAGCTATCCGAGAGCGGTATCCATATTTTATTGGCAGCATCCCAGCGATAAGCTCCCCCTATGTCGGTGCGCGCATAGATCAGGTTTTGCTGAGTAGGACTATAAATAATGCCCGTCACAAATCCTCCACCCAGCATCTGAACGTTTTTCCATTGGTAGGTCTGAGCAAGCAGCGTGGATGCCGAAAGAAATGTCAGCCAGCAACTCACCAGTAATGACAACTTCATAACCGGCCAGGCTGTTCTACCACTATTTTGGTTCACATGGCGAGCTCCTTTGCGGAACCGCGAAAATTTCCCATACTGGCCTTGATTTTGGATCAGCTGACAGCCGTGTGTTGGTTTCATTGCGTAAGTTTTGTCCATATTGTATGCATGTGTTTAAGTGATTGCTAAAATAGTTCTGATGAACCGCAGCTTTGGCTTCATGCCCATTCCTAAGACCTATAGTCCGGAGCTCGGCGCGTTCATGCCCAATGTAGGGCAGTACAATAACAGGGATTTCTTGCACCAAAGATAGATCGCCAACAGACTATGAAGGGGTACGGAATAGTCCAAATGAAGGGAGTAAAAAGTCCAAAATGGTACTAAATAGTTAAAAAATGGAAAAAAAATAATTTTTCAACAGAGGCGACTCATAAAAACCGCATACATTCGGATATCAAAATGAAAGATCAAAAACCGGCAAAGTCACTACTACTTCGGACAGCACAACGACACTTTACGAACGCTTCACATCGACAATTGACTGCTGGAAACTGCGGGGATACTCGCCACCGCCGGGCGGCCCGCTGATTTCATTTTGGGCTGACCAGGTCATCTCGGCCTATACTGACCACTCTATCTTTTTTTTCACCAGCGAGTTACTCCAAAGGCTGCGAATTGTGGCTGGTGGTCAATCTGCCATAGAATGGGGTGATCTGTGGTACCGCATTTTCCGCTTCTCAGGGTCAGACTTCCGAAAACCGCAATTTTGGGGCCCAAACAAAACAAGAAGAAAAGAAAGCTCAGCCCCAATCCCCGCCGCCAGGGGCAAAAAGGAAGTGGAATAAGAAAGCGGGCGCTAGGCCGCGGTTATGCCGAACACTTTTGCCAGGCTAATAGAAAGTCTGCCCCGGACGGGATTATATACACGCAGCACGGTCTGCATCGAAAAGCAATATCCGCCTTTACTGACAGTACAAAACAGTCGACCAATAAACAGCAAATGTTATACGAATTACAGAATATGATCGAGCGATCAGGCAAATCCGGGGTTTGTATCCAAATCTACAATCTGTCCAGGCTGGTATACTAAAGTGGCGCAAGTGGACTTCCAAGCCGAATTTGGGACATTTCACTCCACCCAAAGACTTACCTGCATGCACAACGAGCCCTATGATTTTTTCATGCTCAGGCGGGCGGCCATGCCCAACGGCGAGCTAACAACTCTTCACCAGCGGTGCGGAGATGATTTTGAAAAGTGGGAAGCTGCGCTACTTGAACTATGTCAAACTGAGCCCTTCCGTCAGGCTATCTGGCTTGCTTCTCCTTCGCTTGAGGCCGCCGTAGAAGCTTACGATAAACAAGCCCCGGAAAAATCCAGACGCAAAGTACTCTTCTCACTTTACAAGTATTTGATCAGAATAAGCGCGCGGGCAACCCCTTTTGGGCTTTTCTCTGTGACTGGTGCCGGAGCCCTCGCTGATCACAGTAAGCTCAGCGGGCCCGCGATCAGTGAAAAGAGAAAGACGATCAGGTTACAGATCAACGCATTAACACATATTACCCGCTGGCTTGACAGCCAGCAGCCGTCGGGGCAAACCCGGTATGTGGCCAACAGCAGCTTACATCTGACCCCGACAGGATACCGTTATATCGAGATTAAAAAAAGTGGACAGACCACAGAGCCAGTCATTTCAGAAGTCGATGGCTTTCCAGAGCTCACCTTGCTTTTGCAGGCGGCAAAGACTCCGCAGACGAAAATCGAACTCGCAAAAAGGCTAAAGGACGCATTTACACCGGACCAGTCCAGCCGTTTGATCCAGGATTTGATCGACTCGGGCCTTCTGGTCAGTGAGCTCTCACCCAACGCGACCGGCCCTGATTTCGAAGACCGCGTCAAAGCCTGTCTTGACGAGTATCGTCAAAAATCCAGACAAGCCCAGCAGCTCTATGAACTGGTCTGCGGGCTTTCCAGCCAGGATTCTACCGCCGGCCTGCAAGGTGTGGCCAGAGAACTAGCCGGTCTGATACCTGCGCTTTCCACGCAGCAGCTATTCCGCGCCCAGATTAGCGCCACCCAAAAAGGGCTGATGCTTGGCAAAAAAGCGGTGGCCAAGCTGGCTGGTGATTTTGCAGCAGTAAAAGGCCTTTTGCGCAGCAGCGAGCAGTTAAGCCCATTAACTGTGCTGAAACAAAAATTCAGGGCCAGTTACGGCTATCGGCTGCTGCCGCTCTGCGAGGTGCTGGAAAGTGAAATGGGGATGCAGTATGCCCGGCTCGCTATGCAGGAGGGCAAACCGCCTACCCTACTGACGCAGCTGGAATTCTCCCAAACCGCCTACACTGCGGCATTACCGGAAACAGCCGCAAGCCGCATCAAGCAACAAATCCTCGATCAAGCGCTATCTGAGCAACTATACCAAATCGAGATTCAGGAAAGTGACTTAAAAACGCTTACTAAACAACCTTCCCAAGAGCGAGGATTTTACTGGCTGGGCGAGATACTTGCCAGCTCGGCCAAAAACATAGACCGCGGCTACTTTCAATTCTATCTGAAAGCCGCTGGTGGCCAGTCAGGTCTTGAGCTCATGGCACGCTTCGCTCAGAATGATCCGCTGCTGGCAGCCTATCTTTCTGATGCAAGCAGAGCGCTCGCAGAGCTCGATCGCGAAAGCATCCACGCAGAAATCGCCCATGTTCCAGAGATCAGAACAGCCGCCGTTGTGAGCAGGCCTCATCTGTGGCCTTACGAGATCCCCTATCTTTCTCATTCGGTAATGCCCGCATCCAGGCAAATTGCTGTCAGCGACATACTGGTTTCAATCTCAGAGGATGAGAGCTTCATCCTGACCAGCAAAAGCCTTGCAAAAAGAATCATCCCACATAACACGACCGCCCACAATTACAGCCTCGGGCTTCCGGTTTATCAATTTTTATCTGATGTAGCCAATCAGGACAGCCAGTTAATGGCATGGGATTGGGAGCATCTTGCAAGCTTTTCGTTTCTTCCCAGGGTCTTATTCCACCGGTTGATATTGAGCCCGGCCCAGTGGAATCTTTCGGGAGAGACCCGTCAAAAAATCCTTGATGCACTTGATACAGACGAGCACTGGAACGTGCTGCTCAGTAAGTTAAGAATTCCAAGGATGATCCAGATCTGTCAGGGTGATAATCTGCTTCTGATCGATTTTGAAAGCTGTTTTGCCCGAGCGCTCTTCAAAGCAGAGCTGCAAAAAACAGGCCACCTTAAAATTCAGGAATACCTGCAATCTAGTGCCTCTCAGCCGGTAGAAGATAAAGCAGGGCGCTATTCACATGAGCTGGTACTGGCCTTTAAACCCGCGGCAACCCAGACGCTAGTCTCCCCGCCGGCGCAGATGAAAGAGCAACGGCTCTTTCATCTGGCAAGCCAGTGGCTCTATGTAAAGATCTTCCTTCCCGCAGGTAAAGCCGACAGGCTGCTGACAACGACACTGGCCACGATCTGCGAGCAGCTGACTAGCGAAGGGCATCTGAAAAAGTGGTTTTATGTCCGGTATTTTGACCCGTCGCATCACCTGAGAATCCGCCTCGAGCTTGCTAGGCCGGAATGCTGGCACCTGGCCCTGGACCGGATCCAGGCTTCACTTGAAGGTAGTGCTTTCCAGGACGTAATCGAGAAAATCCAAACCGACACCTACGAAAGGGAACTTGAAAGGTATCATAGCCTCGACTTTGAAAAGGTCGAATCAATCTTCTACCAGGACTCGCTGGCCTGCATTAAGGTCGTCTCGCTACTCGAGTCAGAGACGGATGACCAGGCGCGATGGCTTGCCGCACTGTACGGGGCGGATGTTATGCTCGATGATTTCGGTTTGAGCTTAAACGAGAAAGCGGCTTATGCCAAAGTAGCCTATCAAAACTTCTTATCCGAATTCGGTCAGAACCAGGCGCTGACCCGTCAGCTGGACTACAAATACAGGCATCACCGCATGCAAATCCAGCAGACACTCACAAGTCAGGCACTTTTGCCGCTAATGCTTGACGGCTGCTTTAAGGAAAGATCCGAGCAGATTCGGGTCGCGCGCACAACAACAATCACAAGGGCAGAAATTTCCAGCTATGTTCACATGTTCCTGAACCGGATTCTTGAAAGCAATCATCGAAAACAGGAAATGATCTTGTTTCACTTTTTAAGCAAATACTATCGATCGGCAGCCAAACTTTGCACGAATCGACTAATTAATTGAATATCAGCACGAAAATCAAAAACACACTTTTAATCTTGGGTTACATACATTATTTTGTAACCAATTGGTTAATTAAATAAACAAGCAAACTACTCCTCGCCCACTCGCTAAGAATCTACCTTGAAAATTCTACGAAATGGACACCAATTTTTCTCATGCAATTTCCTGCCTTGTGATCGACGACGAGGAGGCGGCTCACCTTGCACTAATCAGGCTGATCGATTCAGTCCCCTGGCTTAGCTTGAAAGGTCGCTGTTACAGCAGCGTCCAGGCAGCCGATATGATCGCAACGCTACGCCCGGAGCTAATTTTTCTGGATATTGAAATGCCCGGGCTCAGTGGCATGGAGTTGATCGGTATGCTGACCGAACCCAGGCCACAGATCATTTTGACAACCGCTTTCCGTGATTATGCGTTTGAGGGCTTTGAAAACGAAGTAAATGCTTTTCTGTTAAAACCCATCAAAGCCACCAGGTTTTACCGGACAGTCATCAAAATCAGGAAAGACTTACGGGCAAGACATTTGCATTCGCTGCCAGGGGAGCAAGGCCAGCAGCAATTAGCGGAGTGTAAAACAGCAAGGGGCGGCCGGGATGAAAAAATGCATGACTTAACCTGCTCTGTCCAGGACGATTCGATCTGGATTTACTCAGGCAAAAAATTTCACCATCTCAGACTGAACGAGGTTTATGCGATTGAGGGCTTGAAGGATTACGTAAAGGTGCATTGCTCGGAAGGTACAATCCTGGTGAAAGGCAGTATCGGCTCGATCGAGCGCAAACTACCATCGTCGCATTTCATCAGAATCCACCGCTCGTATATTATAAACCGGTCGGCCATCCGGCTCATTGAAGGCAACATAGTTCGAATGCCTGATGGTTCTAAATACACCATACCCAGCTACAAAAGCAGAGAAAACATCATCAACCGACTACTGGACCGCCAGCGACGCATATGAAAAGCGAAATAAATAAAGGGGTCTATTCCAGGCTTTTATTGCCGGATGCGTTGCATACACGCGCATCCGGTCACATGCTCTTTTGGCTGATTTTTATCGGCTATCATATGATCTTTTTTTTTCCAATCTTGCCCGACAGGGTGATGAGCGCAGACACCAGACTTGCTTATCTGCTGTACTATGCCCGTTTCATTCCGATTTATTATGGCTCGATGATTGTCCTGGCACTTACCGGCCAGCCCTCGCAAAAATGGTTCAGCCCGTTTATCGTTCTATTTATCTTTATTCTGATAACGCACCTGTTCACAAAACCGCTCTACCATTTCTACCAGGGCCTAATCGGTCTTGAAAATCTGCCAACAAACTTCCAGCTTATCGGAAAGTATTATTTGCGGCCGTGGATCCCCGAAAAAAGCAGGGATTGGTATGTGCTGGTTTATGATCTGGTGGATATGCAGCTTCTTGCGCTGCCTATTGGGCTGAGATGGTTAAGGCTGGGCGCGATGGCCAATCTAAGGCGCTCGGAGGCGGAAAATCGAAAACTCGAAGAAGAGCTCAAAGAGCTTAGGGCGCAGCTTACACCCCACTTCATCCTGAATGTGCTTAACGCAGCCAGCACAGAAGTAGCCACCTTCTCCCGGAAAGCGTCCGACTATCTGATACATGCTGCCGATATGATCCGTTTTGCACTCTACGATACACGCTCGGAGTTTATTGAGCTCAAAAGAGAGCTTGAATTCATATCCCAGTATCTGAAACTGGAAGCGATGAGAAGCAGTCAGAGAAGCAAAATCGTCTTTGATTGCTATGGAGATGTAGATACCGGTAAACGTGTACCGACGCTTTTGATCACGACCCTGGTTGAGAACGCGCTTAAACATGGCGTGCACGCAACGCATGAGCCTTCCTATGTCAAAATCGACTGCCACATCGAGCAGGACAAGCTTACCTTCCAGGTTTTTAACAGCAAACCTGGCATCAAATACCCTGTATCAGAGAAAACAAGACACGGCGGACTCGGGCTTGCTACACTCAAGCGAAGGCTCGAAGGTTACTTCCCTGAAAACCACCGGCTCAGGGTAAGTGACAAGCCGGAAAGCTTTCTGGTTTATTTACAAATCCCGCTGGTCCTCTGACTAATAATCAATAGGCCCCTGGTTTGACACCAGGCATATGTGCTTAAAAATCAATCACTTACTAGATAGAACTTATAAGTATTTCTTTACTCGCTACACAAATTGAGACACAACTATTGGTTGTAGAGATTGTTGAACTCCAAATCGCTCACATCATATCGACATTTCCGTAGTCGTTCTGAGATTCTTCGAGTTCCTTAATAGAACAAACGATATATACAAAGGCCCGGCTGACTTCAGCTAAACAGCGCATCGTCTCGACCTACGGCATGATCACCATGCGATCTGATGGCCGGAACGCGATCGTTGCCCAAAAACTGGAAAAACCAAGGTCATCGTTCCTGCGATAAAGATAGCAACAACACCAGGACGGTTAAGTGTAAACGTTTCAGGTTCATACGTTTCAGTTAAGTTAAGGTCATGTGCAAACCCGGCGCTAAGCCCCTTGTTCGCAGTTTATTTAGACCTGGAAAGGCATGAAATAGTTACTTATCGTTTCGCCAGATTAATCATGCATTTATTGTAGTAAATATGCCACATACAAATCCTTTCATGGTAACAGAGGACAGCGGAATTTTGAACTTAAAAGACTGCATCATTAGATGCAGTCTTTCGCCCGCATGAGAATTTGAATTCGCATACGCGTATGGAATAGCTTCTCTCGTAACAGAACCTACGATATGTTTCGTATTTCTGTCGAATAATATTAGCACAATGAAACAGTCCAAAATTTGCTTGAAATCACAATAAATGACAATACGGTCAGCTTGCCACGGAATCTGGTGGTCACACCGTTCGAATTCTCCACCCAGATTTTTCAATTCTTTATAAATCTTTCCGCTGTCCCATCTGCAAATTTCAAAATATACTGCCCACTGGCCAGTGACCGGATGTTGATCTGTTGCTGGCCAGTGGTGATCACAATCGTTTGCAACTTCTGCCCCGTCACATCATGCAATGTAGCGGTGGTTTTTAACAATGCATTACTTACTTGAAACGTAAGGTTGTTTGTGCCGGATTAGGATATACGGCCAATACGCTGCTATTTCTAAAAACAGATCTAATATCTATAATTTCACTTTTAAAACCATCTAAGTAAAGAATTTTCCGCTTGCAATTCAGTATATTTGTAATACAATAGTATCAATTATTGATATATATAGCAGATAAGTACTAAAATGATATCACTTATATCACCATCTAAGGCGCTTCGTAAGCTTGCTGAAAATGTGCGTTCCAGGCGTTTAAATGCAGGCCTTACTCAGGAAGGCTTGGCAGAGCGTTCAGGTGTTGCCCTTCCGACTTTGAGAAAATTTGAGCAGAAAGGGGTTATCTCTCTTGAGTCATTCCTTAGGCTTCTTTTAGTAGTTGGCGGCCTCGAGGAACTGATTGAGGCTATCAAGCCAGTTAAACCAGCTTTCTCTTCTATCGATGAAGTATTGAAAGAAGAGGCTTCACCCCGTAAACGAGGCCGTCACAAATGAAGCGACCTATCACAGAACTCAAAGTAGGATTGGATTTCGGAAGTAAAATTCTTCCGGTTGGACGTTTGGCTATTCGCGACCGTACCATTTATTTTGAATATCAAGCCTCGTTCATTCAAAAAAGGTTGGAGATTTCTCCACTACGTTTGCCTCTCAAACCGGGACTTACCGCTTTTGAAACAAGACCATTCGAGGGATTGGCGGGTGTTTTTAGCGATAGCCTGCCTGACGGCTGGGGCCGTTTATTATTTGACCGTCTTTTGCGTTCTCAGAACATATTGCCTTCCGATATTACTCCACTGGATCGTTTGGCACATGTCGGATTTCATGGAATGGGAGCCTTGGTCTATGAACCGGATCATAGTCCGTCTGATATAGATGGCTTGATTGATCTGGATCATCTTGCTCAGCAAGCCGGTGAGGTTCTTACAGGTAATTCAGAAGAGATTATCCAGGAGCTGCTGTCTTTAAATGGGTCATCTGCCGGGGCAAGGCCTAAAGCACTCATAGGGGTTGATGAGACCCGTCAGAACATCTCCCATGGAGCAAAGCAACTCGCCCAAGAATTTGAGCCCTGGCTGGTCAAGTTTCCGAATTCCCAAGACGGGTTGGATTCCGGCGCTATTGAATACGTTTATGCTTTGATGGCAAAAGAGGCGGGTGTTGCAATGTCGGAGGTGCATTTATTTACCGCCACTAAGGGGGGGGGATATTTTGCAACAAAACGTTTTGACCGGGATGGTACAAAACGATACCACATGCATACAGTAAGCGGGTTATTGCATAGTGATTTTCGGATACCGTCATTAGACTATGAAGATTTACTGACGCTGACTGGTGAGCTTACGAAGGACATCCGGGAAGTTGGGAAAATGTATAGACTGGCAGTGTTCAATGTCCTGGCCCATAACCGAGATGACCATGCCAAAAATTTCAGTTTTCTCATGGATAGCCATGGGGAGTGGAAATTATCACCAGCGTATGATCTGACCTTTTCCAATGGCCCTGGGGGAGAACAGAGCACAATGGTAATGGGCGAGGGAAGAAGCCCCGGTGACAAGCAGCTTATAAAGTTGGGGCTTCAAGCTGGTCTGTCAAAAGCACTTGTCGAGGAGAGTATAGCCCAAACCAGGTCTGCCTTGGGGCGGTGGAATTCTTTGGCAAAAGAATACGGCATTAGTCAGTCAACAATAGACTTGATAAATAAAAGGCTGGCCGGAAATGGATAGTGATAGTCTATTATCTAAGAAAATCTACGGTGACGTGGCCGCATACCCATCAGGGCTGGTGGAAGAAGATGCCACTTTGCTGACACCATTCGCCAATAAATGCAAATCACTGGGAGAGATGGACAAATCCGGGCAGCTCACAAAAAGGGTGACTGTATGTAGTCAAACCAACTTGGACAACAGCTTAGAGAGTATTTTCAGGTTTATAAAGCTATTAACTTTTGGTTTAGATACTAGATTTTCCGCTGTTTCAGGGTCTGAGTTTTGATCTGCTCCCTTCTTTTCAAAATGAGCTCACCCCGACCAAAATACACGTCGGCTGGCGTCAGGTTGTTCAAGGATTCGTGATACCGCTGGTTGTTATAGCGGTCTACAAATTGGCCGATCGCTTCCCTGAGCTGGTCTGGGTGGAAGAAGTTTTCGAGCTTGACCACATTTCTCATGGTCCGGTGGTAACGCTCTATCTTTCCGGCTCCGGCCGCCCGGTTGCGTCTGCGGATGGGCCGGTCTGCCGTGCACCGGCTGCATTTGAAGCGTATTTTTCAGATAATCGCCCAACTCGCTGGATATGTAACACGCACCATTGTCTGAAAGTAACTTGGGTTTGGCTTTGGTTTTAATTCGAGCCTTTTTTATTGCAAGCTCAACGGTCCTTTTTACATCATCAGCCTTCATGCTGCTACATTGGCAAGGAAAAGTATTGGTCAATTCAAGTTCCCTGCAAAGGTACTCCAGATGTCCTGTTTGTAAAAAGAAGAGCAAGTCAATCCATAGTTATTATCATCGCCAGCTAGCTGATTTGCTTGTTTCTAACTATCAAGTGAAGATCAACCTCCGAAGTAGAAGGTTCATATGCCGAGACCACATCTGTCCATGGAAGATATTTACTGAACGATTCTGCTCAGAATTAGGCACTTACAGTCGCCGCTTACAACGCAGCCGGGACCTTTTGACAAATATAGGTTTGGAATTGGGAGGTGTCAAGACGGCGATGATCAGCAGGTGGGTAGGTAGCTCCGTAAGCGCGGCCACGGTGATCCGAATGATTAAATCGCTCCCGGGTGTTAGTGGCAATATCTGCTCCGGCGTTATCGGAGTGGACGACTGGGCATTAAAAAAGGGCAGAACCTATGGTACAATCCTGGTAGACCTACATCAGAATAGGGTAATCGATTTATGGGAAGGTCGCAGTGCAGAAGTGCTCGAAGCTTGGCTTAAACAACACCCGGAGATGCATATTGTGGCCAGGGATAGAGCATCGGCCTATGCATTAGGTATCCGCAAGGGTGCCCCGCAAGCCAGGCAGGTAGCCGACCGCTTTCGGACGAGCCGGAATTGACCTGCTTACAAAAATGTTAATGGCTAAAAACAGATAAGCCCACCATCAAAAGTGACGAAGAACCCTCTTTGGTCAGGAATATCCAAGTTGAAAATCTGTTTCGTATACAAAAGCTCAGGATTGATCTACTAAATTTGAGATTGGAAAGAGAATGCATGTGATTTGGGGTGGTTCAATGTCTCACACAAATCACAATTCAGATGCAAACGCAACAGACAAATCAGTATTCCGGCCTTAAAAAACGTGAAGTCGCCAGTCTTGCGCTGCTGGGCCACGCGACAAACCAATACGGGAAACAGGACACAATTACCACCAGCGGAACCACGTGTGGTTTCCGCAGGCACCATCGCTAGGAAAAGCACCCATTTTACCAAGGCCAGCCGCCCTGCGGCTGGCTTTTTCATTTGCTTCCCCAGAGGCATCTCTCAATACATCTACGCTGTCTTACCCCATCCGCTATACAATTTCCCTTGATTGGTCTACTTAATTTGACTCGCTAGCGCTCAGAAAAGACATTTACAGCTACACCCTCCCACAGCCCAAATGCTCAGAAGCTGCTTTATCGGTATAGGACGTAGATCAATCTGGTGGATGTAAATGGACGAAAAGTATGCCCTTCGGTGGCTTGATCTGGTGGTCACCACGATTTTGGACCCTGCCAAAACAAATGTATCAACGATCGGCTCACAGGAGCTTGAAAACTTCAATTCGCTGATAAAGCAGGAGATCTCGCAGAGCAAGACGCTACTTTCAGAAGCCGCCTTCCGAATTTTCAGCAAACGCAAAATCAAGCGTATGGTTGGCCAGTACCACCGGTCTCTTTTCCTGCTTCTGGAAACCGTTTTTGAACGTCACCCCCCGATCGCTACCAGCGAAAAGGCCACGAGCCTGGGGACGACCGCCATCGAAGCAATTAATGAGCTGCTTGACTTTATTGAGCACCGTTTTGGGGAATACATTGACCTGGACAGCTGGGTACCCACAGCCCACCTTGCCGGCATCAAAGAAAGTATCGCCGAAAGACTTGAAAAACTTAAGCCATGGCTTGACGCGGTGGCGGTGGGCACTCCGCTGGCGCCCTTGGTACTGGACGCATTTAGCACTTTTACTGATGAGCATCACAAGAAACGACGGGCCACATTTAGGGAGGTGTTTTACAAAAAAGAGCTGATCGATCAGCTCGAAAAGCTGGCAAGCTCCTCACATAAGGAGGAGTTAAGCCCCGATCGGCTCATTCAGATGCTTGTATTTATGAATTTTAACAGCCGCCACTTTGTCGATTATTACACCAGCCGCATAGCTGCACGCGTCCGGCAAACGCAGTCTACTGCCGAAAAAATGGGGGAGCTGCTTTTGGCCCACAAGGATTTTAATCAACTACATCACCAGTCCCAGCTCTGCCTGCACGCCGGTTACGTAGATGTCAGAACGGCCATCGGGCGATGGTTTGATGCAGAGCTGCAATATCTGAAAAGGCAAAGGCAGTGGGAAACGGCTGCAACTGCTCAAACTTTTGGCAACATCCCCAACACGTCCACCGAGCACACAAAGATCCTTTGCTTTCTTTCGATCGACCAGATCGCGCTGCTGCTCAGGGCGCTCGATTCACTTCGGATCATACAGGCAAGATCAATGAACAGTGTGTTCCAGAGAATTGCCCCATACCTATCCACGCCACGGAAAAAGGATATTTCCTGGGAGAGCATGCGCTCAAAGGCTTACCAATTCGAAGAATCTGACAAGCAGCGCGTGCTCACCATCCTCGATTCGGTGAGCCGCTGGATCTCCGAGCTGGACGCTCAATAAGCAGGATGTGATGAGGGAAAATGATCTGATCGGCTATTTGTCACAGGCTTACCAGCAGGAAGATGCTCTCTGGCAGCTACTTGACTCGATGCCGGTCAGTAAAATCCTCAGGCCCGGACAGATGCTTTTCAAAAACGGCCTTCATCCCGAAGCCTTTTTTGTTCAACGGGGCATTGTCAAAGGTTTCTTCTATGACGATAAGGGGCGCGAGCACGTAACAAGGTTCTGGCAAGAAAGGCAGATTATCCTCCTGGCGGATGCGCATGAGGTTAATATCACAACGGCGGACCATCTGCAAGCACTGGAAACGGCCAAACTCTCGGCGATCACCTATGCAAGTGCCGGCTCACTAAAACTTTCCGCGGCTCAAATTGCCCGGTTTGCCACAAAAATCCTTCTCGCAGACCGCAATATGGCCGAGCTAAAGGCCCACCTGTGCGCGCTGCCCGCCCGCCAGGCTTACGCAGAATTCAGGAGCTTCCTGCCCGAAAGCAGGGTCCACCTGCGTGACATTGCCAGCTTCCTGGGTATCACCCCGCAGACAATCAGTGAAATAAGAAAAAACACCAGGTAAGGATATCGCCTTAGCAAAACATTCAGAAACTGACTTCACATTCCCGAAGTCCGAAGAGAATTTCCGGGGCTAATTTTCGAAAACAACCCGCTAGAGACCCGTTAATTCCACCACCTGACTTTCGACCGGCGTCATGATTAGACAGACAGCCTTGACCATTATCACCGCTTTGCTGATCATACTTTTCAGCTACACGGCGGTTTCCAAAATAATTACTCTCCAGGTTTTCAACTCGCAGCTTGCCATGCAGCCATTTCCTGCATGGAGCATCTGGCCGCTCACGCTACTGATACCCGTCTCTGAGCTGGCAGCAACGGCGCTGCTTCTGATTAAATCAACCAGGCTCTGTGGCCTGTATGCGTCGGCGACGTTAATGGCCGGATTTACCGCTTACATGGGACTTGTGGTAGCCGGCTTTTTCAGCAAAACACCTTGTAGCTGTGGCGGTGTCTTGCAGCAAATGGGTTTTGAGGCCCATCTGCTCTTTAACCTATTCTTTCTGACCATCGCGCTGATTGGTATATACATCATCCACCAAATGAAAGGAGGTCTGCTTTCAAAACTCTAAACTAACCGGCCAGGCTCCCAGGGAGAACGTCCAACCGGGCCGCAGGCACCCGCCCTTCCTGCAAAGAATCTCAATTTCAAACGCTAAACAATTACTGTTATGAAAACCAGAAGCAAATTAAGTATCCTTCCGCTAGTTGCCCTATTGCTGGGTGGCACTCTCGCCCTGGCAGCAAACTTCCCAGGCAGACAGGCTCAACGGTGGACCCGGACGGGCGGAGCTGCCAGCCAGAATTGGGAGCAAGGGCAAGTTTCGGGTTGTCAGACCAGCTCGGGTATCTGTCAGGCTGATTTCCCGGACGACTATGATCCGAACGAGCACACGGCTGAGCAAAACCAGAGCGCAGCATCCGTAGTCTCCAACGGTTATGTACCCTGATTAAAACCAGGACGGGTGACGTAGCCACCCGTCCTAATATCTAATTCCTTTCGTACCCAATCTCACCCGCAGCGGAACAAATCTCGAACCAAATGCTTGGTGATTTACAAAAGTCATCAGATATAAGTATCTAAAATTGAGATTATTATTTTGTTCTACAATTTTACCAAAGTATCGTACCGCGACCAAACTCCTCGTAGGGGGCATCGTGACACATGAGGTTATAACAGCTGTCCGAGGTCATTACATTGTGACTTTCTAAGATATAGATGGGCATCTTCGTGCCGTCTCCTCGGAGCGCCAGGAAATCAGTAAAAGCCACGTTAACGTTTCGTTAACATTGTTTAACAAGGCATTAACTTCCTCTTTAAGAGAAACATCCAGCTTTGCGGAAATTCCTAATATCAAAAAGAAAAATGATGAAACACTTACACTTTTCCGCTCTATTCTTGATGCTCGTTTTTGGCACCGCCTGGAAGGAAAAAAACGAAAATGAGCTATTGAGAGACCTTGTTAGGCCCGAAACCAAAGACGTGACTGCCTCTCTCGTGGATTTACGTATGGATGCAGATCGAGCCAACTTTTCCGGCGATTGGAAATTAAATGAGTCGAAAAGTGAACGTGATGGCCAATTTCCTATTTGCATATTTGGAGAAGGGGATCGTTCAACTTCTAAAACAATTAAAGTTGCAGAGCACGGAGATTTTCTCACGGTAACCGTAGCGAGACCACTGCCTTACGGAAGGCTTGTTACTAGTCAAGAGATAGTGACCTTTGATGGTAAAAGTGAAGCCACCATTGTCGGAAGTCCTAGGGAGAAATCAAGCGCAAGGTGGTCAGATGATGGCCAAACTATGACTATCAATTCAGTAAAATCCTTCAACACAGTTTCTGAGGATGCAGATATTGCAGTAACAGAGGTTTGGAAATTAATTAATGATGGAAATTCTATTTCGGTCCAGGTCATTTCAAACTCCGGTTCCGGCGAGAATACCATGAAACTGATATATGATAGGCTGTGAGCCTCCAAGGGTGAAATTATTTGAGGCCTTGCATCGGTGAGGCCACCTGCATTTTACGGATGATATTTTTCGATCCGCACGTTTTTCCTGTCTCATAAAATGTCTGATACTGAATCCTAGCTATACAAGTTTGTGTTCCCTCGTCGGCGAATGGAGGGTTATGTCAGACGGCTTGTATTCCCGACCATGGATACGCGGACGTATCCGTAATAGGACACAGCAAAGCCTTCTACAATCATGTATTCGACCTTGTGATCATTCACCGACCAGATAATTTGGGGAAGGAAATTGAAATCAAGCATTCGCGATAACCCTTATTTGGATTGTCTTACGGATTGCCGCGACTTCTCAGGAGGGTTATCACCTCTGAGGAAATCTATGAAATTTTCAAACCTTTTTTGACCTTCCGCGCGACCAGTAGCGCTCACCGTGCCACTGGTCGCGGTGTCCTTCATTTCCTGGAAGCTGCTATATTTTCTTACCTTTTCCATAGCGGCACTGCTTTTCCTTGTTTATAAAACACTGACATATACAGATAGGGTACAAACAAGCACAATGAACACTCGTGCCCCACATCAATCGGTGCAATCAAGTCCCAAATGAAACATAACCACAAGGCCGGCCGGTAGGTTTTCAAAATACTCCAATAAATGACCGATCACGCAACCTTCAATATTTCCTTCTCTACCCTTGACAAAAATTTGGAACGTGATTTCAATGTGTCCATATCCTTATGGGACGATAAATAAAATACCCCTTCCTTACTGGGATCGTCCAGAAGATAAAATTTATAACCGTATTTCACCTCTCCTGGTAACAGTTCGGTGCCTTTTGCCGCTGGTAAGAACTGATAAAGTATGGCTCCGAACTCCTTGAAAAAATCTGGGGTGTAAGGCGTTGTAAGGCGGTCCAGGTCTGCCGGCTTGGGAACGTGGTGCTGTATAAGTCTGGTTTTCATGGCTATATCTCTCCTTTTTCTCTCAGTGACCAAAATAACTGCTGGGCATTCTCAATAGCCTCCTTGCCTGTCCATCCCCAGAACGTTCCTGCCAGTGCATGCAACTTCTCGTTCATTACCACCGGCTCCTCAATAGAAGGAATTCCGTCACTCGGCCCCCAGCTATCAAACACCTCGCCTTTACTATCCAATATGATTTCATACGGCATTTTGCCGAAGCTCACCTGTTCTTTGTATTTGTCTATCACCAGGTTCATCGCCTTGATCGCGCTCCGCTCACAGTGCACCGGACCCGTCGCGCCCTGCATATACAGGACTAGCTGGTCCGCACATTCCCGGTTAGTGAATGCCGCCTGTGGCCGGAGGGTATCAATTCCAGCATAAACTACCCATGCATAATTCGGGGAGACAATGGGCTGTATTTTCCCCTTAAATTCCTGCTGCCAGACATTATACTTAGCAAGAAGGCTCTTTTCCACTGCTTCGATGCTGTACTCGTCAAAGTCCTCTTCCTCCCTGGTTTTTGTAGCTTCTAGTTTCATAGTTGTTGATGAATTTATGGCGATTAATTTTTACTCTGAATTTTCCAACCAGCTATAACATAGGGAAATAACTACATGGATCGGGCGCCCAGCAGAAGCCAGCGATATTTCCCGGCCTCTGTGGTTCAAAGTTCATTTGATAACCAAAATTAAAAAATGGTTTTCAAACATGCATCACAAATTGATATTTTTATTACCAATATTTTGATACAAATACTACCAACTCCATTAGAAGTATGAGGAATTGGCTTACTTGAAGGTTACACGCCCGCGGATCCGCAGAAAGGCTTGACTGTTAAAACCCTAAAAAGTCCGCAAGAGAGCCCGGAACCAGCCCCTTAGACGATTAATTACAACAACCAGAGAAATTCGCCGAGTCCTTCGCGCCGGTCCTGCTGCCCGTGAAGAATCACTAGTCCAATGCCGGAGAGTCCATGCTAGAAGCTGTATCCGTGATCGATGCTTCTATCATCGATTATTACCCTTGCTTTCAAGCTCAACCATCTTGCCTTAGAGACGACATCGTAAAAAATGTCGTAGCAGTCAATCGGCGCAATTTATAGAATGCCAAGGCGATGCCGGAGGCGCCCGAAGTTATATCGAACGCACTGATACCGTGATCAAGTACAGAGTAGGCGCAGTCAATTAAAATTTGCAGGCCGCCCGTTGCCATTGACTTTCGCTTTGATCAACACTGGCTTCATATTTCCCTCATCATCGATTTGCCTGATCCCGTGGTCTCATCCAGGGCATCCATCAGAAAATCATTACAAAGCCCTACGGTGATTATTTTTTGAATAAAAATCTATTTTTATTGTTTATCAATAAAAATTTATTATTTTGGGTACATAAACCTAAATTTCAGCAATGATATCAAAAACAAACAACTTCGTATTTTGGGCCTTATATGTTGTGGCCTGGCTTATTTTTGTCGGGCTGAGCATTGAAGCGGGGGGCCTGATAGTAAATTTCTTTTTCAGTCTGTATAATCCCGAATTTGTCCAAAATCTTTATCAAAAGTTGGACTTAACTGAAATGTATAAAGATAGTAGATTAGTTTTCTTCGGTGTCTATGGCTTTATTCTAAGCATTTCAATTTTAAAAGCTTGCCTATTTTACATAGTTATCAGACTAATGCACACAATCGATTTATCAAAACCGTTCAACGCTTTTGTTGCAAGGCAAATTTCGCAAATCAGTTACTACACCCTTTCAATTGGATTGTTAAGTTACATCGCCAGACAGTTAGCTAAAAATTTAATGCACCACGGTTTTGCCACCGGCAATCTAAACCAGTTTTGGGCAGACAGTCAAGCATTTATTTTAATGGGAGCTGTAATCTATATTATTGCGACTATTTTTAAAAAAGGGGTAGATATTCAAAACGAAATTGATTTAACTGTTTAAGTGATGGCAATTGTAGTAAATTTAGACGTTGTAATGGCTAAACGAAAAATGTCACTTAATGAGCTTTCTGACAAAGTTGGGTTGACTTTATCGAACCTTTCCATATTAAAGACAGGAAAAGCAAAGGCAATTAGATTTAGTACTTTGGAGGCAATTTGTAATGTATTAGAATGCCAGCCAGGTGACATTTTAGAGTATGTTAATGACCTGCAAAAAACAACGGCCCGCTACAAGGATTTGGCATAACGGCAGATGAAGTGCCATATTTGAGCATTAGAGTCTAATAAGCATTTGCCTTGAATGCCTCAACCTAAGGTAATCTATGAACTGATAGCTGCTGACGTTTAAACACTTCACTATTCTTTATTTTGGCTACTTGTAATTGAAACCTGAAATACCCCGGGTTGTATTTTAGCAGGTGTAACGACCCCATGCCGCATATGAATGTAGGCGAAAATCCTGAACCGTTATTTCAACCCATTAGCTAACTAATTACAACAACCAAAGAAACTCGTCGAGCTCTTCGGGCCGGTCCTGCTGACCGTGAAGGGCCGCGAGCCCAATGCCAGAGAGTCCATGGTAGAAGCTGTATCCGTGATCGATGTTTCGATCATCGACTAATACCTTGGCCTTCAAACTCAACCATCTTGCCTTAGTGGCGAGGTCGCGAAAAATATCGTAGCCAGTCAATCGGTAGAGCTTATCAAATGCCAAGGCGATACCAGAGGTGCCCGAAGCCATGTCGAGTGCACTGATACCGTGATCGAGTACAGAGTAGGCGCAGTCAATTAAAATTTGTAAGCCGGCTGTTATCCAATCGCCCCTGTGAAAACACATTCCTGCGCGCAGCAATGCGTATCCTTTACCCAGCTCCCCTGTCTGGAATCCGGGGTCGGTTTGGGTGTTGCTTAGATCATTGACGTTCTCGCAAATCCTTTCGGCCAGCGTTGAAACTCCGCCTATCCCCTCTTTTTGATCCACCAGCCCGATCTCTGCTGCCGCTGAAACAAACAGCAATGGCGCAGAAAGTCCTATTCGAAGATTCTCATTTCCGCACCCGGTAGCGCCGACAAAACAAGCCTCACCCCCGGCTGCCAAAGCTGAAACAAACCCTTTAATTGGCCCCGCGAAATGCCTCGCCCCTGCGTTAAACCGCCTGAGCGCATAAAGCGCCGCCCCAAGATCCGAATTTTCAAAACCAGCGATCTGGCAGCGGCGAGCCATTGCTGCAAGGGCGAGCTTGTCGATATCCTCAAAAAAAAACTCCTGCTCGATCTGGATAAAACCACGCTCAGAAAGCCTGTGGGAAACCAGGGCTAAGTCGGCAAAATCCAGCCAACTGGTCTTCCCAGAGACGACGCCATTGCAGCCACGATCAAATAGCTCCTGAACCTCTCCCCTAAGATCAACCCGCTCAAAGCTGGCACCATACTGGCTCATAAACAGGGCGCAGGAGAATGCTCCCTGGCTCAACCCACAACCAGAGACTTTCCAGCTTCCGCCTTGGATCACCTGGTAGATTTGCTCTAAATCGCTGGCAAGCACAGCTGGATATTCCATGTTTGACGATACTACACGATGCATATCGCAGGTTTTTGATACGAAATAAAATCAGAAATCACCCGCCGGACTAATCCGGCGAGCCCGATCTCATCTTGGGTTTTGCTGGATTCCACTGGTGGAAACCTCATTAGATGGAATAGGAAACGTATATCTGGGGCTACCTGGGGCAAGAACATATTCTTTACCCTCATGCCTTCTTCGAAGTGTGGTCTTAAATGCCTCCTGCATATTTAACCTACGCAGATCAGCCCATCTTAGACCACGGGCAACGAGCTCTTTTTTTCGCTCAGCGATCACGAGTCGCAGTGCCTGCTCGGCAGTTGCCGCAACAAGAGGCTTGAAAACTCCATTCTTGAAGCGCTTCACCAGAAGCGCGTTCAGATCCGATAGCGCAAGGCTGGTATTACCTAACCAGGCGTAAGACTCGGCCCTTGTCAGATAGACCTCATCGGTTGCCAGACCGCTAAAAAAGCCAAAGCTGCCTGCATAACTTCCCTTATAGAATACCGTCCCGTCAGCGAGCGTGTCAAAATAGCACTGCTTGCGCAGATCCCCCGAGCCGTAGCTCGCATAGAGCGAAGAATCAACCTGATAGTAAGGTGTAAAGAAAAACAGGTAAAAATTCATCCTGTTATAATAGAGCACTTCCTGATTGGCATCTTTGGGTGAATTAGGGAAGCTCAATTTGGCGGCCGGATCCAGATCATTAAAGTCGACCAATTTGCCAGAAAGGGCCAGGGACGCAGAAGCGCTCTTTTCGGCGCTTTCGTAATCACCCATCGCAAGCTGGACCCGCGCCATCAGCGCGTAAGCCGCCGCTCGCGACGGCCTGTTCTTCCAGACAGATTCGGCAGTGATCAGCTCGGCTGCCTGCCGCAAATCAGCCAGGATTTGCTGGTAGGTATCTAGCAAACTTGCACGTGGGACAGTCTTAGTCACCTCGGTCGTCAATTTCAGCGGTATTCCAAGCTGCGAGCGGGCACTGGCTGCCTCATAGGGAGGAGCAAACTGCTGGGCGAGCCCATAGAAGGCGTTGGCACGGTAGAAGTAAGCATACCCCATCAGATTGGATAGCTCCGGACCGGGGCTGAGCTTACCAGCACCCTCCAGAACCAGGTTAGCGGCAAATACAGCTTTGTAAGGCACATCCCAGTCCGCAGAGCCCGCTCCACTGTACAGATCGTCAGCCCACAGATAGGCCTGCCTTTCGACATACTCCCAGGATTGGAACTGCTGGAAGCTTGCCGTAAACTCGTCCCCGGCGATCAGGTTTAATCCCGGTGAATTCATGCTGTCAAAATTATCGAGCACGGCTTGATAGTCGGCCAAAGTCCTCGGAACGACCAGCGCCTTATCGGGCTTAACATCCAGAAACGAGTCCTGGCATCCCGAAAGCATGGCCAATATGGGCCAGATCAAATATTTCTTCATCGCTGTTCTCGTTTAAAAATTTGCGCGGATGCCCAGAGAAATGCTTCGTTGAGGTGGGGTCGTATCGACAAAATCAGGGTCTAGGCTGCCCTTCATTTTTTTCCAGATCACACCCAGGTTTGCCGCATATGCATAAATCTCAAAATCCCGGATAAAGCTGCCTGATGAAACTGCATTCCATGAATAACCCGCCCTGATATCCTGCAAACGGAGATGGTCTGCCCTTTCTACCAGATCCTGGGAGCCGGTATAGAATAAATCCCGGTTAGTGTTGGTCGAAGCGGGCATCGAAGGCACATGGGTTAGCAGCTCATCGCCTGGCTGTTTCCAGCGTTTTGAAAAATCCCCGTGGGCTGTCACGCCAGTCAATACCTGCGAGTAAAGCACCGAAGGCAGCCGCACGTAATAGGCAAGCCGGTAGCCGATATTGGCTGACAAACTCCAATTGCGCCGGCTGACCGTATTGCGCAGGCCGCCGAAGACAAGCGGACGGGAAGAGCCGTGGTAAACAAGCGAATTTAAATCTGCCACTGCCAGCAGCGCCGCGTAGTTCTTGCTAACCTTCCCATCAAGCCATCCTCTGGGATCCCCGTTCTCGGGGTCCAGGCCGGCCGAAGGCAAGCTGTACATTCCCGTCAAATAGCGCCCCTGGGTAGGATAACCATTCGCTGAGACTACATAATCGCCCCTAAGGTTACTGGACTTGGGAAGGTATTTGCTGACTTTGATGCTCGCATAGCTAAGGATAAACTGGGTTTGCCAGCTAAATTTACCCTGAAAGTTATTGCTGGTTAAAAGCACATCTATGCCTCTACCACTGGTATTAGCAGTGTTCCCACGGTAGTTGGTCAATCCCGTTTGCGGGGCAAGCGGAGCATCCCCTATCAAATCAAACCCTTTTTTGATGTAGTACTCTATGCTACCGGAGACCCGGCCGGCAGCTGTTTTAAAATCCACGCCGAAATTCATCATCCTAACGCGCTCCCAGCGCAGGTCGGGATTGGGCGGGTTGCGAATCAGCGAATATGGAAGACCGATCTCGGTCTGCGAAGCGATGCTATAATAGGCCGTAGTGTAAGCAGAGAGCGTCCTATCTATGTTACCATTGTAGCCGTAGGTGGCGCGTAGTTTCAGCTGCGGGAGCCACCTGGCATGAAAAAACTTCTCCTGGTGCACATTCCAGCCAACTCCAACTGAGTACAGCGGCACACCCCGCTGATTGGCATTCACCCCAAAAAGGTTGGACATGTCTTTTCTGCCGCTGGCCGAAATCAGGTATCTGCCATCGAAGGTGTAGGCTGCATTGGCATAATAAGAAACGAACCGGTCGGTCAGGCTGCTCATCCCGCCATATTGCGGGATCCGGTTGGAGGCGGAGGCAGGATTGATATAGGACTTAAAAGTAGACAGGTAGTCAACTTGTTGAAAGCTGCCCAGCGCGTCATCGTATCCATAGCTGCGCCACGCATTGGACTTTGTGCCCAGATCGCGCACTTCGGCACCAGCGATTGCGGTCAATTGGTGCTTCTCTAAGATCGTCTTCTCAAAGTTGGCTTGCGCCCGCGCGAAATAACCCGAAACATCAACCGCAGACTGATCCAGGATGTCCCCAACCGGCACTGGCCTTACTAGCCCTGTCTCGGAAGCAATCGTAAATCGGTTAACAAGGTCGCGTACCGTCCAGCTTTTCTGGTTTTGCTGCCGCCATCCACGCGAGCTGCTGCCTGTATACTGGAATAACCCCTCTGCACTTAACCCCGGAAGGATTTTGTACCGAAGCCCGGTATTGATGCGGTAGTCGAGCTGTCTGGTTTGATAATTGCGATAGCCCATCTCGTCCAGGGGCACAAAGCCCCAGTTCAGCAGTCCTTTCGAGGCCGCATCATCCAAAAAACTGTTGCGATAGTAGTGGCTGAGCCTGGCCGGGTTACCAGACTCGTCAGTGAAAGACGCATACGGGTAGACTGCGCTGGTGGATGTCAGATTGAAATAAGATAACCCGAGTGCATTGTCAATCACGCGCTGGCGGGTAAGGTAGACTCCCGTAGAAAGCTCGGCTTTGCCTTTTAAAAGTGTCAAATCGTTATTGGCACTCACAGTTACGCGCTCAGAGCTATTTCCAATCTGCGAGGAGAGTCCTTTATCGTAGCCAGCCGAAAGGTGAAAACGCGAGGCCTTTCCCCCACCCTGCAAGCTGAGTGCGTATTGTTGATTGACACTGTTTCGGTAAAGATATTTGCGGTAGTCATTTCTGACATCGACACTACGCAATGCGTTGATTTGTGCATCGGCGCTCCCGGCCGATATCTTTCCATCACGGGCTGCGATCAAAAGCTCGACCACCGGAGTGAGCGCAGGTTTGCCGGGGCTGTTTTCGGCGGTTTTGTAATAGCCTCTGGAAAACAGCAGCTGCTCCATATCGATGACCTGAGAGCTGGACATCCTCGGCAGGTAAAAAGGATCAGGCTTCTGGGTTACAGTCAGGCTGGTATTCAAGCTCACCCGAAGCGGCTGCTCGTAGGCTGCCTTTTTAGTGGTGATCACAATAACCCCATTGGCAGACTGCGCCCCCCAGATCGAAGCGGCTGCGGCATCTTTGAGCACAGTCACACTTTCAATATCATTAGGATTTATCGCGTTCAAATCACCCGTATAGGGGAAATTGTCCAGCACGATCAACGGGTCCGCTTTGGCAAAAATCGTGCTCTGCCCCCGGATCGAAATGTTGGTTTGGCTGCCGGGTTTGACAATGCCGCGGTTAAAGATCAGGCCAGGCGTTACATCTGCCAGCCGGCTGATCACATCCGGCCCCACGCTCCGGTTGAATAGTTTCTGATCTACCTGGGCAAATGAGCCGGTCGCGCGCTCTTTGGGCAGTTGCTGATAACCGATTGAGACGATCACCTCGCTCAATTGGCTGCTGCTGGCTTCCAGCTCTATATCCAAAGATCTCGCTACCGAAGCGCGGACCTCCTTTGTCTGGTAACCAATAAAGGAAACTGCCAGCGTAGCCGTATCGGCGGAAAGATTAAGTCTAAACCGACCCAGCGAATCAGCCATCGTTCCGTTGCGTGTGCCTTTAATGACTACCGAAGCCCCGGGTAAGATGCCCCCGTCTGCCCCTCGCACCCGCCCGGTGACTTCGCCGGATTTCTGCGCCCAAACCGCACCGCAGCTCAGCAAAAAAGCAATAAACAATATAGATCGTCTCATAGTGAAAGGGCTTACTTATTTTCGATCACCAATAACCAGCACCTGGATAGGCGCCTGAACCGGCTCTAACACAAACCCGTATTTGGCCAGCTCTGAATTCAGCGCTTTCAGATCAGACCATCCCGCAGTGAGCAGCATGTCCATCTTACCGGTAAACCCGGTTTGGTCGACTACCATCGTGTTCAGCCGTTGAAAGTAGTTCAAGCGGCGTATGATCTGCCCAACCGATGCATTGGAGACTTTCCATTCGTATGGTCCCAGGTCAAGAATGGTTTTCCCTCCACTGCTGGCCAGTGCCCGGGCTGTAGAAATGCGTTTCAGAGCCAGACAGGCCGTGTCCCGCTGCTCAACTGCCGAGGTGTATTCGGGAAAGAACATTTCAAGGTCTCGCTGCATTAGTTTGAAGGCCTGCTTTTCCTGATCCAGGCCGACTGCGAGCTCATAACAAAAGCCGTTGCCGTCCTGAAGCCATTTCTCATAGGGCCCGCCGACAAGTGATGAAGTCAACCGGCCCTTATCGCGCACCTCAAAAATGGTATTGGTTTCGTTGAAAGGGACTCCATTAAGCGCGTGAGCGATCTTGAAAAACCAGGCCCGCTCGCAATTTCGGACTGTGATCCGAAAGTGGGACGTGCTATCGCGCAGGATTGAATGTCCAAAGCCTATGCCGGGCGTGTACCGGGTGAAAAGCGAATGGTAAAGCATATTTGAACCGTCCCCACCGTTTCCACCCAGCATCATCGGCCAGTACGGGCTGTATGGAATCCTTTTCTCATCGCTTTTTTGCTCCATAACAGGCACAGTGCCTGAAAGCATCTTTGTAATATTAGCGGCGTTAAGCTCCTGCATGCCGGTGATCGCCCGGATCACACCGGAAGCGTCAATCCAGACATAATGCGGGACGGCATTATACGCAAACAAGCGTGATAAGGTAGTGTCACCCGTGACACCGGGTATACCTATACGTTTGGGATTACGGCGGTAATATTTTGAAAAGAAGGACTGGATCTCCTTTTCACTTTGATAGGTGACTGATAGGATCTGCGCCTTTCCATCAAATTGCCGCTGAAGTGAATCTAAGACCGGCAGCATCTTCACGCAAGGGCCGCACCAGCTCGCCCAGAAGTCAAGGATCAACAGTTTACCCCGGAAATCGGCAAGCGAAACAGTTGGTGAGCTGTAATCCATCACACCGGAAAGGCGTAGATCAGGTAAACGGTCACCGACCTGCAGGGGCCTGGACACCTGGCCACGCGCCGGGCTCCACATGACAAGCAGATAGTACGCAAAGAGCAAATACAGAATATAGGACAGTCTTTTCCCGGGAGAGCAATAAATGAATTTCATTGCAATGAATTTTGGAGTGAAACAAATGTGAACAGAACAGTAGGGCACGCCTCTCCTACCCGATTCGGTTCAGCGAAACGGTATTTGGAAGAGCAAGCAGGTACAGTGCTATTCGGGCTTGCGGATAATCAGCCGAAATATTAGGGTGGTCTTCATAACGGTAACAATGGTGTCAATGGTGAAACAATAATTGTTACTGAAAGCCTCAGAAAGTCGAGATGTGAAAGCAAGCCGCCCTTTTAAAGGGCGTGGATCTCAACTTATTGACATTAGAGGCACTGGTATACCCTGGAACGAATAAGCAAAACCCACGCCTAGGTCGTGAGCTATTCTGCTTGTCGTCTCGTTCCAAAAAATTACCAGTTTTTCTAATGTGAGACTCTAAGCGAATGCTTCAAATTTCTTTGTGAAGTATCGCAAGTTACTACGTTGCCGTCTTTGCTGGTCAACGGATGTAACCGTACAAATATAACAATTATTTTAATTTGATATATGATCATACGTCAAAAAATTTTCTGAATGGATGGACTTTCCTTGTATGGAAAGTAAAAATATAATTCTTCAAAAATTCGGGGAGGCAATACTTGAGGCAGCCAAAGAAAAGGATTTGAGTTTGAGGAAGCTTGCCGCGGCCTCTGGTCTTGAATATTCGCAGGTTCAACGGATAGCTAAAGGCAAGGTAAATTTAGCCTTGACGACAGTCATTTCTCTCTGTGAAGGACTGGAAATATCACCCTCAGAGCTTTTCACCAAAATGAAATGAGTACTCGAAGGAAGCCTCGGTGATAAAATTTAGCTAAACCTATTTCCTGGATACATCAAATAATGAGCTTCAACTAGTCTCCTCCAAACTCCCATTTTTGCATTACCCCTTGGTCGCTTTCGTGAGTGAACGCAAATAGCCTGTTCGAAATCTCATCATGCAAATAATAGTCGTCGGAATCTAAACGGTAGTAGATCTTTACGTTAGATGGGTCGCTTCCGGCCCAATCCATATCAGGGATATAATCGTCAAGGCGGAAATCATTGATCTGCCCTTCGAATGAAGCTCAGTGTCGACATAAACAGGATGGTCTGTTTTTAACATTTGGTTATCTCAGTAAAATGCAGCCTGATCCTGACAACTAGAAAGAGACCAATAAAAGGGTACAAAAAGGTACAACAAAACTTGTACTTTTCTGTACCCCTTCCCAGCGACTTACTTTGTAGCGTAACAAAAATCAACCGGCAACCCAAGGCTGGTCACTTCAAACGCAAACGTAAGACGCATATGTTTACCTCAAACCCCTGGGCTGTTTATGCGGGAATTCTCGCCGGTGCCCTGCTGATTTACTACACCTTCGTTGGATGGAAATATTTTCGAACCGAAATCAATAGCCTGCTTGGCGGAAGAACCAGGAAAGGGCAGTTTGACGCTGGCACTTTAAGCAAAGCAATTGGGAAAACGTCCGACCCGAGCCGTCCGGACCAAGAAATTTTAAACGAGCAGGACCCGCAGCCAGAATGGCAAAACGAAGAAATGTCCACCAGGGTAGAGAACCTTTATGAGCACCTGACAACAGAAATCGAAGAAGCCCATCAGAAAGGCTATGACAGGCAGGATCTGATCCAAATGCTTCAAATAATCCTGAAAGATTACCAGATGCTTAAAAGATCGCCTTTCCAGTTTGCGGTAAATAATCGTATTGACGCCGAGTGCGCAAAATATGGCTCCATACATCTCAGCGAGGGTGATAAAGGTGAGGTTTGGGGGATGTTTTAATGGAGCCCGCCCAACGATCTGACCCCTTCCGAGTTGCGGAAGGGTGTCAGACGGAGGGGAATCGTAAGTATGTTCAACTTAAACGGATAGAGGAGTATGAAAACGAGCAGAAAGAATCCACCGGTGAGGTACGCCCTTTCACTTACATTGGCTCTGGGCCTAATCAGCACAATCACATGGGCCCAGGACGGGGCAGCAGGTATCCAGGAAGCCGATTCACAAGTCAGATCCTACTTTGAGCCCGGCACAAACCTGATGTATGCCATCGGGGCAGTACTGGGTCTGGTTGGCGCAGTAAAGGTTTTTCAAAAATGGAATGCGGGCGATCAGGATACTGGCAAAGTTGCTGCGGCATGGTTTGGTAGCTGCATTTTCCTGGTGGTAGTGGCGACAGTATTGCAATCTTTCTTCGGACTCTAGGCCGGCAAAAAGGTAGGCTTAAAGGCTTGACGTATAAACATTACCGGCAACCTTTAAATGCCTACCTTTTGATCAAACACGCCAGATGAATCAAACAATTGATAGTATGGGAATTTACATCGGCGAGCGGCTCAGAGACTATTTATCGTTCCTTGTTCGCCTCAATAACCCCAGATATGGTTTCAAAACTTACAAAGTGATCAAGAGAAACCCAATAGCAGATGGCACGAATCACATATGTGGTAAACAAGGGAATCAATCGCAGCATCGTTTTTCGCGGGCTTAAAGGGCAGTACATCTGGTATGCAGGCGGGGCAATGTTCATGGTGATGATTATGTATGCGCTCATGTATGTCTGCGGAGTGAATACCTACCTGTGCCTTTTGATTGCCGTATGCCTGGCCGCCGCATCGATCATGACAGTCTACCAGCTCAGCAACAGCTTTGGCGAGCACGGTCTGAGCAAAGCACTGGCGGCCAGAAAAGTCCCTGGCCTTGTCAAGGCCACTTCCAGAAAACGGTTCATAACCAGGATTAAATCAAATTAAAGCAAATGGAAAAGCTACTCGATGATCTGCTACCGATACTGGATGTGGAGCATGATATGATCCTTTCGCGCCAGGGCGATGTAACGATCGTTTTCCGGGCAGAGATGCCCGAGATCTTCACGCTCTCTGAGCAGCAGTACGAGGCCTTTCATCAGACATGGGTTAAGGCCATCAAGATGCTCCCCTCCCGCGCTTTGCTGCATAAACAAGACTGGTTTGTTACAAAAGAATTTTCTGCCAACCGCTCAGAGCCAGTCAGCTTTCTAAGCCAGGCCAGCGACAAATTCTTTAAGGGAAGACCCTACCTTTCCCATGAATGCTATCTGATGCTGACCAAATCGCCCCAGGAAAGAAAACTATCCAGCTCGCTGACCTCTAACCTGATTCGCAGCTCGATTGCGCCTCGGCAGACGCTAGACAAAGCAGCGCTCGATGATTTTTTGGACAGTGCCACCCAGTTCAAACGTATTTTAGAGGACAGCGGCATGAGCCGGCTCACCCAACTACAAAACGATCAGCTGCTAAGTCAGGCGCGCCGGGCGGGCCTGATCGAAAAGTACGCGTTTCTGCTGACCGGCACTGATCAGAGGCTGCTGCGTGAGATCAGCTTTGAGAAGGGAATTCAGATCGGGGACAGACTATGCAGCCTATACACGCTGGCTGACGCGGCTGATCTTCCAGGGATTTGCAGCGCTGCGACAACCTATGAGCGCTACTCGACTGACCGCGCCAAATTCAGTGTCGGTTTTGCTAGCCTTCTCGGGCAGTTGCTGGCCTGTAATCACATCTACAACCAGTACGTCTTTACTGGCGAGGGTGAGAAGACGCTCAAACGCCTTGAAAGCAAAAGGCTCAGGCTGCAATCCCTTTCGATTTATGCCCGCGAGAACAGTCTGGCCCTTGAGGCCACCAACGAATTTTTAAACGAAGCCATCCGCGAGCAGCGGCTCCCGGTCAAAGCACATTTCAATGTGCTGGCCTGGACAGAGGAGCACGGCTCGGTCAAAGAACTAAAAAGCATGGTCTCATCGGCACTTGCCCAGCTGGACAGCTCAGCCAAACAGGAGACCTCCGGAGCCCCCCAGATTTTCTGGGCGGGCATACCGGGAAACGCAGCCGATTTTCCCATGAACGATACTTTCGACACGTTCGCAGAACAGGCCGCGTGCTTTTTCAATCTGGAAGGCCCCTACCGGTCCTCAAAGGGCAGCTTCGGGATCCGGCTTGGCGACCGGCTTACCGGCAAACCAGTACTGGTCGATATCTCCGATGAGCCGATCAAAAAGGGGATCTGTACCAATCGCAATAAGTTTATTCTCGGCCCTTCCGGAAGCGGTAAAAGCTTTTTTACCAATCACATGGTCAGAAGCTATTACGATTCCGGCGCGCATATTGTGCTCGTCGATGTTGGTCACAGCTACAAAGGGCTCTGCGATATGGTTTCGGGATACTATTTCACTTATGATGAGAAAAACCCGATCCGGTTTAACCCTTTTTACATAGCGAAAGGCGATGCGCTTGACACTGAAAAGAAGGAAAGCATCAAAACGCTGCTACTGGCGCTTTGGAAAAAGGACGACGAGACTTTCAGGCGATCAGAATATGTCGCCCTTTCAGTGGCGCTTGCCCAGTACTATGAGCACATTCAAGACAGCGGCATTTTTCCATGCTTTGATAGTTTCTACGAGTTCCTGCAAACCCAATTCGTGCAGGTACTCAAACAGGACCAGGTCAAGGACAAGGATTTTGATATAGGTAATTTCCTTTACGTTCTCAGGCCCTATTACCGTGGCGGCGAGTTTGACTATCTTCTGAACGCGAAAGAAAACATCGATCTTTTATCAGAGCGCTTTATCGTCTTTGAGCTGGATAACATCAAAGAACACCCGATCCTGTTTCCGATCGTGACCATTATCATCATGGAGGTTTTTATCTCCAAGATGAGAAAGCTCTCCGGCATCCGGAAAGTGATCCT
This sequence comes from Dyadobacter sp. 22481, assembly GCF_052044875.1. Classification (NCBI taxonomy): domain Bacteria; kingdom Pseudomonadati; phylum Bacteroidota; class Cytophagia; order Cytophagales; family Spirosomataceae; genus Dyadobacter; species Dyadobacter sp. 22481. The sequence goes on from NZ_JBQENV010000005.1 coordinate 304,697, forward strand.
GATCGAGGAAGCCTGGAAGGCAATCGCCAAAGAGGGAATGGCCGAGTACATCAAGTACCTGTTCAAAACGGTCAGAAAGTTCTTTGGTGAAGCGATTGTGGTCACTCAGGAAGTGGAAGATATTATCTCCTCCCCGATTGTCAAGCAGGCCATCATCAACAACTCGGATTGCAAGATCCTTCTGGATCAATCCAAGTATCAAAACAAGTTCGATCAGATCCAGGAGCTTTTGGGCCTGACCGAAAAGGAAAAGTCGCTGGTGCTCTCAGTCAACAAGGCCAATGACCCGCTGCTGCGCTACAAGGAGGTCTTCATCAGTCTGGGCGGGGCGCTCTCCAAAGTTTACCGCGCCGAGGTCAGCCTGGAAGAATACCTAACCTATACCACTGAGCAAACCGAAAAGATCAAGGTGCAGCAGTATGCCCAGCAGCTGGGCAGCATACAGGCTGGCGTCGCGGCCCTTGCCCAACAAATGCGCCGGAATGGCTAATCTCAAATCAAAGACTGATATGTTTAAAAAGGCATTTATCCTCACGCTGCTGCTACTGACAGCGACCACACCTATCAAACAGGCGCAGGCAGCAATTCCCTGGGCTGAGATTATCAAGCAGGCCGTCAAGCGCGTAGTCAGGGCAATGGACCTTTTAGTGCAGCGCCGGCAAAACCGGCAGATCCGCCTTCAAAACGCGCAAAAAGCACTTGAAAATGCGATGGCCAAATTAAAGCTCGATGAGATTGAGGACTGGGTCAAAAAGCAGCGGGAGCTTTATAAGGAGTACTATGAAGAGCTCAAAAAGGTAAAGGCTGTGGTCAGCTACTATTTCCGCATTAAAGCGACCCTTGACAAACAGGCCCAGATCGTCGGGCAGTACCAGACGGCTTGGGCAATATTCCGAAACGACAGGCATTTCACCGCAGCTGAGCTTGCCCAGATGGAAAAAGTCTACAAGGGGATCCTTCAAGAAACCGCCCGTAGCGTGGAGCTTTTGGAGCTGGTCGTTAAATCCTTTGCCACCCAGATCTCTGATGTAAAACGGCTTGAAATCATTGACCGGGCGGCAAAAACCGCAGACCAGATCTACGATGAGCTCAACACCTTCAACCAGGAAAACAAGCTGCTGAGCCTTTCCAGGGCCAGAAGCGAATTCGACGCCAAAGTCACTAAGGAGCTCTACGGCATCCAGTAAAAATAATCCTTATGAGAACACTACTGATCGCCTTATGGCTGGCGCTACTGGCCACGGGCGCCCATGCCCAGCTATTCAAAGAATGGTTCAGGCAGAACAAAACGCAGCGAGAGTACCTCAAGGAGCAGATCGTGCAGTTGAAGCTTTATTTAGAGCTAACCAAACAAGGGTACAAGATCGCCAAAGAGGGCCTTAACACGATCCATCAAATCAAAAACGGTGAGTTTAAGCTGCATAAAAACCGCTTTGATTCATTGCGCATTGTCAAGTCAGGGATCACCTCGCTCTTCCGCTTGCAACACATCACTGATCTGCATGGGAGCATCAATGAAGTCTGCGAGAAGTTGCCTGCTGAAATCGCTGGTTGCCGGCTGCTTGATCCGGCGCAGAAAAAGCGAATGATCACTGGCCTTAAAATGCTCTATGATGACTCCCAGGTGCTGATCGGCGGTTTTTTTATGGTGATCCGCGATGAGCAGGTTTCGATGACTGACAATGAGAGGATCCAGCGGATAGAGGGCATCTGCAAAGAATTCGAAGAGAATTACCTGTTGGCCCAGAACCTGAGGCGGGATCTGCGCCTGGTCTGCAAATCCGTCTCGGCAGAGCTGGAAGATATTGATAACCGCCGCCAATTGAACGGCATCAAATAACAGTTATATGAAAAAACTAATCCTTATACTGATGCTGGGCTTTGCCGCTCCGCTAGCCTCGCAGGCCCAAACCCAGGAAGTGACCCAGCTGATCCTAAACCTTGAAAAGCTGCGCGAGCTCAGGAAAATTCTGCGGGAGCTCAAAAAGGGGTATGACATCCTTTTTGAAGGCTACACCAAGATACGCGATATATCCCGTGGAAACTTCAAGTTGCACGAGGCGTTTCTTGACGGGCTCTTGCAGGTCAGTCCGGCAGTGAAAAACTACGGGCGTATAAAGGATATCGTTCAGATGCAGCTTGCCATCATGCGGGAATGCCAAAGCGCGCCCGGAGCGCTTTCAGCCTCCGGAGTATTCAGCGCCAAAGAGCTGGATTACCTGGGTAAGGTTTACAGTGAGCTCTCGGATGGAAGCCTAAAAAACCTGGATGCGCTGCTTGATGTAGTGACCGCAAAAAAGCTCAGGGCCTCCGATGATGAGCGGCTATCGATGATCGATTCGATTTATAAGGACCTCTCAGAGCAGCTGGTTTTTCTCAGGCACCTCAATAGCAACAACAGCGTTCTGGCCGCCCAGCGCAAGGACGAAAAGGCCTCGCTGAAAACAACGGAAAACATCTACGATATAACGCCCTAGGCTAAACAATCTGCTTATGAAACAGTTCAAAGCCAAGCTGCTGATTGCAGCTACCGGCACGCTAGTGCCCAGCCTCGCCTACGCGCAAGGCTACCAGGCGCAAATCCGAGGGCTGAACCGGGTGCTCGATGAGCTCTACTCGGAGATGCTCCCCCTTTGCGAGCAGCTGATCAGTGTCGGCCGCGGGATTGCAGCCTTTGCCGCCATCTTTTACATCGGCCACCGGGTCTGGCGGCACATCGCAGCCGCAGAGCCTATTGATTTTTACCCGCTGCTCAGGCCTTTTGTGATAGGCTTTGCAATCCTTGTCTTCCCATCGGTGATCGCGCTGATCAACGCTGTGCTCTCCCCTGCCGTGCGCGGCACTTCGGGCATGGTCACCGGTTCAGACAAAGCGATCGAGATGCTGCTTAAAAAGAAGGAGGATGCTATCAAAAGCTCCGAGTTCTGGGAGATGTACGTAGGCGATGACAGCCGGGGCAACCGCGAGAAATGGCTTAAATACATGTATGGTGACAGCTACTCGGAAGGATTCACTGACGGGATTGCCAATGATATTAAATTTTATATGGCCAAGCAGTCCTATAATTTTCGCAACTCGATCAAGGCAGCCCTGAGCGAAGTCCTAAGGGTGATCTTTGAGGCCGCAGCACTCTGCATCAACACGATCAGGACCTTTTATCTGATCGTTCTGGCCATCATAGGCCCGCTCGCATTCGGGATCGCAGTCTTTGACGGCTTTCAGTTTACGCTTACCAGCTGGATTGCCCGCTACATCAATGTGTATCTGTGGCTGCCGGTGGCCAACATCTTCGGGGCCATTATCGGAAAGATCCAGCAGAAGATGATTGCGATGGACATCCGTCAGATCCAGGGCTCGGGTGACACCTTCTTCAACGCACACGATATGGCCTACCTGATATTTCTGGTGATCGGGATTGTGGGCTATTTCTCGGTGCCTTCCGTGGCAGGCTACATCATTCACGCAGGAGCGCCCGGGGCGCTGCTGCAAAAAACCACGCGGGTCTTTGATGCTGCTAGTACTTCTGCCGGGCGCATCGCCATCCCAACGGCTCCCCTTTTGACGCCGCCGAAAAGGACTTCCAACTAAACTAAAAAGATATGTTTACCAAGACTCAGGACATCGAGCGCGCCTTCCGGCACATCCGCCTTTTTTGTTTCGCGCTGATCATTTGCTGCGCGCTTCTCTCAGCCGTTTCGATCTACCTCTCATTTGATTCGGCTGAAAAATCTGCCCAGAAAGTATACATCCTGGCCAGCGGGAAGGTGCTTGAAGCCTATGCCTCCGAGCGCAGGGAAAACATTGCAGTGGAAGCCCGCGACCACGTCAAAACCTTCCACCGGCTGTTTTTCACGCTGGCCCCCGACGAGAAGGTTATCACGGCAAATCTGTCCAGGGCATTGTACCTGGCCGACGCCAGCGCAAAAAAGCAGTACGAGGACCTTCGCGAGTCCGGGTTTTATGCAGGGGTAATCTCAGGAAACGTCTCGCAAGAGATCCAGATCGATAGCGTCAACCTGGACGCATCGGCTCAACCCTACACCTTCGAGTGCCGCGCCATCCAGCGGATTATCCGCCCGACCAGTATCGTATCGCGCAGCCTTGTAACGGCAGGGTCCCTCAGACCCGTCGAGCGAAGCGACAACAACCCGCACGGGTTTCTCATCGAGCGGTGGGTGACCACCCAGAACAAAGACATTCAAATTCAAACCAGATAACTGCCATGTTCTACCGATTCAAACCAGCCCGCAGCCCGCAGCCTGCTGGCCGACAGTATCAAAAGCTGCAAGCAAAAATCATTTCCATCCAGCGCGCCTGGGCAAACCGTTTAAATAGTCGCGCGCAAAGGCTGTCTGCCAGAAGGCTCAAAGCTGCGCTTATAGCTGCCGGCCTGGCCGCCTCAGCTGCTGCGGCAGGTCTTATCTACTACGGAATCAATCCGCCAAAGCTGACCCTACACCGCTTCGAGCTGAGCTTGCCTGCTATTTCGGGCTCCATTTCTGTGCCTGAAAGCCCATCCAAACAACAAGCGCTGGATCAGTATCTGGACAGTGTTGAAAAGGCCTTCATCTTAGATAGTATTCAAAACACAAAACCACAAATCAGCCATGACGCCTCGCCCCTACACTGACCAGTTTTTAAGGCAACGCAAGTTCTATCTTGTCTTGCCGCTGCTTGCCCTACCGTTTCTGACATTCATTTACTGGAAGCTGCTGGTTCGAAATCTTGATAAACCACCAGCGGAGAACCCGCAGGGTACCGGCCTGCAATTAAGTCTGCCTGCCGCTGAGCTGAAAGGCGAGCAAAACATGGACAAGCTTGCCTACTACCGCAAGGCGGATCAGGATTCAGCCAGCTGGGCGCAGCAAATCAAAAAAGATCCCTACCGGCAGGGTGAATACAGGCCAGTAGTTGACTCGACAAACTCAGCGCTGATGGGACTGTCGGCCCCGGGTTTAAAGCCCGGCCATGTAAGCACATTCCAGGCCGGCAGCGGGACAAAGCAGGAAAAACAGCTCCATCAAAGGCTCAGGGCTCTGGACAAAGCCATAGCAGCATCGCATGTGCCGGCATTCGAAAATCAAGAGCCCGGTAGGGACACCGCAGCTGAAAGCAAGCCAGATATCTCCCGGCTTGAAAAGATGATGGCCCAGATGCAAAGTCAGGATCCGGCCGACGGCCAGGATCCTGAAATGAATAGACTCGATGGAATGCTCGATAAGCTATTGCAGTTACAGCAGCAAGAGAATCTGCCGGCAGAGCCAGACGATGTCAAGGATGCAAATCAGACTCCAGGCCTTCCGGTAAATGCGGCTTCTACCGATGATCCTATCTCGCTGCTTGCGGCGCATCAGGATTCTTCTGCTTACAGAGCAGGTGAGGGCCTTAAAACCGGTTTTTACGGACTCGACCAGCAAGATGCAGCCAACACCGAATCCGGACTGACTGCCGTCATCGATCATACCCAGCAGCTGGTCTCAGGCAATACCGTTCAGCTTAGGCTGACAAAGGCGTTATCGGTCGCCTCAGCCCAGATCGCGGCAAACACCTTTGTTTATGGCACCGCGTCTTTGTCGGGAGAGCGGCTCAAAATCAAGATCAGCTCAATCCGCTCAGGCGATTTGATCCTTCCCGTGAGCCTGTCAGTCTATGACCTGGATGGTAATGAGGGAATATTCATCCCGGGCGCGATGCCGCGCACTGTGGCCAAGCAGCAGCTCAGCAGCCAGGTGCAGGGATATGACCTGGATGCTGGCGGCCTTTCGGTGGGTGCCCAGGCGGCATCTGCCGGAATCCAGATGGGTAAAATGCTGCTCAGCAGAAAAACCAGGCTAACCCAGATCACCCTCCGGCAGGGCTACAAAGTGCTCCTTTACGAGACCAACACAACTAACCGATAAGATCAGCTATGCATCATTTCATCAAAATGGCAGTATACATATCCTGCCTTATCCATCTGCTGGCCCAGCCTAAGGCGTTCGCGCAAAATGACCGGCTTTACGCGATTGAGTCACTCCCACTCGAAGTCAGCGCGGCCAGAACTGTTTCTTTGAGCTTTGCAGCCGCTGTGAAAAGCGTCGACCGCGGCAGTGCCGAACTTTTGGCCCAAAAAGCAAAGGGGACAGAAAACGTAGTGCTGATCAAGGCGGCCCGCGAAGAGATGGAGCCTACCAGTTTGCTTGTGATCACAGCCGACGGGGATCTTCACGTATTCGAGGTCCGCTACCAGCAGCAGCCTTCCAGCATCGGGCTGCAAATTATGCCCAGCCGTCAGCAGCCGCTTGCGGCCCAAATGCCAAAGACCATCGATCAGAATCAAATCCAGCAAGCTTTAAAGCTTGCCGCAGACCAACCGCCAAACCTAAGGCGCAAAAGTCTAGCAGGCGATGTATCCCTGGAAGTAGACGGCCTCTACATCGCAGGAGCTGTGATGTATTTAAGATTGAGCCTTGAAAACCGGTCTGTGATCGACTACCAGATCGAAACACTACGGTTTTTGGCAAGCGACAATAAGCAAATCAGACGCTCAGCCAGCCAGCAGGACGAACTGCTGCCAATCGGTGGATCTGTCGCGACCGATCAAATCAGGGCCTCAGAGCAAAAAACCCTGGTAGTGGCCCTGGCCAAAATGACACTTCCTGAAAGCAAGAGCCTTCTGGTGCAGCTCACAGAGCACAGTGGCTCCCGGCATATTACCGTGCGCTTAAAAGCCAAGCACCTGGCGAAAATAGCGCGGATTCCATCAGTGTCAAACCTTTAAAGAGATCGGAGATGAACCAGAAAAATTTCGAGTATCTCACAGACCAGCTCAAATATCACGGCTTTGGGCAAGAACTAAATGAGCAGTTACGGGCCAGTATGCAAAAACAACTTGCTCAGTTCTCTTTGCAGCACAAGATGCGTTTTGGAAACGATGAGCTTACTGCCTCTTTGAATTTTCAAAAATCGGCCCGAGAAGATCTGTATTTTTTTAACAGCTACCTGGCCAGCCTGAAAAACTACGATCAATCTCAGAAGGTCAATCAATTGTTCTACATGCAGCGCTCGGGAAGTATAACCGTCAAAGAAGCTTTTAACCTTTTACAGGGCAGAGCCGTTGAAAAACAGCTCATCAACCGGCAGGGGGATCCCTACCAGGCCTGGGTGCAACTCGACTTTAAAAATACGGATCAGGCAGGCAATTTTAAGATCCAACAGTTCCATCCAAATTATGGGTACGATCTTGCCGGGGTGCTTTCCAGGCTTTCAATTAAAGAGCTTGACCAGCATCAAAGCAAGGCAAAACTGCTTGACTCACTTCGAAAGGGCAACCGCCAGCAGGTTACCCTTCTTGATCAGGGCGTGGAGCACAAATTCTTTATCGAGGCAAGCCCGCAGTTCAAAGGTATCATCGCCTATGACCACAACTCGGTCCGCCAGCAGATCCACGCCCTGACTGACTCCAAACAGCACGCCCCCAAGCAGGCCGCCCAACATGCTTTGCAGGCCAGTGATGCCGACCGCCTGGCCCGCCAGCAAGAGCAGGGTCTGTCGGCAAGCTAGCCCGCTCGCCCCCATGACCACCGTATACCTTCAAGGAGATGGACTATACTGCTTATCAAGATTATATAAAAAAAGTCCGCCAGGTGGACATGGTCGGCTACCTGTCCCGGTTGGGGATAGAACCTGCCAGGATCGCCGGGGTCAACTATTGGTACCAAAGCCCGTTTCGAGACGAGAAAACGCCTTCTTTCAAAGTAAACCGGCACCTGAACCGCTGGTATGATTTCGGGGAAGGTGCCGGCGGTAACCTGATTGATTTCGGGATCCGCTACCATCAGTGCTCAGTCGGCGATTTTCTGAGCGCTTTCAGGCAAGACATACTGATGCTTTCTGCTGCGGCGCCTTCGGCGGCAAGAGCCCAGCCCGAGCAAAACAAAATCAGAATACTGCAAGAAAACCCGCTGAGCAAGCCCGCCCTGCTATCTTATCTGACCCAGCGCTGCATTGACATCGAGCTCGCCAGAGAGCATTGCCGGCAAATAGACTATGAGCTCTCGGGCAAAACCTACTACGCGATCGGTTTTGCCAATGACTCAGGCGGCTACGAGCTTCGCAATGCGTATAGCAAGATCAGCACTTCGCCCAAAGATATCACCACCCTTGGGCGCGCAGGTAACGTTCTGGCTGTTTTTGAAGGTTTTTTTGATTTTCTTTCCTACCGCTCCATGCATCCAAATGCGGGCATCGAATCCGAAAACTACATGGTGCTTAACTCGGTAGCATTTTTCTCGAAAGCCAGGCCCGTATTCGAAAGCCACCGCCAGGTCCATCTTTATCTGGACCTGGATCAGACCGGCAAAAGCCTGACCAGCCGGGCGCTGGCCGAAAACGATCATCTCACAGACAAGAGCATGCTCTACCATGGCTTCAAGGATTTAAACGAGTATCTGATAGCGACCAACAACCAGGCTAGGAAAAGTCTATCAAAGACACCAGGACTGGATTTGTCAATATGAGGCGCAAATTGGATTTGCCCACTACCAGGTTTTGTATTTTAAATGATTCCCCAATAAAGTGATGAAAGAGCCTGTCCCCAACCAAAGCCGCACCGTTTACTTCCAAGTAGAGATCTCTCAATACGAGCTACTCAAAGACAGATGCAGCCGGACCACCTGCCGCAGTCTGGCAGAATACCTCAGAAAGCTGATTCTCTCAGAACCAGTCACGGTCAATCACCGGAATGCTTCCCTGGAAGACTTGATCACAGAGCTCTCGCTGACGCGAAGGCAGCTATCGGATGCGATCCAGATTTTTGAGCAGTCCGCACAAAAAGTTTCTGCGAGCCCACACCAGCAGCTGACCGCCGTCTGGCTTAATGAACATGAAAAAGACCGGGCTAGGATCGTAGTGCTGATCGATCAAATCTATCAGCACTGCAAAAAAACTGCGCTTGTATGGTTGCAATAATCAGATCGGCGGCCTCAGCAAAGCGCAGCTGCCAGTATAACGAAAACAAGGTCGATGCCGGGCTTGCCAGCTGCATATTGGCCGGCAATTATCCATGTGAAGCCGGCGAGCTTACAGCAAAACAACGCATGCTCGTGCTTCAAAAGCGGCTTGATCTCAACGAAAGGTGCAAAAAAGGTTGTCTTCACATTGTACTTTCCTTTCCGGCCGAGGATAAACTTACCCAAGCCGAGCTCAAAAAAATCTCGCAGACCTATATGGATCATATCGGTCTTGCCGATCAGCCATTTCTGGTTTATCAGCATCTGGACACGCTTCATCCACATCTGCACCTTGTTACCGTAACTGTGAAGGCGGACGGCTCAGGCAATTCGGTCTTCCACAGCCGGCAGGCAGCGGTCAAAGATGTGATCAAACAAATAGAAAAAGACTACCGGCTCACCCCATCCCGGGGAAGAATGATGCCGGCCGGCAAACTGGAAAGCGCTCAAAAATTACAATACGGCAAGATCCCAGCAACGCTTGCAATTTCTCAGGTGCTCTCGGTGGTGCTTCCCAACTTTAAATACAGCTCCCTTTTAGAGCTCAACGCGGTGCTCAGGCACTACAACCTGGTTGCCAAGACTGGCAAACCCGGGTCAAAAATTCGGTTTTACCAAGGGCTCACCTACCAGATGCTTGCTGATGACGGCAGAAAAATAGGGACATCCGTTAAAGCCAGCCGCCTTTCGGGTAAACCCACCCTGAGGTATCTGCATGAGCGTTTTAAAGCAAATAAGCTCGCTGTACTGCCCGGCCAGCAGCGCATTAAAACCCTGATTGATCTAGCCCTGATTGCCCCCGACACCCGCTCTCTGGCTGCTTTGGGCCAACGTCTTTCCCAGCAGGGAGTCAAAGCTGTATACGCCCTGGAGGCCACTGGGAAGCTCTGTGAAGTTATTTTTGTCGATTTTCGAACCAGATCCGTCTTTTCGGCCAGTCAGCTTGGGGGCCGCTACACCCCTTCCAAGCTGCTGGAACACTTGGCCGAATCGGAAAAGAGCTTGGAGTCAGCCCCGAGCATTTACCAAAATCCCCTATTGAAGCCTTCCTCTGGCATGGCAGCCCTTCAAGCAGAGCCGGCCATTGGCAGCGAAAAACAAGCCAGCGCCCCCCTACCCGATGAGAGCCTGTTAAAGCTGCTGCTTGATCCTGTGCCGCAGGCAGATTCGCTGCCGCGGGAGCTGAAAAGGCGACTGCATAAAAAACGCAAACAAATCTCACTACAACTTTAAAACGCGTCAAGGATGAGCTCAGCCACCGCAGAAAACCAGCAGGCACTACAGCGGATCATGGACATGAGCCGCATGATCAGCCTTGCATTGCTGGCCCTTCACTACTACTATTACTGCTATGGGGCCTTTGAATCCTGGCAGCTGACAGCACCTTGGAGTGATAAGGTGCTCGAGCAGCTGATAAAGACGCAGCTTTTCAGTCATTTTTACAAGACTAAGCTGGCCGCGCTTTTGTTTCTTTTTATTTCGCTGCTGGGCGCAAAAGGCAAAAAAGATGAAAAGCTCTCGATGCGCTCCCCGCTCTTGTGGGCATCTACGGGGCTGGTCTGCTTTCACTTTTCTTTTCTATCTCTGAGCATCACCGGGCCAGATCGCCCGCTTGCCGCGGCAATCTACATGCTTTGGTGTTCGAGCGGCTATTTGATCATTCTTTTAGGCGGGGCCCGGCTCTCTCGGGTGATCCGCCAAAAGATCGCAGTCGACATCTTCAATGCCGACAATGAGAGCTTTCCACAACAGGAAGCGCTATTGGAAAACCAGTATTCGATCAATCTGAAAGCGCGCTACCGGCATGGCGGCAGAACGCGGGACAGCTGGGTGAATTTTATCAACCCGTTCCGAGGCATTCTCTTGGTCGGATCCCCTGGCTCTGGAAAAACCTACTACGTGATTCGTCATATCATTACCCAGCACATCATGAAGGGCTTTACCATGTTCATATACGATTTTAAGTTTGACGATCTGACCAGCATCGCCTACAATACCTGGTTAAATACACCTGGTGGCCAAAAGGCGGCTAAGGCGTTTTACTATGTGAACTTTGATGATCTTTCGCGATCACACCGCTGCAACCCGCTCGACCCGGACTCGATGACTGACATCTCCGATGCGGCAGAGTCGGCCCGCACCATCCTGATGGGCCTGAACCGGGAATGGATCCGCCGTCAAGGCGACTTTTTTGTCGAATCTCCCATCAACTTTCTGACGGCCATTATATGGTTTTTAAAAAAGTATCAAAACGGAACCTTCTGCACGCTGCCTCACGTGGTCGAGCTGATGCAGACTGAGCACGCCAAACTTTTCTCGGTGCTCAGGACCCAAAAAGAAATACAGGTACTGATCAACCCTTTTATATCTGCTTTCATCCACCACGCCAATCAGCAGCTGGAGGGACAGATCGCCTCAGCGCAGATTTCGATGGCCCGTCTCTCCTCACCGGCGCTTTATTATGTGCTCTCCGGAAACGACTTTTCCCTGGATATCAATAATCCTTCGGACCCCAAAATAGTTTGTATGGGTAATAATCCGGCCAAGATCATGACTTATGGGGCTGTGGTCTCCCTTTATATATCCCGCCTGATCAAAGCAGTCAACCAAAAGGGTAAACAAAAGTCCAGCCTTGTCTTCGATGAATTCCCCACCGTCTATTTGAACCATATTGATTCGCTGATTGCCACCGCCCGGCAAAACAAGGTAGCGACCACCCTTGGGATTCAGGACCTGAGCCAGCTCCGAAAAGATTATGGAAGAGAGCTTGCAGACGTGGTCATGAACATCACAGGGAATATCATCTGCGGGCAGGTCAGTGGCGAGACGGCCAAGCAGCTCTCTGAACGCTTTGGAAGGATCAATCAGGACCGCACCAGCCTTACGATCAACCGTACTGACACCTCCATCAGCCGCTCCAAGCAGCTGGACCCGGCAATTCCTCCCTCCCGCATTGCGGCCCTAAGCGCCGGTGAATTTGTCGGAATGTGCGCTGATAATCCCGACCAGCCCGTGGATCTGAAAACATTTCATTGCACGCTGGTCAACGAGCATAACGCACCCGGCCGCCAGCAGGCTTCGCAAAAACCCTTACCTGTTGTCCGCAAGGTAAACCCTGATATTATCGAGGCCAACTACCGGCAGATCAAGGAAGATGTAGAAACGATTATTTTCTCGGAAATGGAAAGGATGCTCTCTGATCCGGAGCTGGCGCATTTGATCATCAGCAGATAATCGCCAAAGCTCCCAGGCAATTAAATGAGCGCGGTAGCTATTAAAAGAGCTTGCCCATCAGCCGTTATCAAAAGCTATTCAATGATTGGTGATCGCGCTTGACCGGCCGCTGCCAGTGTTTTCACCCGCTTTTTTGACAACATCTCGCCAGGAATAAATTCTCCATGTATCCACCTAACAAAATTAGTTGCATGCGTCTGATAGACAGCTACCGAAAGGGAAGTAAGCCCAGACTGACTGACCTGGCTCAGATAGTCTTTCAGCAACCGGCAGACCTCTTGGCTGAGATCAGTATCAATCTTCTTTTGAGTCATATTGTATTAGTAAAGGGTTTTAGGGCGCTTTGGATATTGGACATAAGAAATAATCGCTGCTGAATTTGCCCAAATAACCAGCGGAACCATCCTGCCTTTGGGCTTTCCGGCCGAATTACCTATTGAAAATGCATTTCTTTTTTTGACACTGCGCCAGAGGAATATGCTGCACCCGAAGGCTAAGAATTCCAAAAGTTTTCTGACAATCCGGTGAAGCTCATCTAGTCGCGAACTGAATTTGAACTTTAAAGCAAATCAAAACGCTTCGCCTGCCGGATCGATAAGATTAAGATTTGCATCATAGACATCTAATCCCCTGTTGCTTAACTCGACTGGGACAAACCCAAATTCCGAGTTGGGGTGATCAGTGGCTCTGAATTCTCCACCATTACAGCCTTTTATAGCGCTAATCCCAAGAAGCGGGAGTCCAGCAATATTGTAATCCTTGTTCTTTGGCCAGTGGCGCTACTCGAGATTGAAATACTTAAAAACGTCCCTGGCAATGATCCGGGAATTGACGGTAAACTCATCCAGTGTGCAACCTTTGTGAGCAACCAAGAGGCTTTCGTCACCCACATGTTCAAAAAGTTCCAAGCGCAGCGCTGCGCCATGATTCCCAGGAATCCCTTGCAGGCCTTCGAAAATTGCGACAGCCTTCTCTTGGTCGTAACCAACCTGAAAATAACCAAAGGGGCGCCATCCACCCGGCGCCTTAACGTTGGCAGCTATTTCGTAGGAGGCCCTCGTCATATTTTTCTTTTTGAAATTTTAAAATAGCGGAATAACAAAAATCGGAGGGCCCGCAAGCCCTCCAATTTTTTAAGCTATCTCAATCAGCCTCGGAGCTTTTTGCTTGGCCTGTTCCCGCTTAGGAATTGTCAGGTGTAGCAAGCCGTTTTCATATTTTGCCGCTATGTGCTCGACATCGACCACGTCTTTGGGAAGAACGAAGCTTCTCTGAAAAGACTGGTAGCTGAACTCCCTGCGACTGTAACCATCCTGGCCAGACTCCTGCTGATGCTCTTTTTGAGAGCTGATGGTAAGCATGTTGCCGTCCAGCTCAACCTTGAAGTCGCTTTTGTCCATTCCGGGAGCGGCCATTTCAACATCGAAATTATCGCCTGTCTCGCGGATGTTTACCAAAGGCACCGTTGTACTGGTAGCTGAATAGTTATTGTTGCCCCAGTTAAAAAGTTCGCGGCCAAAGAAATCGTCGAACAGCGCCGGGAATGCTGTGGGCAATAGCCCGTTCCTTTTGATGAGTGACATAATCAACCTCCTTTTTAAAAAGTTAAACAATGAATAATGAACTTTCGGCCGGCCTTCATCGCCCGCCTTACCCTGCTGATTCAAAGTGCGTTCCAAGCTGGATTTGCCGGAAATTTTTTCAGGGTTCTGACATTTTTTCTGACAGTTTTACACTGCAAAAAACTGACAAACCTGGCAGTATCGGAAATTTTTGTTGAACAGGTTTTTGAAAAATTCACTCATTTTTTATTTTCGCGCCAAGAAGAGTGCATAGGCCGAACGAGGCTTTGCAACCATTCTTTAATAGATGAAACTTAGTGATAACTTTTGTTTGTTAGATTATGTCTCTTTTTTGTCCAATTTTCAAAAAGTACAACACTTATTCCATTTACGGTTTATTTTTCATGGCCGTACTCCCGGCAAATTCACAGGCGCAGCCTTCGGGTAAACCTATTGGAAGTTCTTCTTTTCAAACCACCTTATTTAATCTGGAAGCCGGCGCCAATGAGCCATTCCGGTATTCGGCAACACTAAAAAATGGGGCTGGTCAGCCAAAGATCTATGCTTTGGACGCGAAAGTGCCCTCCGGCTGGCTGGTATCTTTTCGCACCTTGGGCAGCCCCGTCACATCGATCCATCTCGAAGCGGGCGCAACGCAGGAAGTATCCGTAGAACTGAGCGCAAGCCCTTATTCCAAGCCGGGAAAGTATGCCATTCCCGTAACGGCTATTTCGCCCGTCGACACGCTTAGGCTCAATCTTGAAGCCGTTCTCAAAGGGGCTTACAAGATCGAACTAACCACTCCTTCCGGACGACTCAGTGAAAATGTTACCGAAGGTAGCCTAGAGCAGATCGTATGCACAATCAAGAACACGGGCACCCTGCCGCTTACTAATGTGGAATTGTCAGCCCAGACACCCCCGAAATGGCAGGTCACCTTTGAGCCGGCCAAAGTGGAGCGTATAGACCCCTCCGGTTCTATCGATGTAACGGCCAAGGTGCATGTTCCGGACAAAACAATTGCCGGGGATTACGTCTCCACCTTTACGGCTAAAACCCAGAACGCCAATGCAGATGCTGCTTTCCGGATCACCGTTAAGACTTCCTTACTATCCGGCTGGCTTGGCATTCTTGTCATTTTACTTGCCATTGGCTTAATATTCAGGTTAATCAGAAAATACGGCAGACGATAAACAGTATGGAAAATCCTGTCATTGATTTGAAGGGGTTGACTAAGTGTTATGGTTCTCTGAAGGCAGTCGATGACCTCAACCTGAAAGTCGAAAAAGGCGAAATATTCGGTTTGCTAGGCCCGAACGGAGCAGGAAAGACTACAACCATCCTGATGATGCTCGGCCTTACCGAACCCACTTCGGGCAAAGCGCTGGTCTGCGGAATCGATGCAACGACCAACCCCATCCTGGTAAAGCGTAAAGTGGGATACATGCCCGACAGCGTCGGCTTTTACGAAAATATGACAGCCCTTGAAAACCTGGTATACACCGGAAAACTCAACGGCATCCCTGGAAATGAGGCACACCGCCGCGCGCTGGATCTGCTGGATCTGGTTGGCCTGGGCGAATCGGCCAACAAAAGAACGTCCGTTTTTTCCCGCGGTATGAAACAAAGGCTCGGTCTGGCGGAAGTTTTAGTCAAGCGGCCAGAAGTAATCATCCTCGACGAGCCCACGCTCGGGATAGACCCAGCGGGCGTTAAAGAATTCCTTGATCTGATACGCCAGTTGAGCAGGGAACAGGGATTGACCGTCTTGCTTTCTTCCCACCATTTGCACCAGGTGCAGATGGTTTGTGACCGTGTGGGTATCTTCGCTGCCGGTAAAATGCAGATGGAGGGAAATATTCACAAGCTTTCACAGGCCCTTTTTGCCGAAGACTCCTACTCGGTGAGCATCACGGTGAGAGAACCTTTACCAGCTTCCTGGGAGTATAGTGATGAACTGCGAGACATCCGGGACGTGCGAGGGTTGCGCATTAGTGAAAACCTCGTGCAGATCGCATGCGCTTCGGATGTTACGCCTGACATAGTCCGCTTCTTTGTCGCCAAGGGCCTTGACGTAATGGGTGTCCATAAGCGGGAATTCGGACTTGATGAGATTTATCAAAAATACTTTGACAACAATTTAATTGAAAACAATGCCCATGAAAAGTCTCGCAGCATTTTCAAAAGGTACATCCATAAAAAGTGACCCCGGCGCTAACCCGGTCACCACTTTTCGGGTGGTGGTCGATAAAGAAGTGACTGACCATATCCGTAGCTGGCGGCTTATCCTATTGCTGGCATTGCTGGCGCTCACATTTTTTGGGGCTTTATATGTTTCGCTGAGCAATATCAAAAGCGTAGTTTCAAATGCTCAGGACCCGGATAGCACGTTTCTTTACCTGAAACTGCTGACCAGTACAGACGGCACGATGCCCCCATTTCATGTATTCCTGAATTTTCTCGGTCCATTGCTCGGGATAGCGCTGGGCTTTGATGCGATCAATTCCGAACAGAATAACGGCACCTTGATTCGCCTGATGGCTCAGCCAGTATACCGCGACAATCTGATCCTGGCAAAATTTGTGAGTGCGTTAATCCTTGTAGGCACCCTGTTTTTTACGCTCGTCTTACTGATGATTGGCGCAGGCTTGTGTATCACAGGTGTTTTGATCGAACCAGTCGAGGTACTCCGAATATTCACCTTCACCATTCTGGCTGTCGTCTATGTCGGCTTTTGGCTGAGCTTGTCAATATTGTTCTCGATCGCATTCAAGCAAACGGCCACCTCCGCGCTCGCAGCGATTGGCGTGTGGCTATTTTTTACAGTATTTTATCAGATCGTTGTCAATTTGGTGATGGCCGCTTTCATTCCCAGACATACCATACAGACCGAAGCAGACCTGGTCGGCTACAATGAAATGATGCTGAACATACTCCGCCTCGCGCCAAGCCAGCTGTTCTCCGATGCAACGACCACTTTGCTGATGCCGTCGGTGCGAAGCCTCGGCCCGATGACAATGGAGCAGATGGCGGGCGCTATTCCCTCACCACTTCCGTTTACGGAAAGCCTGATGGTGGTCTGGCCCCAAGTGTCCGGATTATTAGCCGCAACTTTTCTCTGCTTTGCATATTCATATTACTTATTCATGCGGAGAGAGATCAGAAGCTAGAATACGTCATTAGGGCATAGCAATTTGCGATAAGCTTGGAGGATCCGGGGCCGCTGGTCTATCTAACGCAGATAAATCACCAGTTCTTTGCCGTAGAAATGCGATCAAACATCATGATCTCACTTCACTACTGTATTGCTTTGGCTTTTTGCCGATGTGTCTTTCGAATATTTTAGTAAAATGGCCCAGATTCTCGAAGCCGAGTTGATAGCCTACTTCTGACACAGATATCCTTTCTTCCCGCAGAAGCCGCGCGGCCTCTTTCATTCGTACATGTTGATAGTACTCATAAATACCCATTCCAAATACTTGCGTGAATATTTTGCGCAATTTTAGCTCGTTCATGCCAGCGATCTGCTTCCATTCTGCGATGGTGCCGGGCCGGTTCAGTGACGAAACAATCCTATCCCTGACCTGGTAGACGGCGTGGATGTCCTTGGCATGCAGTTTCACGACAGCCGCGCTTTCCCGCTTCTTCAAACTTGTGAACAGATGGAAAAGCAATTCTGTCGCTTTCATCTTGTAGTAAAAACTTGTCATCACGCCCGGCCCCTCCCGTTTGACGAGCTCGTTTACGGTTCGTAAAATGTCATCGGTCATCAGTTCCTCGATCCAAAAATTACTGGCGCTATCGAAAAGGTAATCGAAGTGTTCAGCCTCTTCCTTTAAAAAGCTCCTTAAATAGCCGGCACTGACACTGATGGAAACGTGTGATACCCGCGTGTTCTTTTTGAAATGTAATGTTTGGTGGATCGCGTAAGGAAAAATACGAACATAAGGCGCCTCAACCGGCGCGTTTAACCCGGACATAGCTGTTCCGCCGTCCTGATCATCTGCAAAGATGTTGTGAAATACAAAGCCGATACCGCCAGCCAAATCCGACTCCCCGGTTACGCGGGTAAAATCCTCTGTTACCAAAAATGATCCGAAGTGAATGGCCATGTCGGGCAAAAAGGTAAATCCTTTGAAATAGATCACCTGAAAATGCTGCAACACATTCTCTAAGATCAAACCCAGCTTATTCATAAACTGCCCGATGTCGCTGCTTTCCTGTCCGCCTGGCTGAATACTCATTTTCTCGACTAAAAAAACTCGTTCATCGAATATTTTAACCGTAAAGCTACGAGTAGTTTTGCTGTGTTCAAGATAGTATCTGATAAAAAACAAACAGAAAACCATGAAAAAACGAGCGCTGATTTCCGGAGCCAGCTTTGCAGGATTAACGCTGGCCTACTGGCTGAATAAGTTTGGTTACGAAGTGACCGTGGTAGAATTGGGCAAGGACCTGAGAACGGGCGGATCTCCCATTGATGTTCGTGGAGAGGCATTGGAGATCGCCCGTGAAATGGGGATTTACGATCAGGTTAAATCCAATGAATATATCCACACGGATGAGATAGTGGATGCCCGGGATCAAACCCTGGTCAAATTTGCCATTAATACCTTACCGGAATATCTGGGCGATGTCGAGATACATCGCGGGATACTGGTGCAGATCATTTACGATGCGATTCCAAAGGATGAAGTAAAGATCATGTTCGCTAGCAGCATATCCACATTGGTCCAGCGAAAAGATCATGTGGAGGTGACCTTTGAAACAAGGCAGCACCAAACTTACGATCTGGTATTCGGAGCGGACGGTACGCATTCCACCGTGAGAAAGCTCGTCTTTGGGCCGGAGGAAGCGTTTAAGAAATTTCTTGGCGTTTATTTTGGATTTGCTGTCACCGACGAGATCCAAACAGGCAGGCTCGGGTCGACGGGTATTGTGTATCGGGAGCTCGGAAAACAGGCGGTGATCTTTGAATTTCAAAATGGCGTGAACACCATCCTGGTCTTCCGGGCGCCCAAACTGGAATGGGATTACCGTGACCGCGAACGACCCAGGCAAATCTTAAAAGAATACTTTGGCGGCAATAGCAATTGGAAGATCCCGCAGATTTTAGATGCGATGGTACGCGCTGACGACCTCTATTTCGACGAAGCCTGTCAAATCCAAATGTCCGGCTGGACCAAAGGACGTGTCGCATTGATCGGTGATGCGGCCTATGCGCCAAGCTTTTTCACCGGTATGGGCACTAGTCTGGCGATGCAGGGGGCGACCTTGCTGGCCAAGCAACTGAATGCGCATGACGATCATCAAACTGCTTTTGCGAACTATAATGAAGTGTTCAAACCCATTGTCGAGAGCGTGCAGGCGCGTGTCGATCACTCTTTGAAAATTCAGTTACCGGAAACGCAACAAGAATTGGAAGCGTCTTTTGCGGCTTGGAGCATGATCCAGGAATAGGATATCAAGCAGGTCCCGTGCATATGTGCGGGACTGATTACCGTGTTTTTCCGGTTATCGACCCTTCTATCGCTTTCCCACCAATGCCAAAGTCCGTAAATCAGCCTCCCCTTCATAATACTTTTCTAGTACCGCCTCAAACACCGGATCCGTTTCAGGCAGCAAACTGAATAACGTCATACTCGACCGCAGTTTAAGATCGTCAGGGATTCCCAAAATATGGTATGCCGATTTCCCTTCTACCGCCAGCATTGCTCCGGATATTTCAACTAACCTCTTTCCCAACAGGGGGTGTTCGAAATACCGCCTCGCCTGATCGAGATTTTCGATGGCGAAATAGTTAGCCGTGCTGCTGTGCCCTAACCCTTTGATCTGAGGAAAAATGTACCACATCCAATGGCCTCGTTTTCTGCCATTTTTGATCTCACTGAGTGCTGCGTCGTAGTCACTTTGCTGCGCATCTAAAAACTTTTGCAAATCCATCTCGCTCATCCTCGGTCAAATACGCGACGTATAGCAACCAGCATATAAATTAATGTCGGCGCAATGCCGGCATTAATGCTTCACTTCAACTTTGGGAAACTGTAAAATCTGAACGGCAGCACCTGCGCTATTTCCCGAAAGCTGCACAAATACATGATCCCCGTCTTTCCGCCGGATTGCGTAAACTTTCACCGGGTTGTTGGGATAATCAATCGAGCCCTCTTCGCCGAAGTAGGTCGCTTCATCCTTGATTTTGTCTAGTTCACGAGGCGATACTTTCCCCTGGAAGATCAAAAGTCCCCCAGCGGCTGTGATCAAATCCCGGTAATTTTTTTCGACATAAGCCAACGACCACTCCTTGCCGGTCTCACTGATGAGAAAAGTCTTGTAAACAGTTCCTTCAAGAAGGATCATACCCTCTTTGGTAGGAAAGAACAGCCGGTCGAACTCGCGGGTTATTGGCTTGTTTAGCGCGGTGACTCCCACAGGAGGGGCGAATATCGGAAACGCAGCCAACGGCTTTTCACTTATAGGAAATTTACTGAGATCAATGGTGTCGACAGCCACGGGTACCACCCGAGGTCCGGCAGCGGGCTGGTTATCTGTAATGGGTATCATAGCCCGAGTGAAAGCTAAGCAAACACAACCCAGCAGCGAATAAATGAAAGATCTAATATTGGTCATTCAATGGTGGATTAATTATTTAAAACTAAACAATGTCGTAAGGCCAAAACATAGGCCCATAGTCACGGCAGCTATCCAACACTGGCATAACGGCTTGGTGAAACAGGGATCGAAATTCGATTATCTGCTCAAAATACAGAATAAAACCATTAAATTAAAGCAATTGTAACCGCTCGGAACAAATCGTCATGAAAGGGGCTGTCAGGTATCTGCGAGTAAGCCATGGCTAAAGCTCGATTGCCAAGGAATCTGACGGTCAACACACCGAATTCGCCAGCATGATCTCTTTACTTTGGTTAACCAAGCCGCATTAATTCCTGACACCAGCGCCCGTTTGTCCGATTCTTCCACCGAGTGTTCAGTTTCGGACATGCAGATTTGCAAAAAACCTCGTTTGCAGACAATAGAAGCATCTTTTTAAGATGGCATACCATTTGTTATACAAATACAGAAATAATTAACTAGTATGCGAGGTACCTACCTGGGAGAATTTGAAGAATTGGTGCTGCTGGCAGTGGCGATACTAGCCGGCGGGGCTTATGGGGCAGCTATCACCAATGAGATTGAGCAACAAATGCAGAGATCAGTGAACTTGGGCGCAGTACATGCTGCTCTGGCCCGACTGGAAGAGAAGGGTTTGCTTACATCCAGACTCGGAGGGGCTACGGCGGAGCGTGGCGGACGTAGTAAGCGATTTTTCACCATTACGATGGCTGGAACAAAGGCTTTGGACAACATCCGCGAGATCCGGAACCGCATGTGGATTGCTATTCCCAAACCGGCCTGAGCTATGAAAGAGCAAACTCAACCGCCAAAATGGGCCACCAGCCTACTACGCTGGTTCTGCGCGCCACACCTGGTCAATGAACTTGAAGGCGATCTTTACGAACTCTTTGCACAACGTTTGCGGACATACGGATTGCGTGAGGCACGTAGGCGTTACGTGCTCGACGTATTCAGCCTGATGCGTCCTTTTGCGTTGAAAAAACAACCTGAGAAATATCCTAAACCTGCATTTTACCCAATAGCCATGATCCGTAATTATTTAAAAATTGCCTTCCGTAATCTCGCAAAGCACAAGATGTTTTCTTTCATCAATGTCATGGGACTTTCAGCGGGCATGGCAGCCTGCTTTCTGATCGCATTGTATGTGCATTTTGAGATGACTTACGACGCATTCAATACAAAGGCCGACCGCATTTACCGCGTTTCAACGGATATCCAGACCAGTTCCGAAACACTCCGGTATAGTATCAGTCCTTGGGCAATGGCATCGAATATGCAAAACGAATTCCCTGAAATTGAAAATTATGCGCGGGTTCGAAAAGACCAAATGCTTTTCCGGACAGGAGACCGTAAATTCAAAGAAGAGAATGTATTGCTGGCAGACTCGACCCTCTTTCAGGTCTTCGATTTCAAACTGTTAAAAGGAGACCCCAGAACCGCATTGACCGCACCATTGCGCATTGTTATGACAGAAAGTGCCGCGCGAAAATATTTCGGCAGTACCGACCCGATGGGTCAGACGCTGCTGCTCGGCGACAAAGGCGAACCCGCTCAGGTGACCGGCGTCATGCAAGACCCTCCGGCCAATTCACAGATCAAAGGCGACATATTTATGTCGATGAGCACCTACACAGCCCATCACGACAAAAATATCGAACGCGAATGGGGAAGCTTCGGTGCCATCGCGTACGTATTGCTTAAACCAGGCGCGGACCCCGCTGCACTGGAGAAGAAATTTCCGGCATTTTTGCAAAGTCACGCAGGAAAGATGATGGCCGAGCAGCAAATGCAGATCCGTATGCTGCTGGAACCGCTTCGAAACATTTACCTGCACTCTACCCGGCCAGCTGATGAATCCGGAAATATCAACAATATCTATGTTTTCACCGCGGTCGCACTCTTTATCATGCTCATCGCATGCATCAACTTTGTGAACCTAACTACTGCAAGGTCGGTAGAAAGGGCTCGGGAAGTGGGTGTGCGAAAAGCGGTGGGCGCAGGAAAAAATACACTGGCACGTCAATTCCTGGCAGAGTCAATGATGATGTGTTTGCTGGCGTTCTTCATATCGATTATCCTATCGGCTGCGTTAATTCCGATTTTCAATGAGCTTGCTGGCAAAGTGGTAAGTGCCGGGATAATCTATGAGCTGCCCATTGTAGCAATATTGCTCGCAGCAGCTTTGCTGATCGGACTGCTCTCAGGCATTTACCCTGCTTTTGTATTGTCGTCCTTTGAACCGGTACGGGTTTTGAAAGGTCGATTCACAACAAGCATGAAGGGTATCATGTTGCGCAAAGGGCTGGTGACCCTTCAATTTGCTATCTCGATCGCGATGATTATCGCTACAATTGTGGTATACACCCAGCTGGATTTTATGAGAGGCTATGACCTGGGCTTTTCAAAAGATCAAACATTGGTCATTCAAGGAGGTACCGGACGGGAGCGTGATGCTTTTGAAGAATCCATTACAAGTTTAGCCGGGGTAAAATCGGCAACAGCTTCATCGGCAGTACCAGGGGGCTGGAATCCACAGGCTTTTTCAAGAATAGAAAATAAAAGCGGCCAAATGCAGGCAGGGAATATGGATGTATACCGCGTCGACTATGATTTCATATCTCAGTATGGTTTGCAAGTGGTAGCCGGGCGCGCATTTTCAAAACAGTTCGGCACTGACAGCACACAGTCGCTGATCATCAATGAAGCAGCTGCAAGGGTGCTTGGTTATGCCTCGCCAGGCGAAGCTGTCGGAAAGAGATTTGATCAATGGGATCGGCAGGGTACAATTATAGGTGTCGTGAAAGATTTTCATTTTAAGTCATTGCAAGAAAACATCAAACCGTTGACATTCCGTACGCTCGACTTCTGGAACGGGAAGCTTCTTTCCGTACAGATAGAGGGCAAGAATGTCAGGCAAACACTTTCCGCTATCGAAAATCAATGGAAACAAATGCATCCTGATCAGCCTTTTAGCTATTATTTCCTCGATGAATTTTATGACCGTCAGTATCGGGCCGACGAGCGTTTTGAGGCTCTTTTTGTAAGTTTCGCGTCACTGGCGATCTTCATTTCCTGTCTGGGATTGCTCGGGCTAGCCTCCTACTCAACTGTTCAGCGTACAAAGGAAATTGGCGTCAGAAAAGTGATGGGCGCCTCGGCCGCTAGTATTGTGGCGTTGTTATCCATGGATTTTCTGCTACTTGTTTGTATAGCGTTCATCATCGCCGCTCCGGTGGCCTGGTTTGCAATGGATCGCTGGCTGGATGGTTTTGCGTATAAAACAAGTATCCGCTTCTGGATTTTTGCGGCGGCCGCGTTGTTAGCAGCGTTTGTAGCATTAGCGACAATCAGTTTACAGACCGTCCGCGCCGCATTGATGAACCCAGTCAAAAGCCTTCGAAGTGAGTGAGGAAATAGCCGAGAACCTCGTCGAATTCTGTAACAGTTGCCTGAACATGGATTTGAGAAATCCCGCTAAGAGCCATGATTTTGCCGGCCAGCTACTTTTGATCCGGCTTTTGAGTTTGCAATGGGACCGGTAAGGATATACCAGTAAACCCGGCATAGGTGGGCCCGACACGGCTGTCCTGATAGTCAGAACTTCTGGTATCACTTATGCGACTTACTTGAAAACCGGAGTTATTGCGATTACCGCCGCGTTGTTTTTGACGGGAGGCCCGGATACAAGGATCGACGGAGCAGCCAGGGCATTGCTCTTAGGAAATATCCTGTGTATGATTCAACTCACCGCAAATTTTCCAGCCCGATTCCGGCAACCATTTCGAAAAATTCCATCACAGCTGAGAAAAGTGGCCATAGCAGACAACGCTGCTGATAACGGCTAAGTTAAACATTTACAAACGTCTTGTTTGTGCCATTAGTCACATAGCCATCCGCCAAAGCCAAATGGTGGCCATGCACAGAGGCCGCGGTAGGGGCACAGACACTGGCTATCGGACGGTGCGCTCTCTGATATTTAAAAATATCTTAAGAGACATCGGCATAGCTATTCCATTGCTTCTTACTTACTTCGTATACAGTGATTTTAATGTCACAACTTATACCATGCGAATCCTGATTATCGAAGACGAAGCCCGCATTTTGAACTTTCTCCGACAGTGACTGGAAGAAGAAGCCTACTTGGTCGCGTTAGCTGTCGTCATATTGCATATCAGAAAAAGGACATTGCCGCCTTGGCGGGGCTCAACGTAAAGGTTTTTCTGAAAAGGTTGGGTATTACGAAGGCACGGCGCGATAAAAAAAACTATCTTACCACTAGTATTAATCTATTAACTCAACGAAAATGAAAGCACTTCTAACTTTTTTCTTTTGCCTGTCACTGCTTCTAAACAAAGCCATTGTAAAAGGTCAATCAATTGATCCCATCAAATTCACACTGGAAACCAAGGCCACTCAGCTTCAACTTGGAGAGGAAATGGAAATGGTGATCACCGCTCAATTACTAGATTTCCCTTCCAACACCGTTTTTGTTTTCAAGGAAAATTACTCGTTCAAGATTAAAATGATATTCCCTGAGGGCTTTGTAACAACCGGTGGCTCCTATCGGGATTACATTGGGGCAACCCTTTCCCCTTCGAAGCCCGTAGCCACCTACTCGGTCAAGGGTAAATTTGTTTCAGTCAGCAAGGCCAACAAATTTTCGCTGCTTCGAGGAAGTCAAGATGCAACAGATCAAAGTCAGTTTATTTACAGCGCTTCGTTATCATATACTACCAGGGAGCCCGAGGCCTCATCTGAGGACGCCAGGAAATCTTCCGAAACAATGGTTCTTGATACTCCGGAATTTGTGCCCTTCATGACAAAAGAAAGCCTGAGAGCGGGACTAGCGGGTGATGCAGATGTTGTTAAAATTTTATATAACGACCGTGTCTATACCTACCGCTATGATTCATTAAGTATTGCACTAGACAACTCCGTCACAGTGCTAGTACGCGATAGTACCCGCAGGTATTTGATTGATACTGACTATTTAACTCCTGAAATGTTTGGAGCTAAAGGAGACGGCATAACAGATGACAGTGCAGCAATCCAGGCATGTCTGGATGTTCCCGGCTATGATTATCTGTTTCGAAAAAATGCTATTTACGCAGTTGGCGGGCAATTACTTATCAAAAATTCTAATACAAAAATTATAGGGGCCAACGCCACTATAAAAGCCAGGAGCGATTTCTCTTTGCCTGCTGAACGTTTTATTATGCGTACTGGTAATACAACCCCCATTTATTCCAATACCTCTGTTTCCATCAATATCTATGATGGATCAGCAGAATTTACAATGGCTAACGCAAGCACATTACTGCGAGTGGGTGACATGGTTCGCATTGAAGGACCAGGAAGTTACCCTAAGGGCGAGCTGACAAACCCGCTTTACAGCTCTGGGCACCTTTCTCAAATAAAAAGAATTGTTGGAGATGTAGTAACAATGACTGACGCGGCAATTGAACCATTCACGGGTACTAAAATCTATACCTATAAAACCTTAGATGCTATTGAAATTTCAGATTTAAATTTTGATCATGGGACATTTGGAACACCTGGAACATCTCAGGTATTTGGCTCATTGTCATTAAGCTATTGCACCAATGCAAAAGTAACAGGCGGGAAATATCGTGGTAATGGGCTAGGCCAAATAGGGCTAATCATTGACTCAAACATCAATACTTTTGTCCAACAGCTGGATGTAGATGGATACTCCAATCTTGTAGGTTCTTCGCCCATTGGCTACGGAATTTCAATGACTGGTCATAATGTGACGCTGTTCAAAAACAGGGTTTCAGAATGTAAACATTCCTTGGCCACTTCCGACCGAAGGTTCATGTCGACCGGACTTATTATGGACAGTAACATCTGCTACGGCTTGAAAACGCTAGGTAATACTGCTCCGCTGGATTATCATGCCAACGCGAGAGGCAAAGCAATAAATAATACTGTTTATAGTTTCAACACGTTGGGCGCCCAATTTCGCGATGGAGGCATAGATGTAATCGATAATACCATTATAATTAATTATCAGGGCACAGAAAGCCTGACTTTCAAAGGATTGATTTTTTACGAAAAGTATTTTGGGGAAAATCGAATTGAGGGAAACAAGATTTTTGTACATCATGCCACCGCACCGTTAGGCGTACAAATTATTCAGGTTGACGTTGATGCTAATCTTGGTAGTAAAAATAGAAATGTCAGCATTCGCAAAAACTACCTTTCGGGGGGTAATATTTATTGGGAAGAATCTGATGGCGGACTGGTCATCGAAGAAAACGAATTGACCTCTCCGGGTGATATGGGAACCGCTTTAATCAGTCCAGGTATCCAAATTATTAACTCTCAGGACTTTTTGATTCGTAATAATACTTTTACCAACAACCATGTGACGCTCGCTAGTTACGCTGTTATAGTTGATATAGATAGTAAGAGGGGAACAATTCAGGACAACAAAATTAATCTTGTCAAAGATGCTACTTCATCTCAAATCCGTCTTTATGGCGATGAGCTAAAAGTAACTGGAAATACAATAATGTCGGGCGCTGCGACCGGAAATAGCTATATTGGTTGGTACACATCAGATAAGAAAATATTGTTACTTAATAACAAAAAAATCCTTTCCCCCGCCGGACCTTATGTAAATATTGGCTACGGTTCTTTGCAAGATGCCAACGCATTCTACTCAGATCACTCCGTTATGGTTATTGCCAGCAATGGCACCACCCGGTACACTTGCAAAAGTATTTCAGGCGTATATACCTGGGTTTTAGATGAGACTCTGATAGCCAGTGATGCTGAAACACAGATTTCAGCATCAGTTTCAGAAGACAGCAAAGTAGTTTCAAGGTCGAAGCTTTTCAATTGGTGGGCCTGGCTAAAAACGCAGGCTCAAGTTGTTTCAGCCGCATGGACATTTTCAAATTCCGTTAAGATGTCTAATCTGCCAACTTTCGCCAGTGAATCCGCAGCAGCCGCAGGTGGCCTAACAACGGGAAGTTTATACAAAACATCGAGCGGCGAGATTCGAATAAAATTATAAAATAGAAGCACCTTTAATCCCTTGGACACGGAATAAGTGCGCGAACGTGTTGGCGGCTATATTTTAAGGTATCTCCAACAATAGAAAAGGCCACCACGGGTCGCTGGCATGGTGGCCACATGCTTGCCGCGGAATTTTTTAACCCAGTAATTGAATTTATGGTATCCCATAGTATTCCGATTGCAAAAAGCAGCCTGTTTGCTTATCCCTTGCGGCTGCCACTGATCGTACAGCTCACGCATTCTTTCTGTCTCATTTTTCATGAAACAAGATTACGAACTACATAGATCTGTTAAAATATGGTTCTATCGGACGCATACCAAAAAATTGGTAAGAATCCGAAAATCAAGTGGAGTCAATGCAGATGAAACGGCTGCGGTTCTGAACATGTCTGATGAAGAATATCAGAAGTTGGAACACGGCGCCGGAGAAATGACGCTCTCCCAATTATTTCGCATTTCGGAAATTTTAGAAATTGAGCTGACAAGCCTCTTCGGAGAAACCGAAAACACCATCTACACCAACATACCTGAGGGTATCACAGAAGTTAGCTTTAAAATCACCGTGAAGTCTCGAACCCCTGTTGACATTGAGAGCGAAACTGCGACGAAGTTTGGCTTATCCAGACCAACACCAGAGGCGACTTTCACAACTATAAAAGGGCGCAGGCGAAGGCCCTAGAAAAGCTAGCCTCCATGTTCACCCAACCTTGAAGGTACGTTGTGGGTCCTGAACTGTTAAGAAACGTGGACAATCGATCAACCCTTCTCAAAAAAAACCACCCCTACCCGATCAATATGACCGATCAGCTCCGTGTTTTCAATTTTGTGATAAGCAGAAAGATCAATTTTATAAGGAAGCATTAGATCATCCAGTTCCAGTTCAATTTTAAACAACTGAGATAGATCGAGCCCCGGCGCTACCAAAGCCAAATCAATATCGGAGCCGTTTCGGTAGTTCCCTTTCGCACGCGATCCGTATAGAATGGCTTGCTCTACTTCGGGATGCTTAGCAAACACCCCCTGAATGCTACTGACGGTTTTTTCTGATAATCCGTGCATTAGTCATGTTGCAATTTAATACGCTCCATCGTTTCCTGAAACTTCACAAACAACGGGTAAAACCGGTCAATAATATTTGTGTAAATCTCATCGGAGATCTCTTCGTTGTAGGTGTGGCTGGCAAGATTTCTATTTTTGATCATTTCCATCCAATTGTCTCCGTCTGAGATCAAATCAGTACTAAAAGCCTGCCGCGTCGCATCCCTTGATCCCCTGATTTCAGTATTGCCCTGATATACAAAAAAGTCCTGCATCACCTTCCAGGCCAGCTCGTGCGTGTATTCGAATGCTTGTATAATCCCTTGCCTTTCCAGCTCGCTCAACGGACGTTCGGCATCGAGCTTCACGGCTTCGCCCAACTTTTTTAGTGCCTTTTTATAATTTTCAAAGCGCTGTCCCCAACGGATATCCTGCTCGCCCATAGTTTCAATTTTGTGCCAATTTCAACAATTACTTTCCGATACAAAATATACAACACCCTTACTACCAATCAATTAACCAATACAAGAACCAAATAAGACACAAAAACTACTGGTTTCTGTTGAGTATACTGATGATGAGATTTTTTACTGTCTCCATCTCCTCCGGCTTGCTTGCTGCCGCAAACAAGGTGAAGCTGGCTAATGCCTCGTTGCTTACAATCGGGCGACTATCGTCAGATATTAGTAAATTGTTCCTTTCTAGAAATAGCAGGAAGCATGCCGCAGCAATACGTTTGTTGCCATCTACAAAGCTATGATTCTTAATGATTAGGTACAGCAAAGTCGCAGCCTTTTCTTCGACTGATGGGTAAAAATCTTCGTCGGCGAAACCCTTGCCGATTTGTGCGATAGCACTTTGAAAGCTTTCATCCTTTTCTTTTCCAAACACTGCTGAATCGAAGTTCGCCTTCATAACTTCGACGACAGCATGATATTCCGTCAAATCCGGATAAATTGCCGGGCGAATGGTCCGACCATTCTTGTCCAGTTGTTCGTGGTCGTAATCGTCCAATAGTGTCAGTCCTTTTGCAAAAGTGGCAAGCCAGCTCAAACCCTCCAAGCTCACTTTTTCTTCGATCGCCCGGCTAAGAATCCGAACACCGTCTTGTAGCAGTTGAATATGTTGTTGCTTTTGCTTTAATCTGGTCTCATTAATCGCATAACCTTTTACAAGAAAGTCCTTTAAGCGCTGGGTTGCCCATTGCCTGAATTGAGTTCCTAGTTTAGAATTCACTCTGTATCCCACCGCGATGATGACATCAAGATTATAGTGAATCCTGTCGCGCGCTACTAACCGGACACCCTCCTGTTGAACTGTTCGGAAATTCCGAACAGTTCCGACTTCATCCAGTTCATCCGATTGAAAAATATGCTTTATGTGCTCACTTATGTTAGCCTTGCTTGAACCAAACAGCGTCACCAGCTGCGAATTAGTCAGCCAAACAGTATCTTCTTCAAATACTACATTAATAGACGCTTCTCCGTCCAGACTTCGGTAAATCTCAATTTTACTCTCCATGCCCTAAATCTACATATCTTCAACACAGAAGTTTATCAACCTCAACCAATTATTGGTGCCGCGGCCGGTCCCCAAGCTTATGTTCTGCCTAACTCTAAGCCGCCCAGATTTGCATAATGAATAACTCGTGGGATCCTAAATCGATTACATGTACTATCCATCAGACACCTCGTTAATGAGTCACCTATAAAAGTGTTATTTGTAAATTACAAAATCCAGCGATTATGTAACCTACAAATAACACTTTCATCAGTGCCGCTTCACAGCATCCATATTTCGCGAGGTACACGCAAACGATTAGGACTGTACAAAGTACACCACAAGTAAAACCGTCATGCAGATCAGAAATGAACAATCCGCTCCTTCCAGTCTGAAAATACAATGAACAGTGTAGCAGATCTTGATCAGGCTTTCCGAAAGTTTGGCAAGGGAGCAGACACCTATTGCATGCGGACGGCAAATTATGAAAGCCCCGAAATCACACTAATCGTTAATTTCAAAAAACGTCCAACTTTTGGGGTTCAGTCCAAAATGGGGCTTTTTTCATTTTAATCCTTTCCAGAAGTGCTTTTTTTGCGTAAAAAGCATGTTTTTGTACGATTCCGACTCAGCTCTTTACGGAATAATCTAAATTCTCATCAGGTAAAATACAAAAAGTCGTAGGGTATATATTCGTAAGGTTTGTCTAGTACATATTCCATACAGCTCCGAATGGCGGTAAAATTTTCACCGGAATCTCCAATCTAAGACACCCTTTTTACTCCTTCACAAATCTTTCAGTCGTCCCGTCTGCAAATTTCAAAATGTACAATCCACTGGCCAGTGACCGGATGTTGATCTGTTGTTGGCCGGTGGTGATCACCATTGTTTGCAACTTTCGGCCATTTGCGTCATATAATGTAGCCGTGGTTTTCAGCAAAGCATTGCTAACCTGGAACGTTACCGCAACTGCTGCCGGATTGGGATATACGGATGCGAAATTATTGTCGCCAGTCAGCGAGATGATTTTGCTATAAGTAAAAGTCCCGTCTCTGTCGGACATTTTGAGACGGTAATAGATCGTCCCGCCGTAATTCGTCCGGTCAACGTAGCTGTACTGATGATCCCCGCTGCCCGCTGCGGAGACGACGGCGATCTTGCCAAAATTCTTCGCATTGACACTGCTTTGAACTTCAAAATTATCCGTATTGACTTCACTGGCCGTGCTCCATTGGAGCAGGTTACTTCCGGCTTCCTTGCTGGCGGTGAAACTGATCAGATGCAGCGGCAAAGCGGACTCAATGGTTTTGACAAAAAATCCACTGAAACCCGTCACATCAAAACTTACTTCCCAGCGATTAGCATCGGCGTTCCACACTACATTTCCATTCGCTTCCGAAGGCTTGAAAGTCGCAATGGAGCCAGTATAAGAATCCGGCAGCCCTGAACCATCGTTGGTCGTTCCGGAGCGCTTTTCGATGCGGAGGTTGGCCTTGTAATTTTCCGCATCTTCGGCATTCACCGGCAATTTGATGGCGCTTCCCACATTGAAATCCGTGAATTCCTGTTGGGTAAAATACAGGGTCACTCTGGCAGTGGCACTGGCGGCATTGGTCGCTGGGGTGATCTGGTAATGTCTTTTCAGGAAGTTTACCGGCTGGCTGTTTGCTATCCATACCTTGGCAGTGATGGAACCGTTTACCGGCGCTCCACCATTGGGCGACAGATAGGCCAGTATCTTGCAATTTGACCCGTTGGTAGTAAGAATAAGATCCCCGGAAACAGTCGCAGCAGCTTCATTGCCGTCCAAAGCTAGCTCACGCGCGGCCCCGCCGAATTCGTAGGCTCCCATATCTACCCCATTTTCACGCATTCTGGGATTGTTGTCCAGATCGGTGGTAATGCCCGTCAGATCCAGGGCCTGGCCAGCTGCGAAGAAGTTATACCCTCTGTTAAGCAACGGGCTGCATGGTTGCAGCCGGTAATTACCTCCGGCGGCGTCGATAAAAAGCGGATTGGTACTACCGGCAATATTGTGGTTACTGGTGCTGCTTTCTCCCTGCACCTGGCTGTACTCGATGGACAGATTGGCATTGTTGAAATTGTCCCTATTGTTATTATACACAATGCTGTTGCGCAGCTTGGAGATGAGACTACTGTAATTGCAAATACCCGCACCCTGGCCGGTAGCTGTATTGCCCACAATGGTACAATTGGTCATTACAACGGACGAATTTGAGATCAGGATGCCTCCGCCATTATTGGCTGTGTTCCCGGCAATCAGGCAGTTGGTCAGTATGGGCGAGGCGCTTGAAACTAATACCCCTCCACCATCAGAAACGGAGCTGTTGCCGGTGAAAGCGCAATTGATAAGCACCGGGGAGGAACTGTATATGTAGATTCCTCCAAAAGAATTAGCACCATTGTTACCAGTGACTTTCAGGTTAGCAAACATTGGCGATGAACCCGCAAGGTTCTGGACGGCGGGAGCATTGACGACACCTGTGATCGTAAAGCCGTCCAGCACCGAGGCAGTCGTGAGAGTAAGCCCATTGTTGATCAACACACTGGATCCGTTTGCCTGCAAGATACTTTTATTGGTGGTGATGGCCAGGTTTCGTTCGGTAAGGCTAGCTTCCGTACCTGCAAAACCACCGTAAATTTTCACACCTTCCTTCATGCTATAAGCCGTTCCACTCGCTGGCTGGTAAGTACCACCAGCTACCCAAACCTGCTGGCCCGTTGCAGCAGAATTAATGGCGACCTGCACATTACCCGCCGCGCAATCCCAGCTCCCTCCCGAACCCGTTGCACCTGATTTGATATAAGACACGCCCGCAACACCCGCTGTCGGAGGATTGCCCTGGTATTCATAAGCACCCAAGTCCGTCGCACCGCTATTGTAAAAGCGCGGGTTACCAAGCAGGTCCGTGGTGGTCGTGGATATATCTGGCGTTTGGCCGCTCGCATAAAAGCTGTTGCTTCCTATGTTCAGTGCCGGGCTGCAAAGTTTCAGCTGGTAATTCCCGTTGGCAGCATCATCAAAAAGCGGGTCGGTATCTCCGGAAATATTATGATTGGCCGGATCAACGGCCGAACCCTGCACCAGGCTGTATTGAATATCCATACTGGATCCTGGCTCGTTGATTATGCCAGTTTCATTACCATAAACAATGCTGTTACGCATTTTAGGAGAAGAGCTATTCGTATTGTAGATAATACCAACACCGGCAGATGAGTTTATATTCCCCGCTATTGTGCAATTGATCAGTACAGGCGAAGATCCCGAATTATAAACAGCTGCGCCATTAGCAGGAGACCCATTATCAATAATCGCACAGTTGACTAGTACAGGCGAGGATCCCACGTTCGCTAATGCCCCGCCCTGAAAGTTACCGGTGATGATCACATTGGCCAGCATCGGAGAGGATGAATTGTTGTCGATAGCAGGACCGGCAACACTGCCGGTAACCGTAAACCCATCCAACAAAGCAGCGGTAGTGAGGTTCAGGCCATCATTCTTTATAACCCTTGCATTGTTACCCTGCATGGTGCTCTTGTTTGCAGTTTCAGACAAATCCCGGTCAGCGAGACTTTCTTCCGTGCCCTCGAAATTGCCATAGATCTTTACCCCTTCTTTCAATTTGAAAGACAAATTACGGGTTGGCTGGTAAATACCGCCCGCTGCCCAGATCTGTTCACCGCTTTTGCTGACATTGATGGCTACTTCTAAACTGCCTATCGGACAATCCCAACTCTTTCCGGACCCCGTTCCCCCGGCTTTCACATACCAGACACCTGCAACGCCTACCTCCGGGTCACCCTGGTATTCATAAGCGCCCATATCTGCGAGGCCATTGCTATAAAAACGAGCGTTACCATCCAGATCGGTCGTAAAAGCGGATATATTGGGCAACTGGTCATTGGCATAAAAAGCTTTATTGCCTGAGTTGATACCCGGACTGCAAAGCTGCAAACGGTAATTTCCTGTGGCAGCATCCACAAAAAGCGGATCGGCATTACCCGGAAAATTATGATCATCCGCATTGAGATTGTTTTCTGACTGCACCAGGCTGTACTTGATCACAGTAGTAGACCCTGCCTCATTGCCTATACCAACCAGAAGTGTCCCCCTCGTGTTGCCGTAAACAATGCTGTTACGTACTGTGAGAGAAGAATTATCGGCATTCCGGATAGCAAATGCCGAGGTGCCTGAGGATGCGTTCCCTGCAATCGTGCAATTGATCAGGATTGGTGAGGATCCAAAATTAGCCATTGCTGCCCCGGAGTTAATAGATACATTGTCTATAATAGCGCAATTGATCAGGACAGGCGAGGATTGTTGGTTGGACATTGCCCCGGCATAATTATTACCGGTGATGATCAAATTGGCGAGCGTTGGAGAGGATGACACATTGTTGATGGCAGGGCCGAAGGCACTACCTGTAATTGTAAACCCGTCCAATAAAGAAGCAGTCGTGAGGTTCTGGTTTTCATTTCTGATCACCATGGCATTGTTCCCCTGCATGATGCTTTTGTTAGCTACGAGTTTCAAATCCCGGTCAGCAAGCGCTAGCTCCGTGCCATTAAAATTGCCATAAATCTTCACTCCTTCTTTCAGGTTGAAAGACTGGCTCCGCGTCGGCTGGTACGTGCCGCCACCTACCCACACTTGTTCACCGCTTGATGCCGAAGTAATCGCGACCTGTAAATTGCCAGCCGCACATCCCCAGTTTGCTCCTGAGCCCGTTCCGCCCACTTTCACAAATGAAACGCCTGTAACGCCTGTTGGTGGGTTACCCTGGTACTCGTAAGCTCCCATGTCTGCAACGCCATCGTTGTAAAAGTGGGGATTACCATCCAGATCAGTGGTAAGAGCAGATAAATCAGGCGTTTGCCCGTTTGCGTAATAAGTATTACTGCCCTTATTCAAACCATAACTGCAAAGTTGCAAGCGATAATTTCCTGCGGCAGGATCGACAAAAACCGCACTGGCATCGCCCGGAATATTATGATCGGCCGGATTGCTGGTGTCGTCCCCCGCGACAAAGCTGTTCTGTACGAGGCTGTACTTAACAGCTGTTGCAGAGGTGAAGTCATTTCTGATGTTACTGTTATTACCGACAGTACTTTTGTTGCCTGAAACGACACTGTTACGCAGTTTGGGAGAAGAATTACTGGTATTGTACATACCCCCTGTCCCCGTATTGCCGCCAATCGTACAATTGGTAAGTGTAGGAGAGGAAGCCGAATTGTATATCCCTCCACCCTGCGGTGCTGTGTTGCCGGTAATCGCGCAATAAGTCAGGATTGGCGAGGAACCGGTATTTTCAATCCCGCCGCCGAAATCAGAAGCGGTATTGCCAGTGATATTACATTTGATCAGTACCGGCGAGGCTGTTTCATTGGAAATTCCTCCGGCCGTATTGCCGCTGATGGTCAAATTAACCAACGTCGGCGAACACGAAGTATTCGCAATGCCAGCCGCATTGGAAGCACCGGTAATGGTAAAACCATCCAGAAGCGCTGCATTCGTGAGAAGATTATTATTATTCACAATGACGCTGGCTCCGTTGCCTTGCAAGATGCTTTTATTGGCCGTAATAGTCAGGTCACGGCCGGTCAGATTTACCTCTGTGCCAGCAAAGCCGCCATAAATTTTCACCCCTTCCTTCATGGCAAACGACTGCCCACTCGCAAGCTGGTAAGTGCCGCCCGCGACCCATACTTCATCTGTACTTGAAGCGGCATTGATGATGCCCTGAAGGTTGCTGCTCGCATCGCCCCAGCCCGAGCCATTCCCCGAACCTGTCGCGGTTACCCGCACATAAAATCTTGATGCATAAGCGCCAGACGAAAACCCCGTCAGCACTAGCAAAAGCGATAAGACGGCTGGCATTCGCAAGGAAGAAGAAAACAAGCGCCACTTGCTTTTTGCAGGAAGTAAAGTTGGATCCATATGGTACTTAAAGAGGAAGTTATAAGATTTTGTAAAGCACCACCTTTCGATGGCCAAACCTACAACCTGCCTAAACAGGTTGCAGGTTAAATCATTCTTTCACAAATCTCTGCGTAGTACCATCAGCAAATTTTAAAATATAGAGCCCATTCGTCAGCGATTTAATGTCCATTCCTTGCTGATTGGCCGTGATTACAATGCTTTGCAGCTTCCGTCCGCTGAGATCGTATAAATTAACCGTGCTTTTTAGCAAGGCATCATTTACATAAAAGGTAACCATTGCTCCTGCCGGATTTGGATAAACGCTGGTGAAATCTCCGTTACCTCCAACCGAAACGATCTTGCTAAATGTATAAGTACCATCCAGATCCGACATTTTCAAACGGTAATAAACCGCCCTATCAGCCGTCCGGTCATTGTAGCTATATTGATGATCTCCACTACCTCCTGCTTCGACGGTCGTAATTTTGATGAATTTCTTAGCGTCGCCACTCTTCTGTATTTCAAAATTGTCGGTATTGACTTCGCTTGCAGTGCTCCATTGCAACAGGTTGCCTCCTTCTTCTTTTCGGGCGGTAAAACTGATCAGATGTAGCGGTAAGACAGAATCGATGGTTTTGACGAAAAATCCACTGAAACCTGTCACGTCAAAACTTACTTCCCAGCGGTTGGCGTCGGCATTCCACTCCACTTTCCCATTCGCTTTCGAGGGTGTGAAAGTAGCAATGGAGCCCGAGTAAGAATCCGGTAATCCTGAACCATCACCGCTCACGCCCGTACGCTTTTCAATGCGCAGGTTCGCTTTGTAATTCTCCACATCTGCGGCGTCAACTGGTAGTTTGGTAGGATTCGCCTCATTGAAATCCGTGAATTCCTGTTGTGTAAAATAGAGGGTCACTTTTGCAGTAGCATTAGCTGCATTGGTAGCAGGAGTAATCTGATAGTGGCGTTTCAGGAAGTGTACCGGCTGAGTACCAGCCACCCATACTTTCGCAGTGATGGCTCCATTCAGGGCTGC
This sequence comes from Dyadobacter sp. 22481, assembly GCF_052044875.1. Lineage (NCBI taxonomy): Bacteria > Pseudomonadati > Bacteroidota > Cytophagia > Cytophagales > Spirosomataceae > Dyadobacter > Dyadobacter sp. 22481. The sequence continues at coordinate 341,675 of NZ_JBQENV010000005.1, forward strand.
GCCTCCATTGGGGGACACATAAGCCAGTACCTTGCATCCTGATCCACTGGTAGCTAGAACAAAATCACCGGAAACAGTACCCACAGACTCATCGCCGTCGAGCGCAAGTGTGCGTGATGCGCCGCTGAACTCATAAGCCCCCATATCTACCGCTGACTCAGCCAATCTTGGCTTGCTGACCAGATCGGTAATGATGCCCGAAAGGTCCGGGGTTTGGCCGGATTGAAAGTAATTAAACCCTTTGTTAACAGCAGGACTACAGGGCTGTAACCGGTAGTTACCTCCCACTGCATTTACAAAAAGCGGATCGATATCCGCGGTCGGAGGATTCGTCGGAAATGATTTGTTCGTTTCTATCAGGCTGTATTCAATCGTTGCAGTGGAAGCATTTTCGTTGTATACCCCATTCTGATTGCCGTAAATAATACTGTTACGGATTATAGGTGAGGAATTTTGAGCGTTATACACCCCGATACTTCCCGGACCAGTAGAATAATTATCGGCAATCGTGCAGTTGATCAATACCGGAGAAGATTTCTGATTCACCATCGCTCCAAAGAGAGTTCTATTTTTGATAATAGCGCAGTTGATCAGGTATGGGGAGGACTCTGCATTTGCCATGCCGCCATCAGTAGTGCCCGTGATAACCACATTGACCAACATTGGGGAGGCTTGCAGGTTTATCATCCCAACGGATCCGCCAGTAATCGTAAAACCATCTAACACAGCAGCTGTCGTTAATCTTTCGTTGATATTTTCAATCACAGGGCCACTGCTTCGTCGCAGCACACTCTTATTGGCGGTGATAGATAGATCCCGGTCAGCGAGACTTCCCTCCGTTCCGGCAAAACCACCGTATATCTTTACTCCTTCTTTCATGGCGAAAGTTCCGCCACTCGCAGCTTCATAAATGCCGCCAGCTACCCATATCTGCTCACCGCTAACAGCAAAAAAGAGGGCTGTCTGAAGGTCGCTCATCGCGCATTCCCAACTCAATCCTGTGCCTGTTCCACCCTCTTTCACATACCAAACTCCCGGCAATCCGGCAGCACCGCGGTCGCCCTGGTATTCGTAAGCCCCCATGTCCACTACGCTCAGGTTATAAAAACGGGGGTTGCCATCCAGGTCAGTTGTGACAGTGGATATATCGGGTATCTGGCCGCTGGCATAATATGCATCGCTGCCAGTGTTCACAGCCGGGCTGCAACGCTGCAATCTGAAATCCCCCCCTGCCAGATCCACAAAAAAGGGATCTTTGTTATTTGGAATGAGATTACCGTTCGAATCGAAATAGTTTTCGATGAACACCATACTGTGCTGAATATCCGCTGTGCTGCTTGACACGTTTTTTATACCATCGCTCCTGCCAACAATGATGCTGTTACGTACTTTGGGTGAGGAATTTTCAACATTATAGATCCCACTCCCTTGGCCACCAGAACCGTTACGGGCAATGGTGCAGTTGATGAGTACCGGGGACGATTTCTGATTCACTATTCCCCCAAGGAAACTGGTATTGGCGATGATAGCGCAGTTGATCAGGACCGGAGAGGAGAATTCAAGATTTGCTATACCAACGCCATTGTTACCTGTGATCGTCAAATTGACCAACGTCGGGGAGGAGCCAAAATTGAAGATACCAGCCTCCGTGCCCCCAGTGATTGTAAAGCCATCCACCCGAGTAGCGGCTGTAAAGCCGTTACTATTGGCCAGGACATATTTATTACTCCCCCCGGCAGTCAGGATGCTTCTGTTATCGGTGAGTGTCAGGTCTCTTTCGGCAAGGCTTCCTTCTGTACCGGCAAAACCGCCGTAGACCTTCACTCCCTCGGTCAATCTAAAACCGTCTTCACCCGGTGCAATGTGGTATGTGCCAGCGGCCACCCATATCTCATCACCGCTGACGCTGTTATTGAACATAGCCTGGGGATAAGGACTTGCATCCGCCCAGGAAAGGCCCGATTTCGAACCCGAACCGAACTCGGTTACATAATATATTGTCCCGGGGTCAACCGGTAACGCAAACGCTCCTGATGAACAAACGGTCAGGTGTAAAAAGAGCAGCAAGAAAGTCGAAATTCGAAACGGGATAGAGAATTGAGAAGACTTACTTTTTGTAGGAAGTAGAGCTTTTATCATATTGGACTGGAGGAGGATTTTACTAGATTTTGTAAAGTACTCTCTTTCATTGACCAAAACCTAGCCGAATGAGTCTAATTGTGATTAAAGGACTGCCAAGCGGCAGTCCTCAAAAGTCCTAAATGCTTTCTTGCATGCTGATCGCCGCAAAATTTTGTCACCGTCGTTTTGGCTGTGAATTCGTTACCGCAGTGCTGACAAATTCTGGTGATGGAAATGTTGGAACTCATAAACGTGCTTAAATGCGTTCAGATCAAATAAGATAATTTAAGCGTAAATAAGAGAAGTAATTTCTCCTATTTTTCTCCCTTTCGAAATCGTCTGATCCTGAGGGACAAACGAGGGACAAAAATCTAGTAAATCACCGGGAGAAGAGCAAAAAGAAAACGGCTGAAAATTTAGATCAATTATCTAATTTTCAGCCGTTTGTATATTATTCCTTACGAGTATTTTATCTACTTATTTGCCGATACAAAACTTCGAAAATATATTATCCAGCAAATCATCCGTAACAATCGTCCCCGTAATCTCCCCCAAATGATGCAGCGCCAATCGGATATCCTGCGCCAGAAAATCCCCGGTAACGCCCAGCGCTAACCCATTTAAAACATCGGTTAGCGACGCGTTGGTCTTGATCAAATGCTCATAATGCCGCAAATTAGTCACAACCGTGTCGCCGGCCGCCTGGCCGTGAACCAGTGAAACCAGCTTCCGTGTGAGCGCAGAGAGGTTTTGCTGCGTATGGGCAGAAATAGGAACAATATCAGAGTCTTCACCAAGCAGTTCCGTTGCCAGCGAAGGATTAATATCGGTTTTATTCAACACAAAAAGAACTTCCTTATTAGCTGGCAGCAATGCCTTCAATGCGCGGTTCTCAGCCAGCGTTTCAAGGCTGTCAAAAAGGAAAATAACAATATCTGCTTTGTCCATAGCCGCTTTCGAGCGCTCGATGCCAATAGATTCCACAACATCGGTTGTCTCCCGAATGCCCGCTGTGTCAATAAAGCGAAATTTCAACCCATCCAGCACAATGGTGTCTTCGATCACGTCGCGTGTAGTACCTGCAATGGCCGTGACAATTGCTTTCTCCTCATTCAGCAATGCATTCAAGAGTGTCGATTTACCCACGTTCGGCGAGCCGATAATAGCTACCGGAACCCCTTCCTTGATGGCATTGCCAAAGTCAAATGAGCTGATCAGCGGCTCGATGGTCGTTTGCAGCGCCACAATCAGCCTGCGCAAATCGTCGCGCTCGGCGAATTCAACGTCTTCTTCGCCAAAATCGAGCTCCAACTCGATCATAGAGGCGAAATGGATCAGCTCGGAGCGCAGCGAGGCCAGTTTTTTGGAAAATCCGCCGCGGAGCTGGTTCAATGCAGTTTTGTGGCTGGCTTGCGAGTCGGCGGCGATCAAGTCGGCGACGGCTTCGGCCTGCACCAGGTCGAACTGGCCATTCAGGAAGGCACGCTGGGTGAACTCGCCTGGTTTGGCAATGCGCGCGCCTTTGGTGATCAATACCTTTAATATCTGGCGGATAATGTAGTCGGAACCGTGGCAGGAAATTTCTGCGGAATCTTCCTTGGTAAATGAGCGGGGCGTTTTGAAAACCGAGACGAGCACTTCGTCGATGATTTCGCCACCGGCGTTGATAGTGCCGAAATGCACGGTGTGGGTTTCGACCTTTTCGAGGTTTTTACCCTTGAAAACGCTGTTGACCATGGCAATAGCGCCCAGGCCCGACACACGTATAACACCTATCGCGCCTACGCCCGAGGGCGTGGCAAGCGCGCAAATCACTTCCTGCTGATGGATGGGTACTATGTTCATAATGCAAATATGCTACTATTTGAAAGAACCAATATCGGAAGCAGGAAGTTTGAATTTTGTACCTTTACGGGATTTTTCCGCTGACGCGGCGTGTTACCCATTTTTACAACATTAAGAATTTCAAGATTTTGCTTACTGAAACTTTGCCTATCGTTACATCAGAGCTGCCGGTGATGGAAGCCTTCTACACCTTGCAGGGTGAAGGCCAGCACAGCGGTCGTGCCGCCTATTTCATCCGGCTCGGCGGCTGCGATGTAGGCTGCCATTGGTGCGATGTAAAGGAGTCCTGGGATGCGAGCATCCATCCCAAATTTGATATTGAAGCGATCGTGGACGGCGCATTGCAGTTTCCCGGTCGATTAGCAGTAATTACCGGTGGAGAGCCATTAATGTACAATCTTGACGGTTTAACGAGTGCATTGCAAGCGGCTGGGTTCAAAACCAATATCGAAACCTCGGGCGTGTATCCTTTCACGGGGCATTGGGACTGGGTGTGTTTTTCGCCCAAAAAATTTAAGACGCCTCACCGGGATATTTATAAGAATGCCGACGAGTTGAAAGCGATCATTTACAATAAAAGCGATTTCGACTTCGCCGAAGAACATGCCGCCAAAGTTTCGCCTGACTGTACGTTGCTTCTCCAACCCGAATGGAGTAAGCAGGAGGTGATGTTGCCTTTGATAATTGACTATATCAAAGACAATCCCAAATGGAAAATGTCGTTACAAACTCACAAGTTTATGAACATTCCATAATGCACCGGGTATTTCTTTTCTGCATCGCACTAGGCTTCACCACACTCCAATCCGTTTCAGCTCAGGACGTTACATTATCCAGAACAGCCAGGCAAGTATACGACAAGGCACAAAAGGCCTGGCAAGAAAGAAATCTCCCCGAAGCAACTGAACTGTTTGAGAAAGTGCTCGAAATCGAGCCCAACAGCTATGACACCCACCTGCGGCTCGCGCAGGTTTACGAACTGCAAAGAAAGAGCGATCTCGTCCGCAAACATTATTACAAGGCCATAAGTCTCAAACCTGCCGCGCCGCAATCGGCAGCAGCCTTTCAGTGGATCGGCCGTGACCATTTCAACGTGCAGCGCTACGATTCAGCGCAGTTCTACTTCGAGAAGGCCTCTGCATTGTTCCCCGCCAAATCCAGTTTGGGCAGATTGGCGGAAAAGTCGGTGGCCTCGTCTAAGTTTGCGCAGCAGGCTGTTAAAAACCCGCTTCCTATTGAGAAAAGATCATTGGGCGACACGGTGAATTTCCTGGGAACGCAGTATTTCCCGGTGATGACTGCCGACGAGGAGACATTGATCTTTACAGGACTCACTGAAAACCGCGACGAGAACATTTATTTCACGCGCCGCATCAAAGCTGGCCGCGCGGCGGACCGCAGCCCGGCTGACCGTTGGGACGTGCCCGAAGAAATTTCCAAATCTATCAACACCACCAATAACGAAGGTACCTGCACGGTTTCCGCCGATGGCCGTACGCTGGTTTTCACCGCCTGCAACCGTCCCGACGGCCACGGCAGCTGCGATTTGTACATTTCCCACAAGGTAGGCAAAGATTGGAGCCAGCCCGCGAACCTGGGCCAGGAGGTTAATTCCCGCGAATGGGAATCGCAGCCTTCGCTTTCTGCGGACGGACATACACTCTATTTCGCTTCGGACCGAAAGGGCGGCGTGGGAAAGCGCGACATCTGGGTGACACACCTGGACGACAAAAAACAATGGACGGCGCCCAAAAACCTTGGACCGACTATTAACACCTCAGACGACGAGAACGCTCCATTCATTCATGCCAATAGTCGAACGCTGTTTTACTCTTCGAACGGCCTGCCGGGTATGGGCGGTTTTGATATTTTTATTACCCAAAAAACGGATACGGTATGGGCGCTCCCGGCAAACATAGGCTACCCTATCAACACGGTTTCAGACCAGGTCGGGCTATTTATCGCTTCCAACGGCGAGAATGCCTATTATACCGATGATAATACTGAAAAAGGCGGCGGCCGTTCGCTGATTTACACCTTCCGCGTTCCCGAATCGCTGCAAAAGATCATCACACCTACGCGCTATGCAAAGGGTAAGGTGTTTGATAAAAAAACGGGAACGGTTCTGGCTTCCGATATCGATCTTTTCGACCTGAAAACACAGACCAAGGTAGGCTCATTTACTTCTGATAGCCAAAACGGCTCATTTCTGGCTGTTTTGAATAGCGGTGGGGAATATGCATTTTATGTCTCAAAACCAGGGTATCTCTTTAAAAGCCTTTCATTTTCCGTTGATAACGACCAGTCGTTTGTAGACCTTGAAATCCCACTGGAAGCGATCGAAAAGGACCGCGCGGAGGTTTTGAATAACATTTTCTTCAAAACAGGGGAATATATTCTCGATGACAAATCCAAAGTGGAGCTCGACAAGCTGAGCGAGTTTTTGCACAAAAACAAAACCATTAAAATTGAAATATCCGGCCACACCGACGACGTAGGTTCGGATACCGAGAATATGGCGCTTTCCCAACGCCGTGCGCAGTCGGTGCAATATTATTTGCAACAGTCCGGAATTGCGACCGACCGGATTTTGGCCAAAGGTTATGGCGAAACAACGCCCAAAGCACCCAACGATTCGGATGAAAACCGGCAGAAAAACCGAAGGATTGAGTGGCGCATCCTCTAAATGCATTTGCATAACGGGCTGAAATTTTGCACTTTTGTCAGTCTGCCTGTGTTGTACTGACAGGTACAATAAGGCAAAATCAAGTCTCACACACGAAGATATGCCTTGCCTGGCACCGCTGGAATTTCCAGCTAAAACCTAGAAAAATCGTCATTAACAGTAGTTTTATATTAACATGTCATCCGAGAAAGTCTCTTGCTTAATTATCGGCTCCGGCCCTGCCGGTTATACAGCCGCCATATATGCTTCCCGCGCGGGATTGAATCCTGTACTTTACCAAGGCGCCCAACCGGGCGGCCAGCTGACTATAACCACGGAAGTTGACAACTATCCGGGCTACCCCGATGGCATTACCGGCCCTGAAATGATGATTAACTTCGAAAAACAAGCCAAACGTTTCGGTACCGACGTACGTTACGGTCTGGCTACTTCGGTTGATTTCACGGGTTATCCACATAAAGTGATCATCGACAACAAGCACGAAATCACTGCCGACGCGGTAATTATTTCGACTGGCGCTTCGGCCAAATGGCTTGGCCTTGAAGACGAAGAACGTTTGAATGGCCGCGGCGTATCTGCCTGCGCGGTCTGTGACGGTTTCTTCTTCCGCGGCCAGGACGTGGTAGTGGTTGGCGCCGGCGATACAGCTGCCGAAGAAGCCAGCTATCTTGCCAAGCTTTGCCGCAAAGTATACCTGCTGGTTCGCCGCGACGAAATGCGTGCCTCGAAGATCATGCAGAAACGTTTGGAAACGCTGCCGAATATCGAAATCCTCTGGAACACCGAAACTGTGAAGCTGAACGGAGAAGAGGGACTTGAATCGGTATTGGTTAAAAATAATAAAACCGGTGAGGAGCAACTTTTGGAAGCAACCGGTTTCTTTGTTGCGATTGGCCACAAACCCAACACGGATATTTTCAAGGGTTATGTTCACATGGACGAGACCGGATATATCCAAACCATTAAAGGAAGCTCTTGCACCAATATCAAAGGCGTATTCGCCTGTGGTGACGCTCAGGACAATGTCTACCGCCAGGCGATAACCGCTGCCGGAACAGGTTGTATGGCTGCGTTGGATGCTGAAAGATTCCTCGTAGAACGGGAAGTGGACGTTATTATCGAAGAAGAAACAGCTTAATTAATCGCACAACCCCTAATAGGAGTCAGGCTACGTTGAATGGTAAACATCAGCGTAGTCTGATTTGGTATTATACTTATGAAAGTAAAGCTTATTGTTTGTTTGCTAATGGCCGTGTGTCTGATCTCCTGGAACACGCAAGCGCAAGAGCGAGGAAAGTTCCGAAGAAACCCCAAGATCAACCAGTCGGGCAGCAATGCCAACGATGGCCCGACCACCAAAGCCACGCCTCAACCAGAGGACGAATACGAAGTAGAAACCTCCAACCTGAAATTCCAGAGCCAGTTCGAACCGGTCAAGCCGCTGAACCCCGTCGTCAATGAAGATACTGCCACCATCGACGAGGGGGAAACCGAAGTAGTGATCGCCGAAGATTCTGTACTCGTTGCCGATGAATGGGTAAAGGCTGCTGAGTATTACGTGATCTGGGACGCACGTACCATTAACCCTTATGGACTCAGCCCGGCCGAATTCGACGAGCCGGTTGATCTTAAATTGTATGACCAGACGGCTGGCCGTATGTGGGCCGCGCCTATGGAACGTACGCCGGTCACCTCTCATTTCGCCTACCGCTGGGGCCGCTGGCACAATGGTACCGACCTGGATCTGGAAACAGGCGATTCGGTTCGCAGCACCTACGATGGCATGGTGCGGATTGTCGCCTGGGACGGCAGTGGTTATGGCAGATTTGTCGTGGTACGGCATTATAATGGCCTGGAAACCCTGTATGGCCACCTTTCCAAACAAATGGTTGAGTCCGGGCAGCTTGTAAAAGCCGGAGAAGTAATTGGTTTGGGAGGAAATACCGGAAGGAGCTCCGGGTCGCATTTGCATTACGAGAACCGTTACGAAGGTAACCCGTTCGACCCTGAAAGTATATTCGACTGGCCCGGCGCAGCTATACGTTCCGATCATTTCCTGCTGACCAGCTCAGCATGGAGCCATATTCGTGGCAAATCAACCAAGAGCGAATTTGAAGCCGGCGATGCGCCTAAGGCATATTCGCGCTCCATTTTGCACAAAGTACGCTCGGGTGACACCCTGGGCTCGATCGCTTCACGTTACGGGGTGAGTATTTCAACCATTGCCCGCAAAAACCGCATGTCGACCCGCACGACGCTGCGGATAGGACAGAAACTGCGCATTAAATAAGCTGAAACTATCATGAAATTAGATATCCTTGCCATCACGGCGCATCCCGACGATGTCGAATTGTGCTGCGCCGGTACATTGCTCGCGCAGATTGCGCTAGGCAAGAAAGTAGGCATTGTGGACCTTACAAGAGGTGAACTGGGTACGCGCGGAACGCCTGAGGGCCGCATCCAGGAAGGCTTGGATGCCGCGCGCATTCTGGGCGTGCAGGTGCGGGAAAATGTGGGCCTTGCAGACGGCTTTTTCAAAAACGACGAAACGCATCAAAAGGCGATCATCCCTTTTATTCGCAAATACCGCCCTGAAATCGTTATTACCAATGCAATACACGACCGCCACCCCGATCATGGGCGAGGGGGAGCGCTGGTTGCCGAAGCCAGTTTCTATTCCGGGCTGCGAATGGTGAAAACCTACGACGAACAGGGCAGCGAGCAGCTGCCATGGAGGCCGAAACAGGTCTTCCATTCGATCCAGGACCGCTACATTAATCCTGACTTTATTGTCGACATCACCGAATTCCACGACAAAAAGGTAGAGGCTATCAAGGCATTCAAAAGCCAGTTTCACGTGCCGGAATACAAGGGCGAAGGCGAGCCGCAGAGCTATATTTCCTCGCCGGAATTCCTGGAATTTGTCATTGCGCGCGCGCAGGAAATGGGTCACGCGATCGGAGTGAAGTATGGTGAAGGTTTCACAACAGCACGCAAGCTGGGAGTACGCGACCTATCGGTATTCATTTAACATTTATTGTGAAAAAAATGAGGGAATTTGTTTGACCTATACGATTGTTTTCATCGTATATCTTGAAAAAACAGATCATAAACGCATGAAAAATTTCATCATGGTTGCCATTGCGGGTGTTTTTGCCCTTACCCTGCAGAACTGCTACGGGCAATCCCCGACCGGCCAGAGCAAACCGGCCCCAAAGGCGCCCGAATATTCACATAGCGAAACAGCACCGGTTAAGAAAAGCAACGACGACTGGCAGAAGATCCTCTCACCGGAAGTGTACCGGGTCGCGCGCCTGAAAGGAACCGAACGTCCGTTCACCAGCGAGTACGAGCATTCCAAAGAGATAGGCACATTCTACTGTGCCGTTTGCGGTAACCCGCTTTTCAAAAGCGACGCCAAATATGAAAGCGGCTGCGGCTGGCCGAGCTTTTTTGAACCGATCAACAAGAAATCGATCATCGAGGCGACAGATAACAGTCTGGGCATGCACCGGATTGAGGTTATGTGCGGCCGTTGTAAATCACATTTAGGCCACGTTTTCGACGATGGCCCGCCTCCTACCGGCCTGAGGTATTGCATCAACGGCGTGGTGCTGGATTTTGAAAAGGCGAAAACCGCCGAGAAGAAATTCAATAGTAAAAGGAAAGGAGAAAGCGGCAGCTAATACCTCCGCCTCTGATTTAGTAAGCAAAAGGGACATTCCTCTGATGCAGGTCAAAACGACTCGCACCCAAAGAGGAACGTCCCTTTTCTTTTCAGCACAAAAAACTTTTTCATACTCTTCATTTTATAATTTGTTCCAATTCTAAATAATCCCTATGTTTGCTGCGGTTTATAATTATTCTAAATAAACCACACAGTTACATCCTTAACAAAACGCTTACTGCATCAAATGCTACACCACAATTTCAAGTTGCGGGCTATGTTGTTGGCCTCTGTCGTTGCGTTCGGACTTGTCTCTTGCTCAGATGACGACGAACCTACACCTCCTGGGCAGCAAGACCTTCGTACCAAGATCGACTATGCGAAAGTAACGCCTACTACTCCTTATAAAAGCCTTTTCATCGACGCCAAAGGCGACACTACTGCCGATCTGAAATCGGGCACCGACCGTTACAGGATGTTCCAGGCACTGAATTACTACCTCGGCAGCGCTGTACGTGACTCGGCGACCCTTGATGCGACTGTGATGAAAAACATGTTTGCGAATAGTGGTAACCCGTTCAAAGACATTAAAGCGGGAGCTGTTGTGGTAAATGGAAACGATTTGAATGCCTCAGGCGTGCAGCTTCGTAACCTGACGGCCTCCTCGAGAGCCAATGCAGAGACAGACCGCAAGTTGCTGGAAGGCTATTTCAACGAGATGGCTGAAAGCAGCAAATCGGTGAAACAAACTGCGGCGAAAGGAAAGGCTGGAAAACTGGGCACTTACCTGGTCACTGCGAACGGTATTGAAATCGCGCAGATCATCCAAAAAGGCCTTATCGGCGCATTGCAGCTCGACTATATCGGTAACGTTGTGATGGACAAAGGTCTTGAAGCTGACAACAAAACATTGGTTTCCGGTAAAAAATACACTGCACTGGAACACAATTGGGATGAAGCTTTCGGTTTGCTTACGCCAAACCCTATTTTCCTCGAAGGAGCGACCGATGCCGCCAAAGGAGCAAAAGCGACCGAATCATTCCTGGGTTCTTACCTTTGGGAATACAACAAGGCTTCCTATGCCAAAATCCACACTGCATTTGTTAAAGGACGCGTGGCGATCGTGAATAACGACAAAACGGAGCTCAAAACACAGGCTACCTTCATCCGTACAGAAATGGAGAAAGCCATCGCCTCGGCAGCGTTGGGTTACCTGGCCAAATGGAAAAGCGGCACTACCGATGCGGCCCGCGCACACGCCATCGGAGAAGGGCTCGGCTTTATTTACTCGCTGCGTTACTGTACGATCAACGGCGCTGACTCTGACTTTTCCGACGCGATCCTTTTGGCACTGATCGGACCAGGCTCGCCCAACCAATTCTGGGACCTTACCAACGACAAGGTTAATGCCGCATCCGACGCTATTACCAAGAAATTCAAGCTGTAACAGCTCATATTATCTCTTTTCAAGTGGGTGGACTGGCATTTTGCCGGTCCACCATTTGTCGTTTTAAATATAACCTCTGATAAGAATGAAAAAGTACATCGCGCTCGTGCTGACATTGGTTTTCCTAGGCTGTTCGAGCGGAAGCGATAAGCCCGATCCGCAGCCGACAGACGAAGGAAAAGACCGGTCGGTGATGCTTAAAGCCTTGGCCGAAAATGTGATCATTCCCTCCTACGATCAGTTTAAAACCAAGTTTGATCTGATGTCGGCAAAGTCCAAAGCATTTACGGCAAAACCTGATAGCCAAACTTTGACTGAGTTCCGCAGCGCCTGGACCGATGCGTATGTGGCCTGGCAACGTGTGGAGCTATTCGATTTTGGTCCGGCTGAAAAACAGATTATCCGCAACTTCTTCAACATCTATCCCGCCAGCGAGGCAGGCATTGCAGCCAACATCACCGATCCAACCTCAAGCCTGGAAGTACCCGCATCCTACCCTACTCAGGGCTTTCCAGCGCTCGATTACCTTATCAATGGGCTGGGCGCCAACGACACCTCCATTCTTGCCCATTACACCACCGACAAAGATGCCGCCAAAAAACTCGCATACATTACCCGCGTGATCGCACGTATGGACTCGCTGCTGGGGAAGGTGATCAGCGACTGGAAAGGCGAATATCTCAATACTTTCATCAGTAAAACCGGCCTTGATATCGGCTCATCGACTTCATTGATGGTCAATGGCTCCGTTCTTCATTACGAACGCTACATTCGTTCGGGTAAGTTCGGGATTCCTTCCGGCGCCATGGCTAGCGGTATTCCGGCCCCGGAAAAGGTGGAAGCTTTTTACAAGAAAGACATTTCCAAAACACTCGCCCAAACGGCGCATAAAGCTTACGTGGACTTTTTCAACGGAAGACACGCGGTTACTGGCCAGGCCGGCCCAGGCCTTAAAAATTACCTGGATGCATTGGGCGCCAAGGACAGCGGCACCGGCAAATTGCTGACCGAGAGCATCAATGCACAGTTCCAGACTGCTGCCGCCAAACTCGACGTATTGAAGCCCAACTTGTACGAAGAGGTCAAAACCAATAACCAGGCCATGAAGGACACCTATACCGAAATGCAAAAGGCGGTGCGGATGCTGAAAGTGGATATGACTTCGGCCATGAGCATCACCATTACTTACACCGATAACGACGGCGATTAGCACCCAACCCATGCGGGCATATCTGCAAAAATATACCTCGGCGGCTCCCCTGGCCGTGTTCAGGGCCATTTTCGGCCTGATGCTGGCGATCAGCACAGGCCGTTTTGTGGCTTTGGGGTGGGTCAAAGAGCTCTATATCAACCCGCGGTTTTTCTTCCCGTTCTATGGTTTTGAATTCGTAAGGCCGCTGGGTGAATGGACTTACCTGCTGTTTGCGATTTGTGGCATTTCCGCATTGCTGGTCGCTATTGGCTGGCATTACAGGATGGCTTCGGTCGCACTTTTCCTGAGCTTCACCTACATTGAATTCATCGACAAAAGCACATACCTGAACCACTACTATTTTGTGAGCATGCTTTGTTTCATGCTGATATTTTTACCAGCAAACACCCTGTTTTCAATTGATTCACGCCAAAATCAAGCATTGCGTGCGGGGCAAATCCCTGCCTGGTGCCTGGATAGCATCCGGCTCATCGTGTGCATGCTGTATTTCTACGCCGGCATTGCCAAGCTCAACAGCGACTGGCTTTTGGAAGCACTACCCATGAAAATATGGTTACCTGCTAAAAATGACACGCTGCTCATCGGTACGTTGTTCAACCATTTGGAGACGGCTTACATTTTTAGCTGGATTGGATGCATTTATGACCTGAGCGTAGGATTTTTGCTCTGGAACGGCCGGACAAGACCCTTTGCCTACGCCTCGGTAGTGGTGTTTCATTTGCTGACGTCTCTGCTTTTCCCGATCGGCATGTTTCCCTATATCATGATCGTGACCGCATTGGTATTTTTTCCGGCGGAATTCCATCAGAAAATCATTGACCGTGCTGGTCGTTTGCTTGCATTACCTGCTGAGACCATCAAGCCTATTGCACCTTACCGGTTTCCCGCATGGCTTCAACCGATCGTTTACGCAGTTTTTGCGCTGTTTTTTGTATTCCAAATCACTTTTCCTTTCCGGTACCTGCTTTATTCCGACGAGCTTTTCTGGACCGAGGAAGGTTACCGGTTTTCATGGAGGGTTATGTTGATGGAAAAAGCAGGTTACACACAGTTTACCGTCACAGATGCCACTGGAAGACGACAGGTTGTAAACAATAACGATTTTCTCACGCATTTGCAGGAAAAAATGATGTCGACCCAGCCTGACATGATCCTGCAATACGCGCATATGCTGCGCGACCACTACGCTGCACGCGGCTTCACACGCCCTCATGTGTATGTAGATTCGTATGTAGCCCTCAACGGGCGCACCGGCAAACCATTGATTGCCCCAGATGTCGATTTGGCGCAACAAACCGACTCCTTCCGACACAAATCCTGGATTACCCCATTTGACAATGAAATTAAAGGTCTTTAAATTTTTACCCCTCCTGCTGCTGTTTGGCAGTTTTTCTCTGGCGCAGACCAGTCTGTCGGGCCGCATCTTTTCCAAGTCTGATACGACCGCTATTGCGGGTTGCACCATCTTTCTGAATGAAAGCCTCACCACAGTAACAGACCAGCAGGGCAGGTTCGTCTTCACCTCGGTGCCAAACGGGAATTATACCTTGCAAACCACGCTGTCGGGCTACCGGATCGAGAAAAAACATTTCAATGCCCGCGGCAAGGACCTGCGATTCGATATTTATCTGAGCTCTTCGGAGCAAAACCTTGACGAGCTAACCGTAAAAGAAAAAGCGGCGGATTTTGGTTTCTCGCGGCTACGCGGTGTGGAGAGTATGGGGATCTACGAAGGTAAAAAATCGGAGGTGATCACCCCCGAGCAACTGGTGGCCAATTTATCGACCAACAATGCGCGGCAGGTCTACTCGCGAGTGGCCGGGCTGAATATATGGGAGAATGACGGAGGCGGTTTGCAGCTCAGTATCGGCGGGCGTGGCCTGGACCCCAACCGGACGGCCAACTTCAATGTACGTCAGAATGGCCACGATATCAGCGCCGATGCGCTAGGTTATCCCGAAAGCTATTACACACCACCTATCGAAGCTGTCGGCAAGATCCAGATCGTGCGCGGGGCGGCTTCACTGCAGTACGGCACACAGTTTGGCGGGCTGATCAATTTTATCATGAAAAAACCGGTGCAGGATCGCAAAATGGAGGTGGTAGCGCGGCAAAGTGTGGGCTCTTTTGGGTTTTACAATGCATTTACCAGCGCCAGCGGCACAGTAGGCAAGCTGAGCTACTACACTTTTTTCCAATACAAAAGAGCCGACGGCTGGCGTGCGAATTCGCGGTTCAACAACTACACTTTTTATTCCGACCTTGACTATAAGCTCTCCGACAAAACCAGCATAGGCCTCGATATCACACACATGCATTACCTGGCCAAGCAACCCGGCGGGCTCACCGACGCAATGTTTGCCGACGATCCGCGCCAGACTAACCGCGAACGAAACTGGTTTGAGGTAAACTGGAACATGGCCGCCCTGCATTTCGACCATCGTTTCAATGCAGGTAATGAATTCAACCTGCGCGTTTTTGGCCTGGCAGCCAACCGGTATTCGCTGGGTTTCCGGCCCAACCGGGTGGCTACCATCGATGACAACGGAGAGCGCGATCTGATCAAAGGCGATTTCACCAACTGGGGCGCCGAAGCGCGTTACCTGAAAAGGTATTCGATTGCCAAGAAAATGTCGGTAATGCTCCTTGGGGGGCGCTACTATTATGGCTATAACCACAACTTGCAGGGACTTGGCAGCAAAGCAAAGGACGCTGATTTTACATTTGTGGAGCCCGACAGGTTTATCACCTACGACTACCGATTCCCCAACCGCAACATTTCTCTTTTCGCAGAAAACATCTTCTACCTCAACGACAAGCTCTCCATTACTCCTGGCTTGCGATTTGAATACATTAAAACCACCGCAGACGGCTACTATGGCAACATTTCGCGCGACCTTGCTGGGAATGTGATCAACATTTCCCGAACCGACGAATACCGCACCAATGCACGCCATTTCCTGCTTGCCGGCATCGGAATCGGTTATAAGCCTGCTGAAAAAGTCGAGCTTTACGGCAACATATCACAAAACTACCGCTCGATCACTTTCAGCGACATGCGCATTGCCAACCCATCCTCGGTCATAGACCCGAATTTAAAGGATGAAAAAGGGTACTCGATCGATATCGGCGTGCGCAGCCACCAGACCTCGCTGTTCAATTATGATGTTAGCCTGTTTTACCTCAACTACGATAACCGGATCGGCGAGGTGCAGTTTTATGACGAAAGCAACCGCGTGCTGCGTCTGAGAAGCAATGTCGGCCAAGCCATTATCATGGGGATTGAATCCTATGCAGAAGCTGACTTCATCAGGCTCGCCCGGCCGGAGCATAACGATTGGAGTGGCGTCCTGTTTGGAAATGTCGCGCTGATCAAATCCGAATATAATCATAGCGAGATCCCGGGCGTGCAGGGTAACCAGGTCGAATTTGTACCCAAACTCAACCTAAAAACCGGCTTGCGGCTCGGCTATAAGAAATTAAAGGGTTCTTTTCAGCTTACGCACCTGACTAACCAGTTTTCGGAAGCCACTAATGCTGTGGATGGCGGCGTATCCTCGGTGGTCGGCCTTATCCCGGCTTACAAGATCATGGACGTGAGCCTGTCCTACGAATGGAAGCGCTTCCGGCTCGAAGGCAGCGCTAACAACCTGACCAACGAAATGTACTTCACCCGCCGGGCAACAGGGTATCCCGGCCCGGGTATTTTGCCATCCGACGGGCGGGGCTTTTACCTGACATTACAGGTTAAAATCTAAGCCGGCAAAACTATTCGACCGGCGCTGAATGCAGTGCGATACGGTTCCCTTCCGAATCGATGAATGCGGCCATATAGCCGTATTCGGGGCTGATCTGCGTTTTGGGAACGGTAACTTTCCCACCTGCGGTGGCTACCCGGTCGAGCACGATCTGCACGTCCGGGTTTGCATTCAGATAAATCAACGGCCCATCGGTGGCGGAAGGTTTGTGAAACCCGCCGCTGTATACGAGCGCCCCGCCTACCCCGGTAGCCATATTGTCGATGGGGAACATCCGCATTTTAAGGTTCGGCGCGTCTAGCGGAATGAATTTAATCTCAAAAATCGACTCGTAAAAAGCGGTAGCACGATCTAGGTCGGCGGTTGGTATTTCAAACCAGCTGATGGCATTGTCCATAGTTGTCCGATGTTTAGGGATTGAATGGTAATGTAGTCAATCTCTGCGGTATTTCCCCAAAACAATCCCCAAATGGAAGCCTAGGACTGCGCTGGGACGAGTTTCGCTCTTCTCCGGATCAAGGTCTTCCCAGTTATCATGAATTCTAAGAACCTGTGAGTCGGGGATTCCCGGCGAATGTGAGGTGGCGAAAATGTGGCGGAACCCCAGGCCGGCAAAAAGATCAAACGTGAACCGGCTTGGCGTAATGAACTGCCAGCCGAAGCGCGCATGCCCGGCCAGAACGTTCTTATCGACCCGGACGTTCTGGTTTTGAAAAAAACTGCATGGGCCAAATGGACCACTGCAATCCCTGCCCGCCCATTGACTGTCGCGGTAAACGACTTTTTTGTACAAAATCTCGGGTCCAAAGTAAGCACGCATCCTGCGTCTTTCCACAAAATACCACCTCAAATGCGTGCGGGTTTTAAAAATCTGCTTGTCTGGCCGGTCATCATCGCTATACCAAGTACTGAAAGAGGAGTTTCCATAGCCCAAATCTTCCTGTAACGCGAAAACCCCGTCACCCAAAGGCACTTCCACCCCGAACTGAACGGTATTGTCGAAGTCGAACATCGGCAGCGGCGAATACTTAATGATCACGTGCCGCTTGGCGGTTTCGACGTCGAACTGGGCAAAGCAATTGTAAAAGGGATACAAGAGTGTAAGTATTGCAATGAGCGTGCTTCTCATAGAACGGGAATTTTGCTCAGGTACTCGATGCTGTCCGACTCATCGAACTTATACTGGTAGAGGCCTTCCTTGCCTGTAACGATCAACTGATTGTTTCGCACGATCACATCATATGAGGGCACTTCCTGAAAAAAATGTTTCTGGATCGGCACTTTACGGTCGGTAATATCCATCACGCGGAGTCCTTTATCACCTTCACAAACAAAAAGTTTGTTACCCGACACGCCCAACCCGTAAGGGGTATCCATTCGCTGGCTATTGACCATTTGAGGTTTGGTCGGATCGCTAATATCGACCACATCCAGCGAGCTGAAAGAACCGCCCGGCCGGCAGTTTACGCCCGCCCTCAATGTCACGTAGGCATACTGGCCCTGCACCACTACGGGATCACAGGAAAGCACATGGGTGTATTTCGATAAAAGGACCGGATCGTTCGGCGTGCTATTGTTATAAATATACATTCCGTCCGTAGCCCCTATGAACAGGCTCTTCTGATAGGGGAAGATTGTTTCAATCCCCACCCCCAGGTTCTTTGTGACCGCCTTGGCGGGGCTTCCACCTTGGTTGATATCGTAGACTTCCAAGGATTGTTTTGAAACTATATAGAGCGTGTTGCCTGTGATCGCAAACCGCGCCATTGACCCGCCTGTTCCGGTCTGCGGGCTGGGTGCAGAGTCAGACGCTCCGTCATCGCAGCTATTAAGCAAAAGCATCAGACCAACAGCGGCAAGTCCGAGAAATAAAAGGGGTATCAACTTTTTCATAGCTAAAAGATGTCTGTTAATGATTACCTGTAACATTTGGGCTGCTTCTCCATCTCGACCTTTTCCCAATCCACTATCACGCCTTTCTTCTCATCGGCACATTCAAAATAAACCCCCAGCAAAGGCGGATAGTCATGTACGGGAATAGCGTCCGGAATGACCTTGGTCACCTTCGGAGCCTTAGGATCAGCAATGTCAATAACAAGAAGGTTCGAGTGGTTGTCCGCATACAGCCAGTTATCCTTGACTGCGATATCGTAGTTACCAATAATCGAGACAAATGAAAGGTTTTCGGGCTTTTTCGGATCGGCATTGTCAATGATGTGAATGCCTTTACCGAGCTCATTAATAAAAAGGTAGCGGTCGAAAGTATAGATCTTGCCGGGCTTTCTCAGCGACTGGGCGGCTAACACCTCTACCTTCGAAATATCCTCCGGGTTTTTGTAGACCGGCCGGTAGCCTGTGCCATCGAACTTCACATTGCCGATAAAGGGTTCGGAGTCCCGGTAATAGCACGAGACCATCAGCAGCACCAGGCAGCTTGCAAGTAAGGTTCTTTTCATGGCAGGAATCTGGATTGAATTTCAGTTTTAGACACCATGTTGCATTTAAACGTTGCATTCGCTTCACCGAATTTCACTAAATAACTAAGTATTTGGACTTTAAGGGAATTATTGTACCTTATCAACAATCCTCATATTCACCATCTACTATCACCCCTCTGTTATGAAAAAGCTACTCAAAATCGTGGGCGTCCTGCTTCTTGTAATCATTCTGGCGGCCGCTGCTGCCGCTACCTATGTCAAGACTGCCCTTCCCGATGTGGGCGAGGCCCCTGTGCTTTCGATTGAAAAAACACCTGAGCGTATCGAACGCGGCAAGTACCTTGCCAACCACATTGCGGTTTGCGTGGATTGCCACAGCACACGCGACTGGTCGCGGTTTTCCGCTCCGCTTGCCGCCGGCAATTTTGGTGGAGGAGGCGAGCTTTTCAGCCGCGATATGGGTTTCCCCGGCAAGTTCTACGCCAGAAATATTACGCCCTACGGCATCGGCGAATGGACCGACGGGGAGGTCTTCCGCGCCATCACCACCGGCACCAGCAAGGATGGCCGCGCATTATTCCCTATTATGCCTTACCTGAACTACGGCCAGCTCGACCAGGAAGATATCTACTGCTTGATTTCCTATATACGCACCTTAGCGCCCGTAAAGCATGACATTGAAGCCCCGGAATACGACTTTCCGGTCAATATCCTGATTAACACGATGCCTACGAAAGCCAATCTCTCCAAACGGCCTTCTGAAACCGACCAGGTCGCCTATGGCCGCTATGTGGCCACGGCCGCAAGCTGCGTGGAATGCCATAGCAAACGCGAAAAGGGTGAAAAGGTACCGGGAACCGAATTTGGCGGCGGAATGGAATTTATCATGCCAAACGGCATTACCACCTCGGCAAACATTTCTCCCGACAAAACCAATGGTATCGGTTCGTGGACGGCCGACGCATTCGTCCAGCGTTTCAAACCCTATGCCGATTCCGCTTATCAGCCACATAAGGTAGGGGCCAAAGAAATGAATACGCCCATGCCATGGACCATGTATGCGGGAATGAAGGAAAGTGATTTGAGAGCGATTTTTGCGTATCTGCAAACTGTGAAACCGCAAAGCAACAAGGTGGTCAAGTTCCGGCCCCAATATTCGGCCGACTAAGCCGGGCGATCCTGAAAACAAAGCGGGGGCTTTGCATTACGCAAACGCCCCCTTTTCTATCGTTGAGTAAAATCACAAGCAAAATAGTGACCTAATTCGTATAATAAGTAAAATTCATATGACATTCTACAAGTTAATTATCGACCGGCTACCTCTGTAATACTCGTTAATGACGCGTCCACATCAGGAAAGCAGTGTAGATTGACAGCGCTAAACTTTTAACTACGCAGCGAGGGCGACGGAATAAAAAACGATACGAATAAATTTGATGCCACATTTCGAACAGTCACTATATACCGGATCGTTCTACACCTTTAATAACGAAAGCAGCTGACTTCAAACGGGTTGTGACGTATTCAACCGCTAAATAAATAGTCTATTATTTTATTTAACGCACCTGGGACTGCAAGTCTCTTCAAGTAACTGTGTGTAAGCTATTTCAAGTCAATCCGTCTCTATTGACGCTGCGGGCAAAAGCGGAGTGGGTTGCTTGCAAGGCAATAAAATCATAAAATTGTTAAATGGTTACCCTATACAAGCCTCTTATCCTTTATCATGAAACCTTCTAACATATTTGCCTACGCTGAACTGTCGAAATTCTCCGACGGCCTGGATAATGACGATTGCCGGTCGACGCTTCTGAAATTGCACGCTTACTTCCATGTGATACCAGCCAAAATGTTTTCGGAGCAACTTGCTTTGGAGTGGGAAGAAATATATAAAAATGTAACCAAGCATGGTCCATTGTTAGATGAAGAGGGCCGTATTGTAGTCAATTCGGTTAAGAACACGATCAGTCAGATGCAAAAAAATGAATGCTTCGACCTGGTCAGGCAAATCAGGCTACTCAGAGAAAAAGTGGCCGCTGAATTTTAGCTTAAATAAGGTTTGTTTTTGCTGTCTGAATGTCCCCGATGGACCGTCGTAATGCGCTGTTTTGACAAATTCGTTGAAGCCGATGCAGCGCAGTACAGCCACGTACATAGATCAAATACGGCTATAATCATCAAACGTATATAGATTAGAGTAACTACCTCACGTTGCAACCTTTCAATGTAATCTCCCCCGCACACACGTCTAAAACTTTCCTGACAAGATCCACAATCGCGCATCTACACAGCCCCGCAAGCCGAGTCAACAAACATGAAATTATCCAATTAATTTATATAACTAATTGAACAATTATTAGTAAAGTCGCATAATATTACAATTACTGGCTTGCTATAATAAACTTTGTTTAATAGCTTCAACCACAAATATTCTATGCCTTGGCTTGCGTTTGGCGATCAACTAAATCGACCGTAGCCAAAATCACAGCCAGGTTCAAAAACTGGCAACGCCAATTAACCCCGCACACTCAATCTTGACAAGTCCGCTTTGGAATGATATCAAAGTGAATTTTACTCAACGTTAATCTTTCGAATAGATGCTACTAACAACCACTTTCGCAAACCGGCCGAAACGGTCAGTTTCTCAAACAAGGCCCGGCGAACATGCCTCCTCAGCCGAGATAGCGCGCTGGAAAGCGCACTTCCGACGATAATCTTACAGCAAGCATTGGTGAGCCTTAGGGTACTCTCCTGTCTTCACAGCCTCGGTCATTCTTATGCGGTTGCATATGGACAGGTGTCGGCTAAATACCGTTTGCCTATTTGCCTATCTGGTAGAGTTAGTCTGAATAAAATCAGCGGAATGATGCTATGACCGTACCATAAAAACAACGGGCTTTACCAATGACTGCACTTGCTTGAACATTCCCAGCAACCTCTGGTTACCTAAAAATAATTGTATCCATTGGCAAGCGGCTCCGAAACCCGTTTGCCATTAACATCCTCCTGTCATGAAAATTGCACTGATCGATAGTCATCGAATCTTCACCGAAACCTTAAAAGAAAACCTCTTGAAAGCGATGCCCGGGCTAGAAAATATAAATATTTACAGCTCTATCGAAGCCTTCATCACACGTCAAAGCGAAGAAACCGCGCCGCTGGTCATAACTGAGCTCGTTTTCAACGGCCGGTATGACAAAGGTGTAGATTTGATTTTTTCCTCCGGGCCAAAAGCTGACGTAGTCATCTTAACCTCTATGAGCGATGAATGGCGGATTAGAAGCTATATGAACCTGGGCGCGAAAGCTTTCCTGACAAAGACTTGTCCGTTTCAGGAACTTTTGGACGCCATCGTGCAGGTGCAAAAGGGGAATTTGTTCCTATCGCAGGACATTCAGGATTTGCTATGGGCCGGAATAACAGCTGGCGGGCCGTCCCTGGATAACCTGTCAAGTATCGAGCGGGCAATCCTGGAAGGTTTATCGCGCGATGAGCCATTCAAAACGATCGCCAAACACCTGAACATTTCGATGATCGAGCTCAAATACCACCGGAGAATGCTTATGGAAAGATTCAGCCTCAAACATTTTGCAGATCTTTCGGCCATTGCCAAAAAGCCGGGCGTTTTGAACGCCGGTGCGTCCCCGAGCTACGTCGTTCGTCCTAAAAGGGCCAAGCGCCAGCGTCCGGCTCAGAAAGCTGACATATCATAAATGCCAAAGCCAGGCATCAAAGACCTGGCTTTTCAAGTGATTTGTATTAAACAGATATCGGATCAAATATATTTTGGATCGAGCGCCTTAGCCTGGGCTACGAATTCCTTTACTTTTTGCTCATCATCCTTTTTGCAGATCAACAGCACACCATCGAATTCAGCAACGATAAAGCCGTCAAGCCCGTTGATAACCACCAACTTGTCGCTTGGTGTCTTAATGATCGAGTTGGTGGTATTGTGTAGGATCAAGGTACCATCTGTTACATTCAGATTATCATCCTTTTCTGATATTTCATACATCGATTTCCAGGTTCCCAGGTCCGACCAGCCGAAGCTCGCAAGTACTACCTTGACGTTTTCAGCTCTCTCCATAATGCCATTGTCGATCGAAACGCTGCCACAATGTTGATAAACTTGCTGAATAAAGGATGCTTCCGAATCGAGATAATAATGCTCATCTCCGCTTTCAAAAATTTCAGCGATATCCGGTATGAACCGGGTCAATGCTTTTTTAAATGCGTTAACGTTCCAAATAAAAATTCCCGCGTTCCACACAAAGTCACCACTATCGAGGAATTGTAATGCGAGTTCAAAATGTGGCTTTTCAGTAAAAGACTTTACTTTTTTGACCGCCTGCTCATCGGGAACATACTGGATATAGCCATAACCGGTGTCTGGACGGGTTGGCTGAATACCTAATGTCACCAGAATATCTTCCTTACGAGTGGCCTCGAGTGACAGTTTGATCGTATTCTTGAATTCTTCTTCGTTAAGAATGATATGGTCTGCGGGAGCTACCACGACATTGGCGTTAGAACTACGTGCGGCAATTTTGTAGCAAGCGTACGCAATGCAGGGCGCAGTGTTCCTCCGGTTTGGCTCTAGCAAAATCTGGTGGTCGGCCAACTCGGGAATCTGACCTTTGATCAGATCCTTATATTCCTGACTGGTAACTATATAAACGTTTTCAATCGGGCAAACACCTTCGAATCTGTCGACAGTTTGTTGCAAAAGCGTCCTGCCCGTACCGAGGACATCATGAAACTGTTTGGGAAAGTCTGTTCTACTAAAAGGCCAAAATCGGGTGCCTATGCCTCCCGCCATGATAATAACATAAGTATCCTGCATCTGTGTTGAGTAAGTATTTTGAATTGCACTAATTAATCCTTCAAAACTATTGATAAAGCGTCAGGATGCTTTACTAAGACGGCGAAAATTCTTAAAAAACTAGTCAGCTAAGGCCCGTCCTCTCAAAAAACTTTGCGAATTCATTCCTTACCAGAAGCTTTTAGGCTAAAACATCATCAACCAATCGCATGCGAGGTGGCTTTGAATTGATACAGTTCTTGTTGCTGTTGGTTCACAGCAAAAGGAACTGTGCTCCTACCGGCTTCAAACCGACGCGCTCGAAAAGGAAATCCAACCGCAAACAAGTTTTCGTCAGTGGTCCATTTTTTAAGATTTTACTTGGGCAAGATACTTTTTCGAAGAAGGAACATTCAGCTTCTATCAGTTGCTGCTCAGCCAAAATCACCAATCCGTGCAAACAAGTTATTTTCTACATAAGGACACCTCAGAGTGGGCAAGATTTCATAACGGACGTTTGTAGAACTTTCCAGAGATGTTCAAAACAACAACCGAACGGACTGTTACGTGTCGTAACCATCAGCATCTGTGTTGAAATCGATGCGGTATAAACTCCGAGTCGTAGAAAAGCCTTATATTTACGACTCTTCCATAATTACAATTTAATAGCCTAATTTTGGGGAATTATTCAACGTTTATCTTTTAATATTTATATTATGAAAATTGCAGTAGTAGGAACAGGATACGTTGGTTTGGTAACAGGCACCTGCTTTGCCGAGACCGGTAACCAAGTGACTTGTGTCGACATCGACGTCAGAAAGGTGGAACGCCTTCAAAAAGGAGAAATACCCATTTACGAGCCAGGTCTGGACGTTCTTTTCGACCGCAATGTGGCCGAGGGACGTCTGGTTTTTACCACCAACCTGGCCGAAGGCATCAAGGATGCGCAGGTGATATTCCTCGCATTGCCAACGCCTCCGGGGGAAGATGGCTCCGCCGACCTTAAATATATTCTCAAAGTTGCCGACGATCTCGGACCGATCCTGGATCACTACGCGGTAATCATCGATAAAAGCACAGTTCCGGTGGGAACAGCTGAGAAAGTACGGGCAGCAATCGCTGAAAATGCGAAAGTGGACTTCGACGTGGTATCCAATCCGGAATTCCTTCGTGAAGGCGTTGCCGTGGAAGATTTCATGAAACCCGACCGCGTGGTAGTAGGAACAACCTCGGAAAAAGCAAAAAAGGTAATGGAGAAGTTGTACGCTCCGCTGGTACGTCAGGGTAACCCTGTTATCTTCATGGATGAGCGCTCGGCGGAAATGACCAAATATGCGGCCAACTCGTTCCTGGCGATGAAGATTACCTTCATGAACGAAATCGCAAACCTTTGCGAGAAAGTAGGAGCCAATGTCGACGATATTCGTCGTGGTATCGGAACCGACAGCCGTATCGGAAAGCGTTTCCTGTTTGCGGGTATCGGATATGGCGGTAGCTGTTTTCCAAAAGATGTTCAGGCTTTGGCTAAAACTTCATTGGATTACGATTACGACTTCCGCATCCTAAAATCGGTCATGGATGTGAATTACGACCAGAAGAAGAAATTGCTTCCAATGGTAGATAATTACTTTGCAGACGGTTTAAAAGGTAAAACGATCGCCGTTTGGGGATTGGCATTCAAACCTTATACTGACGACATCCGCGAAGCACCGGCATTGGAGAACATCGAAGCATTGCTGGCCGCCGGTGCGAACGTGACCGTCTACGACCCAGAGGCAATGAATAACGTAAGGAGAATTCTGGGCGATCGGGTTACGTTTTGCCACACGCCTTACGCAGCGCTCGACGATGCAGATGCTTTGATGATCTTTACCGAATGGCCTCAGTTCCGCACACCGGAATTCGAAAAAATGGGTAAACTGCTGAAAAACAAAGTGATTTTCGACGGCAGAAACCTGTACGAACTCGACATTATGCGGGAGCTAGGTTTTGTCTATTACAGTGTTGGTAGAGAAAAGGTGACGCCGGTATACGCCTCCTTAGAGAAACTTGTCTAACATTGTGTATGATAAATAGGCTTAATGAACTCTTCATAGAGTTCATTAAGCCTATTTATCAACATTATCTTCTGAAATTCGGTTTTCCTAAACCTAAACTGACGAATCCAATAGAAGAACTGTTCTTATTCTTGAAAATTCCGTGAGGTAAGGCGCTTCAATTTTCACATATCCGTTTGTATTAGGGTCAATAAATTCAACCGACACCGCATGCAACATCATTTGCATCATATTCAACTCTTCCTTAAAAAACCTGTTCTGCTTGTTGCACCCATGCGGCCGGTCGCCGATGATCGGGTGCATGATGTGCGCCATGTGCTTGCGGAGCTGATGCATACGGCCGGTGACCGGATTTAGCTTGACCAGCGAGTAGCGTGATGTAGGATGTTTACCGACAGCGAAGGGCATTTCCGTTCTTTGGAGCGTTTCAAAAAAGGTTACGGCATCCTGAACCACGCCGTCGTCGCGTTTGAGGGGGTAATCTATTTCCCCGCTATCAGGCGCATAGCCCCTAACAATAGCGTGATAGGTCTTTTTGACTTCACCGTCCATGAATTTGCGCTGCATTTCACTGTTCGTAGCTTCGTCGAGTGCGAAAAGCAACACGCCTGAGGTCTTACGATCCAGGCGGTGTACAGGGTAGACCTTCTGCCCAAGCTGGTCGCGCAGGAGTTGTACGGCGAAAACATCGGCGTCGCTGGCGATTGGTGAGCGGTGCACTAGCAGGCCATTGGGTTTATTGATCGCTACAAGACGCTCGCAGCGAAACAGGATCTGTAAAGGGTTCATTAAAATGTCTGAAAGCGGGGAAATTTAGCCCACCAAAATCGATTGATGTGTCGAAAATCAACAGCCGGACACATTCACACTAGTGATTTCCCGAGTCCGGGCTCTTTTTCGAATGCCGGATCCGGAACCTGATTATCCCCCACAAGACCAGGTACAATATTCCCAGCAACATGCCGATCTCCATTGCGAAGACCCAGGCGGTGCGATCCAGAAGGCTTTCGAAGAGGTTATTGATAATGGCCCTTGGCTCATGAATGATGTCCCAGCTATTCATTCTCCGCACGCGTCCCAGATATACCCCGAACCCTGCCAGCGGAAGACTGATCAGCAGCAGGGTGTTGGCTGGCTTCTTGTCGTACACCCGTCGCCACGAGCGGTGGATCCAGTAAAGCGATACCAGACCATTGAACAGACTTACTTCCGCATAGGAGAAAAGCATGATGGTGTCGTGCCAGGTGAGGTCGCGTTGGTAGTCCACGGTGAGGTGGGCAAGATCGGTGATCATGTAAGGCGCATTGGGGAGAAATGCCAGCCAGGCAATACTCAAAATGCCCAGAATCACCGGAATATCCCCGAAACGCTTCGTAAGATTGTCCGCGAAGAAAGCGATAATGAGGGGTATCCAGCTCAGAAAGAGGTTCCAGTCGAGGGAAAAATCGACGGGGGAGTTGAAAAGGATGCGGACAAGGTGAAAAAACACCGCAAGCAGGCTCAGAAGCAAAAGCAGCAGTAGCGAAAACAAACCCTCCATCGTGATGATGGGAGGATCGGATACGCTGAATTTATAATTCCTTATCCAATCTATCAGACGGTCCAAGTGTACGTAATTTAAGTTCTTCCATGACGATTAAGCAAGACAAATAATGCTCACGTCTGACCAACGCTGATCAAGAGGCCTGTGCCTCAGTAGGGTTTACGGTTTTGGGCTGATCCTTTTTAGGTCTTCGCCGCTTGTTCCTGCGCTTCGGCATGTCGGTTGCCGTCACAACGGCGCCCGTCGCCACAGCGCCCACTTCCACGCTGGTGGAGTCCTGGGGTTTTGCCTCGCGGTGTGGCTTTCTCGCAGACGTAGCCCCCGGTCCATCTTTCTTTCTATTCTTCCTGTTGCTACTGTTACGCCCTCCCGAACGAAAACGTGGCGGCTCAAATACAGGAGCCTCTCCCAGTCCCAGTTCCGAGGTAACGGATTTTTTCTCCAATTCCTTCTCAAAAAGCCTTTCGATCTTCAATACATATTTCTGATCGTGCTCATTGATCAATGTCATGGCTGTACCTTTCGATTCCGCTCGTGCCGTACGCCCTATACGGTGCACGTAATCTTCGGGATCGCGGGGAACGTCGTAGTTCACCACATGGCTGAGATTATCAATATCTATGCCGCGGGATAATACGTCGGTCGCGACCAGGATTGGAAACTGCCGGTTTTTGAAATCACGTAGTACGATTTCACGCTCACCCTGCTCTGAATCAGATGAGATACCATGCGCACCCAGGCCCAGTTTTCGCAGCGCCCGCACGATCGGCTCCACGTTCGATTTACGGGAGGTGAACAACACCATGCTGATATTTTCAACGCCTTTCAGCAAATGCATCAGCAAAGGTAGCTTTTGCTCGTCCCTGGCAAGGTAAAATTGTTGGTCAATCCGGTCAGCCGGACGTGATACCGCCAGTCTTATCTCCTCTGGGTCTTTCAAAATACGTTTGGCCAGATCGCCGATCTTTGGCGGCATCGTGGCCGAGAACATCAGCGTCTGTCTCTCAGTAGGCAGATAGCTCATGATCTTTAGTATATCACTCAGGAAACCCATGTCGAGCATACGGTCGGCCTCATCAAGAACCAAATGCCGCAGATCCCTAAAATGAACGTAACCCAACTGCAAATGCGCGATAAGCCTGCCGGGTGTTGCAATGATAATGTCGGCACCCTGAGTCAATGCTTTTTTCTGTTGGTCCCATTCGGGGCCTTTATTGCCGCCATACACGGCGATGCTCGTCGCACCTACAAAATAGCCCAGGCCCTGAATTTGCTGGTCGATCTGAACGGCAAGCTCGCGGGTTGGCACCAAAATCAGTGCACCGGTATGTTCATTGGCCTCGTGGGCGACCTTGTCGAGAATAGGAATCAGGTAAGCGGCGGTTTTGCCGGTCCCGGTCTGTGCGCAAGCGAGTAGGTCTTTGCCGCTGATAATATGTGGTATAGCCTGCTCCTGGATAGGCGTTGCCTGTTGGTAGTTCATAGAGTCCACGGCGTTCAAAACGTCTTCGTGGAGTTCAAATTCGTTGAAATTCAAAATTCAGCTTTTAAAAATCCGCAAATCCATTGATTTACAGATATGTTATAGATATAGCTGACTTTGATTTTCCCAGTCAGCAAACCGCTCGATTTGAACAAATATAACCAATAAGTGCTAAAATGACAAGAAGGTGCGAAACCATCGTGTAAAAGATTCACTACACGGCTGTCTCGCACCTTCTCCAATTAACCCGTTTTTTCAGACGTGGATCGTCGTCAGATCGTTCGCTTCCTCAGGCGTATAAAGTCTTGAACGGGTAAGAAAACGCAGCCCCAGCGGTATTTCCAGCGAAAAGCTCGAGCCCCTGCCGGGCACAACATCGATCGTCAGCTGGGTATGCTGCCAGTATTCAAACTGATCACGACTCATGAAAAACTCACAGCCCCTTATTTGCCCCAACAAAACATCATTTTCCGACAAGCGGAATTCGCCTCTGGGAAAACACATGGGTTGTGAGCCGTCGCAGCAACCGCCACTCTGGTGAAACATCAGCTCTCCGTGCAACTCCCGAAGCTGGTCGACGACCCTTTCGGCTTCGGGAGTAATCAATACGCGCTCTGTCATGACATACTCAGAAGAATCCCAACTTGTTCTTGTCATACGAAATCAGCATGTTCTTGGTTTGGCGGTAGTAGCCCAGCATCATTTTGTGGTTCTCCCGACCAAAACCCGATTTCTTATAACCACCGAACGGAGCGTGGGCTGGATAGGCGTGGTAGTTATTAACCCATACCCTACCCGCCTGGATCGCCCGCGGTACCTGGTAGAGCTCGTGTGCGTCGCGCGTCCATACACCCGCGCCCAGGCCATAAAGTGTGTCATTGGCAATGGCAATGGCTTCTTCGGTCGTTTTAAATGTTGTCACACATACCACCGGACCAAATATCTCCTCCTGGAACACCCGCATTTTATTATGACCTTTGAAAATGGTGGGTTGAATGTAATACCCCCCCGAAATACCGTTCTCAAAAGCCTGTGCAGCCCCGCCAGTGAGCACCTCTGCGCCTTCTTCTTTGCCTATTTTAAGGTAGGACAGTATTTTTTCATACTGGTCATTCGAAGCCTGCGCGCCCATCATCGTACTACCATCAAGCGGATGACCCATTTTGATAGCTTTCGTACGCTGTATCACTCTTTCAATAAACTTGTCGTAGATACTTTCATGCACCAGCATCCGCGAGGGACAGGTACAAACTTCGCCCTGGTTCAATGCGAACAGCACCGCGCCTTCGATGGCCTTGTCCAGAAACGCGTCGTCCTCATCCATTACCGACGGGAAGAAAATATTGGGCGACTTACCTCCAAGCTCCATCGTTACCGGCACCAGGTTGTCGGAAGCGTACTGCATAATAAGCCGGCCGGTAGTGGTTTCCCCTGTAAATGCAACCTTGGCCACGCGCGGCGACGATGCGAGCGGCTTTCCGGCTTCCACGCCGAAGCCGGTCACAATGTTGAGCACTCCCGCAGGCAAAATATCTCCTATAAGCTCCATTAATACCATAATAGAAGTCGGTGTCTGTTCGGCGGGTTTCACCACCACACAATTTCCCGCAGCTAGTGCGGGCGCGATTTTCCAGGTTGCCATCAGCAAGGGAAAATTCCAGGGGATGATCTGCGCGACCACGCCCAGCGGCTCATGCAGGTTAATGCAAACGGTATTTTCGTCATGCTCAGAAACACTGCCTTCCTCCGCACGGATGACGCCTGCAAAATAGCGAAAGTGGTCGACGCAAAGCGGCAAATCGGCTGCGCGGGTCTCGCGGATCGCCTTGCCGTTATCGATGGTTTCTACAATAGCCAGATATTCAAGATTATCTTCAATCACCTGCGCGATTTTCAGGAGCAGGTTGCTGCGATTGGTCGCGGAGGTTTTGCTCCAAGCCGGAAATGCGGCATGTGCCGCGTCAAGGGCGGCTTCCACGTCTTCCTTCGTGGAACGGGCGGCCTGGGTGAACACCTGTCCGTCGATCGGCGAGACGTTTTCGAAATACTCTCCTTTGGCGGGTGCCACAAATTTTCCGTTGATATAATTACCGTATTTTTCCTTGAAATCGGGCCGCCTGGCCAGATTCTCACTACTGTACGTCGTATGCTCGGCCGTCTGATTTCCGGTGATCGTGTCCATGATTAAAGGTTAATTTTAGAAATAATTGACATTACAAACCTAGTCTCGGCAACCGTTAATCATTGGCACGATCGTGTCAAGTGTTAGGATAATTATCTCATTTTTTCAAAAAACAATTATATTTAATGATTGAAGGAAAGGAAGGATCGAGAAAAGGAACGATCTTCATTTGCGATCAGAAGCAATTCACCTATTGCAGGGATTCTGAAAAAGGTTGTTGAGATTTTAAATAAAAGGACAATGGCGGCAGGTTTGAGATTGGATCAGGTGGCGGTTTCGGGAGAGAAATCGTTGAAGACATTGGTAGAAAACCGCAGAGCATTTACGCTGGAAAACTGTGAGCTGAACCTGTTCGAAACTTTACAGACTTCGGCATTGGTGCCACTTACATTCCCTGATTTTGTGGTGACTAGCATGCTGCGTGGTAAAAAAATCATGCATTTGTTTGATCAGCCGGGCTTCGAATATTTACCAGGCGAAACCGTGCTTGTACCAGCGAATGTGACGATGAAAATCGACTTTCCCGAAGCTGCCCGCGAGAATCCCACCCAATGCATTGCCCTGGCGATCGACCAAATGAAAATCCAGCAGATCGTCGACCGCCTAAGTGAGGCTTACCCGCGCGAAGGTCGGCAGCAATTCTGGTCGTTACAGCACAGCCAGTACCATTTCCTCAACAATATCGAGCTCGCCCAGACGCTCAACAAGCTCATAAAAATCTGCTCGGGCAGCGCATTAGGCAAAGACATCCTCGCCGATCTCACATTACAGGAGCTCATCGTGCACATCATTCAAACTCAGCACTTGGCGGCCACCGACGAAGCCTCTTACCTGCATGAGGACAACCCATTGGCATTTGTGGTGAGTTATATCAAGGCTAATATCAACGAAAAGATCCAGGTAGAAGACCTGAGCGAAAAAGCGTGCATGAGCCGGGCATCATTCTACCGCGCATTTAAACGCGAGTTCAGCATCAGTCCCCTGGATTTTATATTAAGAGAAAAGATCAAAAAGGCTAAGCAGCTTTTGTCCCACACAAAGGACAGCATTTCCGACATCTGCTACCAGCTTGGCTTCACCGATTTGAATTACTTCGGAAGGCAATTCCGAAAGTCGGAAGGCATTTCGCCAAGCCAATACCGGAATGTCTCGACTCGCGAGGAATGATGTTAGGTCAGATGGGGCAGGAATAGTCGTTGACCACACCTGACAAACCGTTACACGATACGCCCCGCCTTTAACCTGTCCGTCATCATAATAGACCGGTCGATTCGCACCTGCACCGATTTGGCGCCGGCGATATAGTGAATAATAGCCCGTTGGTTCACGGGTTTCGCATTTTGGAACAACCTGTTTGCTTCTTCGTCCTGGGCCAGCAGTTCCTGCAATTCCTCCGGCATATCCCGGCCGTACTCGCTGTCGTCCTTGCGGACGGTTGCATGTAGCTTTTGGCCTAATGCCAATTTGCCCTGTTGACGAAGTTGTGTAGCTACATTGATATAGAAGCCTCCCCCACCTTTCGGCCGGATCGCGCATTGAAAATGCACATGTCCGTTGATCACACAACGTACACGCGCGGGCTTGCGGCCCTCCACGAACTGGGCGGCCACCTCCTCAGGGACCATCATATAAAATTCGCCTCCCTTTTTGGGGAGGCGTTCCAGTATCGATTCAAAATGAACTTCTTCTTCCATCGGAAGTAATGCGGTTACTCAGTTAATGGTCTTACCTGAATGTCTTTATAATACACCACGCTCTTGGGATCGTGCGCCTGCAATGCAAATGTACCTTGTTTCAGGAACCTGTTCTTCATCTCACCCTCACGCTTGTCAACGCCGGTTTCTTCATAATCTACCACCACTTTGTCGTTGATCTTAATGGTAATGTGTTTGCCTTCGACTTTGACGTACTCGGTATACCATTCGTTGTCTTTCACGTAGGTATCTTTCACGTCTATTACATTATAAAGGCTGCCGGTACGCTTATAGTCGGTATGCGACTGGTTTACCTGCACTTCGTAGCCTAGCGCGGGCCAGCCGTCTTCCTGGTACGTGGTGTGGATGAAAATACCTGAATTGGAACCCGGCGTGGTTTTGACCTGTGCCTTAAACTCGAAATTTTTGAACATATGGTTCTTGACCGGCCATTCATAGAAAAGATGCGCCCGTGGCCCGGCCACTTTGATGGTGCCGTCCTCGATGGAAAAGGAGCTCGCATTCGCACCGATTTTCCAACCTGTAAAGTCCTTTCCATTGAATAGGCTAATCCAGCCGTCCTGTGCGTGTGCAGAAATTCCAAGGGCAATGCTCAGCAAAACAGCGCTGCAAAAACCATGCATTAATCTTTTCATAAAATTCCGGTTTGGTGGTTCAAAAAGGTTGGTTTGTGAAAATCAGTCAATGTGTAACTAAACCGCAAAGTCCCTAAAACTACTGATTCTTCACACAAAGTTTACCCACCGGACGGCAACCTTCGAGCCTGTTTTGTGGTTGTATGGTGTCGGGAGGCCAGCCGCCGTTCCGCAACCACCGAAATTTCGATGAAGAACCCCTATTTATCCCTTCTTGCCACTGCATGGCGCTACGCCCGGCAGCAACGCGGTCGTTACCTGCTCGTTTACGGAATGTTCGTGATGGCCAACCTGGTGCTGGCGGCACATCCACTGCTTTATGGATGGTTCATTCAATCCATACAACAAGACGCGGAGGGCACTTTGCGAAATGTGTGGGTATATGGAGGCGCATACCTTGGCCTGATCCTGCTGGAATGGGCATTTCACGGACCCGCGCGTATAATGGAGCGCAAACTGGCATTCGACCTGAGCCGTAATTTCCTAGACGAACTTTATCACCAGTCTTTGCATTTGCCCATTCGCTGGCATCAGGACCACCACAGCGGCGCGACAATCAACCGCATCCGCAAAGCCTATGAGGCATTGAAGGATTTTTTTCAGAACGGCTTTATGTTCCTGCATGCATTCGCGAAATTCGTCTTCTCATTTGTCGCTATCATCTGGTTTTCATCGCTATATGGGGCCATCGGTGTACTGATCGGCATTATCAATGTCTATGTGATTTTCAAGTTTGACAAACCATTCATCAAAGCGCTCGACGAATCGAACGAGAAAGAGCATATTGTTTCCTCAACATTGTTTGATAGCCTGTCCAATATCATCACCGTGATCACGCTACGGCTTGAAAAACGGATGAAAATCAGCCTATTGAATAAAGTCGGCGATGTTTTTCCTCCTTTCAGGCGGTCGGTGGTGATTAATGAATGGAAATGGTTTGTGGCCAGCGTCTTCATTGCTTTCATTTATGTAGTGGTCACAGTCGGTTATGTGCACCAGCATTATGTGCCAGGCGAAGTATTTCTGGTCGGCGGACTGGTGACATTGCTGAGTTACGTCAACCAGTTCACCAGCGTGTTCCAGGACATCGCCTGGCAATACACCGAAATTATCCGTTATAACACGGAAGTCCAGACCGCGAGAGCCATCGGTGAAGCTTATCATGAGCACCACCGGGTCGATGAGGCCGGCGATCTTCCCGACAATTGGCAGGAAATCCATATCAGTAACCTGAACTTCTCGCACGGCGAGGTTTACGACTCCAAAAAGCAAACACACAGTCTGCACGCGCTCGATATCCGCATCCGTCGGGGTCAGCGTATCGCATTCATCGGCGAAAGCGGCAGCGGGAAAAGCACCCTACTGGCATTGTTGAGGGGTCTATACCAACCGGAAAATGGCTCAAAAGTGTCCGTCGACGGCCAGGATGCCGCTATCGAAATGCTCGCCGACCAGGTGACACTTTTCCCGCAGGATCCGGAGATCTTTGAAAATACTATTGCTTACAACATAACTCTCGGCCTGCCATTCGAAGAGCGCGATATTATGCGGGTCTGCGAAACTGCGCACTTCGCCGAAGTGGTCGACAAGCTACCCAAAGGCCTCGAATCAAGCATTCAGGAAAAGGGTGTTAACCTTTCGGGCGGGCAAAAACAGCGGCTCGCGCTCGCTCGCGGCATCCTCGCAGCACGCACGAGTGATATTATTCTGCTCGACGAGCCTACCAGCAGCATTGATCCAAAAACAGAGGCACAGATTTACGATAAGATGTTTGGGGAGTTTTCGGACAAAGCGGTGATATCTACCCTACACCGGCTGCATCTCCTTGTGAAGTTCGACTACGTATATCTGCTACAAAACGGGCATTTAATAGATGAGGGAACATTTGCACATTTACGCCAAAACAGCCCTACCTTCAAAGAACTATGGCAACATCAGCAGGCGCTGGTGCACCGCCATGCAGAATAACTTCCTGGTTACCGGCACGTTTTTTTGAATGAATGTTAACAGAAGTTTAAATAAATAAAAATAGTGCAAATAACACGAAACATTATCCCATCTCCCGACTACGTACCGTCAATACACCTCTGCCAAGACCGACCACATAACAAACAGAAACCTGCTTATATCTGGCAAATCGCAGTTTGTGGTAGCTTTGAGACTGTCGGTAACAAAGTAAGTGCGCCATTGAATAGTACAATTCGTTACCGTTCAGTTAAATCTTGAATTTTAAACCCGGAATTTTTCGGTAAACGGACTATTTTGACTTATTTTGATCCAAAGTCTTTTAAACTTACTACTCCGGCTTAGCACTTTTGATAATTTCATTTTTCTAATTTTGTAAATCATCGAAGTCTGCTGGCGGAATTTCATATGCTCAACTGGTTATTTAATAAAAAGTCAAATAAGGAAGTAACGCTAGATCACATCGGTATCGACATACATTCCCATATGATCCCGGGAGTCGACGACGGAGTTGAGACGGTGGCGGACTCGGTAGCGATGGCCTCCAAAATGCAGGCCCTTGGCTACCGGCATATCATCACAACCCCTCACGTGATGTGGGATTGCTACCGCAACACCCCTGAAATTATCCTTGGAAAACTTGAAGAAGTGCGGCAAGCCAGCAAGGATGCTGGTTTAACCATCCAAATTGGAGCTGCCGCAGAATATTTCCTGGACGAACATTTCAACCATTTGCTGAACACCGGACAACAAATGCTAACCCTGCCAGGCAACCGGCTCCTGGTAGAGCTTCCCTATTCCACGCCACTGATGAACACTTCGGAAACGTTGTTCTCCATCGTTGAAAAGGGCTATCAGCCGGTACTGGCGCACCCTGAACGCTACACATACTTCTATTCGGACCCATCCATTTACAAAAAACTGGCGGATGGCGGCTGTGAGCTACAAGTAAATATTTTGTCATTATCAGGATACTACGGAGAAAACATCGGCAAAATGGCAGAATGGCTTTTAAAAAATAACCTGATCACATTTTTGGGCACTGACGCACATAAAATCCAGCATTTGGAGATGATTCAGCGCAGCAACAGGAACAACTGGATCTCGCGGTATCCTTTTCAAAATGAAAAACTTATAAATTTTTAATGACGATAATTGAATTTATTTTATATTTGTACTACATCCCGCCAATTTGAGTGGTTTGGACATTCCCAAGAAACAGCGATTTTAAGTTATTAACAATCTCAACGATGCTATATAGTAAGTCGCAAGCATCATTGCAGTAAGCTTGTATGTAGCAATATGTAATAAACCGGTTCGAATCAGAAATAATAGATAATAAAAAACTACTCAACGTTTACATATGAATCAATACCCCAGAAAATTTAAGCGGTCGGCCATAGTCCTAATTTTTAGCTGTATCGCAATATTTGGAGGATTCACTTCCTGCGTATCCCCCAAATCGATTGTATATTTCCAAGGCGACTCTACCAGGTACTCGACTCAGCAAATAGCTCAAAAGTATGTTCCTACTATTCAGCCAAATGACGTCCTATCGATTGTCGTTGGCAGTTTGAACACTGAGGCGAACGAGGTATTCAACACTGCTAATAGTACGAATGTCACCAGTACCAACTACTCCGTTACTGGTGGGGGGGCGCGTCTTCAACCATTGGGCTACCTGGTAAGTACTGACGGCACCGTCGATATTCCTCTGATCGGTAGATTGAAAATTGGCGGCTTGCGCACTACCGAAGCTGCGGATACCATCCGGACACGTCTCGAGACATTTTTGAAGGAACCTTCCGTAATCGTAAGAAATCTGAACTTTAAAGTGTCGGTACTTGGTGAAGTAGGCCGACCTGCGGTTTATGTAATACCGGACGAAAATATCTCCCTGCCCGAAGTTTTAAGCCTTGCAGGCGATTTATCGATCTACGGAAAAAGGGATAACGTGCTTATAATTCGTGAGGAGAATGGCACCAGAAGTTACGCAAGAATAGACCTAACAGATAGAGAAATTTTTAATTCTCCATATTACTACATCCACAAGAACGACATAATCTATGTCGAGCCGATCAAAACCAGAATCAATGCTACCGACCGTAATGTCCAGCTGGTCCCAATCATTGCATCGATAGTTGGTGGAATAAGCACCTTAGGTATTTTAATCTTAAATATTACTCGCTAGGCAAAAGAGGCAGCTTAGAAATTCAAACTTGTTCCGCACTCAGTTATGAAATCCGATATATCAGACCTAGTAAATCAAGATCTAATAGAAGAAGAGTTTAATCTAAACGATTACATACATCGTTACATCAGATACTGGTTCTTGTTTCCAATATTTCTAGTTTTATCGTTAACGGTTGCGTTCTTCTATTTGCAGATCACTCAACCGGTGTACAGTACTAAGACCAGTATACTCATTAAGGATGAGAAAAAAGGCTTGAGTGGTGCTCAGGGAGACATTCTTTCGGAGATGAGTTCGCAGTTTGGCGGTAACAAATTGGTCGAGAACGAACTTGAAATCATCAAGTCACAAACATTGATGGAGCAGGTTATCAAGGAACTTACATTAGACGTGTCTTACACAGCTAAGGACGGGCTTCGTACTAAAAATTTATATAAGACGAGCCCAGTCATTGTCAAGCCGGAGGTTATCAACCCTTTGGGTTTTCAGAAGCCTCTGGTAGTTCATTTTGAAGATAGCACTCATTTCCGATTTAACGACGAAGAACAACTTTTCACCTTCAATCAAAGGTTTAATAACGCCTGGGGCGCTTTTATTGTCATGAAAGGCACACCTTCGGAGTACAGTGACGTAACAGTTACTTTTACCGATGTCAAGAACCTTGCTGAAGACATGCTGGACAGGCTTTCCGTTGAGCAGCCAAATGTAAAGAGTACTGTTTTGGAACTAACCTATCAGGATACTGACGTTCAGAGGTCAAAGGATGTTCTCAATAAGCTGTTGGATGTCTACGTACAGTCTTCACTGAGTGATAAAAACAGCGAGGCTAGTAATACGCTTAAATTTATCGAAAACCGTCTTGGTTTGATCACCGGTGAACTTGGTGACGTGGAGAAAGATGTTGAATCCTATAAAACCAATCAGGGAATCACTGACATCAGCGCCGAATCGCAATTATTCCTCGAGAATATCAAGGAGAACGATTCGAAACTCAATGAAGTCAACACGAAAATTTCCATTCTGGAGAGCGTTGACAATTACATTCAAAAGGCTGGCGAAGGGGCGGTTGCCCCTGCCACCTATATGATCGACGATCCTGTTTTGGTATCGTTGCTTACCAAGTTCAATGAACTGGAACTGCAACGTGAGAGATACGCCCGAACCACATCTCCAAACAACCCATTGCTACAAACCATCAACACGCAGCTGGAAGGTACAAGGCAATCAATCCGCGAGAACGTACAAAATTTGAGGCGAGGGATGGCTGTGACGAAGAGGAATCTGGAAGGGATCAACACCCGCTTTTCTGCCGGACTTAGAAGCATTCCTAAAAAGGAGCGTGAATTTGTAGGTATCAAACGACAACAATCCATCAAGGAGGAGCTTTACCTGTACCTTCTTCAGAAGCGTGAGGAAACGGCATTGGCATACGCCTCTACCGTTACCGACAGTCGGTTAATTGACGCGCCAATGGCGAGTTTTAACCCTATCAAACCGAAAAGACTTTTGATTTGGCTTGGTGCAGCCGGGATTGGCGTATTGTTGCCAGTGTTGCTGATCAACCTCCTGTTCATGTTGAATAACACGGTACAGCGCCGCGAAGAGATTGAGAAAGTGACTCATTCTTCGATATTGGGGGAAATTGGCCAGATGAAAAAAATCATCAACGGAGTACCCGGTGAAGAATCAATTATTAAGATGGCTGGACGCAGCGCGGTTGCCGAGCAGTTCAGGGCGCTGAGAACTAATCTACAGTACTTGGGAGATGGCACATGTCGCGTGATCATGTTCACTTCGTCGATTGGTGGTGAAGGTAAGAGTTTCATCAGTATCAACCTGGCCGCCAGCTTGGCTTATTCCGATAAACGCGTGTTGTTGATCGGTCTCGATCTGCGGAAACCTACGCTGCACGAACGGCTTGGGGTTTCCAATAAAGTAGGTGCATCAAACTGCCTCATCGGACAAGGTCACTATGAGAAGTTCGTTCAATCAACTGGTGTCCACCCGAAATTCGAGGTGCTGACCAGCGGACCAATTCCTCCAAACCCTTCTGAGCTATTGAGTAACGGAAAGCTACCCGAGCTACTTGCCGAACTTCGAGAGAAATACGATTATATCCTGATCGACTCACCTCCTTACGGCTTGGTTACCGATTCGGCCTTGATAGCCGAGCACGTTGATGCAACTCTGTACATTGTAAGATACAACTATACTGTTATAGACCACCTTAAGAGAATCGGGGACTTACAACGAGCCCGACGCTTTGCAAATCTTTCAGTGATTTTCAATGGTGTCGGTTACGGTGCCGGATATGGGTACGGATACGGGTACGGAGGCTATGGTTACGGATATTACTCCGAGGACGAGACGCCAGGTGCCAAGTCGGCCGGTGTAGGTGCTTTTCTGAAAAAGCTCGTTACCAAAGATTAGGAGACGCCCAATTTAGACACGTGCAAATGCCAATGTTGTGTTCAATTCCAATACACGCCAATCAGGTGTTAACCATTCATTTTTAGAAATGCATGGTTAACATAACGATAATAGTCCACACCAGGGATTGTTGTCAATTGCCTTTAAAATTTTTATTTACTCAACGTTATCAGAAAAATGAAAAATGTAACCTTCTTATCCGAAGCCCAACGCGGCAATCGCGCGGCAGTCGCGCAAATCTTTCCAATATCCGCTTCATCGGGGCTGGAAAATCCTCGTATCGACCAATAAACAGCTGTTGAAAATAAGAGTGGCCAGTCGATATCGAAGCAAAGGGCTCTATTTCGGTGCGCAAGGTGCAGTATGTCATTCTCTTTTGACATCGGTAATCTGCGTCAGCACGCAAAGGACCTGCCCGTATTCGACTTGCGTGCTCGTTTCATCGAGCTTTGTTCCTACTAATGTTACTCGCGCACGACAGATACCACAAGTTGTGTTGTAAAGATCAGCAGGTCGAACGATGGAGTACCGTACAATCTCGAGACCGTTCATTACAACTGCTACAAATTAGTGATCTGAGGCCTTTTGCCAATAACTTATACAAGAACATCACAAAACAATGAAAATCTTAGTAACAGGGAGTGCCGGATTTATCGGATTTCATACAGTTAATAAACTGATCGAAAACGGTTTCGAGGTAGTAGGTCTTGATAACATTAATGACTACTACTCGCCACAACTTAAATATGCCCGGCTGAAAGAAGCAGGGATTGAGCAGGACGAAATAAGATGGTACAAGCTGATAAACAGCAGGAAGACAACCCAGTACCGTTTTGTCAGGATGAACTTGGAGGACAAGCAACAACTTTTCAGTCTTTTTCAGGCCGAGAAGTTTGATTACGTCATAAATCTGGCTGCACAGGCAGGCGTAAGGTATTCAATAGAAAACCCTGACGTATATGTGCAGTCCAACATCCTGGGCTTTCACTACATCCTGGAAGCCTGCAGGTACTTTCCTGTAAAGCATTTGGTTCATGCCTCCTCCTCTTCTGTGTATGGCGCAAATGCAAAGATTCCCTTTTCAGAGGAAGATAAAGTTGATGCACCGGTGAGCTTGTATGCGGCTACAAAAAAAAGTAACGAGCTGATGGCCCATGCGTATAGCCAATTATATAAAGTGCCTATTACATGCTTGCGCTTCTTTACCGTTTATGGTCCCTGGGGTAGACCTGATATGGCCCCTATGCTATTTGCGAAAGCGATATTGGACGGTAAACCCATCAACGTTTTCAACAACGGCGAAATGGAGCGCGATTTTACTTATGTGGGGGATATTGTCAACGGCGTTGTTAAAACAACACTCAAGGAATTTGATGAAGAACCCATGTACCGTGTGCTGAACATTGGAAACGGATCTCCGGTGAACCTGATGGATTTTATATCCGAAATTGAAACCGGTATTGGAAATCCAGCGCTGAAAAATCATATGCCTATGCAGCCGGGAGATGTTCCCAAAACTTGGGCCAGTCAAGAAAAACTCATATCAATTACGAACTATAGTCCTAAAGTCAGTTTGAAGGAAGGGCTATCCGAATTCACTACTTGGTTCAAAAATTACTATAAAACTATTTAACTATGGAAACGGTAGCAAACGTTGGCACTGGCGCTCTCATCGTGCAGAAGACACGCCTGGAAGGTCTTGTAAAAATCAGTGGAGCAAAAAATAGCTCGCTCCGTCTTTTGGCAGCATCCCTGTTAACAGATGAGGATCTGGAATTATTTAATTTTCCTAATGGCCTC
Source organism: Dyadobacter sp. 22481 (assembly GCF_052044875.1). Lineage (NCBI taxonomy): Bacteria > Pseudomonadati > Bacteroidota > Cytophagia > Cytophagales > Spirosomataceae > Dyadobacter > Dyadobacter sp. 22481. Next base: position 383,649 of record NZ_JBQENV010000005.1, read on the forward strand.
CTGGATGTTAAAATCCACCTTGATATGCTCAAAGTCTTAGGTAAGGACTACAAAAGTGCTGGTGACTATGTCAGAATCACGGAAGATAACGATCGACTAACGACCGTTTTGGATTGGAACGAAAGGTCAATACGTAATACGCTGCTCATTCTCGGCGCTTTGACTACGCGATTCGGAGAGGGACGTGTGCCTTTGCCGGGTGGATGCAAACTCGGCGAGCGCAAATATGACATTCACGTTATGCTCCTGGAAGCACTCGGAGCCACTGTATGGGAAGAAGGTGACTTCCTGTGCGCGAAATCAAATACCGGCAGGCTTCAAGGCAATGATATCTTTCTCCCGATGAGATCAACCGGCGCGACAGAAAATAGTATTATTGCCGGGTCGCTGGCTAAGGGCGTGACGACTGTCTGGAATCCTCATATCCGACCAGAAATTCTCGATCTTATCGATATGCTGAACAAAATGGGCGCAAAAATTACTGTCTTCGGACAAAAATGTATCCGTATTGAAGGTGTCGACAAACTTAGTGGCGTAAAGCATAGCGTGATTCCCGACAACATGGAAGCACTCACCTGGGCTGTAGGTTCCGTTATCACAAATGGTGATATCGAAATAGAAAACTTTCCGGTGGAACACCTTGAAGTTCCCTTGATTTTTCTGAAAGAAAGCGGAATGAAAATCTATCAGGGACCAAACTCTGTCATTGTCAAAGGCGGCACTTCTTATCCGTTGGAAATCAGCACAGGGCCCTACCCTGGAATCAACTCGGATATGCAGCCGCTGCTCGCGGTGTATGGAGCAATGTCAACAGGCGAGTCAAAGGTTGTCGATTTGAGGTTTCCAGGACGCTATGGTTATGCAGAAGAACTTGCCAAAATGGGAATGCGATATAGTGTTGAGGGCGATATGCTCGTGATCAATGGAGGAACGCCGTTGGAAGGTGCAGTAGTGAATGCACTTGATCTCAGAGCGGGAATTGCGTTGCTATTGGCCGGCCTCACAGCAGAAGGTCAGACGATCATCGAAAATTCCTGGCAGATTCACAGGGGCTACGAAAATCTCTTCGAAAAATTAAAAGGCTTGAATGTTGTAATATAGATGTCGGCGCTGCAACAATTGTCAGGGGAGATTAAAGGGGACTTGCCGGGTGGCAAGTTCATATTAAAAACATTTCTCACAAATTACTGGTACAAAGCGAGTTTCAGAGTCTTACTGAATCACAGGCTAGGAAAATTTTTCAATAGTCGCCAGGGATTTTTGTTTAAACACCTAGCACTTAAATACAGGTATCGCTTACTCACTCGCAGGAGCTGTGATATTTCATATAAATCCTCTATTGGAAAAGGCTTACGAATGCCCCATCCGATTGGCATCGTAATCGGGGATGGCGTTGTGATCGAGGATAACGTAACTCTTTTCCAGCAGGTGACTTTGGGAAGTCATGGTCGTGAAGGCGAGGAAATGCGGTATCCGGTGATTGAACGGAATGTTAAGATCTATACCGGGGCAAAAGTTATTGGCGGTGTAAGAATTGGGGAAAATAGCATAGTCGGCGCAAACTCCTTGGTGAATAAAGACGTGCCGCCCAACTGTATAGCTTACGGAGTACCTTGTAAAATTAAGGAAGTAAATCGATGAAGTCTTTCGTTCGTGACTTGCTGAGGGTGGGAACATCCAACGTATTGATTATCGTTTTTGGCGTTGTGACTTCAATTGTCACAGCCCGGTGGATCGGACCCGATGGAAACGGGGTTATCGCTGGATTGGCCGTATATCCTTCGCTATTTATGACAATAGGGTCCCTTGGCATAAGGCAATCTACCACATATTACCTTGGCAAGGGGATTTATCCGGAGGATAAGATCAAGACGGCGATTACTCAGATCTGGGCATTTACCACGATTTTGTCAATGTTAGTTTGCTATATTTTGATGACCCAATTCAGTAAATCGGGCGACAATATATATTGGGTTCTCCTATCGCTATTACCAATTCCGTTCAATTTATTCGTGACTTACAATTCCGGAATTTTTCTGGGCAAAAATGATCTCACCACTTTCAACCGGGTTAACTGGATACCACCACTGATTATACTGGCACTGACGCTCTTGCTGGTAACACTATTTTCATTGGGGGTAACCGGAGCACTCATTGCAGTGATTGGCGGTCCATTATTCATGGCTATTGTAATGCTATTCAAAAATGATTTCCTGAGTGCATTCAGTTTCCGTTATGAGGTAGCTATCATTAAGTCGCTTTTATCATTAGGACTGACATACGCATTAGCACTCCTGGTGATAAACCTAAATTACAAGGTGGATGTAATTATATTGGATAAACTCAGTACACCTTATGAACTGGGAATTTATTCCAAAGGTGCCTCGATTATCCAGTACCTATGGCAGATTCCTATGGTACTAAGTACGATTATTTTTTCGCGTAGCGCGGTGTCAAAAGATGATCATGCATTCTCCCTTAAAGTTGCACAGTTGCTCAGATTATCATTCATTCTTGTAGGAGGTGGATCACTGGCGCTGTTCATATTCTCGGACTTCATTATTATTACCATGTTCGGCGAGTCGTTTTCGGGTAGCATTAGTGTTCTCAAAATTCTTTTGCCGGGGGTGGTAATTCTGACCGTCTTTAAGGTAATGAATATGGATCTGGCGGGAAAAGGAAAACCATGGGTATCCATGAAGGCCATGGGGCCAGCCCTGGTAATTAATATCATATTGAATTTAATGTGGGTGCCGGATCACGGAGCCGACGGTTCTTCATTAGCCTCCACTGTCAGCTACATAGTTGCAGCTGTCCTTTTCACTTATTTCTATTGCATAGAGACGAAAATACCGATACAAATACTGTTAAAGTATAGCAAAAGCGATTTCGATTTCATTAGTTCATTCTTGGCAAAAACCAAAGCATAAACACTCCCAAAGTGAAGATCATAGACAATTTAGACCTGACAAACTACAATTCGTACCGAGTATCGGCTCAGTGCAGATTTGCCTATTTTCCCGAAAGTGAGGAAGACGTTGTCAATTTCTTTATCCAGAATAAAGATTTTATCCTGCTTGGGAGCGGCCATAATATCATTCTTTCCAAATCATACTACGAAACACCGATGCTGATATTCAACGGTAGTTTCAGCAGTATAAAGGTGTTGGATAACAATACGCTTGAAATAGAAGCCGGAGCAATGATGTGGGATGTTGCCGATGTTGCTTTGCAGCACTCTTTAAGCGGGGTTGAAATCTTCCACGACATTCCGAGTTCTGCAGGAGGAGCGGTTGTCATGAATGCAGGAGCATCGGGTGAGGAAATTAAAGACGTCTTGACAAAGGTTCGGTACCTGGATTTGGTTGACAATCAAATAAAAGAAATTCATAAGGAGGACATCTCGTTTGAATATCGCAACAGCTTCTTTCAGAAAAATACAGATAAGATTGTGCTAAAAGCCTGGCTAAAATTAAATGTAGGCGACAAAGAGGCCATTAGTAACAAGATGGAGACGATTAAAGCTCAGAGATGGGCAAAACAGCCAAAAGAATTTTACAATGCCGGAAGCGTGTTCAAACGTCCCCCCGGTTACTTTGTTGGCGCATTAATGGACGAATTGTCCCTTAAAGGCTTTACCATTGGAGGAGCCAAAATTTCAGAGAAACACGGAGGCTTTATTGTAAATTTCAACAACGCCACTGGTAGTGATATACTTCAAATCATCGACGAGGTAAAAAGAAGAGTCAGATCTCATATTGATGTAGACCTTGAAGTTGAACAGAGAGTAATTTAAGCAAGTTTCTAACTAGAATTTCCGAAGTAATAGAATTGACAAAAGCTATGGAAGAACTAACGCGTAATCCGAAAGTCTCGATAATAACAGTCTATTACAACAGGGCATACTGCGTCGCACAGTCCGTTGAAAGTCTATTGAATCAAACCTACGTTGACTTCGAACTACTGCTTGTAGACGATGGCTCCACTGATACAACTCTGGCCGAATTTAAGAAATTCGACGACCCAAGAATTCGCATTGTCGCTCATCCAAACATGGGTTTCACAAATTCCATGAGAAAGGCCATTGAGTCAGCTCGGGGAGAATATATTGCAGTGCATGGGTCCGGAGATATCAGTTATGAAGAAAGAATATCCAAGCAACTTGAATTCCTTGAAAACAATCCGGAATTCCTGATAGTCGCTTCGCGCTTCGACAGGTATGATGAAGAAACTTTACTTAAAATCGAAGAAAGCACATTTCACGGAGCTATCAATTACGACGACTTCGTCAGAAATTGCAGAATCATGCACGGAGCCGCATTTTTCAGGAAAAGTGCTTATGACGAAGCGGGTGGATATGAGCCGGTGTTCAGAACACAGCAAGATTGGGATCTATTTCAGCGATTTCTCGGTAAAGGGAAGGGAATCGTCTTAGATGACCTCCTTTACAAACAGTACAAAAGAGTTGACGGTGTGGTGGCATCTCCATCTTCGTATAGGAAAAGTAGTCTGACGTCAGCTTTGCGAATCAAATTGGCCACCAACCCATCTGAGCGGCAGGCGACGATCGACAAGGTTAAAAAAGACGGAATTGAATCGGTCATTACCGATCAAAACACTGATTTTCAGCAATCTATGATTATGATCTCCACAATGCTGGCCAAACGGGGGAAATATAAAGAATTCATCAACTTTCGAGATAATATAGATGTAACTAAGTTCAGAACGAGCTTAAAAATAAAATTCTATTGCTGGCTAATGATATCCAAAACTATCGTTTCACTACGCATAGATCCTTCCAGCAGCCTGAAATATATTTCCAAATTTAAGTACATGAAAGACCGCATAAGAACCCAGTTTTCTTTTAATACAAAAATTTAAGTCTAGCGGCCGGCACAGAGATACGCTTATAACGAATTAAATAGATGGAAGCATCTAAGATGCTTCGAACAACATTCATACCAAGTCCATGGCAACTGTTTCAAATGAGCTGACAAGGCAACTTTCGATCGCTAAATACAATGTCAAAGCAAATTTGCTATTTGGGCACCTCTTGTTGGGCGGCCTGATAGTCGCGATCAAGAGCCAACCAGTGCTACTTCTTGTACTCATCATATGCATAGGGGCATTTGCCGTAACAAGAAGATATAACGATTTAATAATTGTAGGAATATACTCACTTTGTGCGATAAGTGATGTTAACTACTATTGTTTCAGCATATTAAGCCTCGCTATCCTACCGTTTTTACATCATAAAATCCCGGCGTCGTTCTCGCCAATAAAAAGGATATTCCTATTCTTTTTATTGTTTTTGATCTTTCTCTATCTGCTGCAAATGTTCACTAATGGAAGCGTACTGTCGCTCCCATTATTCGTAATAACATTTCTCTCTCCATTTACGATCATATTTCTCATTGCTAAAATACCTGAGAACAAGTTATCCATACCCTATATTCTAAACCATCTTCTAGCAATCGCCATCAGCCAGGCCGTTATTGCATTTGTTTTTCAGGCACTGCCGCTAGGGATCTCAACCATTCTTGGCAGAGCGACCTACGGCGACCGCTTGCAAGGAAGTACCGGGAGTGCCCCGAATTTGAGTGTACTTTTGCTAGTAGCAGTTTTACCATTTTTCTTAAATATGTTTGAGGTGAAATTGTCAAAAACCAAAAGATTATTTACGATTACAACAGTCATTTTCTTCATTGGAATGATTATCCTCAATGACGCAAAGACATATTTATATGCATTCGTTTTCTCGTATGTCGTTCTGATATTCATGAAAAGATACATGTTGTACCAAACGCTACCTAAAATAGTTTTTACTATAAGTTTCGTATTACTGCTGCTCATCCTTCTTTCGCGATCCATATTCAGTTTTCTTGGCTACACAGCCGACAAATATGCTGAATATATTACAGGCCGATATAATTCTAAGGCGCTCTATTACCAGTATACCTTCGACCCCGCAACCCGCCCCCTCTATCAATATTTGCTAGGCACAGGGCCAGGCACCAATGGGTCGAGGGCTTCAAATGCCTTGGCCTATGATGTGATGTATAAGAAAGAAAACTCCGTTAAATTGCCCGGATTTATACCGCCCGCATCAAGCCCTTTCACAAAAAGATATCTGAGTAAACTCTATACAGTTGACTACGCCGAGTCCAGTGGCGGTCGAAGTGCTTTATTGGGAAACCCATTCAACTCGATATGTGCAATTTTCATAGAATTCGGAGTGGTTGGATTCCTTTTATATATGTTCCTCATATTTAAAATTCTTCAACAGCTCTATCTGAAAAAGAATGCGCTTTCCCTGAGTGCGATGCTCGCAATTTGCGCTATCCTCATCGTGTCGTTCTTTGATCAAACACTTGAACAACCTATGCCTGCTCACCTGATGTTTACTCTTGCAGGCTTATGCCTCAGAACAACGACACCTAATAAGTTGTCTGTTCTTGGCATTAAACGTCATAACTAATATAAAGCGAAAACAACGCACGAATGAAGGTTCTAACAGTTACAAACATGTGGCCAATCGAAAGCCATAAATATTTCGGGATATTTGTAAAAGAACAGGTAGAAGGTCTTAATAAATACTACCCCGAAGTAAAAAACAATGTTATATTTATTAATGGACGTGAAAACAAATTAAATTACCTACTGAGCATTCTCAAAGTCAATTGGCACCTCCTTCAAAACAAATATGACTTAGTACACATCCATTTCGGACTTTCAGGTTTGTTTCTGATAGCCAATCCATTTTTGAGAATACCGGTGATCACAATGTTACACAGCGCGGACATTGACATTGCAAAATCCAACAAGCTGTTCATTCTCATATCCAAGCTCGTTGTCGGAAGATCAAAACATGTGTTTTACTTAAACCAAAAGATGAATGAGATACTGGGAAAATGTTCAGCGACTCTGGAATATTTACCCTGTGGTGTAAACACAAATGATTTCCAGCCGACACCTACTCTTACGAGAAACTCGTCTATTAAGATTGCTTTTCCGGCATCAAGCAAAAGGCCAGAAAAGAACTATAAATTATTCAAAGAAATCATTGACCTATTACATGATAAACACAATATATTAGCTGAGACTGTTGAGATACACGACAAATCGAGAACCGAAGTTTGCGAAATATTGAATAGTGTAGACATCGTACTAATGACCTCGATTTCAGAGGGATCTCCACAGATTATTAAGGAAGCGATGTCATGTAACAGACCGGTTGTAAGTTCCGCCGTGGGCGATGTTGCTTATCTTTTAGAGAACGTTAAAAATTCTTATGTGATCGATAGTTATAATGCAGTCGATTACTTAAATCCAATTCTCAATATTTTGAAACAAGGTCCGGAAAACAGAATTTCGAACGGGCGGGATCGCATATTTGAAATTGGTTTGGACGAGAAAAAAATCAGTGAGAAAATATTTTCTGCTTACAGCTCAGTTATATGATTACTAGAAAACTAGTGTACTTTTTTTATCTGGTATTTTTGCGGTACACGCCCGAAATCTATCGTCCTTACGCACTATTCTTTCCATATATCCGGCGTGCAGCTGTAAAACATTTTTTGAATAAATGCGGAAAAGAAGTAAGAATTAAAAGAAACGCAGATGTTTCAATGTTTATTGAATTAGGAGACTATTCGGAACTTGGAACAAATTGCGTAATTCAGTCCAACACATATATCGGCGAGAACGTAATTATGGGGCCCGATGTAAAAATATACACCAAAAACCATAAGTATGACTCATTAGATATTCCCATTCAGTTCCAGGGACATACCGAAGAAGCTGTTCGTATAGGGAATGATGTTTGGATAGGAGCAAACGTCGTAATTACTCCAGGGGTAGTTATCGGAGATCATTCCATTGTAGCTGCTGGTGCTGTGGTTACCAAAGCCGTGCCTCCCTATGCTATTGTTGGGGGAGTTCCTGCCAAAGTACTTAAATATCGAAAAGACAATGCTTAGACGCCTCAAACTCCAAATCTATTTTATACTCTTATTTCTTTTCAACCTGGTCTTCGGATTGTCTTTCATTTGGTCTCTCAGATTCCTTTTACTGGTCCTCACAGGAAGCAAAATCGGAAAGGGAAGTATCATTCAGAAAGTACGTTTTTTTGGTTTCGGCAAGCTAACGGTTGGAACAAACACTGTGATAAATTCCGGATGTTACCTGGATAATCGAAGGGGCATAACCATTGGGAACAATGTCGTAATGGCTCATGACACGAAAATTTATACGATGGGCCATGAAATAAACGATGAATATTTCAAGACCAAGGGAAGCAGTGTCGTGATCGAGGATTATGTGATTGTTTTCTCAAACGTATTGATAATGCCTGGCGTAACAATCAAGCGCGGAGCAGTAATACTCCCCGGTGCAGTCATATCGAAGGACGTTGGACCGATGGAAGTCGTTGGCGGCAACCCGGCCAAGGTCGTCAAGATCCGAACCACATTACACGTAAAAAAGGAAAGTTATAAATATTGGTTTTCAATTTAATCAGGAACTATGAATATAAGTATTTTCGGTCTAGGCTACGTAGGTTGTGTAAGCTTAGGATGTTTAGCACAAAACGGACATAATGTTATTGGAGTTGACGTAAGTGAAGATAAAGTTGGTCAGATTAACTCCGGTATTGCGACAATCGTTGAAAATGAAATCGACGATATTATCGCTGAACAACACAAGCTTGGTCGCGTTAGCGCAACGCACGATGTAAAATACGCAGTCCAAAATTCAGAAATCTCGATCATCGCGGTTGGTACCCCATCGACAGACCAGGGACATTTAAATCTGGATTATATCTTTGCAGTCGCCGAATCTATCGCTGAAGCATTGAAAGAAAAAGAAGGTTTTCATGTCATTGCTTTGCGCTCCACTATTATGCCCGGGACTTGCGAGAAGTTTGCAAGGATCATCGCGGAAAAATCGGGTAAAGAATATAATAAGCATTTTACGGTTGCTGATAATCCCGAATTTCTACGTGAAGGAACTGCCGTTAAAGACTATTATAATCCCCCACTTACCTTAATAGGAAGTGATTCTGAAATTGGCATCCAAAAGCTGAGCCAATTGTATAACGAGCTTCCAGGTGAGCTGATTGTTACCGACATCAAGGTAGCGGAAATTATGAAGTATGTGAACAACAGCTATCACGCTCTTAAAATCTCGTTTGCAAATGAAATTGGAAACATTTGCTCGGCGCTTCAAATTGATTCCCACGAAGTAATGGAGATTTTCTGCAAGGACAAGCAGTTAAATATTTCACCTTATTATTTCAAACCGGGCTTTGCCTACGGCGGTTCATGTCTGCCAAAAGACCTGAAGGGGTTGAACACGTTGGCACACGACTTGTACATTCAAGCGCCAGTTTTGGAGAGCATTGATAAAACGAACGAGATACAAAAGCAACGCGCCGTCAGCCTACTGAGCAAGTACTTCGGAAAGAAAATCGCCGTGTTGGGTCTCAGCTTCAAAGCCGGTACCGACGATCTGAGAAATAGCCCCTCAGTGGAATTAGTCGAGTCGCTAATCGGTCGTGGGTTTGATGTGAGTATATATGACCAGAATATCAGCATAGCCAAATTGACGGGTAAAAACAAAGAATACATTCAAAAACGCATCCCTCACCTTTCCAATCTTCTACAAGACAATCTGGAACAACTTATTCAGAAAAGCGATGTGATTGTGATCAGTAACCGCGAAAAGCAGTTTTCTGATGCAGTTAAAAAGCTCTCCGGAAAAGTTGTCATCGACCTGGTTCGTCTCAACGTATCTGAAATTGCAGATAACAATTCATATATCGGCATTAACTGGTAAATCACTCCATCCATAAATCATGACTTTAAAGGGGAAACACATATTAATCATCGTTGAAAACTTGCCTCTACCATTCGACAGAAGGGTTTGGCAAGAAGCAAATACTTTGACCGAAGCTGGCGCGAAGGTTTCTGTTATTTGTCCCAAGATGAAAGGATATACAAAAAGCTTTGAAACACTCAATGGCATTGATATCTACCGGCACCCGCTTCCTCTTGAAGGAAGTGGTGCTCTTGGATATCTGGCAGAATACAGCACGGCTCTATTCTGGGAATTCACATTAGCGTGGAAAATATATTTCAAGAAAAAATTCCATGTTATTCAAGGTTGCAATCCACCAGATCTGATTTTTATAGTAGCTCTTTTCTTCAAGTTACTGGGTGTAAAATATGTGTTTGATCACCACGATATTAACCCGGAACTTTATGAAGCAAAGTTTGAGCGAAGGGACATGTTTTACAAGCTGATGGTGCTGTGTGAAAGGCTCACCTTCAAAGTGGCCAATGTGAGTATTGCCACCAACGAATCGTACAAGCAGATAGCTATCGAAAGGGGTGGCATGCCGGCAGAAAAGGTAACTGTCGTACGAAGTGGCCCGAAATTGGATAGATTGAGAATTACAGAAGGTAACCCAACCTACAAAAAAGGCAAGACGTTCTTAATAGGGTATCTGGGTGTTATCGGCGATCAGGAGGGCATCGACCTCCTTCTGGACGCATTTAAAATGCTCCTGGAACGCAGAAAAGACGTACAATTGGCAATTGTTGGAGGAGGTACGAGCCTGGAAAATCTTAAAGACTTATCGACTCAACTTGGGTTGAGTGACTATGTCGATTTTTACGGCCGTGTTTCGGACGAATTAATGGTAGACATTCTCAATACGGCGGATATTTGCGTAAATCCAGATAAACCACTAAGGATGAATGACTTATCTACTATGAATAAAATAATGGAATATATGGCTCTCAAAAAGCCGATTGTCCAGTTCGACCTCAAAGAGGGGAGATTTTCTGCCCAGCAAGCGTCTCTTTACGCAAAGGACGTGCCCGATTTTGCTGAGAAAATGAATTATCTTTTGGAAAATGAAGAGGCGAGAAAATCAATGGGTGAATTTGGCTACAACAGAGTGATCAGTGAATTGTCATGGGAATACGAAAGCAAAAAACTGGTCAATTTCTATAATAAGCTTCTCAATTAAAATCGCGCGCTATGAATACGACACTCTTTTACGGCATGCTAATTTACTTTGCCCTGGGTGCTGTCGTGCCGGAGCAAGATAAGCAAGAACGACAAAAAAAGCTGTTTGTAAAGGACTCATTTGAGGAACTTGACTTTGTCAAAAATTGGAAAGGTGCTGAGAAATGTTGTTCCTATTCCATGATGAGATCTGATTCGATTGCCCGCAAAGGTAAGTATTCGCTTCGGCTCGAACTGAATTTAGCGGATGGCGTCGTGGCGGGGAGCAAAAGAGTCGAGTTAAGAACCGCAAATGAGAAAAACGCAAATGTAGAGCGATGGTACAAGTTCAGTACCTATTTTCCTCAGGACTATGCATTGGATGTAATACCTGAGATTATTGCCCAATGGCATGAAAATCCGGATTTCGACTTAGGGGAAAAATGGCGTTCCCCTCCAATAGCCCTAGAGATTATTAAAGGAAAATGGCAAGTGCGCGTGTTATCGGCATCGGAAAAGGTCAACACAAATAAGACGTTATCATCAAACAACTCTTTTGATATTGAAGAGTTTAAAGCCGGCACCTGGAATGATTGGATATTTCATATACATTTTTCGTTTGAGGAAGATGGATTAATACAAGTATGGCACAACGGGAAGCTGGTCGTTGATCACGCGGGTCCTAACTACTACAATGATAAAAAGGGTCCTTACTTCAAAATTGGCCTCTACAAATGGGGATGGAAAGCTAAAAATGTAAGATCAGCTGTGGCCAGACGGGTGCTTTATATTGACGATGTGAAAATCGGAGGTGAAAATATGACGTACGATTTGATGAAAAAATAATTGTTGTCAAGCCCGCCTTAGAACTAATAACTAAATAACCCGAGTGGCCTGGATAGTCTAAGATCAAGGTCCGGAAAAATTCACTATGCTAAGATATAAGAAGTCGGTCTGTTTGATAGTAAACACGCTACTGTCAGTAAATCTGGCTTATGCGCAATCCTTCGAGAGTGATACGACCACACGAAGTTTCAATACGACACCATTAATTGAGGCAAGTCTTGAATTGCAGGGCATTGCGACTTCGAATAAAACAACCCCTTTTTGGTTGAGGGCGAACAAGTTTGGCAGCACGCCTTTGAATGGTTACTCGGCGGGATGGATAGCGCGACTGGCAAAAAACTACCAGCCAAGTCGCGAAAACAAATTCTTTGATTGGGCTGCTGCCGCAGAGTCACGCGTCAATCTGGGAAATAAGGCTGAAGTAATTTTAATAGAGGCCTATGCGAAAGCTAAACTCGGGATTTTTGAGTTAAAAGCTGGTCGGTCCAAAGATATAATGGGCTTGGTAGACACAACGCTGTCAACAGGAGCTTTTTCAATGTCTGGTAACGCTTTGGGAATCCCGAAAGTACAAGTGTCGATTCCCGAGTACTGGCCAATTCCTATATTGGGAGGGGTCATTGCTATCCAGGGACAATTCGCTTATGGATGGTTCGGGCGAACACCGATAGCTCCCAACCCTGGCGGCGGCGGCATACCTAATACTCCGCCTGTGGTCTCTTATTTCCAACAAAAATCACTTTATGCAAGATTCGGAAAACCGAATTGGCGATTGAAGGTTTATGGAGGGATCAACCACCAGTCAATTTATGGCAGCGAGCAAAAGATATTCCGAAACTTTAATCTGACTAAGTTCGAATCATTTCTTTATGCTTTCACCGGTAAAACGTGGTCTTCAAACAGCGGGTTTCTTACCAAATTAGGAAATCACATCGGATCAGTCGACTTAGGATTTACTTACGATTTAGATGCTGTGAAAGTTTTTGTCTATCGGCAGCAGTTTTATGACGTGGGAGCGCTCGGGCACCTGGCCAATATCCGTGACGGACTCAACGGAATATCAATCCAAAACAAGAAATCCGGTAATACAGGTTGGAGTAAAATCCTGTTCGAATTTCTGTATACGAAAAATCAGGCAGGTGAACTTTGGTCACCGTTTACACCGTCGGGTGATGAGTCCTATTACAACAATTCCATGTACACCAGTGGATGGTCCTACAATGCGCATGGTATTGGAAATCCGTTTCTTACACCTCGCCATGAAGCGCGAAGCAACCTTCGATATAAGGTTCATGAATATTTTGTGAATAACAGAGTGGTTGCGTTCCACACCGGCATTGAAGGTAAAGTCAATAAAACCAGAGTAATAACCAAGCTGTCCTATTCCCGCAATTTCGGAACTTACGGGACTAGTTCAATAGGGTCTACGCTGGGCGGCAAACGGAATGTCCTTCCCCCACCTTATTTCGAACAGGTAAATCAGTTTTCCGGCTATCTTGAGCTAAACCGGTCGCTCGCTAACAACTGGCAAATCGGTTTAGCAACAGCTTTCGACTCAGGGAAATTGCTCTACAACTCTTATGGGTTGCTGGTAAGTGCAAAAAAGACCTTTTCTTTTCCGCGCAACTAGTTAGCTCCTCCCCTTTCGGTATCAACCTATAAAGCAATAAACCGGTTAATGACCATCAAAACACCTTGGCAGACTTTTTTTGCCATTGGTTAGCTTGCGTACAAATCACAACCGGTCTACACAATGAAACTACCGAAAGGCAATCTATTTGGAGGCATATTGATCACTCTTTTGTTTTGCTGTTGCACTCCTGTCGAAACGATGCCTAGTCACGACTCTAAGAAAGTCAACGTGTACTTGGTCGGAGACTCGACGGTAGCTAAGAAAAAACCAAGTGTTTATCCGGAGACTGGCTGGGGACAGCCGCTGGCAGCCTATTTCGATAGCTCCGTAGTCATCAACAACCGGGCAGCAGACGGACGGAGCACAAAAAGCTTCATGAATGAAAATAGATGGACAGCCGTTTTGGATGTCCTGAAAGAAGGCGATTATGTGTTCATTTCATTCGGACACAATGATGAGAAATTGAACCTCCCCACCATCGGCGTTTCGTTGGAAGACTATAAAGGCTACCTGGCAAAATATGTCACCGATACGAGAGCCAAAAAATCGATTCCCGTCCTTGTAACACCTATCGCCCGCCGGAGTTTTGCCAATGGAAAATACGTCGAAAAGCACGGTAAATATCCGGAAGCAATGAGGGAGGTTGCGAAGCAGTATGGGGTCGTCATCATCGAACTACACGATAAAAGCGTAAACTTGGTGACTCAGCTTGGAGAAGAGGAGTCTAAATCAATCTACAACTGGCTGGCAACAGGTGAATCTCCGAATTACCCGCACGGGAATCAGGATAATACCCACACTAATGAAAAAGGCGCCGATGAAATGGCGCGCCTGATAGTCGATGGAATTATAAATTCTGACTTACCCCTCAAACTGCACGTCAAGATCCAATAAACACTTCCCGAAGCAGCGGAATCCGAAATTACACTGGAATTCCTCACACCTCAGCGGCCTGCAATCCTGCGACAGCCACTTCGAAATATGTTCATTTCACGTCGAATGTTTTGTATGGCATATCTATATCTGCCGAAAGTCACTTCATGTTGGAGTTTCCCTCCTTCGTAGGAGAGAAGTATCCCATTGCTCCTTCTACTTTGACCAACCAGCAAACCGGGAAGTTGTCGATACGGCGCAGTGATTTGTATATCTGCATGGCTATGAGCAGCATCCTAGCCCGTCAGTTGACATCGGCCAGTCCATCCCCCAAATCGTGACCAAACACGGCACCCGTCAGCTCTAAAGTGTAATGCAAAAATATTGTAGAAATATTTTTACAAATATTGTCACACATAGTATATTTGTAAAAAATTTCCTCCACAGTTATTTGTCAGTACACTCATATTAATATATAATAACATTGACAAACTTTTTAGCATTTTTTTCTACAAGCTGATACATCCAACTCAATGGCGTACCTGGACACTTATACTACACCGCTTACATCGAAAATGGCTGCTCATCTTCTGAGAAGGGCAACATTCGGTCCGACTTTATCAGAAATAGACAACTTCGAAGGTAAAACTGCGACACAAGCAGTGGAGGAGCTGATTTCAAATGCTACTTACTATAAATCCCCGGCGCCTCCCGTCGAGCTGGCTGATGGAAGGTCAGACTCCGGCCAGCCATTTCTTTCCAAGCCTTACGATCCAAATCGTGACGCGAATTATTACAGCTATATCCAGAACTGGTGGATCGGTCTTATGTCAGGACAATCCCAGCCGCCGTCGCTACTAGAAAAACTGACGGCATTTTGGCAAAACCATTTCGTTACAGCGTATGTCACGGTCGACGACCATCGCTTAATGTACAAGTATCTAACCTTTCTGAGGGCCGGAGCCCTGGGTAATTTCCGAAGCCTTGTGGTGGGGATCACCAAAGACCCGGCTATGCTTATTTATCAAGACGGATACAAAAACGAAAAGACGAAGCCCAACGAGAATTATGGACGCGAGTTGCAGGAATTGTTCACAGTGGGGCAAAAAGATTTTGCGGGCAATCATAATTACAACGAAGACGACGTCAAGGCTGCCGCGCGTGTCTTGACAGGTTGGGGGGTTACCAACTACAAAGCTGCCGGTTCGACCTCATTCGACACTGTTTTCAATCCCGATAGGCATGACACTGAAAACAAGACTTTTTCCAGCTATTATAGTAATACTGTTATAACGGGACGGAGTGGCGTTGGATCCGGAGATGCGGAGGTCGACGACCTGGTCGCTATGCTTTTACGCCACCCCCAAACCCCGCGGTTTATCTGCCGGAAGCTTTATCGATGGTACGTGGATCCTGAGGTGACGCAGGAAATTGAGGATCAGGTAATCACTCCACTTGCCGAGTTTTTTGCAAGCTCGGCAAATAACTACGCGATCACCCCGGTTTTAAGGAAGTTATTGAGCAGTCAAATATTCTTCGACAATCGAAATATTGGGGCCATTGTAAAGTCTCCCGCAGAATTGATGATTGGAGCCATTCGGCTTTTTGATCAGCCGGTGCCGGATATTACCACCGAATATGGCCCTTTCCGGATCATGATGAATTACATGAGTGCCAGCATGAAACTTCTTGATCTGAATTTCTTGAATCAACCTTCGGTCTTTGGCTTTCTGCCATACTACCAGACGGGTTACTCTAAAAACTGGATTAACGGAACTACACTCGGCCAGCGCGGGTCCCGCACAGACACGCTTGTAAACCCCACACTCACAATCAAGCCAGGATACGTCCTCGGTGTTGACATCCTTGGAAGACTCAGGAAAATCCAACCAAACTTCTCGAATGTAGCAAGCTCTCCGGCCATCACTTGTACGGATGTTCTAGCAGAGCTCTCGCGAGGCCTTTACGCAGTTGACCTTACTCAGATACAGCAGGACTTCCTGATCGACAAAATTATGATGATGAACAGTAGCCCTCGTACAAGCTGGATTAACGAATGGAACGCGTACAGAGGGAACCCGACAGACATTACCCGGCAAAACACAATTTTGTGGCGATGCAGAGCTCTGCTGAAATACATGTTAAGAATGGCCGAATATCAATTATTTTAATTCACACGTTTGATGAAAAGACGAGATTTTCTTTCAGCAGCATCCTCTATGATGTTGCCTGTGATGATGAATGGCTTCGGCGTACAATCACTAGCCAAGGGTTCAGCGTTGGTGAAGTCGCTGAGCAAAACGGCGGCTCTAAATAATGAACGGATTCTTGTGATTGTTTACCTGGCGGGGGGGAACGATGGTCTCAACGCAGTGATCCCTTTGGACCACTACAGCAAATATTATGAGCTCCGGTCGAACATCGCTATCCCCGAAGCGCAGGTCCTGAAACTTGCCGGGAACCAGGAAACAGGATTACATCCTGCTATGACCGGGCTGCGGGCATTATATGATGAAGGTAAACTTTCCATCATCCATTCGGTTTCTTACCCAAACCCCGATTTGTCGCATTTCCGCTCTACGGACATTTGGATGACTGCTGTCGATTCCTCAAAATATTCTTCGTCGGGATGGGCGGGCCGTTATCTTGAAGATCGCTTCCCCGGATATCCCAACAGTTACCCAAACGACGAAATGGAGGATCCGCTGGCTGTCCAGATTGGCAGAATCGGCTCACCTACTCTCCTGGGGAGCACACAGCCGATGGGAATAACCCTTCAGGACCCAAGTACTTTTTATCAGTTGATCGGCTCCCCAAATACTTCCATAGAGGAGGCCGTACCTTGCTGCCGTGCCGGAGAATTGGTCTCATACATCAGGCAACAGCAAGTATTGACGGTTGGATATTCCTCTGAGATAAAGGCAGCAGCCGAAGCCGGCAGAAACTTGGCTACCTACCCGGATCTTTCATTGGAAAATGACTTGGCTGAGCAGCTCAAGATTGTGGCCAGGTTGATACACGGAGGCCTGAAATCTAAGATTTACTACGTAGAGCTTGGGGGATTCGACACGCACTCAGGACAAATAGGAAATACTGTCCTCGAGGGAACGCACGCAACCCTCCTTAAGAAGCTATCAGATGCTATTGCGGCATTTCAACAGGACCTGAAACTCCAGGGAACGGAAGATAAAGTACTCGGGATGACCTTCTCTGATTTTGGAAGACGCGCTTCTTCGAATGCATCCAAGGGTACCGATCACGGAATTGGCGCTCCGATGTTTGTCTTCGGAACAGGCATGAAAAGGCAAGTGGTTGGTGTGAATCCCGACCTCACCAACGGAGGATATACGAACCTCGGGATCAATATGCAGGTAGACTTCAGACGAGTTTACTCGGATATTTTGAATGACTGGTTTGGAACAGCGGCTTCAAAGACAGACCAGCTGCTCTTTACAGACCACAAGACCACATCGCTTTTTTCGGAAACAGTCCAAACCATTACGTCCGGCGCGTGGCATAATCCTGCAATCTGGTCCAACGGGAGAGTTCCGACCACCTATGACCTAGTTCAAGTCAATTCGGGACATGTAGTGGAAATAGGCCAAAACAGTACAGCAAAAAAAGTAAAAGTGCTTTCCGGCGGCAAGATCAAATTCCTTGGAAATTACACTGTATCCACGGCAGGTTGACATTCTCTGAAATACGTAATCTACAATTGACACGTCGGTACACAGATCAACCTACTCAGCAATGAAAACAATTTACGCATATATTGGGCATCTACTGTTCTTGTTTTTCCTTACGCCTTTTGATAGCGATGCTCAAGAAAAAGGTATAATAGAAACTGAACGATCCAGCCCATACGGCATCGTAAGCTTTTCTGAATCATCACAGCTCACGGGAATCAGCAACACACGCCATGTGGATGGGTATGTCGAAAAATCGGGCACTACCCGTTTCACTTTTCCAGTTGGTAACAAAGGAGCTTACAGACCTTTCGCCACGGAAGCCGACGGCACAATAGGTGCTTACTTTCTGGGAAATCCATCCAGTGCATACTTACCTGATGGCGCCCCGTATGCTATTACGAGCTTTGAAAGCACTGTTAAGAAGGTTAGTGATAAGGAATTCTGGGACATTAATGGCACTAAGGCTACGAAAATCACTTTGACCTGGACTGCCGCAAGTGACATTGCAGGGATTACGGGGGATTCTTTACGTCTTTTAAGTATCGTGGGCTGGAACTCTACAACGTCCAAATGGGAGAAAATCACTTCCGTGGTGGACGAAATCGCGCTTTTGGGAGGTGCCAGTACCATACAGACAGGTTCTATAACAACGGTTAGTACTATCGTCCCGAACACCTATCGCGTATACACGTTGGCATCGCTTACAGTTGCCACCAATCCGGCAGTCTTCCAGGGTGGTTTCGAAGTTGCTAGTTGCGAGGCAATTACCGGGTGGGCGCTTGATAAGAATCATGCTGATGCACCTGTTACCGTTGAACTTGTGGAAGGCAGTGTCGTCCACGCTACAGCAACGGCAAATATCTTCCGTGAGGATCTTCTCCAATATGGCAGTACTGGGAAATATGGTTTTAGAATAGTACCACCTGCAACTTTAAATGATGGTAAAACAAGGCAGCTAAGCATTCGGATAAGAAACAGCAACTATATGCTACCCGGATCGCCACTGGAACTGAACTGCAATTATGAAAGCAGTTTCGAATCCGCAGATTGCGCGCAAATTAAAGGTTGGATTTGGGATAAGAACAATCCCGACAGGGCGCTTACCATAGAAATTCTTAACGGAAGTTCCGTCCTAGCGACGACGACAGCGAATATATTAAGAAGCGATCTTTTAAGCGCCGGTAAGGGTACGGGCAAATACGGCTTTAGTGTACCACTACCCCAATCTCTTCGAAACGGTGCGCAGCATAGTTTAACTGCAAGAATCAAGGATGTCAATTATATCCTGCCGGGAGGCCCCAAACTCCTAATATGTAGTCCACCTTCTAATACCGGCTCAGCCGCCGTAAGCTGTGAAACTGTATCTGGATGGGTCTGGGACAAGAATTATCCTAATGAAGCACTGACCGTTGAGTTGGTCGAAAACGGTATCGTGCGGGCTTCCGGCTTGGCCAATATTTTCAGACAGAACCTAAAAGACGGTGGCATCGGAACAGGGAATTATGGGTTCAGTATTCCTTTGCCCGCATCCTTGAAGGACACTAAACAACACCAGCTTGCGGTAAGGGTTAAAAATTCCGGTTATCTCATACCAGGCTCAGGTGGAGTAACTTCGTTCAGTGTCACATGTGCATTGCCTGTTGCATATGCAGGCGCATTCGAATCCATCGATTGCGGGACCATCAAAGGGTGGGCATGGGACCAAAACTACCCCAATAACGCGCTCACCGTCGAAGTGATGGAAGGCACCACGGTATTGGCTACTGTACTCGCAAACGCGTATAGGGCTGACTTGCAAAGCGCCGGGACAGGAACTGGTAACTACGGGTTCAGCATACCGCTTCCCGCTGTATTGAAAGATACAAAAGCACATCAGATTAGTATCAGGGTAAAAGGCTCGACCGTCCTGCTGGCCAACTCCCCCAAGTCAGTCACTTGCGCATTGCCATTCCTCAATGCGGGTTCTGTGGCTATAACCTGCGAAACAATATCAGGGTGGGTTTGGGACAAAAACTATCCCAATGAAGCGCTGACCGTCGAGCTTGTTGAAAACGGTGTCGTTCGAGCTACTGGCCTGGCCAACATTTTCAGGCAGAACCTGAAAGATGGTGGTACTGGCACAGGGTATTACGGGTTCAGCATACCAATGCCCGCAGCTTTGAAGGATACCAAACCGCACCAACTTTCTGCAAGGGTGAAAAATTCGGGTTACCTGATACCTGGTGCAGGAGCAGCCACTTCATTCAGCCTCACATGTGCATTGCCTGTTGCATATGCAGGCGCATTCGAATCCATCGATTGCGGGACCATCAAAGGGTGGGCATGGGACCAAAACTACCCCAATAACGCGCTCACCGTCGAAGTGATGGAAGGCACCACGGTATTGGCGACTGTACTCGCAAACGCGTATAGGGCTGACTTGCAAAGCGCCGGGACAGGAACTGGTAATTACGGGTTCACCATACCGCTTCCCGCTGTATTGAAAGATACAAAAGCACATCAGATTAGTATCAGGGTAAAAGGCTCGACCGTCCTGCTGGCCAACTCCCCCAAGTCAGTCACTTGCGCATTGCCATTCC
>NZ_JBQENV010000006.1:0-244985 GCF_052044875.1 Dyadobacter sp. 22481
GGCTATTGGCCGGGTGTTCACCTCTTCCCATCCCGAACAGAGAAGTTAAGCCCCGAACCGCCGATGATACTTGGATCAAACCTGGTAAAGTAGGTAGCCGCCACAATTATTAATACACACAAAAGCCACTCAGTAATGGGTGGCTTTTTGCGTGTATAGCTATATAAACTTTCATTACCAAGTTAGTAAGATGCGTAAGGGTATTTCGCGGCTTACAGATCCTACCAAGACTCTCAATATTCTTCAGAGAAGCGGACCTGCACTATCCCGCAGCTTATTTTTACTTCAGAGCGACTTTCTACGAGATTCCGAAGGATAAAGGTCGTCAAAAAGTAAAAGAAGTACCTAAACGAAAGAAATGGCGGTTCAATCCATGCATAAAAAAGCCGATCTAATGACCGGCTTGAATTGGAGACTTATCTTTTTAATGGATTGCTAAGACTGTTTTAGACTGTCGCGTGACGAATTCAAGGGAAGCAGAAACAATACCTGCAGTATCGATCCCGCATTCCTTGTAAAGCTCAGAAGGTTCGCCGTGTTCAACGATCGAATCCGGAATTCCGAGGCGTTTAACCTGATTGGTATATCCGTTGTCGATCATAAATTCCAACACAGCACTCCCAAATCCGCCTTGTAAGCAGCCATCTTCCAATGTCATGACTCTCTCATAGGACAAGAAGATTTCGTGCAGCATGGCCTCATCCAAAGGCTTTGCAAAGCGCATATCGAAAAGGCCGGCATCAATACCATGTTTTTCCAGCTCTTCACAAGCCTGCAAGGCGAAATTACCCAGCGGGCCAAAAGACAGGATTGCAAGACCGGTACCGTCTTTAATTTTCCTTCCCTTACCAATCTGAATTTCTTCAAAAGGTGTCTTCCAATCCGGCATGACGCCATTACCCCTCGGATAACGGATCGTGAATGCATTTTTGCCTGACTGAAAAGATTCCAGCTGCGCGGTGAACATCATATTTCGGAGTTCCTGCTCGTTCATAGGCGATGCGACAACCATATTTGGAATACAACGCATGAAGGCGATGTCATATACGCCATGGTGCGTCGGCCCATCGGCTCCCACCAACCCTGCCCTGTCGAGACAGAAAATAACCGGTAATTCCTGGATACATACGTCATGCACAACCTGATCATAGGCGCGCTGCATGAATGTGGAATAGATATTACAGAAGACGATATCGCCACGCGTTGCCATTCCCGCCGAAAAGGTAACGGCATGCTGCTCGGCAATGCCGACGTCAAATGCCCTTTCAGGAATAGTCTCCATCATGATGTTCAAAGAGGAGCCGGATGGCATCGCAGGTGTGATACCGACTATTTTTGGGTTTTCTTTGGCCAGTTCCACTATGGTATGACCGAATACATCCTGATATTTTGGCGCCTGAGGCGTGTTGTAGACTTTTTTCTTGATCTCCCCCGTGATCTTGTCGAAAACACCGGGAGCGTGCCATTTCGTCTGGTCCTTTTCAGCCGGTCCGTAACCTTTTCCTTTCACGGTGAGGCAATGAAGCAACTTGGGGCCAGGAATGTTTTTGAGATCTTTCAGTACTTCTGTCAGATGGCTGATATCGTTTCCATCAATAGGACCGAAGTAGCGTAATCCAAGCGATTCGAACAGGTTGCTCTGACGAAGGATTGCAGTTTTCATCGCCGTTTCGACTTTGGAAACAATTTCCTGTGCACTCTTGCCGAAGTTGCTCATTTTACCGAGCAGATTCCAGACTTCGTCTTTAAACTTGTTGTAAGTCTGCGAAGTGGTAATGTCGGTCAGATATTCTTTCAGCGCACCGACGTTCGGGTCGATGGCCATGCAGTTGTCATTGAGGATAATCAGCAAATTGGAATCCGTAGCGCCCGCGTGGTTCATGCCTTCGAAGGCTAGTCCGGCTGTCATAGCCCCGTCGCCAATGATAGCGATATGCTGGCGTTCGAAGTTTTTTTCCAATGCAGATGCTACCGCCATACCTAGTGCCGACGAAATGGATGTAGACGAGTGTCCTACGCCAAATGCATCGTAAATGCTTTCTTTTCTTTTTGGAAAACCGGAAAGCCCGCCGTAAACGCGGTTGGAATGAAATTCATCGCGCCGACCAGTAAGTATCTTATGGCCGTAAGCCTGGTGCCCCACATCCCATACGAGCTGGTCGTCGGGCGTATTGAACACGTAGTGCAGTGCTACGCTTAATTCGACCACACCAAGGCTAGCGCCGAAGTGTCCGCCGTAAACCGACACGTTATCGATGATAAATTGCCTTAACTCGTTGCAAACCTGCGGAAGCTGAGAACTGTCCAGTTTTCGGAGATCTTCGGGAGAATTAATTGTTGCTAATAATTTTCCTGGCGTTATAAGCATACCGTAGGGCTATTGAAACAAATTTACTAGCTGTCCGCTTTATTAAATAGTCACAAAATTAAGCAAATACGCATTAAGTCTGACTATTATTTTTGCTGGCTCGCCTTGAACAACTTTTGCTTTTCTTCCCTCGTCAGGCTTTCATAGCCCGATTTCGAGATCTTATCCAGGATCGAATCGATTTCCATTTGATCCGGCATTTCGATGGTGCCGGATGATGATGACGAATATACACTGGTGCTGCGGTATACCTGCCGTTCCCGGTAAGTTACCTGCATCGATGGCCGTTTCCGGAAAATGCGCGACCATACAGCCAGCAGTCCGTAGATCGGTTTACCCAGATCTGTCCCGTTTTGCAGCAGTTTGATGAATATATAACCTGTGAAAGCACCGCCTAAATGTGCCAGGTTTCCCCCGGCATTAGGTCCCACAGTCTGTGCGAGCGACAGAATGATGTAGAACAACGCGATGAATTTGATACGTACAGGACCCAAAAAAATCAGGTTGAAAGTATAGTTGGGCAGCAATGTGGAAGCTCCTACTGCCACTGCAAATGCCGCGGCCGATGCGCCAAGCATCCTGGAACCTTCGATATGCGCCTGAAAATAAGGGAGCAGATTATATAAAACGATGTAAATCAGGCCACCGGCGATTCCGCCAAGCATATATAGCGCTATAACCCTTTTGGCACCAAGATACTCATCCACCAGCTTCCCAAACCAATAGAGAAAGAGCATATTGAAGAGAATGTGAAAGATATCGTCGTGTGTGAAGAAGTACGTGATGAGCGTCCAGGGCTTGTAGATGAATTCTCCCGTAGCGGCCGGAAGCTGTAACATATTGATCACCAATGCGTATACGTTCGAAGACTGAGAGAGGGTAAGCACAATCTTCATGAGCAGCAGGATCAGGAAAACTGCTGTATTTACCAGGATAATCTTTACCAGTGCATTCTCGGATTTCGCGAATTCCCGTTTAACGTCGTCAACAATATTGCTCATCTTCAATAGAAATTTGATTTTTGCGTACCCCAGTAGCGCAACAATATATATGCAAATAGCATTCCTCCAATGTGCGCGAAGTGGGCAACATTATCAGATTGAGCATTTTGTATTCCTGAATACAATTCAAAAAGCCCATAAAAAGCAACGAAATACTTTGCTTTTATAGGGAATGGTACAAACAGGAGAAAAAGCTCCGTATTTGGAAACAATAGACCAAACGCCATCAGGATCCCGAAAATTGCTCCCGAGGCCCCAACCATCGGTATGCTGATCGACCAGGCATAAAAACCTTGTACCAGCTTAATACTCTGTTGAATATACACGGAATTGGTTGGATTTCCTTCGAAAGAATTCAAAAAGTCGAGGTTCGGTTCATAGAGGGGTTCGGCGTGCTTGCTCAGGAAGTCGGCGAGGCCATCGGGCGTTGGGCTTTGCGTAAATAACTCAACGGCATTAGCGACTTGCCAGTTCTCGTAAAGGCCTATGCCTGAAAACAATAGCCCTGCACCTATACCGGTTACAAAATAAAAGATCAGAAACCGCTTCGGCCCCCAGATCCTTTCCAGTAACGGCCCGAACATGATCAAACCGAACATGTTGCTGAACAGGTGGCCAATGCCGCCATGCAGAAACATGTAGGTGACAAACTGGAAAATGTGGAACTCCGGCGACATTACCGGCATGAGTGCAAACTCGCCTTTCAGGCTAAAAACAGAAGAATCTATAAAGTAGAATAGGATATTCAGAATTAATAAATTCCTTACCGTAGGGGTTATGGCTAACATATTTAATTCAAATTCAAAGATTTATCTTCAATAAACTTCACAAATCCGGTTTTTGTTTCTCAACCCCGGAATATGTTGGCCAGCTTATCCATCGTCAGCAGAACGATAATCGGTTCACCGCCGGGCGTCCGGTTAGGGTCGGACGACGAGAACAGCTGGTTGAGCAATGTGTGTATTTCAACGTACGAAAGCTTGACCGCATAACGTACCGAAAATCGTTTTGCCAGCGATCTCGACAGACTCTCCGGCTTATTCAGTTTAAGGTCGGAATAACTCTGTTTAAGTTGCTCGATCAGCTCTTCGAACAAATCCTGCTCACTTTCTTCCGGTAAGTCGGCCGGAATGCCGCGGATGATCAGCTCATTTGCCCCAAATTCATCGAACTCAAAGCCCAGGCTGCGGATTTCCTTTTTTGTTTCATGCACAAGCTGCATATCCGAGTGTGTCAGTCGGATAGTTTTCGGAAAAAGCAGCTGCTGGCATGCGCCATTTCGGTTGATAAGCATTTTACGATACCGTTCGTAGAGAATGCGTTCGTAGGCCGATTTCTGGTCGATGAGCATAATCCCGTCTTTCACCTGCGACAATATGTAGCGGTTATGGAGCTGGAATAGCAACGCATCCGCCTCCGGCGCGGCAATTACCTCCGACGCCATCCGGTTTACCTTGCTGGCCACAGTCTTAGCCTGCTCCTGGTATACGGGTCGTGAAGCGGCAGTTGTACCCATCTCGAATGCAGCCAACTCCCTGTGCCGGTCATCGGTATTTTGCAGTCCTTCGAACAGCTTGCTCCAATTGGTCAGGTTGGATTTGGATGCACTGCTCTCGCTCTTGCGCGGCTGTGCGGCCCAATCGGGCATAACCGTACGCGGTATGAGATTGTTATTAGGTTCTGAAGGTGAGGGATTGAGGAAATTAATATTTTCCTCAAAATCGATGGATTGCGAGAGATTATAAACACCTACTGCCTTTTTCACCGCTGCCATGATGATCGCATACACCGACCGCTCATCGTCGAATTTGATCTCCGTTTTAGTGGGGTGAATATTGATATCGATATGTGAGGGGTCGATGTCAATAAACAAAACATAAAACGGGTGACTACCTTCGGGTATGGTGCCGTCGAAAGCGCTGATCACCGCATGGTGCATGTAATTATGCTTGATGAAGCGGTCGTTCACGAAAAAGAATTGCTCACCGCGCGTTTTACGGGCAAATTCGGGCTTGCCAATGTACCCGCGGACGTTGATATAGGAAGTGTCTTCCTGGCAATAGGCGAGCTGCTCGCGGTAGCTTTTGCCGTAAATATCGATAATCCTTTTTACCAGCTTTACCGATTGAAGGTTGAAAACCTCCGTATCGTTATGATGAAGCGTGAATGCAACCTCCGGGTTGGCTAATGCTACGCGCTGAAATTCGTCGAGTACGTGACGCATTTCAACCGAATTGGATTTTAGAAAATTCCGGCGGGCAGGTACGTTGAAAAACAGGTTCCGTATCGAAAAGTTGGTGCCTTTCGGACAAGCTATTGCCTCCTGCGCTTTGATTTCCGAGCCGTCGATGCGGATCAGTGTGCCCAGTTCGTCGGACTCCTGCCGCGTACGCATTTCCACCTGCGCTACCGCTGCGATCGATGCCAGCGCCTCGCCGCGAAAGCCCATTGTCCTGATCCTGAATAAATCCTCCGACTGCCTGATCTTCGAAGTAGCATGCCTTTCGAAACTCATGCGCGCATCGGTTTCCGACATTCCGGTGCCATTGTCGATCACCTGGATCAGCGTCCGTCCGGCCTCTCGGAGTATCACCTGCACCTGGGTTGCCTTCGCATCAATCGCATTTTCCATCAGCTCCTTTACCACCGAAGCGGGTCGCTGAACGACCTCTCCCGCGGCGATCTGGTTGGCTATGGAATCGGGTAATAGTTGAATGATGTCGGATGAAGGCATGTCGGAAGTGGCAGTTAACTTTACTATAACAAATAAACAAAAATTTTTTTTACTGCCCGGCGAATATCGGTGGGTAACAAATCGGATGTAATTGCTTTTTCAAGAATCCCAATTGAAATAATTACATTAATAATTCAAATTTTACAGAAAGCGTGAGCGTTAGTGCTGTAAAAAGTTGTTGACTATTAATTAATTGTATAACTTGGGATACTAACCTATGTTGTTTAAGCACCTGATCCTGTTATGAAAACGCCAATTATCAAGAGATTTAACTTTACCATGGCATTGCAATGGCTTATCTTTTTACCGGTCATTCTGCCTCTTTGTATCATTTTTGGCGCCATACAAGGCGTAATGAATATGGTTGAAAAAATGGCACACAGGATGTGGGTTGACATGGAATTGTAACACCAGAACCGCGCATTTAATCAGCATATCAGGTAGATATAAATAAAAAGAGCCCGGATTTTTCCGGGCTCTTTTTATTTATGGTTATTACTTAGAACTTCCAGCGTACGAAAGCTTCCATTGCTTCGTATTCGGCGAGGCCGAGTGAATCGTACAATTGCGCGGTTCCGCGGTTGCGCTCTTCGGCACGTTGCCAGAACTCGCGTGAATCTTCTCCCTGGAATACCACACCGTCTTTCTGCGACTGGTGCTTGAATATTCCCTGGCGTTTTTTCAGCACCTGGTCAGGGCTCATCGGAACGGCCATTTCAATTTCATAAATATCCCATTCAGCCCATGCGCCGCGGTAGAGCCACACCCAGCAGTCTTTCATAAAATTCTTATGTTTCGAACGCTGCAATGCGGCTTCGATAGCGTCCCAGCACACTTTGTGCGTTCCGTGCGGATCGGCGAAGTCGCCGGCTGCGTAGATCTGGTGTGGCTTAACTTCCTCTATCAGGTTTTCGATGATTTTGATATCCTCTTCACCGATCGGCTTTTTCTGAACAGTACCGGTTTCGTAAAAAGGCATATCGAGGAAATGCGCCTGGCTGGTTGGGATACCTACAAAACGGCAGGTTGCCTTTGCCTCACCACGACGAACCAGACCTTTCACTTTACGAACCTCGGGCGTATCGATCTCGCTATTTTTGGTATGTCTCAAAAAGTCTTTGGCGTCCTGGAACAATTTGCTCGCATTCGGGCTGTCGATTCCGAAGCCGTTGTTGAAATCCACTACAAAATCGATGAAGCGCAACGCTTCGTCATCGGCTACGGCGATGTTGCCGGAAGTCTGGTAAGCAACGTGTACTTCGTGTCCCTGGTCGACGAGGCGCTGGAACGTGCCGCCCATCGAGATAATGTCGTCATCCGGGTGCGGGCTGAAAATCAGTACGCGTTTTTTAGCAGGCTGAGCGCGCTCCGGACGGTGCGTATCGTCTGCATTGGGTTTGCCGCCCGGCCATCCGGTAATGGT
This sequence comes from Dyadobacter sp. 22481, assembly GCF_052044875.1. Taxonomy (NCBI): domain Bacteria; kingdom Pseudomonadati; phylum Bacteroidota; class Cytophagia; order Cytophagales; family Spirosomataceae; genus Dyadobacter; species Dyadobacter sp. 22481. Next base: position 7,527 of record NZ_JBQENV010000006.1, read on the forward strand.
ATGTTGCAATTGGTTGAATACATTGATATTGATTTCATAACCAGCACCATATTGCGCCAGCAAATCGCTCATACCATTGTCGTTGTAATCCTTGTCGGTCAGTTTCAGGATCGGTTTTTTCAAGGTTTGCGACAAATGGGTCACCGCTTTCTTGATCATTTTATTGTCCCAGATCACCGAATCAACAGCCCAGGGCGTTTTGATGCGGGTCAGCTCGGAAGCCGCGCTTTCGTCCACCACAAAAGAAACGTCGGCGTGCGCTTGCAGGTAAGAAGCAGGGTTAAGCTCGGTCACAGGGCCTTCCACGGCACTTTTGATCACCGAAGCTTTTCTTTCACCCCAGGCCAGCAGAACGACGCGGCGTGCATTCAAAATTGGCGCAACACCGAGCGTGATCGCTTTGCGGGGTACATTATGCAAGCCACCGAATTCCATGCTTGCTGCGGCGCGCGTTGAGTGGTCGAGCGTGATGAGGCGTGTATGCGAGTTGATCAATGAACCCGGTTCGTTGAAACCGATGTGTCCATTCCCCCCGATACCGAGCAACTGGAAATCCAGTCCGCCTACCGCATTGATTTTATTCTCATAAGATGTGCAGTAATCACGCAGCATGGCAGCTGGTACTGTTCCATCCGGAAGGAAATAGTTTTCTTTCGGAATGTCGACGTGATTGAATAGCTGTTCCTTCATGAACCGGTGGTAGCTGTAAATGGAATCCGGTTCCATCTGATAGTACTCGTCCAGGTTAAAAGAAATCACATTCTTGAAGCTCAAACCTTCTTCACGGTGCATACGCACGAGGATCGCGTAAACCGTCTTTGGCGAAGAACCGGTAGCAAGTCCCAGAACGCAAGGCTTTCCTTCCTTTTGTTTCTGACGGATCAGGTCCGAAATCTCTTTCGCAACCGCATAGGACGCCTCTTTGGAATCGGCAAAAATCTGCGTCGGGATTTTTTCATAGGTAATGGGTTGCCCTATGGTGCCGGAAGTGCCTTTTCCATTGTTGGAAGCTTGCATCAGGATTGTTTGTGGACTTACCGTTTGTTGGCTCATAACTAAATGTTAAATTATGTAAGAGTTTCGTGAATAGACTGGAATATATACTGCAAGTTACTCATGTGTTCGATCACGCACGAACGATTTGACCACAAAAGTACAACGGAAAACAAATATTCTTAAAATAATTTAAGAAATAAGTTACACTTAAAATTACGCCTGTCGCCGTACTGCGGACTATTTCACCGGAATCAGCTTATCGGCCGGTTCGCACTTTAAATATAAAGTAAGTGTTAGTATTTTATTCCAAAATAATTGCTTGTATTTTTGCGGCTTATTCCAAGAGTATCACACCATTTTTTCTGACAAATCCCATGTCTACACTCACCAGCGTTGAACGCGACACCGCCATTTTTGATCTGATCAACAGAGAAAAACATCGCCAGGAGTCTGGTATCGAACTGATCGCATCTGAAAACTTCACGTCACGCCAGGTGATGGAGGCGTCAGGCAGTGTGTTGACCAACAAATACGCAGAAGGTCTGCCAGGCAAGCGTTACTACGGCGGCTGCGAGGTCGTTGACGAAATTGAGCAGATCGCGATCGACCGTTTGAAAGAACTTTTCGGTGCTACCTGGGCTAACGTACAGCCACATTCGGGAGCACAAGCCAATACAGCAGTTTTCCTTGCTTGTTTGAACCCCGGCGACAAGATCATGGGTTTCAACCTCGCACATGGCGGCCACCTTACACACGGTTCGCCCGTGAACATTTCGGGTAAATATTTCCAACCTGTATTTTATGGTGTTGAGGCAGAAACTGGTCTGATCGACTGGGATAAAGTTGAGGAAACTGCATTGAAAGAGCGTCCGAAGCTTTTGATCTGCGGCGCATCCGCATATAGCCGTGACTGGGATTACGAACGCCTGCGCGCAGTGGCCGACAAAATCGGTGCATTGCTGATGGCGGATATTTCCCACCCCGCCGGTCTGATCGCAAAAGGTCTTCTGAAAGATCCGTTCGATCACTGCCACATTGTTACTACTACAACGCACAAAACACTTCGCGGCCCACGCGGCGGTGTGATCATGATGCGCAACGATTTCGAAAACCCGTACGGTATTAAAACTCCGAAAGGGCAGCTGCGTACCATGTCTTCATTGCTCGACTCAGGCGTATTCCCGGGTACACAAGGCGGACCTTTGGAGCACATTATCGCAGCCAAAGCCGTTGCATTCGGTGAAGCATTGAGCGAAGGATATTACAACTACGCTACCCAGGTTGCGAAAAATGCCCAGGCAATGGCTAAGGCATTCGTGGACAAAGGTTACCGCATTATCTCGGGCGGTACCGACAACCACCTGATGCTGATCGACCTGCGCACCAAAAATGGTGTGGAATCGGGTCTGACGGGTAAACTGGCTGAGAATACATTGATCAAAGCCGACATTACCATCAACAAAAACATGGTGCCTTTCGATGACAAATCGCCGATGGTAACCTCGGGTATGCGTGTAGGTACTGCCGCGATGACAACCCGTGGATTGGTAGAGGCTGATATGGAGCGTATCGTTGACCTGGTGGATACCGTTCTGATCAACAACGACAACGACGCGAAAATCGCAGCTGTGAAAACAGAAGTAAACGAATGGATGGCACAATATCCATTGTACTAATATATTATAGTAATGCATAATGCTGCGCGGTGACTCTGGTTGCCGCGCAGTTTTTGTTTGCGGGGATTTCGTTAATGCACTGACGCACAAATCAAACAGTTTGAAATGCATTTGTCACCGTAAGCCTTTCGTTAACTAATGGTTGGCGGGAAATATATAACACAAAGAATTGTGACCTAACTTGTTTTGACTTAATAAGTTTTTCATAACTTTGCACTCCAAAATCGAATTAATTGATATGAGCAAGAAAAATCCGGGCGAACCCGGGATTGAAATCATCGAATCTCCGGAGGCATTAGCGGGTCAGATCAATAAAGCTGAGGTTTTTTTTCTTAAAAACCGTAAGGTTGTTCTTGGAATCGGTGTGGCGGTTGTGGTTGCTATTGCTGGTTTCGCGGGTTACCGTTTTTATATAGATGGTCAGGAAGGTACTGCCCAGAATGCACTTGCCAGTGTCGTTTACGATTTTGAAGCCGATTCATTGCAAAAAGCATTGAATGGTGCCGGTGGTAACGAAGGCCTTTTGTCTATCGCCGACAATTACAAAGGAACCGATGCAAGCAACCTCGCGAGCTTCTACGCAGGTGTTGCTTTGCTGAAACAAGGCAAATACGATGAAGCGATTAGCCGTCTGCAATCATTCAGCTCTTCCGATCTGTTGATCCACGCACGTGCCCAGTCATTGATCGGTGACGCTTATTTGGAAAAAAATCAGGCTGCCGAAGCCATCTCATATTATCAGAAAGCTGCCGATTATGAGAAAAACGAATATTTTACACCCGTTTATCTGATGAAATTGGCGCTCGCGCAGGAGAAGGCTAACCAGCCTGCTGACGCGGTAGCTACGTATAAACGTGTTGTTGACGAATTCCCACTTTCCTCGGAAGTGGTGAATGCCAAGAAATATATGGGATTATTAGAGGGACAGGTCGGCAAATAATGGTTAACCATTCTGTTTCTGAAAAAGGATAAAGCCGACGACGGTTTTATCCTTTTTTTATTCATTTAATCCGGAATTTAAATAATACCTGTTTTTAAATAAACCGATTGAAAATCAATGTCAAGCGCCGATAAAAACCTAAGCGTATTCACAACGGAAGGACTTCCGGATATCAGCAGTAAAAAATTCGCGATCGTCGTAGCCGAATGGAACAGCGAAGTGACCGAAAAGCTCTTCGAAGGAGCTTATCAAACGCTCATTACCTACGGGGCGCTTCCGGCGAATATCGTCAGAGGTAATGTACCGGGAAGCTTCGAGCTGACCGTGGGCTCGCAATGGTTCGCCCAGCGCGCCGATATTGACGCGGTAATCGCATTGGGCGTGGTAATCCAGGGCGAAACCAAGCATAACGATTACATCAACCACGCAGTAGCACAAGGCATCACGAGTGTTAGCCTGAAATACGACAAACCGGTAATTTTCGGCGTACTCACTCCCAACAACATGGAACAGGCACTGGAACGATCAGGTGGCGTACACGGCAACAAAGGCGACGAAGCCGCGATGACGGCGATCAAGATGATCGGGCTCAAAGAAATAATTTGAATGACTGAATGAGTGAATAGGGCGGGCTCCCGTTCGGCAGCGAAAGTCGCAGTTTGATTTTCATTATCAGTTATATTCACTCATTCACTCATTCACACACTAAACCATTCGGTCATTCAATCATTCAATCATTCATAATTAACTATGCAAGTCTGGAAATTTGGCGGTACTTCGGTAGGGAAGCCTGAGCGTATGCACTCAATCCGCGAACTCCTCAACAATGATCCTAATCGTAAAATTGTGGTATTGTCGGCTTTGTCGGGTTCTACCAATGCGCTGATCGCTATCGGAGAAGCAGCCAAATCGTATGACGATGCCAAGGCTGCGGCCCTGATTGAAGAGTTGAAAAACCATTATGATCTGTTTATCAAGGAATTGTACTCAACACCCGAGGGGCTTGCGGCTGGTCAGCAGATCGTAGATTCGGAATTTGGGTTTATCAAATCCGTGGTAAGCGTGAAGCCATTCACCATTAAGCAGGAGAAAGAGCTCGTTGCGGAAGGTGAAATATTAAGTACCAAAATGTTCCAGGCGTATTTGGAAGAAAAAGGCGAGAGCTCGGTATTGCTGCCCGCATTGGATTTCATGCGCATCGATGCCGATGGCGAGCCGGAACTGGCTGCTATCGAGGAAAAGCTGGTAACCATTCTGAACCAGTATACCGACAAGCAGACGATCGTAACCCAGGGCTTCATTTGCCGCAACCCGCGCGAGGAAGTGGATAACCTGAAAAGAGGTGGCTCCGATTATACGGCGTCATTGATCGGTGGCGCCATTCGTGCGGATGAAATCCAGATCTGGACCGATATCGACGGAATGCATAACAACGACCCGCGCATTGTGAAGCGTACCTTCCCGATCCGCGAGCTGACGTTCGAAGAGGCGGCTGAATTGGCATATTTCGGGGCGAAAATTTTGCACCCCAGCACCATCACCCCGGCCAAATTGCGCGGTGTACCGGTTCGTTTGAAAAACACCATGCAACCGGAAGCTCCCGGAACGCTCATCGCGACCCAGAGTTCCGACCGCGACATCAAGGCCATTGCCGCGAAAGACAATATCACGGCGATCTACATTCACTCGACCCGTATGCTGAATGCTTACGGCTTCCTTCGCAGGGTGTTTGAGATTTTCGAGAAATATAAAACGCCCGTGGACATGATCACGACGTCCGAAGTATCGGTGTCGGTAACGATCGATAACTCCGAAAACCTGGAACAGATCAGCGCAGAATTGCGTGAATTCGCTGATTTGGAGGAGCATGACCGCGATCAGAACATTATCTGTATCGTTGGTAATTTCAGCGCCGACAAAGAAGGGATCGCCTTGAAAGTACTGGATGCGATGAAAAACATTCCGATACGAATGATTTCGTACGGTGCTTCCGAGCACAACCTTTCGTTGCTGATCCATTCAAAATATAAATCGGAGGCATTGAACGTACTCAACGAGCGTCTTTTCTTTTATGAGGATGCGATGAAAGACATTTTCACTGCTCCCTGATAACAAAGCATTATGTTACAAACGAATTTTATCCGCGAAAACCGCGAACTGACTATCGCGGGATTGACCAAAAAGCATTTCAAAGATGCGGAGCAAGCGGTAGACCGAATTATCGAGCTGGATGGGAAACGTCGGCAGATCCAGCAGGATCTGGACGATGTGCTGGCCGCGTCCAATAACAAAGCCAAGGAAATCGGCGCATTGATGAAGGCGGGCCAGAAAGCCGAGGCGGAAGCTGCCAAGGCCGATACTGCTGCATTGAAAGAGCGTTCCAAAGCATTGGAAGAAGAGCATAAGGCATTCGAAGAGACGTTGCTGCAAGAGCTGGTGAAGTTGCCAAATCTCCCGCACGAGAGCGTTCCCGAAGGCCGAACCGCCGACGACAATGTGACCGTCCTCGAAGCCGGCACCAAACCCCAATTGCACGAAGGCGCGTTGCCGCATTGGGACCTGATTAAAAAGCTGGGTGGTAGCCAGGCCCCGATCATCGATTTTGAACTCGGTAACAAGATCACCGGCGCGGGCTTCCCGGTCTACAAAGGCAAAGCAGCCCGTTTGCAGCGCGCTATGATCGCATTTTTCCTCAACGAGGCAGGCAATGCAGGGTATACGGAAGTGCAGCCTCCGATTGTAGTGAATGCGGATTCAGGTTTTGCGACAGGACAATTGCCCGATAAGGAAGGCCAGATGTACCACGACGCGCAGGATGATCTTTACCTCATTCCGACCGCCGAAGTGCCTGTTACCAACCTCTACCGCGACGTAATCGTTGCCGAAAGTGAGTTGCCGGTGAAGAATGCCGCATTCACGCCGTGCTTCCGCAGGGAGGCGGGCAGCTGGGGTGCGCACGTACGCGGGCTGAACCGTTTACACCAGTTCGACAAAGTTGAAATCGTGCAGATCAACAAGCCGGAGGATTCCTACAAGGCGCTCGATGAAATGGTAGCGCATGTAAAAAGCCTTTTGGAAAAACTGGAATTGCCTTACCGGATTCTGCGCCTGTGTGGCGGTGATATGGGTTTCACATCCGCATTGACTTACGATTTCGAAGTATGGTCGGCCGGGCAGCAGCGCTGGCTGGAATGCAGTTCTGTTTCAAACTTTGAGACTTATCAGGCCAACCGTTTGAAACTACGCTACAAAAACGCGGACAAGAAAACACAGCTGCTCCACACGCTGAATGGCTCTGCATTGGCATTACCGCGTATCGTAGCTGCATTGCTGGAAAACAACCAACAACCTGACGGAACCGTGAAAGTACCGGCCGTATTGGTGCCATACTGCGGTTTCGACGTGATCGAATAATGCATTTGAATATTCATTAGCGAAAGGCTCTCATTACGATGAGGGCCTTTCTGCGTTTTGAAGCAACGCCGTCACACCGGTTTGGTCCATAATAAGCCTTCCTACTTTTTCGAATGCAGCGCCTGCTTCTATTTTAAATGTGTTCTGGAATTGATTGTCGGTAATGTGGGTACGGAAACAGTGGAAGCTGAGGCTCGGCCGGCCGGTGTAATGCGTGATCAGCTCGTGGAGGTGGGTGGAAACGAGGTAATACGAGCCGTCGAAATTGGCAAAACCATCGAGCACGGTTTTGGAACAATGCAAAGCGTCCTCCTGATTGGTACCGCGAAATAATTCATCCACGATCACAAAGCAATTTTCTCCGTTGCTCAATGCCTCTGAAATTTGTTTGATACGCATCATTTCATTGTAAAAATGGCTGAACCCCTGGTCGAGATCGTCTGACAGGTGAATGGAGGTGAAGAGCCGGTGGATAAATGGCAAATGGAGTGATTTTGCGGGCACTGGCCAGCCCAAATGCGCAAGGTATACCAAGATACCGCAGGTTTTGAGAAACGTCGTCTTACCGCTCGTATTGGCGCCGGTGAGAATGCAAACCGGACGATTGCCAGCCAATGCGAGATCGTTCGCGACCGGGTTTGTGATGAGCGGATGCCAGGCGCCTTCGATGCGGAAGTTTTGGGATTGTGTAGTAAAATCCGGAAATGACAATTGATAGCGTCTGGCTGTTTTGACGATCGCCAGGCAGGCATCGAGCTTGTAAAGTGTATCCAGCATTTGCCGGAATTTGTCCCTGCCGCTGATACGAAAATGGTAATCGAGGTAGAATATCGAGCTGTTTGATAATTCGCCCTCGCTCTTTTCCAAAAATACGGACAACACAGAGGAGAAGATAAACTTCCTGAGCTCAGTGAACTCTGCCGCCAATTCTTCTGGAACAGCGGTATTTGACAGGTTGTTTAATGTCGATTGAACCGCCCGGGCCAGCCGCAGCGTTGCCAGAACGCCACTTTGCACGCGATAATATTCAGCTTTGTTGCGTCTCGAATACCACCAGGTATCAAACCAATGCTTGACAACGTCTTGTGACATCGAATGCGCCACACTTAATGCATAGTAGCTCTCCGCCGCCGCCGCGTAGGCTTTTGCGATATTGACCTGCCATGCAGTTGGCCGGGCCGAAATGGCTTTTAGTAATTTCTGGAAGCCAATAATCCCGGCAAGCGTCCCCTTGGGCCTGGTAATGATGTGTTTGAGGTAATCGGCACCGCCCAGTGTTTCGGTATGGTTGTAGAATGCGAAAATGCTGGCTGTCCGGCTGTTTTCCGGCAGGAGTTGTAGTTCGTGTAGGGTATGCCGGTCGACGGGCAGCATTCGGGCTGTTTTGAGTATGCCCAAATGTAAATACCGATGCCGGTAGCGGTCCGTTAAATAAAGTTAAACTTCGTCCTTTTTGGGAAATGCCAGCCAGATGAAATAGCCGGTTAGCAGCACAATGGCCGTCTGCATCGAGTAGTCGATCAGCAGGTCGGTCGACGCGGCGGTGTCCGAAGGCGTCATGTAGCAAGGCATCCCGAGCCGCCACCAGTACGACGGATGCACGACGCAAAGCAGATTGAATACGAAAAGTATCGTAACCTGTGTTTTGTTCTTCCAGTCAATCACATAGAATACCAGCGGGAGCAGGAAAAGGAAGATATAGTTGCTGTAAGCGCTCTGTTGTACGATCATCATCGTAGCGTAAAGTACGATCCAGACTTTCGAGAGCATTACCCGGAAATCGGCATTTCGGAGGCGCCAGGCAGCCAGGCACGACAGACCTACCGACGCCACGAGGCCTATCCAGTTCCAGAACTTTTCCCCGACACCGATCGAGTTGTAAAACCATGGATTCAGTACCGACTGGAGATTCGGAGCGCGCAATGTTTTGGCCTCATCCAAGGGCTGCATGAATTCCAGTCCGACGAGCGGGTACAATATGCCCAGCGATACGACGCCGATAATCGCAATAGGGATGACAAAGCGGATTTTCTGTTTTTCCAATAAAAACAATGGCACCATGATCAGCAGGAAAATGGCTTTCGTCATCAACAAACCGATGGCGAGAACAATCGCGTACCACTCCACGCGCAATGTGCGCTCACGCAACAGATATGCGAGGATCACGAACAACCACATCCAAACATCCTCCTGCGCGCCTATGATGCATAGCACGAGCGAGCCGGGCAATAGCAGGTAAATGAGCGCCCGGAAGAGGAATGTACCCCGTGTTTGGAATGGCCTGAAAAAGTGATAGGAAGCGAGCAATGCAATGCCGTCCATGGCAGCCATTGTAAGCACGATCATTTTCGGGCTGTACCAGAGTTTTAGCCAAATGCCGAGGAAGTAGGCGTAAAGCGGCGAGTAGGGCGACCAGAAATCGCGGTACACGACTTGCCCCAGCGACGCTTTGCTGCCCTCGTCCCAGAAGCCGTTCACGTCCGAGGTCGGCTCCATATTGGCGACCAGATACACAGCAATAAATGGTACTAACCGCAAGATTACCCAGGCGACGGCCAGCACCGCATTCGCGGATTTCTTTTCGAGCCAGTCGGTTAATGATTCTCTTTTGAAGAGCAATGCGGCGGTAACCAACAATGCGGCAATGCTGATGATGGTTTTGGCAAGGACTATATTCATGCCGTTGCCAGGTTTTGAGCGGGAACAACCTTACGGTATGTTTCACGAAGAACCCACAGGAAACAGAGCACATTCAAGATTTGCAGCACGTACTCGAAAAGGTAGGAAGCATTGGCAAACATGCCCAATGATGTGTACGCGGGTTGTTTGATATACACCCACACAAACGGCTGCACCACCGTGAGCCAGTTCAATGCGAGCAGTACTACCACGTGAGCGGTCTTACGGATATCAATGATTTCGAACAAAACGGCCATCAGGTAGGCGATCACGTATGCACCCATGGCACTGGCCTGGAAGAGCATCATGCACACGAAGCAGGCGATAAAAATGCCCGGTAGTACCTCGCTGATATGCCGGTGCCTTGCTTTGAATGCCATGTAAACAGGAATGAAAACGGTAAACAGCAACCCGAACCAGTTGATCAGCGTCGATTTCTTTTCATCTACATGGAAAACCAGCTCCACAAACGGCCGCAGAACCGAGAATAGGTTCGGCGTCATCAGCTGCTCGGTATGCCGGATCGGCATCAGGAACAGGTCGCCGATTTGCCAGTAGAGGAAACCCACGGCAGGTAAGCCGATCGCCGCCATAACCAGCAGCATTTTGACAGGCTTTTTGACCATTACCAGCAACGCAGGCAGCAAAAAGATGAAGGTTACCTTGATCGTGAGCAAGGTCATTGCATACAACACGCCAATGCCCACCTCGTAGTTGCTCCGGTTTTTAATGGTATACCGCCAGATGAGCAGCGCCGCACCCCAAAACCAGACTTCTTCCTGCCCATCCACGAGTATGTACATGAATGCGGCGGGAAGCATATAGTAAATTGTCGCCAATTGAAGCGCTTTCGGGCTTTTGCTTTTGTAAGTATCGTAAGTGAGCCAGAGAATAGCGGCTTCCATCAGCACCATAAACAGGACGATCGCGCGTGCATTGTGCCAGATCCACACCGGGATGCTGATAATGTAGGCGTAAAGCGGCGCGTGGTACGACCAGAAATCGCGGTACACGAAACCGCCGGCCTTCGCCCCTTCGGCTTTGTAAAAAAAGAAAGGAATATCACCCCGGGGCTCTTCGTTGATAATGAGGAATATGCCGATCCAGGGAATGAGCCGGAAGAGCACAAAGCCTAATGTAAAAATCAGTTTATCGTTTTCCTGCTGCCATTTTGAGAAGAGATCCGAACGGCTGATGGTCCAGATAATTCCGATAGTCAATGCAAGGTTGATGAGCAGCTTAATGTAAAAAACGGTAAGAACGGGCATGTGTAATCTGTCGTGATCCGGCCGCAAACTTAAGACAAGTTTTCTTCAAAACGACCAGCAAAACCCAAAGTTTTAATCGGTTAGGAGATTGTATGCTTGCATACTTTTTTAGTAAATCCTATTTTTGAAAATCTTCATCCTCAAAAACCAATGTCTGCTATGTCAGCTTCCCAACCACTTGCCGGAATGGATTTCAATCTTAGCGAAGAGCACCTGGCCGTGCAGGCGGCCGTGCGTGATTTTGCACAAACTGAGCTGCTTCCGGGCGTAATAGAACGCGATAATGCTCAACATTTCGACCCTGCATTGCTTCGCAAAATGAGCGAATTGGGCCTTTTGGGCATCATGGTGGCGCCCGAGTACGGCGGTGGGGGTATGGACACGCTTGCGTATGCGATAGCCGTGGAGGAAATATCGAAGGTAGATGCATCGGCAGGCGTTATCGTGTCGGTGAACAATTCGCTGGTATGCTGGGGGCTGGAAGAGTATGGTACAGACAAGCAAAAGCAGCAATACCTGACGCCCCTGGCATCGGGCGAGGTGATCGGCGCATTCTGCCTGTCGGAGCCGGAAGCAGGTTCCGACGCCACTTCCCAGCATACGACCGCAATATCGAACGGCGACCATTATTTATTGAACGGTACGAAAAACTGGATCACCAACGGCAATACCTCGTCGGTATGCATCGTAATCGCTCAGACACACCCCGAACTGAGACACAAGGGTATTAATGCATTCATTGTCGAGAAAGGCTGGACCGGCTTTTCAGTTGGGAAAAAGGAGGATAAAATGGGTATAAGGGCCTCTGATACACACACTTTGATGTTTTCGGATGTGAAGGTGCCTACGGAGAACCGGATCGGGGCGGATGGCTTCGGTTTCAGGTTTGCGATGAACGTGCTTAATGGAGGTCGCATTGGCATTGCGGCGCAGGCATTGGGAATAGCCGCCGGTGCATTTGAACTTTCCTTGAAATATTCCAAGGAGCGGAAGACGTTCGGCAAACCCATTGCGGAGCATCAGGCGATCCAGTTCAAATTGTCGGAAATGGCGGTGAAAATCGAGGCCGCTCGGTTACTTGTTTATAAGGCAGCCCGAATGAAAGATGAGGGAAAGGACTATATCCAGGCCGCGGCTATGGCAAAATTGTATGCATCCGAAGTTGCAATGTGGGTGACAACAGAAGCGGTCCAGGTGCACGGGGGCTACGGTTATGTGAAAGAATACCACGTCGAACGCCACATGCGGGATGCCAAAATCACACAGATTTATGAAGGTACCTCCGAAATCCAAAAATTGGTGATCGCCCGGGAGCTTCTTAAATAATTAGTAATTCCCCCAAAAGTCGATTTTATTCTGAATCTTGGATTAAAATAATATCAAAATATCACTTTTTTTCAAATTTTTGTGAAACTATACTTGTATTAGTTTTGTACAATTTATTAGATTTGTACAAAATTTGAATAATCGGTCAAAACGGCCCTTAAATATATCAAGTATGGAAGACTATAATAAGATTATTGAGTCGTTGGGAGTGAAATTTGTGAAGGCCCGTCATATCAGGATTTTACAGCCCATCACAATTAAAAACTTCTATGACGTACAGAACTCCCTGACCATTCTGTACGATGGTGAAGTTTCTTTCGGTTCAGAAGAGTCGCAGAGGGTTGAGGAAGGGGATATGCTCTTTATTCCGGGAGGCAAGCACGCTACCGTAACTTACGGAAACGGTGCCTCAGCCAAGACCGTGTCGAACGAGGAGTTCATGACCAACCGCGACAATTATATCGAAGCAGGCCATGATCCGGCGTTGATCGGAAAGTTGCCCAACTCGTTCGGTCTGATATCTTTCGAAGCGAAAGTGTTTGATACCGTGAACTTCTTCACATCTCTGGACGTGCCTCCGTTCCTGATCAAACGCGACGATCAGATTGCGGCGACGATCAACCAGATTCTGACGGAAGATATGCTCGATACACCAGGAAAAGGCCGTATCATCAAGATCAAAACCGAAGAGGTGGTGATCGAGATCATCCGCTACATCCTGAAAAACAAATTGTTCGTCGAGCAGCTGGTTACCAACAGTACTTATTTCAAAGATCCTCGTCTGATCGACATTTTCGCTTACATTAAAGACAACTTGGGCGGCGACTTGTCGAACAAGGTGCTGGCGAACGTAGCGAACGTTTCAGAGGATTATGTAGGTCAATATTTCAAAATGCTGACCGGTATTAACCCGCAAGACTATATCGAATACCAGCGCATGGAAAAGGCTGTGGATCTGCTCCGCACGTCGAAGAAAAGCATCCGCGCGATCGGTTCCGATGTGGGTTACAAAGACACCGCTTATTTCTGCCGCCGCTTCAAGATGATGTTCGGTATCCCGGCCGGAAAAATGCGCCGTCGCGAATCGCTGATGAATGTTTAGAATGTAATGTTAGACTATAATTGAAAAAGAGAACTGGTTCCGGTTCTCTTTTTTTATGCGCCGATGTTACTGCGCGGGTGTGAGTTGGGCCGTCGTAACCTTCCATTTGCCACCCGAGCGCACGCATATAGTTGTATACGCAACGTTGCCATTGAAGCCATTGTTCTGAATCCTTGCGCTTACATTCCAGAATCCCTGCACAACCGCCACGTCCCCGTAGGTACGCGTGCGCGTGCCTGTGAGCATGCCGGAGTCGATAACAATGTAACCTTGCCCGACTGCCTGCTGCAACGCGCGTCCGTCAATATTTTGGCCATTGAAACTGGTGACTGTAAAATCATTTGAAATGAGGTTGCCTACGGTCGTCGCGTCTTCGTCGAGCAACGCCTTGAAAAACAAATTGGAGCAATCTGTGCCGTCGGTGGGCAGGGGCGTATTGTCCTGAGCAACGGCAGGCAGGACGGCGAGCACCAGGAGTATGGTCAGGAGTTGTTTCATATTCTCGTGTTGTGTGGCTAGATTCGCCTCTGTTTTTGAATGAACGAATGAGTACAATGAAAGTATCTATAAAAATCCTTCTTACCGCGCTGATCGGCATTATTGCTGCCTGTTCGAGCGCTCCCGATAAATTGGGCAATCTAGACCTTAAAAAGTGGCGTGGCGACCGTGGAGGCTGCAACGATGTCCGTAAAGGCCTGGAAGGCGATTTTAAGAGCGCCGAAAAAGAATTGAAAGGGAAGTTTGCCGACACGATCGGGGAGCTATTGGGCAGGCCGGATATCCATCAGCTCGGCGAGCGTAATACCAAGTTCTACGTCTATTACCTCGAAAAAGGCCCGCAATGCGAGAACATGCAAGCCAAGTCGAATGCGCGGAAGGTGCTCCTGAAATTCAATGCAGTGGGCTTGCTCTCGGAGATTACTTACCAGGACAGGCCGCTTTGATCAGAGCCGAGTTGGTTATCACAAATAAAACTTCTTGATTTTAATAAGTTGCTCCACCGGCTCCGGCACCATATACCGGATCGATTGCCCCTTTTTAATGCACGCGCGCAGGAATGTGGCGGAAATATCCAACAGTGGGGCCTCCACGAATTTTACATTCGGATGGTTACCGAATACGTGTGCTTTGGAGTTGGGCCGTGGGTAAACGTATAGCCCTGTATATTCAAGAATCTTCTCGTAGTTCTTCCAGTTCGGGAATTGCGCCAGGTTATCTTCTCCCATGATCAGCTTGAACTGATGCTGCGGAAATTTCTCCTGCAAGCGCACGAGCGTATCGATCGTGTAGCTCGGCTTGGGCATGTGGAACTCGATGTCGTTGGCCCTGAGCGACGTATTATCCGAAATCGCACGCTGCACGAGGTCGAAACGGTCGAATTCGTGCAGGAGGCTGTTGTTTTTCTTGAATGGATTTTGCGGGCTCACGATAAACCAGACCTGTTCGAGGTCGGTGGTGGTGGCCATGGTGTTGGCAATGATCAGATGACCGACGTGAATAGGATTGAACGATCCGAAAAACAGGCCGATCTTCATGGGCAATAAGTTTTAGGATTGAACGAATGCCTGAACGAGTTCTTCCGCTTTGGCAAGCGCTTCGTCCAGTTCGTCGTTGACAAGTACCACGTCGAACTCGTGCTCGAAACTCTGTTCGTAACGCACTTTTGCCAGGCGGGTGGCAAGCGTTTCGGGCGTTTCGGTACCGCGGCGCGACAGGCGGCGTTTGATTTCTTCGTCGGAGGTAACCTTTACGAATACAGCGAGTGCAGCGTCGCCATATGCTTCTTTCAGTTTCAAACCTCCTTTCACGTCCACATCGAAGAGGACATGTTTGCCTTCATCCCAAAGGCGTTGTATTTCAGCTTTGAGCGTGCCGTAGTAATTACCGGCGTAAACTTCCTCCCATTCCGCAAACTGCTGATCCGCGATTTTCTGACGAAAATCCTGTAAGGTGAGGAAGTAGTAATCTTTGCCGTCCACCTCGTGCTCGCGACGTGTGCGCGTGCAGGCCGAGACTGAAAATGCCAGTTGCTGTGTGTATTTATTTAAAAGATGCCTTACAATGGTGGTCTTTCCGGATCCGGAAGGGGCAGAAAATATGATAAGCTTACCTTTCACTCGAACAGATTAACTGTTAATTTTTGAAATAATCGTATTGAGAATGCTCTCCGGGCAAGGCTTCTTGACAATCTTGTTGTTGAGGGAATCCTTGATGCACTTTTCCAGTCGGTATGATTCGATACAAGGGATGCATTTGTCCATGTTTTCGCGGAAGTGGTCCTTCTCTGCTTCGCTCGCCTCGTCATCCAGGATCGCCTGAATGATTTTCATACACTCAGCATGATGCTCGCAGGTATGCTTCATTTGTTTTTGCGCAACTTCTGTTACAGAAGGCGTCGTGGAAGATGCATTCATTAGTTAAAATGAAAAAAGAATAATGGAATATATGTACAGTTGTACCCTATAACCGAAGAGGTTGCAAAAAAAGTTTCACAACCTATGAATCATATCCCATTGAGCTCGCGTAGCTTCTGAGTTTTTCTTTCAGGAGGTTCCGCGCGCGGTGCAATCTGGACCTCACCGTTCCGATGGGAATGTCCAGGATTTTGGCCATCTCCTCGTAGGTGAAACCTTCGATATCGCAGAGAATGATGACCGTTCTGAAGTCGACAGGCAGGGCGTTGAGTGCGTTTGCAACTTCATCGCCGATCAGTTCCTGTACAGCGTCAGCACGGAGATCTACGGTATAAGTGGTATCGGATGCTTCCTCGGAATTATAGGTCGTTTCAACTTCCTGATAATCAACTTTGGAAGGTTCTTTACTTTTTTTACGGTAGTCGTTGATGAAGCTGTTTTTGAGGATCCTGAAAAGCCAGGCTTTTGCGTTGGTACCCTGCTCGAAAGAAGATATAAAACGGAACGCCTTCAGATATGTGTCTTGAACCAGGTCGTTTGCATCGTCTTCGTCCATAGTGAGGCGGAAGGCGAAGTTGTACATGGAGTCAATGTGTGGCATGAACTCGCGGTTAAATACTTCATAACGAAGATCATCCGTGTATTCATTAGTCGTGAGCGTTTCTGACATGGCAACTAACATAGGAATGCTGAATTTACAAAGATTAATAACAGCTCCAATTCGTACAAATTAAAATTTGATAAATGGCTGATTGGAGCCCCTTAACTGCCCTAATTTCACGATAAAATTAAAAAGAGATGGGTTTAACCTGTTTCCCCAGCGGTGTCGCCTCCTACCGTTAATTCAATGTCAATACATCAAATTCCGAGCCAAAAAGGCGGCTCCGCCAAAATGTCATGCTAGCGTTTGGAGAAGAGTTCCAGCAAGATGATGAGAATAGTCGTAAATAATGTGCTGGCACCGATGCGGATCAGCGTGTAAAGGATCATTCCAAAGTTGTTCATCTCCATCAGGAACAGCATCGAATGGTGGATTAAAATCAGCGGGAAAATGTACGAGACAAATGCCCCGAGCCCCTGCGCACGTATGCCCACCTCCGCGCGCTCGGCCCCGCGCGACTTCATCTGGTAATGGATCAGGAAAGGCCTGAGGTAGGCGATCAGCACCGTGGCAGCCGCATGCATGCCGAATGTATTCGAGAAAACATCCACCACAAAGCCTATTGCGAAGGCTACCAGCAACGTATACATCCGGTCCATGTCTGCGGGCAGCAGTAGAATGGCCGCAATGTAAATGAAGCAGAACGCGTAGTTGAACAGCACGATATTCCGCATAAAGAAGATCTGCAAAAACAGGTAAAGCAGGATCATCAGGGAATATTGTATCGCCTCGCGTAAGCTCATTTTTTCAGTTCTATTGTTCTTGATTTAAGGTTTTCCTGTTCTACAAGTTGGTGATTTTGTACCACATACACGTATGACAGGTTCCGGAAGTCGGTTGCGAGCCGCAGGGTAATATTATAAAAAGTCTGGTTGGGGTTTACCGCTACGTGTTCCACTTTTCCGACCATGATGTTGGGCGGGAAGACCGAGTTCTGGTCGGAGGTAACCGCCGAATCGCCCTTATAGACTTTCGTATATTTCGACACGTCGATCATATCGATCAGGTTAGGATCTTTCCCGTCCCATTTGGCATACCCGATTTCCTTGCTGCGCACGAGTTTGGACGATACCATGAAGTTCGAATGCAGGATCGACGTGATTACTGAATAATGCTCCGAACAGAACCGCACCTTACCGACCACACCCGTCGCCGAAATGACGCCCATACCCGGCTTGATACCATGTGCGGTACCCTTGTCGATCGTGATGACATTGTTCGCCTTGTTGGTTTCATTGTCTACGACCTTGGCAACAGTGTAGGTAAACCTTGCCGCGAATGCCGAATCGGGCACGTAGCCTGCGGGCAACTGACCTGAATTCGTTTGGCTCAGCTTTGCTACCAGCGCGTGCAAATGCGCATTCTCGCTCGCGAGGTCGGCATTAATCTCGTCGAGCTTGGTATAATCGCGTACCGAGTTCGAAAACGCGAGCGTTTTGGCCACGTAGTAATTCGACGTATTGAAATAGGTAGCTCCCCAGTAGGTGTTGTTGCGCACGATCAGCCATACACTGAGCACTTCCAGCAACACAAAAACCAAAAAGAAACGATTCCGGACAACGAAATCAACGAGTTGGAGCATGGGTTAAAATGTTCACGCGCAGTTCATCGGCCGGCGCACAATGCGCAAAAATAGAAATTTTTTCGGACGCTGAGCGTCGCGCGCTGCGCGGGTTGACGAACTGTGAGCGCTCCGATCCTACGAAATCAGTACAGGCTTGTATAGTTCGAGGTTTTTGAGGACTTCCCCGGTGCCTTTTACAACGGCCTTCAACGGATCGTCGGCGATGTGAACGGGCAGCTTGGTTTTCTGGGCGATACGTCTGTCGAGGCCGTGGATCAACGCCCCGCCGCCTGTGAGGTAAATACCGTTTTTGAAAATATCCGCAGAAAGCTCGGGAGGAGAGATTTCGAGGGCTTTCATCACACCCTCTTCAATTTTGGAGATCGATTTATCGAGAGAATACGCGATTTCGCTGTAAGTGACACGGATTTCCTTTGGAATACCTGTCATAAGGTCACGGCCGCGGATCTGGTAATCGTCCAATGGTACTTCGAGTTCCGGCGATGCCGAACCGATCGCCATTTTGATCAGTTCCGCAGAACGCTCACCGATCAGCAGGTTATGTTCACGGCGCATGTAATCGACGATATCACGCGTGAAAACGTCGCCCGCAATGCGTACCGACTGCTCGCACACGATACCCGACAATGCGATTACCGCGATTTCGGTAGTACCGCCGCCGATATCGACGATCATCACCCCGTTGGGCTGTGTAATATCGATACCGATACCGATTGCAGCAGCAATGGGTTCGTGCACCATATATACTTCCTTCGCGCCTGCATGCTCGCAGGAATCTTTTACTGCACGTTTTTCAACCTCGGTGATTCCCGAAGGAATACAAACTACCATGCGGTGGGAAGGAGTGAAGAAACGGCTACCGGTGTCGATCATTTTGATCATCCCCCGTATCATCATTTCAGCTGCCGTAAAGTCGGCAATCACCCCGTCTTTCAAGGGACGGATGGTTTTTATATTCTCGTTGGTTTTTTCATGCATTTGCATTGCTGTGTGCCCGATCGCCAGCACTTTGCCCGTGGTTTTATCCATGGCAATGATCGACGGCTCATCAACAACAACTGTATCTTTATGGATGATCAAAGTATTTGCAGTACCCAAATCGATCGCTATATCGCTCGTCAAAAAATCAAACAATCCCATATATATTTTTAAAAACTTTTGCCCACTTTGATTTCAGGATGGCAAAATTACAGATTATTAACCACAAACAAAGGCATTTAAAAAATTTCGGTATGCGGTATCCGAAGGGTGTAAAACTAGTTGCCAAGGCATTCCCAAACGGCCTCCCCGGGGGGTTCTAATGGCTCCCCAACGGCTTTCCGGGAAGCGCTAAATCATGGAATTTGTAAATCCTGCGTACATTTGTTTTCACTATGGGAATCAGATCAATTTTGAGCAGGCCACTGGCCCGTTACATTATCAGGCAGCAACAGGAATGGATCGCGCGAAGTGTTGAGGTTCAGGAAAAGTGGAGAGCGGAACTCGTAAAGAAAGCGGTCGGAACGCAGTTTGGCAAAGACCATTTCTTCAAAGACATTCATAGCTACGCCGACTTCAAGCAGGCCGTTCCGGTGAACGATTATGAAGACCTGAAACCTTATGTCGAGAAAATAAAATCAGGGGAAAGTGATATTTTATGGCCGGGTAAGCCGCTGTATTTTGCAAAGACTTCCGGAACGACCTCGGGCACTAAATACATCCCGATTTCGAAAGACTCGATCTCCAACCACATCGATTCGGCGCGTAATGCCATTTTGACGTATGTTAATGAGACGCAAAAGGCTGATTTTCTGGACAATAAACTGATTTTCTTATCAGGCAGCCCGATACTGACAGACACCGGCGGGGTACTGACAGGCCGCCTGTCAGGGATTTCCAACCACCATGTACCGTCGTACCTGCGCTCGAACCAGCTTCCGAGCTACGAAACCAACTGCATTGAGGATTGGGAAACCAAGCTTGACAAGATTATCGACGAAACGCTCGGCCAGCGGATGTCGCTCATTTCAGGTATTCCGCCTTGGGTGCAAATGTATTTCGACCGCATTATCGAGCGCACCGGTAAGAAGATCAAGGACGTTTTTCCCGATTTCTCCCTTTTTATATATGGTGGTGTAAATTTCGAGCCTTACCGTGCCAAATTGTTCGAATCCATTGGTAAACGCATCGACTCAATTGAACTCTATCCTGCTTCGGAAGGGTTTCTGGCCTACCAGGATAAGCAAAATGAAGAGGGATTGCTTCTTTTGCTCGATACCGGTATTTTCTTCGAATTCATTCCGGTTGAAAACTACTTTGATGAAAACCCGCGCCGGTTATCGATCGGTGAGGTGGAAGTTGGCAAGAATTATGCAGTGATTGTTAATAATAATGCGGGGTTGTGGGGCTATTCACTCGGCGATACCGTCAAGTTTGTCTCGACTGATCCTTATAAAGTATTGGTAACCGGGCGAATCAAACATTTTATCTCGGCATTCGGTGAGCACGTAATTGGTGAAGAAATTGAGAAGGCCTTGAAATACGCATTGGAAAGGCATCCTGAAACCGAAGTAGTGGAACTAACTGTCGCGCCGATGGTAAATTCCGAGGATGGTGGCCTTCCTTATCACGAATGGCTGGTGGAATTTGCCACCCGACCGCACGATATGGAACAATTTGCGAACGACCTCGACCGCCGGTTGATAGAACTCAACATTTACTATAAGGACCTGATTGCCGGCAGTATCCTCCGCCGACTGGAACTTGTACCATTGCGTAAGAACTCCTTCATCGATTACATGAGGGCCAATGGCAAGCTCGGTGGCCAGAACAAGGTTCCGCGCCTTTCCAACGACCGCAAAATCGCCGACGAACTGACGCGGCTGAACCATAATTGACCCGAACCTAAACCGCGAGCAAGCAATGAAAAAAAGAGTAGCTATTTTAGGTTCGACCGGCTCTATCGGCACTCAGGCCCTCGAAGTGATCGCGGCCAACCCGGAAATATTCTCGGTTTCAGTTCTTACAGCCGGAAACAATGCGGACCTGCTCATCGAGCAAGCCGTAAAATTCAAGCCGGAAGAGGTCGTCATTTGCAACGAACAGCATTATGAAAGGGTAAAAGCCGCCCTTTATCCATTCAGTATCAAAGTTTACAGAAGCGCATCCGCATTGGTTTCGGTAGTCGAATCGGATCATGTGGATGTGGTGCTTACCGCGATGGTCGGGTATGCAGGCCTTCTGCCGACCATTCATGCGATCAAAGCCGGGAAAGACATCGCATTAGCTAACAAGGAAACGCTCGTAGTGGCCGGGGAGCTGATCACGGCTTTGGCAAAACGGCATAATGTCAGCATATACCCCGTCGATTCGGAGCATTCGGCAATTTTCCAATGCCTTGCGGGAGAAGCGGAGAATGCGATCGAGAAAATCATACTAACCGCATCAGGCGGCCCGTTTCGTGGCAAAGACCGGGAATTTCTTGCGCATGTAACGAAAGCACAGGCGCTCAAACACCCGAATTGGAGCATGGGGGCGAAGATCACGATCGACTCCGCGACGTTGATGAACAAAGGCCTCGAAGTGATCGAAGCCAAATGGCTATTTGATTTGAATGCTTCACAAATAGATGTGATCGTTCATCCGCAGAGCATCGTGCATTCGCTGGTGCAGTTCGAAGACGGGAGTATCAAAGCGCAAATGGGTCTGCCGGACATGAAATTGCCCATTCAGTATGCGTTGTATTACCCGCAGCGTTTGAAATCGGACTTTCCGCGTTTCAATTTCATGGATTACCCGTCACTTACTTTCGAAAAGCCCGACCTGGAAACTTTCCGTAATCTGGCCATCGCCTATGAAGCGCTGGAAAAGGGCGGAAATGCGGCTTGTATCGTCAATGCAGCCAATGAAATTGCCGTTGACGCATTCCTGCACGATAAGATTGGTTTTCTGGATATTTCGGACGTTATTGTCGAAAGCCTTGCCAAAACCGCGTTCATCGGGAATCCTTCCATCGAGGATTACGTTCAGACGAACGAGGCGACAAGGCGTTTTGCTTCTGAAATGATACAGGTAAAAGTGTAAATGAAAACCACCTTTCTAAAATACTTGTCCGTTGCGCTTGCCAGTACATTGAAATTCTTCGGAGGGCCGATTGCGGGGGTTGTGCTTAAACTTACCTGGATAGAAACCGCGCTTTGCTCGGCGGTAGGGATGATGTTCTCGGTGTTCGTGCTCACATACGTGGGCGGGGCAATCCGAAACCTGATTCAGAAATACCGGAAGTCTCCACCCAAAAAATTCACGAAAACCAACCGCATCGCCGTCAACATCTGGCGTAAATTCGGGATCGTAGGCATTGCATTTCTTACGCCGCCATTGTTCACGCCGCTGTTCGGGCCTATTCTGGCAGTCGCCTTCCGCGTGCCGAAGGCTTCGATATTTATGTGGATGTCCGCGAGTGCGCTCGTGTGGGGGCTCGCGATCTCCTACATTGCCCACAAAATGACGTTTATCCAGGAATGGATCAAGTAGGCCGCCGGCTAGGTGCGACCGGCCAGGTGCGACCGGCCAGGTGCATTACCTGCTGACTTCCTTCTTCGGCGCGACGGTTTTCTTCATGAAGTCGCCTTGTGAGAAGTACTTTTCGATGAGGCAGTACATCAATATAAAGAAGTACCGACTTCCCATTTCCTTGATTTTCAACTTCGATTCGCCGTATTTCCGGTTGGTCCAGCTATTGGGCACCACGGCGTAGTTGTAGCCGCGTACCATGGCTTTTAATGGAAGTTCAATAGTTAGATTGAAGTGAGGTGCGAGAAATGGCTTGATACCTTCGATCGTTTCACGCTTGTAGAGCTTGAATGCATTGGTGGTATCGTTGTATTTAATGCCCATAACCATGCGTACGATGGCGTTCGCCACGCGGTTGATGACCTTTTTCAATGCAGGGTAATCGATCACCTTCCCGCCTTTTTCCCAGCGCGAGCCGAAAACGCAGTCGTAGTCGCCTTCCAGCATTTTGTAATAAAACTTCACGAGGTCTTCGGGATCATCAGACATATCGGCCATGAAAACGGCCACGCAATCCCCCTTGAAGCGCTCCAAACCATAACGTACGGCATAACCAAAGCCGTTCGGCCCAGGATTGGTGTAATAAACCAGCGTAGGGATTTGAAGCGAAAGTTCGTCCAGCACGCGCAATGTCCCGTCCTTCGAATTGTCGTTGGTGACGCAGATTTCGTGGGGGATATTGTACTTATTTAATGTATTGTGTAAAGATACGAGCGTGTGTGTGATCGATTCTTCTTCGTTATATGCTGGTATTACGACGCTTAGCTTCATAAATGTGATAGGTGTTAAACAGTACAAATTAAAGATTATTAATTCGAACTGCCAATTTTTTCAAGGCCGGCAAGGAGCTCGTCGTAGCGATGTACGGTCCTGGTAACGGTCGCATCATAACGTCCATCGAGCCATTTGCCCACATTACGGAACATCTCCTTTCTGTTTTGTAAAAATCTGAAATTCGTGTGAGCGTGTACATTGCTCAGCCCCGCGCTATGCTTGCGGTAAACACCCATCACATCGCTGAGGTAACCGATTTTGCCTTTGGCGGCCAGCTGGAACATGATCGCCCAGTCGCCCGCAGCCGCTTTGGCGTGCCATTCGGCGAAATCTTCGGTAAGGAAATGGTTACGGTAAACCCAACTTGCGGTGGCCATAAACCATTTGTCTTCGAGCAAATCTTCTATCGTGGAAACCGCTTTCTGATCGGGTGCATTGAAGAAATGGGAGGGAGACCCATCTTCGTAAATGACTTCCATATTGTGATGGCAAACTGCGAAATCGGGGTTGTGGTCCAGAAAATCGACCTGTTTTTGCAGTTTGAACGGATCGGTCCAGTAGTCGTCGCCTTCGCACATGGCTACATACTCGCCCTTGCAGGCTTTCAGGAGTTGCAGCACATTGTTTCTCCCGGCGAATTCGCGCGGCTCTTTCGGGCCCTGGTTTTCAGAATGCAAAAAAGCCCGGATCGTTCCCCGCGTGGATACGCCAGGCTTCTTTGCGGAATATTCACGAATAATATCCGGCGTCGCATCCGTTGACGCATCATCCCCGATTACTATTTCAAAGTCGAAGCTGGTCTGCTGCATTAACGCGCCATCCAGCATCTGACCGATGTATTGCTCGTGGTTGTACGTCGGGACGCAAACGGAAAGTTTCATTCGGAATTTCAGCTAAAAACCTCTTTCAGCTGCTCTACCGTTGGGAAATTCGGTGTGACGAGCTCTGTTTCGGGTTTGTAAATGTATGCCATCGGGTAGCCGCGCTCGATGAATGTCGGTTCGTCGAGGTTGTTGTAACGCAGCTGCACCGACCAGCGGATGTTGTTCGTAATGTTGTTGCCCGACTGGTGGATCAGAAACGCCGAGAAGATGAGGATGTCACCGACTTTGAATTCCGTCTGAACAAAATCTTCATCCTTTAATTCAACAGTAATGCCTCCCTGATAGCCCGAAGTAGTCGAAGCCTGCAAGCCGATCTTGTGACTGCCCGGGATTACCTGCAATGCGCCGATATCCGCTCCCGCATCGACCATCGGGAACCAGATTACCGCGCTGTCGAGCGAGCCCTGGCCCGTGCGCCAGTCCTGGTGCGCGTCGAGTTTCCAGTGCTTGCTGCCGCCTTTCGACAAAAAGCGGCTGTTGAACTGCATAGCAGCACGTGCGCCGATGATCGGGGCCGAAAGGCCTACTTCTTTTAAAAGGTTTTCGATCACCGGGTCCACACCGAGGCGGTGAAGCGGGAATGAATGCTGAACGGTTTTCCCGGTGCTTACAAATCCGTCGAAATCTTTTTCGAAGAACTCGAACATCGCATTTTCGAAGGTATCGCGGTCGTCGATATCGACGGTTTTGCCCGTTACGCGCTTGATCTGCGTCGCAAAAATCTTGCGGGCGTCGGTATATATAGCATTAATGATGTCCTTGTCGAGCTGGTTTCTCAAAAGGACATAACCATCGCGGTTGAACTGCTCCTGAAGTGTACTCATTGTGCGATCACGTTTGTGACATTTAATGGTGATTTCTTCAAAATTATCTCGCCATTGTTGCTGAGACTATGACCCGTCTCAGTTTAATTCAGAATATTAATCTTCCCAAACTGCATAACCAAAACCCGCCGCACCGAATCCGTTACCATTATAAAGCAGGTAACGCTTTCCATTGTGCTGGTAGAAATTGGCATAATCGATCATTTCGTAGTCGAAATCTTCCGGATTGTCGGACTTCGCGATGCCTACCAAATGGTCTTTGCGCTCCCAGTTCGTACCGTCGGCCGATTCTGCGTAGCCCAGGCGGTAGCTCTGGTTGCGGTCGGTGCGGTAGTCGCGGGAGTGGCGGTAGGAATAATACATTTTGTAAATACCATCTTCCTTAAAAACGCTCGGGCGGCCTACTGCGTGCAGGAAATCGTCGAAATCCAATGTCGGAATGTCGCTGATTTCCCATCGGATACCGTCTTTCGAAGTCGCCGATTGCGCACGGTAATACGGCTCGGGGTAATCGTGGATCATCTCGCATTTGTGGCCCGAAATGTACCACATGCGCCAGGTACCGTCATCGTCGATCAATACCGAAGGCTGCGCGGCCCAGAGCGGGTTTTCGATGCTGCGGTCCATAATGGGGCCGCGGAACATCTTTTTGAACGTCAAACCGCCGTCGTGGCTCACTGAAAGGCCCATGGAAAGCCGGTAGGAGTTCCAGGTGCGGTTCCAGCCGGTGTAATAGAGCCAGATGTCGCCGTTGGGACGGTTCACAAACCAGGCTGGCATAGCACCGGTTTCGTCGTATTCACCCGGGCCGCCCAGTTCGAGCACGGGCTTGTCGTGTATGTAAAGGATCTTTTGGGGATCGTCGTAATCTACATCGATAAATGTAGGCCGCGATTGCGTGCTGTTATCTCTCGTCGAGAAATAGATCCTCAGAAAGTCCTTGTGTTTATAGGCAAATGGCACCTGCGCATGACTCTGACTGTGCGCCAGACTGCCGTCAGGTTTGTAAATAACTCCTTTTTTAACCCACATTGGAACGTTGAATTTTGGTATTGAAAATGGCGTAATGCTTAGTCGACTGCTTTTTCAGCACGCAGGCGCCAGTTATCAACGAAATCTTTGCCCGGGATCGGCAGATCGATATCCACTTTCGGAGCCTTCGCCGTTACGCGGTATTCCATTACATAAAATGCATTTCCGAACACATAATGCAGCTTGAAGTTCTCGATATTGGCCGGAACATCTTCCAATGGCACCTCGGCACGGAACAGCGGGTTCGCTTTCAGCAAAGTAGCGTAAGTAGGGGTGTTCCGCAGCCATGGGGCCACGCTTTCATCACCTACCACCACTTTTCCACCCGGTTTCACCACCCGGGTCAGCTCGTCGAATGCGCGCTTGCGCTCCGAGAAGGTATTAATGCCGCCGAAATGGAACACGGCGTCGAAAGTATCGTCCGGGAAAGGCAGGTAAGAGCCGTTGCCGAGGAAGTAATGCACGTTCAGATCGTCGGTAACGAGTTTCTCCTGCGCAAGTTTCAGCATGTTAGGCGAAAGGTCCGACAATACGGCCGTTCCACCGGGTCTTACTTTATCGAGAATCAATGCAGAGTCCTTACCGGTTCCGGCACCTACTTCAAGGGCTTTCATTCCGGGTTTCAGCTCCATCAGATCAATAAAAAAGCGGCGGGTAGCAGCTTCGTCGGAATGGTTCAGGGTTTCAAAAACCCAGGAAACGCCTTTGTCATAGCGAAGGAAAGCCTGGTCGTACAAGTATTGTTCGCGGGCATCTTCGGGCAGCAATTCTTTGGGATATAGCATGTTAACAATACCGGTGTCACCCACTTCATAGACAGTACCGTCTTCGCTCTTGAGTGATTTGCCGTCTTCGGCTATTGTTAAAGGGGTTCCTGTGCGTGGACAAACCAATGATTCTAAAAACTCCTGTTGATTCATTTTTGCGTGTCTGATTGATTCATATCTGGTCAAAATTACCTTTTTTCTTTGGAACACCAGCCAATGCGCGGCGGCTTCTTAGCAAATGGGCAATGTGTTTCTCTTTGCAAGGCAACGTTCTAACGCCATTTTTTTATTGTTACCTTTGAATGTTTTGTAAAGACAACCCGTAGTACTTCAATATCATGTCCCAGCTTCAGGAAAAAATCAAAGCGCTTGCCAAAGATCAGTCGGAAGACATTATTGCCCATCGCCATCATCTGCATAGTAACCCCGAGTTATCATTCGAAGAGTTCAAAACGGCTAAATACGTTGCATCCGAACTTACAGCGATTGGCCTGCAACCGGAAGAAGGCATTGCTGGAACCGGCGTCGTGGCGATCATCGAAGGGCGTAACCCAGGCAAGAAAATCGTAGGCCTGCGTGCCGATATGGACGCATTACCGATCCTCGAAGCGAACGATGTTCCTTATAAATCGATTGTTCCGGGCGTGATGCACGCATGCGGGCATGATGTGCACACGTCGTCGCTCCTGGGCACGGCGCGTATCCTGCACGCATTGCGCGAGGAGTTTGAAGGGACCATCAAGCTGGTATTCCAGCCTGCCGAGGAAAAAGCGCCGGGCGGAGCTTCATTGATGATCAAGGAAGGCGTTCTGGAAAACCCGCGCCCTGCGAGCATGGTAGGCCAGCACGTGGCACCGAATATTCCGGTAGGTAAAATCGGTTTCCGCGAAGGAATGTATATGGCCAGTACCGATGAGTTGTATCTGACGGTAAAAGGCAAAGGCGGCCATGCGGCGGCACCGCACCAACTGGTTGACCCTGTGTTGATGGCATCGCACATTATCGTGGCATTGCAGCAGATCATCAGCCGCAACCGCAACCCGGCGAACCCTTCTGTACTCTCATTCGGCCGGTTCATTGCGGATGGTGTTACGAATGTGATTCCAAACGAAGTGACCATTCAGGGAACCTGGCGTTGCATGGATGAGGAATGGCGTGAGGATGGCCTTCGGAGAATGAAGAAAATGGCCGAAAACATCGCCGAAGCAATGGGCGGAAGCTGTGAATTTGAGATCGTGAAAGGGTATCCGTTCCTGAAAAACCACCCCGAACTCACGCGCCGCACGAGAACGGCCGCCGTGGGCTATATGGGAGCCGAAAACGTGATCGACCTCGACCTTTGGATGGCCGGCGAAGATTTCGCATTCTACTCACAAGTCGTGGATTCGTGCTTCTACCGCCTCGGAACGCGCAATGAGGCACGCGGAATTATTTCCGGCGTGCACACACCTACATTCGATATCGACGAAAGCGCCCTCGAAATTTCGACCGGCCTTATGAGTTGGCTGGCAATTTCTGAGCTGAATGCTTAGGAATATACCTTTTGAAATAACTATTGATTTTCAAAGTGATCACACCAAAGATGGCTTCCTTGAAAATGCCTTTTGACATTTTTGAGGCGCCTTTGGTGCGGTCGGTGAAGATGATGGGCACCTCGGTAATGCTGAAACCGTATTTCCACGAATTGAATTTCATCTCGATCTGGAATGCGTAGCCGATGAAACGGATATTGTCGAGATTGATCGTATTCAGCACTTTGGCAGTGTAGCAAATGAAGCCGGCCGTAGGGTCCATGATCGGCATCCCGGTGATCGTTCTTACATAATAACCTGCGAAATAGGACATCAGCACGCGGTTAATAGGCCAGTTGACCACGTTTACACCCGTAATATACCGCGAACCTACCGCAACGTCGTGCCCTTCAATCGCACACGCATTATACAGGCGGACCAGGTCCTCGGGCGGATGCGAGAAGTCGGCATCCATTTCAAAAATGTAGTTGTATCCTTTTTCAAGCGCCCATTTGAAGCCGTGGATGTAAGCCGTACCCAGGCCCAGTTTCCCCTTTCTTTCTACCAGGTAAAGGCTTGAAAACTCCTTCATTAACTCCTTGACAACCCCTGCGGTGCCGTCCGGCGACCCGTCGTCTATGATCAACAGATCAAACGGATGGTTCAGGCTAAAAACCCTCCGGATGATGGCTTCAACATTTTCAAGTTCGTTGTAGGTTGGGATAACTACAATGCAATCGTTCACAGAAATTGTCCAGTTTAGAAGTTAAATGCGTAGTATAGAGCGCAATACAAAAAAAATCAGAGCTTAATATTATTACTTTTCTCCCGATCCTCAATTTTCTTGTTCACTTTTTCGTAAATGGTCGTCATTCGCTCGGGATGGCTCATATAATAAGAGTAGCTTTCCCGGTATGCCGTTGTATCTACCTGATGTTTTTTCCAGATATCACTTTTCAAACGGTTGAAAATCATGAGCGACGAATCGAGCGATTTCAGCTGCAAGCGGTTCACACGTGATTCGGCCAGGTGGATGTCGGTCAGGATTGTGGCCATTTTTTCCTCGGATAATGTTCCTTTGGGTGGTTTTTCTTCCTCCGAGCAGGCTGCAAACAGCAGCATAAATAACGCCAGAAGGCTTATACCGGTCGTGAATTTCATCGCAGGGCGTAGCTTACTATCAAAATACCTATCTTTGTTTTAGGTACACCAGACGACAAAGGTGGTAATTTTTTTGCAAAACTTATGTTCGAGCAGTTTCTGGGAAAGTTAAGGAAGTATGAAATCCGGATGCGGAAAGCGGTGACCAGCGAGCGTCACGGCAATTTCCATTCGGTCTTCAAAGGGTCCGGCCTGGAATTCGACGACCTGCGCTTGTACCAGTATGGCGACGACGTGCGGGCCATCGACTGGAACACTTCTGCGAAAGGTCACGGTACATTTGTCAAGATTTTCAAAGAGGATAAGGAGCAGACGGCGTTCTTCATGCTCGACGTGAGCGCGTCGCAGCAGGTAGGGGAAATCAAAAAGCTCAAAATCGATATTGCGAAGGAAATATGCGGGGTGCTGACGCTTTCCGCGATCCAGGAGGCGAGCCGGGTGGGTTTGCTCTGTTTCTCCGACCGGAATGAGCGCTACATCCGCCCGTCCGACGGCATGAAACACGGTTACGGGCTCATTTCGGAGCTTTACAAGCTCGTCCCGGAATCGACCAAAACCAATATTGCCGAGGCTATTCTGGTCGCGTTGAATGTGCTGCGCCGCCGTTGCCTGATATTCCTGATCTCCGATTTTATCGACAACAACTACCAGCATAACCTCAAAGCGCTCGCCCGCAAGCACGATCTGATCGTGATCCATTTGTACGATTCGAGGGAGGTAAACCTGCCCGGGCTGGGCATTATCCCGCTTTACGACGCGGAGAAGAAGACTACCGTGTGGGTCAACACGTCGTCAAAGCAGTACCGCAAGGAAATGGCTAACCGCTTTGGCAAACGAAGCGCCGAACTCCAACGGCTGTGCCACCAGAATCGCGCCGACTATATTTCCATCAATACCCAGGAGGATTATGTGCCGGCGCTTATCCATTTGTTTAAGGTGAGGCGTTATACCAAAAGTACGGCACCATCCAATGGCTAGGGTTTTTCAGGTAATCTTTTCGGTAATCATCTGTTTTTTGACCTGTTTTTCAGGCATTGCAAGGGATGCGCGCAAAGAGCGTGTGAAGCCCAAAGGCATTTTCCTGAATGATAGCGTGGAAGTCGGAAAGCCGGTCTACTTCTCCCTGAGCCTGCGCCACAGTGCCGACTCCGAGATTTTCTTTCCAGACAGCACATTCGACTTCTCGCCTTTTGAACTGGTATCCCAAAGAACCTTCGTTTCCAGCACCGACAGCCGCGGGACGCTCGACAGCGCTGTTTACCACCTCATTTCTTTCGACGTATCCAAAGTGCAAAAGCTCAGGTTGCCTGTTTTTGTATTCCAAAAGAAAGATTGCACAGCCGTATTCACGACACCCGACTCGGTTTTTCTCATCAAAAGCAACAATATCGACCTCCGCAAAAAACCGATATTAAAGGAAGAAACCCAGCTGGTAGCACTGAGCCGTGAATTCAACTTCTCCATGCTGATCGGTTCCGTCGCGTTGATTATCGGCGTAGTGGGAAGCATTTATTGGGTTTTTGGTCGTGATATTTATAAACAATGGCAATTGCTCAAATTGCAGCGTCGACACCTGGAATATGTGCGGTCGTTCAACCGGCTCATGCGCAGCGCGCGCGAGAAGAATAACATCAAGGATGCCGAAAAGGCGATTATCATTTGGAAAAATTACCTTGAAAGGTTGGAGAAAAAGCCATTCGCTACTTACACCACACGTGAAATCATCGACAATATGCCCGATGACGCATTGGCCGACGCATTGAAAAACATGGACAGTATTGTGTACGGGCAAGGCCGGTCGGCGAATATGGAGACCTACCTGGAAGTGCTCAAAACCGGTGCTACGCGATTGTACAGGGCCAAAAGAAAGTTTGTACTCGACAGCCCCGTCGTTTAACCCGATCATTAAATGGAAAACTGGTTTTCACTGGAATGGTTTGGTTACAGCACGCTGCGGTCGTACGAATGGGTATACCCGTATTTCCTCTATTTGCTTCCGTTAGTACCCTTTCTTTTCTGGCTTCGAAATGCATTGCACCGCAAACATAAGCAGCGGCTGACGATCACCTACACCTCGGTAACGGGTTTGCGCAGTTGGCTCACATTGCTGCGATTTGTGCAGCCTATTTGCGTGGGGCTCGCGATTTCCCTCATTCTGGTGGCACTGGCGCGGCCGCAAGTGGTTTCCGAGCGGAAAGACCAGTACTCGGAGGGGATCGATATTATGCTTTTGCTCGATATTTCCGATTCTATGATTGAGAAGGATCTGAGCCCCAACCGCCTCGAAGCGGCGAAACGAATGGCCCGGCAATTTATCAAAGGCAGGTTGCAGGACCGCATCGGGCTGATCGTCTTTGCCGGCGAGGCAGTGTCTCTTTGCCCGCTTACGACCGATTACGAGTTATTATACGGTTTCCTCGACGAGGTAAATCCGAGCCTCATTCCCACGCCCGGAACGGCTATCGGTAGCGCCCTGGCAGTAGCTGTGAACAGAATGCGCGACACGCCCGGCGAAAGCAAGGTCGCGATCCTGATCAGCGACGGGGATAACACCTCCGGTAACCTGGGGCCGACGACCTCCGCACAGCTCGCCAATGCGTTTGGGGTGAAGGTTTATACCATTTCAGTTGGCAGGCCTAAAAAAATGTCGAAAGCAGACACTACGACCAACGCGGGCGCATTAATGGATGAAGGAGAGCTGCAAAATATTGCTGGAATCGGGAATGGGAAGTATTTTCGTGCTACCGATAATACGGCGCTGGAAACGGTTTTCAAACAAATCGACCAGCTCGAAAAAGTGAAATCGCGCGATGTACTGTCGCGTGATGTGAAAGATTACTACCGCGTTTACCTCTATTGGGCGGTGGCATTGCTGCTTGCGGCGATCGGGACGAAAAGTACATTTATGGCTAATATTCTGGAAGATTGATGCTGAAAGCTTATTATAATATCGATGCTGTCGAGGCGGGGCTGGACGAAGTCGGGAGAGGCTGCCTGGCCGGGCCGGTAGTGGCCGCGGCGGTGATCCTGCCGCGTGACTATAAGCATTCATTCCTCAATGATTCCAAGCAGCTCACCAAAGCGCAGCGTTTGGAACTGGAAAAAGAGATCATCCGCGAATCGATTTGCTGGGCGGTAGCGGAGGTGGATAATTTTGAAATTGATAAAATCAATATCCTGAAAGCGAGTTTTCTTGCCATGCACCGGGCGGTGGACAAGCTGAGGACCCGGCCGGAACATTTGCTCGTCGATGGTAACCGCTTCACGCCTTACCCGATGATCCCGCATACGTGCATTATCAAGGGCGACGCCCATTATCTCTCCATAGCGGCCGCATCGGTTTTAGCAAAAAATTACCGGGACGAGCTGATGACCAACCTTTCCCGGCAGTTCCCGCATTATGGCTGGGAGCAGAACGTAGGTTACCCCACGGTCCATCACCGGAAGGCCATAGGCTTACACGGGCCCTGTTCCTACCACCGGATGACATTCAAGCTCTTGAAAACGGAAGAAGAGAATCAGTCGGTAGAGGAAACCGAAGATTTAGGCTTTTTATAAAGGGGAACTGTGCTGCAAGGCTCGCCGAACATCAGGCTTTGGACCACGGGTTTGAGCAATTTGCTCACGGCTACATAAGCCGAAACCGGCACATTCACCTTGCTGCAACCTTTCACTACCACGCGTTTTCCTGCAAATTCAGCTGCATTCAGCTTCGCAATGGCGTCGGCAAAGAGTTTATCTTCCAAAGCATTCAAATCACCAAATACAAAGGCATTCGCGTAAGGTTCGAGCTGGACTGCGAGGAGCATGTATGCCCAGGTTGGCACAATGGCGTCTTCTGAACAGATAATGGCTACATTCTTGCCCTGGTATTGCGACCAGTCGTGGTTTTTGAGAAAGTCGCGGAAGTCCTTCTCGCGGAGGATCATTCCCTGCCAGAGGTTATCCTTAATATCGTAAACGATGCGTTCGCCCGGGTGATAAAGTTCTTCCAAATCCAGTGAAACGATGCCGCTGGTAGCAACCCGGTTTACAATTTCGTCAGTTTCCATTCTAAAAATCCTGTTACAAAAAGGCTAACAACAAAATGCCGGCGATTGTTTGGCAAACCCTGTAAAATCCGCCGGTTATTGTACCAGCGTGCTGGCTTTTCGTGGTGCGGGCGACATGAAGTCTTTCAGATAATAGGGTTCAAATGACGCCACATCCTCGAATTGAGCGTTTTGAAATGCGATAGTGCCCAGCTGGCCGATCGTACGGGCCGACGGTTTGATATCTATCGCGGGGAAAATGGCATTCGAATGTTTTTCCAGAATAGGCCTGCATTTGGCGGCGCCGTCGCCAAGGAACACAACTTGACGATCCGCCAGCAGGTCTTCAAATGAATTTTCATTCATAATCACCGCCTGCGTTTCCTGGACAAATGCATTGTTATCGTCGAGAACCGCGGCATAAACCTCCATTCTCCGCGCGTCGATCATCGGGCACAACAAATGTTCCGGAAAGAATGGCGCGAGCTGCAATGCCATTGCCTGCAAGGTGTTGATGGCGATCAGTGGCTTGTCCAATGCATAGCACAAACCTTTCGCGGTCGACACACCTACGCGCAGGCCCGTATACGAGCCGGGACCTTTGGCAACGACGATCGCGTCGACGTCTGCAAGCTTGAAACCCGCATGTGCAACGCTGTCACGCATGAGCGTTGTGAGCATGGCAGACGAGGATTTGTCGGTAAAAAGATCGTAAGCCGCCAGTAAGCCTGTCTCGTTGTGCACGGCCACTGAGCATCCGCGGATCGAGGTATCGATACTAAGTAGTAGCATATAAAACAAAAAGCCCGCCGCGAGCGACGGGCCGGTTGGTACTATTTCTTTTTCAGGATCTGTGCGTAACGGGCGGGTTCTTTAAAGAGCGCCAGCGCGGCTTTTACTTCGGGATCTTCGCTGAATGAAGCTTCCCGCATGCCTTTTTCCAGATAATAATGCTTGATGATTTCTTCTTCGAGGATCTTCCTGATCTCCGGTTTTAAGATCTGCAAATCGTTGTCTTTGCTGTGTGAGAGCTTGGATTTCAATGCTTTGAGTTGATCTTCGATTACTTCCAGCGATTTTTCCTTTTTAGCTGAGGCTTCCAGGTCATTCAGGTCTCGCTCCACCTGCGTGGTGTAGTCATATTCCTTATCGCCGAGCCATTTGGTGAATGCAGCATAGTCGGCATCCGATAGATGGAATTCCTTCGCAGGCTTGATCGTCGGGTGTTCGAAATGGTATTTCACAGCGTAGTCGAAGAATAGCCGATTACGGCCCAGGGACACAGCCAGTGGCGAGAAAGTTTCTTTTTCCGTAATAACGTCGGGCAAGATACCGCCGCCGTCGAATACTGCGCGGCCGTTTTTGGTCTTAAATTCGGTCATGAGCGAATCAGGGATCTTGCCCACGCTGCCGTCGTCATTGCGGTGGCTGTAATCAATCGCCTGGATACACCGCCCGCTTGGAATGTAGTATTTCGCGGTGGTGATTTTCATTTTGGTATTAAATGAGAGGTCACGTGTGGTTTGCACCAACCCCTTTCCGTAAGTTCTCTGACCGATCAGTACGCCACGGTCGTAATCCTGGATCACGCCGGAAACGATTTCGGCAGCGGATGCGCTACGATTATTGGTAAGTACCACCACCGGTATTTCTGTATCGAGCGCCGGATTGTAGGCCGTGTAAGTTTTGTTCCATTCACTCACTTTTCCTTTGGTCGAAACAATTTCTTCTCCCTTGGGAATGAATATGTTGGAAATTTCGATGGCCATATTCAGTAAGCCGCCCGGGTTATCCCGGAGATCGAGCACAACCGATTTCATGCCTTTGCCTTTCAGTTCCTGAAATGCATTGCGCACTTCCCTCGAGGCAGTTGCGGTGAAGTCTTTGAGATCAATGTAGCCGACTTCTTCGTTCAGCATGCCGTAGTAAGGCACGTTTGTGACTTTTACAATATCACGATTCAGGCTGATCTCCAGTGGTTTGGTAATGCCATAGCGCTTCACGGTAAGGGTGACGTTCGTCTGGGTCTGGCCTTTGAGCAATTTACCGGTGTCGAAATCCTCACGGGTCGAAAGGTCGATGCCGTTGATTTTAGTGATCTCGTCGCCGAGTTGCAGCCCTGCCTTTTGTGCAGGAGTGTCTTCATACACCATCATGACGGTATGCTTGCCATCCGCGGAATTGACCATCGCGCCTATCCCGTTGTATTTGCCGGTGGTCATCGTCATATAATCCTCGATATCGTCCTCGGCGTAGTAAACCGTGTACGGGTCGAGTGAGCGGAGCATATTGTCGATACTCGTCTTGATCAGCTGGTTGGGATTGATTTCATCCACATAATACGCGTTCAATTCCTTGAAAAGCGTCGCATAGATGTCGAGATTCCGCGCGATTTCGAAGAGGCGGTCGTCCTGGCGGAATGATACGAATGCAAGCCCACCCACAACCGGTGCGGCCAGCAAAATGGAACGAAGATACTTTTTCATCTATGTTCAGGAATTGGATTGTTCTTTGAGAAAGGTAGGCGGTAGTCTTTCAAGCTTTTTGAGCGACTGCTTCATGGCCGTTTCAATAACGTCGTATGAGGTTATTTCTTTTGCAAGATACAAAAAAGCAATGTAGGAAGGACGCGTTTCGGCGGGTAATGAAACGAGCGTGGATTTGTGCAGCCGGTAAGTTTCACGGCAGCGTCGGCGGATCAGATTGCGGTCGACCGCTTTCTTGAAATTCCTTTTTGAAATAGAAAAAAGGACTTGCGGAAGGAGAGGGGGGGCTTCGGGAGCGTAGATGTAAAGCACCCTGAATGGGTAAAGATAAAACGTTTGAACCTCCGGACTGCCCTTCTTGAAAAGCCTTCCTATAATGTTAAGGTTGCATAACCGCTCGCTCTTACCAAATGTTTGTTTCAAGTTCTTGTAGAAAAAAATGTCTGATAAGTTTGTAAATCACAAACTTATCAGACTATGAAAGACTTTGTGTCTCCGACTAGCGTCCTCTACTCAAACCTTCAAGCGTCGCTTATTGCTTGTGACGTTTTTCGTCAGAAACAGTCAATTTCCAGCGACCTTTTTTCCGACGGCCAGCTACTACTTTACGTCCGTTTGCGGTGGACATTCTTTCACGAAATCCGTGCTTGTTTCTCCTCTTGCGATTCGATGGTTGAAAGGTACGTTTCATCTCAGTATCAAATTATTGCGATATAAATCTCTGTCTACCCGTAATTTTGGCTTGCAAAGGTAGATAAAAAAATTAATCAAGTCAAAATTTCTGTATTTTTTTCAGAAGTAGTCCGCAAAACAGGCTATTTATAGAAAAACTTCTTCTTGAAAAACCACTCCGCGCAGCCGTTATTGACCTCCACAGACGCCCACGCCGGGTCGGTTTCGTCGTTTACGATGAGGATGGTGTAGGGCACGTTTTTGAGCTTCGGAACGTAAACCTGTTGTTCTTTCGTGTTCAGTACCAATGCCGTACGTTCGTGCATTTCCTGGTTGAACCGGGCTGCACGGCCGGTAAGCAAGTCGGACCACGCCGATCGGTAATTGAAATTGCCCGCGAAAAGGAAGAGGAAATACAGGCCTGCCACCCAGGCAACGGCCGGGCCTTGTGCTGTCGGCTGCATGTAGCCTTTTTTCAGCACCCAGAACGTCAGCACAAACACATTATAGGTCCAGCCGATAAGTGTCCAGAACGTGATCACGCATTGTCCTCGCAGGTTAGGCGGCTCGGCGATGGACCAGTATGAGGGAAAATAGCTGAGGTACATACAGCCCACGAAGATCAGTATCGAAAGCGCCGGATGTACGCCGAAGAATTTGAAATCGTCCTCGCCCTTGCTTTTGAAAAGCTGGCAGGCGATCGGGATCAGTACCAATGCCAGTACACACAGGGCTGGCGCCATTTTGGAGAAATTATGGATTTCCCAGACAAGACTGTTTTTAATCGAAAATAAGAGATTGTATTTCAGAGGCGTCGGATAAAGCCCCGACTCGGCCCGTGCACCATTGCCGGGAGCCGTTACCGACAGTACGCCGAACGACAAGGCAATCAGGCTTAGGAGCATGTATTTTATCTGCAATTTGCGGGCTATCACACTGCTGAAAAAGAACCACCCGCCCGAAAGTACCACCAGCCATACGAGCGTGTATTCGTTCATGCCCACCAGCAGAATAGTGCCGAGGGCGAGCATAACGACGTTCTGTATGGAAAGCTTGGCATAGTTTCTGAATAAATAGGCCAGCAAATAGAGCGTACCAATGTCGGCGACGGTGTAATAGTAGCCGGTGTACCAGTAAAAATAGCCCGAAACGACGGGCAGCTCGGCAATGAGTACAAATACCAGCAGGAATGCGAGCAGGACGGTCTGCCATTTGGGTAGTTTACCGGCGGTAATTGCGCCAGCAAATTTCAGGGATGCGTGTACATATAAGAGTATGAGCACAATGGGCGCCAGCTTGTAGCCGGTGTAGGAGTCATACGCGAGTGGCTGCGTGGCGGAAATGAGCGTTCCGATGTACCTGCCCGACCATGTTTTCCAGTAATGTGCCTGGTAGCCCCAGTATCCCAGCTCTTTAACGGCCAACGTGTGGCAGTAGTCGTCGGTAGTGGGGAATGCGAAAAAAGAGACTGCTATAAATGGAAACAGGATGACAAAAAATGCCAGTATGAGCAGTTTTAACTTGTTGTCGGGATTTTTAAGCCAGGAGAAGTAATGTGTCATATGTTGTTACCCTTGTGAAAGAAGTATCCAAACATAAGACATTTATTTTAAACGGGCGTCCAGAAATGCCCATCTGTGAGGATGCGGTTAGGAAAAACGATGGAGTCGGTAAGGAACTGCCGGAGCCTAGGCCGACATCAGATTGTAAGCGGAATAGTTTTTGGTAAAAGATTCGCGCACGTCCTCAATCTGGTGTGTCAGGAGCCACGTCCTGAAACGGATAGCGTCTTCGGCCTCATGATGAACGATGCGTCCTCCCGACAGTAAAAGAGTAAATGTTTTATGTGTTTGCAGAAAACGGCGGATTTGCGCTGCACTATATTCGAAGCCGGAGAAATAAGGGTTTGTCATAATCATATTTGCATGGCATCATTATAAAATCTACGGCAAGATACAAATTTGTAGGTGTTGTTGTAAAAAATTGTAGAATAAATTTAATGTTTACTCTTAATTTTTTCAAATATAGTCCAAAATCTGTAAAACAATATGTCACCGATAGCAAATATATGTTTCGTGCGAATTTTTATCAATTCTTGTGAATAGATTGATACTGACAGTAATACCGCGTTGGGCGAGGTGCGAAAAGTGTTACTCCCCACCAGATTCCGGCGTATCGAACACGAGGTGAAATTCGCAGCCATTGTGGTTGTCCACGTAAACCGAGAGGCCTATAAGACGGGCTACCTCTTTGACGATCACGAGGCCAAAGCCTTTCGGCGATGCATTGCCATACGATTCAGAATGTGCGGCAGCCGGATTGTTGAACCATTCACGGATTTCCGGATCGATCCCCTTGCCGGAATCGGCTATGATGAGGTGTACCGAAAGATCCGTTGTATTCGAAAAAATGCGGATCTGGCCGTTGCGGGCATATTTGCTGGCATTATCGATGAGATTATGCACCACGACCGACAGTAACTCCGGATTGGAGCGAATCGTGAGGTCTGCCGGCACTTCATTCAGCACCTCATTTCCGTAGAGCTGAAATACTTTTTCAAACAATATCAATTTCTGGGTGATCAGTTCTGAAAGGTCTACCTGCGCCATTTCCACTTTGTTATGGTACAGCGTCGTCCGCACATAACTGAGCAGGTTGTCGAGGAAATTGGTCATTTGAACCAGACTTTGTTCCAGCGCATTGCTTACCTCGTTCAGCATCTTGTGCTGGCGCATTTCGTTGAGCTTGGGGATCTGTCGGGATGCCTGGGTAACGTATTTCAGTGGTGCACGCACATCATGTGTAATGGACGCGATCAGGTGCGCCTGGATGTTGAGTTGCCGGCTGAGCTCGTTCTGGGACTCTTTCAGCGCAGAGGTGCGCTCGCTAACTGCGCGTTCGAGGTCTTCGTTTTGCCGTTTAATCGTATCGGTGCGCCATTTGGAAAAAGCATTCGTGCCCAGCAGCAGCAGGATCAGGAGCAATGTTTTGAACCACCACGTCTCATACCACTTCGGGGCAATGATCAGTATAAGGCGCTTTGTGGTGAAATTGTTGGCCCCGAAGCCATTCAGTTTCCTTAATGAAAGAACATATTGGCCCGTGCTGAGCCCATTGAAAACAATCTCTCCCGCCTGGCTTACAGGGAGCCACGAGCCTTTTTGCTGGCTGTTGGATAACTGGTAATCGATCTGGACATTATCGGTGTTTCCAAAATACGGGGTTGATGCCGAAAGTTTTAAAAACTCAAAATTTTCGTCGAGCCTCAGCGTGTCCGAATAAGCGAGCCGTTTTCCGTTATATTCTATTCTGTCGATCAGCAGGGTTTTGTTGGGGAGCTCTGGCCGGACGGCCGAAGGGGCAAAGTACACCAGTCCATTAATGGACGGCAACGAAAAAAGCTCGTTGGGAAGGATCAGTGAACAAGGAGCGCATCCGCCATTGAATTCATTGGTGAGAAACCCGTTTTTGTAGTCATAGTAATGATAGTAGAGGCTTTTTGTCGAATGTGCCGCATACGCACGCAGATCGCTGCTGCTGATTTGATATAAACCCTTATTGGTAGAGACCCAGAAAAAGCCGTCTTTATCTTCGGTAATACAGTGGGCTGAGGCCAGGCGCTTGTATCTGTCAAGGGGAAAAATTGTAATGCGATTGTTTTTGATCAGAAAAAGGCCCTTGTCCCAGATTGTGCCCCAAATTTCCGTCGCGTCGCCTGTCCTTCTTACCATGATCGAGCGAATGTGGCTGCCGGAAAAGTTTTTTATTTTTTCGACACGGTAGCCCGGAACAGCTAGTCGGAACAAGCCGTCGTTTGCTCCGATCCAGAAGATCTTTTCGCGGGAACCGGATCTTTTTTCCTGATAAATGAAGGAGATGGGGGACGTGAGTCCGGCGATCCGGATAGTCGTCCATTTGAACGTGTGGATATCGAACTTCCGTAGCACTCCCCGGCGAAAACCTGCCCAGAAGTTTCCATCCAGGTCGGCGTAGGAAATAGTGGCCTCTTTGCCGAGATACCATTGCCCCAACTTCGTCCCTTCCTGATCAAACAGGTAGCGCATTCCATTGACATTGACCCACAGGTAGTCGTTTGTCATCAGAAGCGGACTTAAACCGTTCAATTTTTGAATAGACGGAAGCGTTACTGCGGCTTTTGAGAATATGTCGTACGTGCCGAAAGTAGTAAAGAGGTAACGGTTTTTGTAAAGGCTCTGTTCGTGGATGGAAAAACCCTCACTGCCTTTGAAAGCAGCGAATTGCTTTCTCGTAAACACGAACAGCCCTTTGGTATGGCTCCCCAGGAGCAGTAATCCCGTGTTGCTGTCGTAAAAGGAACTGATAATGTTATGTTCGCCGGTGTTAAAACCCTCGATTAGCAACCGGGTGGTGAAATGGGCCTTCCCGGATAGGGCGATATCGTAGATTTTACCTCCCAGGGCAATCAGGGGAGTTTGGGCAAAGGTGTTCCACAGGATCTCCATCCCTGGATAATGCATCGTGCTACCACCGTCTTCGGCGATATCTCCCGTAATGGCAACCGGGTGTGCGCCTGCCTGGTCGATGTGCGAAATGCTACCCTGCAACCGGTTAAATAGATACAACTTCCGACCCACAGTGAAATAATCGACGACCTTTTGAGCGGAGTTTCGGACACGATATACTTGTTTTCCATGGTCGAAGTAAGCCACCCCGCTCGTATCGCAACGGAAATAGCTGTTTGCGGCCACTGTCAAAAGGGCATTCTTCCAGGGGTCGTTATAGATATGCCGGTTGGATAGTTCAAATGCCATGATCGTCCCTTTCTCCGGGGCATTGAACATGTTCATAGCACCGAATTTCTTTTGGTAAGGGACCGTTTCGTTTATTTCACCATTCGCAATCCGGTGCGCTGTGTTCGAATCGTCAAGAAAGTAGAGTTTAAAATCCTTAGGCCCGCGAAAGCTTTGGAAGAGATGGTTGGAGGCGAGTTTCGAGTTAGAATTAGTAAAAGTATGAAAATGTCGTCCATCAAACCGTACCAGCCCGTCTTCGGTAGCGAACCAGAAGAATCCCACCTCGTCGCGCGCAATGGATTTGATGCTATTCTGAGGTAATCCGGATTCGGCGGTATAATGTGTAAGCCAGTAATTGTCCGATTTAAAATTAATTTCCTGTGCCTTTGCGGGGAGGAGTAGCCAGCTTACAAAAAGGACAAGGCACAACAACCCGTGCGCAGCGAGGGCGCCGTTGGGAGATTTCAGGCGGAAAATGCGGCTCATCAATTCATTATTGTGCAGGGATAGCTGCAAAATAATCCAAATAATCCGCGCTTATGCACTTTGTTTCAAGAAAGTTGTCATTCTTGCCGAAAAGGGAACAAATGCAAAAAAGCCACCTTCTTTCGAAAGTGGCTTTGGCCTGTGTAGCGGGAGCTGGACTCGAACCAGCGACCTTTGGGTTATGAGCCCAACGAGCTACCAACTGCTCCATCCCGCGGTGTCGTTGAATTGGAGTGCAAACATACAACAATTGTTTTACAGAAAACAACTATTTTTGTGAAAACTTTTCAAAAAAGTTTGCTGCCAACATTCTGACATCAAAATTATGAGTTCATATTCAGGCGCTTCCGCTTTCGGGTGGCGCATTCACCAGGTAATGCTGATCAGGCTGCTCTGCATCATGATTTTGTTCAGCATTTGCCGGGTCCTCTTTTATTTGTTTAACCAGTCATTTTTTCCGGGCGTAAATCTGGCGCTGGCGCCGCGATTATTCCTCGGCGGTTTGCGTTTCGACCTCGTGGCGGTGCTGTATGTCAATATCCTCTACATTTTCCTAACGCTCATCCCTGTCACATTCAAGTATCGGCCGATAGTGCAGAAATTTCTGGACTATCTTTTCATCATTACCAACAGCATTG
The DNA here is from genome assembly GCF_052044875.1 of Dyadobacter sp. 22481. NCBI lineage: Bacteria > Pseudomonadati > Bacteroidota > Cytophagia > Cytophagales > Spirosomataceae > Dyadobacter > Dyadobacter sp. 22481. The sequence goes on from NZ_JBQENV010000006.1 coordinate 50,180, forward strand.
CGCTGCTGGCGAACTGTGCCGACTTCATTTATTATCGCTTCACGATCAAAAGAAGTACCTGGTCGGTTTTGCAGGAATTTTCGCATGAAAACAATATGCACAAGCTATTTGGCGGCTTTTTGGTGCATTATTGGTACGTGGCGCTGGTGTGGATGTTGTTGGTGGCGCTGGTCGTGTACATCACGCGCCGCTGGCGTGTCGAACCCAAACCGCTGCGGCCTGCCTGGCAGATATTCCTGGTACACAGTGTATTGATGACCGTTGCGGTATTTCTGTTCATCGGCGGCGTGAAAGGCGGTTTCAGGCACAGCACCCGGCCTATCACGCTGAGCAATGCGGGCGAATATGTAGAAAGGCCCAAGGAAATGTTCATCGTGCTGAATACACCTTTCTGCATTTTCAAAACACTGAGGAGGTCTGACTACCAGCGTGCGGAGTATTTCAAATCCGAGCAGGAGATGAATGCCGTTTATTCACCCATTCACACACCTGAGCCAAATGCGCCGGCATTTCGTCCCAAAAACGTTGTGATCCTGATCTGGGAGAGTTTTGGGAAGGAAATGGTGGGAACCTACAATCGGGATCTGGAGAACGGTACCTATAAAGGTTACACGCCCTTCATCGACTCGCTGATGCAGCATAGCAGGGTGCATTGGTACTCGTTCGCCAATGGAGCGAAATCGATCGAGGCCATACCGTCGGTACTGACGAGCATCCCCGGTATTTTGGAGCCGTTCATCCTGACGCGCTACACGGACAACAAACTGCCGAGCCTGCCCGAAATGCTGCAAGCCAAGGGTTACCACACCTCGTTTTTCCACGGTGCGCCAAATGGCTCAATGGGTTTTAAGGCATTCACCAATCTGATCGGCATCAAAGATTATTATGGTAAAACCGAATATAATAATGATGCGGATTATGACGGTATCTGGGGGATTTGGGATGAGGAATTCATGCAGTTCTGGGCCAAAAAGTTAAATTCTTTCCAGGAGCCATTTTTAAGTACATTATTTACGGTATCGTCGCACGACCCGTTCCAGATTCCGGCACGCTACAAAGGCAAATTCCCGAAAGGTCCGCTGCCGATCTACGAAACAATGGGTTATACCGACAATGCGTTGCGCAGGTTCTTCGATTCGGTTAAGGACAAACCTTGGTTCAAGAACACATTATTTGTGATCACTGCTGATCACTCGGCCACATTCGCGCATTATCCGCAATATCAGACGTCTGTCGGGAATTTTTCAGTCCCTATTCTTTTCTACGCGCCGGGCGACGATTCGCCGGGCGACGGTTCGCCGCGCGACAACATTATGACGGGTACCGATAGTACGCGAATTGTGCAGCAGATCGACATTATGCCGTCCGTACTGGGTTATCTGCATTATGATAAACCCTATTTCGGTTTTGGAAAAAACATCTTCGGGAACCCGCCGATCAACTTTGCTGTCAACTATGATGGGGCTTATCAATGGTTCAACGGGCCATACGTATTGCAATTTGATGGCCGGAAAACCGTAGGTTTGTATAAATATCAGGAAGACAAGCTTTTGAAAAATAACCTTGCAGGCAGTATTCCGGAAGTCCAAGGGCCTATGGAATTGCAGGTTAAGGCATTTATCCAGCAATATTCGAACAGAATGCTGGACGACCGGCTGACGGTAACACCTTAGGTGCCATGTTTTTGGGAAGCATAAAAAAGTGAAGAAGTAGTTTTTATGGAAGAGAAAGTCGAAAATAACAATACAGAGTTACGTAACCACCGGGCTGGTTTTGTGAGTATTGTCGGGAAGCCCAATGTCGGGAAATCCACGCTCATGAATGTGCTCGTAGGGGAAAGAATGTCGATCATCACCTCGAAGGCGCAGACGACCCGTCACCGCATTATCGGGATTTTGAATGGAAAGCACGAGGATATCCCGTTCCAACTGGTATATTCCGATACGCCGGGGGTGATCAAGCCTTCGTACAAGCTGCACGACTCGATGATGACCTTTGTGAAAGGCTCGTTGGAAGATGCCGATGTGGTGCTTTTTGTCGTAGAAATAGGGGAGAAAGCGGCCGAGCATGAGGTGCTGCCGCTGCTGAAACGGACGGAAGCGCCGGTCGTTTTGGTTTTGAATAAAATCGACCTTTCGAATGAAGAAGAGGTGAAGCAGAAAATGCAGGAGTGGGACGATGAGATCCATCCCGCAGCCATTATACCGATTTCTGCATTGGAAAAAGCGAACATCGGTACTTTGTTTGATGCGGTAGTGACACGTTTGCCCTTCCACCCGCCCTATTTCGATGAAGATGAACTAACCGACAAGCCGGAGCGTTTCTTTGCTTCGGAAATCATCCGCGAAAAAATCTTCTTGAATTACCGCCAGGAAATTCCATACAGCTCCGAAGTAGTAATCACTGAATTTAAGGATAAGGACGACATCATTGTGATCCGCGCAGAAATTCTGGTCGAACGCAAAAGCCAGAAAGGGATCATTATTGGTGAAAAGGGAGAAATGTTGAAGAAAGTCGGCACGCAGGCCCGCCAGGACCTTGAAGATTTCTTTGGCAAAAAAGTATTTCTCGAACAGCACGTGAAAGTAGAGCCGGATTGGAGAAGCAAGGAAAACAAGCTTCGCCAGCTCGGTTATCAGGAATAAATTTTTAAGTAAAACGCATGAAGAGCAGGCACCAGGCCTGCTCGGATCATATTAATAGAAGAAAAATGGCAAATATAATTTCGATTGTTGGTCGTCCGAATGTGGGCAAATCCACTTTGTTCAACCGCCTCACCGAAAGCCGGAAGGCGATTATGGACAACCAGAGCGGCGTAACCCGCGACAGGCATTACGGTTACGGCGAATGGACCGACCAATATTTCACAGTGATTGATACAGGGGGTTATGTAGTAGGCTCCGAAGATATTTTTGAAGGCGCTATCCGCGACCAGGTTGAACTCGCGATCGAAGAATCCACGGTGGTCCTTTTTATGGTCGACACCATGACCGGCCTCACCGATCTCGACAAAGATTTCGCAAATGTGCTCCGTCGTTTCAACAAGCCGGTTTACCTCGTAGCAAATAAGGCCGAAACAACAGAACGCTATCAGTCGGCGGGTGAATTTTATGAATTGGGTTTGGGTGATGAGATTTTCGCGATTTCTGCACAAACCGGTTTCGGTACGGGTGAGCTGCTGGATAAGGTAATCCAGCATTTTGAAACCGCAGGCATCGAAAACCCCGAAGAAGGCATCCCCCGCATTGCGATCATGGGACGCCCGAATGTGGGTAAATCATCGTTCCTGAACGTACTCACCGGCACCGATCGCAGCATCGTTACGGACATAGCAGGTACCACCCGCGACGCGATTCACACGCATTACAATGCATTCGGGATGAATTTCATCCTGACCGATACGGCGGGAATCCGCAGGAAGTCGCGTGTGAAGGAAGATATTGAGTTTTATTCGACACTTCGCTCGGTTAAAGCAATGGAAGAGTCCGACGTTTGTATCGTGTTGCTGGATGCAACGCTGGGACTTGAAGGCCAGGATATGAACATCATCGGCCAGGCCGACAAGGCGAAAAAGGGCATTGTGATCATGGTCAACAAATGGGACCTGGTCGAAAAAGACTCTAAAACGGCCGATCAATACAAAAAAGCATTGCTGGAAAAGCTCGCGCCGATGAACTACATGCCAATCATTTTCGCCTCGGTAGCTGAAAAACAGCGCATTCACCAGGTAATGGAGAAAGCGATGGAAGTTTATCAGAACAAAACGAAGAAGATTACTACTTCGAAACTGAACGAGGTAATGCAGGCGGAGATCGAGAAATACCCGCCACCGGCACACCGCGGCAAGTATATCAATATCAAATATATGATCCAGCTGCCGACGCCTTCGCCGACATTCGTGTTTTTCAGCAGTCACCCGAAGCACGTAAAGGAGCCGTATTTACGCTACCTGGAAAACCGTTTGCGCGAAAACTTCGATTTTTCGGGTGTACCGATCACGATATTCTTCCGCGAGAAATAGGAGAAAAATGTTATCAGCAAAAAAGCGCCGGCGGGATGTTCCCTGTCGGCGCTTTGCAATTTATCCGTAACCAACTACTATTCAGCCGGAAAATTCGACGGTTCGTCTTTTTTAGAAAATCTCGAGCAACCTTTTGTATTACTTTTACATCTGTTATCCGGCCAGCCACGGTGCTTTGAAGAAGGTTGAAAAAAAATTCAAAAAAAATGTTAAAAACAAGGTACTATGTATTGCAAGATACCTAATGAAACATATATATTTGTAAGGTCAATTAGTTACACATAATTCCATCCGGTTCTGCCCGGGATTCTTAACGATTGAATACAGCCATGAAAACACTTAGAATCTTAATATTGCTCATCATCATCAGCCTGCAAGCCAGTGCAACGGGCTATGTGCACAACATGTTCGTGGCACACAGAAAATTGCAGTCAGGCAAGGAATGTGTAACTGAAAGGACGGTTGCCAGAAAGATTAAGCCTGCTTTGAAAGCGAAAGCTCCTGTGCACGTGAAGCACGCAGGTGTGATCAAAAACACGAGCGCCGGTATGCCGGCATCTGAAATTATGACATTGAATGCCCGCATCCTGGAAGAAGGTCCGGCGGCATTTTTTGAAAGCGAATCAGAAGAAAGTGAAGGCGAATCGATGGTGACCAAGCTGGTGAGTGCAGTTCGGTGCGTGATTTACACCTTCATTCCCAAGCTCGGGCATTCGTAAACAATATTAGCATTACTGAAAAGAGCTGCAAGGTCAACCCTTGCAGCTCTTTTGTTTATCAACCCACCGTATTCGTTAAAGTTCCGATGGGCTCGATGGTAATATGAACTACGTCGCCGGATTTCAATGTGAAATCGGAAGAGGGTACAATACCCGTCCCGGTCATCAGATAAGCGCCTTGCGGGAACGCCATTTCGCGGTAAAGGAAGTGCAGCAGCTCTTCTGGTTTGCGTTTCATTTGCGCCAGGGTAACCTGCCCATTGAAAACTTCCTCACCTCCGCGAACGATGGACAGGTCGATCACCGTGTCGACACCGAGCTGGTCTTTAAATACATAAAGACAAGGCCCCAACGCTGCGCTGCCGGTGTAGGATTTCGCCTGCGGCAAATACAAGGGGTTTTCACCTTCTATACTTCTGGAACTCATGTCGTTACCGATGGTATAGCCTACCAATGCGCCTTCGGAAGTAGCAAATAGGGTCAGTTCCGGCTCGGGAACGTCCCAGGTCGAATCTTTACGGATGCGTACCGTGCCGTGGTGGCCTATTACACGCCATGCTGTCGATTTAAAGAATAGTTCCGGACGTTCGGCTTCATATACGCGGTCGTAGAAGCTGCCGCCGCCTGCTTTTTCGGATTCCTCCATTCGTGCCGTACGGCTCTTGAAATAGGTCACACCCGAAGCCCATACTTCCTGGGTGCCAATGGGTGCCAGTGCATCGGGCATTGGGAAATCGTCGCTGAATGTCAGGGCGATAAGGCTTTGCGTCTGTCCTTCCAACCATTCGTACAGGTTATTCCTGTTGACCACAACGTCCCAGTCCGTTTCGTGGAGGCGGTAGAAAATGTCCTCGTTTTCAAGGAGAATGCCATTTTCGGTCTTATATAACTTCATGAAATGCAGATTTTGGTTTTGCCTGAATAAGTCCCCCGCGGGGCGTCTTTACTGTTAAATACGGACAGGAAAGTGTTTCAGGCCACTGGATTTGCGGGAATGTGGAGGTACCCGTTGCGCCATAGTCACTGGGTTAAGGGACATACTCACAATATCAAATCTTTTCCCTTAAAAAGTCCGCCGTGTAGTTTCCTTCGAGCTTTACCATTTCCTCGGGAGTACCGGTGAATGTGAGCTGCCCGCCATTTTCGCCGCCTTCGGGGCCGAGGTCGATGATCCAGTCGGCGCTTTTGATGACCTCCATATTGTGTTCGATGATGATCACGCTGTCGCCTTGCTCTACCAGTGCATTGATGGCTTTGAGGAGCTTTTTAATGTCGTGGAAATGCAAACCGGTGGTCGGTTCGTCGAAAATGAAGAGTGTTTTGCCTTTATTGGAAGAGCCCTTCCCCAGGAATGAGGCGAGTTTAACACGCTGTGCCTCACCGCCGGACAATGTGTTTGAAGATTGCCCAAGCCCTACATATCCAAGCCCTACCTCTTGCAATGGAAGCAATTTATCGGCAAGCTTGGGTTCGCCCTGCCTGAAAAATTCGATAGCCTCGTCGACGGTCATGTCGAGGATTTCGGCAACATCTTTGTCCTGATATTTTACTTCCTGGATTTCCTGCTTGAAACGCTTGCCGTTACAGCCCTCGCAAGTCAGGTAAATGTCGGCCATAAACTGCATTTCGATCTTCACCTGGCCCTCGCCCTGGCATATTTCGCAACGGCCACCGTCGACGTTGAAGGAGAAATGCGAGGGTTTATAGCCTCTTGCTTTCGAAAGCGGCTGTTCCGACATCATCTGCCGGATATAATCATAAGCCTTAATATAAGTAACCGGGTTCGAGCGCGACGATTTCCCGATCGGGTTTTGGTCGATCATTTCAACGGCCTCGATGCGATCTACGCTGCCCGTAAGCTCGTCGAAACGTCCTACATCTTCGCTAAACTCGCCTTTAAGGCGCATTAATGCAGGGTACAGGATCTTCCGGATCAGTGTAGATTTTCCTGAACCACTCACGCCGGTGACGACGGTTAGGTTATTCAAAGGGATTTTTACATCGAGTTCCTTTAAATTATTCTCCCGTGCACCCTTAATTTCCAGGAAGTGCAAAGACTTCCTTCTGACAGTGGGAACAGTAATAGAATCATTCCCCAGCAAGAAATCCAACGTATGCGACTGCGCGTTAACCTCTTGACTGCTCTTACCTCCCAGACTACCATCGACTTTCAGCGCCTCGATATCGCGCTGGTTTCCCTGGAAAACCAGGTGCCCGCCGCCAGTTCCGGCTTCGGGGCCAATGTCGATGATCTGATCCGCCGCGTGCATTACTTCTTCCTCGTGTTCGACTACAATTACGGTATTGCCCAGGTCACGAAGCGATTCGAGCACGCCCACCAGCCTTTGCGTATCGCGCGGGTGTAAGCCGATACTCGGTTCGTCGAGAATGTACATTGAGCCTACCAATGCGCTTCCCAATGAAGTTGCCAGCTTGATGCGCTGGAATTCACCGCCGGATAATGTGCTGGTCAACCGGTTTAAAGTTAGATAACCAAGTCCGACGCGGTTCATATAATCCAGGCGCGATTCGATTTCCGTCAGGACGCGACGTGCAATCTGCCGGTCGTGGTCGCCGAGCCCGAGCTCTTTGAAAAAGCCTGAAACATCCTGAATAGGCATTAACACCAAATCGGTAATGGATTTGCCGCCTATTTTGACATAGGAAGCGTCCTTCCGCAAGCGTGAGCCACGGCAGTCCGGGCAGGTCGTGCGGCCGCGGAAGCGCGAGAGCATTACACGGTATTGGATTTTGTGTGTTTGAGATTCGAGTTCCGAGATGAAATCGTTGATACCGTCGAAATATTGGTTACCGGTCCAGAGCAGCTCTTTCTGCGCAGGTGTAAGGTCTTTATAAGGCCTGTGGATCGGGAAATCGAATTTCACGCCGTTGCGGACGAGCGGAACCAGCCATTCGCCCATTTTCTCGGTACGCCAGGGCGCTATGGCACCGTCGTACACCGAGAGATTTTTGTCTGGAATGACCAGGTCAGGGTCTATTCCCAATATTTTTCCAAATCCTTCACACCTTTTGCAGGCACCGAAAGGATTGTTAAAGCTGAAAAGGTTGACTGTCGGTTCCTCGAACGTAATGCCGTCGAGTTCGAACTTGTCGGAGAAAACCCTTTTTTCTCCTCCTACAATATTCACTGTACAGGTCCCTTCTCCTTCAAAAAAGGCGGTTTGTACGGAGTCGGAAAGGCGGTACTGTGTGTCTTCGTCGTTATGTTTGATCGCGGCGCGGTCGATGAGGATAAAAACCTGGTTGCCGGCCTGCGGAAAATGGTCGGGTTTCTCGAGAATATCTTCGATTGAAACGACTTCCTCGTTCAGCACAATACGGTTGTAGCCTTTGGAAAGCAGGATCGTGAGTTCTTCAATTTGCGAGCGGCCGTCGCGGATGAGTAGCGGCGCGAGAATCATCACACGTGTGCCCTCGTCGTGCGCGAGCATGTAGTTCACCACGTCGGTCACCGAGTCTTTCCGCACGATTCCCCCGGAAACCGGCGAATAGGTGTGTCCTATGCGTGCGAAAAGCAGTTTGAGATAATCGTAAATCTCCGTGGAAGTACCCACCGTAGATCGCGGATTACGGGTATTGACCTTCTGCTCGATGGCAATAGCCGGCGAAATGCCTTTAATGTATTCCACTTCCGGCTTTTCCATCCGTCCGAGAAACTGCCGCGCGTAGCTGCTAAGACTTTCCACGTACATGCGCTGGCCTTCCGCAAACAGCGTATCGAAGGCCAATGACGATTTTCCTGAGCCGGAAAGACCCGTAATAACGACCAGCTTGTTGCGCGGGATCGCCACATCGATGTTTTTCAGATTGTTGACACGGGCACCTTTGATCAGAATGTATTGTCTCGGATCCAGTTCATCGAACTGATCGGCCTCGATCCGGGGCACTGCTAATTGCATCATAGCGGGGTTATCGATGGATTATGATATTAGTTTGAATGATGATGTGATACTATTATAACCAAAAGGCGCGGCATTTAGTTTTCTTTAAAAACCTGGCCCGCTTTCATAAATTTCATGCCGCTTTTGGCGGCTTCTTCAAATATAGGATCGGCGAAGTGACCGAAGTTGGGGACGTCGGACATGCAGTCGGTGAGCGCAACGACTTTCGCAGCCAATGCAGGGGCATATTTGACGATCTGCCGGATGCTCGTCGCGACACAATGCGAACGTGCTTCGCCGGCCACGAGTACCTGATCATATTCGCTTAGCTCAGCCAGAAAACGTTCATCCAGCTCTGTTTCGGGTGCATTAGCCACCGGTACCTGGGCTTTGAAGACCCCGAAATGCTCGGTCAGCGGGTTAATACCTTTCGAAACCGTCCGGTAGTCGCGGCGGGTGCGGTGCGCCCAGGCGAGCACGGCGCGCATGAGCGTATCGTCGATTGCCGCCCCTTTGGAGCAGACAAGGCAATGCTCCGGCCATATAAAATGCTGGAATTCGCCTTCTTCTTCAAGGGTTTGTAGGTATTTCAAAACATATTCGCGATGGTAGCGCGGGACCCATTTGCCCGCTTCCACCGATTGGGTTGAAATCAGCGTAAACGGTGCGACCGTATTGCCGTTCCGATCTTCCCAGAAAAGCGGGTGCGCAATGTCCAGCACCTTGTGGGTATCGAGCGTCAGGAATATTGAATCGATTTTGTCGCCTTCCAAAGCAATGAGGCTGGCAATGCGCTCGACGTCTTTCTCGGCCCCGGGAACGTATAATGTCCCGTTAGGATCACAGAAATCGTATTGGGCGTCGATAATCAGCAATGCGGTCTTTTTCATAGATCAATGGTGTGTTAAAATTCCAGTTCGTGCGGCAGTTCCATTTGTCGGGCGTACATTTTGGAACAGAGGCTGAAAACGAGTTGAAGCATCCGGTTCGTGTCTTTGATATAGTCGATCCGGTAGTCATCGTCGAGTTTACTAAGGCCGTTAAGGATCACCTGGGCCTTTTTGGCAATGTACAATGCACAGGTATCGGCGCGGGACGAGTAGGTTCTCAGAATGTCGGAGTAGCCTTCCAGGAATGTATTCAAGAGAAAAATATTCAACTCGATGCCCCCGACCTTATCCTTCGTAACCTTCACATGATAGGCAATATCCGCACTGAGGCTGCGCATATCCGTCAGTACCCAACCCGGTGTATTCTGGTTGAACTTCGATGTCCGCACGATCCGCCCCATGAGCTCTTCGCGGCGTTCGGGAATGGTGGAACTGTCTTCGATCAGTTCGAAATGCAGGCGGTCGCTCAGGGTCTTGTCTTTGGTGATCAGCCTCAGGAGCAATTTATCCTTTTCTTTCGCCGGCATCTGGATAATCGCCTTTTTAAGCTGTTCTGGTAATGCCATTCAAGTGGTTTTAATAACTTTTGATTTAATTCCCGGCTCAACCACGTAACTTTATGGCCTATTAAAAAGGCCGGGAAGCTTTTACAAAAATATAAAATACAGATACACATTATGATTTCAGTAGCTATGTGTACTTACAACGGGGCAAAGTACTTGCCCGAACAGTTGAAGAGCATTGCTGATCAGACGGTTTCGGTGGATGAATTGGTTGTTTGCGACGACAGATCTAAGGACGACACGATTGAAATCATAAAATCTTTTGCTACTACCAGCAAGTTCGCCGTTCGCATTTATGTGAACGAGCAGAATCTCGGTTCGACCAGGAATTTCGAGAAGTGCCTGTCGCTATGTGAAGGGGACGTGATTTTCCTGTGTGACCAGGACGACCGCTGGCGAAACGATAAGGTGCAAAAGCAGCTTGCATTCCTGAATGCGCGCCCGGACCTCGACGCGGTGTTCAGCGATGCGGAAATGATCAATGACGATTCGGAGCCAACCGGCAGGACTATTTGGGAAGAAATCGAGTTTGACAGAGCACGGCAGCAGATCTGGGAAAGCGGCAAACCTCATGAGATCCTTTTTAACGGGTTTGTGGTGACAGGCGCCACGCTCGCGATCCGCAAATCATGCCTCGCCCGGCTCATGCCTTTCCCTACGCACGTGCAGGATTTGATCCATGATGCCTGGATAGCCATGGTGTTGAGCCTGGAAAACAAGATAGAATTCATACCCGAATCCCTTATTTCGTACCGCATCCATTCCAGCCAGCAGGTGGGATTTGGCAACAAGGTCGAGAAAGTGCAGCTCGCCCATCGTTTCAAACGCGACCGGAAATTGAAGCTCGTCCCGTTGAAAGAAAAGGCCAACAAGCTGCATGAGCTTTATCTGCTCCTTCGCGCGCTTCCGTTCGTCCCGCGTGAGAAACTGCTTAAATTGTATCTTTCCCAAAAGCATTTTTACACCCGGGCGGGACTGCCCGAAAGCCGTTTCAAACGACTTACACCGGTGCTGAGCCAATTGCTGCGCGGTTATTACAAGTTTAGCAGTAAAGACTGGTGGCTGCCGGCGGTAGGGGATTTATTCGAATAGGAACTGGATTAACATTAAAATGGCTGAAAAAAAGTCGCGGGTGGCGGTGGTGATACCTGTGTATCAGGCAAATATGACGGATGCCGAGCAAATGTCGTTGCGGCAATGTATGGCTGTGCTGGGCAACTACCCGGTGATCGTCGTGAAACCTGCCGGCCTCGACCTTTCCGCATTGCAGCAACAATACCCGGCGCTCAGGGTCCAGTCGTTTGCTAACAGTTACTTCGCGGGCGTCGATGCCTATAACCGGCTGATGGTGTCCATTGATTTTTACAAGGCCTTCGACGCTTACCAATACATCCTCATTTACCAGCTTGATGCATTTGTTTTCCGCGACGAGCTCGAAGAATGGTGTGCCAAAGGCTATGACTATGTGGGCGCGCCGTCACTTCACATGCCCGAGTTCGATACGATTTCTGCCGAGGCGGCGCAGGATTTTGCCGATGCGTTGTCGTCCCATCGTGTAGTGCTTAATGGAGGCCTATCCTTGCGAAAAATAGCTGCGTTTTTACGCTATTTAAAGATATACAACCTATTCTATCCCTCCTGGAAAGGCAATGAAGACATGCTTTTCTGCCAAGAAGCGACGCGACTCAAACCGATGAAAATCTTTATGAGATTACCGGAATGGCGCGAGGCATTGCGTTTCTCGTTCGAGAAAAGCCCGGCCGCGAGTTATGAGCTTACAAACCATCAGTTGCCGTTCGCCTGCCACGCCTGGGAGCGCTACGATCCGGCTTTCTGGATTCCGTTTATTCCTGTAAACCAGTGATTTTCTGCGTTTAACAATTTTTAACAAACTATCATCGATTTTCGGACGTTCTTGCTGATATTTAATTCAAACCCCAATATCGCTATGAATTTCAAGTTGCTTTCGGCCAGTTTTGGAGCCATTTTACTGTCAATCCATACCAGCTTCGGGCAAATTACTGAGAATCCCAGGGTAGAGGAGTCGTCGGTTCCCTATGTGAAAATCAAGAAGGTAGAACTGACGGATGCCAACACGGTTGTCTATCTGCAATTCATCGACAAGCAAGCCCAGCAGCCGCAATTGCGATCACAACCACGGACGTCGCCATTTCCCGACTCGCGCATTCCGAAATTGCAGCAGCAAGGCCAAAGTCAGATCTGGCTCGATCCTGAAACGAGGCTGTACAAGCCTGGTGAAATCGATAAAAAATTCAAATTTATCAGGGCAGAAAATATCACTACCACCACTAAAACAAGCGTCGCAAATGGCGATACGGTGGATTTTGTGGCCTATTTCGAAAGACTTACGCCGGGAATCGAGGAGTTCGATTTTTACGAAGGCAGAAGTTCGGGCGGTTACCAGTCGTGGAATTTTTACGGAATCCATGTCAAAAACCCGTTGAAAAAACAGCCTGAGAAATCATCGAAGCCGATAGCCAAAGCAACGACACCGCCGGCGAAAAAACCAGCCGTAAAAGCACCCCAAAAGAAGGTTCCGGTACCCGCTCCGAAAAAAGAGAGTGAAACGGCTGTTTTAAGAGGTACAGTTTACAATGCGAAAACGAAGGAGCCGATCGCCGCCCAGCTTTCCTACATCGAAAGCGGGGATACGCTGCAAATCCGGTCGTCATCCGGAAAATACCGGGTGGGCGTCGATGCGGGTGAGCAATATAAATTCCGTGTAATGGCCCGCGGCTACTACGGGTCGTCGTTCAGCCTCGCGCCGGGCGACTCTTCGGGCAAGTCTTTTGATCAGGACGTATATCTTACGCCGCTCATCGTCGGAGAAACGATTTTGCTCCCTAATATTTATTTCGAAACTTCCCAATACACGTTGCTTCCCGAATCCTTTGAAGAGCTGAACCGGCTGGTAGATGTCATGCGCGACAGTCCGACAGTCAAGATCCGGGTCGAAGGCCATACCGATAATGTGGGTGACTTTGACAAAAACCTTGAACTCTCCCGTCAGCGTGCGGAGGCTGTAAAAAGCTATCTCGTAGAAAAGGGCATTAATGGAAGCCGTATCGAAGCGAAAGGTTACGGCGGCACAAGGCCAATCACCAAAGGAACCGAAGAAGAGCGGAAAAAGAACCGCCGGGTGGAATTTGTGATTACGGAAATGTGATCTAAATGTCATCCTGAGCGAGCACTATTGTCACACTCAGGATGACAATCCGACTATCTCGCCTTGATAATATTGGTAAACTCCCGTGATTTCAACGAAGCACCGCCTACCAGGCCGCCGTCGATATCCGGGGCTGCGAACAGTTCGGGAGCGCTGGCTGCTGTAACGCTTCCCCCGTAGAGGATGGAAATTTCGTCGGCTACATCCGCACCGTATTTCGACGCGATGTGCGCGCGCAATGCCGCATGCATGTCCTGCGCTTGCTCAGCCGAGGCGGTAAGGCCCGTTCCAATGGCCCAAATAGGCTCATAGGCGATCACAACCGACTTCAATTGTTCTTCCGAAAGGTGGAAAAGGCTTTCGGTCAGCTGGTTTTTCACAAAACCGATATAATCGTCATTCTGGCGCTGTTCGAGTGACTCGCCGCAGCAGAAGATTGGAGAAACGCCGTTGGCCAATGCGGTATTTACTTTTTCTGCAAGCAGTGCATTGGTTTCATTGAAATACTGGCGGCGTTCGCTGTGGCCGATCAGCACATATTGTACACCGATCGATTGCAGCATTTGTGCGGAAATCTCACCGGTGAATGCTCCCGAAACTTTGTCGGAGCAGTTTTGAGCGGCCAACGCGAAGTTGGGCTCGTTCTCGATATATTTTTGAATCGTAGTAAGGTAAATCGCAGGAGGGCAAAGGATGATTTTCGCGTCATTCCGGACCTCGTCTTTGGCCATATTAACGAGCTCCGAAGTAAGCGCAACCGCTTCATCCAGAACCTTGTTCATCTTCCAGTTACCGGCAACAATTTTTTTTCGCATGAGAAAATTTTTATTATGGAAAAAGTCATTTTACGCAACAAAAGTACCATATTTTCATCATTTACGTGATTATATATATGTGATCAAAAAAATGTCGAAAAGTTTGCACATATCGAGATTTTTTTGTGTTTTATTAATGCAAATTGAGCTATTTTTACTTGAATTAACCGATTGGACTGATTTCGACACTTAACGTACACCGAAGGATATAAATCAACTTACTAAGTCATTTATAATCAGAGTGTTTAAAATGATATTGCGGACAGAATTTGACACATAGTACTTAAAGAAAGGAGGCCACGATGAAAACGTCTAAGTGGTTCATAGCAGCGATCATACTTTTTACCCACACCCTAACATTCGGCCATTCCAGCGACGTTCCCCCTGTATCAGAGGAAAAGTATGGTTATTTTTTAGACAAAAACCACAAAACAGCACGCATCCCGTTCGAGCTGCATTCCAATCTTATATTGCTTTACGCGAAGATCAACGACAATGATTCACTGCGTTTTATCCTCGACACCGGCGTTAGCTCCATCATCATCACCGATCCGAACGTCCTCAAAGCCGACAAGCTGCGTATGACCCGCAAGGTGAACCTCACAGGTGCGGGCGAGGGGGCATCCATTTCGGCGCATGTCGCGATCGATAATAAGTTTTCGATGGGCAGGCTTAAAGCCAATCATCAGAATATCGTGATCCTCGAACAGGATTTCCTGCGGCTTTCTGAATACGTGGGCGTGCCTGTGCATGGGATTTTTGGGTATGAAATCTTCAACAACTTCGTCGTAACGATCGATTTTGCCAAAAAAGAAATACTGCTGATGCGCCCGGACAGGTACAAGTACAAAACCAGCAAAGGCGACAAACACCCGCTCATCATCGAGGATACCAAGCCATTTACCGACGCGGTGACGCTTTTTGCCGATGGCCGCGAGCATCCGATCCGGGTGCTGATCGACACCGGTGCAGGCCACGCCTTGCTTCTCAACAATACGCGCAAAGAAACCTTCCGCTTACCGGAAAAGGTGATCCGCGCGCAGTTGGGCCGGGGTTTGAACGGGGTTATTAATGGCAACCTGGGCCGTGTCGATAAAATGCGGTTGGGCCGTTTCGAGCTGAATAATGTGGTAGCCTCGTTTCCCGACAGTATCGCATTCGGTTCGAAAATCCGGGCCGGAGCCGAGCGGCAGGGTAATATCGGTTGCGAACTGCTCCGCCGTTTCAAAGTGACATTCAACTACGGCGAGCACTATATGGTGCTGAAACCGATCAGAAGTCGCCTGCGCGAGAAATTCGAGCATGATATGAGCGGGATGGAAATCCGTGCGGAAGGAAGGGACCTGCGTAGTTACATCGTCAACCACGTCGTAACCGATTCTCCGGCCGCACGCGCCGGGTTGATGGAAGGTGATCAGCTCCTGTTTATCGATGATCACTCCGCTTCGGAGCTCAATGTGAGCGAAATATACAAGCTTTTGCAGCGGGGCGATGGCAAAAATGTGGACCTGCTAGTGAAACGGAAAGGCGATATTTTCTTTACCCAGGTCACACTGCGCAGAATGATTTAGTACTTTTGGCCAAACTAAAACCCGGCCATTTGGATCGCTTCATCATTACCGAAGACGGCTCGCATTCGTTGTTCAGTGCGCAGTTCAAGCAGCAATACCATTCATTGCAAGGTGCCCTGATGGAATCGGAGCACATATATATCAATCTCGGTTTAAAGCCGGTCCTGGAGAATGCTTCGGGACCGGTTTACGTTTTTGAAATGGGCTTCGGTACCGGGCTGAATGCCTTCCTCGCCTGGAAGCTGGCCGATAGCCTCCAAAAACAGGTTTTCTACACATCTGTGGAGGCCTATCCTGTGTCGTTGCTGGAAGCGTCGCAACTGAATTACGAGGAAGCTTCCGGCGCCACCGGTTTTATGCAGCTGCACCACGCGCCTTGGGGCGCAGAAACGGCCATTTCTCCTTTTTTTAGCCTCCAAAAGGAGCAAACCACCGTGCAGGACTTCACCTCGGAGCGATTTTTTGACGTTATTTTCTACGACGCTTTCGACCCGCGGGCCCAACCCGAGCTTTGGGAGAAAGAAATTTTTGCCAAAATAGCGGCCCAAACGTCGCAGGGAGGCGTATTAGTAACATATTCTTCGAAAGGAATCGTTAAAAGGGCGCTACGAGCAGGGGGCTTTATCGTAGAGCGGCATAAGGGCCCGGGCCGGAAGACACACGTTCTCAAAGCCATCAGACTTTAAAAGATTTAATAGAATCAGATATTAGCATGAATTATCAAAGCATTATTAGCCAGGAACTTAAAGAAGCACAAACTGTTCTGGACAGTTTCCTGAGCGATCCCGAACAGATTGAAAAGATCGAAAAAGCAGCGGGTCTGATGGCCGAGGCGATCATCCACAACGGTAAAATCCTTTCCTGTGGGAATGGCGGGTCGCATTGCGACGCGATGCATTTCGCGGAAGAACTAACCGGCCGCTACCGCGATAACCGCCGCGCACTGCCTGCCATCGCGATCTCCGACGTGAGCCATCTGAGCTGCGTCAGCAACGATTTCGGGTACGAATATGTGTTTTCAAGATATATTGAAGCATTGGGTCAGCCAGGCGACGTGCTTCTTGGGCTGAGCACGAGCGGAAACTCCGCAAATATCATTCGCGCTGCCGAAGCTGCCAGGGCAAAAGGCATGAAGATCGTCATCATGTCGGGAAAGGACGGGGGCAAGCTCGCGGGCGTGGCCGACGTTGAAATCCGCGTGCCGCATTTCGGTTACGCCGACCGCATTCAGGAAATTCATATCAAGGTGATCCACATTTTCATGCTCCTGATCGAAAAAATGGTGCTGCGGGAGTAAGAGTTATGGCCGGAAGTTTGTTTATTGAGCAATAGTCATCATGATTTAAGCACACAATTATGAACGTCCGTCCATCCGCTATCATTCTCGAAAACGACAAGATCCTCACGCTGCGCTATTGCTATGGCGAAAAGGAGGTATTTGCATTGCCAGGAGGTAATCCCGACCCCGGCGAATCGCTTTCGGACGCATTGGCGCGAGAGCTGATGGAGGAACTGGGCGTGGGAGTTGAGGTCGGGAAAATGGTGTCTTGCGGCGAAGTGATCTGGCATGAAGTGCGGAAAGAGACGCTGCACATGGTATTTAATGCAAATATAACAAAGGGCACCCCGGTGCTCGATCCGGCGCATACTACGGCACTGGAAATCGTGTGGCTGCCGGTTTCATCGCTTTCTTCAAGGCATTTATATCCCAATGTAGGCCCGCAGATCGCTGCATTCTGCAATGACGCGCTGCATTCGGGGCATATTGGTGTCATCGATCAGCCTTATGTGCGCTCATAAACTACATAGTTCGGGTCAATACTTCTCCGTTCGTTTCTATAAGACAGAAACATACCGTACTTTTGCGTTTTTAATAGGCAGCAGGGTAAATGGAAAACGAAAAGAAGGAGAAATTATCAAACTTCTTGCTGAGACGGGCGGAGCGGGATGTACTATCAAGAGGGCGTTCCATTTATAGCAGTGGCGGCTTAAAAGTTTCCAAACTCGATTATAATGGCCCCGGTAATGCTGAGTTCAAGGTCAAAAGCGACTATTCGATCCAGTACTATCAGATTTTCATCCGCGATTTTCTCACACCGCAAATAACCACCGAATGTTCCTGTCCGGATAAAGCCGGGCTGTGTAAACACCGTGTGGCCAGTATTTTGTACATTCTCGACAAAATGCCGACGATCAAGCAGGTTGTGCATGAGATGGCCAACACGACGATCGAATTGCAGGAAATCCGAGAAATGCAGTTGCGCGGCATGGTGCTCGACGAAACCTGGCAGAACCGCGGGAACGTGGGCCCGGTGGAGATCGTATCGGCGAAGGAAGGCGAGGCGGAATGCCAGGTGACGGATAGGGATCAGGAGTATATGACCACATTCCGGCGCGTAAAAGGCACCCGCCAGATTCAGACTTCCTGTACCTGCAACCAGAAACTCTGGGTGCCGCTCTGCGAGCACAAGCTGGCCGCGTTGCTCAAACTCCGCGAAGAACTGGGCGAGAAAGCATTCGAGGTAATGCGCGACCTCACTGTCGAAAAAAGCAATCTGCTGGCCGAATATGGCTATTCGCTTGAAGATCAATACAAAGATAAATTCGAGTTCCGGCTCGACGAAGACGGCGGGCTGCATTTGACCAAGCTTGATCCGGCCATCCAGAAAGTAGGTGCCTACCAGGACTGGCAATCGTTACGCGAACGCATATTGCCCGCACAGGAGTCGTCTTTTGCCGTGACTTTGACGGAAAACGGGCAGGACGACGAGGACCGGGTTTCTATTTTTGTGTTTTGGCCGAAGGGAAAAAACCATTTGCTGGACATTGGTTTCGGGGTTTTTTCCGTCAAATTCAGTGCCAAATCCGAGAAGGTTACCAATATCCGCAATATAGCGGGTGGGTCGAGCCACTATTATTCAGCAGATGAAATCCCCGTTCTGACAGAGTCCGACGCGCGACTTGTACGTATGGCGAAGCATTGGGAAGAGGGGCTTCAAAAATTCATTCGTAAACAAGGCTGGGCATACAACGCGTACCTGCATTTCGACGATGTGGAAGCCGATCAGCGTTACGAAGCCCGCAATTACGTCGGCAAACAGCTTACCCGTGTTTTCAATGACCTCGATGGCGACCGGCTATTCCTGGCCGACGGCGATTATGTGACCAGTAATCACCAGCTAACGCAGCTCGAACTGCACCGCGAGCCGGTGAAACTGTTTTTTGTGCTCACAGAAGACAAGGAGTTCATTACCCTCAATCCCTACGTAGAAATCAAGCCAGGCACGCCGCTGGAATTGCAGAAAGTGGTGTCGCTCGACAGCTTCTGGCTGGGGCTTTACAATGAGAAGACATTATTCCGCTGGGCGGGTATCAGCGAGGCCGAAATGGTGGCTTACCTGAGCCAGAACGGATTTAAAATAAGGGTTAAGAAGGATTTTGGTGACGATTTCCTGAGAGACTGGATTATTCCGGTGTCAGAAAAATTCGATGTAATTTTCCAGACAAGGCACCAGATACAAACATCCCCGCTGGTTTTCCAAAAACCGAAATTTTACCTGAAAGAGGACGAAGCAAACTTACTGATCGTTCCTTCGTATGTGTATCTGGAAGAAAACGGCACAACCGAGCAACGAAAGGGGGAAGAACTCGAACTGCTGCACGACCAGCGCCGTACGAGGACCAGTTTTGATAATAACCAGATTACCATGCTTGAACGCGACGTTCAGGCGGAGAATGAGGTGTGGGATTGGGCAAAAGCATTGCACCCCGGTTTTGAACACCAAACCGGGCAACCGTTTTTCTACGTGCCGTTTGAGCAGGTAATGAAAAACGGCTGGCTTTTCAATTTTGTGGATGCCGCCAAGAAGAAGCATTACGACATTTTTGGGTTTAAAGATCTGAAAAAAATGCGCTTCAACCCCAACCGCGGGACGGTGAAAGTGCACACGTCGTCGGGTATCGACTGGTTCGATATGCGGATCGAGATCACTTTCGGCGACCAGACAGTGACATTGGCTGACGCGAAAAAGGCGTTACTCAAAAAGCAGAATTATATTCAGTTGCAGGACGGTTCGCTGGGTGTGCTTCCCGATGAATGGATAGCGAAACTCGAACCGTTGATGCAGTTTGGCCGCGTGAACGACGATCAGCTCCATTTATCCAAAATCCATTTCTCGCTGATCGACGAGCTGGTTTCGGAGATCGATAACGAAGACGTGTTCCGCGAACTTTGGGAGAAGAAACAAAAACTGCTCAATTTTAAACAAATCCCGTCGGTACCACTTCCGCAGAATATCCAGGCGACGCTCCGGCAGTATCAGGAAGAGGGTTACAAATGGCTTCACTTCCTCGACGAGTTTCAATGGGGCGGATGTCTGGCGGATGATATGGGTTTAGGTAAAACCCTGCAAATGCTGACATTCCTGCAAAACCAGAAGAACCTGGAACCGAACTATACGAACCTTGTCGTAGTTCCCACAACCCTGATTTTCAACTGGCAGGCAGAGGCGGCGAAATTTACACCGGACCTTAAATTATACGTTCATCGCGGGATGTCGAGAAGGAAAGACATCGATTTTTTCCGCGAGTACGACATTATCCTCACGACTTACGGCACCATGCGGAGCGATGTCGAGCTACTGAGGCAGTTCGACTTCAACTACATTATCCTCGACGAAGCTCAGGCGATCAAAAACCCTGATTCGCTTACCTCCAAGGCTTCGCGCTTACTGCGTGCGCGCAACCGCCTGACCATGACGGGTACGCCTGTCGAGAACAATACATTTGATTTGTACTCGCAATTTGAATTCCTGAACCCCGGAATGCTCGGCCATGCCGACTTTTTCCGAACGGAGTATGCGACGCCGATCGATAAATACCAGGACAAGGAAAAGGCGGCCGAGTTGCGAAAGCTCGTGTATCCATTTATGCTCAAACGTACGAAAGAAGAAGTCGCGACCGATTTACCGGACAAAACCGAAACGATCCTGTTCTGCGAGATGGGTAATAAGCAACGGAAAGTGTACGACACATTCCGCGAGCGCTACCGCCAGGAGATTGCCGAGAAACTGGCTACCGAAGGGCTTAACAAAAGCAGCTTCCTCATTCTCGAAGCATTGCTGAAACTTCGCCAGATATGCGACTCGCCTTCTATTCTGTCGGGTGATGAGGATTTTGGCAGCGAATCGGCGAAGCTGGAAGAAATTACGCGGGAAATCGAGGAAAATGCTTCGAACCACAAGATATTGATATTCAGCCAGTTTTTGGGAATGTTGGATCTAATCCGCAAGCATTTGGAAAAGGTGAATATCCCTTACGAATACCTCGACGGCCAGACTGTCGATCGCGCAGGACGTGTGAACCGTTTCCAAAGCGATGATACTTGCCGCGTGTTCCTGATGAGCCTCAAAGCAGGCGGGGTAGGGCTTAACCTCACCGAAGCGGACTACGTTTACCTCGTCGATCCGTGGTGGAACCCTGCCGTGGAACGCCAGGCGATCGACCGTACGCACCGTATCGGACAAACGCGCAAGGTGTTTGCCTATAAAATGATCTGCAAGGATACGATTGAAGAGAAGATTCTGTTGTTGCAGCAGCGCAAGCAGGATTTGGCAGAAGATTTGGTCGGCGGGGAATCCGGCTTTATCAAGAAGCTGAGCCAGGAAGATATTATGGGGCTGTTCAGCTAAAATCGAATATCAGCTCAATTACTGAATCGAAATATGGGTTCAGTAATTGAGCATTTTGCTGCCCGCAGCAATATTCAATAACCTTTGGTTGGCAATCCGGGCTGTCGGTTCCGATTTCAAGGAATCAGCGAATTCAAAGCGCTGCACATCGCTCAACAATTCACCCTCATACCGCGATTCCGAAATCGCAATCTTCGTATCCGGCGATGGATAATTGTACATTTTTTCTACACTTTTATACTGGGCCGTTCCATACCGGGCTTCTTTTTGCACTACGCACAGAACCAGTAAAACTGAGGCAACTAGAAGAGTAATTCCATTTTTCATGTCAAGAGATGTCTATTGTTTAGGGTTCCAAATCAGACAACACCTCCACAGAGAGCAAATTTCGCGCCAAAAGGTTGGAAGAAATTAAAAATGGTCACAAAAAAAACCCGTTTCCATTCAGGAAACAGGCTTTTTTTAAACTTTCCAATATATTACTGGACTATGGCTGTAAATTCGATCTCAACCAGGTAGTCGGCCGATACCAGTTTGCTAATCTCGTAAATACCTGTGGTGGGCTTAATTTCGCCAAAATACGCACCATGTGCGCGCGCAATGTCCTCAAAAAGGGAAATATCTGTTGTAAAAATCCGCGTGCGAACAACGTCGGCAAGGCTGGCACCGGCATCCTGCAATACCTTTTCAATGCGCTCGATGATATTATTCGTTTGCGCATAGGCGTCATCGGCCTTCACTTTTTCCCCGTCCACAATGGCGACCGTTCCGGCAACTTCAATGATATTCCCGATCCGAACTGCCCGGCAATAGCCCATTTTGTCTTCCCACGGAGAGCCTGAGAGTATATTTTGTCTTGACATATTGATGGTTAAGTATTTAAAAAAGTAAATATAAGCACGCGGAATTAGTTTTGCCGCTCGCCTTCCCAAATCGCCAGCGCCAGCCGGATCTGCCCGTAGTCAAACCGTTCGTTCAGTAATTCGAACAGGGGCTTCAGCGGATCATTTTTACCGACCTGGATTTCTTCTGCGGCGTCGATGATGGTTTTGTAGGCCGTGGGCTCGATGAGCGATTTCAAGTCAATGCCGTGGCCGTCCTCTTTGAGTTTTACCAAATGCGAGATGATAGTCACCGGATTGAGATTCCGCTTCTCGGCAATCGCCTTCACGGAATAGCCTTCCTTGTAGAAATCGTAGGTTTCCACGAAAGTCATCCCCTTCATAACGCGTGTGCCGGGTGCATTGTTTTCCCGTGCGAAATCGAGGATTTCATTGATGAATGCCTCCCCGTAACGACGAAACTTTTCGGCCCCGACGCCTGAGACGGCTTTCATTTGAGCTTCGGAAATAGGTTTTTTCTGGGCCATCTCCGAAAGTGAAGCGTCGCTGAAAACGACGTACGGTGGCACGCCCAGCGTATCCGCCAATTTTTTGCGAAGTTGGCGAAGGCGTTCGAAAAGTGCATCGCGGATGATCTCCTGTTTCGGTTTTTCCTTGGGGACCAGCTCTTCTTCTTTTGCTTTGCGCTCGCTGAGCGGGATGAATTTCACCAATTCGATCTGCTTTTCACCCTTTAACACCTGCCAGCTTACCGCATTCAGCTTGAACGAATGTGCCTCGTCGTAAGCGATGTCCATTACGCCGGAGTTCAGCATCTGGCTCAGGTATTCCGACCATTCGTCGCTGCGCAGCTCGTGGCCCACGCCAAATGTGGGCAGCCGTTCGTAGCCATGTTGAATGATATTCCGGTTGCGGCTGCCGCGTAAAATATCGACAAGCATACCCATCGCCACTTTTTGCTCGGTGCGGGCGATGCCCGATAACGCTTTCTGCGCGATGATGGTCGCATCGAAGCGGATGCGCGGGTTGCGGCACACGTCGCAGTTGCCGCAGTCGTGGTCGACCGGCTCGTTGAAATAATTCAAAAGAATGCGGCGACGGCAAATATCGGCTTCCGCGTATTGTTTCATGCGGTTCAGTTTGGCGTGCAACAGTTCCTTCTGTTCCGCCGACTGGTCCGAATTGTTGATCATGTCCTGCCGCGTGATAATGTCAAGGTAGCTATAAAACAACACCGTATCCGCATTGGCACCATCGCGCCCCGCCCTGCCGATTTCCTGATAAAAACTCTCGACGTTAGATGGTAAGTTATAATGGATCACCCAGCGGACATTGGATTTATCGATCCCCATTCCAAATGCAATGGTCGCGACAATTACCTGAATATCATCCCGCAGGAAATTTTCCTGCACCTGCGAGCGCTTGTCGCCCGTCATGCCCGCGTGGTAGTATGCGACCCGGAGCCCGGCCTTTTGCAAACTGGCGGCCACGGTTTCGGTGCCTTTGCGGCTGAGGCAGTAAATAATCCCCGGCTGGCCTTCATGTTTGTGGATAAAGCGTTGAATTTGCTCGATACGCTTTCTTCCCGGCAGCACATTCAGGCTCAGATTGGGTCTGTCGAAGCTGGAAATGAAGGTTTCGGCGTGCTCGATATTGAGTTGTTTCAATATATCCCGGCGTGTGACGCGGTCGGCCGTTGCGGTGAGCGCGACGATCGGGACGTCGGGGAAGCGTTGTTTCAACAGGTTCAGCTGGCGGTATTCCGGCCGGAAATCGTGGCCCCAGGAGGAAATACAGTGCGATTCGTCGATCGCGAAAAGCTGCACATTCCATTCGCGTAGCAAATCAAATGTATTTCCTGCGAAAAGCCTTTCCGGCGCGATATAGAGCAGTTTCAATTCACCTAGCTTGATTTTCCACATGATCTGGTCCTGTTCGGTGCTCGAGATGGTGGAGTTGAGGAAGGCAGCCGTAATACCGTTTCCGCGCAGTGCTTCCACCTGGTCTTTCATCAGGGCGATCAGCGGCGAGACTACCACCGTGAGCCCGTCGCGCAGCACGGCAGGGATCTGAAAACAGACGGATTTACCACCGCCGGTAGGCATGAGCACCATACAATCGCGGTTGGCCATGATGGTGTCGATGATTTCGGATTGCTGCGGGCGAAAGGAGTCGTATCCGAAATATTTTTTTAACGCTTCAAGTTTGTTGTTGGGCATGTTGTACTGATTAATGGTATTTACTCAAAAAGAATTTCCTTTCGCGGTGCAAAAATAGGCTTTCAAAACTGATACATCACCTGCAACTTTGCCTCGCTGCGTTTGTTTCCTTCGATTTCATTGAGTCCCGAACTAATCTTTTCAATATCCGAATACCGCGTTTGCGACCACCGGAGCCATATTTTGAGCTGTTTTGACACGGCATAACGCAGCATGAGAAAATGTCTGGTGCCAGTGTTGTAATAGGCCGGTATCGAGAATGCATACAGCACATCTTTCTCGTACACATACTGCCGGCTATCATAATCGTCGGTTTTAAAAAATGCCGCCCGGGCGCTGACTTCGAGTTTAGAAAGGTGCCAGCTCACGTCCTGGACGATTGTGAAGCCGTTGGAACCTTTTGAATGCGCGTTTTTTAACCCGCCATATTGTAGCCGCGTCCGGAACGCGCATTTGAGCGGAATTTCATAGTCGATGTTGAATACGGCAGTTCGTTTAACAGAATGGATCAACGCTGGACCATTGTCCTCTGCCGCCGGGTCATTGATCTGCTTATGTTTTTCATGAAACAGCCAATAAGCATTTAGCCGTTTTGAGGGTTTCCATAGCAAATGCACGAAGTAGTCAAAGCCGCGGGAGGGCTTATCGACCTGAAATTTCAGCCACGGAAACCGGAAATAGTCGAAATAGGCGCTCCACTGCCACTTCCGCGAAGGTGACCAGCGGATACCTGCATACGCGCCGCGTTCATTGATGGGCCGGGTGGCTTCGCTGATGGGATTGCCGTAGAATGTATGAAAGTTGCGCGCATAATGCCGGGCCATGGCGGAAAAGTCGAGCTTCCTGCCGGCGCTTGCAATGAGGCCGGCGAT
Organism: Dyadobacter sp. 22481; assembly: GCF_052044875.1. Classification (NCBI taxonomy): domain Bacteria; kingdom Pseudomonadati; phylum Bacteroidota; class Cytophagia; order Cytophagales; family Spirosomataceae; genus Dyadobacter; species Dyadobacter sp. 22481. The sequence continues at coordinate 75,471 of NZ_JBQENV010000006.1, forward strand.
CGCGCCGGTACCACCGCTTCCTGAAATGGCCGCTTCGCTGAAAAAATGGATATTCTGCCAGCGATAATCGCCATGCAGGCCTACAATCAGGTTTTGTCTGCCTGAAAATTCATACCGGTTGTAAGGCAGATCGCGCTTTCGGATAAATGAATCATAGCCGGTATGAAGCATTGTTATCCCGAACTGACCCTTTTGTGCAGCCAGTTTATGTATTAAATGCAGGCCGATATTCTGTTCCCGAAGGACATTATGTTTCTCAATTTCGGAAGGTGTGCGATGGTAACCGGTAATGGGCAGCGAGGTAGTAATGCTGGAACGAATGCTGTCGGAGCCCTGCGTCGCATCCCGTTTTGTTCTTGAAAATAAAAGGGTGATGTCGGTACGCCGGGCAAAGCTCCAACTGGCTGCGATGCCACGGAAGAAGTTGGCTTCCGTAGCGGATGTGTAAGGTTTTAAACCGGTTGTGCTGCGGTAAACAGATCGAATCACTTCCGAACCTTTGCCAAGCGAAAATCCGGCGCCCATAACCATGCCCTGCCCGGCCTGCAATTGAAAATCTCCAACAATCAAATTTTTAAGCCTTCCCCTGTCGATGATCTGCACATGAAAAGAAGTATAATCAATCCCAAAAATCTGTCGTCCTGCATTCCAGTGCCATAATTCTTCGCCGGAATCTTTTTCCAATGTCATTCCAAAACTATATGCACCGTTCCTGGCATTACGGTAGCGGAGGTAGCCATTGAAGGGTGGCCCCTGGTACCGGGTAATGGAATTAGCGTTCGAATCCAATGGTGCAAAACCCTTCTGCTGTTCCAGCAGTTTTCCCGACCGGAACATCAGGAAATGCTGACCGGGATTTTTTAATGCATCGTGAATGGAAACCGCTTTGGCACTGATTGTTACAAATGGCAGTAACCTGCGAATGGTGTAAATGTCGAACTCAGGAATGGCTTGCAGTTCATAAAGTGACAATAATGCACCGGCCTTTGCGCGGTATTCGAAAAATGAACGGAGCTGCTTCTCGCTTAAGATGAAGAGGGCCGCCAGATCGTCGGGATTGACAGCGTTGAGGTCGAGCGGACTGGCATAGAGCTGTAAAAGCGTCTCGTAAAGTTCTTCGCTGTCGTCTGGTGGGATCGGGAAGAGCTCTGCGATGAAGCGGTTGATGTCGATTTCGCTTCGGGGCGGCTCCTGGGCAGCCGCAAGTATTGCCATGCCCATGGAAAGCAATGCGGTTATGCACAGGGAATAGCCAAAAGGAAACCCTTGAAGATCAAAAGCGTATGTGGTTTTCATCGATCTCAGCATACGCTTTTGATATGAATGAAAAGGTTAGAAGGCTTTCAGACTTAAATCCAGACTTCGCGCCTGGTGCGTGAGCGCGCCGGAGGAAATTCCATCCACACCGGTTTCGGCCACTGCGCGCAATGTTTTTTCGGTAATGTTGCCGGATGCCTCCGTCTCGTACCGTCCGCCGATCCGCTTCACAGCCTCACGCAGATCGTCGAGATTGAAATTATCCAGCATGATAATATCGACCTGCCCCACGCGAAGCACCTCATCCACCTCGGCAAGGTTCCGCGTTTCGATCTCGATTTTCAGCTTCCGGCCCGTTTCTTTCAGGTATTTCCGGGCGCCGGTAATCGCCGCCTCGATACCGCCAGCATAATCCACGTGGTTGTCCTTCAACATAATCATGTCGTAAAGGCCCATCCGGTGGTTTACCGCACCTCCTATTTTCACAGCCATCTTTTCAAAAAGCCTAAAATTCGGGGTCGTTTTCCGGGTATCGAGCAATTTTACGGGCAAATCCTTGATCAGATCCGACATTTGCCGTGCATAGGTGGCTATACCGCTCATGCGCTGCATAATGTTGAGCACCAACCGCTCGGCTTTCAGGATCAGACGTGCGTTTCCTTCTACCGTAAAAACAATGTCTCCTGTTGATACGACGGAACCGTCAAAAAGTAACACATTAATTTTCGGAAGGGGGTAATTGTAATATTTAGCGGTCTCATCGAAGATGATCTGCGCCACTTCCACCCCAGCAAGAACACCATCCTGCTTCACCAGCAGCTTTGCACGCTTGGTGGCATTTTCGGGAACGCTGGCCAGGGATGAATGGTCTCCGTCACCGATATCTTCCAGCAATGCGAGCCTGAGAAGATTCCGGAGTTCGTGTGGATCAGTTTCCATTTTGTTTGAAATTTAAATCAGTAGGTTTGCTGCCGGTACGCCATATTGTAGCGGATGGCAATCGAAAAAACGTTGGAGTTGGTAGCCACATTCACATCCTGTGACTTCACCTTTCGCATAAGATACCGGCCGTCGAGGAACAGGTTGTGGGCCAAAGAGTAAGACAGTCGTAAATCCGTAAATAATGTGGTTGCTTTAATACCCTGTCCGATTTTCTGATTAACATCACCGAGATCTCCTGGACGACCATCATTCCGCGTTTCGTAGCTTTTCGAAATATCTCCACCATAATTATAAGACCCCGTGCTCGGATCTTTACCCTGCATGGCCGACATGACGGTGCCGTAAATAGACAGTCTCGGCGTGACTTTATAGCGTATTATCCCTAAATATTCCCGGAAATTGGCTCCCAGCGGATGCGCGAGCGCCTGCCCGTAATGCATGTAATTGCGCCCGCCGTCCTTGTGCGAGTACGTGTAGGGGCGCACGACGTTGTATTCCGCCTGCAAATCAAGGTTAGGTATCCCAAATGCATCCACATATTTGCCGCCGAGCTGGAAGCTGTATTTGTTGGTCCACGACCCGCTGCCGTTGAAAAGGAATCGGGTTAGAAATTCGTCCAGGACAAACTGGCTGTAAATGGAAGCGGTTTTGCCGACGAGCCAGCGGAAATCAAAACCCAGCAATGCATTGTCCTGGCTGCCGATGTAGGATTCTACGTAACGATAGAAAATGATGGGGTTCAGGTAGTTGAGGTCGTACCCGCCGCCAACGGAATCACGGTTGAAAACTTCGGCTTCAAATACGCCGAAATTGATTTTGTCGGTAAGGTTGACACTCAAATGGTGGATAGCGGCAAATTTCTTTTTCCTCAAAAACTCCGAGAAAGCATCCTTTCCGCCGTCTATCATGCTGGTCCAGAGGTTCGTATAATGGAACCGTCCCAGCTGGGTGTCGAGGCGTAAAAACAGGTATGGGCTACTGTTATCGGAAAGGACCAGCGAGCGGTAACCGCTGCCAAATGTATTGTAATCGTGCCCGAACTTGACATTAATGGCTTTCAGCGGGCGAAAAGTAATGTAGCCGCGCGCTGAAAGAAAGTCGTTGCCGTGGTTGCGGGTTGCTTTGGCCAAGCCTTCGCCGGGGAAGCTGTATTTAGGAGCAAATGCATTTACATAGCGCGGAAAACGGCCCTGGTTATCAGACACAAATGTGTAAAATCCGAGCTTATCATTGATCATGCCCCTGATTTCCACTCCGCGGCCTGTGAACCAAAGCGTCTGGTGCGCCGTGGTGTCGTAGCTGTTGTCTTTTCCAATAAAATTGGTGGTGGTAAAATTGAAATGCAGGTCGAAATCTTTGTTGTGAATGCTGTACAGATCGGCAGGGTGGTGGAAGAACTTCCGTTTCTGCCCCGGAGGAGGTGATTTGAACCAACCAAGCCGTGCCAGCTTGTTGTATTTGGCCGAATCGGTGGAGATCATTCCCTTTGTCCATTCCCAGCTGTCTTCGCGTATGTAATCGATCGTTTCCCAATCGCGGTCGGTAAGGTCGACGGTGCCTTCTTTTAATATGGAATCGGTGAGCGCCACCACCGCTTTCCGTTCGAACGGCTTGGCATTGTAGTGAAAACCTTCGGAAAATTTGCCTCTTTTAATTTCCAGACGATCGATGAGATGATAATAGTCATCGTTTAGCGGAATGAATGAACTTTGCGCGTGTACGTATGCTGAGGATACCAGTGTTAAAAACAGTAATTTAAAATGCCGGATAATTCCTTGATACATAGGCAACAAAAATCTACTACGATCGCAATATGAGCTCTTGCACGTAATTTTTAGAAATGGTGTTCCAAATTACGTCAATGAATTTGTATTATCTTGCATGGAGTAGTCTAAAAAACTGTCGCTCCCATGTTTTTACTTTCCCAAAAACCTTCCATAGCAGATCATTACCTGGCCGAATTACGTGATGTAAATTGTCAGAAAGACCGGATGCGGTTTCGCCGGAACATGGAGCGGATGGGCGAGTTGCTGGCTTATGAAATGTCCAAAACGCTCACTTTCAAAACCGGGAAAGTAGAAACACCGCTCGGTACGGCATCGTGCCGGTCGATGTTGCAGCCGATCGTGCTCGCTACCATTCTGCGGGCCGGGTTACCGTTTCACCAGGGCTTTCTGAATATTTTCGATCATGCCGACAATGCATTCATCGGAGCCTATCGCGGGCATCACATCAATGCAGAGGAGGAGTTTACGGTTGAAATGGATTACATCACGAGCCCCGATCTGACGGGTAAAATCCTCGTGATGATCGACCCGATGCTGGCAACCGGCCGGTCGATGGAAAAAGTTTACCACGCATTGCTGCGGTTCGGTATCCCGTCGCAGACACATATTGCATCGGTTATAGCAAGTCCTGAGGGGGTGCAGTACCTGCAAAGCCGCATTCCGCAATGCCGCCTCTGGCTGGGTGCCGTGGATCAGAAGCTGAACGAACAATATTATATAGTACCAGGCCTCGGCGATGCCGGCGACCTGGCCTATGGTGAGAAGTAGCGTCGCCGCGACTCAGTTCAGCAATTCATCAAACATAATGGAGACATAGTACGTGCTGCCCACATTCGGGCTGGCGTACGACTGGAAGTACGACTTTCCGAACAGGTTGGTACCACCCACTTTAATGATCGATTTGATCGCCGGAACTTTCCAGCTGATCTGCGCATCGAGATTCTTGATCGCCGGCACGCGCGTGTTGGAGAATACCGGCACATCGGTAGTAGTAGGCACTACAAAGCTGGATTCCCACAAAAATGCCTGCTGATAACGATACACTACATTGAATCCCCAGGTGTTGGAGCTAGTAATGCGTCGTCCAAAATTTACATTATACCGGTATTTCGGCGTATTGAACTGCGAATATTGCACTTCCGGCGATGGCGTAAAGTCTTTCAATTCGTTGTTTGCCACGTTCCCGCCCACGTTGAAGCCTTTCGGCAATGCATAGTTCAGACCGATCGCGAAACCGCGTGTAGTAATGGTTTCCGTTGTATTCACCGTCCGCGCAAATCCCTGGTAGCTCCCTACCCCGATTCCCGATTCGATGGGTAGGCCGGGCGCGGCCGCAGCAGTAGGCACGACGATCACCGTCCCACCAATCAGGTTTTTGTATTTACTGATATAATAATAGGCGTCGATAAATAGTCTTTTGGCGATAATACCCTTGTAACCGATCTCGTAGGAAGCAATGCGCTCCGGTTTCAGTTTCACTGGCTGGTATTTGGGAAGTTTACCTAATGCGTAAGCCTTCGCCAGGTCGGGAACGAGGCCCGGTACTTGTGCCGCCAGAATACCCGGAAGCTGAGCTGCCAGCACGCCCGGGAGCGTTTGGTTCACACCCGCAGTAATGGCTGCCTGGATCGCCGCCGGGTCGTTTGGAATAGTTCCTGCCGCAACACCCTGGTTTACCTGTGCAGTTACCGCTGTGGTTACCTGTTGCGTAATAGCAGTCGTCGCCTGTTGGGTAACTACCACTGTTGCGTATTGCTGTGCGCTCTGGATTATCGAAGGGTCGTTTTTCACAACCGCCGCCACATTTGCTTCTGAAAGGTTCTGGCGGAGAATGCCATTTGACAGATTGTACCGAGAATCAAACTCGGGCAGGCCGCCTACCAGTGTTCCCGAAGGCGTTCTGAGGTCGATGTACTGATTCTGGGTGGTTGGAATGCGGAAGCCGGTCTGGTAAGAGAGGCGAATATTATGCTCTCCGAAAGTGGTGACCGCCGACACCCTTGGTGTAAATTGCCCGTCGAAGTTCTCATTTTTGTCGTATCGTATCGAGCCCGTCAGTTTCAAATGGTCGGATAGCAGGTTTTTACCAGCCTGAACAAATGCGCCCCATTCATTGATGGGAATGGTCCCGTCGCGGCCTTCTTTGGTATCAGCAAATAATGTCCCGGCGGAGCGGAGGGTGTAGAGCCGGTAATTGGCCCCTGCGATTAGTTCGAGGAAGCGGATCTGGTTTTTAAAATTATAAAATCCTTCAACGTGGTACATATTGGTTTTGTCGGCAAAGCCACCCCCGCCGTTCACGATGGGCATATTGCGATACTTATCCAGCAATTGGTTGAATGTAGCGCTGCCTGGCTGCGGCATACCCTGGTCGGCAAACTGGCGCGCGAGCACGTGCGCATCTGCCTCTGCTGCACCTGAATTCCGTGCCTGCACGAATGCACCCACATATTGCCCAAACCATGTATTGTTCGGTTTGATCTCACTCAGCATAGAAACCGCGGCAAGGCCGGAGAGGTACGACTTCCCGGAACGTTCCTGGGTAGTATAGGCCCTGACGGTGAAATTATCACCCCGTAGTTCGAGTTTTGCCTGGGTAAGGTTGAAATCACGGAGCGAATAGCGGCCGGTTCCGGTGTAAACCGTTGTTCCGTAACCGTAGTTCACTTGGGCAATGGCTTCCACCTTCTCGTTCAGGCGGTAATGCAATGCGGCATTTGCCTTGAAACTTTTACTGTTGTAGTCCACCAGGTCCTTTTCGCGGAAACCCGTGCGGCTGACAAACGAGTTGGGCACCAGGCCTACCGCCTGCTGGGGAATCTGACCCGCCGCGGCAAGTGCTTTGGCTACCGCGTTGATATTGGTCTGGATTTCATCACCATACACATTCGTTCCATCGTAATCCAGATCGGTGCCTTTTCCCCGATTAGGGTCCGCATTGCCGCCTACGTTGAGGTTTGTATAATTGGTAGCTTCCCAGTCTTTCGCCTGGATGTAGGACAGGTTTACCTTGAATGCGAATTTGTTGTTGAATGCCTTGGCATAGCGAATTGTTCCCTCAGCAAAAGGCGTATTTGCCTTCGTACGGTTTTTTTCGTGCATGATACCGCCTTTCAGGTTCGCGCTCAGGCCCTGGTAAAGAAACGGGCTCTTGCTGTTCATCAAAATCAGCCCGTTCACGGCATTAGGTCCGTACAATGCCGATGCTGCGCCGGGCAATACCTCCACGCTTTCGACGTCGAGTTCGGACATGCCGATAATATTGTCGAGCGGGAAATTGAGCCCGGGTGCCTGGTTATCCATGCCATCGATCATCTGAACGGTACGAGGGTTCCCAGTCGCGCCGAAGCCGCGCATATTCACCGATTTGAACAAAACGCCCTGCGTCGTCATGTCGATGCCTTTCAGATTCGAAAGCGCATCATAGAAGTTTGTGGAAGGCGTGTCGCGAATGCCACGGATATCGAGTTTTTCGACCGCTACCGGCGATTTCATCACGCTTTCCTCTACACGAGAGGCAGAAACCACGATTTCCCTTCCCTGGACGGGCTGTTCCACCAGCTTGATATCGAGGCTCGATACACTTGCTGTAACCGCAATTTCCTGAGTTTGAAAGCCTACCGAACTGACGACGATCGAAAATGGGGGATTGGATGCTGTGGTCAGGGAAAAACCACCTTTTGTATCGGTGATCGTACCGGCAACTTTGCCCTGTATACGAATGCTGACGCCGGCCAGCGGTTCCTGTGTGACTGATTCTGTAACCTTGCCGGTTAAACTAATCTGCGCGAAAGAATGTTGCCAAAACAACAAAGAGAGGAGCAAAAGCGGCAGATTCCTGACGGTAGTAGAAGTTTTGTTCATGGTTCTTAATGGGCTGATGTCTTTAACAAGTTACTAAGAAATCAATTTCTTTTTAATTATATCCAATTTTTTCTTTGGGTATTTATAAAATATTCATGTTACGCATTCCGTCGATTTCTCCCCATCATGATTAGCCAATTTACAATATCGGTGAACGATTGCGTTAAATGCCATGAACTAATTTTCCCGACTTTTCGGAGACGTGGTTGAGCATACTGACGCATTATCATTAGTTTTGAAGGATTATTTAGCGTTACAACAAACATAGCCACAGATGCAGGATACTTATGTGATAATCATGGCAGGCGGTGTAGGAACCCGTTTTTGGCCGTTTAGCCGGACGGATTTCCCCAAGCAGTTCCATGATGTGCTCGGCACAGGCAGGACGCTGCTGCAACAAACTGTCGACAGATTTGACGGCGTGTGCCCTATTGAAAATATTTATATTGTAACCAGTCAGGAATACAAGGAGCTTATCAAACAGCAGATCCCCGAGCTGACCGACGATCAGATCCTGCTGGAACCCCACCGCCGGAATACCGCCCCCTGCATTGCTTATGCATGCTACAAAATCGCGGCCCGGAACCCCAATGCGAATGTCGTAGTGGCACCGGCAGATCATATTATTCTCAAAGAGGAAGTTTTCAAGGATACAATCAAAGTAGCACTGGGTGCTACGCGTAATGAGGATATCCTGATAACGCTCGGTATTCAGCCGACCCGCCCCGACACCGGTTATGGGTATATCCAATATATTCCGGATAAGCTGACGGTCAAAAAAGTAAAGTCATTTACCGAAAAGCCGCATTTGGAGCTTGCATTGCAGTTCCTCGACAGTGGTGATTTTGTCTGGAATGCCGGAATTTTTGTCTGGAACATCAATGCCTTCAAAAAGGCGCTGACCCGGTTCCAGCCTGATATCGCGGAGATTTTCCAGGGCGGCAACGACCATTACTACCTCAATTCGGAGGATTCGTTTGTTCAGCGCGCTTACCAGCATTGCGGCAGTATTTCCATCGACAATGGTATTATGGAAAAAGCCGAGAATGTGCACGTAGTACTAGCCAGTTTCGGCTGGTCGGATCTTGGTACCTGGAAATCGATGTATGAAGTATCGGAAAAGGATGCCAACCTGAATGTAGCGGACGGCAATCTGATCCTGCACAATACCACCAACTCGATCATCAAAACGCCGAAAGACAAACTGGTGGTCATCAACGGTCTCGACGGCTTCATCGTCGCCGAATTCGACGGCGTGCTGCTGATCTGCAAAAAGGACGACGAACAAAAAGTGAAGGAATTCGTAGCCCAAGCCAAGGAGCTCGATCCGAAATATGTGTAATTCGGTTGAGTATTAATGCATACCGTTTGAAAAGCCAGGTCGTTCAGGCCTGGCTTTTGTTGTTTTAATTCGATAAATTTGATTAGTGTTGAATCAAAACAATGCGCGCTATGTCTGACCAGGAAATGAAAACCGAAGCAATCCGCCTGATAAACGAGATCAATGCAGACCGTATGGAAGATTTGCTGTCGTGTGTTCAGAGAGCAGCAAGACTATGACAATAGTGCCTATTCCAATTCTCCGGAAGTAACCGAACAACTCAACCGATCTCTACGCGAAGCCAAAACGGGCCCTCTTTTCTCTAATGAAGAGGTCTTTAAAGAAATAAGGCGTGGCTTACGAGGTAGAATGGACAGATCCCGCAAGGGAAAGCTTCTCTGAAATAGCAGGTTATCTTTACGATACTTGGGGTGAAGCGAGTGCAGAAAAATTTACGACCAAGTTACAAGCCAGTTTGAGAATTCTCGAAGAGTTTCCTTTTGCTGGAAAACGACACGATCACATCACCGCGGTCCACGAGCTTGTAATCAGCAGGCATCACCCCTCCGCCTTCAACACCTTCTCAATCTCAAAAAAACGCACATCAGCCTTTACATGCTCTAAAATTCGTTGCGACCTCTCTGGCCTTGCATCAGTAATGAAGACTTGCGCCAGGAAGCCGGTATCGATCAACTCGATGAGCTTGTGAATACGGCGGTCGTCGAGTTTGTCGAAAATATCATCGAGGAGCAGGATGGGTGTTTTACCTTTTTCTTCTTTTAACAGCTCAAATTGCGCGAGTTTCAGGGCAATCAGGAAGGACTTTTGCTGACCCTGGGAGCCGAATTTTTTTAAAGTAACCCCATCAATTTCGAATACATATTCATCCTTATGTACGCCTTTACCTGTCCGTTGCGCGTGCAGATCTCGGCTGCGGTTGCGGCGGAATTCGGCGGGGAAATCGGGGCTGGATACTTCGCTTTCGTAAATCACATCCACTTTTTCGTGACCGCTGCTGAGAAATTCATAGAATTTATAGAATAGCGGGACGAATTTTTCCATGAACGTCACGCGGTGCCGGTGAATGCGTTGCGAGAGCACAATCAGCGGCTCGTTATAGGTTTCGAGCAGGTCTTCGTCGAGGTAATTCCGCTCGGCGAATAGCTTCAACAGGCCGTTGCGCTGCGTGAGTATTTTGTTGTATTGGAGAAAATCATTGAGGTAACCGGGTACTGCCTGGCCCAGCACGCCGTCGAAAAACCGGCGGCGTTCTTCACTGCCTTCGCGGATGAGATCGGTATCGTCGGGTGCTATTAATACCACAGGAAACAGGCCGATATGGTCGCTCAGGCGCTCATAATGCTTTTTATCGGCCATGAAAACCTTTCGCTGGCCCCGTTGCAGGCTGCATGTGATCTGGATATGTTTGCCCTGCTCATTGAAGACGCCGTCGAGCAGGAAGAAGTCGTTGATATGCCGGATGCCCAACGCATCCTGATTGTGAAATGCGCTTTTGGTAAGGGTCAGAAAATAGATTGCGTCGAGCAGGTTGGTCTTGCCGCTGCCGTTCTCGCCCACGATACAGTTCACATGTTGTCCAAAAGTGAAGGCCTTCTCCTCATAGCTTTTAAAGTATGTAAGGTGGAGCTTTTCTAGCCACATGAACTTCTTTGTTATTTAGTTTATGCTTATTTTCGCACATCATTGCGTGAGTACGGCAAAACAGACTCTGTTCATACCATAACTTTAAGACAAAGTTCTGTCTTTATAAACGAGAACCAAATACATGGCCACCGTTACTGAGAAAAAGAAAGCATCAGCCCCCAAAAAGTTACAGCATCCGAAGGAGCAATACATGTTCTGGTTCGAGAATATGCTTTTACAACGCCGTTTTGAAGAAAAATCGGGCCAGTTGTACGGTCAGCAGAAAATCCGTGGTTTTTGTCACCTGTACATCGGTCAGGAAGCATGTTCTTCCGGCGCGGTGAGTGCCCTGAAAAAGGGTGACAAGTACATCACCGCTTATCGCGACCACGGTATTCCCCTCGCATTGGGCACCAGTCCGAATGCGATCATGGCTGAGCTTTACGGCAAGAAGACCGGTACTACCAAAGGTAAGGGCGGTTCCATGCACATTTTTGATAAAGAAGTTGGTTTCGTTGGAGGTCATGGTATCGTGGGCGGTCAGATTCCCCTCGGTGCGGGCCTTGCATTCGCTGAGAAATACAACAAAACCGATAACCTGTGTATCTGCTACTTCGGCGACGGTGCGATCCGTCAGGGCTCGTTCCACGAAACGCTGAACATGGCGATGAGCTGGAAACTCCCTGTGATCTTCGTTGTTGAAAACAATGGTTACGCGATGGGTACTTCCGTGGCGCGTTCTTCTAACGTTACAGAGCTTTACACCCTCGGAGAGGCTTACGACATTCCTTCGGAACCTGTGGACGGTATGAGCGTGGAGGCGATCCATGAAGCGGTTTCACGTGCAGCGGACCGTGCCCGTAAAGGTGAAGGACCTACTTTCCTGGAATTCCGTACCTACCGTTACCGCGGGCACTCCATGTCCGATCCTCAGAAATACCGTTCGAAAGAAGAGGTAGAAGAATACAAACACCGCGACCCGATCGAACAGATCCGTGCGGTGATCCTCGAAAACAAAATTGCTACCGAGGAGGATCTTGAAAATATCGATAAAAAAGTAAAAGAAATCGTTGCTGAATCCGTGCAATTCGCCGAGGAATCGGAGTGGCCGGATCCGAAAGAGGCCTACACCGATGTGTACGTCGAGAGCGATTACCCTTTTGTAATGGATTAATTTGATCCAGAGCGCATGAATAAAAACCCGTCGGATCACTTCGACGGGTTTTTTAAGTAATTTCAACTTTTAGTAAACAGGGAGTGATCCTGTTTTTCAGTTTCCACGTAGATTGAATTCTAGTAATAATTTAAAGTATGTCCCTGGATCAGGATTTTGATAACGAAGAAGAGGAAGGTGAAGGCAAGGAGATGTCGTTCCTCTCGCATCTCGAAGAGTTAAGATGGCACGTGATCCGCGCCGGTGCTTCGATTCTCGTATTTGCGATTCTTGCATTTGTTTATATCAAAGAACTCTATCACTATGTCATCATAGCTCCATCCCGAGCCGATTTCTGGACTTACAAAATGCTTTGTAAGCTTTCGGTTATTGTTGGGTATGAGGATTTGTGTATCAAGGCATTGAATTTCAAATTGCAGGCCATCGGAATGGGCGACCAGTTCACGATGAGTATGACCTCCTCGGTAATCGCCGGGTTGGTTTTTGCATTTCCCTATGCGTTCTGGGAAGTTTGGCGGTTTATCAAGCCGGGGCTGAAACCTTCTGAGAGAAGGTCTGCACGCGGAGCCGTATTCTATGTCACATTCCTGTTTTTTTCCGGGGTACTTTTCGGTTATTTCGTGGTAACGCCGCTCGCGATTAACTTTCTGGCCAACTTTACGCTGGATCCTTCTATTATCAATGAGTTTAGTATTTCTTCATACATATCGCTGGTGGCGACGTTGACGTTGGCTTGCGGCGTAGCGTTCCAGTTACCGATCGTTGTATTTGTGCTATCGAAAATCGGGGTGCTCACGCCGGCATTCATGCGTGAATACCGCAAGCATTCGATGATTGTAATTCTGATCGTGGCTGCGATAATCACTCCATCGCCGGATATTTACAGCCAGATACTCGTTGCGATTCCGCTTTTCATGCTTTATGAGCTCAGTATTATGGTTTCGGCGAAAGTGGAGCGTGAGAAATTGCGCGAAGAAAAACGCCTTGCGAAACTAGGCGGAACAACTACCGAAGATTGATTTAGGTAAGATATTAAGCTATAAACTGCTTACAGACCTCGGCCAACCGGTCGAGGTCTTCTTTTTGGTGCAGGCTGCTCACCGCAATGCGCGTCACCGGCGCGTCGGCAGGAGAAGGGTAGGGGAAACACGAAGCCATCACACCGTTTCGGAGCAAATAGTCAAAAAGTGCCGCATTGGTCGAACAGAACACAGGGTAACCGGCAACGGATTCGAAAAGCGTGCTACCCGCTATTCTTTGGTTGAAATAGCGAATATTTTCCATCAGCAACACGTGTGCCGCGGCATATTTGTCCTCTTCCAAAAGCCTCTTCAATGCATAAACATATGCGGGTGCAGGCGGGGAAGCGCCGGCGAACCAGGGAGATTGCCGAACCTTTTCAATAACGCTTTTGGGTCCTGAAATAGCTCCGGCAGGAATGCCCATCGCTTTGTTAAGAGAAGAAACAAAAACAGTTTGAGGCAGCAGTTTTTTGCCAATATTGGAATAAATACCTTTTCCTTTTACGCCAAGCACGCCAAGTGAATGCGACTCGTCGAGGATCAGCCAGGCGGGTTTCTCTAATGCGTCGAAAATAGTAAAATCGAATGCTTTCACCATCGGCGAACCTACCGCATCGGAGCAAATGATATGCGCAGTGCCGGGTGAGGCCCCGTTGATTTTTTGAACGGTTCGGATAGCCCATTCCTGCCATTCCAAACCTGTCCGCTGAAATGCGGTGCCCCACAAAGCCGGATGGACGCCCGGAGCGTAATGGAAGATGATATTGTGGGGATTCGAATGGCTTTGAACTACATTTTCAATTTCCTTCATCAGCAACTGCCCGGCCCACATGCCGGAGGAGACGATCAGCGCAGCGTCGGATTGCAGAAAATCAGCCAGTTGCCGTTCCGATTCGTCATAAATATCGAGCCGGAGACTGTTATTCCTTGAACTCCCATAGTGATTTCCGAAAGTTTCCGTAGCTGAATGTACATAGTTACGAAGGTCTTCGTTGTGTCCCATTCCGAGATAATCCGTACCGCTGAACCACAAAAATTTCCGTCCGTCGGTAGTCTCGACGGTCCTGCCGGGAAGCTTACGGGTGTGATGGACGTTCACGGCCGTGATTACTGGATTTCAGGTTTCAATGCAGCGCCGGTGCCGTTCCCCTTGGCATAGATCACTTTGCCAAAATCGAAAGTAACCCCGGTGGCTGGGTCGTTGCGGATCAGCAAGGAACCGTCCATATCGACATAATCCAGTAGCGGAAGCAAATGCGCGATGGCGGATATCCCCACGCTGGTTTCCGTCATGCAGCCCACCATGGTTTTCATGCCCAGAGACCGCGCTGTTGCGATCATGCGCAAAGCTGCGGTAGGTCCGCCGCATTTGGTCAGTTTCACGTTAATGCCATGAAACAGGCCGTGGCATTTATCGACATCCTCTTCAATAATGCAGCTTTCATCGGCGATTACAGGCAATGTACTGGCGGCAAATACCTTTTTCATCCCTTCGATATCATCGGCGGGCAATGGTTGTTCAATGAACTCCACACCCAGCGCAGCCAGTTGTGGGGCGAGCTCGATCGTTTTATCGGCTGTCCAGCCGCAATTGGCGTCGACGCGGAAAAGTGCGTCCGTATTTTTCCTTAATTCCTGTACAATGCGAAGGTCTTCGTTGGTGCCCAGTTTGATCTTGTAAATCGGCCACGGAAGTTCTTTCATTTTGGCCACCATTTTCTCCACCGTATCGATCCCGATCGTGAAGTTAGTCATAGGAATATGCTCGGGCGACAATCCCCAGCTTTCGTACAGTTTCTGGCCTTTCTTTTTGGCAAAATAATCCTGTGCGGCCTCGTCCAAAGCACATTGCGCGAAAGAATTGTCTCTGAGAAGCGGGTGTACCATGGTCCAGAGTTCTTCCGCAGAGGCATATTTCCCCTTTTCAACAATATCCCTGACCATATCCAGCGTCCCGAGCATATTTCCGATCGTGATGCCGTAATACGGATTAGAAGTTGCCTCGCCGAAGCCGGAATACAGACCGTCGCTGAGCTGGACGATCAGCGTTTGCTGCACATCGCGCGAGTCGTGCGCGATGGTGAAGGTATGTTTGAGTTGAAGGTCGAAAGTGTGGTACGTAAGGCGCATACGGTGTCGGAAGTGAGGATTTCGGGGCCTAGTTTCGCATGTCGAGCCCCCACGATAGTTTACTTCTCAATGTATTCAAAAAACTGTCATCTTTCATCTTGATAAGACGGGCTATAAAGCCTGCTTTGCGCACCAGAAGCTGTGTGTTTTCGTCGACAATTCGTGAACGCGCGTCGAGCGAGACGAGGAAGTTGCTGCTGCGGCTTTTCACTTCGAGGCGGATCACGGCCGTATCTTCCACTACCAGCGGGCGAACATTCAGGTTATGCGGACTGATCGGCGTGACGATAAAGTTCTGCGAATGCGGCACCAGTACAGGCCCCCCGCAGCTTAATGAATAGCCTGTCGAGCCTGTCGGCGTCGATACGATAAGTCCGTCGGCCCAGTAGGAGTTCAGAAACTCGTCATTCAAATAGGTATGCACCGTAATCATCGACGAAGTATCGGTTTTGGTGATCGTGAAATCATTCAAACCGAAGTTCAGTCCGTCGAAAAGATCGACATTGGATTCCACTTCCACGAGCGTGCGCTCATCAATGCGGAACTGGCTGTTTTCGAGCGCGGCGATCATGTCGGTGATGCGTTCGGGGGAGACGGTGGCCAGGAACCCTAAACGGCCGACATTGATACCGATAGCCGGCGTCTGCCGGCTGCCGACGTGCGAAATCGTTTCCAGCAATGTGCCGTCGCCACCCATACTCACGATCAGACGTGCGTCGAAAAGTTCTTCGGGTTTTTCGTAAACCAGCTCGGAATAATGCGAAATGCCGGCCTGATCCAGAAATGTCCTGAAAGACTTTGAAAGCTGGACTTCAACTTTTCTGCGCACCAGTTCATCGAACATATTTTCAATGAACGGCCTTGCGGACTCATTAAAGTTGCGTCCGTGAATGGCGATTTTCATGAAGGAAAAATAAAACTTGTGGTTTCAGCCGAAAGATACAGGACAAATGTGCCGATTCAAAAGCCGCAAGCACATTTGAGGATGCGGGCGTCCGGGTACCGAGCGCCGACCGCTAGGTCGCCAGGTAACGCAAGAGCATATCGAGCCGCTCCTGGTCGAGGCTTTCGATGGGGTCGTTGGCATGTGCCTCTTCGATCTCGTACCCGAAGCGTTCGAGCGTCGCGATGATGGGGGTTATGTGCGTCCGGTTCAGTTTAAGCGTGAGCCGCGCCTCATTAGTAGGGTTATAAACTTCTCCGGACGAATAGTAGCTGCTCAGGATCTTGACACCGTTGGACTCAATCAAACGGCTGATTTCCGATAGCGAGTAGCTTCTTTCCGCGATTTTAAGGACAATAACCGCGCCTTTTTCCTGCACGCCCAGCTCGTTGACGAAATGCTCGACCAGGTCGGTAACCAGAATGCTCCCGGCAAAAGCCCGGTCATCGTGGAGCACCGGGATAATCAACAACCCGAACTGGTTGACGAGCCGGAGCAGCTCGTAAGGATGCTGTTCCTCGGTCGCGAAAATGTCCTTATGCTGGATGATTACTTTGGAAAGCTGCTCGGAAATGTCGGTAATATCGAAAAGGATATCTTCCGAAACGATCCCCTGGTAGACGCCCGAGTCGGCGACGACCAGTTGTTTTACACCAAACTCGTCCATCCAATCCAAAGCCGTGCCCACCGAGTCGGTCGGTTTCAGCAGGGGGATCATAGGATTTATCAGATTGGCTGCGAGCATGGGTCAGAACGTCATTTTTCGAAGCTATAAAAAAACAATATATAGATCAACTATCGTAACAAAAGAAATTTCCCTGATTGCCGGGTTTCTAGGCAGTTGGAACCGGGACATCTTTTTCCAGGAAACTTTCGAGGATCACATTGAACTCGTGCGGGTGCTCCATCATCGGTGCGTGGCAGCACTTATCGATAAAGTACAATTCGGAGTTAGCTATGAGACGGTTGAACTCATAACCGACATGCGGCGGTGTGATGGTGTCGTTAAGACCCCACACGAGTAGCGTCGGAACGGTGATCTGGTGCAAGTCCTTTGCAAGGTTATGCCGCTGAGCCGATTTCGCGATACCTACAATGCTCATGCATTTAGGAATGCTTGAAGTGGTTTCAAATACCTCGTCAATCAGTTCTTTCGTGGCCACTTCCGGGTCATAGAATGTATAGGCCACACGCTCCTTGATATAATCGTAACTTCCGCGTTTCGGGAATGAGCCGCCCATCGAGTTTTCGAACAGGCCAGAACTGCCGGTAAGTACGAGGCGCTGCACGTTCTCCTGGTTTTTCAGCGTGTAAAGCAAACCGATATGGCCGCCCAGTGAATTGCCGATCGCCGTAACATTGGTAAGGTTTTTAAACGAAACAAAGTCTTCAAGAAAGGCGAGCAATGCTTCCAGACCGGCTTCCCGCGGGGGAAGCTCATAGATGGGAAGCAATGGAATGATAACTCTGTAACGGTTCGAAAAATGATCAATAATGCCGTCCCAGTTACTTAATGCACCGAAAAGGCCATGCAAAAGCAGTAATGTCTCGCCCTTTCCCTCGTCGATAAACTTAAACCTGCCCTCTGCACGTACTGTATATTTCATTCTTTTGTGGATTTAAGACCATTTATAACTTATCAAAGAAACTAGTGCATGATTGGGCTACTCTACAAAACTAGTTATTTTTTTGATTGTTCAATGAGGCAAAGTAACAAACGCGTTTCTAATTTCTTGTAAATATTATATTAATATTAAAAGAATTAGTCGAATAACACAGAATGGTGCAATTCTGTTCACATGGCTCACCCACGGTGGGGGCTGTCATACGGCAGGTATATTTTGCCGGATCCTGCCTTACCCCTTTTGCCTGCCTTTCGTTGATCGGACCTGCTCTTCCGGCCATTAATCATACCGGATCCGGTCGTTTTCAGTGTAACCGAAATTTAGGTAGAAAATGTTTGTAAAGGAATTAGAAAAAAATTAAATGACTAACCTATCCGGCCTGCTGGCTGCCATTTGCCTTGTTCCGATGTTGTCGGCTCCGCTGCTCGCGCAAACGGAGATGCCGCTTTACCCGGGCCGTGTTCCCAATGCCAAAGAGGCGGAAAATCAGGAAACAAACGAGAATAACGTCGTGCGGAATGTTTCGAAGCCGACATTGACAGCTTTCCTTCCGCCAGCTGGCACGGGAAATGGTACCGCTGTGATCGTTTGTCCGGGCGGCGGTTACGGCGTGCTGGTCATAGATCGTGAAGGTTACCGGGTAGCGAAGGAGCTCAACAAGGCCGGGATAGCAGCATTCGTGTTGAAATACCGGTTGCCTAATGACCGTGTCATGCAAGATAAGGCGGTGGGGCCATTGCAGGATGCGCAGCAAGCCATTAAAACGGTGCGCGAGAAGGCGAAGGAATGGCGAATTGATCCTGCCAAAATCGGCATCATGGGCTTTTCGGCGGGTGGGCACCTCGCGTCTACGGCGGGTACACATTATGACAGCACATTTATCGATAACCCTAAAAAAACAAGTCTTCGGCCCGATTTCATGGTGCTTGTGTACCCGGTAATCAGTTTTGACGGCAAAATCGGGCACAAAGGCTCGTCGGCCAACCTGCTCGGTGCTTCACCCTCCGCGGAACGGGTCAGGTATTTCTCCAACGATTCACAGGTGACGACCTCCACGCCGCCTGCCTATCTCACGCATGCAGGCGACGACACAGTTGTGCCGGTATCGAACAGTATTCGCTTTTATGAAGCACTGAATGCAAAAGGCGTCGCTGCCGACATGCATATTTATTCCCAAGGCCAGCATGGCTACCCCAAAACTCCATCGTTCGACGAGTGGTTTGGCCGGTGCCTGCATTGGATGCGTACGAACAGCTTCCTGACGACCCAGTGACATCGCCTGTCAGCGCTCAGACAGAAAATGGCCGCCCGTACGCATAGCGTCCAGCCTCTCGAAAGGCGAATTGGCACTGATGTATTCCGGGATCAACGATTTCAGGACGGCGACCATTTGCCCGGAATCGCCGGAGTCGAGCGCTTTCTGCAATGAGGACATCGCATAGCGCATGCATTGCTCTGCCGAGGCAGGGAAACGGCAAGATTTAAGTAGCCCGGAGGAGGTTGGTTGCATACCGTCACCATAGAGTTCTTCGATTAATTTTTCGCCTGGCCTGAGGCCCGTAAATTGGATCCGGATGGCTGTTCCAGCCTCCAAACCTGCAAGCCGGATCATTTTGCGTGCGATCTCGACTATCCTTACCGGTTTTCCCATATCGAATGACAAAATCTCGCCGCCATCACTTGCGGCAGCGGCTACTAGTACGAGCTGGCACGCTTCGTTGGCCGTCATCATATACCGCTCGGTTTTCGGATGTGTTACCGTAACAGGCCCACCTTCCCGGATCTGCCGTGCAAAACGGATCAGGAACGAGCCGTTCGAGCCCAGGACGTTACCGAACCGGGTGATGATAAATCGGGTTTGGCTGGGATATTCGCTGCTCAGGTATTGCAGGTAAAGCTCGGCGAAGCGTTTTGTGGCACCCATTACGCTGGCGGGCCTGATGGCCTTGTCTGTCGAAATAAAAATGAACTTCCCGACCCGGTAGGATACGGCCAGGTCGGCGAGGATCTCGGTGCCGAGTATATTGGTTTTGATCGCCTCGTAGGGATGCCGTTCCATGAATGGCACATGCTTGTAGGCTGCGGCATGGAAGACAATGTGAATATTTGTCCGGGAAAACAGATCCGCCATCCGTAATGGGTCGGTAATGCTCCCGATGTGGCTGTAAATGTCGGTTTGCGGAAATTGCTGTTTCAGTTGAAGGTCCAGCTCGTAAAGTGCCGTTTCCGACTGATCGACTAATACGATGCTCGCGGGGGTGCAAGCGCAAACCTGGGCGGCCAGCTCGCCGCCGATCGTACCCGCGGCGCCCGTGATGAGGATATTCCGCCCGTGGATTTCCTGAATGCTGTTTTGCAGGTCAAGTATAATTGGTTCGCGTCCCAGGAGATCTTCCGGCCTGAATGTGAAATGGGGATAAGTGTGTCGTGGTGTTTGCATCTGGATATCGTTTTTGAATAACTGATATCCTTGATACGCTTGTTCGGGAATTTGGTAACAAAAAAAGAGCCGTAAAATGTACAGCTCTTTTTGTAAGGTATTATTTACAAACTTTTTAGATCAACTTTTCGAAAATACCGGGGGCAAGACCGAACAGAATAGTCAGGAATGTTGCGAGTACTAGAATGATCTGATAAAATGGCGCAACCCGGATCCTTACTGTGTCACCTTCCTTGAAATAGGAAGAGATAATGACCCGGAAATAGTAGTAAATACCAACTGTCGACATCAAAACAGCGATCACCGTAATCCAGATAATACCGCGTTCTGCTGCGCTGGTAAAGATGAAGAACTTACCCCAGAACCCGGCAGTCAGCGGGATTCCGGCGAGTGAAAGCATTGATACCGCCAGAACGAAAGCCAGCAAAGGATTTTGTTTGGCCAAGCCATTGAATGCTTCGTAGCGCTCGTTGGGCTGTCCTTCGATGCTTTTTTCTTTGGAAACGAGCATCAGCACACCAAATGCCGAGATAGTTGATAAAGAGTAGGCGAGTGAGTAAAATATAATGGCGTTTTGAGTAGGCTTGCTCAGGGCCGTCAGCGCGATCAGCAGGTAACCGGCGTGAGAGATACCCGAGTAGGCAAGCATTCTTTTAAAGCTGTTTTGGCTGGTGGCACCGATGTTACCCACGAGCAAGGTAAGTACTGCTATCGCCGCAATGACGATCCACCAGAAGCCGTAAATGGCAAAGGTATGGTTCAGTAAGCGAAACAATGCGGCGAATCCGGCGGTTTTCACGACGGTCGACATGAAAGTAGTGAAAATGGTAGGTGCGCCTTCGTAAACATCTGGCGTCCAGAAGTGGAACGGCGCGGCCGATACTTTGAAAAGCATACCGATCAGCAGCAGCAGCAAACCTGCGTAAAAGATGTAGGACTGGGAAGCCGCAGGCATATTCGACGCGAAGCCCTGGATATCTACCAGATTGAACGAGCCTGTTGCGCCGTAAAGCAATGTCATACCGAATAGCATGAAACCCGTCGCAAATGCACCCATGAGCAGGTATTTCAATGCGGCTTCATTGGAACGCAGGTTACGTTTGTTGCTTCCTGTGAGCACGTACATGGCCACGGAAAGGATTTCGACACCAATAAAAAGCATGATCAGGTGATCGAAGCCGATCATCATGATCGCCCCTACGAGTGAGAAAAGCATCAATCCATAATATTCGGCCGGTTCGGAATCCGCATTATCCTGAAAACCACCGGAGATGGCGACGATCATAAAAGCAGAAAGCAATACGATGCCGTTGAACGCGAGCGTCAGATTATCCACCCGGAGCATGTCGTCGAAGTACAGGAACGGCCCTTTTCCCCAATCGATGAAGTTGCTTCCCAGTGCGAGCGCAAGAAAAAGCAGGGTAGATGGCAGGAGGATGTTCTTGGATTTCGAAAAGCCCAGAAAAAGCGTTAACACTCCAAAAACCGACAACAATATAATGGGATACATATTCTTAACTTAGTTATTGACCAGTTGCAACAGTTGGTTTACAGCGGGCTCTGTTATTTTCAGGAATGTGCTTGGGTAAATACCGATCCAGAATACCATGATCACCAGCGGCAGCAGAACGGCGCGTTCACTGGCGGTAAGGTCCTGGAAGCCTTCCACCCATTTCGATTTTGGTCCGAACATGGATTTCTGGAAAAGACGGAGCATGTAAACCGAACCGAGAATGATCGTCAGACCGGCCACAGCGCCCAGCCAGCCTTTGTATTGGAATACACTTGAAAGCAACAGGAATTCCCCTACAAAACCGTTGGTAAGCGGCAATGCAACGCTACCGAGCAGCAATATCATAAAGTACACGCTCAAATGCGGTGTGCTTTGTGTAATGCCTCCGAGCTGATCGAGGTAGCGGGTTTTAGTTCTGGAATAAATAATGTCGACGATGAAAAACAGCCCGATGACGTTGATACCGTGCGCGAGCATCTGGATCAATGCGCCCTGCAAGCCATTCAACGAAGAAGAAAATACACCGGCTGCCATCAATCCTACGTGTGCGAAAGACGAATAGGCGATAAGCGTTTTCATATCGCTTTGCTGGATTGCGATAATGGAACCGTAAATGATACCGATCACTGAAAGGATCATCGCCAGGAAGCCCCATTGCTCCATGCCCAGGGGCACGATCGGTAGCAGCAGGCGGATCAGACCATAAACCCCCATTTTCAGCATAATACCCGACAAAAGCATTGTTGCTGCGGTTGGCGACTCGGTGTAGGTATCCGGCTGCCAGGTATGGAACGGGAAAAGCGGCATTTTGATCGCAAAAGCGATGAAAAATGCCCAGAA
Organism: Dyadobacter sp. 22481; assembly: GCF_052044875.1. Lineage (NCBI taxonomy): Bacteria > Pseudomonadati > Bacteroidota > Cytophagia > Cytophagales > Spirosomataceae > Dyadobacter > Dyadobacter sp. 22481. The sequence goes on from NZ_JBQENV010000006.1 coordinate 97,973, forward strand.
CACGTAACCTTGTGCTGCGGAGCTGAGTTGCAGTTGGTAAAATGCAGCTATTTCAGAAGTATGTGTGCCCGGCGTCTGGTAGTAAAGGTAAACCAGTGCGACGAACATAAACAAGCTTCCGAAAATGGTGTAAATGAAGAACTTGAATGTAACCTTAATCCGGTTCTCACCGCCCCAGATCGCCGCAAGGAAGTAAACGGGGATCAATGCGGCTTCGAAGAACAGGTAGAACAGGAAAGCGTCGGTAGCTGTAAAAACACCGATCAGGGCCGCTTCCATAAACAGGATCAGCGAATAGAATGCCGCCGGGTTTTTGTACTCGTTTTTAAATGCCGAAAGGATGATCAGCGGGGTAAGAAAAGTAGTGAGTAAAACCAGCAAAAGGCTGATACCGTCGATGCCCGCAGCGAAAGAAATGCCACCGGAAGCAACCCAGGCGTATTTGAAGCCGAATTGCGAACCTGCGGCGGGGTCGAATTGCAGCCAGGTAAAAATAGCCACGCCCAATGAAGCCAGGCCACCTACCAGCGCAAGCTGCTTAGCCATGCGTTCGCCGGCCAGGAGGGTGATAACGCCTGCCGCTATCGGAAAAAGTATTAAAAGAAGAGTAAGCATATTTTCAAGTCGACGGTCCGAAACTAATAGGAAACGGATTTATGGATGATCGGATCAGAGTAACAGCTTCCAGAATAATATGACCACAATGCCGATCACCATCGCGAAAACGTATTCGCCGGTGGAGCCGGTTTGTGTTTTTCTCAACAGTTTGGCGCCCAGCGACACGAGCCTTACAAACGCGTCGATAATCAGGTCAATAGCGAATTCGATTCCGGCATACAGGAAGTTGGAAAGCACTTTGATAGGCCGTACAAACACTGCATCGTAGAGTTCATCCACATAGTATTTGTTATAAATCGCACGCTGCAAGCCCGATTTCTCTTCCGAATCCGGAGCCGGTACCGCGCCTTTTTGCACATACATCACATAAGCCGCAATCGCGGAGATCAGTGCCGCTGCCACTGAAATGGCCATCAGCATATATTCTTCCGAATGCGAAAGGGAAGTATGCACGAATGCCGCCGGATTGGCTGTTTTTGCCAGGTCATAAAGCGGGCTCATGAACTCGGCCAGATGGTGCGAACCGTGCAGTGCTTCGGGAACGCCGATGAAACCGCCCACAGCAGAAAGTATGGCGAGGATGATCAGCGGCACGGTCATCGAAGCAGGCGATTCATGCAGATGATGCTCCTGCTCGTGCGTACCGCGGAAGGTCCCGAAGAATGTCAGGAACAACAGGCGGAACATATAGAAGGAGGTCATTACCGAACCGAGCACACCGATTACCCACAGGAGTTTGTTATGCTCAAAAACGTGTGCAAGGATTTCATCTTTGGAGAAGAAACCTGCAAACGGCGGGATACCTGAAATCGCGATAGTGGCGATCAGGAAGGTAAGGAATGTAACAGGCAATTTCTTTCTCAAACCACCCATTGAGCGAATATCCTGCTCGTCGGACATGGCGTGGATTACGCTACCTGCACCGAGGAAGAGCAATGCTTTGAAGAATGCGTGGGTGATTACGTGGAACATCGAGGCCGAATAAGCCATTGCGCCAAGACCCATGAACATATAACCCAGCTGACTCACGGTAGAGTAGGCGAGTACTTTCTTGATATCGTTTTGCAGAAGACCGATCGAAGCGGCGAACAACGCGGTAGCGCCACCGATAATACCGACGATTTCGAGCGTCGAAGGGGCCAGTGAATACAGCACGTTGGAGCGGATCACCATGTAAATGCCCGCAGTAACCATCGTTGCGGCGTGGATCAGGGCTGACACGGGTGTCGGACCGGCCATCGCGTCGGGTAACCAGGTGTACAGGGGAATCTGCGCCGATTTTCCCATTGCTCCCACAAAAAGGAACAGCGTAATGGTAATCATCACCGGATCGCCCACCTGGAAACCAGCTGCGGCTTTGCTGAAAACCTCGGAATACTCAACCGAACCGAATGTGGCGATGATCGTGAAGATACCCAGCAGGAAGCCGAGGTCACCCACGCGGTTCATAATGAAAGCCTTGCGGGCCGCATTGTTGTAGTTGGTGTTCTTATTCCAAAAACCGATGAGCAGGTAAGAGCAAAGTCCTACACCTTCCCAGCCGATGAACATGATCACGTAGTTGGAACCCAGCACCAGCAGGAGCATGAAAAACAAAAACAGGTTCAGGTAAGCGAAAAACTTACCAAAACCCGAATCGTGGTGCATGTAGCCGATCGAATAAATGTGGATCAGCGAGCCTACGCCGGTAATGATCATCAGCATGAGCAGCGAAAGCTGGTCGATCTGGAATGAGAATGGGATGTTGAGGTCGCCGACGGTGATCCAGTCAAAAAGCGGAACGATAAACGGCTGGCTGCCGGACGCTACGAATGCATTGAACGTCATGACAGACAAGACGAAACTGGCTACAACGGCCAGCGTTCCGATAATACCGACTGCGCCTTTGGGAATATTGCGAAATCCTATTCCGTTGATCAGAAAGCCGACGAGCGGCAGCAGCGGAATCAGGATGAGTAATGATGCAGACATGTCTATTTTTTAATCTTTAATCTCTTGATTGTGTACCGGTTATGTGCCGATAATTACCATTTCAGCTTGTTGAGGAACCCGATGTCCGTATTTCTGGTGTTGCGGTAAATCATTACGATAATGGCGAGCCCCACGGCCACTTCGGCGGCGGCGACAGCCATAATGAAGAACACGAAAACCTGAGCGGAAGGATCAGACCGGTAGGAAGAGAATGCGATCAGCAGCAGGTTTGCGGCGTTGAGCATCAATTCGATCGACATAAAAATGATGATGGCGTTCCTGCGCGTAAGTACGCCGATGATACCGATCACAAATAACAGGGTAGCGAGAATCAGGTAGCTTTGAAGTGGGATATGTTGAATAACCGCTGGTATGTTAACCTCTGGCATGGTAGGGTTTGGGATCATAGCAGGTTTACCTAATGGGATATCCGGTTAAAATAGTCAAAAATAGATTTCAGGCAAAAATAGACATAATTACTACTTACTCAAACCTGAGCTGCGATTATGTCAACGTTGGGTTAATCCCCTTAATTTAATCTCCGTCAATTTCCGTTTGGTGTCGAGCGGGAACTCGCCTTTCATCATCCAGTCGAAAAACGACGGTTCGTTTTTCAGGATGTCGATTACCCGCTTGCCATTGTGCTTGCCGAAGTTGAAAACTTCTTCGCCTTTGTCGTTGAACACCATCCTGCCGGCGAAGTCGACGATCCTGGAAGCGGTAAGTTCGTGCAGCGCAGCCACATCGTTTTTGACCGGCTCGGTTTCCTTACCATGCGAATCGGTGATGATAACACCCTGATACTTTTCGATTTGTCCTTGTAAAACTTCGAATGTCGCGATGGTATCTGCCTCGGCGCTGTGGGCGTTATTGAGGGTTTTACCACAATAAAATTTGTAAGCCGCCGATAGGTTGCGAGGCTCCATCATGTGGTAAATGCGCTGCACATCCACCATCCGCCGGTTCTTAATATCGAAGTCGACCCCGACACGCAGGAACTCTTCCACGAGCATGGGAATATCGAAACGGTTGCTGTTGAAACCCGCCAGATCACATCCATCGAGGAATGAAGAAAGGTTTTTGGCAACGCTTTTGAAGGTCGGCGCGTCCTTGATATCCTCGTCGTAAATGCCATGTATGAGGCTGCTTTCCAGCGGAATAGGCATTTCAGGATTGATCCTGCGGGTGCGGATCTCAGTCTCGCCATTCACCAATGCTTTAACAACGGAAATCTCTACAATGCGGTCGCGGACAATATTTACTCCTGTTGTCTCAAGATCAAAAAAAGCAAGGGGCTTTTTGAGATGGAGGGTATGCATGGGTTACTCTGGTTGATTTGGCAGCGCGAAGTTAAGGTGAACCGCTTGATGGCACAAGGAATGGGCTTGTTTATAAAGATTATAAAAAAGGTCAGGCGTGGTCAGGTGTAGTCATTTGCGGTAAAGAGTAGTCAAGAGAGGAGAATTTTCGTCCACAACTCCTGATCAGAACTGACAATGATAACTACACCTGACAATACCTGATCACATATGATATCAATCAATCCAATCGTACGACTTCGTTACCGCCTTTTTCCAGCCTTTGTAATAAGCATTCCGCTTTTCTTCCGGCATATCGGGGTTCCAGGTGTGGGCTATGGCCCAGTTTTTCTTCAAATCTTCGGTGCTTTTCCAGTAGCCTACGGCCAGTCCGGCGGCGTACGCTGCGCCTAGTGCAGTCGTTTCGGCCACGGCCGGGGAAACTACCTGCGTGTTGAGAATGTCGGATTGGAACTGCATCAGCAACTGGTTGTGGATCATGCCGCCATCGACACGCAGACTGGCGAGTTGGATACCGGAATCCTGCTCCATGGCTTTTACGACATCAGCCGTCTGGTAAGCAGTGGCTTCGAGTACCGCACGTGCAATATGCCCCTTGTTCACGTAACGCGTAAGGCCTGCGACCACGCCGCGGGCGTCGTTGCGCCAGTAAGGCGCGTACAGGCCCGAGAATGCAGGTACGAAATAGGCGCCGCCGTTATCCTCGACGGTTTGGGCAAGCGGTTCTATATCACCGCTATTCTGGATCAGTCCGAGGTTATCGCGGAGCCATTGCACGAGTGCGCCAGTAACTGCCACGCTGCCTTCCAGCGCATATTGCACCGGTTGGTCGCCGAATTTGTAGGAAATGGTTGTTAACAGGCCGTTTTCGGAAGTTTTCAACTCGGTACCCGTGTTCATGACGAGGAAGCAGCCGGTACCATAGGTATTCTTGGCCATTCCGGGTTCGAAACAGGTTTGGCCTACCAGCGCGGCATGCTGGTCGCCCAGGTCGCCGGCAACGGGTACGCCGGGAAGCACCTCATGGGTGGCATAGCCGTAAATTTCACTGCTGCTTTTAATCGCAGGCAGCATGATTTCGGGGATATTGTAAGCGTCCAGCATCGATTGGTCCCATTGCAGCGTGCGCAAGTTCATCAGCTGCGTGCGGCTGGCATTGGTAACGTCCGTCACGTGAATGCCGCCCTGCGTGCCGCCAGTAAGGTGCCAGATCAGGAATGTGTCCATGTTCCCAAAAATTGCCTCGCCTTTTTCAGCGTCTTCACGAATACCTTCTACGTTTTCCAGCAGCCATTTAAGTTTTAAACCACTGAAATAAGTAGAAACGGGTAGCCCGGTAATGTCGCGGAACTGGTTGAGGCCGCCTTCCTTTTCATATTTCGCTACCAGGTCGGTGGTCCGGGTATCTTGCCAAACCAAGGCATTATAATAAGGCTTCCCGGTGCGCTTATTCCATACGACCGTCGTTTCGCGCTGGTTGGTAATGCCCACCGCCGCGATATCCTGCGTGTGTGCCGATATGTTGATCCGCGCCAGGGCAATCACTTCCAGGGTATTTTTCCAGATTTCGGTGGGGTTATGCTCCACCCAGCCCGGGTGTGGGTAAATCTGTTCGTGTTCTTTCTGTCCTACCGAAACGATATACCCCTGATGGTTGAAAAGTATGCAGCGTGTGCTGGTAGTACCCTGGTCAATGGCGGCAATGTATTTGGACATAATGGTATTATGATTGATTTTATTTGTAGTAAAGCAAGTAAATAGGGAAAATTAACCGATCAGGACAAATGCACGGGCAATTTTATTGAACGGAGCACGGTAAAACCGTCTGGCGGCGTTGGCTGTATTATATTGCAGCCTAATCGGGCTACAAACATCCTCCTATGAAAAACAGCAAGGTCAGAAAAGGGTTATTGGCATTGATTTGCCTCATACTCGTATTTTTTGCGCTCGACCTGGCCTTTCCCTTCAATCCCGATATTCGTTATGCGACGCAGATCACCGACCCGAAAGGCCGCGTAGTCCATGCTTTTTTGAGTAGGGAGGATAAATGGCGGCTCTATTCGAATGTGGACGAGATCACACCACTACTTCGGAAAACACTCATTTATAAAGAAGACCAGTATTTTTACTACCACCCCGGCGTGAACCCGTTCGCAGTCGTTCGGGCGGCCGTCAGAAATGCATTTTCGGGAAGAAGAACTTCCGGCGCGTCCACCATTACGATGCAAGTGGTACGGCTGATGGACCCGCGCGCCCGAACTTACGCCAACAAGGTGGTGGAAATGTGGCATGCATTTCAATTGGAAATGCATTATTCCAAAGACGAGATCCTCCAATTTTACATTAATCTCGTACCGTATGGCGGCAATATAGAAGGTATTAAAGCGGCCTCGCTGCTCTATTTCGGCAAAGCGCCGCAGCTGCTAAGCCTCGCCGAGATCACCGCATTGACGATTGTGCCCAACCGCCCGTCGGGCCTGCGCCCGGGTACGCGCAACGACGCATTGCGTGAAGCCCGGAATGCCTGGCTGAAACGTTTCGCGGAAGACGGCCTTTTCGACGAAAATGTGATCCGTGATGCATTGGAAGAGCCTTTGAATATTCGTCGCCTCCAAACCCCACGCCTTGCCCCGCACCTTTCTATCCGTCTCAAACAGCAATTTCCTGATGAACCGGTAATCCGAACGAACCTCAATCTGCAAGCGCAAAGCCAGATCGAAGAGCAGGTGAGAAACTACATCAACCGCCGGCAATTGATGAATATCCATAATGCGGCGGTGCTGGTCGTGAACAATGAAACCATGGAAGTGGAGGCCTACGTAGGTTCGGCGGACTTCAATAATCCGTTCGATGGTGGTCAGGTCGATGGCGTGAGGGCCGTGCGGTCGCCCGGGAGTACCTTGAAACCGTTGTTATATGCAACGGCATTCGATGCAGGCATTATCACGCCCAAGTCGGTCTTGAATGATGTTCCGGGGAATTTCAATGGGTATGAACCTGAAAACTTCGATAAGCATTTCAATGGGGCGGTTACTACTGAATTTGCTTTGGCTAATTCGCTGAACATACCCGCCGTGAAAGTTTTGAAAGACATCGGCACGCCCGCATTGATCGCCAAACTTCGGAAAGCAGGTTTCAAAACCGTCGATAAGCAGGCCAAAGATTTGGGACTTTCCATGATATTAGGCGGCTGTGGGGTGACTTTGGAAGAACTCACGAGGCTTTTTGCGGCATTTGCCAATGAGGGTAAATTGCGGAACCTGCGACTGAGCGACGGGGACGTTTTGGATAAAAAAGGAACCCCGGTTCTGTCGGAAGATGCTACATTCCTCACTACCAGCATCCTGACCCAGATCACCCGTCCTGATTTACCTACTAATTTTGACAATACCTACCATTTACCACGCATTGCCTGGAAAACCGGGACATCATATGGAAAAAGAGACGCGTGGAGCATTGGGTATAACCGGCGGTACACTGTAGGGGTTTGGGTTGGAAACTTTTCGGGAGAAGGGGTCGCCGAGCTCAGCGGCGCCAATACTGCCACGCCTTTGCTGTTTTCAATCTTCAATGCATTGGATTACAACTCGCCGAAAGGCTGGTACAAATCGCCGGCCAATATTTCGCTTCGCAATGTTTGCCCCGTGAGCGGCGACATTCCGTCGGACTTCTGCGATCACCAGGTTCCTGATCAATACATCGTGGGCGTTTCTGCTTACCGGAAATGCCAGCATATGCGCTGGGTTTTTACGGACGTGGCGGGAAAAATGTCCTACTGCACCTATTGTCTTCCTGAAAAGGGCTTTGAAAAAAAGGCCTATCCTAACCTCGCGCCGGAACTGATCGCATTTTATGAATTGCAAAAATTGCCTTATCAAAAGATTCCGCCCCATAATCCGAAATGCGAAAGGGTTTTCCACGAAGGAGCGCCGCTGATCGTCAGCCCGAACGACGGAAGTGAATATTATATTCGCAAGGATGAGCCGCAGCAAATCCAGCTCGCCTGCCAGGCGGCCAATGATGTGCAGGAAGTTTATTGGTATGTCAATGATAAATTATACCAAAAATCACCGCCGCAGGAAAGCGTCTTCCTGAGTCCGCCGCTAGGGCGCGTTAAGATTTCCTGCAGCGACGATAAGGGGCGGAATGCCGACATTTGGATTGTCGTCAAACGGATGTAGCTGTCAGGTGTGGTTTTGACAACACCTGACTTTTTCTGACCATCATTACAGCGGCTGATCTTTCGCTTCCTGGTACAGCACCTGAACGAGCGTCTGGCCGACTGCCTTCAATGTCTTCGGATCGATGTGTTCCATCGTATCGTGTGCGGTATGCCATTGGTCGAAGAACGTTTTGCTCATGTTATTCTGGCGCGTGTGGATGATGTCGATCATCGGAATGCGGGCTACTTTGTTGACGGGCACGTGGTCGTCGGTGATCGCACCGCCGGTTTCGTCAATGAAATAGTTGCTGTAACCGAGGCGACTGGCGGTCGCCCATACCTGCCTTACTGTATCATTGGCCAATTGAACGGAATAACCCTCTTTGAAAAAAGTAGCGCCTTTCGCGCCCACCATGTCGAGCAGGACGCCGAAATAGGCAGTGTAATTAGGATTATGCTTGTTGGCCGCCCAATGCTTCGAGCCGAGGCAGAAGCCGCTGTATTCCAATCCGGTATCTTCGGAGCCCGATGAACCCCAGTCTTCCGCGTCGAAAAAGATGATATCGACGCCTATATCCGGCTTGGTAGCCTCTTTGGAAAGCACCCGCGCGATTTCAAGTAATACGCCCACGCCGCTGGCGCCGTCGTTGGCTGCTAGTACCGGTTTGTTTTTCACCAAAGAATCCTGGTCCGAAAACGGTCGTGAATCCCAATGCGACGTCAGTAGGATGCGCTTGCTTGCCTGGGGATTAAAGCTTCCGATAATGTTCCGCGCATTCAGCTTGGTACCGTCGTAGGTAGTGGCGGTAAATGGCTGCTCGACGACCTGCCAACCATATTTTTTCAAAGTGGCAACAAGGTAATCACCACAAGCCCTGTGCTGGGCAGTGTTGGGCACGCGTGGGCCGAAATCGACCTGCTTTTGTACAAACTGGTAAGCGCTGTCGGCATTGAAATCCGCACTTTTGACGAGCGCAGGCGGTGCCTGTTCGGCGGTTTGCTCGGAACTCGTGTTGCTTTTACATCCGTAAATGCCAATGATGATTGCAAATAGGATAGCTAACTTGTTGTTAATGAATTTATTGAAAAGAAATGACATCTCCTGATAAGATATTGTTACGTTTTGTAAAACCTGTATTTACCTCTACGACGTACTTTGCATCGCCCATAGAAGGAACGCTTTCTTCGGAAAAAGGGCCTGGCAATTGACACAACCTTTTTGTCTGAACCCACACAGGTACCACCACCAACTATCAGCAGTGCCCCAATAAAATATGCGAGTAGCGGCCGTCCTTTTTTAGCTACTCCTCGTACGCCCAGTCGATCCTTGTCTTGGTGTCGCGGATCACCAGCCCCTGATTTTTGAAGTAAGAACGGATTTCGTCCACTTTTTCGTAGTTCTGCGAGAGTTTAAATTCCCGGTACAGTTTCAGCATGCCGTCCAGTATTGCATGGCCTTCGGCGAGCTCCTCTACCAACCCGAGCACGTCCTCGAAGAATACTACGAACTGTTCTTTCAGCGAAGTAAATACCGCCTCGCCCAGTGCAGCTGATTTCAACTGGCCGGTATTCAGCATGTTGATGTATTTCAGCATGTTGAAAAGATTGGCAAATGCGACGGCCGTGTTCAGGTCGTCATTCATAGCGTTGTAAAAGCCTTCAATCGACTTTTCGATGTCGGACTTTTTTGCTTCGTCGGCACTCACGGCGTCCTCGTGCGCGTAGGTGAGCATTTTGGCAATGCGAAGGCCGTTGGCCAATTTTTTATAGCCCTTTTGCGCCGCTTTCAATGCATCGTTCGAGAAGTCAAGCGTGCTGCGGTACTGGCTCTGGAGCATGAAGAAACGCACGGTCATCGGGCTGTAAGCCTGGTCGAGCAATTCGTGCTTTCCTGAAAACAGTTCTGCAGGAAGAAACGAGTTGCCTAGCGACTTGGACATTTTCTGGCCATTGACGGTCAGCATATTCGTATGCATCCAATACCGGACAGGCTCTTCGCCGGTCAGCGATTTACCTTGTGCGATCTCGCATTCGTGGTGTGGGAATTTGAGGTCCATGCCACCACCGTGGATATCGAATTGCTTGCCTAAATATTTGGCACTCATGCAGGTACATTCCAAATGCCAGCCGGGAAAGCCCTTGCCCCAGGGCGATTCCCATTGCATGATGTGCTCCGGGTTAGCCTTTTTCCACAACGCAAAATCCAGCGGGTTACGCTTTTCGGCCTGGCCGTCGAGGTCGCGGGTCTCGTTCAGCAAATCTTCGATAATGCGTCCTGAAAGCTTGCCGTATTCGTTGCCGCCTGCCTGGTACTTATTAATATCGAAATAAACCGAACCATTGGATTCATAGGCCACACCCTTATCGATCAGCGTCTGCACCGCCTCGATCTGCTCGATCAAGTGGCCGGTGGCGGTAGGCTCGATGCTAGGCGAAAGCAGGTTGAATATCGCGGTAACATCATGAAAATCATTGGTATAGCGCTGCACGATCTCCATAGGTTCGAGCTTTTGCAGCTTCGCCATTTTCCCGATCTTGTCCTCGCCTGCGTCGCCATCACCCACGAGGTGACCCACGTCGGTAATGTTGCGGACGTAACGCACTTTGTATCCTATGTGCGTCAGGTAACGGAACAGGATATCAAATGACAGGAAAGTCCGGATGTTGCCCAAATGCACATTGTTATAGACCGTCGGCCCGCACACATACATGCCTACATAGGGGGGAGCAATGGGAACAAATACATCCTTTTTACGGGTAAGCGTATTGAATATTTTAAGTGGTTGGAAAGTTTGTGCGGTCATTTATATGTTGTACTTTCTTGATTACTAGTTTTTCTTTTCGAGACGCGTTTCGACCCAATCGATGATTTTTTCGGCTTTCTTCAGACCTAATGATGCGGTATCGGCGCTTCGGATTCCCTGATAACCCATATCAATATGGAGGATTTCGTAGGCCCCAGTAAAGTTTGACAAAAGTGTTTTATCAACTCGGCTTAGCTCTTGCTGATACCATTCTACACTCTTTGGCGTCTTTTTGTTTTTCTCTCCTAAAAGTTCGTTCAATGCCAACAACACTCCAGTGTACGCTGTGTGTCCCGCGATTTTGACATACTTCCGGTCCTGATAAAGTCCATCCTGCTTCCTTGCATTGTTGCTGAGAAAATCCTTTGCATTGTCAATGTGTCGTCTTGCTTCTGAGATTGCTTCCATGATAGTATGTGATTAGAGTGGTGTATTATTTTGATTCAGACAAAAATAGCAAATAACCCAAGATTGATTTGTAGTCTAAGCGAGAATGAGCTCGCGGGGAGAGGCTATTCGGCCGTTTTGTTTATCTTCGCAGCGTTTTTGCATTTAAAATCCAGTTTGAAACTAACTTAAAATCAATACAGTAATCACTTATGAGCTTACTTACCGTAGGATCTGTTGCATTCGATGCGCTCGAAACCCCGTTTGGAAAAACAGACAAAATTATCGGCGGTGCTGCCACTTACATCACACTAGCGGCCTCTTACTTTACCAAACAGAATAACCTCGTCGCGGTTGTGGGAGGTGATTTTCCAAAGGAAATGATAGACCTGCTCGAAGATCACGGCGTGGACACCAAAGGTTTGGAGATTGTGCAGGATGGCAAGACGTTCTTCTGGTCGGGTAAGTACCACGAGGATATGAACACCCGCGACACGCTGATCACCGAGCTGAATGTCATGGAGCATTTCGATCCGATCATTCCGGATTCCTACCAGGGTACCGAGTTCCTAATGCTGGGCAACACCGTCCCGGCAACTCAGAAACTGGTGATCGAGCGTCTGGCGAAACGCCCGAAGCTGATCATGCTCGATACCATGAACCTGTGGATGAATATCGCTCTGGATGACTTGAAAGCAGTTTTGAAACTGGTTGACTTGCTTACTATTAATGATGAGGAAGCACGCCAGCTTTCGGGTGAATACTCTTTACGCAAAGCTGCGAAGAAGATTATGGCGATGGGCCCCAAAACGCTGATCATCAAAAAAGGCGAGCACGGCGCGTTGTTGTTCCAGGAGGACCGTATATTCTTCGCACCTGCATTGCCGTTGGAAGAAGTGTTCGACCCGACCGGCGCAGGAGATACATTTGCGGGCGGGCTTATCGGTTACCTTGCCGCTACCGATGATATTTCTTTTGATAATATGAAGCGTGCGATCATTTACGGCTCGGCGATGGCATCTTTCTGCGTGGAGAAATTCGGTACCGAGCGTTTGGTGAACCTTTCACAAGAGGAAATCAATGCGCGCGTTCAGGAATTTGTGAATTTGTCGAGCTTCGAGATACAATAAAAGTTTAAAATTCAGAGTAAATGAGTCTGTGAGTTGGAATTATATTTCTGCTTATAGACTCTTTTTTTATCCGGCCTATGGGCCCGATTGATGGAAAAAACTGTAACCCCGCTGATAACCTGAAATTCCCGATGAGACTGTTTGTTCAAAAAATCTTCCTTCTGGTGGCTTGCGCCGCACCCGTTTTACCTGCATTCGCACAACAGCATGCACGCCCTGCATTACCGCACTCCAAACACAAAACCATCGTGATCGCCCACCGGGGCAACCATGTGAATGCGCCGGAGAATACGCTGGCATCCACACGCGAAGCCATTGACTGTGGTGCGGATTATGTGGAAGTAGATTTGAGAACAACCAAAGACGGCCACCTCATAGCCCTGCACGACGCAAAAGTTGACCGGACTACCAATGGAGCGGGGAAAGTAGCAGATATGACCTGGCAGGAAGTGGAAGAATTACAGGTTTTCAACCGCAACAAAAAGACGCACCGCATTCCCGAGTTCAAGGAAATTTTAGCGCTTTGCAAAGGCAAAATCAACATTTACCTCGACTTCAAGGACGCCGACATATCCGAAACCTGGAAGCAAATCAAAGCCACTGGGATGGAGCATCAGGTAGTGGTTTATTTAAATAAGGAGGAGCAATACAAAAAGTGGAAAGAAGTAGCGCCCGACATGCCGCTGATGACCAGCCTTCCCAAAGAAGTTACAAACAAAGAACAGCTGGCTGCATTTCTGGGTCAAATGCATATTCAGGTTGTCGATAACATTACCAACCCTGAACTGCTCAAAGCCGCGCATGAACTTGGCCTATCGGTCTGGCTCGACGTTCAAAGCCCTACCGAAGGACCGGCTTCGTGGAGCGAGGCATTGCATAAAGGGGTGCAGGGTTTGCAGACAGACAAGCCGGGGGAACTGGTGTCGTATATAAAGGGAAATGTTCAATAGCATTCGAGGGAATAGATCAAAGATCAGGTTGAAATGCTATCTCCCGACCAGATTAACTACTAGCGGGATGTCGGTGTAATGGTATGATAGATGGGGCAATCCGGGTCATGCGCTCCGGGCAGATACCCGGTACTCATTAAAAATTCGTTCACAATCTCACCGCCGGTAAACTTAAAAGTCTTCTTAAACAGCTTGACCCACTGCTCTTTGGTCAAAGGATGATGTGCGTCGATCCAGCTTTTGAACGACCCATATTCTTTTTTCAATTCAAGAATCTTCTGCGCATTCACGATCGCCGCGTTCACTTTCAACCGGTTCCGGACAATGCCCGGATCAGCGAGAAGCCGCTCACGATCGGATTCATCGTAAGCAGCCACTTTTTCGATAGAAAAATTATCGTAAGCCGCGCGGAAACTGTCCTGCTTCCGGAGCATTAGCGTCCAGCTAAGCCCGGCCTGGTTGATTTCCAGCAAAAGCCGCCCGAATAGCTCGTCGTCATCGTCGATCGGGAAGCCGTACTGGTTGTCGTGGTAATGTTTGTGGAGCAGGTAATCAGCCTGCTCCGAGGGGTTGTTGATGATGTAAGTGCAATATGACATCGCGTTGATTTTTAGGATCTTGTCCTTTAAAATAGCTTATTTCAAAATACCGATCTGTACTTCGGTAATATTCCGGTCCGGATTTTCAAAATCCATATTCAAATAAATCTCCCGGCTCTGTCCCGACATGACCAGCTTTTGGGACATGATCTCGCTGAAGAGCGAACCGTAAGTATTAATCAGCCCATCCCAATTTCCGTAAAGCTGCTCGGTAATGCATTCGAATGCTTCGAGCTGCTTCAATTGGTAAGGCGAATCAATAGTGTGTGAAGGTGGCGTGACAGGTAATGCAATGGTGAGTGTGAAAACCGTATCGGGGCGTCCGTCCGCACCCTGGTAAACCCAGTAAACCGGGCCGGTAATTTCGAGGTCGTTGCGAACCGCATCCTGATACAGTTTCCGGGCTTCTACACGTACATACTGAAAAATTTCCTGGAACGAAGTCCGCGTTTCGAAATACAAAACGTGGATAGGTTGAATGGTTTTAGTTTGCATGGCTAACAGATGTTTCCACAAAATTCAAACCTTCGAATGACAACCCTATGTCAGCAGCATTCAGTTTTTTTCACTGTGCCGCCTGGCTTTTATTCTTCGCGCCTGCTGTTGCAGCCAGGGGTAGCTGATATACACGACTTTCGTTGCACCTATGCCTATACCCGCACCCATGAGCACGTCCGCCAGCCAGTGGTGGTTGCCGAGCACCCGCATTGTCCCTACGGCCGTGGCCGTTCCGTAGCCGCCTATGCTGTATAATACGCTTCGTTGGCCGTATTCCTCATGCAGAATCGTGGCGTTGGTAAATGCGGTCGTGGCGTGTCCGGATGGAAATGAATGGTTATCCTCCCCGTTAGGCCGCTCGTATCGCACAATGCGTTTCAGGCTTTGCGTAACGCCTTGCGCGATGATGTTCGACAGCAAAGCCAGGATTACCTGATCGCCCAGCTTATGTTTCCCTTTTACGCCCGCCGATGCAAGCCCGAGGCTTACCACGCCCGGCGCATACGGTAGGTAGTCGTCCAGGTGCGTATGATAATTGGGATATTTAGAAACCACATGCTCCTGCAAATTCCGACTGATTTTGCCCTGCACGATGAGGCCGGCGAGTCCAAGGGAAACAGGGGGAATAATGTCCCCGGCTGTCACTTTCCAAAGTTTGGTAGAATCCTCCTGCGCAAATGCGGACCGCGGAAGGATTTGCAGACAAAGAAAAAGGCATATCAAATATGCCTTTGTAAATTTTGGGATCATAAGATTGCTTCTCTCACACGTACGAGTCTTTCCAATAACCCTTCCAGCTGATCGAGCGGGAGCATGTTAGCGCCGTCGGATTTGGCTTCGGCGGGGTTGAAATGGGTCTCGATAAAAAGACCATCGGCGCCCACGGCAATGGCTGCCTTGGCTATCGTTTCGATCAGTTTGGGCTTGCCGCCGGTTACGCCGGAGGTTTGGTTGGGCTGTTGCAATGAATGCGTGCAGTCCATCACTACGGGTACGCCGAATGCGGCCATTTCGGGCAGGTTACGGTAATCTACAACCAGATCGCCATAGCCGAAACTGTTGCCTCGATCCGTGAGGATCACTTGGGCGTCCGGATTTACTTCATTGATTTTTTCGGCAGCAAATTTCATCGAAGCACCCGAAAGGAATTGCCCTTTCTTCACATTCACAGCCTTACCTGTGCGCGCTGCGGCTGCGAGGAGTTCTGTCTGGCGGCAGAGGAATGCGGGTATTTGCAGAACATCGACATACTCAGCGGCAAATGCGGCTTCGTGTGATTCATGTATATCGGTTACAGTAGGAATGCCAAAAGTCTGACTTACTTCTTGCAAGATTTTCAGCGCTTTTTCATCACCAATCCCGGTAAACGAATCGATCTTGGTGCGGTTGGCTTTGCGATAAGAACCTTTGAATATATAGGGAATGCGAAGGCGGTCGGTAACCGTCACGATATGCTCGGCGATTCGCAGGGCCATATCCCGTCCTTCGATCGCACAGGGACCGGCCATGAGGAAAAAGGAGGTCGAATCAGTGTTTTTCAGCTTCGGTATCGAGATCATACTGGTGTTGGTATAGATATTGATAAATGTTTCGCGAATGTACGGCTATCCGTAATGTTCTGTTTGCAATCAATCGATTTCTTGAAACAGATGCCTTATAATTGGCTGATTTCCTGCTTTTTTTTATTTTAAACAGGGATTGTGCAATAATATGGCCTGTTTAAAAAATTTTTGAAAAAGTGAACTGAAATATCTTTCTTTGTGGCGATTTTAACCAAAAAGTGATTATAAAATGTCAGCAATTGCAGAAAGAGTTAAGCAAATTATCGTCGAAAAACTCGGCGTAGAAGAGTCGGAGGTTACACCGGAAGCAAACTTCCAGAACGACTTGGGAGCGGACTCTCTAGACACCGTTGAGTTGATTATGGAATTCGAAAAAGAATTCAATCTTTCTATCCCTGACGATCAGGCAGAGAACATCGGTACAGTTGGTCAGGCTGTTGCATATCTGGAAGAAAACGTGAAGTAATCCGGTTTTTACCAGTACAATCTTCTATTTCTGTCCCAATTTTATGAGTTTTAAGCGAGTTGTAATTACAGGAATGGGCGCGTTGACGCCCGTTGGCAATGATGTTCCTACCTTTTGGTCAAATCTGGTTGCAGGCGTAAGCGGTGCAGCCCCCATCACGCGGTTCGATGCTGAAAAGTTTCGTACCCGTTTTGCGTGTGAAGTGAAAGGCCTGGACGTTACGAATTACATCCCAAGGCAAGAAGCCCGTAAAATGGACCCCTTTACACAATACGCCGTCATCGCGGCTGATGAAGCGATGAAGGACGCCGGCTTTGACGCAGATACGCTTGATCTCGACAAAGCCGGTGTAATTTGGGGCTCCGGTATCGGTGGCCTCAAAACTTTCGAGGAAGAAGTGATGAACTTCTCCGAGAACGGCAGGACACCTCGCTTCAATCCTTTCTTTATCCCGAAAATGATCGTCGACAGCGCCTCCGGTGTTTTGTCGATCCGGTACGGTTTCCGGGGACCCAATTTTATCACCGTTTCGGCCTGTGCTTCGGCGACCAACGCATTGATCGATGCATTCAACTACATCAAACTCGGTTTGATGAACGTGTGTATCTCCGGCGGTTCGGAAGCGGCAGTTACGATTGCCGGTGTAGGCGGTTTCAATGCATTAAAGGCATTGTCCGAAAGAAACGATTCGCCTGAAACTGCCTCGCGCCCTTATGACAAGGACCGTGATGGTTTTGTGCTCGGAGAAGGTGGCGCAGCGCTTATTTTGGAAGAACTCGAACATGCGAAAGCACGCGGGGCCAATATTTACGCCGAAATGATCGGTGCCGGTATGTCTTCCGACGCCTATCACATCACAGCCCCGCATCCGGAAGGACTGGGAGCCTTTATTGTAATGAAAAATGCGATCGAAAACGCGGGTATCAAGCCTGAGGAAATCGATTACATCAATACCCACGGCACATCAACCCCGATCGGTGATCCGCAGGAGATCAAAGCCATAGAAAAATTCTTCGGCGAGCATGCATATGATCTGAATATCAGCTCTACGAAATCGATGACAGGGCATTTATTGGGAGGAGCAGGAGCCATCGAAGCTGCCGCCTGTATCATGGCGATCAAAGACCAGGTCGTGCCGCCTACCATTAACCACTTTACCGACGACCCGGAAATCAATCCGCGGTTGAAGCTGACATTCAATAAAGCTGAAAAACGTCGCGTAAATATCGCTTTGAGTAACACATTCGGTTTCGGAGGTCATAATGCATCAGTCGTTTTCAAAAAGTACGAAGACTGATTAAATCTCTACCATTGGCAAAGCGAATTCTTATACCGATTCTTTCCCTTTTCAGGACCGGAAGTGCTGAGGATAAAAAATTTAAGGAGTCGATCGCGCATGTCATTGGCGACAAGCCTTCCAATCTTGGCGTTTATCAGCTGGCTTTCAGGCATACCTCCGCTTCCCGTGAAACCGCAATCAAAGGTTTCAGGGAATCGAACGAGCGTTTGGAATACCTGGGCGATGCGGTGCTGGGCATGGTGGTAGCAGAATTTCTTTTTACCAAATATCCCTACAAAGACGAAGGTTTCCTTACCGAAATTCGCTCACGGATCGTGAACCGCGAGTCGTTGAACCAGATTTCGCGTAAGCTGGGGCTCGACCGGTTGATCGAATACGATGGTAACCGCCGCGGGATGTCGCCCCGCTCATCCATGTATGGGGACGCGCTCGAAGCATTCGTAGGCGCTATTTATCTCGATAAGGGTTTCCGTTTTACGCGTACCTTTATTATCAGCAAGCTCATCACGCATTACGATCTGGACAACATTATCCAGA
This sequence comes from Dyadobacter sp. 22481, assembly GCF_052044875.1. Classification (NCBI taxonomy): domain Bacteria; kingdom Pseudomonadati; phylum Bacteroidota; class Cytophagia; order Cytophagales; family Spirosomataceae; genus Dyadobacter; species Dyadobacter sp. 22481. Next base: position 116,276 of record NZ_JBQENV010000006.1, read on the forward strand.
ACAATGTAAACTTCAAAAGCCTCATTATCGAATGGGCGCAGCGCGAAGGCAAGGAAATCCGTTTTGAAATACTTGAAGAACGGGGCACCCGCCACCACCGCGAATTCATCTCCCAGATCCTCGTCAACGACGAGCCTTTTGCAACAGGTAATGGCTTTACCAAGAAGAAAGCCGAGCAGTCTGCCTCTGAGCAGGCCTGTGCCATCCTTGAATTGAAATAACCCTGCTTCCTGGTGAATATCCGCTCATTGGTTTTCCAATGGGCTAATGGCGTTTTTGTCATTTTTGCAAACGCGAATCGGTCATTTTGTCTGTATTTTCTAACGTGTTTTTGGTGAAATCGGTCATTTTGGCGCTATTTTTTCAGTTTTTCAAGCCCGGAACAGAAGTTGTTAAATAGAGGGCATAACCGTGAGGTTAAAAGAAAACAGAAAAACTAAAAACATAAAACCTTATAGCAATGAGCACATTAGTCAAACATTTCGCAGGTCCATCTTATTTGAACGGATTTTTTGGTAAGGATCTTTTTAACGAATACAACACGCCTGCATTTGCGGGCACCGTACCAGCTGTGAACGTGGTTGAAAACGAAGAAGGTTTCCGCATCGAAGTAGCGGCTCCGGGCCTTCAAAAATCAGACTTCAAACTGAACCTTGAAAAGAATCAACTGACCATTTCAGCTGAGAAAGAGCAGAAGGAAGAGAACAAAAACGAGAAGTACACCAGGAAGGAATTTAAGTATTCATCTTTCCAAAGGACCTTCACTTTGCCTAATACCGTCGACGGCGACAGGATCGAGGCTAACTATGCCGATGGCATTCTAAGCATCGCTTTGCCGAAACGTGAGGAAGCGAAAGAAAAACCGGCCCGCCAGATCGAGATCGCTTAATCTGCCGGACTTACATAATGGGCGTTATTCGAAAGGATAACGCCTTTTTTGTGAGACCAATGGATAATCGCCTGGCAGGATATTTTAGTAAATTCCCAAATCGAATATCTTTGTTAAAAGATGTTAAACGAATCTACGACGGGAATAATTTGTTAACCGATTTACGTTATTTGTCCATAAAAATATAACCCCAACATATGTCTATGAAAACAAATTGGAAAGGTTTGGTGTTGGTTGGGTTGATTTCAAGTGCGTCAACCATAGCTGGCCTCAAATTCCTGGCTCCTGATCATGATAAAGATGTGATTTTTAAAGAAGCGGCTTCTGAAAATATAGCACGTTTCACATCTGCAGGCGCGCCAGCGGGTGCTCCGGGCGACTTCGTTTATGCCGCCGAGGCTACCACACCAACAGTGGTCCATATTAAATCGACTATTACACGCCAACAATCCCGTGGGCAACAGCAGATCCCCGACATTTTCCGGGATTTCTTCGGTGACGATTTTGGTGGTGGCCAACGCGGCCCTCAGCAATCGGAAGCAACCGGTTCGGGTGTGATCATCTCTGGCGACGGGTACATCGTTACCAACAACCACGTGGTGGAAGGTGCGCAGGAGCTGGAAGTGACGCTGCATAACAAAAGCAAATTTCGCGCGAAAGTGATCGGTACCGATCCTTCCACGGATATTGCCGTGATTAAAATTGAAGGCAAAGATCTGCCGGCCGTAACGCTGGGTAACTCCGACGCGGTGAAAGTAGGGGAATGGGTAGTGGCTGTTGGTAACCCTTTCAACCTCGAATCTACGGTAACAGCCGGTATCGTGAGTGCAAAAGGCCGGGGATTGGGCATTATCGGCCAATCACGCCGTAACCAAATGCAGCCTACTGCGGCTACTGCCGGTGACTCACCGCTGGAATCATTCATTCAGACCGATGCCGTGGTGAACCCTGGCAACAGTGGTGGTGCATTGGTAAACCTGAAAGGCGAGCTGATCGGTATTAATACCGCCATTGCGAGCCCCACAGGTAGCTTCGCAGGTTACGCATTTGCGGTGCCTTCGAGCATTGTGAAAAAGGTATCGAGCGATCTGATCAAATTCGGTAATGTACAACGCGGGTATCTGGGAATCTCTCTTGACGACCTCGACAGCAGAAAAGCCGAAGAATATGGTGTGAAAGTAAATGACGGAGTTTACGTTCGTGATTTCACCGAAAATAGCGCAGCCAAAGCGGGCGGTGTTGCCAAAGGCGACGTGATCGTTAAAGTGGACGGTATGAACATCCACTCGATCCCTGAATTGCAGCAATCGATCGGGTTGCACAAGCCTGGCGATAAAGTGAATGTGACCGTGAACCGCGACGGCAAGGAAAAAGACCTGAGCATTACGTTGCGTAATCGCACAGGTGGTTCCGAAATCATCAAAAGAGACGAATCGGCTGCTGTAATGAGCTCGCTAGGTGCGCAGTTCGGTAACCTGAGCGATCAGGAAAAACAAAGACTATCGCGCTACAAAATCGATGGCGGTGTGAAAGTACTGTCTATCGACGGCGGCAAGTTCGCCCGTTCACAGGTGGAAGAAGGTTTCATTATCACCAAAGTTAACGGCAAAGCTGTCAAAACTGTGAAGGAATTTGAAGCTGCGATCGCAGGCAAAGAAGAATCGATGGTGCAGTTTGAGGGACTTTACCCTGACGCTCCTTACGATGTCTACTCATTCGGATTCAGATTGTAATAATTGAATGTATAAAGAAAGGGCTGCGATGATCATCATCGCAGCCCTTCTTGTTTTATAACCGTTGCTGTTAAAGCAAGAATTTCAGCTTAATCACCTCTTTCTCGGTCAGGAAACGCCACTTGCCGCGTGGCAGATCTTTTTTGTTCAGACCAGCGAAAACGGTACGGTCCAGTTTCTGAACTTCGTAGCCCAAATGCTCGAACATCCGGCGAACGATGCGGTTGCGGCCGCTGTGGATTTCAAGACCTACGACCTGAGCGTCCGGAGTAACCAGACCCACTTCGTCGGGACGGATAAACCCGTCTTCGAGTTCTACGCCGGCTTGCAGCTGCTCGAAATCCTCAGTAGTAATCGGCTTGTCGATTTCTGCCTGATAAATCTTCTTAATACCACTGGAAGGGTGCGTCAGCTTTTCAGCTAATTCGCCATCGTTAGTAAGCAACAACAGACCGGTCGTATTGCGGTCGAGGCGGCCTACCGGGTACACGCGCTCCGAGCATGCGCCCGCGATCAGGTCGAGCACGGTTTTGCGCTCTTCTGGATCGTCGGTGGTGGTTATATAATCCTTTGGCTTGTTGATCAGGATATACACCATTTTCTCAGGGTTCAATGCTTTCTTGCCGTATTTCACGACGTCGGTAGGACGCACTTTGTAACCCATTTCGGCAACGATCTTGCCATTAACCGAAATCTGGCCGGAAGAAATCAGGTCGTCGGCTTCGCGGCGGGAGCAAATACCCGCATTGGCGATGTACCGGTTGAGACGGATCTCATCGCCTTCTTCCTTGTCTTTATGCCTCGGTGATGCTTTCTTCTTTTGATCGTAGCTTTCCAGATTATAACGCGGTGCGGTTTCGTACCGGCCTACGCGTCTCTCCAACCCGCTGCGGTCCGGCAGCTGTTCGTCGTCTTGGAAACGGGAGCGGTAGGGTTTGTCCTCCCTATCGTCTTTTTTTTTAAATGAACCTTCATTCCGGTTGAATGAACGGCCGGGCCTATCGTCGCCCGCACGCTCCGCACGTGGCTTAAATTCACCTCCTTCTCTTTCGGAACGCGGCTTAAACTCACGATCACCATTGTCTCTTTCGAGGCGCGGCTTGTCGAAGCCCGGCTTATCGAAGCCCGGCTTAAATTCACGCTCATTATTACCTCTTTCAGGCCTTGGTTTGAATTCACGGTCGCCATTGTCTCTGTCGGATCTTGGCTTGAATTCACGGCTGCCGCTGTCTCTGTCGGATCTTGGCTTGAATTCACGGCTGCCGCTGTCTCTGTCGGATCTCGGTTTGAATTCACGGCTGCCGCTATCTCTGTCGGATCTCGGCTTATCGAAGCTCGGCTTGAATTCGCGGTCACCGTTGCTTCTTTCCGGGCGTGATTTGAAGTCGCGTGAATCTCTGTCCGGACGTGGCCTGAACTCGCGTTCGTCGTTATCCCTGTCGAAACGGGGTTTCAACTCACGATTGCGGTCTCCGCCACCGAATCCGGCTCTTTCAGGACGATCGGCAAATGGTTTTCTGTCACCAGGGCGGTCGCCGGAACGGAAGTCTTTTTTGAAACCGCGGTCGGCAGAATCGCCTTCACGACGGAACGGGCGCTGGCTGTCGCCACGGTCTGATCCGTATTTCTTGAAATCGGGCTTGTCGAAGCGAGGCTTGTCAAATCGTGGCTTACCGAATCCAGGCTTATCGAATCCCGGCTTGTCGAAGCCCGGCTTACCGAAGCCTGAGCGATCGTCGCGCGGCTTCTCATGATCGAAGCTCGGACGTGCTTTCTGGCCTCTGTTTTCGGATGGAGCTGAAAATTTCAGACTGGATTTTTTTACGCTGGGCTTGCTGAACCGGCTTTCGGTCTCAGGCTTAGTGCGTTTGAAGTAGCCGCCTCCACCTTTGGAGCCTCCGGCTGATGGGCGGGAACTGTTGCCGCCTTTTGAATTGCTTCTGTTTCTCATTAGGAATGCAGTATCACTACTGGATTTATTTCCTCTTACAAATTTACCTTGTAACCGATTAGTGCTTTAATTCGCACAAAATGGTATGAATTGCCACTAAAACTGGTTAGCCAACGTATCTGATGGTCAGAGTACTAGTGTTTAAAAAATTAGCCTGCAAAGATACATGAATTTTTCCGGGTAAAAATTTTCGAACGTGTTTATGTCAGAAATGATATGCAAACGTTTATAAGTACTATTGGAGAAAATGCCGCAAAAACAGCGATTTTTACCTAACTAAACCTTCATTAACAATTGTATTATGTCAGCTGACGCACAGGCGCAACCTTTGTGGAGACCGGGAAGGACCCTGTTGGAGCAGTCCAATCTGAAAAAGTATATGGACTGGCTTTTTGTCAAAAAGGGCCTCTATTTCCGTTCCTATCACGATCTTTGGGAGTGGTCGGTGACCGACCTGGAAGATTTCTGGGAAAGTCTTTGGAATTACTTCAATGTCAAATCGCACGATCTGTACCTGGAAGTGCTGCAAAAGCCATTGAATGGCCTGATCGGGACGCGCTGGTTCACGCGCTCGAAGCTGAATTATGCCGAACATATTTTCAGGAATAAAACAAAAGACCGTCCGGCGATCCTCTTCCAGTCGGAAAAATCGGAACTCATTGAAATATCCTGGGAAACGCTCGAAACGCAGGTGGCAGCCGTATCCACCTGGCTGAAACAACGCGGTGTGAAGCCGGGAGACCGCGTGGCGGCGGTACTGCCCAATATTCCGCAGGCGGTAGTCGCGTTTCTGGCGACGAATGCGGTAGGGGCAGTGTGGTCGTCGTGCTCGCCCGACTTTGGAAAACCGGCCATTACCGAGCGCTTCTTACAGATCGAGCCGAAGGTTTTGTTTACTGTGGACGGCTACGCTTATAACGGCAAAAGCTATGACATTACCGCCTTCGCCGGCGAGCTCTCCGCGGCATTGCCCAGCGTGAAAGACACGGTGCTGATCGATAATATATTTTCAGAAACGCGTCCAGACCGCTTCACCGCCTGGGATGACATTCTGCATTTTGAAAACTTCGGTATAGATTTCGAACCGGTACCGTTCGATCACCCGATCTGGATTCTTTACTCTTCCGGTACGACGGCCAAACCCAAAGCCATTACTCATAGCGTCGGCGGCTGCCTGATCGAGCATATGAAAGCGCTAATGCTGCATCAGAATGTAAAGCCGGGAGACCGGTATTTCTGGTATTCCACCACCGGCTGGATGATGTGGAACTACGCCATGAGCTCTTTGCTTTGTGGAGCCACATTGGTGATGTACGACGGTGCCCCGGCCTATCCGTCGTCGCAAGTGCTCTGGACACTGGCCGAAAAGGCGCGCATCACACATTTCGGCAGCGGGGCAGCATTCTTTATTGCTTCCATGAAAAGCGGCGTCAGCATTACTTCTGAGCGGCTGAGCCACCTCGAAACGATTGGTTCTACGGGCTCGCCGCTGCCACCGGAAGCATTTGAATGGATTTACAAACAAGTCAAAAAGGACGTTTGGCTGATCTCCCTGAGCGGGGGCACGGACGTGTGCAGCGCGTTTGTAGGGGGGTGCCCGCTCCTGCCTGTGTACGCAGGAGAGATCCAGTGCAGGATGCTGGGGGCGAGAATAGAAGCTTTTGACGAGGACGGGAAACCGGTGTTGAATGAGCTGGGTGAAATGGTTATTACGCAGCCCATGCCGTCGATGCCAATCTATTTCTGGAATGACGAACACGACGAAAAATACATTTCCAGCTATTTCGAAATGTACCCGCACGTATGGCGACATGGCGACTGGATCAAGATTACGGACCGGAAATCGGTGATTATTTACGGCCGCTCCGATGCCACTTTGAACCGCGGTGGCGTCCGCATCGGGACCGCGGAAATTTACCGGGCAGTCGAAAGCATTCCGGATGTGAAGGACAGCCTGGCCGTTTACCTCGAAAAATCGAACGGTGAGGGTACAATCTCGCTTTTTGTCGTCCTGGCAAAAGACAAGGAATTGACCGATGAGTTGAAAAAGCAGATCAGGGACACACTGCGGACCCAATACAGCCCGCGCCACGTGCCGGATACCATTGAGCAGGTGGGCGATATCCCTTATACGATCAATGGCAAAAAGATGGAGGCGCCTATGAAACGGATACTCATGGGGCAGGATCCGGCGAAGTGCATTAATATCGATACGATGCGCAATCCCGAATCACTTAAAGCATTTATCTAGAAATACGTGCTGTTGGTATGTTAACGCCCTGCATTCATTTGCATTAGGCAACCAAAATTGTTTAATTCACGTTGGGGAAATATCCAATTCCCGCGACGCCAGCCCATACTCCTAATTTTTACAGGTATGAATTCACATAGCCCCCAACCCCCCATCCAGAACTCGAAATCCGTAGTTCGTTTGCCTATCATCATTGCCATCACGCTGGCGGCAGGAGTGCTGCTCGGGAGTACATTTTTCAGCGGTGGCAAGAAGCTTTCGGACGTTGCAAAGGGCTATGGCAAGTTCAGGGAAGTACTGATGCTGGTGGAAAATAACTACGTGGATTCAGTAAATACCGACGAGCTGGTCGATTTCTCGATCTCCAAAATGCTCGAAAAACTCGACCCGCACACGGCTTATTTCAATGCCGAGGAGGCTACGGCGGCACGGTCGCAGCTGGAATCCGGTTTCGACGGCATTGGCGTTGAATTTAATATTTATAACGATACGGTTTATGTGGTAACGCCATTGAGCGGCGGGCCTTCCGAGGCCGCTGGTATTCAGAGTGGCGACCGCATTATTTCTGTTAATAAAGAAAACTTGTCGGGCCCCGGAGTTACCAATGCGCAGGTTTACAAGCTATTGCGTGGTAAGAGAGGAACGAAAGTCGATCTGGCGATCGAACGGGTCGGGTTGAAGGACAAAATGAATTTTGCGGTGGTGCGCGACCGTATTCCGACTTATTCGGTGGATGCATCCTACATGGTGGACCAGGAAATTGGCTACATTAAAGTAAGCCGTTTCTCGGAAACCACATTCGACGAATTCAAATCTGCATTAAAAACATTGAAGGCCAGTGGATTGAAAAACCTCATCCTTGACCTTCGCGGCAATCCCGGCGGCTACATGGAGCGCGCCACGAGTATGGCCGACGAATTTATCGCCGGTGATAAGTTGCTAGTTTATACGGAAGGTAAAGACAGCCGGTTCGATCGTAAAACCCGCTCGCATGTAGACGGTCTTTTTGAACAAGGACCACTGATCGTGCTCGTTGACGAAGGCAGTGCATCAGCCTCCGAAATTCTCGCCGGCGCCTTACAGGATCACGATCGTGCATTGGTTGTCGGACGCAGGTCATATGGGAAAGGCCTGGTACAAATGCCGATCAAACTGTCTGACGGCTCCGAGCTGCGCCTGACCATTTCGCGCTACTATACGCCAAGTGGCCGGAGCATTCAGAAGCCCTATGAAATGGGTAAGGGAGAAGATTACAGCCAGGACCTGACGCACCGTTACGAAAGCGGGGAGCTTTTCAATGCCGACAGCATCAAATTTGATAAAACCAAGATTTATAAAACCGACGGCGGCCGCGTCGTGTACGGTGGAGGCGGTATTACCCCGGATATTTTTGTTGCAAAAGATACTTTGATGAACAGCAAATACCTGTTTGAGTTGTATTCCAAAAACATTATTCGTGAATATGCGCTGCGCTATGCCAACGAAAACCAGAAAAAACTTGAAAAGCAGCCGTTCAAGGAATTCCTGAAATCCTTCCAGGTGTCGGATGTAATGCTGGCCGAGTTGGTGAAAGACGCTTCGAAGGCGGGTATCAAACCGAATGAAAAAGAACTGAACCTTTCCAAATCGCTCATTACCTCGCAAACCAAGGCGATTATCGGTCGCTATGTGTGGGGAAGAAAGCAAAAGAGCGGTCTGAACAACGAGGTATTTCAGGTTCTAAACCCGGGCGATAATGTTTATCAACAGGCGGTACAACTTTTCAATCAGGCGGCACAGCTGGAAAAAGGGGAGTTCAGCAGCCTGAATATTCCTAAAAACAAAAAGTAAATTCACTCCACACCATTCACTCAATGTCCCGTATTGCATTTATTACCGGAGCTACATCCGGTATCGGCAAGGCCACGGCAGAAGCATTTGCCGGGGCTGGAATAGACCTTATTTTGTGCGGCCGCCGCCAGGAGCGTCTCGACGAAGTTGCCCTTGAACTGGCTTCAAAAGTAAAGGTGACCACACTCTTGTTTGACGTTCGTGACAAGGGCGGAGTGCTGGCAGCAGTAGGTTCGTTGCCCGACGAGTGGAAAAACATCGACATCCTGGTCAACAATGCAGGCAATGCCCACGGCCTCGGCACGCTCGATGAAGGCGATACCGACGACTGGGACGCGATGATCGATGGCAATGTAAAGGGGCTTCTCTACGTTTCGAAAGCCATTATTCCACTGCTCCTCGAACGCGGCAAAGGGCATATTGTAAACATCAGCTCCATTGCCGGGAAGCAAACCTACCCGAATGGCGCGGTCTACTGCGCTTCAAAGGCCGCCGTGGAGGTCATCAGCGAGGGAATGCGCCTTGAACTCACACAGCACGGCATCAAGACAACCAATGTGGCGCCGGGCGCCGTCGAGACTGAATTTTCGCTTGTCCGCTTTAAAGGTGATGAAGATAGGGCCGAAAAGGTGTACCAGGGTTTCGATCCGTTGCAACCCGGTGACATCGCCGATGCGATCCTGTACGCCGTCAATGCGCCTGACCGCGTTACGATTGCGGATATTACCATCCTGGCCGGAGCCCAGTCGGCAGCCACCGTGATCCATCGTAAATAGAATTTTATTTGGTTTCTGGCCATAGTTCGGCCGGGAATCGATACCTTTATCATTCTTTTTTAGCCCCGACTTGTATAAACAACAAGTCGGGGACATTTTGAATGCCTATGAAAAGTTTCGACCAGAATTCTTCCGCTGAATCTACGGCCGCCGTGGACACAACAGCAGTTTCCGCTTCCCAGACAGTATTTCCAATTCTTCTGGCGCTAAGTTTCTCTCACTTGCTGAACGACACAATGCAATCCCTCATTCCGTCGATTTATCCGATGGTGAAGGAGTCGTTTCATTTGAGTTTTTCACAGATCGGGCTCATTACATTTACATTCCAGGTGAGTGCGTCTGTATTTCAGCCGCTTGTAGGCTCATATACGGACAAAAGGCCTCAGCCTTATGCATTGGCAGTCGGCATGTGTTTTACTTTGCTGGGGCTCGTATCGCTTTCAATGGCAAATAGCTTTCATATTGTATTGCTTTCCGTAGGTCTTATCGGGATTGGATCGGCGGTATTCCACCCCGAAGCTTCGCGTGTGGCGCGCATGGCATCCGGGGGCAAGCACGGGATGGCGCAATCGCTTTTTCAGGTGGGGGGTAATGCGGGCAGCTCGCTTGGGCCATTGCTGGCGGCACTGATATTGCTGCCTTATGGCCGCTTCCAGGTGATCTGGTTTTCGCTGGTGGCGTTGCTGGCTATTGTTATCCTTTCGTGGGTAGGCGGCTGGTACAAGCAAAATCTGACCACGGTTGTCAAAAAAGCGACCGGCGCAGTAAAGCAGGAAACCACTTTGTCGAAATCCAAAGTGGTAGTTTCGATAGGTATTCTGCTCCTGCTGATCTTCTCGAAATACATTTATATGGCTAGCATTTCGAGCTACTTCACCTTTTACCTGATCGACAAATTCGGCGTGTCCATTCAGAGCTCGCAGATTTACTTGTTTGCTTTTCTGTTTGCGGTAGCGGCAGGGACATTCATTGGCGGGCCGGTAGGCGACCGGATCGGTCGTAAGTATGTGATCTGGATATCTATTCTTGGCGCGGCGCCATTTGCGTTGCTGTTGCCTTACGTCGACCTGTTCTGGACGGGTGTATTAAGCTGCATTATCGGTCTGATCTTATCTTCCGCATTCTCGGCAATCCTTGTGTACGCGCAGGAATTGATTCCCGGCAAAGTAGGAATGATCGCCGGCTTGTTCTTCGGTTTTGCATTCGGCATCGCCGGCATCGGTTCGGCCATTCTTGGTACGGTAGCTGATAAGACCAGTATTGAATATGTTTTCTGGATCTGCTCGTTTTTGCCGCTGATTGGTTTGTTGACCGGGTTCTTGCCGAATTTGGAGAAGAAACATTAATCACTAATCCTCAAAATCAACGCAGGATCAGGACATAAATCCAAATAATAGTCCCGATCCGCAGCATGGCAGACGCCGGGGAAGTCGCCCTTGTAATCTCCCATGTTCCGAATAATCTGGAAATGTAGATGCGGCGGCCAGTCGCCATTTTCAGGGTAGGGGCCGATGGCGGCGAGGTCTTCGCCGGCTTTAATCGTTTTGCCTTCGAACAAACCTTCCAGTGAGTTTAGCGATAAATGCCCGTAAAGCGTGAAAAACGGGATTCCGTCCAGTTCGTGTGCAAGGATAATGGTAGGGCCATAATCTCCATAATGGTTGTTGAAAGCAAAGCTGTGCACCGTCGCATCCAGTGGCGCGTAAAGCGGCGTGCCTGCATCCGTCCAGATATCGACGCCCAGGTGAATGCTGCGGGGCTTTTCGCTGTCGGCTGTGAAGTGTTTCCGATGCCGGTAAATGACACGGTTTTCGCCGTAGCCGCCGATGCCATTATAAGCATTGCCCGCTAAAAGCTCGTGAAAAACATAATCGGAGAAATCACGCGTTTCCGACAGGTCACGCGTTAGCAAATCTGCATTGCCAGCCGTAAAATCCAGCTTGCAATACGGTTTGCCGTTCTGCACAATAGCAGAGAATGCGGGGTGTTGGCGAAGCAATTCGGTGAGTTCAGCCATTTTTCAAAGGTTAGAAAACAAATCAGGCAAGCCGTTATGACCTGCCTGATTCATTATGCATTATTTAGGATCGAGCGCCTGCTTGATTCTCTGGGACACATCCTGCAAATGGTACCGCGTATTCTTGTCGGTGCTTTTCGCGATGGCCGCATTTACAGTGGTTTTCAATTGCTCCAAATGCGCGCGGGCAATAGACGGTAAGTCGGTTTTTTCAAGTTCTACCGAGCGGGTCGAGAAGCCGTAGGTAATGCCTACCGGAATGGACTGGACATTAGCCCGGCCCGGTTTCAGTAAGGAAACCAGCTTTTCGGCATACACTTTTTGAAGATTCCTGCGGTAAAGGTCAATCGGCTTGCCGGTTTTGGCTTCCGACCATATTCCCGCTTCCAGATCGGTAAAAAGATCGTCGAGCGTGTAATTTTTGGCAGAAATACCTGTTTCCATCAGTCGTACCGCGCGGTCGCCAGCGAAAAGGGCTGTTAATGCATATTCCTGCAATGCTTTCACTGCCTCCATACCGGTTTCAGGCTTCGTTTTGTTCAGGATATTCTGGTCCAGAAGCCAGGTTGGCGTCTTGAAAAGCTGCGCATTCAAAAAGTCGATCGCTTCTTTTTGCGTGGCTTTGGGAACGGTCGTGAAAGTCGGGCCTTCCATATCGTAGGTAGTCGGTGTGTCGTAAATACCGCCTACATTTTTGATCACGTGGCCCAGGTAGCGACGGTATTGCGTTACCACATTGCCATAAATTTCATCCAGTTCTTTATAGCTTTCGCCGTCTTCCTTGCTCCATTCGATCAGGTTCGGGATAATGCGTTTCAGGTTTTTGATGCCATATTCCGAAGCTTTCATGGCATTGTCACTCAAATCTTCGGTCTGGTAGCGTGGGTCGTACGGGCTGATTTCCGTTCCAAAATGCAGGCGGTTGTCCTGGTAAGCCGCTTTGGTCAGGGTATTCAGCGCCAGCTTTTCGGATTGGGCATCTTTGGCGTCCGGGAAGTTGCTGTAACCCCATTGAATGGCCCATTTGTCGTAGTCGCCGATGCGTGGGAAGAGGTTGGTAATACCGTCTTCCGGCTGTGCCACGTAATTGAAACGCGCATAATCCATAATGGAGGAGGTATGGCCGTGTTCTTCAACCCAAGCCTTGTCGCGTAGCTTTTCAACTGGTGTAGCCGAGCTGGCGCCCATGTTGTGGCGCAAGCCAAGCGTATGCCCAATCTCGTGCGACGATACAAAACGAACGAGCTGGCCCATCAATTCATCATCAAATTTCTTGGTACGGGCTTTGGGGTCTACGGCCGCGGCCTGGATAATATACCAGTTGCGTAGCAGGCGCATTACGTTATGGTACCAGCCAATGTGGCTTTCGAGGATCTCGCCACTGCGCGGGTCGTGCACATTAGGCCCGTAAGCATTCTGTATATCGGCCGCGAAATAGCGGATTACCGAGTAGCGGGCATCTTCGAGGCTCATTGTGGTGTCGCTTTCAGGCCAATACTCGCCACGAATGGCGTTTTTCCAGCCCGCTTTTTCAAATGCAACCTGCCAGTCGTCGACACCGGCTTTGAGGTATTTGCGCCATTTCTCGGGTGTCGCCGGGTCAATGTAATAAACGATCGGTTTTTTAGGTTCGATCAGTTCGCCGTTTTTTTGTTTGCGGGCGTCTTCGGCATTTTTTGGTTCGAGGCGCCATCTTACGGCAAAAACCTCCGTGTCGGAACGCTGCGATTCCTCGCTGAAAGTGGCATATTGATTAGCAAAATAACCAACCCGACTATCGAAAATGCGTTTTTTCATCGGCGACTTCGGCAGCAGGATCAGTGAGGAGTTCATTTCAAATGTTACAACCCCGGCATCCAGGCCGGAAGGGAGGTACTGACCGACCGAAGGGACCGGTGTGGGTGTCAGCACCTGGGGCGTCACATTGAACGTCTTGATCGTCCGGATTTCGGTATTAATCGGGTAAGTACAGATTTTGGAAATAAAGGAGGCTTCTTTTTTGAACGCTGCAAGTTTCAGCAATTGTTTGCTGACGGAACTTAACGAGAATACCTGGTTATCGGAGTTGAAAAACTCGGTAACATCGATCACCGAGGATTTCTCGGGGTCTTTTTTCACGGCTTTAATATCAAAAACACCGATAATAGGGTCGGAATTGGAGTTTTTGACGGCCTGGAAAATAGGTTTGGTGCTGTCGGGGCTGGTCACAACGATCGTCACAGAGCGCAGCAGAAGGTTATTATCCATTCCCCTTTCCCAACGGATCATCTGGCGGTTCACTTCCTCACCGCCGAAGATTCCTCCGCCTGCCGCGGTTTTGGAATATCGGGTAACAGCCATAATATCGCGGTTCAGAAGTGAATCGGCGATTTCGAAATACCATTTGTCTTCCATCTTATGAACGGAAATCATGCCTTTCTGGCTGATTGCATTGGTACTATCGATCAGATCTTTGAATGCCTTCGGGCCTTTCTTTTTGTCGTCTTTCAGCTTGTCTTTTACCGCAGATGCCACCGCGTCGACGGCCTTGTCGATCTTGACATCTTCTTGTTTGTCTTTCTTTTTCTTTCGTTGCGCGTGGGCGTCGTGCATATACACGAATGCCAGCGTCGCGAGGAGAAGGTAACGCATTAATCTCATAGAGTTGGTTTTGGGATAAAGTATAAAGGTGTAATTAAATGAGTTGTTGGGTGGTCAGCGTGCCATCAATTCGGCGAGGACGCCTTCTTTGAGGGCATACTTCGAAACCTGGATTTGCCCGATGCCATGTGTTTTGAGCACGTAGTCGATCAGGCAGACGGCCACTACGATCATATCCACACGCAGCTCGATCATACCGGGGATCGCCATGCGTTCGTCGTGGTTGCCGGATAGGATGAGGGCATAGGCGCGGTAAAATTCTTCCAGGGGGATATTGAAATCGGTTTCCGATGCCGGTGGCCAGTCGCCCGTGCGGTGGTGAAAGTCGATATCGACAAGGGTATCAAACGTTCCCGACGAGCCTACCAGCTTTTCGGGGGCATATTGGTGGACCGCATTCGCGAGGGGAATGAGGTTTTCGTCAAAATGATTGTACAGGCTCCGGCGGTCGGCTTGGGAAAGCGGGTCGTTCCGCATGAATTTTTCCATGAGTCGCTGCCCGCCGATTTCGAAGCTCTGTTTCCAGAATATCTGCGAGCGGTTGCCAATGATAAATTCGACGCTGCCACCTCCGATGTCCATGATCAGTGAAGGCCCCTCGCCAATGTCGGCACCGTGGCGCACACCGTGGTAAATATATTCTGCCTCGCGGTTACCATCGATGATCGTGACTTCAATATTTGTTTTTTCAAAAATTTCCGAACAGAATGCTTGCCGGTTTTCTGCATTGCGGACCGCGCTGGTGCCGAACGCGAAAGTCTTTTCGGGCATTACTTCAAAGGAGTCGAGTTTCTCGCGGAAATAGGAGAGAACGGCCAGCGCACGATCCTGCGCTTCGGGGGTGATAATGCGCTTGTTGATACCTCCCAGGCCGATCCTGGCAGGCCTGCTTTCGTGGAAAACGGTCTTGAAATGAGCACCGTTGGGCTCCGCGATCAGCAGGTGAAAAGTGTTGGTACCTAAATCAATTATTCCCAGTCTCGAACTCATATCGGGCTGTTTAATCTGTTAATGACTTTCATTTCAATGCAATGGATACAAAAATAAACGAATTTTAACGAGTTATTTCTTGATTTTCTGTCGGATATAGTTTTTCTTTGCAGTCCGATTTCAGAAACCAATTCAAAGAACATTAGAAATTATAAGCATGCTTATTATTAACATCAAAGACAACGAATCGATTGACCGCGCTCTTAAGCGTTACAAGAAGAAATTTGAAAGAACTGGTACAATGCGCCAGCTTCGTGCGCGTACAGCTTTTGAAAAGCCATCTGTAAAGCGTCGTTTCGAAGTTTTGCGTGCAGTTTACAAAGAGAAAACATACGGTCATTTAGAAGACTAGTTCCTGGTGGAATGGTTCTCTGAAAGACTTCTATAGGATTATTGTATCCACATCATACGAAAAGGAGCTATCTTGAATAAGATGGCTCCTTTTCGTATGTTCGGAGTATGATAACGCCATTTTTGGAATTCCTCCAATTCGAAAAGCGCTCGAGTGCGCATACGATCAAATCGTATCAGACTGATCTCGAACAGTTTCAGAAATACCTTCTTTTCCAATACGATTGCGCCGAGCCCGAAACAGCCAAAGCGCCGATGCTCCGGTCGTGGGTAGTGAGTATGATGGAAGAAGGACTCAACCCATCGTCGATTAACCGGAAAATTGCGACGCTCCGGACGTTCTTTGGTTATTTAAGGAAGAAAAAACACATTGATAGTGATCCGACGAAAATCCTGTCGGCTTTGAAAACCCGCAAAAAACTGCCCGCATTTGTAGAAGAGAAATCCATGGAAATGCTTTTTGAAGAAGGCACATTTTCGGACGATTTCGAAGGACTGCGCGACAGGGTAATTATGGAACTGCTGTATGGCAGCGGTATCCGGCTTTCGGAGCTCGTGGAGTTGGAATTAAAAGACCTTAACTTGCCCGCCCGCACGATCCGTGTTTTCGGGAAACGGTCGAAAGAGCGGATAGTGCCTGTCTCCACCTCTTTGGCACAATTGCTTCAAAAATATTCAGAACAGCGTGCGCCGGAGGAAAATACTGACATTCTGCTGTTGACTGATTCAAATAAAGCTATTTACCCGGTTTTTGTACAGCGGAAAGTGAAGCAATACCTTTCCGCCGTTACGACGCTGTCGCAAAAGAGCCCGCACGTGCTCCGGCACACCTATGCCACGCATTTGCTCAACCGCGGCGCCGATCTGAATGCGATCAAGGAATTACTGGGACACGCCAACCTGGCCGCCACGCAAATTTACACCCATAACTCCATCGAAAAGCTTAAAAAAACGCATCAACAAGCGCACCCCAAAGCCTGAAACCCATTTTTTAAGGTTATATTTGCCTTCAGTGCAAATTTCAAAATATAATTTCGTCACTCCATTATGAATAATAGTTTCCAGGACGCAGTTGTAACGAAGTATAATATTTTTAATAGCCTGTTTCTGAGTTTACCGTATCGCGGTATCTTCCAAACTGGCTCTCTGCTTCCGATACTGACCCAGCAAAGCGAGGTAGGCTTTCAGGAAGGCAAATCTCCCAAAGAAATCATCGAGCATTTTTTTTCAGAGCTCCTGGAAACAGCTACTCCCAAGGAACGCGCGGACTTGCTTTTTGCATTCATCCAATATATCGAACGCCAGGTGGTGCTTTTCGACTCAGTGGAAGATGCTGCTTTTGACGAAACGCACGACCTGACCGGCAAAGGCTCGGTGACCTACCTGACCGAACGGCTGGAAAATGACGAACTGAAAAAGAAATTGCTCGCAAAGCTGGAAGATTTCAGCGTGCGCATCGTGCTGACTGCCCACCCGACCCAGTTTTATTCCGGCAAAGTGTTGGGCATTATCAACGATCTGGAAGATGCAATCAAGGCAAACGACTTTACAGAGGTAAACCAGTTGCTGTTGCAGCTTGGGAAAACGGCTTTCATTAACCATGAAAAACCCACACCCTTCGATGAGGCGGTGAGCCTGTGCTGGTTCCTCGAAAATGTATATTATGATGCCATTCCGTCCATTCTTGAAAAACTCATTAATGGCCTGGGAATGAGCGTTCACGACTGGCCTTACCCGAATGTGTTCCGTCTGGGCTTCTGGCCGGGCGGGGACCGCGACGGGAACCCGTTTGTGAACCCCGAAATCACACTCAAAGTCGCCGACCGCCTGCGCGAGACGCTGTTGCGTGGCTACTATCGGGATATCCGCCAATTAAAACGCCGCCTGACGTTTAAAGGAGTCGACGAAGCGGTTTCGCTGGCGGAGAAAAAGATGAACAGCACCATTTTCGGGCCGTTTGAAGAAGGATACGAAAATGCGCAGGAGCTGATCGACGAGTTGCTCAAAGCGCGCGAAGTGCTGGTGAACAAGCATCAGGGGTTGTTCGTGGAGTTGCTTGATAACTTTATTTTAAAACTCAATCTATTCGGTTTTTTCTTCGCAAGCCTCGACGTCCGTCAGGATAGCCGCAAGCATGGCAAGGCCTGGGAGGATATTCTGAAAAGACTGGAAAGGAAGATTCCGCTGCTGAAATACAGCGATTACGAGAGTTGGGATGAGGCCAAGAAGATCGACCTGCTGCTTTCCCTGAATATACCGCTTCGGGATGAAGACTATGAGGATGAGCTTACTAAGGACATCCTTGGTTCGATCCGGGCGATCAAGACGATCCAGGAGAAGAATGGTGAAAAAGGCGCGCACCGGTATGTAATCAGCAACAATACTTCCGCACTGAATGTAATGCAGGTGGTAGCGTTGGCCAAAAACCTGATTGCAGACGAACAGGGCAAGCTGGCGCTCGACGTAGTACCGCTTTTTGAAACGGTAGATGACCTGGCCAATGCACCGGACATTATGCGCTCGCTATATGAAAACGATTACTACCGCAACCACCTGAGCAACCGCGAGAATCACCAGACGATCATGGTGGGCTTTTCGGATGGCACCAAAGACGGCGGCTATCTGCGAGCCAACTGGTCGATCTACCGCGCGAAGGAAGAGCTGACCAAGGTTTCGCGTGAATTTGGCATTAAAGTCACATTCTTCGACGGCCGCGGGGGACCTCCGGCACGTGGGGGCGGCAACAACCACAACTTTTATTCATCACTGGGCAAGGATATCGAGGATAAGGAAATCCAGCTTACGGTTCAGGGACAGACCATCAGTTCCAATTATGGCACCGTTACGACGGCCATGTATAACCTGGAAAGGCTGTTCACCGCCGGCCTTGAAAACCACCTTTTCAAAGGTCACCGCGAAGATGAACTGACGGATGCAGACAAAGATCTGATCGAGGAAATGGCTGAAATTGCCTACAATTCCTATCTGGACTTGAAAAACCACCCGATGTTTGTCAAGTACCTCGACAAAAAGACGCCATTGCGTTTTTACGGACAAACCAACATCGGTAGCCGTCCGACCAAACGCGGCAACGACGACGAAGGCCTGAAATTCGAAGATTTGCGGGCAATCCCGTTCGTAGGTTCATGGGCGCAGATGAAACAGAATGTGCCCGGATTTTACGGTTTCGGTACCGCGATCAAGGAACTGGCGAAGGAGAACAAAGTCGATGATATCAAAAAGCTTTATCAGAAATCGCTTTTCTTTCGGACGTTGATCGAAAACTCAATGCAGTCGCTCTCCAAAGCATTCTTCCCGGCCACCAAGTACCTTCGCGACGATGAGGATTACCGTGAGTTCTGGGATAAAATGTATAACGAATTCTTGCTTACACGCGAGCTTTTGCTTGATGTATCGGGCCAGAAGGAGCTGCTCGATAGCAACAACGTCACCAAAGTTTCCATTAAAACCCGCGAGCGTATCGTATTGCCGTTGATCACCATCCAGCAATATGCATTGCAAATGCTCGCAGGCGATCCGAAGGAACTGCCGGTTGATGTGGAGACCTATAATCAGCTCATTATTCGGGCGATGTTCGGGATTATCAATGCGGCACGGAACTCGGCTTAGCAGTAAATTTTTGTGAGAAGGTGCCGGTAGGAGAGATCTTACCGGCATTTTTCATGAAATGCCCTTGGAGGCTAAAATCTCGGGGTGATATCTTTTCATTAGCAGAAAGTATGCCCCTGCGCCGGCGAGTACTGACAATGTAAGCTCCGGCAATGGGGCGAGACGGCCGTTTAGGAAGTACCGCACCATTAAGATCAGGGCGAGCATTGCGACGCTGGGAATGCTGTTTTTTAGAATGATCCGGATGAGCGCAAAGTGTCCTACCGAAATGATTTTCTTTACAAAATGATTGTAGACCAGAAAGCTCACCAGACTCGTGGCGACAATACTTGCGGCGACCCCATCGATTCCATATCCCGCAACCAATGCAAACAGGATACCCGAGGCGGCGATCATTCGGGTGAGTAAGATGATTTTCAGATATGATTTGGTTTGGCCGATCGCCTGATAGATGGCTCCCGGGAAAACACAAATCTCAAATAGCGATGCAAAACCCAGAATTCTCAATATAGGAATTGCTTGTATCCATTTATCACCCAATAAAATGGGAACCGCAAGATCGCATACCACTGAAAAACCGACAATCACGGGAAAACCAATCAATGTCGCGAGCGATACCGTTTTCAGATAAAAGCTGCCCATCGCCGTTCTGTCCCCCTGGATTTTGGAAAACGCGGCAAAAATAACCTGGGAAATCCTGCCCTTGATATTCGAGACAGGCCAGACGTAGAGGCTGTAAGCCAGACTATATATTCCCAATGCGTTGATTCCCATCCATTTCCCAATGAGGATGTCGTCAATTTTCCTACCGAAGACCAACAAAAACTGTGATAGCGATTGAGGAACCCCAAAATGCAGGAGTTCCTTTATTTCGGAGAGCGCCGGACGAAACCTAAACTTCGGCCATGCATAAGCGCATAATGTAAGCGTTCGGACGCTTTGCACGAGGAGGAGTCTTGCCCCCAACGCTATCCAGCCATGTCCGTTGTATGCCAGCCATACAGCCACTACTCCGGAAACGACAATACTCAGGATATTGGTGAATGCAATCTTATCGAAGGCCAGGCGCCTTTGTAATTCAGAGAGCGGGAATGCCTCGATCGCCTGAAAAGGGATGGACCACATCAGCAGCAGGAACACGTCCTGTAATTGGGGCTTGTTATAAAACGCAGCAAGAAATGACGATGAAAAGCCAATAGCGAGCATCATTAATATCGCAAGCAGGGATGTCACGACGAGTACCGCCGAATAGAAGCGGTCGCTAACGACGGCACGCTGGGTGAGCGCAGAAGTGCTCCCCAGTGTGCCAAAGGTCTCAATCAGGCCCGTAAATGCCATCGCCGCGGCCAGCAACCCAAAATCGCCGGGTCCGAGCATACGGCTTAGCAGTAAATTAAAGCCAATGCTGCTTAATTGTCCGCCAAAGGAAATAATCAGATTCCACCTGATGCCCGAAAAGACGGACCGTTCAAACGAATCGGGGTTGATGTTTTCCAATGGAGCGCCTGTTTCGGATGTGGATCAGGAGAATGTATAGGGAATTTCGGGAGAGTTAACGGGTATTCTCCAGTGATCCGGATCGTCGTATTGATATGCCCGATCGACGATATTCAATAATGCGGCATGTTCGTTCGTAAAGTTTTGCACGCCATGCCATATTCGTGGAGGAACGATGATGAGCATAGGCCTGAACGCCCCGCAACGGAATTCGTTGATTTGCCCGTAAGTAGGGGATTCCGGGCGTGCGTCGTACAAAACGACTTTAATCAGACCTGTATTTACAAAAATGCGATCGGTAGTAACTTCGTGCGCATGCCACGCCGAGATACCGCCGGGAAGCAACGAAACCTGGAAAATCTGATCTACCGTTAGGTTGTCGAGTTCCCAGTCCTGCCGGTAGATTTCCGTCAGGAAGCCATTGTTTTTGATCACATTTTTAACCTCTTTCACTTTGACGCCGTCAATCAGGTCCAGGTTAGAGGGGTTCCATTGCGCGGTAATACTTTTAGCGTCTTTGATCGCGCTGTCGATACTCCATTTTTCGGCTTGTAACATTGTTCGGGGAAGGTTAGTTTGAGTTAGTTGAGTCCTCTTTTTTGGCGATAGCTTGCCACCAGACCGCCTTTTCGATAGTTTCTTTTCATGTAGAATTCTATGGTATTCAAGCCCAATCTGATGAAGGCAGTTTTAATCTTTTTCGTAAAAAATCGCCAGTAATACGTTTTTTCATCATAATAGCTTTCTTCGAAGCAATTATATAAGTATTTGACCGCCAATTGCTCTCTAAAATGCGGATTGTCGCGTAATTGCTCAAAGCACCGCTGGCTGTCCTGGGACATGCGGTCCTTATAAGAGTTCTTTCGCGAACTGGAAGGCAGGGCAATTACCGTAAAATGCCTGGTTGGCTCAATCCTCTTGCCGGCCTCGAAAGCACGTTTGAGCCAATCATGCGATGGCACGAGGTGCAGCTCCCTGGCCGGTCGCCAAAAACCGACGTCCTGGATCAGGCTTCGCTTGAAAAGCCAATTGCTCGCAGGCACAAAGATGCGTGACGGATGGTAACCGTACTTTTTTGAAACTACACCACTCAGGTAAAAATAACTTTTCTCTTCTCCGTGATCTATGAACCCGGCCGCCAGGGCCAGGTCTGCGCCTGACGATTGCAAGAAATTGAGAGAATAAGCAAGATGATCAGGAAACCATAGGTCATCATGGTTCAGAAAGGCGATAAAATCACCCTTTGCTTGTTTCAGGCCTACATTGTTGGGGCCCGACTGCTCACCGAAGTTCTCTTTCAGGTTGATAAAGGTTATTCTGGAGTCCTGAAAACCATTTACCACCGATTCCGTATCATCCGTACAGCAGTCCCCGACAACGATCAACTCCCATTCCTGAAAAGTTTGGTTCAATACAGACCGGATCGTGAAACCAAGGATATTGCTCCGATTGTAGGTTGCTGTAACGATCGAGATAACAGGGCTGCTCATGAAGGGGAAAGTAAGTACATATCTCATCTTACTCATAGCCTTTAGTCTCCGTAAGGCATCCTTTGGCGGAAATATAAAATCACCAAACTTTTCCTCACAATTATTAGTAGACGAATTGTTGCGTAGGCTTATATTTGATAATACTCAATCATTCCAAACCTGTTTTACTTCCACATCATGACACACCAGTCGGATCATCGTGCCTACTTTTTTAAGATAGATACGACTATCAAAAAGATTCGCAATGCATTGCAAAAGCAGCTGACTGAGGCGGGTTTTGACCTTACGGTCGACCAATGGGTGCTTATTGACCATATTTTCAGAAAGCAGGGCATCAGCCAGAACGAGCTGGCGGAAATGACCTTCAAAGACCCTCCGACCGTGACGAGGATTATCGATTTGCTGGAAAAGAAAGGCCTGGTTGAGCGCGGGCCAGCTGCGGGCGACCGCAGGAAATTCAATCTGTTTCTCACCAAAAGCGGGGAGGCGATCTACAACCAGGCGTTCCCGATCGTGGCCGACATCCGCCGCAAAGGGTGGGGAAGTCTCAGCGACGCCGATTACCAGCATTTCGTGCGGATCATGGATTCTATTTACCAAAATTTTACCTGATTTGACGGAATTTTACCTCTCCATTAAGTGGAAGAATGACAGCTTTTTACGTGGTTCTTCCACTTTTTTTGTGTAGAAGTGCGACCTTGATGGGGCATTTGCGGGAGCTTCCCATTAAACCTTTCACCACGTTTTTGTATCTAAACCATAGAACGGTTCCGCAACCAGCAGGTTTGAAAGGGCTGTTCGGTTAAATCAGTTTCATTTTATCCATCATTAAGGCCATGAAAAAGTTTTTTTTGCTCGGCGCTCTCATCACTTCATCACTTGTTACCCCCGCATTTTCCCAAGTCAAATCTGAGCTGCAATATCAGGTACCGAATATAGAAGTGGCGGGTTTCGCAGAAATGGAGGTTGTTCCCGATGAAATTTATTTCAACATCTCGCTCCGCGAGTATTTCCAGGACGAGAAGAACCAGAAGGACAAAGTCAATATCTCTACCCTCGAAAAGCAGCTGATCAAGGCGGTGGCCGATGCCGGCTTGCCAAAAGAGGCATTGTCGATCAGTGGGGTGGGCGGTTACCAGAACTATGTGGACAAAAAGAAAAAGCCTGCAACTTTCCTGGAAGCGAAACAGTATGAATTGAAAGTTTCGAGCGCCGAAAAACTGGACGGCATTTTGTCGAAGGTGGAAAGCCGTGGTGTGCAGTATGCCAATGTAGCGCGCGTCGACCATTCGAAGCGTGAAGAATTCAAAAAGCAGGTGAAGATCGATGCGTTGAAAGCTGCCAAGGTGAAGGCAGAGTACCTGGTAGCCGCTTTGGATCAGAAGTTGGGCAAAGTGCTCGAAATCAAAGAGCTGGACGAAAACCTTTATTTTCCTCAGCCGGTATTCGCCAAAGCCAATGTGCGTGCATTTGCAGCAGAGGCTTCGGATACCGTTCAGGACAGCGATGTACAGTATCAGAAAATCAAGATCAGTTACCGGATGCAGGCTGCATTTGAGATCAAATAGGCCGTTTCACGCATAAACTTCCCTCTCAGGTGCCCGGTAAATAGTTTGCCGGGCACAATTTTTTCTGTGTAATGCATCCGGATTTGTCAGTCCGTTCTTTTGTTGGAACTATTAGTTTCCTTAAATTGAATATTCAATCTCAAACTAAGTAACTGGAAATCATGAGCATTAACGCAAAACACCTGGCCACATTTATTTTGGGAGCCGCCGCGGGAGTGGCAGCACACAAATACCTTCAGACCGAGGAGGGAGAGAAGCTTCTGGAAGACCTTAAAACAAAGGCTAACAACCTGAAAGCCGAAGCCGAAGGGGCCATCGATAAAGCTCCTGAGTATTTCGAGGAACTAAAAACCAAAGGGGCGGAAACTCTGAAGGGCAACTTTCCGGATGCGGAGACCTTTTTTAAGGATTTGTTTGAAAAATTCAAGGGCACAAAGGACGCTGCATCCACGGAAACGGATATTACGCCAACACCCGACCCTATTTCCTGATAACAGATCACATGGGTGCCGGAGAATGCTTGTACCAGGCACTCTCCGGCATTTTTATTGCCCTAGTAAACCGTTGATCTGGGCATACTGGATGAGCATGATGGTCTTGGCGTCGTTGATTTCGCCGCTGGTGACCATTTGAATCGCTTTTGTGAAGGGGATTTCAATTACCTCAATGTTCTCCTGCTCCGTGGCGCAGCCCCCGCCGTTACTGACTTTCATATCGTCGGAATAGGCTGCTACAAAAAAGTAAAGGATTTCAGTCACCGAGCCGGGCGACATGTATGCTTCGAATATTTTCTTCACCGAGCTTACTTTGTAACCGGTTTCCTCCTCCGTTTCACGTTTAATGCATGCTTCGGGATTGTCTTTGTCGAGAAGGCCTGCGCAGGCTTCGATCATCATGCCGGTGTCATTCCCGTTGGTATAAGTAGGCAGGCGAAACTGCCTTGTCAGCACAACGGTCTGTTTTTCCTTATTATAAAGCAAAATCACCGCGCCATTCCCGCGGTCGTACGCTTCACGCGCCTGGCGCTCCCAGGAGCCGTCGGCGCGTTGGTAGTCGAATGTGTATTTGCGAAGCGTGTACCAGTTATTCGAAAGGACTTCTTCCGATGCCATGTTGACGCGGGGATTTGCCATTGATTGAATTTGATTATTTGTGATTAATAATGATCAAAATTAATCAAAACTTTTCTACGAGCAAAAAAGAATGAGCCAATGGCGAATATTTAGTGATCCGGATTACTTTGCGGTTGTTATCTCAACCTACGTTCCATGAAACCTGCATCTTACTGGATTGAAAAGTATAACCTTCTGCCTCACCCGGAAGGCGGCTATTATGCCGAAACTTACCGCGCATCCGAAAGTATTCCGCACCACGCATTACCCACGCGTTTCGGGGGCGACAGGGCATTTTCGACCGGCATTTACTTTTTACTCGAATCGCACAACTTCTCCGCATTCCACCGCATTCAGGCTGATGAAATGTGGCATTTCTATGCCGGGGAAGCGTTGGAAGTGTTTGTAATAGATGAAAAAACAGGCGAGCTGAACACAATCAGGCTAGGTAGCAATCCCGACAATGGAGAAACATTCCAGGCCGTGGTACCGGCCGGTGCGTGGTTCGGCTCACGCCCCGCGAGCGGGAGCACGTACGCGCTCGTGGGCTGCACCGTAGCGCCCGGTTTCGATTTTGCCGACTTCGAAATGGCCGGGCGGGAGGCATTATCCCAGGCTTATCCCCAACACGCCGGGCTGATCGCCGAACTTACCCGTTGCTGACAACCCGGCGTGCGTTAATATCCTGCGCTCGTATCGTCCCCGCGTGGGTCGGAGCCGCCTTCGAGGGAGCCGTCGGGGAGCACCAGGATGCAATCCATCCGGCCGATGGAGTTGCGTTGCTGTTCGAGGATGTAGCCCTTGTCCTGCAACTTCTTAATGGCCTCGGCCGAGAATGCATTGGCCTCGAAAGTAGTTTTGTCGGGCAGCCACTGGTGGTGGAATTTCAATGCATTCACGGCCTGCTGCATGGTCATACCGTGTTCCAGGACGTTTAGAATGGTTTGATAAACCGATGTAATGATGGTAGAACCGCCCGGCGTACCCACTACCATCAGCAGTTTTCCGTCTTTTTCGATGATGGTCGGCGTCATGGAAGAGAGCATTCGCTTGCCCGGTGCGATCGCATTGGCTTTATTGCCGATCAGCCCGTACATATTCGGTGCGCCGGCTTTAATACTGAAATCGTCCATTTCATTGTTCATAAAAAAGCCCCCGCCTTTCACTACGACGCGGCTGCCGTAGCCACCGTTCAAGGTAGTTGTGACGGATACTGCATTGCCTTCTTTGTCTACCACCGAAAAGTGTGTGGTTTCCAGGCTCTCGTAGCCCGGCAGCGTGCCGCCGTGAATATTTTTGCTGTCGGTCGCTTTGTCCCAGGAGAAATCGCTCCAACGTTTTTGCAGGTAAGCTTGGCTGATGAGATCGTTCACCGGCACCTTCACGAAATCGGGATCGCCCAGGAACTTAGCGCGGTCGGCGTACACGCGGCGCTCGGCCTCGATCATCACCTGAATAGTCGAATCGCTGTGCCAGCCCCATTTGCGCAGCGGGTGCTGCTCGGTGAGGCGCATAAGTTGCAGCAATGCTACGCCCCCGCTGGATGGCGGTGCCATCGTGATCACCTTATAGCGTTTATATCCTTCGGTAATGGTTTCGCGCCATTGTGCATGGTAATCGGCGAGGTCCTGTTTGCTGATAATGCCTTCTCCGTTCCTGTTAATATCCTTTACGAGCTTTTTGGCCACTCTGCCGGCATAGAAGCCTTCCCGACCTTTCTTCTGAACACGCTTCAATACTTTGGACAGGTCCTTCTGCACGAGGAGATCGCCCGCCGCCCAATCCTTGCCCGTCGGGTTCAGGAAATACAACGAGCCTGGATTTATGGTCAACAGATCCTTTTTGATCGAGTTGAGGCTGCGTGCCTCCCGTTCCGTCAGTATCACCCCATTTGCGGCAATGTCGATGGCTGGCTGCAATACCTGCTTCCAGCTTAGTTTACCATACCTGGCATGCGCCTGGGCCATACCATCCACAGACCCCGGCACGCCCGACGCCAGACGCCCCAGTGTACTCGAATTGGGAACAATATTGCCGTCTTTGTCAAGATACATATCGGCGTGGCCCTTTCCGGGAGCTTTTTCGCGGAAATCGATGCTATAACTTTTGCCATCTTTATCTCGTAAAACCAAAAATCCGCCGCCGCCGATATTGCCTGCCGAAGGATGAACCACAGCCAGCGCAAATTGCACGGCCACCGCGGCGTCCACTGCATTTCCGCCTGCCTTGAGAATATCCACCCCCACTTTCGAAGCCTCGGGATGGGCCGAAGCGACCATCCCGTTTTGTGCGACGACGCCTTTGCGGTCACTGAAAAAAGGTTTCTGATTAGGATCGTCGGAAAGGAACTGATAGAAGCCGGTAGATTCCTGTACTGGTTTCTGGGCGTAGGAAACGCCGGATAGCGTGCCGGCCAGCAGCATGAGCGCGAAGCGTAATTTCATATAGGAGTGTCAGGTTGATGTTGTAATTTATTAAATCGAACCCTTTTTCTTACCTTTTATACCAATTTATTTCGATGCATTGGGGCGATGCGTTAACTTTTGAATTCAAATTGTCCGTAACGTCATGATGAAGTTTTTACGACAGGTCTGGGAGAGTTTCCGCTTCGCCTGGGGAGCGCTCAAAACCAATGTTACCCGCACTATCCTATCGCTTCTCGGCGTCACGGTGGGCATATTCGCGATCGTTGCCGTGTTTACCATTGTCGATTCGCTGGAAAAAAGCATCCGCGACAGCCTGAGCTTCATCGGCGATAAAGTGATTTATGTACAAAAATGGCCGTGGGGCTTCGGTGGCGAGTATCAATGGTGGAAATACTTTCAATGGCCGGAACCGACCTATTCCGAATATAAATACCTCTACGAAAACCTGGAAAGTGCCAGTGCCGTGGCTGTCATGGATTTCAGGGGTAGCACGACGCTCAAAAATGGCTCCAATAGCATCAACGCCCAGATTCAGGGCGTGTCGTTTGAATACAACCTTATTTCCGACATTCCCGTCCAGAACGGCCGTTACTTCATTCCGCTTGAAACCAACAACGCCCGAAATGTGGCGATTGTCGGTGCGGATATCGCAGAATCGCTATTTCCCGGTCAGGATCCTGTCGGAAAGCCTTTCAAACTGGCGGGCCACAAGTTCACAATTATCGGCGTGAGGGAGAAAAAGGGAGAGAGCCTGGTTGACTTTGGCGGTAGCCCTGATAAAATTTGCCTGATCCCGTTCTCCTCATTTTCCAAACTGTTTCAATCCGGCCGGCGAAGCGCAGACATTGTAGTGAAGGGCTTTCCCGATGATGTCGGTATGAAGGAAGTGGAAGCGGAAATCGTGGGGCTAATGCGGACCAAGCGGGGTATCAAGCCTCGCGATGGCAATAATTTCTCATTAAACCGGCCCGAAGCGGCAGCCGTCGCGATTTCCGGATTGTTCGCGGTATTGACGATCGCGGGCTGGGTAATCGGGAGCTTTTCCATTCTGGTAGGTGGTTTTGGAATTGCCAATATCATGTTCGTATCGGTCAAGGAAAGAACAAACCTGATCGGTATTCAGAAATCGCTGGGCGCCAAGAATTATTCGATATTGTTCCAGTTTCTCTTCGAAGCAGTGATGCTGAGCCTTGTAGGAGGGCTTGTGGGGATATTCCTGGTGTACCTGCTTTCGTTCCTGAAACTCGGGTCGCTCGAAATCCTGCTGCTGCCGCGCAATGTGATACTTGGGTTGGGCGTGTCGAGCATTATAGGTGTGCTTTCGGGGATCGTTCCCGCAATGCTCGCCGCACGCATGGATCCGGTGATCGCCATCCGCGCAAAATAATCACTAGGAAAAATCAAACCGTTTTGCGAAGTTCGCTTCTATCACCATCACTGATCGAATATTATGCGTAAGTGGGTCATTTTCGCCGTATTTCTGGCAATCGTATTTGGGATTTTATATTATATCACCTTTGGATATTACAGTGAAGGAAAGCGCGGCGGATATGTGACAAGGCTGAGTAACCGGGGCTACCTGTTCAAAACATACGAAGGCGAGCTGAGAATGGGCGGCCTGTTCGAAGGTGACGGCACGATGAACTCATCGCAATGGGTGTTCTCGGTAAGCGGCAAGAACAAGGATGCTATTTCAAAACTGGAAGAGGCGATCAAAAATGGTCATCGGGTCTCATTGACTTACGAAGAGAAGTTTTTCAAACTGCCCTGGAATGGTGACACCAAGTTTTTTGTCACCGACGTGGAAGTACTCGGGCCGAGCCGTCCTGTGACGCCACCACCTTCTACGGTGCCTGCCCCAACGGAAATCGATACGACCAAGGCATTATAGCCAAAGCCGGAGCTAGCCTCCGGCTTTTTTTGCTTTATAGCTTTTGCTGCTGAGCCAGGTAATCACCTTGTCGCGATGGTCTCCCTGAATCTGGATCTCACCGTCTTTCACGGTGCCGCCGGTGCCGCACAGGTTTTTCAACTGCTTGCCTAATGCCTCCAAATCGGCATTTGTTCCGATAAACCCTTTGACAACCGTAATCACCTTTCCGCCGCCTTTGCGGTCGAGCCAAATGCGGAGATCCTGTTGCGGTGGGGCCAGGGTTTCAACCTCGTCTTCCTGGTCGTTGTATTCAAAGTCCGGGTTGGTGGAGTACACGACGCCCGAGCGGTTTTTCTTCGACATATTTTCAAAAGTTAGGGGAATTCAAATGATCACATTCAGGCTTCCCGGCTTTATTTTCACTTCAATCCGTGTGGTATCCAGTTGCAGCGGCTCACCGTCGTAGTGGATCATCGGAGGGGTGTCGGTTTCAACCAGAGCTTCCGTAGCACGCTGGTAGTTGATATAGGTTGATTGTCTCAACTGTTTGGTAAACAAGCCGTAAGCCAGCGCTGTGCCGTACCATTGCGGGAACGGGCTGATCGTACACACGTCCAGCAAGCCATCCTGCAAGCTGGCCTGCGGCGCTACCCACGCATTATTCCCGAATTGGCCTGCATTGGCAAATGAGAGCGAAAATGCCTGCGTTTCGACGCCGTTAAGCCGGAACAGCTGCGGTTTATAGGACCAATATGCCTTGAACGACACATTGACATAAGTAGCAAGCCCCCGTGCCTTTTGCTGGCTGAACAAATGCCCCACATAAGCATCAAAGCCCATTCCGGCAGTACAGAAGAACGGTATGCCGTTCAATTCGGCGCTGTCAATCGTCGAGGGCTTTCCTTCGAACAGCCGTTTCAATGCCGCGTCCAGGGTCAGGGGCAAGCCCAGGTGCCTCGCGAGGCCGTTTCCCGAGCCTAGCGGGAGAATGCCGATCGGGATATCGGTTCCAACAAGCGCCTTGGCAATCTCATTGACAGTACCGTCGCCACCGACGGCCACGATGGCCTTCCACTTTTCCGTGTGCATATGCTCGCGCACGAGCTGTGTCGCGTGGGCGGGTTCCTCGGTGAAGAGGATCTGGGCAGAACCGGCATTCTTTTTCGCGACGGAATGGATCCGTTCCCGTACAGCCGCGCTGTTCTTGCCGATCGAGGTGCCCGAATTGGGATTCAGTATAAATAAATAGGGATGGGTCACTGGTCAGGCAAAAAATAGGAACAGAATGAGGAGAAAAACAATGATGAACAGGTAATACAGACCATCTACGAAAGGGTATCGCTGACGGTCGATTTTCTTGAAAATGCTGTTAAACTTGCTCATACCTGTTGGATCAATGATATTTCGGCAATGCGCCTTTCCGGGGCGATGATCTTTCCGTTATATTTAGAATCGTCAATTGCACTACAAAAATCCGTAAAAAATATGAGAAACTGGCTTTTTACCCTCATTCTGATCGGCGTCGCATTCACGGCAAATGCCCAATCGGCGCGCGACAAGGACGAGATCCTCGGCATTCTGAAACGTCAGGAAGCAGATTGGAACAAAGGGGATATCAAATCGTTCATGAACGGCTACTGGGAATCCGATTCGCTGATGTTTGTCGGAAAGACGGGTATTACCTACGGCTACAAGCCTACCTATGAGGGTTATCTCAAACGTTACCCCGACCGTGCGACGATGGGTACTTTGAAATTTACCTTTCTCAATTTTTCATTCCCGGGCCCGGGTGTCGCGTTCGTGGTAGGGAAATTTCATTTGACCCGACCTGAAAAAGGCGATATGGAAGGGCATTACACGCTTTTGTTCAAAAAAATTAAGGGCAAATGGCTGATCGTTTGCGATCATACGAGCGGGTAACAAAAAAGCCGGACTGAGAAGCCCGGCTCTTTTGTTTATTATTTGAAAGCTTATACTTTTTTGAATTTCAAAACGACATCAATAGCCGCTGAACCAGGAATAACGGCGGCATCGTCAACGGCAACTTGCAAATCGGAGCCGTTCAGCGTGTATTTAAAAGATTTGGAATTGTTCGAAGCGTCTTTCAATATCAGATTACCATCCTTAACTTCCCATTTAGCGCCAGTGATGGGTATAACGGAATTAATGAGCGTCACAGCAGTAGGACAATCGGCAGTGGCAACGGTATTGTCGGCCTTAAAAGTCAATTTCAAGCTGTATATACACGGGACGAGTGCGGCAGGATCAACGGGGAGCGTAGATCCGGGAGCAGCTGCAACGGCAGTAAGTTGCCACGTCGCCACGATTGGATCGTTGTTTGCTGGCGGTGTCGGATCATCTTTGTCATCATCCTTACAAGCAAAAACGACAGAAAGGATCATGAGCATGGCGAGCAAGGAGGTCTTGCTGAGGGCGTAGGTTTTTTTCATAGTTGAGAACGTAAAAAAGTTAAGATCAATAGAGTTGATTCGCGTTAGTGTTTAACGCGCAAACTTAGTGAAAAATGCTCTTACAGGGAATTTTTATGACTTAGCGGAATTAAGAAGAAAAGCGTTGATCAAATCCGCCGCCGCCTCGCCGGGCACTTTTTCCCCGCTTCGGACAGCCTCATCCATGGTGGCGATGTGCTTTTTCACCCATTCATTTTCATAAAACCGGTCTTCCAGCAACTGCCGGATCTGCTCGCGAAGCCAGTCTACCCGTTGAAACTGCCTGTTTTGCTGTAAAAAGCCATGTTCGGAAGTTTGAGCATAGTAATCCGAAATCAGCTTCCAAATTGCTTCCATTCCAATGCCTTCCAATGCCGAACACGCCACAACCTGAACGGGCACCTTCGAGGGCGGCTCCGGGAAAAGATGCAAAGCCTGACGGTATTCGGAGACGGCTTTCGCGACTGCCAGCTCGTTGCCACTATCAGCCTTGTTAACAGCCACGGCATCCACCATTTCCATAATGCCCTTTTTGATGCCCTGTAACTCGTCGCCCGCACCGGCAAGCATGAGCAGGAGGAAGAAATCGGTCATGCCTTTTACCAGCGTTTCGGATTGGCCAACGCCCACCGTTTCAACCAATATCATGTCGTAACCTGCCGCTTCACACAACAATATCGCCTCACGTGTGTGCCGTGCGACGCCCCCGAGCGAAAGATTCGTAGGCGAAGGGCGGATGTACGCGTTCGGGTCACGTGCGAGTTTTTCCATTCGCGTTTTGTCGCCCAATATGCTCCCGCCCGACTGTTTGCTGCTCGGATCGACCGCCAGCACAGCTACGCGCTTGCCCAGCGAAGTAAGGTAAACGCCGAATGCCTCGATAAATGTGCTTTTCCCCACCCCCGGTACGCCGGTAATGCCAATGCGAATCGACTTACCGGTATGTGGCAAGATATTTTGGAGGATCTGGCCTGCCAATGCGCGGTCGTCGGGAAGGCTGCTTTCCATGACCGTAATGGCCCGGCTGAGCGTTGCCCGGTCGCCCGCGAGGACGCCTTTGGTATATGTTTCGACAGGCAATCGCTGGCGCATTGGACGTGAATTTTACATTGGCAGACAAACAGGCACTGTCTGTCGCTAAAATGAAACTTTTTGACTTAAAACAGGTGAAAAGGTGTATATTGCTCGTTTACAACCCAATATTTCCAATTTTTTAACCATTATAATGAAAATTTCAGTATTTCGTCTGGGCCTCATTGCAATGAGCAGTCTGGGCTTCTTCAACAACACTATCGCACAGGAAGCGGAGAAGGTGAAATATGATGCGCATGTGCTCTTCCACCCGCTCTTCAACTTCCAGCCCGGCAACGAGTACCGGACCGGAAGTGGCGCCCCCGGGCCCAAATACTGGCAAAACCGTGCCGATTACAAGATCAATGTAGCGCTCGAAGAGGAGAAAGGGACTGTGAGCGGGGAAGTGGAGCTTACCTATAAAAACAATAGTCCTGAAAACCTCGAATTTATCTGGCTCCAACTCGATCAGAATGCATTTGGCAGCCATTCGAGAGGCGCACAAACCACGCCGGTTACCGGTGGCCGTTTCGGTAATATGGGTTTTGACGGCGGAGATTCCATCAAAGCAGTAACTGTGCAGCAAGGTAAGGGCGCATTTGTGGATGCGGAATACAAGATTACCGATACCCGGATGCAGATCCGCCTCAAAACACCGGTGAAAGCGAATGGTGATGTGATTAAAATCAAGCTGGCCTATTCATTCAAAGTTCCTGAGTACGGCTCCGACCGCATGGGTACGCTTGAAACGAAAAATGGTATCGTGTACGAAATGGCGCAATGGTACCCCCGCGTAGCCGTTTTTGACGATATCGAAGGATGGAATTTGCTTCCCTACCTTGGTGCAGGTGAGTTTTACCTCGAATATGGTGATTTTGAATACAATGTAACTGTTCCCTGGGATCATATCGTAGTAGGTTCGGGCGAATTGCTTAACCCGAACGAAGTACTTACCGCTGAGCAACGTAAAAGACTGGCCGAAGCTGCCAAAAGCGACCAGACCGTCGTAATCCGCAGTGCAGAAGAAGTTACTAACCCAAATACGAGACCAAAACAATCGGGCACATTGACCTGGCGCTTCCGTTGCGTGCAGGCGCGCGACATTGCCTGGGCTACTTCCAAAGCGTTTGTATGGGATGCGGCGCGTATGAACCTGCCGAAAGGCAAAACTGCGTTGGCGCAGTCGGTGTATCCGGCCGAGGACGGCGGGCTCGATGGCTGGGGCCGTTCGACCGAGTACGTAAAGGGATGCATCGAGTTCTATTCCAATTATGTGCATGAATATACCTACCCCGTGGCGACGAATGTGGCCGGTATTGTGGGTGGTATGGAATATCCCGGAATCGTTTTTTGCAGCAGCAAGAGCCGTAAAGAGGATCTTTGGGGCGTAACCGATCATGAGTTCGGCCACAACTGGTTCCCGATGATCGTAGGTAACAATGAGCGTAAATATGCGTGGATGGACGAAGGGTTCAATACGTTTATCAACTTCCTTTCGGGCGATAACTTTAATAATGGGGAATATAAAACGACCCAGATGAACGATATGCATCGTCTGGCACCGATGATCTTCCGCCCGAAAGCGGATCCGATTATGACGATTCCTGACGTGGTTCAGGCCGTGAACCTGGGCTGGGAAGCGTATTATAAACCTGCATTAGGCCTGAAAATGCTTCGCGAGCAAATTCTCGGCAAAGAGCGTTTCGACTATGCATTCAAAATTTATGTGCAACGCTGGGCATTCAAGCATCCCACGCCTTACGATTTCTTCCGAACCATCGAGGATGCAGCTGGCGAAGACCTGGGCTGGTTCTGGAAAGGCTGGTTTTTCGAGAATTATAAACTCGACCAGTCAGTGAAGGAGGTGGCCTATGTAGAACAAAACCCGCAGAAGGGCTCTTATATCACTATTGAGAACCTGGACCAGCTGGCAATGCCCGTAAAAGTGGATATCGAAGAAGTAAGTGGGAAAAAAACGCGCGTTGAACTGCCGGTAGAAATCTGGCAGCGGGGGGGTGCATGGACGTTCAAAGCGGCTACTCAGGGGCCTATCCGGTCGGTAATGATTGATCCTGAGCATAGCCTCCCGGATATCAATCCTGAAAACAATGTTTGGAAACCGGCATCATACAATGCCGAGCCGGACGTGAACTAAGCATTGAGCGACATAGGTTGCATCAAATATGACTAAGCTGACAACGAAGTTTTTGATGCAACCTATGTTTATGACTTATTGTCGGGCAATCAAATGGTAAGCAGCATAGCCCCGTACGAATAGCCGCCGCCAAATACCGTGATCACGATATTTTCACCTTTTTTGAATTTCTCTTTATTCTCCGAAAGCGCGATCGCGCATCCGGCACAGCCCGTGTTACCGAGGTATTGAATGTTCGATATCAGTTTTTCGGCAGGGATACCCAATGTATTGATCACATTGAGGCTGATCCTATGATTGGCCTGGTGCGGGATAAGGTAATCGAGGTCGTTGATCGTCAGGCCGCATTCTTGCAAAACCTGCTGACTTACTTTGGGCATGTACACGCATGCATTCTGGAACACATCACGTCCGAAAGGCATCACCACTCCACGATCGTTCGGCCGAAGCACCACTGCATCCACTGCTTTTCCGCTGGTAGCAGCACCGCCGGTAATCAACTTTTTGATTTGCATATCGTTCTCCGTCTGCCGCTCTTTTGAAATGAGCAATGCAGAAGCGCCATCTCCCCACAAATGCCCTGAAACCGTATCCATTTCGTTGTAGTAGGCCGTATTATGGTCGGAAACTACCACCAGCGCTTTGGAGGCCTTGCCCATGGCAAAATAACCTTCGACGATCTCGATGGCATTGAGCAGCGACGAGCATGCGGAAGAAATGCTCACGACGGGAATGTCGGGAATTTGAAGCTGATGCTGTACCGCGTGTGCGAGCGTGACGATGGTATCGTAAGGCGTATAAGTTGCCCCCACGATCAGATCTATCTCGTTTTTACTGTAAGGGATTTTTTCAAGTAAGGATTCCACAGCCCTGATGGCCATGGTCGAGGTATTTTCGTCTGCTGATGCTTTACGTCTTTCTGAGATTCCCGTTCTTTCCGTGATCCACTCGTTAGATAGGTTGTTGAGATTTGTAAAATATTCATTACCAATAACTTCGCTTGGCAGATAATGACTAACCGTATTAATATACATGATTGAGAAGTTGACTTCGCAAGCTACAATTCTTTTCGATTCCGAAAGTTAAATATTTCGTAGAAATCGTAGCACTCCATATTTGAACAATTCAATAATAAATTTATAAAATCATAATGCGTGTTTCTGTAAATCAGATTGTCAGGAATGCAAAATGTCGTTATAAAATGACAACAGTTTTGCTTCTTCCGAGGCCCAGTTATAGCGGGTCTCCGAGGCTTTTCTCCCGTTGTTACCCATTTGCGAGCGTAACGCATTCTCGGAAATGCAGCATTGCAGCGCGTTATGCAGCGCTTCCGGATCATACGGTGAGATACAATAACCACTTCCCGAGTCCTCCACGATTCGCTTGTAAAGAGGGAAATCCGAAGTAATAACAGGCAATTTTAGTGCCATGTACTCAAACATTTTCGTTGGAAACGAATCCGGATAATCGGCCACAGGTTTAAGCAATGCGATACCGGCGATTGCCTGGCTGGCATATTTTAGCGCCACTTGCTGGTCGGTATAACCGTGGAATGTGATATTATTCATTACCTGCCCGTAGTCTGCTATGGCTCCCAGCTCCTCCTTGTCTACCCTCATGGGGCCGAAAAGGTGCAGATGGCAGTCAGGATAGCTCTTCTTCAATAGGGCCAGCGCATTGATCATCGTATCCAGGCAGCGTTCCATAGACACCACACCCAGGTAGAATAGCTCGGGCCCGCGCCCGCGTATGCCCGCAGGTGGGAGGGAGTCTATTACCGGTAGTGATACATAATTGTGGATAACAGCGAATGGCCTTGCCAGCTCGTGGTATTCGTTTAAATAGGCATCGTCGGTAAAAATGCAGTGAAACTTCCGTCGCGCCAGTTTGTCGAAAAAACGGAATAGTGTTTTGAAAACCAGATTATTGTTATATCGCTTGATGGCGAATTTCTTAAACAGGTTCTCCTGCACTTCGTAAACCACTTTCGCACCTGCCCACTGAAAGAGCAAGGCGAGGGGGATCAGCTCTGGTACAAAAATGTGGACGATATCCGGCCTCAGCGGCAGGCATTTTAACAATGCAATGGGATGCGCCAGTAAAATCCTGGGGAGCAACCGCCCGAATTTTGGCAGGCTGATCAAATGCAGATTTTCTCGCAAATCTCCGCGAACCCCGGGCAACGCACAAAACACCTCATAATAGCTTTGGAGCGAAGGCGCAATCTTGTACATAATGCGCGGGTCTGCCGACGGGTGCGCCGTACTGAGCAGCAGCACGCGTTTCATGCGCGGGTTACGATCGCTACGCCCGACGAAGTCCCGATACGTTCCGCACCGGCTTCGATCATGGCAATGGCCTGTTCATAAGTCTTGATACCACCCGATGCCTTGATTTTTACTTCCGCAGGCAGAATCGAACGCATTTTACGAACCGTTTCGGCATCCGCACCGCCGGGCCCAAAGCCGGTGGATGTTTTGACAAAATCCACTTTGGCTTCCGCGCAGATTTCGCAGGCCGTGTACAGATCGAACGAATCGAGGTAAGCGGTTTCGACAATGACTTTCAGCAATGCATTCTGCTCATGCGCGAGGTCCGAGAGTTGTTTGAGTTCTTCGCGGACGCTCAGATAAGCCATGGATTTGAATTGTGAAAGATTCATTACCACATCGAGCTCGGTAGCACCATTTTGCAATGCCTCCCGTGCTTCGAAAAGCTTGGTAGCAGTGGTAGAATAGCCCATTGGAAAGCCGATCACCGTTGCCGTTTCGATTTTAACCGGACAAAATTCCAGCATTTCCATTACATACGGCACATATACAGGTGCGACGCAAACGGCCTTGAACTGATGGATCCAGGCCTCTTCACAGATTTTGCGGATGTCGGTTTCGCTGGCCGTCGCGCTGAGCAGCGTATGGTCGATGTAGGAAGAAAGATTGTCCATATTAAAAACGGAAAACCCCGCCGGAAAGGCAGGGTTCCACATTATATCAGTCGCTGTTAAGCTTTACTTTTTTCTTTTTTGGGAGCCTTTTTCGCAGGATCTTCTTCTACCGCAGGGGTTTCTGCAACCGGCTCGGCAGCAACTTCCGTCTCACCTTCTGTTGCAACAAATGCTTCGGGCGTGTATTTCGAAAGCAGGTTGTACCAGGTAATGACTTTCTTGATGTCCGACACATACACCTTCGTGCGGTCGAAATCCGGAAGTACCTCAGCAAGAAACTCGATGAGTTCTTTATCTGATGAAGTTTTGACAGACAATGTAACCTCTTCGCCGTGGATCTCACGGATTTTCAGGAACACATCCGACAGGGCAACAGATTCTTCTGCACCGTCTGTAAAGATCGAAACGTCTTTCAGTACCGATACGCGAGCAGTCGGGCCGATCAGCGTTTTTTCACGTTTCTCGTCCAGGCTTTCCACGATCACGCCCGCACGGCTTGGTTTCAGAATGCGGAACAACCCTGGCTTGCCGGATACATTGGCTACTTCTTTCAACAAATCCATTCCTGTTGACTCTACTTTTTCACTCATCCTTTCTTACTATGTTTATATCTTGATGTTAATGTTGGATGCGGCAATCAATTTTTGCGCAAAATAACGGAAAGATTGCCGGGGAAACAACCGATATGCTACTTTGTCTTCACAAACGACTGATTATAAGTTTCTATTGTCGCCAGAATAGGCTCGCGGCCTTCATTTTTCTCTGCCGAGGTTACATACATTTCCGGCACTTCTTCCCACATTTCACCCATTTTTAGCTTGTAAGCCGCCACCTGGCTGGCTACCTGGCCCGGTTTGAGCTTATCAGCTTTGGTAAATATGATCTCGAACGGAATGCCCGCCTCGCCCAATGCTGCCATAAATTCCAGATCGACGGCCATCGCGCTGTGCCTGACGTCCACCAGCACGAAGGTGCAAATCAGGTTTTCGCGGTAATGCAGGTAATCATGGATCATCTTCTCCCACTTGTCGCGCTCGACTTTGCTCACTTTGGCATAACCATAACCGGGCAAATCGACCAGATACCACGTGTCGTCGATGATAAAATGGTTGATCATCTGCGTTTTTCCCGGCTGCTGCGAGGTTTTAGCCAACGCTTTTTTGCCTGTCAGCATGTTGATAAGCGACGATTTACCCACATTGGAGCGTCCGATAAATGCATATTCGGGAAGGATGGGCTCCGGGCACTTTTCGTAGTCGGAGTTACTCATCACATACTTGGCTTCCTGAACTTTCATGGTTTTCTGGCGTTAATAAAGTTGCGAAGTTACCCTTTTTTGAGATTCTTATCCGCAAAAGGTGCGAGATAGCCTTGCAGCCCACAATTGTGTAAAATAAAACAAAGGCGTATTTTCGTTATGGAATACTGAAATCAAAAATCATATTTAAAAAAATGAAAAATCTTAAAAATCTCGGGTTCGCGATCGTGGCGCTGATGCTGACCATGTCCGTGGCAATGGCCGGGGAAGGAGATAAAAAGGCGGCCGAAAAGGGCATCCAGTTCACCGAAGGCTCATGGTCTTCCCTGCTTAAAAAAGCTAAAAAAGAGAACAAACTGATCTTTCTGGACGCTTACACGACCTGGTGCGGGCCTTGCAAGCAGTTGCAAAAAAACGTTTTCACACGTGAGGACGTGGCCGGGGTTTTCAACGGAAATTTTATCAATGTAAAAATCGATATGGAAGCCGGTGAAGGACCCGCGCTCGCGAGGAAGTATCCGATCGAAGGCTATCCGACTCTGTTTTTTATCAATGGCAAAGGCAAGGTGGTGAAGCAGCTTCTGGGCTATCAGCAACCTCAGGACTTGATCAAAGCGGCCAAATCCGTACAAAAGGGCCCTGCTATTTAAATTATTAGTATAAAAAAGAAACCCCGCAGAATGCCTCTGCGGGGTTTTTATATTTTGTGTAAATCTTATTCGTAGTAGTTGGGAACGCGGTGGCCGCTGCTTTCGAGCAAACGGTCCTTGCGGAACAGTTGGACGTCGGCCGTAACCATGTCGTTCACCAGTGCTTTCAGATCGTATTTCGGTTTCCAGCCCAATTTCTCCATCGATTTCGTAGGATCGCCGATGAGCAATTCCACTTCGGTTGGACGGAAATAGCGCGGATCGACAGCCACTACTTCTTTGCCGATTTCTATCTTGAAATCAGGATTGTTGCATTTAGCCACTTTCGCGATTTCGTCGACGCCTTCACCGCTGAACTCGACTTCGATGCCAACTTCCGCAAATGCCATGCGCACGAACTCGCGGATACGCGTGGTGACGCCTGTTGCGATCACGAAATCTTCGGCTGTGTCTTGTTGTAGGATAAGCCACATCGCTTCCACGAAGTCTTTGGCATGGCCCCAGTCGCGTTGCGCGTCGAGGTTACCCAGGTACACTTTGTCCTGCAAGCCCAATGCGATACGTGCAACCGCGCGGGTGATCTTGCGCGTCACGAAAGTTTCGCCACGCAATGGCGACTCGTGGTTGAAAAGGATACCATTCACCGCGAACATATTATATGCCTCGCGATAGTTGACGGTGATCCAGTAACCGTACAGCTTCGCAACTGCGTAAGGCGAGCGCGGATAGAACGGCGTGCGCTCCGACTGCGGCACTTCCTGCACCAAACCGTACAGTTCGGAAGTGGAAGCCTGGTAGATTTTGGTTTTTTTGGTCAATCCCAGCAAACGTACTGCTTCCAGGATACGGAGCGTACCGATACCGTCGACATTGGCAGTGTATTCCGGTTCCTCGAAACTTACCTGCACGTGAGACATTGCTCCGAGGTTATATATTTCATCCGGCTGAACTTCCTGGATGATGCGGATAATGTTTGTAGAATCGCTCAGATCGCCGTAGTGAAGGTGAAAGCGCACGTTTTTCTCGTGCGGGTCCTCGTAAATATGGTCGATCCGCTGGGTATTGAACAACGAACTGCGGCGTTTGATACCATGCACTTCATATCCCTTGCTCAAAAGGAGCTCGGCCAAATAGGCACCATCCTGGCCGGTGATCCCTGTAATTAGCGCTTTCTTCATTCTGTTGGTAGTATGTATATGTGGATAATGTTATCCGGTTAAAAAGTAATTACATTAATTGTGGTCCGAAGCCGGGCTAACCATCAGGCTTCGTTTGATGTCCACCCTGTCGGCAAGGATTACCGCGGAAGCATATTGCTCGCGGATCAGGTCGAGGTATTGCTCTGCGTCGCTCCGGTACATGAAATCGCCCACTTTCACTCGGTAGGTCGGCTGGGTGTACGAAACGTAAGGGTTCAAATCCGGGAAAGCCTGGTAAACATAGGACTTCGCACCATCTGCTTCCTGCCGCACATTTCCTACGTAAATCTGGATCCTGAAACCATTGATGTAGCGGATGGACTTGTTCTGCTTCGACAGCGTATCCAGCACCGATTCCAGTTTTTTGTTGACATACAACGGCCTATCTACATCGGCTTTTGGAACGTTGCTGTTCTTAGCGGTTGTCGCCGGTTCCGCACGGGTCACGACGGCGGGTTCTACGTATTCATAGCGTGGCCGGACCGCCGAAAGATCTTCCTTGTACTCGGAACCGGAGCTCACTACCGACTTTTTGGCACAACCCGAAATCAAAATGATACCAAGATGCAGAGCCCATAAAAATTTCTTTTTTAGCGTCATATCCTGAACCATTGTAACTGAGCCCACAAACTTAATCAAAATTGGATGAATCACCATACCACTTAATTTTGAATGTAATACCTAACTTTACCCGGTTTATTCCCGATTTCAATGCTAATACAATCCAACGTTTCACTTCGTCATCTCAATACATTCGGGCTCGATGCCGATGCCAGGTATTTCGTAAATGTGCAGTCCGTCGACGAGTTAATAGCCGTTTTGCGTGATCCTGAATGGAAGGAAACGCCGAAATTCATTCTCGGCGGAGGCAGTAATATTTTACTCACAAAGGACATCGAAGCACTCGTGATCCATCCCGCTATCAAAGGTATTTCGATAGTTGAAGAAAATGAGGCAACGGTCGTGCTCGAAGCGGGTGCGGGCGAGGTTTGGCACGATTTCGTGATGCATTGTGTCGGTAAAGGCTATGGTGGTGTGGAAAACCTGTCGCTCATTCCCGGAACGGTGGGCGCGGCGCCGATGCAGAATATTGGGGCGTATGGTGTGGAGATTAAAAGTGTGATCGAGTCGGTAGAGGCTGTCGATATTGAAAATGGCAAAAAACGCATTTTCAATAATTCAGAATGTGAATTTGGGTATCGCGAGAGTGTGTTCAAAAAAGCATTGAAGCACAAATACGTGATCACGGGCACCACTTTTAAGCTTAGCAAGAAACCTATTTTGAATGCTGCTTATGGAGATGTCCAGAAGACATTGCAGGAAATGGGTACCGAAAATCCGACGATCCGCGACGTTAGCGAGGCCATCATGCAAATCCGCCGCAGCAAGCTGCCCGACCCTGCTGAAATTGGGAATGCGGGAAGTTTTTTCAAAAACCCTGAAATACCGGTTGCTCAGTTTACACGTTTGCGGGAAACCTTTCCGGAGGTACCCGGTTATCCGGTGGATGCCGAAACGGTGAAAGTGCCGGCCGGCTGGCTGATCGAAAGGGCGGGCTGGAAGGGTTACCGCGAGGGCGAGATTGGCGTCCATGCGCGCCAGGCGCTGGTGCTCGTCAATTATGGTGGCGGTACGGGGGCGCAGATCAAAGCATTATCAGAAAAAATTCAGGAATCCGTGGCCGGGAAGTTCGGGATCCGGCTCAACGCAGAAGTCAATTTTATTTAGAACCATGCACCGCAAAAAGTTATACACCTCATTTGCCCTGCTCGCAATATTTGTCATTGTTTTTTTTCTGAAAGAGCGGTTTACCGTGGACCCGTACCAGGACGAACACCATTACCTGCCCACGGCAGTGCTGTTCAGTACCGAACCGGTTCCCTCGCTGCATTTACTCCAAACCTACAACGAGCTGAATACGCCCATCCCTTTCATTCTAGGCGGCTGGGTGCTGCGGGTTTTCGGAAAGGATATTCAAAATCTCCGCCTGCTGACGGCTTTCACGAGTTTTGCATTGCTAATGCTCTTTGTTTGGTTCAGCCCCGAACGCACGAAGCGTTTCTGGCTCTGCCTGGGCGGTTTATTGATTTTTCCGAACTATTACCTCATCAGCGTTTACTATTACACCGATATTTTCGCGATGGTATTCACGCTCGGCGGTGTGATCGCCTATTTGCGTAAATGGCATTGGGTGGGCTTCCTGTCGCTGGCGGCAGCTGTTTGTTGCCGGCAATACATGCTGGCATTTCCTGCGGCTATTCTGGCGTACGAGGTGTTCAAAAATGTAAAATGGAGTACTAATCCTGTGATTTTGGTGAAAAGCGTGTTCTCCGATCCGGGTTGGGTCTGGTACGCGCTGGCGGTTCTGGCCATTGTCCCCTGGGTGGTAATCTGGCACGGACCTGCGCCCGCCTCGGTCATGGCCAACCAGCATTATGATTCGGATAAACTGGTAAACTATAATTTCGGCTATTTAATGTACGCCTCTGCGGTGGTGGCGGTGTATTATATTATTCCTGAAACATTGGTGACGCGCCGTTTTTCACACTTTTTAGAATATCCGCGCAAGCATCCGATCATGTTCGCCGGTTTTCTGGCGGTAATTGCCGTGATTGTCGCCTTTTTCCCTGCCAAACAGGCTCATAATCCCTATTTCACATGGCCATACCTGGGTTATGTGGATGAATTGTTGATGAAGACAGGTATCAGCGGATTACTGAAACAACTGATTTTCGGGTTGCTGATGCTCGTTACGCTCGTCCGTTTCATATCTCCGCGGTTCACCCTTGCGACGTGGGTTTTTCTGCTGAATATCCTGCTGCTGGGTAAGGCACAGCTATCGTGGGATAAATATTCCCTGCCGATGATCATGGTATTATGGTTCCTGGCTATGTATGACGAACATTGGCTGCCCGCCGCGTCACGTACCGAAAACAAACCGGAGACATTAAATGTAAAATATTAAAGATATATTTATAACCGGGCATCGATGTGCCATTCGCCTACTGTCATTGATTCCGGGGCGAAGTATTTCCAGTAGCCATCAGAAACAGCGTCTTAATGAAATGAACTTTACACACTCAAAACTTTTCCTGCTTTCCTTTCTTTTCTGTTGTACAACAGGTAGTGCCATTGCACAGCGTTTTTTTTCCGTGGTTTTCGATAAACTGCCGCGCGATATGCAATTGTATGCGCGTGCCGACGATAATCTGGCCGAGGTACCTATTTCCGGTGTCATCGAGCTGGCGGGGTGGGACCATATGTCGGTGGTTACGTTCAGGAACAATGTACGGGTCGGATACCAGAAGTCGGCGATCAACTACGGGGGAAAGACGACCGGTACATTCTCGATGAAGCCCAAAATCAAGGCGGAAATGGCGGATTACTCCGTGGAAGTATATGCCTGTCATGCAACAGATTCCGCACTGATCGTGCGGCGCAACGAGCTTGTGGGGGGAGATTTTTATGTGATCAGTGGACAGTCTAATGCGGCCGCTACTGTTTTTGGCGCGTGGTCAAGCAAATATGCGCGTACCATTGCCCGCACGCCCGATCAGACCCCGGCTATTTTACCTGGCGACACCCTTTGGACTGTCGCCGCGTGGTCGTGGACCTACGTAGGCGCCTGGGGCCTTGAAATGCAGAAGGAGATTTTGGAGCGCGATAGCATTCCTACCTGTGTGATCAATGGATCGTTACCCGGGGCAAAACTGACCGAATTTCTGAATAGCCGCCGCTCCAACGACTCTTCGAGCATTAGCTCACTTTACGGCAGTTTGCGTAAAAGGGTGAACGTTGCCAGCCCTTCCCGTATCAGGGCGTTCATCTGGATGCACGGTGAACAGGAGGTGTTCGAAAACATCCCTAACTATGCCACCGAGTACGACCAGTTGCAGAAATTTTGGGTACGTGACTATCCTCAGGTCGAACAATTTGTAGTTGTACAATCGAATCTGATTATTCTCAGAAACGACAATCCGAACCCGGTAGGAGGCT
Organism: Dyadobacter sp. 22481; assembly: GCF_052044875.1. NCBI lineage: Bacteria > Pseudomonadati > Bacteroidota > Cytophagia > Cytophagales > Spirosomataceae > Dyadobacter > Dyadobacter sp. 22481. Next base: position 161,023 of record NZ_JBQENV010000006.1, read on the forward strand.
CAGTGCGTGATTTTCTGAGGAGAACTAAATACATCTATCCCAAAACAGATCATTTTGCAGCTATTGGAACACCCGATTATGACGGCGTGCATTATCACAGGTCGGGTTACGAAGAATTTGGCCGCCGGATGTACCGCTTCTTTGCGCCCCGCGTTTACGGGTCGAAGGATTCGGACAATGTCAGGAGCCCGGATATCAAAAAAGCATTTTATACCAATGCGGAGAAAAAGGAGATTACACTGGTCTTTGAAGAAGGCCAGGAGCTGAAATGGCCCGCCGATTCAACCATCAAAGGGCAGGATGGCAAGCCGCTGGTGTTGAGCCTGAAAAACTTCTTTTTCCTTGACGGCGACGAAAAGAAAGCTGCTTTCTCGGCCGGAAAGGCGGCAGGCAACCAAGTTACGTTGACGCTCAAAGAGCCGTCCAATGCAACAAAGTTGAGCTACTTACCCACGTTTTATCCAGATAACCTCCCATTGCAATGGCCATTTGAACAAAATATTGGCATTTACGCGGGGCCTTATCTGTTGAACAAGCGTGGGCTGGGCGCATTTTCTTTTGATAAAGTAGGGATCGGCGTGCTGCTGCCCAGTGTAAAACTCTCGACCAACCGTACCTATAATTCGGTGATACTGACCTGGCCTGCGGTAGAAACTGCCACCAGCTACGTGCTGCAACGCAAAAAATCCGATTCCGCTCCTTACGAGGTTGTGAAACAACTCGACGGGCAGTCGCTATCCTTTGAAGACCGCGATATCCAACTGAATGCGACCTATACTTACCGGATTCAGGCATTCAACGACATTTCACAGTCGGGCTACGCAACCGTAACCGTTGACCTCAGCCTAATTCTCGGCAACGAAATCGGTGCCAGGAACATGCTCTGGCAACTGTTCCCGAACCCCACCGATCGCGTGTTGCGGGTCGAGTTCAAGAATGCGGCTACGGGTACCATGGCCGTCTTGAATGCGAAAGGGCAGATCCTGCACCGAAAAGCCCTGAAAGCCTCCAAAGGTGAAGAAATCAATGTCGCCAACTGGCCAACCGGCACATACCTGCTGAATTTTGAAAACCAGGATGGCGTGCGGACTGCCCAGCAGTTTATCAAACGTTAGGTATGTCGGGGACCTCCGGCGAGCTGCGGCACTATGTAGAGGGTTTTTACTTACGGACGATCAGCTGCCCAGTCCGTAGCGTACAATGCAGTACAGCGCGCGAAAACCATCTTTCCAGTTGATTTTCTTGCCTTCTTCGTAAGTGCGGCCGTAGTAGGAGACGCCGACTTCGTAAATGCGGATTTTTGGTACTTTGGAGATTTTGGCTGTCACCTCGGGCTCGAAGCCGAAGCGGTTTTCTACCAGTTTGAGGTTTTTGAGAATGTCGGCGCGGAAGAGCTTGTAGCATGTTTCCATATCCGTCAGGTTGAGGTTGGTAAACATGTTGCTCAGGAACGTCAGGAACTTGTTTCCTATCGTGTGCCAGAAAAAAAGGATGCGGTGCGGTCTTCCACCCATGAAGCGGGAGCCATACACCACATCCGCATATCCTTCGATAACCGGTTTTAGCAATATATTGAATTCCTGGGGGTCGTATTCAAGATCGGCATCCTGAACGATAATGTAGTCGCCCGTTGCACGGCGTATACCCGTATGCAATGCGGCCCCTTTCCCCTGGTTATATTCATGCCGGAAGTAAGCCACTTCCAGCTCGGGATTCTCTTCTATAAATCTTTTGGCAACCGCCTCCGTATTGTCGGCAGAACAGTCATTCACGATTACGATCTCCTTCTGAAAATTGCCTATCAGGTCAACGGATTTGAGTTTATCCAGCACATTTCGGATTGTCTTTTCTTCATTGTAAGCAGGAACGATAACCGATAATTTCATCAGGGAAAAATAAGAGTGTGACTGTTTAAGAGTGAATCTTTATTGTTTCGGGGTTATTTGTTATTCAAAACACAATGAAGCTGCTCCCAGCAGTCCGGCGTCGTTAGCGAGCGTTGCGCGTTTGATAGTAACGGTTTTCAGGTAATAGGGCGTCAGCCAGTACTTGAAACGGTCGTTAATAGCCGGCAAAATAAACTCAAATGAGGCAGAAATACCACCGCCGATCAAAATTGTTGTGATATCCAGGATACGGATCATCGACACGAGGCCTTCACCGAGCAGGTAACCCATTTCGTGGAAAACGTCTTTGGCAAGTTCGTCGCCTGCGGATGCAGCCGCTACCAGGCCGGTCGTTGAAATAGTGCCGTCGGAAGGAAGTTGGGTAGTGCCGGTGTAAGCCGCGCGCATGGCATTGGCCATATCCAGCAGTTCTTTTTTACCGATGTTGCGTTCGAGGACCTTTCCGTTTTTGGAAGGAACGTGGCCTGGCTCCATGGCATTACCGCCACCGCCTTTGAATACCTTTTTATCGATAATCGCCGCGCCGCCGATGCCGGTCCCCAGGGTTACGAAAATATAGTCTTCCGGAAGTTTGTCTTCGCCAAAATAGTATTCGCCCAAAGCCGCCGCATTCGCGTCGTTTTCCAGGTAAAAATCATGCTGCGGGAACCTTGCTTTCAAATCCGGAACAATGGTGATCCCGTCGATTTCGGGGATTGCCGTGATTTCGATCAGCGTGGTCCTATCGCGGGAAATGAGTCCCGGGACACCAATCCCTACTTTTTTGACTTCGGGATATTCAACGAGTTGGAGTGCAATTGCATCACCTAGTCTGTCTATAAAATGCCCGGAGCTGCGCCAGCTGGCAGTATCGTGACTGTAAAAATTCGAGATCCTTCCATCCGTAGCGTCAACGATCCCCATTTTTACGTTAGTACCGCCCACGTCTATACCGAGGTATTGTTCCATGAAATGAAAATATGGGTTTAATAAATAATTTTAAAAATGTGGCAATTTAGTAAAATTGCTCTATTGTTCACTCATTAATCCAAATCTCCCAGCTGCGGGCGGATCAAAATTTCTTCGACAACTGCCCTGGAAGACAATGCATAGACAGACCAGATTGATTCGGCGACGTCCCTGGAATCCATGAAACGCTCTTCCGGAAGATCGGTGCCTTTCCAGCTATCGGTGTACGTCGCGCCCGGGAGAATGGCCGTTACACGCACATTATACGGCTTCATTTCTTCACGCAAAACCTTGGTCATCCCGTACAATGCAAACTTCGAAATGCAGTACGAGCCGCCATTCGGGTAGGCGATAATGCTGGCTGTGGAGCAAATGGTAAAGATATGGCCCTTTTTGAGCTCCATCATGCCGGGAAGCAACCCGCGTGTGAGATGATAGGCGCTGTACAGGTTGGTCTCCATGGTTTTTTCCAGCGTGCCCTCCGTTTCGTTATGAACCTGCCCGGGGATAAATACGCCGGTATTGTTGATAAGTACCTGCGGCGGTGTATTATGTTGGTGGATAAACGCGATGAAAGCATCTACCTCTGCCCGCACCGAGAGGTCAGCCGTTAAATAAGTCAGTTTTGATTGGGGAAAACTTTCGCTGAATGTTTGTTGCAGTTCGAGCAGGTCGCTCTCGTTTCTTGCGCAGGTAATTACATCAAAGCCTTGTGCCAAAAATTTTTCTATCGCTGCCCTTCCGATCCCTTTTGTTCCACCGGTTACAACCGCTAATGGATTCATTTTTCTGATTGCTTCTTTTTTTGCCTAATTTTCCCGAAAATATTGAATACAATTAAGATATCATGTCTGTAATCGGTAAATACTTCATTTTTTTAGGGACGCTGTTCGGGAAGGGCGAAAAATTATCGGTTTACTGGCGGAGGTTGATGGAGGAATGCGTGGGCATCGGCGTGAGTTCGATATTCATCGTCGCGATCGTCTCCACGTTCATCGGCGCCGTGTCTTGTATTCAAACTGCCTATAACCTGGTCAGCCCCATTATCCCTATTTCCACCGTAGCGCTCATCGTCCGCGACATGGAGATCCTGGAACTTGCGCCTACCATTACCTGTATCGTACTCGCCGGTAAAGTGGGTTCCAATATCGCCAGTGAGCTCGGAACCATGCGCATTACCGAACAGATCGACGCATTGGAAGTAATGGGCATCAATTCATCGTCCTATCTGGTACTTCCAAAGGTCCTGGCGGCGATGTTGACATTCCCGATGCTCGTTATTTTCTCCGCATTTCTCGGCATTATGGGCGGTTATCTGGCGGGGACGCTAACCGGTGTGATTACCGAACGCGATTATTTATACGGTATCCGCGACTCGTTCGTGCCTTACAACATATTTTTTATGTGTGTAAAACCATTCGTTTTCGGCTTTCTCATCGCGTCAATTTCTTCTTTCAAGGGATTTTTTACTTCGGGCGGCGCGTTGGAGGTGGGTAGGGCAAGCACGCAGGCCGTGACCAACAGCTGTATTTCAATTCTCATCGCGGATTACCTGCTCGCACAGCTGCTTTTGTAAGCGCTCTCAACCGGACACAAAATGATTGAAATCAATAATATCTCCAAGGCATTCAACGGTAAGGCAGTTTTAAAAGGCATTTCGGCCCAGTTCCAGAAAGGGGAGACAAACCTGATCATCGGAGGGAGTGGTACCGGTAAAAGCGTATTGCTGAAATGCATGATTGGGCTCGTGAAACCCGACCAGGGTAATGTGCTCTACAACGGTCGAAACTTTTACAATTGCGATAAGGAAACCCAACAATCGATCCGCCGCGAAATGGGCGTGCTGTTTCAGGGTGGGGCATTGTTTGATTCCAAAACAGTAGAGGAAAACGTGCGCTTCCCGCTCGATATGCTTACGGCACAATCGGCGGAGGAAAAACGGGAGCGTGTGGCATTCTGCCTGCAAAGGGTAGGGCTGGAAGCGGCCGCAAAACGGATGCCGTCGGAGATCAGCGGCGGCATGAAAAAGCGTGTCGGGATCGCCCGTGCCATTGTGATGAACCCTGCCTACCTTTTCTGCGACGAACCCAACTCCGGCCTCGATCCGCTGACATCGGTGAAGATCGATGAGCTGATCAAGGAGATCACCGAAGAATATCAGATCACCACCATCATTATTACCCACGACATGAACTCGGTGATGGAAATCGGGCAGAATATCATGTTCCTCTATCAGGGAGATAAACTTTGGGAAGGGATCAATTCGGAGATTACAAAAACCACCGTTCCCGAACTGAAGGAATTCCTTTTTTCCAATAAGTTATTGCGGGAAATGCAGGAATAGCATCCCGTAACTATTACGACGTTCTGCGCCGTAGCGCCGGAATGTTCTTTCTTTCCAGCAGGAAAACAATTACCCCAAAGATCGCGAGCACACCCATGTGCACAGGTACGGAAATCCAGAGATCCGGGATTTTGACGAGCGAAGAAGCGTAGATGAGCAATGCACCGCCGCCCATGTAGCCTATTGCGGAAGCAATATCGTACGGCACTGGGTAATACTTTTGCCCAAAATAATAGCAGAGCGAAAGCATCATGAAGCCCGAAAGCGCGAATGCGATTGCAAAGCCCATATACCCGATTTGCGGCACAAGCACAAAGCTGGTAACAATGGTAATCCCTGCTCCCGAGAGCGTGAGCCACGTGCCATATTGTGTTTTATCGGTCAACTTGAACCACGTTGCCAGATTGTAGTATACGCCCAGGAACAAATAGCCCGCTAATAACCAGGGTACCACGGCCAGTCCCTCGTGGTAGATCTTCTTTTTCAGGAACAATTCCGCGAACAAGTCGAGGTTCAGGCAAATGCCTACCCACATGAGCACGCACACGATGATGAAATACTTCGTAACCTTCGCAAAAACAGGCGGTGCATTCTTGTCCTCGCCTTTCGAAAAGAAAAATGGCTCAGCAGCATATTTGAAGGCCTGGATCGCCAGGTTCATGAAGATAGAGAGCTTGTAGCACTGCACGTAAATACCGATGGCGGTTTCGTTGCTGCGGCCGGGGTAGAAGCCCTCGGGCAGCAGGAACTGAATAAATGCCCGGTCGAAAAGCATATTCAGGACACCGCCGATATTCATCACCATGACCGGGAAGGCGTAAACCCACACAGGTTTGAAAAGATCGGTACTGAATACGAAGCGGAAATCGGCGAACTCCTTCCGCAGCATCCAGAAGAATGCAAGGTTGGCGATGAGGTTTGCGAGAACGATGTAATCGGGCGCGTGGAGTGGGTCGTAAAAGAGATTGACGGCCGGTTGCAGGAATGCAAGGTATTTCCCTGCGTAAATGTCGCGGCAAACCAGCAGGAAGAACAGGTTCAGGAAAATGTTGATGAGGATGTTGATAACCCTAATGATCACGAACTTTTTGCCTTTGCCTTCCAGCCGCAGCCTTGCAAACGGGATCGAAACAATGCCGTCGGTAGCCATGATGATAGCGAACATCCTTACGATGGACGTCGATTCGGGGTATTTGATCACCTCCGCGATCGGCCCTGCGAACAGGAACATGAAGGTGGAACCGACAAGGCTGACCACGATAACCGCGCTCAATATAAGGTCGTAATATTGCTTCCGGTTCTTCTCCTCGCGTGCAAAACGGAAGAATGCCGTTTCCATCCCGAAAGTGTAGAGTACGAGTGCCAGGCCGGCGTAGGCGAAGAGTTGCCCTTGTGCGGCGATTTGCTGAGGCTCAAAAAGCTTGGTATGCAGTGCGACCAGCAGGTAGTTCAAAAAGCGGCCCAGCATGGTGCTGATGCCGTAAGTGGCGGTTTCACTGGCCAGTTTTTTCAGTACGCTCATTCAATGCGGGATTTTCCTCCGCAAATATAGGTGAGTAACTGCCAATAAAAGGAAAGGCCCTTCCCGTTTCGTGGGAAGGGCCTTCTGTTTTTTATCGTCAACCCCGGACATCGGAGATGATACTGTCGACCACGCGCTCGATCCGCTTCCATCCTTCATCGGTTTGAAGGTCTACGTCAAGCATTTTTTCACGATAATCAGAGGAGATGGTCAAAAAATAAATGCCTGCTGAAATGAATGCGATCAACGCGCTGGTGTCATTGTAATAGGGCAGGTCGCCTATTTTGCTCAGGATACGCGTCGCAATCTGGTTGCGGGCATCTGAAAGCATCGACTTTCCGGTTCCGATTTCCCAGCGGAGCAGGTCGCGCGTAGCCTTACGCTGGCGCAGATCGTTCGTGAAAGTGTGCATGAGGGACGTGAGAGCTTTGTTCCGATCTTCCGGTGTCAGTTCCGGGATGCTGTCAATGTAATCGGTGCTGAGGGTTGACGTGTATTCTCCCGACCTGACATATTGTTCCATGAGGCCGTCTACGCTTTCAAAGTATCTGTAAATCAGTACTTTGTTGACTCCTGCGGTGCGGGCGATCAGATTGACGCCCACCTTTTCGGTGCCATGTTGTTCAATTACTTCGCCAACCGCCTTGAGTATTTTACTCTTCGTGCGCTCGCGATCACGCTTTTTAACTTTTTCTACTTTCATATGGGTGCTGTTTAGGTTAAAACATAGTAAATGTAACATTTCATATCCAAATTTTATAGCAGAAAAGTTACATTAAGTAACCAAATTTTTAAAATAGTTTCCTTAATGTCACCGTAAAGTCGCAAAAGGATGGAAATGCTATTAAAAGGTCTTTTCACTTCCGAAATTTGGAAGAATTCTAAGGATAGGAGGGGGATTGGATGGAAATAAAAAAGAGCTCATTGAAAAATGAGCTCTTCGATTACTGTTGGCCGACAAGGACTCGAACCCTGAATAAGACAACCAAAATGTCCTGTGTTACCATTACACCATCGGCCAAAACCGTAAACAGTGGTGCAAAAGTAATGTTAGTCGGGTAACGTGTCAAGTATTTCAGTAAAAAAAATTAAATACTTTTTAGCTCAACATTGCTAGCGATCTTTTTTACAAGGCCTTGCAAAACTTTGCCTGGTCCCGATTCAATAAAAATTTCCGCGCCGTCGGCCACCATTTGCTCGACAGACTGCGTCCATCTTACCGGGGCAGTGAGCTGGGAGATCAGATTTTCCTTGATAACGGCTACTTCTGTGGCTGGCTTTGCATTCACATTCTGATAAACCGGACAAATCGGCTGCTCGAATTGTGCCGCATGGATAGCCGCTGCGAGCTCCTCCCGGGCAGGCTCCATCAAGGGCGAGTGGAATGCGCCTCCAACGGGCAGCACTAATGCACGTTTGGCCCCGGCAGCCTTCAACAACTCGTTGGCGCGTTCAACGCCTTCGATCGTCCCCGAGATCACCACCTGTCCCGGGCAGTTGTAGTTCGCCGGTACAACAATCTCGTCGGTAATGCCGGCGCAGATCTCTTCGATCACATTGTCGGCAAGGCCGAGAATCGCAGCCATCGTAGAAGGGCGGATCTCGCAAGCTTTCTGCATGGCTGCGGCACGTTTTGCCACGAGAGACAGGCCGTCTTCGAAGGAAAGTGCGCCGGCGGCAACCAATGCCGAGAATTCACCGAGCGAATGGCCCGCTACCATATTGGGAGAGAAGTCCGGGGATATCTTCGCCAGGATCACCGAGTGGATAAATATCGCAGGTTGAGTAACATTGGTTTGTTTCAGCTCCTCGTCGGTGCCTTCGAACATGATCTTTGTAATTTCGAAACCGAGGATTTCATTGGCTTTTTCAAATAATGCCTTGGCGGAATCGGAGCTCTGGTAAAGGTCCAGACCCATTCCTTTGAACTGCGAGCCCTGACCAGGGAAAACATATGCCGTTTTCATATGGATGATTTATGGTTATTCATGCTGAAACAAAAAGCCCGGTACAAAAACCGGGCTACAAAGGAAATACTTGAATGTGAAAGAAAAAAGGCAACGCCGGTCGCCTTTTTTCAAACCCGAATGGATATTATCTGAGAAGCTGCACCCAGCCTTTCATGGAAACAGGTGTGCTTTGTTTTTTGGACGATTCGAAATAGATCGTTACTTCATAATAATATTGTCCCGCCGCCAGCTCTTTTCCGCCGTTGGTTTTACCGTCCCAGTTGATATTCACATCTTTCGTAGAAAATACTTGGGCACCCCAACGGTTGAAAACCTTGAATTCCAGCGATTGCACGAACGCAGGGCATTCATAGGGTTGGAATGTGTCGTTTTTGTTGTCGCCGTTTGGTGTAAATACGTTTGGCAAAACATACATCGGGCAGTTATCGCGGCAAACGGTGTTGCTAGGCGCGCTCTCGCTGCCAAAGCGGTTGACGGCCGTGACGTAATAGCAGCCTGCAAAAGAGGCGAGCCCCTGGTGGTCAAATGTGGTTTGCAGCGGCGAAGGAGGAGTGGTCACGGTGGCGATCAGGGTCGGGGAGTCACCTTCATATCTTGCATAATATACCCTGTAAGCAGTCACGAGCGGGTCACATTCGCGGCCATCCAGTTCTTTCGGGTACTCCCATGACAGATGGTTGGTAAAACCGGCCGAGGTACAAAATGCTTCCGGATGCGCCCTTAGAGAGTCGCAATTGAGCGGATCGAGGCTAAGCACCGGCGGGCAAGGTTTGGTGGTATCCGACGATGAAATACAGAGTATCTGCGAGAAATTGTATAAAACAGATGGTTTAATCTGGCTGTTGTTGTACGAACCGACCGTTTCAACTTTATAGCAATAGGTCGAATCCTTCACGATGGTCACATTAACCGTTCCATCCGCCGCATATTTATCGGTACCGTCATCGACAAAAGTGAATGTCTGTGGCCCTTGCACGGATACTTCCGCGATGCGGTTGAATGTTCCTGGCTTTCTTTTGTCCTCGCGGTACACCCGGTGTACACGGTTACTATTATCCCAGGGTACGAGGGCGGTCCATTTAAGGCCTACCTGGTTGGACTGCGCAGCGGCTTGTTCGAGCCTGACCGAGCTAGCGGTTTCAGTTTCGTCGAATTTGGTGAGCTGGCCACCTTGGGTAGTGTAGTATTCGAGTTTGTAATTGTATGCATTCGCCTCGGTATTCAGGTTTCTGTCCACAAAAAGGGTATCAGGAGCTCCTGGTGTGAGGTTGGTGTTAATGGTTGCGATCGGTGTGAATGCGGTGCCATTCTGTCCGGAAGCCCTGAACAGGCGATATTGAGCCGGTAATCCTGCCGCAGCTGCTGGTTTAATCCATTTAACAGTGATAACACCCTTGGTAGTGCTGGTAGAATCGACGGTTACATTGGTGATTACCGGCATAACCAACGGAAGGTTCAGGCAAGCCTCCGCCGAAGCAAGACTTTCGCCGCCACCGATCAGATAGCCAGGGTCGCCAGGTTTTGCGCCGGGCCTTGGGAACATCACCACAATGCGGTAGGAGTATGAAACACCCGGGCGGAGGCCTTCGCCGCCATTGTTATCGAGGAATGTAGTCTGGTTTACATCCACCCTTCCGATTTCCTGGTAACCCGAACCGGCAGGAATACCTGGGCTGCAGACATCTTCGGGAAGGTCGGTACATTTCTCCGCACGGTAAATAGCGATTTTAGCACCTGCTGTCTGGCATTTGTAAGCATCCCAGTTGAGGCGGTAAGCAGTTCCGGTTGGGTCATTCACGGCAGTTGTCTTCAAGCCCGTCGGTTTCGGCCCGTATACTTTAATATTCACGGTGGTCATATCGACAAGCTTTCGGAAAAGCGCCGGGTTGGGGACCGCCGGACCAGGGGCATCTTCCACTTTGAAAAGAACATCGTAAGGTTCCAGGCGAATATGCGCGCAGGAAGTCTGCCACGTGAAAAGACCGGTAATAGTACTCTGAGCGCCCTGCTGCGCGACGGTAAATTTGGCAATGGCGGGTGGAATGAGCGAAGCTTCGTAAACACCGCCCGACGAGGTAAGTGTCAGCTTGTCGCCATTCTTGTCGGTAGCCGTAATCGGCTGGTTGATCAGCGTTCCGGCCTCGACGCAAATATCTGGTATCGGCTGAATCACCGGCCGGTCGTTGCGCGCATCCTCTACGATGATCTGCATATCGCGGACGATCTGGCCTATGATCGCGCCGTCGCGCCACTCCTCAACGACAAATGCAACGTTATAGTAGCCCTTGGTAACGGGAGCGTCCCAGATCAGGTCGCCGGTGACCCTGTTCATGCTGAAAGTGGCGGGTGATGCGCCGGCCTCCGTGCTTCCGGGAGGCGTTACCATATTCGGGTCTTTGTATTGCAAATTGATCCCCGAGCCATTTACACCGCTTCTTTGTGGCACAAACATCCGGTAGGCAAGACTATCGCCGTCCGCATCGAATGCACCGGGGTTATGAATGTACCGCTGCCCTACCGCTGCCACGTCGATCGGCGCATTGAGCAGCACCGGCGTCTGGTTTTGTCCGAAGCTGGAACTGATTTCCAGGATGGTGCTGACGTAAAAGTTCAGGTTTTGTGTCGGCGGGGGGCCGATATTCAATACGTTGTTGTTACGGTTGTCCTCTTCGAAGGAAATGCGGTATTGACCCGCGCTGCGAAATGTATAGGTGATCGTATAAGTATTGCGGGTAGTGTTATTTCCAATGTTTGGTATGGGTTGTAAGCGGGGTGCTTCAATCACATCCAGGTTGGAGCTGGGGCCTGAAATGACCGGTCCAATTGTGAAAAACACGCTGTTCTGGGCATTAGCGGCACCTTCGCCATTTTGCATATCAAAATAGGCGGTTAGCGTAATCTCGTAGGTATGGCGATCGGAACCCACAGGACTGATCCTTTTTGCAGTGATCTCGCCCGCGCGTATGTGTGTGGCCATGGCCTGGAATCCGTTACAGAGTAAGGCCAGGAAGAAAAAGTATAGTGGGATTCGTAAAGCAGAGCGCATAAATCTGTGTCGAGCTAATAATGATAGGGAGGTAACGGCAGGCACCATATCTCCTGTCAGGTACGTTAAATCAACGAAAATTCAAGTAAAAATGTGTGCTTTGGGAATGAATATAATATGTCGGTTTGTAAACTTACAAAACAACTTTATAAATCATATATGAATTATAACAAAGTCCCAAAGCAGCACAAATAGCGCTCTGATGTGATTTTGCATTGCTATCTCAGCAATTGTACCCAACCTTTCATGCTCGTCTCTACACCTTCTTTTTTAAATGACTCAAAATTGATAGTTACTTCATAATAGTATTGTCCTGCCGCCAGCTCTTTGCCGCCGTTGGTTTTGCCATCCCAGTTAATGTTGACATCCCTGGTCGAGAAGACCTCGGCGCCCCAACGATTGAAGGTCCTGAATTCCAGTGATTGTACAAATGCCGGACATTCAAGTGGCTGGAATGTATCATTTTTGTTGTCGCCATTGGGGGTAAATACGTTCGGCAGCACGTACATCGGGCAGTTGTCCCGGCAGGTGGTGTTGCTGGGCGCGCTTTCGCTTCCGAAGCGGTTCACGGCCGTAACATAATAACAACCCGCGAAAGACGCCAGGCCTTCATGGTCGAAAGCGGTTTTCAGCGGCGACGGCGGTGTGGTTACTGTGGCGATCAAAGTCGGGGCATCGCCTTCATATCTTGCATAATACACCCTGTAAGCGTTTATCAGCGGGTCGCAATCGCGGCCATCGGCTTGTTTGGGGTATGTCCAGCTCAGGTGATTGGTAAACCCGGTGGTAGTACAAAAAGCTTCGGGATGTTGTCTGAGCGAATCGCAATTCAGCGGGTCGAGGGTAAGTACCGGTGGGCACGGCCTGATGGTATCCGACGACGACACGCAAAGAATTTGCGAGAAGTTGTAGAGTACCGACGGCTTGATCTGGCTGTTGTTGTATGAACCCACCGTTTCTACTTTATAACAATAGGTAGAGTCTTTCACAATGGTCACATTGACTGTGCCGTCGGCCGCATATTTATCCGTGCCATCATCCAGATAGCTGAATATCTGCGTTGCTCCGACAGCCACTTCGGCAATGCGGTTAAATGTTCCCGGTTTTGTTTTATCCTCGCGGTAAACCCGGTGAATGCGGTTGCTATTGTCCCAGGGCACGAGGGCTGTCCATTTCAACCCGATCTGATCGGGCTGCGCAGCGGCCTGTTCGAGCCTGACCGAACTGGCAGTTTCCGACTCGTCGAACCTGGTAAGCTGGCCGTTTTGGGTGGTATAATATTCGAGCTTATAGTTGTAGGCGTTGGCTTCGGTATTCAGGTTTCTGTCTACAAAAATGGTGTCGGCAGCCCCGGGTGTGAGGTTGGTATTAATGGTTGCGATTTGCGTGAATGCAGTGCCGCTTTGTCCTGTGGCTCTGAACAGCCGGTATTGAGCCGGCAACCCCGCCGCTGCCGCAGGCCTCATCCACTTAACAGTGATAACTCCTTTGGTCGTGCTGGTAGAGTCAACCGTAACATTAGTGATGACCGGCCTTATGACTGGTAAATTAAGACAAAACTCCGCCGACGCGACGCTCTCGCCGCCGCCAAACAGATAGCCCGGTTCGCCGGGGCTCGCGCCGGGCCTTGGGAACAATACCACAATGCGGTAAGAATAAGAAACCCCCGGGCGTAGGCCTTCGCCTCCATTGTTATCCAGGAAGGTAGTCTGGTTCACATCCACCCGCCCGATTTCTTCATAGTCCGAGCCAGCCGGGATCCCTGTGATACAAACATCCTCGGGGATATCGGTGCAGTGGTCGGCTCGGTAAATGACGATTTTGGCGCCTGTTACCTGACATTTGTAGGCGTCCCAGTTGAGGCGGTAAGCCGGCCCGGAAGGGTCGGTCACGGGAGTGCCTCTCAAGCCGGTGGGTTTTGGCCCGTATACCCGGATATTCAAGGTCGTCATATCAACCAGCTTGCGGAAAAGGGACGGGTTTGGGTATCCGGGAGGCGCGGCGTCCTCCACTTTGAAAAGTACATTATAAGGCTCCAATCGGATATGGTCGCAGGATGTCTGCCAGGTGAATGTCCCGGTGACGCTGCTCTGTGCGCCCTGATTGGCCACGGCGAAACTGGCTATTGCTGGTTTAATAAGCGTGGCATCATACAGCCCGCTGACGGACGTCAGGTTGAGTTTGTCCCCGTTTTTATCCGTAGCATTTACTTTCTGATTGATCAACGTCCCGGCTTCGACACAAATGTCCTGCAATGGAGGTATTACCGGCCGGTCGTTGCGGGCATCATCGACGATGATCTGCATATCGCGGACGATCTGCCCGATGAGTGCTCCATCGCGCCATTCTTCCACGATGAATGCGATATTATAATAACCCTTCGTGACCGGGGCGTCCCAGATAATGTCGCCGGTAATGCGGTTGATGCCGAATGTCGCCGGCGAAGCGCCCGTCTCCGTCTGGCCGGGCGGGGTGGTCAGGTTAGGGGCTTCGTATCCGAGGTTAACGCCCGCTCCGTTGGTGCCGCCCTGCTGCGGGACGTACATGCGATAGGCAATGCTATCGCCATCGGCATCGAATGCCGCGGGATTATGAATGTAACGCTGGCCCACAGCCGCGATATCAATAGGCGCGTTGCGCAGGACCGGTGTACGGTTCAAACCGAAGGCGGCATTAATTTCTAATGTAGTGCTTACGTAAAAATTAAGTGCCCGGGTAGGTTTGGGGCTGAGGTTCAGAATGTTGTCGTTGCGGGCATCCACCTCCATTGAGATGCGGTAGGCACCCACGCCGCGAAAAGTGTAAATGGCGATGTATGTGTTTTGTGTTGTGTTGTTGCCGATATCGACAAAGGGAAGAATCCTGGGTGCTTCAATGAAGTCAGGCGTCCCGGTTCCCGCCGCATTGTTGATGGTGAAAATGACCGAATTCTGCCGGTCGGCGGCGTCCTTCCCTCCTATGATATCGAAATATCCGGTTAGTTTGATTTCGTAAGTAGGCGTTGTGAGCGATAGCCTTCTGGCTGTGATTTCCCCGGCCCGGAAGTGTGTCGCAAAAACCTGGCCAAGCGATAATGTCAGCATCAGAATAAGAAGCAGAATCCTGGGAGATAGAGATCTGGGCATGGGGCGGTTCGTTAGTCGTCCGGGTTGTAACAACTCAACGAAACACTGGTTTGAAAATGTGTGCTAATCGGTTACAAAATAACCTGAAAGACGGCGCTGAGCCATTCGCGCTGAGCGTCTTGCTTTTGTAAAGACTAATCAGTCTAAATAATTCTTAATAATGATTATAAATAAACAGGGGGTAGGCAAAAATGAAAGGGATTTTTTGCCTCGCACACGTTTGTGATATACCTTTGAAAGGTTCTAAATATACCTCTTTTTTTTGCACTAAAACCATTCGTTTTTTATTATGTCGTGGTTTTCACAAACGTTAACGAGCTCTATCGGTAAGAAACTTCTGATGGCTCTTACCGGACTTTTCCTGATTAGCTTTCTGGTCATTCATGCCACTATCAATGCCATGATATTTTATAATGATGGCGGAGAGACCTTTTCCCACTGGGGGCACTTCATGGGTACCAACCCGATTATACGTACGCTTGAAATAGGCCTCGTTGCGGGCTTTATCATCCATATCGCTGATGGTTTGCTCCTTTGGAAAAACAACCGTGACGCCCGTCCGGTTAAATATGCCGTCAATAATGCAGCGGCGAACAGTACCTGGTACTCGCGCAGCATGGGCTTGCTCGGAACGTTGCTTTTGATCTTCCTCGTGATTCACACTTCGCATTTCTGGATCCCTAACCGGTCCAACCAGTTTGTGACCGGCGAAGAGCTGAACCTTTACCAAATGATGCTCGACATTTTCCAGAATCCGGTGGTCGTGCTGATTTATGTGCTGGGTTGCATTTCCCTTTTCTGGCATTTGCTGCACGGTTTCAAAAGCGCATTCCAGTCGCTGGGACTGAACCACGTGAAATACAACGGCGCGATCTCATTTGTAGGAACGGCTTTTTCGATCATCGTCCCGCTCCTTTTCGCGCTCATGCCGATCTCGATTTATCTGGGCTGGGTGAAATAATCCGGCAAAGTTTCATTCTCAATTTCTGATTAAATACTATTGATATATGGCAACGTCATCTCGTCTGGATGCCAAAATACCACAGGGTTCGATTGAAAGTAAATGGAGCAAATACCGCTCGTCGGTTCCGCTTGTCAACCCGGCGAACAAACGTAATCTTGAAATCATCGTAGTAGGTACCGGACTAGCCGGTGCTTCTGCCGCTGCTACGCTCGCGGAGCTCGGTTATAAAGTGAAAGCGTTCTGTTTTCAGGATTCCCCACGCCGTGCGCACTCTATTGCCGCACAGGGAGGGATCAATGCAGCAAAAAATTACCAGAATGACGGGGACTCGGTTTACCGTCTTTTTTATGATACCATCAAAGGAGGTGACTACCGTGCGCGTGAAGCGAACGTTCACCGCCTTGCCGAAGTTTCGGGTAACATCATCGACCAATGCGTAGCGGCGGGTGTGCCTTTCGCGCGTGAGTACGGCGGTTTGCTGTCCAACCGTTCATTCGGTGGAACGCAGGTGCAGCGTACATTCTACGCGGCAGGCCAGACCGGCCAGCAACTGTTGCTGGGAGCCTATTCCGGCTTGCAGCGCCAGGTGGGTATGGGTACTATCAAAATGTACAACCGCCACGAAATGCTCGACGTTGTGAATATCGATGGCAAATGCCGCGGTATCATCGCACGTAACCTGATCACGGGAGAGCTGGAAAGGCACGGCGGCCATGCGGTGTTGCTTTGTACCGGCGGTTATGGAAACGTTTTTTACCTCTCGACCAATGCGATGGGTAGTAACGTAACTGCAGCCTGGAAAGCCCACAAACGAGGCGCATTCTTCGGTAACCCTTGTTTTACCCAAATTCACCCGACTTGTATCCCTGTTTCAGGCGAGCACCAGTCGAAACTGACCCTGATGTCGGAGTCGCTTCGTAACGACGGACGTATCTGGGTTCCTAAGAAAAAAGACGACAACCGTCCCGGTAATGCAATCCCCGAAGACGAGCGCGATTACTACCTCGAGCGCCGCTACCCTGCATTCGGTAACCTGGTTCCGCGTGACATCGCGTCGCGTGCTGCCAAGGAGCGTTGCGATGCCGGTTATGGTGTAGGAACTTCCAAACTGGCCGTTTACCTCGACTTCGCTGCGGCGGTTGAGCGTTACGGACGTGGGGAAGCCAATAAGAACAATATCCACAATGCGTCAGACGCCGACATTGTCACGTGGGGTAAGGCTGTTGTGAAAGAAAAATATGGTAACCTCTTCGATATGTATAAGCAAATCACCGGCGAAGACCCGTATGAAGTGCCTATGCGTATCTATCCTGCGGTACACTATACCATGGGCGGGCTTTGGGTTGACTATAACCTGATGACGACCGTCCCTGGCTTGTACTCGCTGGGAGAGGCCAACTTCTCCGACCACGGTGCGAACCGCCTCGGTGCCTCGGCACTGATGCAGGGCCTTGCCGACGGTTATTTCGTGATCCCTTACACGATCGGTGCCTACCTGGCGAGTGAAATCCGTACCGGAAAGATCTCTACCGACCACGAAGCATTCGTGAAAGCCGAAGCAGAAGTGAGAGAGCGTATCGAAACGCTACTGCGCATCCAGGGAAAAACCTCTCCTGAACTTTTCCACCGCCGTTTGGGCAAAATCATGTGGGATAAATGCGGCATGGCACGTAATGCCCAGGGCTTGAAAGAAGCGATCGAAGAGATTCGTCAGCTTAGAAGAGATTTCTGGTCAGACGTGAAAGTAATGGGTACCGCCAACTACTTCAACCCTGAACTCGATAAGGCCAACCGCGTTGCGGACTTCATCGAACTCGGCGAGCTGATGTGTCTAGATGCATTGGACCGCAACGAATCATGCGGCGGACACTTCCGGGAAGAATACCAGACCGAAGAAGGTGAGGCAATGCGCGACGACGAAAACTACATGTATGTTTCGGCCTGGGAGCACAAAGGACCCGAAAACTGGGAGCTTCACAAGGAAGAGCTGGTGTATGAAAACATCAAGATCGCTCAGCGTAGCTATAAATAAAACCTCCGGTGGCACGGATTTATGCCACGCTTAAAAGTTGAATCAGATATAAAGAATATAGGTATGGAAGGAAATATGAGTTTGTCTCTCAAAGTATGGAGACAAAGCAATAAAGATGCAGCAGGAGGCTTTGAAAACTACAAGTTGGATCACGTCTCTCCTGATATGTCATTTCTTGAAATGTTCGATGTATTGAATGAACAACTCATCGAGGAGGGAAAGGAACCTGTATCGTTCGACCACGACTGCCGCGAAGGTATCTGTGGCGCGTGCTCGATGTATATTAATGGCCGTCCGCACGGGCCCCTGCGTGGTGTAACTACCTGCCAGCTGCACATGCGTTCGTTCAAGGACGGTGATACGATTGTGGTAGAACCATGGAGAGCGCAGGCATTCCCGGTGATTAAAGACCTCGTAGTAGACCGTGACGCATTCGACCGCGTGATCTCGGCCGGTGGTTTCGTTTCTGTTAATACCGGTAATGCGCAAGACGCAAACGCATTGCCGATCGCAAAAGAAGCTGCGGACGACGCATTTGCGGCGGCGGCATGTATCGGTTGCGGTGCTTGTGTTGCAGCTTGTAAAAATGCCTCTGCAATGCTTTTCGTATCTGCCAAAATCTCTCAGCTGGCATTGTTGCCGCAAGGACAGGCAGAACGCAGTATCCGCGCCGAGAAAATGGTTGCCCAAATGGACGCAGAAGGCTTCGGAGCTTGTACCAACACTGGTGCGTGCTCGGCAGAATGCCCTAAGGAAATCAGCCTCGAAAACATCGCCCGCATGAACCGTGAGTACATCGGCGCGAAGTTCTCTTCTTCGGCGGTTTAGAATATATCAAATGCATGACGCAGGGCAGTCGGGAAACCGGCTGCCCTGTTTTGTTTTGACTGAGAGCAATCGTCCACCAGGTGAGAATATGGCTTATACCAAAAGAGCGAAGCAGACGGCCACTTGACCATCTGCTTCGCTCTTTATTTTGATCGGGGAAAGACTACTTTTTGGTAGTATCAGCCGGAGCTGCTGCTTTGCCTGAGCTTTTATATTCTTTGTTCAGTCCGTCGAGGATCTTCTGGGTTACGTCCAGGGATGGGTTTGCGAACAGGATACCGCCGCCCAGGGAGTAGCCCAATACATATTCGTAGCCGTTTTCCTTATTGTATTTGTCGATGTAGGAACGGATGTTTTTGTACAGCTCTTCGTTCTTTTTAGCTTCTTCCTGGCCCAGTGCCTGCGCCGACTGGTCGCGGTAAGCCACCAGGTCCTGCTGCTTTTTCATGAGCTGAGCCTCTGTGGAGCGTGCTTGCTCGGGCGTCATGGTTTGTGCTTTCTGCTGAAAAAAGGCTACTTCATTTTGCAAAGAGCGTCCTTTGGTCGTCAGCTCGTTTTCAAGCTGGAAATTTTTGTTTTCAAGCTCTTTTCTGGTATCCTTAAAGAAATCGTAGTTTTTCAGAAGCGAATCAACCTGAACGTAAACAGTGCGGCGGCCTGCCACTACTGCACCATCTGCGGCTGCACCTGAGTCTGACGATTTGCTTGAAAAATGAAGGAAGAATAACACCGCCACAGCAAGCGAAAGGACGACGTTCCAGATCAATGAAGTATTGTTGTTCACGTTTTTAAGGTTTGGTTGTTTTGAACGAGCCGCAAAGATAATGATTTGTGTTTAAGTACAATGAATAAGTGCCTCCGGGGAGCCAGGTCGGAGCTTTTACGAGGCGTGTGTCGAAAGAGGTGCCGGGTGTTTGCGGAAAATTTGGCGTGCCCAATGGCCCGCAAGGCCTGAAAAGCCACCTACAAGGCCGCCAATAAGGCTTGTCACCAGCAATAAAAGAATACCGTTGGGCAGCATGAATATTTTGGCAACGCGGTCCGACATGGCGCCGTCGGAGATGAAATGCTGGTAGTACCCATAAAGCAGCCAGGGCACGGCAATGCCGCCGAAACCCGTCCAGAAGGCGCCTGACGAGGTAGCCGGGCGCCAGAACAGGACGACGAACGGAACGATGGCGATTACCCACCACGGGGCGAATATTTGCAAGATCGCCGACAGTATGGCTATGATAAAGAAGTTCATGAGTTCCGGGTTAACGTTTTTGCAATACAAGACTGGAAGCCAGATGCGGTACTTTCTGATCCGGCGAGGTAAGGTAGATCAGCTCATTAAGCTCTCCTTTCTCCCATTTTTTTAATAAGTTGAGATAATAGGGACTACCCGGATTGCCCGACTGGCCTCCCGGATAGATGCCATAGGCGCGCGGCGTAGGGCCAAGTTCAACCACCATTCGCCACGAAGGCCCCTTTCGCTTCGTCATCGCATTGACAATGCTGCTGCCTCCGCCGGTTATAAGCGGTGGCGCATTGAAGGGCTTGATGCTCCGGCTCAGATGCCTGATCTCCGCTGCTTTCACCTTCGACCACTGCCATTCGGGACTCATGGCACCCTTGCGGGCAGTAAGCGTGTCGAGCGAGGCGTTGAAACTTTGATAAACAAGGTCGGGTAATGTCTCTTTTTCAGGCGTGTTGACATTATCGAACCATTTTTCATTCGGCTGCTTCAAGATCAGGTATAGCGTCCGGTCGCGAGAGGGATATTCCATCGGGCTTTCAGGAGACGAGAAATCATCGTTCCAAATGGCCTGGCCTAACAGCGGAAACCATGTCTCGAAAATGGAGGCTGCGACCGATTCAGGCGCGTTCTGATAATTCCAGTTAGAAAGCAAGATATGGGCAGCCTTCTGTTTGGGCGTCAGTGAACGGGTTTCGAGAATGTTTAGCAGCTTAGGTAGTAATGTGCGCGCAAGGACGCTGAAATTGTCATTTTGCAGCATTCGCAGACTGTCGGCATTGGCATTCGTCATCGCTTGCAGACGTTCGTTGATGCGTATGGCCCGCTCGGACGGCGCGAAACTCCAGTTGATATAATAAGGATAGGTGGTATCGGCAGACGACTGGTTGGCGCTGCTCACAAAGCCTCTCGGCGGATTTTTTACAAACGGGTTCTGTTCCGCGGGAATCCAGCCATTCCAGTCGTCGGCGCGTGATGATCCGTCCAGCACGAATTTGCCTTGCTCCTTATATTTCAAAGGGATCTTTCCATTGACGGTAATGGCGATGTTCTTCTCATTATCGGCAAATACGAAGTTTTGCGCCGGCCCTACATAATGCGTCAGCGCTTTGCGGTAATCGTCATAGGTTTTCGCTTTGTTCAACTCATAAAAGGTGATAAAGCTGTTGCCCGGCTCATGACCGATCCATTTGATCGCCAGGTTAGGCAAATCGTTGAATGTGCCATCCGAATCGGTTACCGGCCCGTGGTGGGTGTAGATGATCTGCTCACGGTAGGGTCTCAGCTGACCTTTGACATGGATAATTTCCTCGCGCTTATGCGTAGGTTTCCATTGATTATCATGCCAGTAGAAATTCCGGTATTCATTTTTGAATTTGATTTTATACAAATCGAAAACATCGGCATCCACGTTGGTAACACCCCATGCCACGCGCTCGTTGAAACCGATGATTACACTTGGAATGCCGGGCAGCGACACACCGTACACATTGACGTCGGGTGAATGCAGCTGCACCTGGTACCAGATCGACGGCAGCGAAAGTTCGAGGTGCGGGTCGTTGGCGAGGATAGGGTAGCCGGTAATGGATTTCTCCGCGCTGACGGCCCAGTTGTTACTGCCGATGCCTTCTTCCTTGGGAGCTTTTTCGGGCAATGCGGTCAAAGGTTTTGAGGACAATAAAGAGCTGTCGCCCGGTATCATTGGCGGAATGGCCTTCGGAACCGGTAGTTTTGGGAAATCCCATGCTGTGCCGGAGGGGATAATCGGGCTTTCCTGCAACATCGGGTAGTCGGGGAAGAGCTGCGCGATGGTTTGCTGGCCATATTTTTTCAATGCATTGGTCATAGCGAGCTCGTTGGAGCGCCCCGTAAGCGTGAGCGTCATCTGTTCGAGCATGTACATGGTGTTGATCGGCTTCCAGGCTTCCGGTTTATAGCCGAGAAGCTTGAATTCTATGGGATAGTCTTTTGGGGCAAGTTGCCGGATAAATGCATTGACGCCGGCTGTGTAGCCCAGTAGTGCTTCGCGGGAGCGCGGGTCGGTCATGGCTACTTTCAGATTAGCTTCTGCACCGTAACCCATTCCCAACCGGCGGCTCTGCTGATCCAGAGCAAGCGTGGCCGGGCCCAGGATTTCGGAAAGCCGACCCGCTGCGGCTCGGGTTTGCAGGTCCATTTGCCACAGCCGGTCTTTGGCCGTAACGTAGCCCTGTGCGTAAAAAAGGTCGAAGTCGTTTTTGGCAAAAATATGCGGTACTCCCGAATCGTCGTAGCGGATCGTCACTTCGTCGCGGAGGCTGTCGAGTTGCAGGGTTACGCGTGTTTTCGGGTCGATAACCTTTTCACTGTTTTGCCATAACCCGCAAAAGGGGCTCAGAAATGGCCCGAGCGCGGGTGCCGGCGCCCATGGCTTGTCGAGCACATAAACGAGCCCGGCCGTGATAGCGATAAACAGAATTGCCTTTACGAACTTCATAGAGAGGATATTGACGTGCTTTTAGAAGAAAGGGCATTATTCGGAGACTGCTTGTACCATCGCTTCGATCAGTCCAAGGTCTGAATACATGACTGATTTTTCATCAGGAATTTCTCCGGCCATCGAAATCCCCTCGGGGAAAAACTTTTGGCGTGCCGGCCGGAATTTTTTAGCTGTCAAATGTAATGCGTGTACTCCCGCCGCTTTCAATTCCGCGGCATTGTTATGGTTAACCCCGCCGCCTGCCATGATCTCTATTTTTCCATCGGCCTCTTTGGAGAGCTTACCTAGCAGTTCCGTCGCCTGAATGGCCGATGGTTTCTGACCGGACGTGAGGATACGCTCGGCGCCAGTGGCGATAATATCTTTGAGTGCCTTCACCGGGTCGGGCGTGAGGTCGAATGCACGATGGAAAGTGACTTTCAAAGGTGCGGCATATTCGACGAGTGCTTTCGTGCGTGCGACGTCTACATTGCCGTCGGGGGTAAGAATGCCCAGCACGACGCCATTTGCGCCTAAGTTTTTAGCGAGATCTATATCTTTCCGCATGATTTCTTCTTCAAAAAAATCATACACAAAATCACCGCCCCTGGGCCGGATCATCACATATAGCTGGATATCGATGTTTTTTCTTACGATTTCGATGAGTCCGGCGCTGGGTGTGGTACCACCTTCCCCGAGCCCGCCGCAAAGTTCAATCCTGCCCGCCCCGCCGGCCTGCGCATTGATACACGATTCCAGCGAATAGGCGCAAATTTCAATAGTCATAATATGGTATTTGTAATGGTGAGGGAAATTAAGGGTTTTTCGGGAAAGAAAAGCGGACGATTGAAAGTCCGGGCATGGATATTGCATCTCATAGCATTAACAAAATGTGCTGGCAACGGCGATGTCGGCTTCTCCCGCAGAGAAGTTCTGAAATCACGGGTGAATATTCAATTGTTTGATAATCAGCTGGTTGTTCTGTGTCAAAAAATTAAACATGTAACCCGGTAATTATTTTTCTTTTTTTTTGCTTTAAGCTTTTAAAAGATATCAAATTTTTTACTTTTGCAGAAAAGTAAAGTAACCATTAATAGGCGAAAATATTATGTACTGGACTCTCGAACTCGCATCGTACCTTGAAGATGCTCCCTGGCCAGCTACCAAAGACGAGCTAATTGACTTTGCAATCAGAACAGGCGCTCCGTTAGAAGTAGTTGAAAACCTTCAGGAGCTTGAAGATGATGGTCAGCCTTATGAAAGCATTGAAGAGATTTGGCCCGACTATCCCACGAAAGACGATTTCTTTTTCAACGAAGACGAATACTAAATGAAAACGGCACTCTATCGGTGCCGTTTTTTTTATGATATATGGTCCGCTTTTTTACGTAACTCAATCTTCCATATTTTTTAAATCTGACAAAAGGAATGTAAATTGTTAGCGTTAACTAATGAGGAGGACGAGGTAAGTTACCGAAAGTGATTTAGTCATAACTCATAATTTATCCATTCCAACCCGATGGAGCTTCGATTGTTGAAAGAGCTGGTTAAGAAAGGTGAGGGGGAACATCTGGAATTCAAACTGAAATCCAATCACCCCGAAAAGATCGTCCGCGAAGTGGTTGCTTTCGCAAATTCAGGGGGCGGCAAGCTGATGGTCGGAGTGGGTGACGACAAGACTATTAAAGGTCTTAAAGATGCCGATGAGGATGAATACACCCTCACGCGCGCCATCGACAAGTACATTTTCCCCAAAATCAGTTTCAAAAAAGAGCGTGTGGCTATCACGCCCGACCGCGATGTGCTCGTGCTGACGATCCCGCGAAGCATCGACAAGCCGCATTATGTGGTAGACGACACCGGCGCGCGCCAGGCGTATATCCGCGTGAACGACAAGTCCATTCAGGCAAGCCGCGAAATGAAGGAAATCATGCGCCGGGGCCGTGGCGAGCGGGATATCAGTTTTCAATATGGGGATAAGGAAGAAAAACTGATGAAGCTGCTCGACGAGAAGGAATCGGTGACCGTGGACTTGTTCGCGACATTTGCGGGTATCCCCCGTAAAATTGCTTCGAATACACTGGTTGTAATGGTGCTGGCCCGGATACTGGACGTGCATCCGCAAGAAATGATCGACAAGTTCACCATGTCGATGGCCTACCAGTCGAGCTAACCGCAGTTATATCGCCAGAAAGGTTTTTCCCAGCCACATTCCCAGAAAAGTGGCTGCGAAGCATGCAATTATGCTGATGATGATATTGAGGGAAGCCTCGATCCAGCGATCGTTGAGAAAAAGCTGAATGGTTTCATTACTAAAACTCGAAAAGGTGCTGAAACCGCCGCAGAAACCAACGACTACAAAAAGCCTTGAAGTCGCCACCAAGTCGGCAGACCTGAATGTGGCCCACCCGCCAAAGGTGCCCAGGATCAGGCAGGCTAAAATATTGGCCGTCAATGTTCCGAACGGGAAAACTGACGGCCATTGGGAGAGTGCTCTTCCGATTCCGTAACGTGCCAGACTGCCCACTCCGCCTCCTACAAAAACGATAATCAGGTTATTCATTGTGGCAGGCAGCGTCAGGTGATTTTTAGAACGGCAGGTCGTCCGACTCGTCTTCGGTGAAGGTTGTTACCGGTGGAACAGGGCTGCTACCTGCATTGTAAGGTGCGCCACCACCGTTTGCTCCTGCTTTTTCTACTTTCCAGGCACGCACCTCTGTGTACCAGCGTGAGTTGTACTCGCGGCTTTCCACGTCGATGGAAGCGGTCACCGAGTCGTTCACTTGCAGGTTCGACTGGTCGATCTTGTCGCCCCACAGCGAAATGCACACTTTTTTAGGATATTGCGAGGGTATTTCAAGAATAAATTCCTGTTTGCGCCACATCCCGTTTTTTCCCTGGCCTGTAACTTCCGGCAGCAAAGCAATGACAGTTCCTGATACTTCCATTGATCAAATATGTTTTAGTGTCTCTTTCAAAAATGGTTCCAAAAGTAAGGGTTTTGGTTGTCGATTGCAATGCTGAATGCTAATCGATGCCGATTGCCTGGTCGAGGTCGGCGAGAATATCTTCTACATCCTCAATGCCTACGCTGAGCCGTATCAAAGTGTCCTTCAAACCAATTTTAAGGCGTTCTTCGCGCGGCATTCCCCCATGCGACATGCTTGCGGGATGCGTACAAAGCGATTCCACGCCGCCTAGTGACTCACCCAATGCAAACACCTGCAGGTTTTCCATGGTACGAACGGCTTTTTCATAGCTGTCGTCTTTCAATTCGAAAGACACGACGCCGCCGAACCCACGCATTTGTTTTCCGGCTAATTCGTGGCCGGGATGGTCGGGCAGGCCGGGGTAATACACTTTCCCGACTTTCGGGTGAGCGGCCAGCCACACGGCCACTTGCCCGGCATTTTCGCAGTGGCGCTGCATTCTTATATGGAGTGTCTTAATTCCTCTCAACACCAAAAAACAATCCTGCGGACCCGGTACTGCGCCGGAAGCATTCTGGATGAATTTTAACTGAGCCGCAAGTTCGTCGTCGCGGGTGATGAGTGCGCCCATTACCGTGTCGGAATGGCCGCCCAGGTATTTGGTTACCGAATGCATGACAATGTCCGCGCCAAGGTCTAGCGGGTTTTGCAGGTAGGGCGACGCAAATGTATTGTCGACGCAGGTCAGGATATTATGTTCTTTGCAAACACGGGTGATGCATTCAATATCGATGATTTTCAGCAAAGGATTTGTGGGCGTTTCCAGCCATACCATGCGTGTTTTCTCTGACAGCAACCGGCCTATCTCACCGACTTCATCGATATCCACAAATTTAAAAACCAGACCCAGCGGCTCAAAAATGCGTTTCATGAGCCGGTAGGTACCGCCGTAAATGTCGCTGGGGGCGATGATCTCGTCGCCCGGTTTGAATAATTTGAGTACAGCGTCGGTAGCGGCAAGGCCGGAGGCGTAACAAATGCCGTGTTTGCCGTTTTCGAGGGCTGCCAATGCGTTCTGCAATGCCGTACGCGTGGGGTTGCTGCTGCGGGCGTATTCATAGCCTTTGTGCTTGCCGGGGCTTTCCTGGACGTAGGTGGAAGTCTGGTAAATCGGCGTCATGATAGCGCCTGTACTCGGGTCTGGCTCGACGCCTGCATGTATGGCTTTGGTTGCGAATTTCATTTTTTAGTGGTGCCTTGGTGGCCGCAAAATATTAATGTAGAAAAGCAAGTTCACAAAAACCTTTTGTCAAAGCAACTGGTTATTCAATTAGAAATAAAGCCGATTAGCCTTGGAAACGTCTACACCAAAAAGATTCTCACTTCCGGTCGTCGTAAGCATATTGATGACGATCGTGCCATTGGTGACGACCTCTATTCTAACTGCGTGGGCTATTAATCATGAAAAAATTCTCCGGGAGCTACCGATTGAATGGTGGCTCGGTGTGACGTTCATACTCACGCTGGCTTCCTCCACCGCATTGACGCCCCCAACATTCCTGGCGCTGGTGTATGGTTACTTTCTTGGCTGGTCCTCGCTCCCGATGCTTTTTGCATTGAACATCGGTGCCATATCCATTATATATGTTTCCGCGCATTTCCTGCACGCGGCGTCTGTGCGAAACTACCTGATCCAGGTGTATCCGCAGGTGGGTTCATTGCTGCGCCGGTTTTACAAAAATGAGCTGAGACTGATATTTTTTGCAAAACTATCGCCCGTATTACCGTTCGCTATTACGAATCTGTTTTTCGCCATGGCCGGCGCACGCTTTAAACAAGTGCTCACCGGCGGGACGTTAGGTATGATCCCAAGGACGTTACTGGCCGTCTGGGCAGGCAAGGAAGCGCAGGATATCCGCTATTTGCTCGAACATCCGAATGAAGGATTAGCTACGAAGATCGTGTTAATTGCATTGATCATTATTTCGACCGTGGGCATTGGTTATTTCTTCAAAGACAAGAGTATGGTAGAATCATAGGCACGTTGTTTACAAATTAATAATGTGCTTTGATAATATCGTACAATAATAGGGTACAAAACGCTACAAAACCATCGGCTTCATCCTGTTTCTTTGTGGTAAAGTTATAAATACCCGAAAAGTAGAATGAAATCCTTACCTTTTATTGATCTCAGTATTGTGATTGCATACCTGGCAGGGATGGTTGCCGTAGGTGTTTACTTTTCACGTAAAAATACCAGCGCCGATCAGTTTACCAAGGCCTCGGGGCGCATTCCCGGCTGGGCGATCGGTATTTCCATTTATGCGACGTTTTTGAGCAGTAACACTTTTCTCGGCGTGCCGGGGAAGGCGTTTGGAAGCAACTGGAGTTCCTTTGTATTTAGCGTGTCGATGCCGTTTGCAGCCTGGGTGGCGACCAAGTTTTTCATACCTTTTTACAGAAGTACTGGCGAGGTTTCGGCCTATACGCACCTCGAACACCGGTTCGGGCCCTGGGCGCGTACTTACGCGGTGATTTGCTTCCTGCTCACGCAGCTTGCCCGTATGGGATCGATTTTCTTCGGAATCGCATTGAGCCTTCAGGCCCTAACGGGTTACCCGATGTCGACGATTATGGTTGTCGTGGGGATCTGTATTGTTTTGTACACCGTGATGGGTGGTATGGAGGCGGTGATCTGGACGGAGGTCGTGCAAGGGGTGATCAAAACCATCGGTGCGCTGGTGATACTCTACCTGGTTGTGGCAGGGGTGTCGGGCGGTATGCCGAGCATTATCGAAATTGGTAAAACAAACGATAAATTTAGTCTGGGGACGCTGGCGCCGGATTTTACGCAGGCATCGTTCTGGGTCATTTTGTTCTACGGGTTTTTTATGAACCTGAACAATTTCGGCATGGACCAGAACTACGTACAGCGGTACCATACCACGTCGTCGGCGAAAGAGGCGGCAGGCTCAGTGTGGCTTTGCGTATACCTTTACGTGCCGGTGTCAATGATATTCTTCTTGCTGGGAACTTGCCTTTTTGCCTACTACCAGGGCAATCCGGAGCTGCTGCAAACTATTAAAATGCAGGTAGCTGCCGAAAAGCTGCCGGGAGGTACCACGGACGCTATCACAAACCTTGCTGCGACGCTCACGCCAGCCGACTATGGCGACAAAGTAATGCCGCATTTCATGGTTAACAAAGTGCCGGTAGGATTGCTCGGTTTGATCATTGCGGCGATTATGTCGGCTGCGATGAGTACGATCAGCTCGGGGATGAACGCCTCGGCGACGGTATTCTCTGTGGATATTTATCAAAAATATATCAAATCTGATCTGTCACCGAAGCAATCGCTCCGCCTGCTCTACATCGCAACTACCGCATTTGGTTTGCTGGGCATGGTAACCGGCATCGCGATGATCGGTGTAAAAAGTGTGCTGGACGTATGGTGGATGCTTTCCGGGATTTTTGCGGGTGGAATGCTGGGATTGTTCCTGCTTGGTATGATCTCGAAAAGCACAAAGAACACCGAGGCGCTTACGGCAACCATTATCGGGATCGTGGTCATCATCTGGATGACGTTTTCGACACAGCTTCCCGATACCTATTCACATTGGCGAAACCCGCTCCACCAGAATATGATCATGGTGGTAGGAACACTGACGATCTTTTTGGCCGGTGTGCTGCTTACCAGGCTGAGGCGTAAGGAACCGGTTGAAAAAGATGTGCTTTTGCACAGCAAGTAACCATAAGCCCGGCCAGGAGCCGGATTTTAGAGGGATTTTTCTCATACGCATATTAAATCAAACACGATGTCATCTGTAACGTCTTCCTCCGTGTCGTTGCCGCAAGGCTTCATTCCCGTCATGCTTACGCCTTTCCTTGAAACGGGGGAAGTCGACTATGATGGATTAAAGGCATTGACGGACCTGTACCTCGAAGCGGGCGCCGCCGGGCTATTTGCCAACTGCCTTTCAAGCGAAATGTATGAGTTGTCGGCGGAGGAGCGGCTGAAAGTAACGCAAGCGGTCGTCGAACATACGGCGGGACGCGTGCCGGTGGTAGCGACAGGAACGTTCGGCGGGCCTATCCCGGAGCAAGCGCAGTTTGTAAAACGTATACATGACACCGGTGTGCAAGCGGTGATCGTAATTACCGGATTGCTGGCAGATGAGGACGAATCGGACGAAGTATTTATCGAACGGGCCAAAGAACTGATCAGCTTGACGGACGACATTCCACTCGGTTTTTATGAATGCCCCGTTCCATATAAAAGATTGATCAGCAGTGAAGTCCTGGCAGAATTGCTGCCCTCGAACCGCATTATTTATCATAAGGACACCTGCCTGGATATCGAAGAAGTTATCCGTAGAATTAAAGTGGCTGATGGCTACCGTTTCGGGCTGTATGATGCCTATATGGTGAATGCGGTTGCATCGCTTAATGCAGGTGCGGCTGGGTTATCATGCATTCAGGGAAACATTTATCCCGAGCTGATCGTCTGGATTTGCGAAAATTACGACAATGCAGCACGGCAGGAGGATGTAAAAGCGCTACAAAGTTTCTTTGAGGACTCGATGGACATCGTGCATTCGGCATATCCGATTGTTGCAAAGTATTGTCTGCAAAAGAGAGGTTTCCCTATTTCAACTTACACCCGTCGCGATGTAGGCGAGCTGACGGGCGACTTGCAGGAGCGCGCGGATCAGTTGCTCGACGAGGTAGACCGGATACAGGCGGAACTTGGGATTACCAGTGTTTTTAAAAAGACTCTCGAAGCACCATTGAAATAACCCAATCGGATCAAACCCTAATTTTTGAGCTATGACTTTTCCTAACCAGCAAATTTTGGATCGGGTAACCCAGGGTGACGAAGCTGCATTTACACAACTCCGTTCGTATTTCCATGTCCCTGCATTTAAATTTTGTTCCGTTCTTTTGAAGGACGAAACAGAAGCGGAGAATGTCATCAATTGTGTTTTTAACAAGATATGGAACGAACGGCTGGCCTTGCGGAGCGAGGGTAACTTTCAGTCTTATCTGTTTAGCAGCCTGAAAGATCAGATTTTCGGAGAGATGAAAAAATACAACGATCCGGCGGCACGCAAGCAGTATCTTGACCGTATTCAGTCGTTTCGCGCCAGTTAGTCTATGCAACCGGCGGTGAGTAATATTAGTATTACGCTATTTAATAGTATTTTTTTAGCATCTTGTAGACCGTACAGGATGGATTATTAAAAAAAATTCTTTTAAATTGAGCAATGGCAGCCAACCTAAACTCTGCCGGCATTGATTTAAAATGAAACCGCATTTCCATAAGGTCCCTATTGCGTCAAGGACTTCGTTCAGTATCCGTCATGACAAAGACTCAGGCTTTGGCACGGTTTGGCATTATCATCCCGAGCTCGAACTGCATTATTTGGTCAAAGGAAAGGGGGTCAGGTTCATAGGGGACAATATCGGTAAC
This sequence comes from Dyadobacter sp. 22481, assembly GCF_052044875.1. Classification (NCBI taxonomy): domain Bacteria; kingdom Pseudomonadati; phylum Bacteroidota; class Cytophagia; order Cytophagales; family Spirosomataceae; genus Dyadobacter; species Dyadobacter sp. 22481. Next base: position 191,804 of record NZ_JBQENV010000006.1, read on the forward strand.
TTTTCCGACGGCGAGCTGATCCTGCTCGGTGAAAACCTGCCGCACACCTGGCGGGCAGAGGAGGGGGCCAGTAGTACGGCGGTGGAAGTGATTATCATCCACTTTTTGCCTAATTGCCTCGGCAGTGAGCTGCTGCTGCTGCCCGAGGCTTATCAGATCCCGAAATTATACGAACGTGCGAAGAGAGGCCTGCTAATTCGTGGCGAAGCAAGGGAGAAGGTAATTCGCCTGATGCACTCCGCCGTGGATGCGGAAAATCTCGACCGGCTGATCGCATTGCTTTCGATCCTTAAAATTCTGGCGGAAGCCAGTGAATATGAAACAATTGCATCGGCGCATGCATTCTATAAATCCAACGACGCGGAAACGCTGCGCTTGAACAAAATTTACGCCTACACGCTTTCGAACTACCGCAACGATATTTCATTGCAGGATGTGGCGTCGATCGCCAACCTGGGTATTACTTCTTTTTGCAGGTATTTTAAATTGATGACCAAAAAGACCTATAACGACTTCCTGGTGGAGATCCGGATCAGTCAGGCCTGCCGGTTCCTGATCGAGGATAAAATGGCAACGGAAGTAATTTGTTTCGAGTGCGGTTTCAATAATGTATCCAATTTTTACCGGCATTTCAAGAAAGTTACCGACATGACGCCTTTGGAATACAAACGGAAATACCTTTATAAAGCCGCACCCGAAATGGTCTGATCATTTGTCGTGATTTTTCATCCATTCATCCATCGAGAACCTTCCGGAGCCTATAATGGAGAACGTTACTACCAGCATAAGCGTGATCATCGAAAGCCATAGCTCGGAATTGAGATAGGAAAAACCCATCCGGATATTGACAAAGAACACGGCAGTCAGCAGGATCGGTATCTGAATGACGGATGCAACTCTGGTCAGGCATCCCATTGCGATGAGGAACCCGCCAAAAATGTGCGCAAAAGCTACATAGTGAACGGCTGTGACGGTGTACAAATGGAAATCGAGGCCGGTAACCAGATGAGACAACTTGGCGGTATCGCTGATGAAGCTGATACCCTTAGCAAACAAAAATACTCCCAAAGCGATACGAACGATGTCCATCCACGCCGGATGGTGCGTATCACCCCAATGCTCGATTCGATCCATCATATTCATAACTTCTCAAATTTTGGTTTCAAGAAAGTTACAGTATTGCATGGACTATATCAAGAGAAAATGGCTTTTTTCAAAGCCTTTTCGGGGCAGAAATCAATGTTTTTCGATCAGGGAAGTGTGTTTGGTATCCCTCATTTTGACGTATACTATAAGCGAAGCGAAAATGCAGATCGTCACATACCAATAGTACCACGTTTCATGTCCCAGGTTTTTGGCCCACAACGCCAGGTATTCGGCCGTGCCGCCAAACACCGCCACTGCAATGGAGTAGGGCAATCCTACGCCCAGCGCACGCACCTCCACGGGAAATAATTCGGCCTTCACGACCGCATTGATGGACGTATAGCCGCTGACGATGATTAAGGCGGCCATCAGAAGCCCGAACGCCGACCACATTTCGGTGGTATGGCTCAAGGTGGTAAGTAGGGGATAAGTGAAGATGGTTCCTAAAACCCCGAATGCAATGAGCAACGGCCGACGACCTATGCGATCGCTGAGCGCCCCGAAAACCGGCTGCAAAGCTGCAAAAATGAATAGTGAGCAAAAAGTCAGTATGGTCGACTGGTATTTCGTGAGCCCGACGGTATTCACCAGGAATTTCTGCATATAAGTGGTGTAGGTGTAAAATGCCAGCGTGCCGCCGGAAGTGAGGCCTATTACCACTAAAATGGCCTTGGGGTGCTTCATAAGCTCTTTCAGCGAGCCTTCTTTTTTTACTTTCAGGTCTTTGGATTGAAAAGCTTCCGTTTCGTTCAGGTGAGCGCGGAGGTATAGTGCCACCAACGACAGCAATGCCCCGATTATAAACGGAATGCGCCAGCCCCAGTCGTGCATTTGCTGGTCGGTGAGAAAAATATTTTGCAAAATCAGTTGCAAACCCAATGCGATCAGCTGCCCGCCGATGAGTGTTACATATTGGAAACTTGAAAAGAAGCCGCGCCTTTCTTCGGTAGCTACTTCGCTTAGATATGTGGCGGAAGTGCCGTATTCGCCGCCGACGCTGAGGCCTTGGAGCAACCGGGCGATTAAAAGCAGCAGCGGTGCCGCAATTCCAATACTGTTATAGCCGGGCAGGAATGCAATCAGCAGTGAGCCCAGCGACATCAGCAACACCGATACCGTCATGGCCACTTTGCGTCCGCGGTTATCCGCCAGTTTTCCAAATACAAAACCGCCGATCGGCCGCATCAGGAAACCCACTGCAAAAATTCCCGCTGTATTGATCAGCTGGACAGTCGGGTTCGAATCGGGGAAAAATGTGCCGGCGAAATAGAGAGAAAAGGCGGAGTATGCATACCAATCGTACCATTCGACGAGGTTACCTGCCGATCCGCCGATAATGGCTTTGAGGCGCCAGCTGGTGTCGTCTTTTTGTAAAGTTTGCTCCATAAATCGGGATAGGTTTTCCCAATTTACTTAAATAAAGTGCAAATCCACGCAGCCGCGTGCTCCACCAGGCGTGTATGGCCGCTTTTTAGTTCAATGTATTGCTTTTCAGGAAGTAGCTCCGCCAGCTTTCGAACGGCTTTGGGTTTGAGCAGGCTGTCATAAATTCCTGCGAAAAGGTAAATCGTCACCTGATTGGCACTCGCTGTTTTGATCAATGCCGGAATATCAAATCTCAGATTCCGGAATGCCACCCAGGAGCGGTAAATGGTTTGCCGTTTTTCGGGGGTATTTAAAACCTGTTGCGTAAATCTAACAAGGCTTTTGCTGGCTAGTTTCAGGGTTTGTGCTACTTGTACACCGGGGAAAAACACGCCGGGATGCCGCATCAGCCAGCCGTAAATCCACCGTGCGGGCGGAACGCGCGTCGCGAGCGTGTACATGGGATGTTCGGAAACGCCGTCAGGCGCGATCAGGAAGGCATTATCGATATTTTCCGGAAATGCTTCCAGCGTTGCCAACGCAAAGCGGCCGCCGATGCTGAAACCGGTAATGTCGAAGCGGGTAATGTTGTTTTCTTGAAGGAAATGCTGAATGCTTTGTTTCCATTCGGTTTTTGAAATGACTTCGAATGGTGCATCGCTATGCTGACCGTGGAAGGGGAGATCGAATGCGTAGATGGTATAATGTATGCCGAGAGAGGCGAGGATTGGAGCGAAGCATGAGGAACCGTCTTGCCCAATTCCGTGGAATGCGAGGAGAATGCGCTGGCCTGAGCCGAGTTGAGCGTATGGGAGCGGAAGTGTCAAAAGCGTTTAAACGTTAAAATTAAATTTAAGCTAAAACAAAAAGACCTCCAAACGCCCTGCTCATTGAAACAGCCCGTTTGAGAGGTCTTTTAGAGTAACCTTAGGCTTCCATCAAATAAGCCTTGATGAACGCATTAATATCCCCATTCAGTACCGCTTCGGTATTCGAAGTCTGGTAATCGGTTCGGTGGTCTTTTACGCGGCGGTCGTCGAGGACGTAGCTGCGGATTTGAGAGCCCCATTCGATCTTGCGCTTGGAAGCTTCCACTTCGGCGCGGGCCGAGTTGCGCTTTTCGAGCTCGATCTGGTACAAACGCGATTTCAGCAAGCGGATCGCCACCTCTTTGTTCATCAGCTGTGAGCGCTCCTGCTGGCAGGCGATGATAATTCCCGACGGCTTGTGATGCAAACGTACCGCGGTTTCCACCTTGTTTACGTTCTGCCCACCGGCGCCGCCCGAGCGGTAAGTGTCCCAGGTGATGTCGGCGAGGTTGACGTCGATCTCGATGTTGTCGTCCGCAAGCGGGTACACATACACCGACGTAAACGAGGTATGCCGGCGTGCATTCGAGTCGAACGGCGAAATGCGGACGAGGCGGTGTACACCATTCTCCGATTTCAGGTTACCATAGGCATATTCGCCGTCAATTTCGAGCGTTACGGATTTTACTCCGGCCACATCGCCATCCTGCAAATCCACCTGGCGGACCTTATAACCATTCTTTTCCGCCCACATGATGTACATCCGCATGAGCATCGAAGCCCAGTCCTGCGACTCGGTTCCACCTGCTCCCGCATTGATTTCGATCACGGCAGGTAATTCGTCGCCTTCTTCTCCCATCATTTTTCTGAACTCGATTTCGTCCAGTTTGTCAGAGAGCTTTTTGCCTTCTTCGTCGACCTCTTCTTCGGTGGCCTCGTCGGCCTCATAAAATTCCCAGATCGTGTCCAGATCGTCGCGCAGGCGGGCGAGTTCTTCGTATCCGTTGGTCCAGAATTTCAGACCGCGGATTTCTCTCATCACCTTTTCCGCACGGGTCGAATCGTTCCAGAATTCGGGTTGAACAGTCTGCTGTTCAAGTTGTGCTAGCTGTTGTTTTCGGTTAGCGTAGTCAAAGATACCTCCCCAAAGCCTCTACACGGGCTTTCAAGTCTTTCAATTGCTCTGCAGTCATTGAATTTTTTGAATTTAAGTTTGAAAAATACTTTACTGTTAGTCAGGTAATTATGTCCCTGTTGTCTTGATAGTTACGGTATTGTCACCCTGGGCGGAGTCGAAGGGCGTGAACGATGTCGCATTTACCCTTCGACTTCGCTCAGGGTGACATTGTGCTTAAACCATTCCGATTATGGCAGGAACTAACCTTTCACAAAGGTAGAACAATTAACCATAACGGTCTGTTTCACTTAAATAGGCCGAAGTTCAGATGTAGGCATTCTGGCAAATCGTCTTAACTTTGCGTCAAAATTTTGTCAACCCATTTCGTACAATAAAAATACCGGAAAATGGCTCAAACATATGATGTGATTGTAATTGGTAGCGGCCCTGGGGGTTATCCCGCGGCCATTCGTGCTTCCCAATTAGGACTTAAAGTTGCTATTGTTGAAAAAGAAAGTTTAGGAGGGATTTGCCTCAACTGGGGCTGTATCCCAACCAAAGCGCTCCTGAAAAGTGCTCAGGTATTTGAGTACATCAAGCATGCAAAAGACTATGGTATCAATGCAACTGAATACGCCGCTGATTTCGGTGCGGTGATCAAACGCAGCCGAGGCGTGGCCGATACCATGAGCAAAGGGGTGTCGTTCCTGATGAAAAAGAACAAGATCGACGTCATCATGGGTGCTGGGAAAGTAAAAGGCCAGAAAACGGTTGAAGTAACTGATAAGGATGGCAAAAAGACCGATTACAGCGCTTCAAAAGGGGTAATCATCGCGACCGGCGCGCGCGCGCGCGAGTTGCCGAACATCAAGCTCGACGGACAGAAAATCATCGAATACCGCAAGGCGATGAGTCTTGAAAAACAGCCGGCATCCATGTTGGTAATCGGTTCGGGCGCGATCGGAATGGAGTTTGCTTATGTCTATAACTCAATGGGAACCAAGGTTATCGTGGTGGAATTCCTCCCTAATCTGGTTCCGGTTGAAGACGAAGAGATTTCAAAAGAGATCGCGAAGCAATACAAAAAGATCGGTATCGAAACTTTGGTCAACTCTTCGGTTGAGAAAGTGGATACCAGTGGCAAAGGCTGCAAAGTGACTGTTAAGACGCCGGAAGGTGAGAAAACGTTCGAAGTTGATGTAGTGCTTTCGGCAGCAGGTATCGTTTCAAACATCGAAAATATCGGTCTGGAAGAAACAGGTATCAAAACCGATAAAGGCAAAATCGTCGTAAACGAGTGGTACGAAACCAGTGTTCCCGGCTTCTACGCGATCGGCGACTGTACCCCTGGCCAGGCATTGGCACACGTGGCAACTGCCGAAGGAATCATTTGCGCAGAGAAAATCGCAGGTCACAAAACCGAAGCATTGGATTACGGCAACATTCCTGGATGTACTTACTGCCAGCCTGAAATCGCATCGGTAGGTCTTACCGAGAAAAAGGCGAAAGAGGCGGGTTACGATATCAAAGTTGGTAAATTCCCATTCAAAGCCTCTGGTAAGGCGGTGGGAGCGGGCGTTACCGACGGTTTCGTAAAAGTAATTTTCGACGCGAAATACGGCGAATTCCTCGGAGCCCATATGATCGGCGCGAACGTAACCGAAATGATCGCTGAGGTGGTAGTAGCCCGCAAGCTGGAAACTACTTCCCACGAAATCATGCGCGCGATCCATCCGCACCCAACCATGTCGGAAGCACTGAAAGGCGCAACTGAGGCGGCATACGGTGAGGCGATCGATTTGTAAGCAGGACCGCCGATCGCTGACGACTGACCGCCGAGTGGCAGCCGTCTGCGTTCGAAATATGATAATGGCAATGCCCGGGAGGTTTTCCCGGGCATTGTTGGTTTTGGGGAGTTAAAGGAATTGAATTAGAAAACACCTGCTCAACTTCCATGTCTGCCGGCGTATTCACCAAGCAATATTCTGAAAACCTCGAAGCGCTTATTCACTTGAATGGCGTGGCGGACAAGCTCTATCGTTCGAATCCAAGAAACAAAAACAAGCATTCGATGGACATTAGCAGTGAGGACGTTTTGCAGCTCTTGAAAAGTTTAAACCAACATCAGGTTCAATATCTCTTGGTGGGAGGTATGGCTGGGGTGGTTCATGGGTATATAAGAACGACACTGGATATGGACCTCTGGATAGGTAATACCCGTGAGAATACCGAAGCATTTGTACATGCATTGCTGGCAAACGATTTCGACGGCATACCGTTCCGCGTGATTCATTTGCGAGATCTCATTACGGAGAAAAAAGCATCGGCAAAAAAGAAGGATCTTGCCGATGTAGAAGAATTACAGCGTATTTGGGAAGAACAATGGTCACTTCACCTTCTGCCTTCTCTGCATCGCCTCCCGCCAGGTCGTCAGCACAATCCCTTCCTTCTCAATATACTTCCGCAATTCCGGGTCTATCATGGCCAGGAAATCGCCTTCGCGGGTAGGCCACGAGTCGGAGATGTGGGGGAAAACTTCGGTGTGGATGGTGCAGTGCATGATCACCATCGTGAGACCGGGTTTCAGTTTGCCGATCGCTTCAATGTACTTGGCAGTTTTGTATTTCTGTAATGCTTTTTCGGATTTGTCGCCGTTTTCGGGGCCTTTCCAGCCGTAGCTGCTGTTTTCGAGATCGTCGAGTACGGGTAATCCGGCTGCCCAGAGTTGCTTTCCAACGTTTTGGGTCATTTCGAAGCGTTCCGCAATCATTTTTTCCTCTCCCTTAATGGCCGTATTGTGGCCGCCTGGGAACATTACCGGAATCTTTTCCTGCATTCCCACTTTTAAATATCTCTCTAAAAACTCCGGCGTTGCAAAGAGCGTGCCCATATGCGAGTCGAGGTGCGTGGGCTCGAATCCCATTGTGCGTGCGCGTTCGAGCTGCGCGCGAATTTCGGTTTCCACTTCGTCGGGCGATGCGTTTTTAACAACATCTGCTACGCTCCGCCACAACGCGCCTTCGGAATCGGTGAGGCCTTTGACATTGGTTTTACCCGCCAGCGGGCCCCAGCGGTAGTCCTTCCATTCGGAGGTCATCGTCAAATGCAGGCCGGCGTCGATATCTTTATTCTCTTTCCAGTAATGCACAAACCCCGGCACCCAGCCGCAGGGCATCATCACGCTCAGCGAGTTCGCAACGCCTTCGCGAATAGCTTTGATGGCACCTTGATTGGATTCATAGGACATTCCCACATCGTCAACGTGGATGATGAGTACCTTTTTGCCTTTGGGATAGCCCAGTTTTTCGGCGTAGGTGGGTTCGGTTTGAGCGAACACGTTACCGGACAGCAACGTGATTAATAGCAGTACCAGTTTCTTCATAATATCATTATTTGGTTATGTTTGCCATTGCATCATTAACAAGCTATACCATTCATGAAGAACTTTGTACTAGCGGTTTTACTTCTTTTTTGCCCCTGTTATTTATTTGCCCAAAAAATATCGCCAAAGGAAATTGCAAAGAGGTCTCTTTTGAAAATGACCGGCGGGAAAAAACTCAATAGTTTCAAACGCCTTGCCACTTTCGACGGGCTTGGCAAGCTGTCTTCGGAACTTGTGCAACGCAATGCAATGCTCGATTTGCTTGACTCAATCGCCAGGGCTGCCCCCGACTCGGTCAAAAAACAAATTGCTATCGAAATGAAACGTGCCAATGAGAGTTTTTATCGGGAATCGACGGCAATGCATGAAGGACAGGTGAAAATTCTTCTTGCCGATTTGAGCTTAAAAAAGATGGTCCGAATAAGAACAAGTTCATTAGATACGAGCCGGAGCGTGACAGGGCTTAACCAGGGAAAAATGGAAAGCTTATTATGCGATAATCCCGTTCTCATGCTGCAATATATGGTTGCGGACTCTGTCGAACTTCATTACACAGGCACAACAACGCTGGAAAATAAAGACTGCCATCTCGTACAGGTTAAAATAGACGGAAAGTGGATTGATGTGGCGATAGCAAAGGAAAGCGGGCTTCTGCACCGTATCGTCATGGCACGTGTTGACACGGACCCCTTGATTGGAAAGGGGCCGGAGCATTATAAAGACATTTATGTTTTCAGGGATTACCGGGAGTCCGCGGGGTTTTTGATGCCGTCCAGTTGGGAGGATATAAATACTCGTATGGATATCACTATCAAATACAACCTGGCTTGGAGTAACATTAATGAACCATTTCCTGATTCAACCTTCGCTCGTGAACCAACTCCGGAAGAGAAAGCCAGATTTAGGTTTACGGATATTGGTAATGGTTTGTTTATTATGGAGTTGACGGGGCAGCACTTCGGGAACGTGCGTACACTAGTCAGGACAAATGATCAGGTAGTCGATCTTTTTACCGGGTTCATTTATAATGAGGTAATTATTGATAAAATGAGAAAATCGGTTGAAGAGAAGTTTCCGGGAAAAGGTATCCGGAATATTTTCGGAGCAGAGACGATTTCCTCTCTTTGCGCGCTTTCCGGACTGTTTGATGCACGGACGAAGCTATATTTTCCGAAAGGGTTGGGTTATTTGTCGGAAGATAAATGGCGCGGCTACAATCCCAAAGAGGACTCAGCATGGCGTATGCGGTTTTCAAGCGGAACTTTACATCCATTCGAAACAGGTTTTGAAAAGGACGGGTGCCGGGCGATTATTCTCAATGCTAACCCAAATCCGAAATACGATCAATGGCAGGTGTGTTATTATTTGAGTAATCAAAAAGTTATTTATGTCAATGGCTACCTGGGGCCCATGCCACCAGGAGAGCAAAATGACGCGCCCTGGGCAAAAAACTTGTGTGACATGGTTGACCGGGAGGCATTAACGGTTGAAAAGATGATTTGCCCGCATGGCATGACACGTGACGCTCCGCTGGAAATGAGCTATGAACAATTCCGCCGCAGCGTCCGCGGACAATAGCACGGCCCGTTTATCCGTTATGTGCCAACATTTAACGCATCCCCCTAACTTCCTGCATGGCTAACTCGCGCAACCTGTTAACCTGTCTGCTATTGTGCACCATTATTCCCGCACAAGCCCAGCACTTTTCCCTAAGCCGCCTTTTTTATCCCAATCTGACCCTCAAAGCAGATTACACCGTGCCTTCGAGCCTCGACGGGACGCGGGAGTATGGCGTTTCAAGGACAGGTTTTTTCGGGATCATACCTTTGCAGAGCGAGGTGCAGCTCGGTTACAGCCTGCGTAAAAAGTTTGATCTGAGAGCTGTACACACAGTCGCCATCGCCCAGTACACACAAATACAGCCCACTTTCGATGGTAAGAATGATCCAGCCAACGGCTATAAAACGTTATCCCTCGGGGTGATTCGTTTGCAGGCGAGCATTAAGGACAGGCTTTGGGTGTATGGCGGCGGCTTGGGGATGACGGAGAGTAATGAGACGTTTTTCAGCCCGCAGCCGTTTTTCTGGGGCGGTGCGGCAAGAATGCACATTTTGGGGTTTCGTACCCAGTTCATGTATGGTTCGGTGCTGGCTTATAACCAGAAGCTGCGTTTTATCCCGGTATTTGGGGTAAATAAGGGGTTGGGGAAACACTGGCGCGTGTCCGCATTGCTGCCGTTTATGGTAAATGCGAATTACAAGGCTACCAAATGGTTCAATGTCGATTTCCTGGCGGGGCTGAGCGGTTACAGCGGCGGGTTCCAGGTGCAGACACCGGAGGAAAAAGCATTGCGGCGCGAGAATTACCGCCAGATCAAAACCGGCGTTGCTGCCAATGTACATCTGTTTTCGGTGCTGAATGTGTCGGTGGAAGCTGGTGTGACTACTTTCCGGCAATTGCGCACATTCAACAGCGCCCGTGAAAACCTTACCTCGTACACACCCGCAACCACGCCTTACATAGGTGCGAGCGTGCGCTACATCACGAGCCGGTCGCGGCTGTCGTCCCGATTTACACGAAGAATGGGTCTCGGAGAAGGCGGCATCAATTGGTAGCTACACGAGCTTTTGGGCTTCCGATTTCAACAATGCCTTATCGATAGGAACCACTCCGACCATTTCACACACCAGTCCGCCGCCAAGATTAGAAATAGCTGCCACGCTTTTCGGCGGAAGGCCTAATGCCACGCAGCACGCGGCAATGCTGATTACCGTATCGCCTGCACCGGAAACGTCGGCGATCTGACGAATGTGTGCCGGAAGCTTGTGGGTTTCATTATTAAAATCAATAAAAACGCCTCTTTCCGACAAAGTGATCAATGCGCCTTTTGCTTGGAGCGAATCTTTCAAATGCTGAACCGTTGTTTTCAGTTCTTCGAGGTTATCCACATTGAAATCCAATTTTAAACCTTCGCGGAGCTCTTTCAGGTTAGGTTTGAAAAGCGTGACGTGGTTATAGGCCAGAAAATTGCGCTTTTTTGGGTCAACAACGGTCGGAACGTTGTTCGCGTTGGCAAATGCGGTGATCTCAGCGATAGATTCGGGCGTGAGTACGCCTTTGTCGTAATCTTCAAATATGATGACTTGGCAGGATGGGATCAGCTCCTTGGCTTTCGCAATCAGTTTTTCAGTTTCTGATTTGGAAACCGGTTTGTCGGTCTCGGTATCGATGCGGACAACCTGTTGAGATCCGGCGATAATGCGTTCCTTAATAGTAGTAATGCGGTCGTCGCTGCGGATCAGGCCTTCGCAGTTCAATCCTTTTTCTTTCAGACTGTTTTCGAGGAGGTCGCCGGGGCTGTCGGTGCCGATTACCGAGCAGATAATGGCCTCTGCACCCAATGATTGTACATTCAGCAGCACATTGCCCGCGCCGCCCAGCCGGTATTCCCTTTTTTGAACATTGACCACCGGTACGGGTGCTTCCGGAGATATTCTTTCAACTTTTCCCCAAACATAGGAATCGAGCATCACATCGCCGATTACCAGTACTCGAAGGGTATCAAATGCTTCAAAAACCTGATCGATTGTCATGTAGTTATGTGCTAAAATTGCCAGATCTGCTATTAAAAATCAGACTTTGGCAACAAAATGCAGGCTGGTAACCTGAAATCTTTTATTGAGATAGAGCCGGTGCGCGTCGGTTCGGGCCGCATTTACGCCCGAATCAAGGTGGATTTCATTGAATCCTTCTTTTTGCGCGTAATCCGCGATCCAGTCGAGCAGCATTCCTGCATAACCCTTGCCACGTTGCGTCGGCAAAGTCGAAAGATCGTCGATGTAGATGTATTTTCCACGAAAAAGATTGTAACCGGTTTCAAAAACGGCTACTGCGGCGGCATCGGGGTTGCCATCTTCGATGAAAATGATTTGCCGGTTATCGGCGAGGGTTTGCCTGACGGCTTCCGTATAAATGTCGTCGGTCAACAATGGCCGCAGCGCCTGGATGGCGCCGCGGCATTTGAGAATATCGGCATCGTTTTGGACGGTTTCGATCGTCATACCCCTTTGTTATGTCCTACGATGGTCAGATTATTCAGGCTGTGGCCCATTTTATCACGCTTGGTGAGCAGGTATTTTTCGTTGTACGGGTTAGCCGGGATTTCGATGGCTACCGAATCCACAATTTCAAGGCCATAACCGATCAGTCCGGCGCGTTTCTTGGGATTATTGGTAATGAGCTTGATTTTGGTCAGTTCGAGGTCACGCAAGATTTGTGCGCCCACGCCATAATCGCGATCGTCCATCGGGAAGCCGAGTTCAAGATTGGCTTCCACGGTATCGCGGCCCATTTCCTGCAATTTATATGCCCTTAATTTATTCAAAAGACCGATTCCGCGACCTTCCTGGTTCATATAAACGATCACACCTTTACCGGCCTGGTCTACCATTTCCATGGCAGCGTGCAGCTGAGGGCCGCAGTCGCAACGGCAGGAACCGAAGATATCGCCTGTAACGCACGACGAGTGTACGCGTACGAGAACCGGCTCGTCTTTTTCCCAGGTCCCTTTCACCAATGCAAGGTGCAGGTCGCCGGTGTTGATCTGCCGGTAGGCGATCAGGTCGAAATGGCCCCATTTAGTAGGCATATCCACCCCGATCTCCCGCTTGATCAGCGATTCTTCGCGGAGACGGTATTCGATGAGGTCTTTGATGCTGACAAGTTTCAGATTGAAGCGGTTGGCGATCTCACGCAGCTGAGGCAGGCGTGCCATCGACCCATCTTCGTTTAGAATCTCAACCAAAACACCGGCAGGCGACAGTCCCGCCAGACGCGGAAAGTCGATCGCAGCCTCGGTATGGCCGGTGCGGCGAAGCACTCCGCCTCTTTTGGCTTTCAACGGGAAAATATGCCCGGGGCGGCCCAGATCTGTGGGCTTTGTATCTTTGCTTACAAGTGCCTGGATGGTCTTGGAGCGGTCGCTGGCCGAGATACCGGTGGTACAGCCATGCCCGAGCAGGTCGACAGAAACCGTGAATGCGGTTTCGTGCAGGGCGGTGTTGTTGCCCACCATCATTTCGAGTTCGAGTTCGGCGCAACGCTCTTCGGTAATCGGCACGCAGATGAGCCCGCGGCCTTCCCTCGCCATAAAATTGACTATTTCCGGCGTTACCAGCTCGGCAGCGCAGATAAAATCACCTTCGTTTTCACGGTCTTCGTCATCTACAACGATGATAAGCTCCCCTCTTTTGATTGCTTCGATGGCGTCTTCGATAGAGTCCAGCGCAATCGGGTTAGTATTGTTACTCATTAATCGGGTTAATGAAAAAATAGTTTTAAACTAAAACTCGTTTTTACTCTGCAAAGGTACGTTGATAATGTCGAAAGTTCTATTTTTGGACATCCGTCACAAATTGAACAAAGGATTTGCATGATCCGTTTCAATGGGGCAACCCGCATCAGCGCACCCGGCGGAACCTACTTTACTCACTATGAAACATAAGCTACTGACCCTATTTCTTTTCAGCATCTTTTCGCTTGTTATTCAAGAAGTTTCAGGTCAGGGCGCTGGTGCAAGGACAGGGGCTACTCAGAGCTTTTGTGGAACTACGGGAGCATTTACCGTAACACCGGAAGTCGGTTGCGCACCGATGACGGTCAATGTAAAAAACCTGGTACCGAAACCTGAGAGCCTTACATACGCTTTCCGTTTCGATCGCAGCCAGAATTCCCCTCCTAATATCAGCGAAACAACGCAGGATTCCACCTTCACCTACCAGGAACCTGGCACCTACACGATCCTGCAATACGGGAGTGTCAAGGATGTGGCCGGGTTCAGCTTGTGCAAAGATGTGACCGTAAAAGAAACCCGCGGGCCCCAGGCTGAGCTTGTAACGTGTCCCAACGGCAAGGTGAGGGTTACGCTCGGGGACGATCCTATTACCAAAGCATATGATGTGGTGACGATCAACTGGGGCGACGGGAGGACGCAGAATGTCAATCTAAAAACAAATTCCACTGCTTTTTTCGAGCATACCTACGCGTCGGGCAACAGTGTGCCGGCCATTACATTGAAGGGTTCTTATACCAACAGTGTGTGTACCACGGAATCCAATTCGACCACCTTGGCGGCGGACGCGCCGCAATCGCTGGCCGGTATCCGCATCAGAAGTGTTGAAATGCCTGCAAGCAATGGCGATGCGAAGCTTATATATGATGGAATGGAAGGTATTGAGACCAAAGTTTACATTGCCAGGGGAAACGAAGAATTCATTTATACCAATCAAAGCGGGCAGACTGGCGGCGCTCAATCTGCAACCGTGCCTCAGCTGGATCCGAAAGTAGTTTACCGGTTTCAGCTCTGGTCGACCGACATTTGCGGGAATGTAATAAAAAGCCCGATCGTGAGCAGCATTGCGATCAGACAGGGAAGCCTGTCGCTCGATGAAATCATTTCACTCGAATGGGAGAGCGAACCCAATACCAATGGCTTGGTAGAGTATCAGTTGAAACGCAACGGAGCTGTAATTTTCAACACTTCGGACAAGCTTTCGTATGAAGATACGGATGTCAAATGCGGTAATACTTACAAATATGAGATCGTTGCGATTGTAGAGAACGACGTCCGCTCCTATTCGGCGCCTATCAGTCTGGAGCCCAAAACTTCGTCGCCGGGCGATATTGCCAGTGCGCTGGTTACTGTTAAGGACGACAATACCATCGCTACCAGAGTGGAGCTCTCGGGTGAGGGGCTCACGAGCACTTATAATCTGATCGTGGAGCGCGCATTACTGGGTAGCTCAAATTTTGAGCTGGTTTCGCCTGCGGGTAACCAGAGCTTGCAATGGGACGATACGAATGTAAGTACTTCGCAGAACTCTTATTGCTACCGTTTCCAGTATGAGAACGCGTGTAAAATGAAATCGCCGTCGTTCAGCACGCCGGTTTGTTCTATTTTGCTGACTGCCAATACGCCCGACATTGTCTGGACTCCGGATCCGCCGTTCACAGGCAACATCGAAACGTATAGTTTACAACAAGTGGACCAGGGTGGGAACGTGATCGATGCAATGCCGAAAGGCCTTTCAACCAGCCATACGCTCGACCTCGCATCCCAATCCGAGTTTGGATACCGTATTGAGGCTAAATCCGGGAACTTCACGAGTTTATCCAACCTGTTGAATTTCAGAAGTGAAGCGATTCTTCTCGTTCCCGATGCATTTACACCGAATGGCGACGCCTACAATGAGCGCTTCGAGGTGAAGGGATATTTTATCAAGGATTTCAAAATGTCGGTTTTCAGCCGCTGGGGGGAGGTGATTTACCATACCGACGACATCGCCGAAGGCTGGGATGGGAACGTGAAGACCGGCAAAGCGCCGGGCGGTTATTACCTCTATAAGATCGAAGCGACCAACGCTACTGGCCAGACTATGGTCAAAAATGGGAGCTTTCTGCTAATAAGATAGGATTTTTCTAAGACAATTTCTCGCGGGATAATACTTTTTTAATATGCCCGTTTAATAGGTACGCTCAATTGCCACCCCTAAATAGCTTATTTTTGCTATTGCATTTTCTGAATTCGTTAAGATTCCCGGAAACTTATTGTTTTATCTATCGTCTTTGAA
Source organism: Dyadobacter sp. 22481 (assembly GCF_052044875.1). NCBI lineage: Bacteria > Pseudomonadati > Bacteroidota > Cytophagia > Cytophagales > Spirosomataceae > Dyadobacter > Dyadobacter sp. 22481. The sequence goes on from NZ_JBQENV010000006.1 coordinate 207,251, forward strand.
AAAAGCTTAGGGTTAAATATGCCACACTTATGAGAATAACACTACCTCTTCTTTGTCTCGGAATATTATTTTCGTACTTCCCGTCATTTGTTTCCGCCCAGGACCTTTGTGGAAAAGCAGATGGTGCATTTTCCATTTCCCCTTCAGAAGGTTGTGCGCCACTTATTGTGAAGATAACCAATCAATTAAGTAATTCTATAGACGTATCATACAATTTTGATTACAGGGGCCAGGCAAACCCCGGTTATAGCGGCGATCTACCTTCGTATCAATACAATGTTCCCGGAACTTTTACCATCCTCCAAAAGGCCTTTCTTTCCGGCGGTACCATTGCCTATAAATGTAACAAGGCCACAGTGTTTGAAACCCGGGTGATCGGAGCCCAATATTCGTCATGTGGAGGCGGTAAAATCGTTATGACGCTGATCGACAATGCGATTTTGAAAGCATACGATCAAGTAGAGATTAAATGGGGTGATAAAGAAACGACGACCTGGACAAAAGGGGGTTCTCTGACTTTTGAACATAATTATACAAGCGTGGCGACACCCCCTACCGTTTCGATCACAGGGTTGTATGCAGGAGGCAAGGCTTGTGATAAAGGCAGGGTTAATAGCCTTCCGATTACATTTGAACGCCCTCAGCTTAACGAAATTCAAACAAGTGCTGTGGAAATGCGCAGTGACGGTACCGTCCGGCTTACTTACAAGGGCGTAGCCGGTATTCCAACCAACATTCAATATAGTACAGATGGTACTTCTTTCACTACTTCCGGAACGCGTTCCTCCGGGGGGACACAGCCTTACGACATCAAAGGACTTAACAAAGATCAGGTATACAAGGTAAGGTTATCATCCGAAGACCTTTGCGCGGGCAGCACCGAAACGCTGCCAATTACTACAATGACGCTCTCCGGGAATACAGCCGACGGTGCGAATAGTTTGAAATGGAATCAGTACGGGGATGCGTCTCAGTTCGAGGGGTACGACCTGCTTCGAGACGGTACAATTATCAAGAGTTTCACCGCAATAGGAGAAACCAGTTACACCGATGAAGATGTAGAATGCGGCACGTTTGTAGAATACCAGGTGGTGGCGAAATTGAAGGATGCTACGTCCACGTCTGCTCCTGTGGGTATCAAAGTTGAAACAGGGAGCGCGAAGCCTATCGGTGGCGGCTCGGTTTCAGTTTTGGACAAGAATAGTGTGGCTATCAAGGCCAAAGTGCCTGGCGCGGGCCCTAATACATCGTTTGAACTGTCGATCGAGCGGGCAGAAGCGGGCAGTACATTATTTAAGAAAATCATAACGCTTTACAACCAGAGCGATTACATCGATAATAATGCCAAAACCAGCGAGTTGTCTTATTGTTATCGAATGAGCTACGAAAACTCCTGCGGACAGAAAGTGCCTGTTTCGGAACCCATTTGTACCATACTTTTAAATAAAAACCTGACAACTCTGAACTGGACCGGCGCTAGCCCGATCATGGGCGGTTTTGAAGAATACAATGTCGTTCAAACAGGTTCGGCTGGGGCTTCCCAAGATATCCCGGTGCAAAAAAATACGAGCTACACCGTAAAGCTGAATAGTCAGAGCGACCTGGAATATAATTTCCTGATAAAAGCCGTTTCGCAAGACGGCGATTTCGAAAGTTTGTCGAACGTCATCAATTACCGCCGGAGTGCGGGCGTGTTCGTTCCGGATGCATTTACCCCGAATGGCGACGGCTTTAATGATATCCTGGAAGCAAAATCAGAGCAATTACAGTCATTTAACATATCCGTCATGAACCGCTGGGGGGTAGTCGTTTTCCACTCCGACGACATTGCCAAGGGCTGGGACGGAACCGTCGAAGGGACCAGTGCGCCCGTCGGGTATTACTACTACAAGATGACTTTCGTCGACGACATCAATCAAACTGTTGAAAAAAGCGGTACTTTTATGCTTTTACGGTAAGGAACTATTTCCGTAAAAAGGAGTTTTTTGAAGTTATTAAACTTAATAAGTACAGCTATGTTTGGAAATATGGCGGACATGATGGGCCTCATGGGCAAAATGAAGGATCTTCAGTCGCGTATGAAAGAAGCACAAGACCAGCTTGTCCACATCACTGAGACCGCGGAATCGGGCGGTGGAATGGTGAAGGCTACCGTCGACGGAAAGAGAAAGCTGCTGAGCCTGGATATTGACAGGGATCTCATCAACGCTGACGATAAAGAAATGCTGCAAGATCTCATCGTTGCTGCCGTCAATAAGGCCAATGAAAATATCGAATCCAAAATCCAACAACATCTGCAAAAGGTAACGGATGGGGTGCTTCCCAATATTCCAGGGCTGGATTTGGGCGGTTTTATGAAATAACCGAACACCGATGACTCCCTCTGTTGCGATTGTAATCCTGAATTATAACGGTCAGCATTATCTCGAAAAATTCCTTCCAAAAGTCATCGAGTTCTCCGGAAACCATGCGATCTGGATTGCCGATAACGCTTCCACAGATCAGTCTCTCGACTGGCTGAATACGCATTATCCCACCCTGAATACGCTTGTAATCAGTGAAAACAAGGGTTATGCGGGAGGCTATAACGATGCTTTGCGACGCATTCAGGCCGACTATTACATTTTACTTAATTCGGATATTGAAGTAACCGAAAACTGGATCACTCCCGTGATCGAATTCATGGAATCGGATCCGCTTATCGCGGCCTGTCAGCCCAAAATACGCGCGTACGACCTACCCACGCACTTCGAATACGCGGGCGCGGCTGGCGGATACATGGATTACCTGGGTTATCCTTTCTGCCGCGGACGTATTTTCGATACCCGGGAAGAAGATCTGGGCCAGTATGACGATGAAAAGGATGTGTTTTGGGCCACGGGCGCCTGCCTGTTCCTACGGTCTTCCGCATTCCATGCAGCATCAGGTTTCGACGAATCGTTTTTTGCACATATGGAGGAGATCGACCTTTGTTGGCGGCTGCTCAATATGCGCTTCCGTATTACCTATTGCGGAAAATCGACGGTCTACCATGTTGGCGGCGGAACCCTGCACAAATCCAACCCGAGAAAGACATTTCTGAACTACCGCAATAACCTGATCATGCTCTACAAAAACCTGCCGAAAGGCCGGCGGTGGAAAACGGTGCTGATCAGGCTCGTGCTCGACGGTATTTCCAGCGTGCGGTTTATGGCCACAGGCGCATGGCCCGACGTATTGGCCATCGTCAGGGCGCATTTTGCCTTTTACGGCATGATCCCGGAACTAACACGGAAGACGCAACGGACCCGGTACAGGGCACCGCTTTATTACAGAAGTGTCGTTTGGGAATATTTTGTGCTTGGAAAACACAAATTCGGCAAGCTTACAGGTATTGACCCTATTAAAGCTCCCAGATTGTAGGGCTGTTATGCCGGCGCCAATGCTGGTGCAGATCCATCCAGAACGCAAGCACAAGATACAGGATAATGGGCGAGCCGAATGTCATGAAAGTGGCATAAATGAAGTATTTCCGGATGCTGCTAGCCGGGAAATTGAGCTTTTCTCCCAGTTCCGCACAAACTCCAAATATTTGGTTTTCAACGAAATACCTAAACTTGTTCATACCTGTTTTTTGATAATTGCCTCATAATTAGCGATTTTCACTGGAATATGCAATTTTGATGCATGAAATTTGCTTTAAATGAGCCAAAATGGCAAAATACCGCTTGCTCGTTAAATTTTCAAATTCTTTAATCAAATAAATTGTTTTACAAACAATTTTTGTTTCTTTGTGATTGAAGATTTTGTAAGTAGTTCATTATAATCAAGATGTCTTCGGAAGAATTTCCAAAATTTCTTTTGCTAATGCGTTGAGCCTCCCTCAATTATTTGGTAGAGCCATTTCGACTTTTAACTGAAACGCCTACATATCTCCGGTATTTTCACCTTATTTCAATTTTTTTATTTCAACTATTATGCCAACAGGTACTGTAAAATTTTTCAATGAAGCTAAGGGATACGGCTTCATCGTGGAAGACGACACAAAAAAGGACATTTTTGTCCATGTGACAGGATTGGGAGGACTTACTATCCGTGAAAATGACCAAGTGGAATACGAAGTCGTTGAAGGAAAAAAAGGACTTAACGCTGTGCAGGTAAAAAAGTTATAATTGTATTTTTTCTGCAAGAGAAAATAAAAATGCCGCTCACTAGCGGCATTTTTATTTTATAAGCTATTCCACCCAGGACTTCACGTCGTCCAGCAATGGCATTTTTTCGTCTATTTTGAGCTTCTTGCGCATTCCCCCCAAATCATTGAAGATCTTGTTCGCATTTGCACTTTTCAGTTGCTCGATCGTTAGGATATTCATCTTCTGCAGCGCCGGTACCCACACCGCCGGTACGCCAGCGCTTACGTAATCCGACTCTTTCGCGATCTCCGCTTTCTTTTCGGGGCGCATTTGGGGGAAGAAAATCACTTCCTGAATGCTCGCATTGTTGGTCAGGAGCATGGTGAGGCGGTCGATACCGATACCGATACCCGCGGTGGGCGGCATACCGTATTCCAACGAGCGGATAAAGTCGTCGTCCATCTCCATCGCTTCGTCGTCACCCTTTTCTTTCAGGCGCAGCTGGTCTTCAAAGCGCTCTTTCTGCTCGATCGGGTCGTTTAACTCAGAGTAAGCATTTGCGATTTCTCTGCCATTCACAAAGAGCTCAAAACGCTCTACCATCCCTTTTTTGGTGCGGTGTTTCTTCGTCAGCGGTGACATTTCAACCGGGTGGTCAATAATGAAAGTAGGCTGAATGATGTTTGATTCTACTTTTTCCCCGAATATCTCGTCGATCAGCTTGCCTTTGCCCATGCTCTCGTTCACTTCCATTCCCCAGGCGCGGCATTGCTCACGGATCGCTACTTCGTCCAGCGTTTCTACGTCCAGGCCGGTATATTGCTTGATCGCGTCGGTAATGCTTAATCTCGGATAAGGTCCCGCGAAATCCAGCTCAACCTCGCCGAATTTCGCTTTGGTAGTACCGTTGACGGCCACCGCCACTTTTTCGAGCACTTCCTCGGTCATATTCATCATCCAGAGGTAATCCTTGTAAGCCACATAAAGCTCCACGGTTGTAAATTCGGGATTGTGGGTACGGTCCATTCCTTCGTTGCGGAACAGCTTCCCGAATTCATAAACCCCTTCGAAGCCGCCCACAATGAGGCGTTTCAAATGCAGCTCGGTCGCGATGCGCAGGTACAGACCCAGGTCGAGCGCATTATGATGTGTCGTGAACGGACGTGCAGCTGCGCCGCCGTGAATGGATTGCAGTACCGGCGTTTCAACTTCCACCCAGCTATTCGCATCGAAATAGGAGCGCATAGTGGTGATGATCCGTGCCCGTTTGATGAATATATCGCGAACTTCCGGGTTCACGATCAGGTCCACGTACCGCTGGCGGTAACGCAGCTCCGGATCGGTGAAGCCGTCGTGCACATTCCCGTCTTCGTCGCGTTTCACAACCGGCAGCGGGCGAAGCGATTTGTTCAGTATTTTGAACTCCTGCACGTGCACGGAGATTTCACCGGTTTGCGTCGTGAAAACAAAACCCGTTACGGCAATAATATCGCCGATATCGAGCAGTTTTTTGAAAACGGTATTATACAAAGTCTTGTCTTCGCCGGGACAAAGATCGTCGCGGCGGAAGTACAGCTGCATACGTCCCGTGGCATCCTGGAACTCGGCAAATGCAGCGCTTCCCATAATACGGAAGCCCATCAGCCGACCGGCCATTGTCACGTGTTTATAGTCGATCTTATTGTTTTCGTAGTTTTTAAGAATGTCGGCCGCGTAGGCATTTACGACAAATTCTTCCGCAGGATAAGGCTCAATGCCCATTCGCATGAGTTCCTCGCGTTTTTGACGGCGCAGTATTTCCTGTTCGCTCAGTAGCATCTTACAGCAATGGATTGGTAAATGGAACTAGGTATTCCAAAAGAGTGCGCAAAACTACTACATTTTGCGTTGAATAGCGAGTATGGCGGCCGGTAAGATGCTGTAACTGCCGGTGGGACATTATTTCTGGCACGCTATTATTGTCTTCCTTATATTGTAAATCGGAGCGAATTCTTCCTCTTTCATCAATAGCGCTAAAACCTCTTCGTTTCATGTTTCAAAAGGCCTTAAAAATCATCGGTATCGTCGCTCTGGTCGGTGCGTTGCTGTTCGGAGCTGTGGAACTTTGGGTTTATAAAAACAGGGAAAAGCTATTCAGGAGGGCGCAGGAACTGATTAATGAAAATCTTAACGGAAACCTCGAAATAGGGGATTTTAAGTTTCGACCGTTTTATGGCGGATTGGGATTGAATTTTACGTTGTACGACGTAAAGCTGACCGACTCGCTCTACAACGTTCACCATAAACCGTTTCTTCAAGCGGAGAAAATTCACGTCGCACTCGACCTCAAACGTATTTTTTCAGGAGACATACAAGTAAAAAACCTGGTGCTCGAAGACGGCGGCCTAAAAATGTTCGTTCAGCGGGATGGTTATTCGAATGCTTCGATTTTCAAATCCGACGATCAGAAGAAAGATAAGTCAGAAAAAAAGGACCCCGATAAAATCATAGAAAAATTGGGGAATGTACGCTTTCTGAATTTTGCGTTGGCCTATTCCGATTCTGTCAAAGAGAAGTATTACGGTGCGCTCTTTCATGACGCCACTAACATTATCGAACGAACAGATTCGAGTACGAACGCTACTTTGACAGGGGCAGTGCTGTTCAATGGATTGACGTTTAAGGTCGATAAAGGTACTTTTCTGAAAAATCAGGAAACTTCACTGGCCTTGGTTTTGGGTTATGACGATGATGAAAAGCAGCTGAAAATCTATCCTTCGACGCTCGAAAGCGCTACACACGATCGGATTGGAATTAACGGCGTTTTCGACTTTTCGGATACCATTAAAATATTCCATCTCAACTTCGATGCAAAAGGTATTGCGGTTAAGAATGCATTACCATTGCTGAACGACCGGCTGCAAAAACAGATCGATTCGATCGGCGTTCAGACAAATGTGGATACGCAGGTCAAAATAGCCGGAATACTAGGCCGACCGGGACTTAAACCACAGGTAGATGTGCATTTTGAAACAGATACATTCCGGTACAATCTTCCGGTGGGTGTGCTACGCAAAATGAGGGCCTCCGGCACGTTCACCAACCGCGCCGATACGACAAAACTGGCCGATGTCTTCAATTCGAGGCTGATAGCACCCAAGATCACGGGCTTTTTCGAAACAATACCATTCGCATTCAAGCTGGTTGTCAATAACTTCCGCAACCCAAGGGCGGATATCGATGGCCGTATCGAAGCTGATTCCACCAATATGGGTGCATTACTCGATCCCGCTCGTTACCGTTTCAAACATGGCTCGGCCAGGATCGACTTCCATTTCAGCGGTAATTTGAGGAAGTTCTACAATGCCAAAAACGACAACTTTGACGGAAAGGTCACTGGGAAGGTTATGCTTAAAAATATTGCGATGGATTACCTGCCGCAGAAAGTAAGAATCAGCAAAGTCAACGGAGATCTTACTTTCAACGAAAAGGTGATGGTGCTGCCCAATCTCCGGTTTCACGACGGCCAGAATATGCTCTATGTGCGTGGAACGCTGCTCGACCTGATACCTTATCTCTTCGGCTCGCCCAAACCGTTGCGCGCCAATGTCGACATTAACATTCCGGAATGGCAACTGAACTGGCTCGAAACGCTGCTCGCGGCAAGGGGTACCACCAGGTCGAAACCCAAAAACTCGCTGAAACTTTCGGATTTGCTCGACAATGCGATCGACAAATTGGAGATCGTCGCAAAACTGGACGCCAAAAAAGTAATGTATCGGCACTTTACGGGCCGGGATGTGAAAGGTCAGTTTACGATCAGCAACAATGCGGTAAGCATCGAATATTTTCAGTTGAAAGCTTTTGGCAAAGGTCAGGTGCGAATTTCGGGAGAGATGGACAATGCCGGTAAAATGCCACGCATGGCTGTCCGCGGAAAGATAGCGAACGCGGATGTTCATTCCGTTTTTTACTCCTTCGACGATTTTGGACAAAAAACACTTACACACGAGAACCTGAAAGGTATCCTGAACACCGATTTCAGCTTTGAATCAACCCTGAATAATAGTGTGAAGCTGGTGCCTTCGAGTATGAAAGGCTTGCTGAGGATCGACCTGACGAATGCGTACATTATTAACTTCGAGCCTTTCATGAAGATGAAGAAGCTCATTTTCAAAAAGAGGAACTTCGAGCGTGTCAAATTCGCCCCCATCCGGAATGATTTCAGGCTTAGCGGGCAGGAGGTGGAAATAGCGCCGATGGAAGTTGAATCAAACGTGCTCACACTCTACATCGACGGTATTTACAGCTTTGGGAACAAAACCGATATCAACATTCAAATTCCCCTCAGCAACCTCAAAAAACGTGATTCGACCTACGTTTTAGATCCCAATAATCCAGAAAAGAAAGATGGCTCCAAAATATTCCTCCGGGCCATCGATGAAAACGGAGAGGTCAATATCAAACTTGCCTTCCGCAGAAAGAAGAAGGACAAGTCGAAAGACGAGGAATCTGAGGTCAAAAAGCTGGAAGGCGTAGAGCGGTAACGGTTACTCCCGCTCGTTACTGAACATGTAGCCCACTCCTTTCAAAGTCTTGATGTAGCTGTCACCAAGCTTCTCCCGCAATTTGCGGATGTGAACGTCGACGGTTCTCTCGAGTACGTAAATGTCTGCACCCCAGATCTTTTGCAGCAGTTCGTCGCGGCTGAAAACCTTATTAGGTGTTTGCGCGAGGAAAAACAGCAATTCAAATTCCTTTTTAGGCAGAACAGTCGACTTCTCCCCGCCCTGGGTTACCGTATAGTTCTTCCTGTTGATCGACAGGTCAAGGATTTCAATAGTATCGCCCGACTCGGCTTTTTGGGCTTCACGGCGGAACAGTGCATTAATGCGGCTCATCAATGCACGCGGCTTGATGGGCTTCGTGATATAATCGTCGGCACCTACTTCGAACGCCGCTACTTCCGAATATTCTTCCGAACGGGCAGTGAGAAAGAGGATGTAGGTATTCCTGATATCGGGGTTCTGGCGGAGGATCCTTCCGGTTTCGATACCATCGAGTTGCGGCATCATAATGTCGAGAAGGATCAGGTCGGGTACAAATGCCTTGGCAATGTCGATGGCCTTCCTTCCGTTGGAAGCCGTTAATACCGAATAGCCTTCCTTGGTTAAATTATATTCGAGAAGTTCAACTATATCGGAATCGTCGTCAACTACCAGTACTTTCGGGGCCGAGTTTGCAGATTTGGCAGTGCTCATTGTTTTGTTGATTAAAACGCGATTCGAAATTAGTGGATGTGATGTTCACATTACATGAGGAAATCTATTGTTAACACAAACATAACATCATCGAAAAGTAGTTCGATAGAAGCCGCCCTGTTCGTTGGTTATCAGCATATCGGTATTGTTCAAAAATTCAACGGCCTCGGTTTGTTTCCTTGAAAAGCGAAAACATCCCTTTGGCTTGCTGAAATCGATGTTGTCACCGGCTGTCTCAAATAGCAACACCTTCCCATAAGTCAGCAGCGCGAATGTTTTACCGTCCGGGCCGATAGCCGCTGAGGTGACCTGGGCGTCGATGCGAATGCTATCCGAGGCGGCGATGGTGTGGTCGCCCTGTTCGGCGGGCAGACGATACAGTTTAACCCATTTGTTCTTGCCCCAGTTTTTCGAAAAAAGATACAAACTTCCCCGGTGATAAAAAAAGGCCTCGCAGTCGGGCGCTGCGGCCTGGTAGTGGAAAGTAATATGCTCGGAGCTGTTACTTTCCGGATTGAAGCGGTAAATATCGAAAGTGCTGCGTTGAGAGGTGTTATTACCAAAGTCTCCGATGTAAATGTTGCCTTCCCCGTCCTGAGCGAGATCCTCCCAATCGGTGTTTTTCGCATTGGGAACGGCTTTTGTATCCAGTAATTTACCGTCAAGGTCGAAAAGGTAGAGTTCGGGTTTGCCGCCGCTGTCATTATGCGTCCAGAATGTACCGGGCTGTGGCCCTTTGGCCAATCCCGAACTTTCCGACGCTACCGCGGGAAGCTTTCCTATTTTGCTATTTTTGTAATGCGCATTAACTTTCTTGAAATGATTCGTTCTGTGATCCGGCTGGCAGGTACAGAACACCGTTTTGACCGCTAACCACAGATATATCAACTTGTTCATGAATTCAACGTTGCGTCCTCTTCCAAACAAAGATAGAGAAACCCCGGTGTACCTGAAGCTCGCCAGTTCGCTGGTAGCGCTCATTGCGACGGTATACATCCTCTACATACTCAGGGAAACGATTATCCCGCTTGCATTTTCGATATTGCTGGCCATCCTGCTGCACCCGGTCTGCGCATGGCTCGAAGTACGCAGGGTTCCGCGAATAGGAGCTATTCTGTTAAGCATTCTCGCACTGTTTACGGTAATTGTGGTCCTTGTTTACGTCGTTTCCGTCCAAATCGGCAGTTTTGCGGAAGAGCTTCCACGCATAACCGAAAAAGCCGAGGCAATTCTCGACCAGACGCTCACGATGGGGGAGCGTTACCTGAATATCAGTCGGACCCAGCAGGTGAGCGAAGCTAAAAAGTACCTGATCAATGCGTTGAGCGAAGGCCGTGCTGTGCTGCTCAACACGCTAGTGACGACAACCGGTGCGATTTCAACCTTTGTGCTGATCCCGCTGTACATATTCTTTTTTCTCCTCTACCGCGATTTTTTCAGGATGTTTGTGCACAAGGCAGTCCGTAGCGTGCCAAATGAGGAATTGAATCTGCTGCTGAAAAAAATCTATGAAGTAATCCAGAGCTATCTCTCGGGCCTGTTCCTCGTGATCCTGATCGTGGGCGTACTGAACAGCGTTGGTTTGCTGATCCTGGGCGTTCCGCATGCGATATTTTTCGGGTTCCTGGCCGGCTTCCTGATATTGATACCTTACATCGGAATCCTCATCGGTTCGATATTACCGGCGTTACTGGCCATAGTAACCATGGATTCGCCCTGGTATGCGGTGGGAGTAATAGGGGTTATGAGTTTCGTGCAGTTCCTCGAAGGAAATCTCATTACACCACACATTGTAGGATCTAAGGTGAGTGTGAACCCGCTGGCTGCTATTATTGCGTTGTTTCTCGGAGGCCAGCTCTGGGGGCTTTCCGGTTTGATCCTCGCGCTACCTGTTACGGCAATTCTTAAAGTGATCATGGACACGATCCCGAGCCTCGAACCTTACGGGTTCCTTTTGGGAGAGCCCGTGCATGAGGTAGCGGAAGAAAAAGCCGACATGGCCAGAGAGCAGACCGTTGTAAAAGAATTCAAGAAAAAGCCTTATCGCCGAAACCGCAACAGGCCGAGGAAGAAGCCGGAGGGTGAAGTTCCTCCTGCGCCGCCGGCTGTATAAGCCGTTTCGTTATTTTTTTACCGGGATTTTTTCTACGCTAATGCCTGCGCTGATGATAAATGGAAGCGGGTTCTGGCGCATGGATTGTGAAATTGTAAATGTGTAGGTTCCCGAACGCGGAAACCGGTAGTTTTTCAGGAAAGGGATTTTATGGTCGAACAGATCGCCCAGGCCGTGGCCGTAAGGCTTGCCAGTGACTTCATTTGAAATGAAAACCTCTTCCAATGTATTGGAAATGACCTTTCCGTCGGGCCCGGTGAAGTTACGGGTAATATAAAGGTTATGGTAAGGATACTGCAGTGCGTTCCTCAGCAAATAGTACAGGTTATAAGTCTGGGTCGTATCGGTGATCTCAACCTTGAACGAAGGCCTGTTTTTAATATACCAGAGCCCGTCATCAATGTCCTCATGGGCCTTGTAGACGACGTTTTCATCACAACCTGATAAAAGGGACACAAAAAAGACGACGACAGCCAGCCGGAAGAACTTCATGAAAGACTCTGATATGTTGAATTGCAAAAGTACCTGTTTCTCGCTCTCTATAAACTGGTTTGTTCCGTAAAATAACGGTTCAGCCACGAATTGGACGCGGAGATCTTCCAGCCGTTCATCCATTGTGCCTTCGTGCCAACCTGGTTATCGAAGACCGTGGTCGTTGGCTGGATCGTTTCCTGAATGATCGCCTGCTTGATTTTCGGTACCGGGATAGTCTGCACGTGGCCATGGTCATCGAGATAAGCGAGCGAGCGATCGAAGAAATCGATGTTCATCCGTTGCCCGATTTCCTGCAACCAATGCACTGATTTGTCGATCGAGCAACCACTTGGCAGCTCGTCGCGTTCGTCGACGGCGATCACGACGAAGCGGTGTTCGAATATTTTCCCGGATGCGGTGAGTGGTTTGCCGTGCGCTTCCCAGGTGTCGAGAGAAGCTTTCAGCGTTTCGGTGATAATTCCCGTTTCCTGGGGTGTCAGCTCCCTATCGGCCTGATAAACCCAGACCCGGGATTGAAAATCGATATCACTAAAAGGGATGTACATGATTAAAAAGGGTTAAATGCCGGTCAAACGGTTTACTGTATTGCTATTTTAAAACAACCGTGCTAACGGCATAGTTCTCGTAACTTCCGGCTACAAATCTTTTGCCTGTGCGATAAGTTCGGCAAGGTCGTATACTTTCACCGACTGTTCTTTTTCCTTGTTCTTGACACCGTCGGTCATCATTACCATACAAAACGGGCAAGCCACGGCAATCGTATCGGCGCCGGTCTGCAATGCTTCCTCGATTCGCTCGATATTCACATCTTTTTTTCCTGGTTCAGGCTCCTTGAACATTTGCCCACCGCCTGCGCCGCAGCAAAGCCCCTTCGTACGAGAGCGTTTCATTTCGACCAGATCCGCATCCAGCGCTTCCAGTACATGCCGCGGTGCTTCGTACACATCGTTCGCGCGGCCGAGGTAGCACGAATCGTGGAAAGTTATTTTTTTCCCTTTAAATGATTCGCCACTCTCCAAGCGCACGCGACCCGCATCGATCAGTTGCTGAAGGTATTCCGAATGGTGCAGGACCTCGTAATTTCCGCCCAGTGCCGGGTATTCATTTTTAAGTGTATTGAAACAATGCGGGCACGCCGTGACGATCTTTTTTACATTGTACATATCCAAAACCTGGATATTCGACATCGCCAGCATTTGGAACGTAAACTCGTTTCCCGCCCGTCGCGCCGGATCGCCGGTGCAGCTTTCTTCGGTACCAAGCACCGCGAATTTCACCCCGGCGCTATTAAGTATTTTCACAAAAGCGACCGTCACCTTTTTGTAGCGATCGTCGAACGAGCCGGCGCAGCCTACCCAGAACAAAACTTCGGGCGTTTCGTTATTTGCCGCCATTTCGGCCATTGTAGGCACCCGGTATGCGATCTCACTCATATTTATAATGCTTTATGACGCTGTTGAATTGCTTTCCGGGCCGCTATCCGCCACTGCGGAAGCCCAGTTGAAACGATCGCTCGGTGAAAACTTCCACGGCGCCTGGTTGGTATCCAGGTTCTGGAACATCATATTCCACGAACCCGGCGCTTGCGCCTCATCCATGACCTTGTGCCTGCGTAATTGCAGGATAATGTCGAGCGGGTTGATGAGCACTGGACATTCCTGCACGCATGCATTACACGTGGTACACGCGAGTATTTCCTCTTCCAGGATATAGTCACCGAGCAGACTTTTGTTATCATTCACAAATTCGCCCTTGTTAGCCAACATATTGCGGCCGACTTCTTCGAGGCGATCGCGCGTGTCCATCATGATCTTCCGAGGCGAAAGCTTTTTGCCCGTCATATTCGCCGGACATGCCGCTGTGCAGCGACCGCATTCTGTACACGAATAGGCGTCCATCAGATTTTTCCAACTCAAATCTGCCACATCCTTTGCACCGAACCGCTCGGGGACCGCGGCATCACCCGCCTGTGTTTCCAGCCCCAGCATGATTTTCACCTCTTGGGTAATCTCGGGCATATTCTTCATTTCTCCTTTGAGTTCCAGGCGGGAGAAATAGGTATTGGGGAATGCTAATGCAATATGCAAATGCTTTGAATAGGTGAGATACACAGAAAAAACGAATATCCCGAGGATATGAATCCACCACGCGACGCGTTCGTAGGCGATCAATGCGCCCTCGCTCCATCCCGCAAAAAGCGGTTTCAGCCACTGGCTGATCAGGAAGTCGCCCGCGAGTGGATAATGCGCGGATCCAAGGTCCTGCAATGCGCTATCGGCGGCGTTCATGCTGAGGATCGCGATCATCAGTACGATCTCAAAGACGAGAATTAACTTACCGTCGAGCTGCGGCCAGCCGTTCATTTCACGATGACGCGCCGGTTGGAAACGTTCAACTTTCAGAAGGCTGCGGCGGATAAGGAAGATCGAGCAGGAAATGAGCACACCCAATGCCAGCAACTCGAAAAAGCCGATCAGAACACGATAAAAGAAACCCAGCGGGCCGGCAAACACCCTGTGCGTGCCCAAAACACCGTCCAGGATGATTTCCAGTATTTCGATATTGATCAATATAAACCCGGCATATACTGCGAAATGCAGGAAGCCGATCAGCGGGCGATCGAACATCTTTTTCTGCCCGAACGCGACGCGCATCATAATCGACAGTCGTCGGGCGGGCTGGTCGGTCCGGTCCTCATCCTTCCCGAGCCGGATCGTCTTTCCGATAATGCCGACGCGCCGGTAGATCAGCCAAGCCACCGCTGCGAGGGCGGCTATAAAGATGATTTGCTGTATGATCGCCATAGCGAAATGGGGCTAGTTTGGTATGCTTGCATACTAACAAGGTATGATAAAAATGTATTTCGGCGCAAATGGATTTGGTATTAAATAAAATGTCTTTTTTGTAAGTTAAAGAAAGTCAACTGGATAGCGCTCAGATGAAACATTTTTATAAACATTTGAAAAAATATTTTGCTTGAACGCTTGTAAACCCAAGAGAGACATCTATTTTTGCAGTCCCAAAAGGTACCAACTGAATCGGTGATGTAGCTCAGTCGGTAGAGCAATAGACTGAAAATCTATGTGTCGGCGGTTCGATTCCGTCCATCACCACTTTAAAATGTCATAACGCCTTGATAATCAATGATTTATCAAGGCGTTATTGTTTTTGGTTTACAAAATAGTTTACAGACGAAAATTTTAGATTCAAATTGTCGGATTTCAGGGTTTGTCAGGAATACCGAGCTTTGGTTCTTGAACTAGAACAAACGTAGTGCTCTTACTTGCACGGGTGGCGTCTCGAACAACTATTCTTCACGAATGATACATACTCCTCGGTAATCAGGAAGCTACTTCTCTTTTTTCCAAATTAGACTAAAAACAGTATTGTTAGATTGGTAATAACATTTTTCGTACAGTTGCTCCGATGTGTCCATCTCTTCGTCTAGGAACCAGTCATCTGGATAAACAATCTCTGTCGTTTCATACTTTCTATTTTGAAAAAAAAACTCTCCAGCAGCCGTTGAATTTGGCACTGCGTCTCCTTTGTCGTAAAATTTTTTGTATTTGAAGTCCCGAGTTGGTCGCACCCATTCAATGCGCCCATTTTTTGAGCACACAATAGCCATAGGAAACATATTTAGTTCAAAATACCTGAATATGACCGAAGAAATACTCGTATTGAAGTATTTCGCCAATTCGGCTATTAAGTCTGAGCATAGTGGTTTTTTTAAACATCTGCTCTGAAAACTTTTTGACGGCATTAGTAGGCATGCTGCAAAATAGTCAGCTTCGATTTCGACAGGATTTTTGGAAAAAAGGGCGTTGAAGGACGGGTGACTAGGGACTAGACCATTTTTTAATGCATTTCTGTGATCATCAATATAATAATGGGCTAATTCATGGGCAAAAGTGAAACGCGTTCTCGGAGCATTTTCGAATTGTAAACGGTCGAGATTAATATAAATATGGAAGTTTCCATATTGATGTTGCAACAAGCCATCAAATGAATTCTGGTAATTTCCGTAGCTAAATGTAATGCCCTCGTCATTCGCAATAAGAGCAGGATCGACAGACTGAAGAGGGAAATAGTAGGAAGATATTTCTTCTGCTAATGAGCCAACGATTCGTTTTCTAGCTTCCCAGAAAAATGAGCTCATGATTTTTTTGATTTTTCAGTGGCAAGCCTGTCTTTTTTCATTTTTTCCATTACTTCGACAGGAATATTACTTCCGTCCCTTGCCGCTTGTGCCAAATTCTCAACAACCTGCTTATTTGAAGGGAGATCGATTATTCTAGTTTCTTTTACCTCATTATTTTTAAAAATATCCGAAGAATTTCTCAGATTTTCTGGCAGAGGGGGACTTTGTGCGAGATAATCTAGATAAAATGCTTCTACTTCGTCTTCCGTGTCGGAAAAAACGAAACCATGGACTTTCAGAGACCTTAATAGATGGTCATCTATTCTATCTTCGGCCGAGCGATCCGATTCAAATGTATTATCGTGTTCCATTATTTATTTAAGGCTATCAGGGTAATTTGTCTTGATAAATTGAACTACCTTACCGTAGCTTCTATGTACAATTTGCCGGATATTAGCCTTGGAGGTTTCATATCTGTCACATAAAGACTCGAGAACAACAGATGGCATATTTTTGGATTGCTCCCCTTGTCCTGGTTCATGAAACTGCCAATAAGTTAGCAGGATGTGCTGTTCTCTTTCTGATAGCGTAGAAAGAGCTTTTGAAAGAATCTCTCCCGAGACAGTCGGTTGAGAAGAAGACTTTGATGCGCGAACCATTTTTTGATAGTTCAAAATCTCGTCGTTTGCAATAAATCTTCCCTTGCTCAGATAGACTTTTACCTGAGTCTTAACAATTGCGACCAACCAACCTCTGATCTTTTTTCCAATAATTTCACGGCTTGATTCTCCTCTCAGGTCAAATGAATCACTATAGTCATAAACGTTCATAAAGGAACGATTGAAGATGTCGTGCATTTCCTGTTCAGAGAAAATATAGGTGCCAGTTCTTTTGATATACTCCCACAGGAATCCCGCGTGCCTATTATAAAAAGTATCAAACGCAGATTTACGGGCTTCAATTTCATCCTTCATTGAAATGATGACGAGCAGATCTTCATCCGAATCCTCACCGGTTTCAATTAATGGCTTTTTTTCGATTTCCATTGTACTATAGATAGAGTTGGGGGAGCTCAAATATATAAATAAAAACCGTGACACAGTACTTTGTCACGGTTCCCACTTATCATATTAAACGGTGATTTAATTTAACTTAAACGGAATTTTAAAATGGCAGATTTGCAGAAGTATTTTGAAAAGTTCAACGCGTCAATCCGCTTGGGCAGATTCAACGAGGAGAAAACACTCATTGAGAAGAGAGATATCATACGTACAAAATTGAATGATAGGTTGCCGGGTATCTTCGAAAAATATGGAGAGAAATGCCCGAAGTACTATTTCAGAGATCAGGGCTCCTATGAACTAGGGACCGGTATTAAGCCCCTCAACGGAGATTTCGACATAGATCAGGGCCTTTATTTTGAGATATCCAAGGATGATTATGTAGATCCGGTTGTACTGAAAAGCCGCGTTTACGAAGCGTTGTCAGGACATACGAAGGAGGTGAGGGTAAGACGTCCATGCGTGACGGTATTCTACCAGCAAAATAGTGAGAAAATTTATCATGTCGACATCGCGATTTACTCGGCAGGTTCACAAAATGCTTCAGGCCTGGATTACTTGGCAATAGGCAGGGAGAACTCGGATTCAAGTCAAAGGTTATGGATAGAATCTAATCCTAGATTGCTTGCAGATTTATTGGAGAGGAAGTTTGCTCAGACAAACGAACGTCATCAGTTTAGAAGAATAATCCGGTACTTAAAGCGTTGGAAAGATTTCAACTTCGCAAGCGAAGGATACCAAGCTCCTCGTGGGATTGCGCTTACAGTTGCTGCGTACAACTGGTTTCAACCACACTGTTCCGATCCTATATCCCAGAAGTATAACGACTTGGAAGCCCTAAAATCCTTGGTCGAGAGTATGTTGGCTAATTTTCAATATGACTACACATCCGCCGCCGAAAGACTGAAGGTGCATCTCCCCGTGGCCCCAGGTAATGACTTGTTTGAAAAGATGACAACAAAACAAATGAAAGCATTTGGAGAATGTCTGATGGCTTTCTCTGAAGCATTGCTCGCCGCGAAAAATGACGTGGATCCAGTAACTGCCTGTGAAAAATTGAGTAAGAAGGTCTTTGGCAATGATTTCCCAGTACCGGAAAAAAGCCAAACGGCTCAACGATCTGGATCTGCCGGAATAATCGGGACGCATGAATCTGCCTGAGTATGAATGATTATCCTACTTACGATTTGCCTTCGATTGTTGAGCGGCTTTCTATAAGCTTATTGGAATCTGATCAATGGACCGTAATGGCGACGTTACCGAAGGATTTTAGATCCAAGGGGATAGTTTCTGCGATTGAGGGATTCATAAAGATAAATGGTGTCAAAGTTGGAATCAATATTGGATTTACCATCTCTTTTCCGTTATCTCTTCCGATCGTCTACCTACGCCCGCATGATGTTTTAGGGCAAATACCCCATTTAGAGCATGATGGGTACATATGTTATTCCGCTGCTGACAGCCAGCTTCTAGACTTCGATAATCCTGAGACGATCGTTGTAGAAGCTTTAAAAAGAGTGACAAAGACTCTTATGGATGGCAGCACTGGTGAAAATAGAAGTGATTTAATCAATAGCTTTTCAGAGTATTGGGCCCGCTTACCCAATTCTATCTCCGTCAAAGGTGTTTTAAGGTTATCGCACGGTGCAAAGAAAATTTTATTGGCCAAAGAGATCAGTAACAATTCGAAAATAAAGCCGCAAGCGTTCGTTGCTGATGACGAAAGCCAGATCAGATCGTTCTCCGCCGAGGCGAAGAAGATGAAGTTTCTGAATCACACAGCTGTATACATCCCATTGGAACCGCAATGTGAATTATTACCACCGCCTCACGATAGCTTTTGGACATTGAATTTTGTACAAAATATGTTTGAACAATATACCTCCACCGAAACGAAGAGAAAATTAAAATATCTGTCATCGGACTACAAAAGGAAAGAGTTAGTCATATTCGGATTACGGAGACCGGCAGGTGGTATGATCGTATTCGGTGTATATTTCACGGGAGTAGCGAATCGACACCCGCTCTTTGAAGGTTCAGAAATAACCGGCCTCCAGCCGGTGTTTGTTGATCGTGTAGATAGAGATTATCTTTTCCCACGGGGGGGAGCGAGTCCCTTACTTGAAAAAAAACGCGTTGCCGTTATAGGTTGCGGCTCTGTGGGAGGTTACATCATTACTGAACTCGCGAAGGCAGGCGTTGGAACTCTCACATTGATAGACAATGATGTACTTTCTCATGAAAACGTATTACGGCATGCGGTAGGTCAATATGCAGTCGGAAATTTTAAGACAGAAGCGTTGAGGCAGGAACTAGAGCAGAATGTTCCTTTCGTCCAGATCAACACTATTACTGCTCGTATTGAGAACCTTCTCTTAGATAATAAGTTTGACTGGATCTCTTATGATCTCGTAATTCTTGCTACCGGTGAACCGACAATTAATCGCTTTATAAATCGATTGATACGTCAACCGGAGAAAAATACGCCTGTATTATTCACCTGGCTAGAACCGTATGGTATAGGTGGGCATTCGATTGTAGTCCAAGATCCGCATTTACCAGGATGTTTAGAATGTCTTTATGATTTTACAGAAGAGGGCTTGATTAACAGGGCTGCCTTCGCGGCAGCCGATCAATCTTTTTTGAAAGATTTAAGCGGATGTGGCAGTTTGTACACACCTTACGGTTCTTTGGACTCTGTACGAACAGCTGTCCAATCAGTACGCCTGGCGTTAAGGTCCTTATCGAGGGAGTGCAAAAACGAACTCATATCTTGGAAGGGAGATTCAAGCACTTTTTTGGAGGAAGGATACCGTTTAAACAAGCGGTACAATTTAAGCCAAGAAAATCTTGATCAACAAAGCAGGTTTTTTTTTAGAGAAAATTGCCCTATTTGTGGCAAGAAACGTGAGCCTAATGGATGACATTGTTGTTTTTCAGCACAATAAGGGGTTGTTGAAGTTTTCGTCGGGAATTTTGTCTCGCATGGTTAAGTTTTCCCAAACGTCCATAGCTGCGCCGGAGGCGGGTGGCATCCTACTAGGGCGTTTGATAAGTGGCAACCATGATGTTGTCATCGATGACATTACAATGCCGATGCTCGGAGATCAGCAGAATCGGTTTGGATTTTCACGATCAGCTCGCCCTCATCAATCTATCTTAGATCAGAAATGGATTGAAAGTCAAGGCACCTGCAATTACCTTGGGGAGTGGCATACACACGCGGAATGTCATCCGAAACCGTCAAAGCGAGACATTCGTGCCTGGAAATTGCAATGTAAGAAAGTCTTCGAGGAAAGGGAGGCCTTGTACTTTGTAATTGTCGGTACGAAAACATTTGCAGTTTGGAAGGCTTACCGTAAACCGTTCAAAATTCAACAGCTAAATCAAATTTAATATAATGAACGATTATTCAAATTTATTAATAATTATCCAGCCTGGATTACGCTCAATCGATACAAAAGAAGCACTCAGTGTTTTGTCCGACGCGGATTCTAAGTTACCTCGGGAGATAGTGGAGGTGGACATGCAAAAATACGATATAGAAGGGGGAGTATGGGATGACTCAGAAAGTTATATTTTGGAGAAGGCTAGGGAGATTCACAAGCTAGCTGACGCTAAGGAGGCGGTGAAAGTATTGTACCTCGGCATAGCGGAAATTCCTCATATCATTACTTTGGGAGCATACTTGAGTGACTCTCGTTACGTGAAAACGTTCAACTACGATAGAGACAATGATTCCTGGGACTGGGATAAGGAAGACAAGGCTTTAAAGCTTAAAACCCTAGGCTTACCAAAGGAAATAGTAACGCAAAGCGGGGTTGCAATAATACGGGTTGAAATATCGGCTGCCATCGATGATGATGGAGTGGAATCGGTGACAGGCAAGGATCGGTTGGCTGACATTCGGATCCAGTTGGACGGTTTGGTGCCTTCGGTTGCGAGCGTTGTTAGGAGTGACCGTCATGTTCAGGAGATCAGGTTACAGTTTCGAGAAGCTCTTGCGTCGCTGATCCTTAACAGGCCTAATCTGTCATTGATTCATCTTTTTGTTGCTGCTCCCGCCCCGGTTTGTTTCGTGATAGGCCAGGAACTGCAGTTACGAAATAATGTAACAGTGCAAACATACAGGTATCGCACGGCAACAGGGCAAAGAAAAGCTATACATCTCACAGCGGAGGAGGCTAGATCTAGCACGCTTCAATTGACCGAGGATGAAATTGAGAGCGTTAGAAAAGTTAGGGAGGAAATATTTCCAAGGGTATTAGATCAAGTCCAACAGTATGCGGATAACAAAAAAGAGAGGGCAAAAGAAGCTAACTGGTTTGACCAACTCTCCTACCATGAAATTCTAAAGGAGGTCCGACCCTTCCCGCCGCTGCCTGCGATATGGGAAGTGGTAAACCAAAAGGACAGGATAGATCGGGTACCGCGTCCCGGGAATGAGTATACCAATCTTCGTAACGAATGGAAGTTTAGTGACTCTATGTTGATTGGACTTTGGAAGGCCTGTAAAGATGAAAATGAGGTGGAAGAGCTAATCAGACTATTCCTATTTCATGAATACATCCACCATCACCATTCACTGACTAAATTTAGCGTCGAAGGGATCGGCAGATTTGAAAACTGTCTTGAAAGGTTGGACTACATGGCAGATTTATATGCCATAATGCATCAATTAGACTATACAAAGCTAAATAACAGAAGACAGGTAACAGATCGTGAGATTGACTTTTTGACAGGACAGTTGGATCTTCTTTTACGTTCTACCTGGGCATTCATTCCAGGTGCGAAAGTAACCCGGTTTCAAGTTAGGTCCGTAAGGCGGCTATTGAACTGGTATTGGAGGCATATACAAGTAAACCGTTGCGATAGTCTAAGTATTGCTTTGAAAGTACTTTCACAGGCTCCAACAATTGAACTCATAGGTCCTCAAGTGACGGTTGGCTCTGGAAGAATTTTTATGTCAATGGAGGAAATTGACAAATCAGTAGAGCTGTCCCTTGGTATCGTCTTGGAAAACGCTAAGTTTTTTAGACGTGAGGATGCTGTAAATGCTAATATGGGAAAACTAATGGAAGCATTTCTATATCGAGACCATGAATCTGTCAAATTGTTTTTTGAAGGTATATTTGAGGCGGCTCACCAGCTGGGTGGCGCACTACCTCGTTGAAATATTGGGTAAGACATTTCACGATGCTTCTCATTTCGCGAGTCGTATATTATGAGTTATTGATTTCTATTAAGTACACTGAGAATCAGTCTCTTAACTGTTTCCATTTGCTCGGCTCCGCTTGCAGCCGAAAAAAGGGTCAACCCTGCAAGCGCTTCATTACTAATAATTGGAACGCCTTCTTTTGATTTTAATAGGTCATTGACCTCCAAAAAGAATAAAAAACATGCGGCAGCAATCCTCTTATTTCCGTCAACAAACGAGTGGTTTTTGATTATCAAATAGAGTAAGGTAGCCGCCTTTTCTTCAATTGAGGGATAAAAATCGACATCACCAAAGCCCTTACTGATTTGAGCGATAGAACTTTGGAAGCTGTCATCTTTTTCTTTTCCGAAAATGGCCGAGTCGAAATCGGTTCTCATGGCTACAATTATATTTTGGTAGGCAGCCAGGTCAGGATATATGGCCTGACGCACAGTAATGCCTTGCATATCCAATTGTTCATGGTCATAGTCGTCAAGCAACTCAAGCCCTTTGGCAAATTGTTCGAGCCAGCTGAGGTCATCATGGTTAATATTCGTCTCTATTGCTCGGCTTAATATTCGGATTCCGTCTTTTAAGGTTTGAACTTCTTGTTGCTTTTGAGCCAGGCGTATCTCGTTAACGGCGTAGCCCTGGATCAGATAATCTTTAAGGCGTTGGGTTGCCCACTGGCGAAATTGGATACCGCGTTTTGAATTCACTCGATAGCCTACGGAAATGACAGCATCAAGATTATAAAGCCTAATTTTCCTGCGTACGTTACGTCTACCTTCCTGCTGAACTACCGAGGATTCCTCGGTAGTTGCCTCCTCTTCCAACTCCCCCTCGACAAATATATTTTTCAGGTGCAGCCCGATGGTATCTGCATCCTTATCAAATAGTTCAGCCATCTGCCTTTGACTTAACCAAACGGTTTCTTCTCCGAACTTTACCTCTATTTGAGTTTGACCATCAGTACTTTGATATATTTCAATTTGCTTTTGCATTTCAATAATTTAAAGAATTAAGCCTTGCACCTTAGTTTTGGCTCGTAACATTTTGATTGTTAGTTGTTTATGGCTCTTGTGGAATGCCATACTAGCTTATCGTAGCTATAAGATGGCGTCCTACTATATATGCTCGCTATGGAAAAGGTATAATGCCTCCACTAGCTTAACGGAATAAACGAAGACAGAAAGACTGTCAATACAGACGCCCCATTCGCAGGCTGGATGTTTGCTTAAAGCGAAGTTATATACTTCTGTTAACTCCTGCTTCCAGTCCCTTAGAGATTTGTAGTCAAAAAAGGAGGTAAGAACCTTCTGCGGATTTGTCATTTCCTCTGAATTTAGCAACGACGGTAACATTTCCCATGAGCTGTTTATCTCTTGCCTGATTTTTACTCTCTCGATGAGGTCACCAGGTTTTATAAATTTGGCCTGAATTCCTCCATTATTAATCAGATATGCTGCGTTGATCACAGATTCTAACCTTTCAAATATGTATAATACATCGCTTGGGCTTCCTTTCTGGTAAAAATGATCAGCAGAAACGGCTTGTAGTACATCATAAAGATTGGCTTTGAAGCTCATAAGTGAATATGCGTCAAAAAAATCCGCAATAACTCTGAAGGGATCGATAATCCGCTGTCGATACCAAATTGAATGGTTCCTTATATGCTTTTGCTTTCTCTTAAACTTGCCTCTTTTGGAGCCGATAGCTTGAAACAGCTCACCAGAAGCCCCAGTTTGGTGATTCTCCTCAACTCGGGCTTTGTTGCTGTTTCCGCCTATTGCCTCGGTTTCAGAGCTTTCATCATGGGTCAGCTTGGTTTCATGTTGCATCAAAAACACTGCTTCTAGGAAAGGCATCAGGTTTTCAAAGAAGTAAAGTTGTTCTCCGGCTGATGCATGTATATGAGGGGTTCCAGTTGATATGGAGTTGCTTAACATTTGCCAAAGCAAAAATCTGCAATCAGCGATGCTGTGGGTCTTGCAAAAGTGACTTATCAATTTTGAGGGATCACTGACTTCCTCGGGGGACATCCACAGTGGGCGCAAGTCTGCGCCTTCGGAAATGAATCTCATAACATGGCTTTTTAGGATAAAACATCCCTGAAGCTCGGTTAAAGTAAATTTCTAAAAAATTCTCAAAATTGGGATTTTCAGCCGCAAACGACTATTTTAGAACTTTGCTTTTACTCCAATAGTACTACATTTATAGTGTGATTTCATCTTCTGACATGACTAAAACAATACACCAAGGCAGAAACGTAAAACGTTTCCGGGAAATGCTTCAAATCAAGCAAGAGGGGCTTGCTTTTGAATTGGGTGATGATTGGACTCAGAAACGAGTGTCCCTCTTGGAGCAGAAGGAAGTAATTGAGCAGGATATATTAGACCAGATTGCGCGGATTTTAAAGGTTCCCTCGGATGCTATCAAGAACTTTGATGAAGAGCAAGCTATAAATATTATCTCAAATACATTCCATGACACTAATGGCTTGGTAAATTACAACCCAACATTTAACATAAATCCAATAGATAAATGGATTGAGGCGCTTGAAGAGAATAAAAAGCTTTACGAGCGTCTACTGCAGGCAGAGCAAGAAAAAAATCAACTTCTTCAAAGACTACTGGACGGCAAATCATAAGACAGCTTGCAGAGCAAACTTTTGCTTACAAATACAAACTTTTTCGAACTTTCTTAAACAACCATCACCATTTTCGTCTGGAAAGATTCTTTTAGATCTGAAAGATGATTTTTTGATCACAATGAATCCGAAACCGATCCTCTTTACTCCTTTTTAAGCTTTTTAAGCGCCTTTTTGCGCATCATTAATCTCCTTTTGTTTCTGTTTCAACAACGCCTCTGCCTGCCTGACCGACAGTTCATGCGCTTCAAGCTTTTGCGTTTCAAATTCAGCCTCGTTGGGATTTCTGTAATAAGTGCTGTCAGCCTTAGCTGTAAGAGCGGGACTGAGCTGCTTGGCAATCTGAAATTTCATATCGTTTTCGTGTAAGCGGCTGCTTCACCGGTAACCGCTGATGGCCACTGCGACACTCAAAGCCGTAACGATCAGAAGGGCTGGAACTGAAATAATGAAACCTTTGGAGTATAAATCACAGTGATGATGATTTCTGATCTCTAATTTTCGGGGCATGCTCTCAACGCCTTTTTTGAATCACGGAAAGCTGGGCCATCAAAAACTGAGCTGACGGGAATTGGTTATGTGAGCTTTAATTTCTGCCAATGTAGTGGTCACAAAAAAATTTTTGAGCTTCTGTCGAGCTTTGCATAAGATCTTCCAGGCTCGAAGTATTTCTGACCACTACTGAAAAGCACTTCCTCAATTGCAATTTCAGAGCAACACCCAAGTGTGCATAGGTTGCCTTATACTAAATAGATTTTCTTAGTTGTCCATATCCCCTTTTGCGGGATCACCACAACTATCTCCCGAGCCACGCAGACAACGGATGCCGTTGTTCTCCCTAAGCTGCTTATGGACGTGTCGACGAAAGGATTACCTTTATAAACAACTGATTATCAAAGTAATTCTGTCAGTCACCAGACCTTTCTCTTTGTGTTGTCAAATATGGTATACTACAAGAAATGTAGATATATCTCTAATATATAGAGATATATCTACTACACATAGTTTCGCGTACTTACAAATTATTTCATAAAGCGATTCTATTTTTGGACAAGTGAATCGCTCATCCTCAAACAGCACCTTAAGCTAATCTAAATAATTCGCGCATGCCTTTCTGGCAAGTGGCAATCGCCTTAATTACAAGGCTGCGGACAGGGATTTCCATAAACATTCTATTCATTCAGTTCACTAAACGCAAAACAAGTATTTCACATGAAAACAACTACACTATTTTCAGCGCTTGTATTTATAACGGCGCTTACAGTATCGTCTACTTCCTTCGCACAGGTTAAGATTGGAACGAACCCGACAACCATTGAACCAAACTCCAACCTAGAAGTCGAAGCTTCTACGGCCGGTCGTAAGATGAAAGTGGACAAAACAACTGGCCAGGTTACGATTACTGATGGTACCCAGGGTGCTGGAAAAGTGTTTACCTCAGATGCGGTGGGTGCGGGAAGCTGGCAAGCGGCTGGTCCAAGCGTATATGTTGAAGCAAGCAATACTGGTGCTCAAACAGTAGTCGGCGGCTCTGGATTTAACAGAATAGTTATGCCAACTGAAATTGTGGATATCGGAAATAATTACAATCCTGCTACCTCACAATTCACGGTGCCCACTACTGGCTATTATATGGTGATGGGCCGAACATCAAAGGATGTAACTGACAATGTGTCTGCACATCAGCTAAGTTTTGTTTTACTGGTTAATGGTACTTTGGCTACACAGGATATTTTGGACGCTTTACCCGGCGGACAAACAGGTGTAGCTGGTTTTGTACATTTTCAAGGGGCAACGTTTGGACATTTCACTGCAGGTGACGTTTTGGAACTCTCCATACGAAGTCTCACGACAACTCCGACCGCTAGTTTTGTTATGAACTATTTGAAAATAGTCAAATTATTTTGATCAGCCAAGCAATCATAGCATTAAACAGGCTAATTATGAAACATAACAATATCAGTTCATATGGAAAAGGATGGACTAGCATGGTCGCCTCCATAACATTACTTTTGTTTGGGCACTTGACGCACGCGCAGGAAGGCAGCCAAGGTAACACGACGATCTTCGGAGGGGGCCAGATGACCTTTTTCAGCAACCATAACTTCGTTACCGGCGGTGGTGGCGCCCAGCCGGGTGTAATCCTGACCGAGCGCGCAGTTGGTAATTTCGGTGTCCTCAATTTCGCGGGCGACAACCTCACCTCCACAGGCGCATCCGATGCGGGTTATGTGGATGGGTATGTGCGCAAGTACGGCGCGGGCACATTTGTTTTTCCTGTGGGTGACAATGGTTTTGTCGGCCAGTTTGCGGCTTCAGCCGATGGCGTGATGGGCGCTTACTTTCATGCGGATGCCAATACTGCCGTTACTAGCAACCTTTTTACGGGATCCAATTATGCTGCCCTTCCTAACGGAGGTCCCTTTCCTACCAGTAGCATGGGCACCAATGTTGACGTGGTGAGCACGGTCGAGTACTGGGACATCGATGGCGCGAATGCAACGCCCCTGACATTGACCTGGGATGCGGGAAGCGCAATCGGCACACTAACAAACAACCAGCTCAACAAGCTGACAATCGCCGGTTGGGACGGGACACAGTGGGTAGCCATCCCATCTAAAGTGGATACTACATCCGTATTGGGCAGCAGCAGCGACCTTACGGCCGGTTCTATCACCACCATCTCACCGCTCGCCCCCGACATCTACACTGCCTACACATTTGCATCGCTCACACTGCCGCTGCCTGTGACACTAACCCGCTTTACAGCTGTTGCCGAAGGGAAAACGGCGCTGCTCGCCTGGACAACCACGGAGGAAACCAACAGCGACCGGTTCGAAATCGAACGTAGCGCAAACGGAAAGCAATGGAGCCGGATCGCTTCGGTGTCTTCACAGGGAGACAGCAAAGTACTCGTTAATTATTCTCATGTAGATGCGAGCCCGCTGGCAGGCCAGAATTTTTACCGGCTGAAAATGGTGGACAGGGACGACACCTATGCGTTTAGTCAAATACGGAATGTCTCATTTAAAGATGAAGGAGGCGTAACGCCGTATCCAAACCCCGCCGTGGACAAGATACTGATTCGCGATCACGAGTTGGTTAAACAAATAGATATCGTGAACACGAGCGGCGTGAAGGTGATCAAAAACCAGCCGTCGTCTTCCGCCGGAATTGATGTAACAAAGCTCCCGCAAGGTATTTACATCATGACTATGACCCTGTTTGACGGCACTATCAGCACACACAAGGTTGCCGTTACAAGGTAAGTAACGAACGCAAAAAGTCCCGGGCAACAAGGAATGTTGTCCGGGCTTGTTCTAAAAGCAGCCCTATTTCTAACCCGAACAACCCGAATACCCTACTATGACGATTCTGATCGTTACCGATAACCCCTTATTTACAATTGGGTTACGATCGGTCATTAAAAGTGATTATCCGGATGTGGAAATCCTCGAAACAGACAGCGTTCAAAACAGTATAGGACTATCAGTCCCACAGCAGGTCCAAATGCTGATCCTCGATGTGGGCGTCATCGATGGAAAAGACACCGTCTTACTAAAGCGGTTCAAAAAGCTGAATAAGCAAGCTTCTGTTTTGGTGCACCTGGGAAATGAATTTGAATATATGTATCCGTTCATCAGGGCAGGAGCCGACGGATTATTCTCAAAAACGTCAAAACCATCTGAAATCAGTCAGGCATTAAGAACAGTATTCGCTAAATCCCGGTTTGTCAGCGACGATATTCAACAGTTGCTACTTTCGGACATCACCTTCAAGCAGACAAACCGCGGGCTAACGAAAAGGGAGAGGCTTCTGGCTGGTTTACTGGTCGCTAACAAGCACCACGATGAAATTGCATCAATCGCTGGAATCAACCCCAAAACGGTCAGTTCTTATAAACGCCGAATTTTCGAGAAGCTTGGTGTCCGTGACATTACCCAGCTCACTAATATGCTCCATAAACTGGGTACGGCAAAAGAGTTGTAAGAGCCACACTAACAGAAGCCAGAATGTGGGTTTTAACCGGTACTTAATTTTGTTCAAACTTCTAATTTGTTAGTTCTCGCTGGGAGATTCTGGGCTATGTTGGGGGCACTCCTGGGGATGTTAAAGACCCTTCTGCAGAGCAGGTGGTCCATACCTTGACGGAGTTCATGTTTTGCAACAAGACGATGATTCATCCTGAAGGCACTCGTTGAAACTGCTGATGAGTCAAATCGCGAACAGTGACTCGAGTTCTTACGTACATGCTCACCTGGATATATACTTATTTATGCCTTGAGTACAAAAAATGGCAATGGGTATGGCCCGGATCATAAGTAAGGTTCAGGTCTGGCACATTACAAAAAGAATAGCCTGTATAAACGGCCCATTGCATCTAAGATCGTGAAGAAAAGCATTATTCTCTTTGAGGGTAGCAAGGATATCAGCGAGTTATCTGCTGCCCCTTCGACTTTTTCTTTATTTTTTTCCTTAGGTTTTCTGGAACTAGGTCAGCGCCGCCTGTGAAGGATGGTTCAAGCATTATTTTCAGAAAATCGGCTGTCGTTTTACCCGCTTCAGCCAGCATACCGGCCGTAGTGGTAAATGAGCCGTGGGCAACGCTCCGGGCAAGTTCATTAGCCAATGATTTGCTCTGGGAATTCCGTGAGGAAGCCTTGGTAAGTACGCTCAACTGTTCCCGCTGCGCTAGCTTGCCGTTTTTCTGAACGTTGGCGTAAGCAAGTGTTTCATTAAGCGGCCTATCAAACCCAAACTTGCGATCAAAAAGGCTCTCCCCACTTTGCTTGAAAGCAACCCGGTCAAACTGGCCCATCTTTCTCGAATGCTCGACATTCTTTCCCCGCGAGGTGTTCATGGGACTAAGCTTGATTTTATTGGTTGCATCCTTCCGGCTGACAATGACCTGTACGTGCATCTGCTCTCCTTCCTTACGCTCACCCCGCATTCTGATCCCTTGTTTGACTTCGGGATCATTGTAACCATAATAACGGTAGTTTTCCAGTTTGGCAAACCAAACCAGGTAATGATGACTGGTAATGCCGTCCCGGTTAAAGTTCTTAGCGTAGGCGTCCATCACACTGGCAGCAAATTCCTTCATTTGTTCTTTTGCCCCATCTTCGCCATAATGCTTTTTCAGGAACGCTATCTCTTTCCGGCTAGGGCTGATATTGACCAAAAAGAATTTGGCATCAGCCTTGCTCAGCTTGGCGATATTGTCGTCGATCTTGCTGACCACCTCATAGGGTCGAATATTGGATTGCTGGCCGTTAAACCAGTGTTCCACTTTTTGCTTGGGGGCGAGCCGGTTCTCTTTTTCCAGGTAATGCACCAGCCCGCCGCTACTGCCTTTATTGTTCGCTGTCTTGCTGTCAGTGATATTAATGAACATGGCCTGTTAATCTGCTGTATGTATTGCTTATATTAAATTGATCTGCATTTTGGTAGCAGCGATCAACTCTTCTTTTTCCCGGCCCGGTGTCATCATACCGAACGCGTCCCGGGACTTGATATAGCTGTCCAGGATAAAGAGGAACTGGGCTTTCAAAAGCTCCTTGGTCCGTTGGTTTTTCTTGATCGTTTCCATCAGCGCATCCGTGTCCCTGAACCTGCGCGCCAGCTCGTTCTGATTATTGAGAAGGTCGGTATTGGCCTTGTGTATTTGGTTGTTAAACCGCTGGACAATCTCATCCTGCGATTCAGCTACCCGCTCCATTTCGGTCTTGATCGGGATGAGCAGCATCTCTTCCTGCTTTCGGATAAAGCCGATGTAATCCTTGTGACTTTTCATCAGCGCATTCTTCAAAAGCTCATCATTCAAATCCGATGGGTCTTTCTTGCTTTTATAGAAGTAGTCCACCATCTGGATGAAGACCTGCCGCTTTGTACGCCCCAGTTTAAGGGCGATCTTTTCAAACTTCTCGTCGACGGCAACAGGGTACCTGACCGATTTTACATTGATATCCTCCATTGTTGGCTTTGTTTGATGGCAAAAGGCCGGATAGGCCCAAATGCCATAATTTGTGTATCAAGGATACCGTCTGGTATCCTGTTTTCTTTTCTTTCGCCAGCGAAAACAGATCAGCGTATCCCCGGAGGATACGCAAAACCCCATTTGCAGCGCAAATGGCAAGCAAAGTAGGGCTCTGCCCAACTTCCGCTTGCTCCTTTTCTTTGGCAAGAAAAGGACACGTTTGGCAGCTGTCGCCGCCATCTGATCTGCGGATGGTTTTGGGGAACTGCCAAAAATAAA
This sequence comes from Dyadobacter sp. 22481, assembly GCF_052044875.1. NCBI lineage: Bacteria > Pseudomonadati > Bacteroidota > Cytophagia > Cytophagales > Spirosomataceae > Dyadobacter > Dyadobacter sp. 22481. The sequence goes on from NZ_JBQENV010000006.1 coordinate 238,516, forward strand.
ATTCACATACACAGTCCCCGCGATCTTTTCGGCCCCTGTTGGCGGATCTGTTTTTCAGACTCTTTGCCTGCCACTAGCATTTGGTTCAGGTCCTTATAATTTTGATAAATTCCAGATGCGTCGACACAGTTGATTCCGGCATGTTCGAACTTTTCCAGTAGCCTGTTTCCGGCAGCATCGTGGTCTGGGTAGACGAAAACCGTGCGATAACTTCTGAGGATATCCAGGCTGCGCTCTGCCATATTCACCGAGTTCAAAACAACAAAGTCGCTGCGCACGGGCTCGGGTTTTCGCAGGGTGAGAAGGGAAAGGAAATCGGTGAAGCCCTCCAATACGCAGACGGATTTGTGGCCGAGCTGGATATGAGTTATGTCCTTGGGGGAAGAGCTGCCTTTGAAGTATTCGCTTCTGAGCTCATAGCCACCCGACCGGTTTCCAAAACCGGCAGCAAAGTAGTTTTTATCGCCGACCTGATAGTAGACCTCTCGGCAATAGGATTTGGAAATATCCAGATCGATGTGCCGTGATTCCAGGTATCGGGTAATCGCCGGATTGTTGCCTAAGTCCTTTGTACCGGTGATCTGGATAGCAGGCTGATCAGGCGCCTGTGTAACGTCCCGGCGTATATGCGAACCGGTCTCTTTGAAATGTTGCGGTTGAAAAGAAAAAAATCCGGAACCTAGCTTTTCCAGTACTGCTTTCGTATCGCACCCGAAAAGCGCTCGACCTAAATCGATAATATCCCCTCCCTGGCCGCTTCCGTGGTCATAATACAGGTTTAACTTGGCGTTGACCTTGAATGAAGGAGTTTTCTCATCCCTGAAAGGGGAGAGGTACCAGTGGTCTTGTCCCCGGATATACTGGGGGTGTATATCGCAGTTTCGCAGCAGATCGACAATAGGGATCTCTTTGGCTTGCTCGCAAGTCATAATTTACTGGGGTTAAAAGTTGAAAAAATTGATGAATTGATGCGGAAGGCTCCTAACTTTTTGTATTTCAGTCGCTTATGTCCGCATCAAAAGAGCATCAAAATGCATCGAGGCCTGCATCGCTATTTTGGGTTTGATGCGCGTTGATGCGAATTTTGATGCGCTGTAATTATTTATTAATCAATTAATTAAATATGATGCGCATCAAATCATCAAAAATCAGGGCAATTCGTTGAGCTCATTTATGCGCTCTCGGGAGAGGGTATAGTACCTGCCTTTTCCGGTCTGTTCGAAGACAGTCCCATCGGTCAGAAATCTGTATAGCGGGTATGCAAGCGAGTTGCTTGCAGGGCTCAATTTCCAGGCACTTTGCAGGATCCCCTTGATCTGGGAGACGTCTTTGAAACGGATGTGCTTTTTGTTGAGCCAATCCTGGACATCCCCCGTACAGAACCGGATTTCGTCCAGGTCCTTTTCGTCGGCGATCGTCAGCAGGATATGGGCAATCTCTACTTCCAGCTTGTTGCGGTTCTGGTTCAACAGTTTTTTTAGTGCCGGTGTCGAGATTTGCTCTGCGGTAAACCACATCCGTGTTTTACTAGGGTGAGCAAACTCCCGGCTTACCAGAAAATGCAGAAAGGAGGGGATCTGTGCTTGCAGCTCGGCAAGCAGATGGTGATCCTCCGATTTGAGTGGCGGCACCTTTCTGACCCAGTACCGGATCTCTCCTGGCTCGGCGATAATGAAGTGGTCCTCGTTGTTGCTGCAAAGTATAAACTTACCGAAGAACTCGACCTCCTGCCGGTCGAAGCCTTTCGCTTCCACCTTATAGAATCGGGCCGTGCTCAGGTTCTTGATCCGCTCGGAATCCTCCTTTCTGTCCAGAAATGTTTCGTCCACGCCGATGACCAATTTCTGGGCCCACTCGATGTTGAAGTTGGAGCGGAAATCCTCATTGCTGTTGATGGTCATGTTTTCTCCGAAGATAGACTTAACAAAATGTAGGAATGTGGTCTTTCCCGTTCCACGCTCTTCGCTGACCAGGCACAGGATCGGAAGAATCTGCGTTGGACGTTCGAGCAGGATTTTGAAGTAATCGTAGCCCATCTCGATCTGCTCACCAAAAATGTGGCTAAGGAACCGAAAGATCGTCGATGCATCACCCTGGCGGGCGACGTGTTGGAATGGCTGGTAGCGGTTGTAAAACCCACCTACTTTTTGTTGATAATGCAGGTGACTAGGGACGAAACAAAAGCCGTCGTAACAGCCCACCCGGTCTTTCAGATAGTCCCGGCTGTGATCCAGTCGGATGCACTCGGCCGACCAGGGGATCAAAGAGGATATGGTGTCGCCGGAAGACAAAGGCCGCTGCACCTTCTTGAAGTAGCTGGTTCCTATGCGTAGGTACATTGCTTTCTCGCTCATCATCTACTCGATTTATCGGTGAAGTGCTTCATGTACCCCATCACCTCAGAGTACAGAAAATAGATTCGACCATTAAGACGTCGATACGGAAGGCCTTTTTTCATCCACTCTCCAAGTGTTACGAGAGAAATGTCCAGGTCTTTGGCCATTTCCTTTCTCGTCTTCAATGGTTCATTTACGGATGATTTCTGTTGATTCGGGTCGATCGCGACTGTGATGGCGCTCAGCTCTTCCCTAATAAGCATGCGGAAGGTGTCGACTTCCATTAGAACGTAGTTTGGCATGGCTCAACTTGTTTTGTTTAGCCAAATTTGACCCGTTCGCAGGTATTGCGAAAGCTTATATTAATCTAATATTAGCTATTCTGTCTTTTGCAGCACCGAGCAAGCTTCAAAGCTCCGAATCACTAATTCGGACCGATTCGTGAAAGAAAAATTTCTGAAGGGAAGAAACTAAATACTCGGGCAAGTTAAGTTGGAGGTTTCTGTCGGATGCCAGCAGGGTTGTTAATTTCCGAATGCCATCGATCTTGTTATCTGAAAACGGAGCGAAGTACTTCAATAAATGGGGGAGTTCCACTGTATGTTTATACTTTAAGACGCCGACATTTTTTTCATCAACGATTGATCTTTGGAGTGCCAGAAACAGAAGGATGAGCTTCTTGGAATCAACCTGCGGATTTATTTCGATGCGTGCATTCTTGATTTCCTTTATGACGTCGACTATCTCAGTCTCGATAGAGCTTCTCATGCTGTGTTCTGCATCAGATTGTAATAATAGACGCTGATCGTTGGCCCAATTAAGACATGATGCGAGTATTCTCCGCTTTCGTTTATCAGAGGGCAGAGGAATGCCTCCTGAGAGCAAATCCGTAACATCGAGCACTTCGTTCACGAAGAAATTCAGGAATTCGGTTTGATTGTCGTAAAGGGCATAGTGGTACCGGAGGCAATCAAGCGCCTGGTTCGTGCTCTTGTACGAAAGAATTTTGATAAAGAAGGAGTTATAGTAAAGACTCGCAGATGGCTCATCATCAAAGCAAAGGTTGTAATTATGCTTTGGCTGTCCGATGTCGTAAGCGTATGGACGGATTGATATTGTGCGGTCCTCTTTGACGTCAAGTAATTGCTTTAACGCTCTCTCGATTGAATGTTTCATAACAGGAGTGTGGTAAAATGCTCAAATGAATTAAATCAACTATTCTGAAGTGTGTCCTGACTGGCAATTCTGTTTTTCCACAGATCAGCGATCTGCTGTGCATACTGTCGTTTCGAGACTTTGATATACATCAGAAATGCTTTTTCTGTTTTGTGGCCTGTTATCGACATGATCGCGTAAGTGGGCGTTCCGGCGAGGTATTCATTTGTCGCAAATGATCTGCGGGCCGTGTGGCAAGTAACAAGGTCATGCTTTGGAACCTTTCTTTGCTTTCTGACACCGCCTTTAGTTTCGACAACGGGTATTTCCTCCGAAATACCGGCGAGGACCGCGATTTCTTTCAGATAATCGTTCATGCGTTGGTTGCTTATGGAAGGCGGTAAACTGTTTGGTGTGACACCACGGTATTTTAGCATGATGCCTTGCGAGAATGGATGAATAGGGATTTCGAGGTAGTCTTCTGTCTTTATTGTTTTCACCCGCAAGAATAGAAGGTCGGGAGAAATATTTTCGGCGTGGATCGATGAGAGATCGGAGAATCTAAGGCCTGAGTAACAGCCAATAATGAATAAATCGCGGACTTTATCTAGTCTCGGGTTGCTACTAAGGTCCAAATCCCTGATGGCATTGATCTCGTCAGCATTCAAATAGACAGAATAAACCTCTTTTCTTGAGGTGGTAAATCGTCTGCTTCGATATTCGAAGTTTTTGTTCAAACCTCGCTCAGTTGCTTCATTAAGGAAGAATTTCAGTATTCCGGTGTGCTTATTCATAGTATTGTCATTGAACTTCCGGTCTTTGGTCATGAAATCCTTGAGTTCCAGATAGAAGTCCAGTGTGATGTCGGAGAAGGCAATTGACTTCCTGAAACTGGCTTTGGCGAAATCTCGTAAAAGCTTTAGGTGAGTATTATAGGTCCTAATCGTATTGATATTTTTGAATCCTTTCACCGAGGTAATGAAAGAATCGACAAATGAGAGAAGGTCGGTGACTTGTATTTTGGGAGTAGGCACAGCCGGCCTAATCAGCTTTTCGAGGTCTGGCTTGATGTACTTTGGATCCAGGGGAAGTTTCTGATATAGGCGACGGTTATATATTTCGTCCGCGTCGTGTTCCCATTTCTTTAGATTGTTATTAACTTCCAGAGCGTTTTGGGCGTTTCGTTTAAGCCGTTGTGTTTTTGCATCCCAGTCCTTGGGATCAACATAGCAGTTGGTGGAGACTACAACTTGCTGCGTGCTGCCATAGCGTAGGTAGAGAGAAATAAGCGATACGCCAGAAGCATTGGGGGATTTAAGATAGTATTTGACCTTTGCCATTTTGTGCCTAGTTGTGTACTTGTGACAATTTAGCAAAAAGTAGGCATACTGGTTTACAAAATAGTTTACAATTTTGACTTTATCCGCCTTAATCTGATCTATCTAAAGTCATATAGGTTTATTTTGTAAATATCTGTATTTCAAGATAATGTCTTGCCAATTCTGACCTATATCTAAGTAAAATTTCATTCCGTCCATCACCACTCAAAATGCACTACGCCTTGACAGTCAAACTGTCAAGGCGTTTTTGTTTTCCCGGCTGTATCCGAAATGTTGAATGGGTTCAACGTTTCGGATACAGCCGGGATTTCGAACCGGCTGAACCGATGTTAGAAAGCGAAGATAGCTTTGCGGTCGCCTGGCTTGGTGAGGCCATAAACCAACTGGGCGAACTGGTCGGCGTAGCTTTTAATGGTAAAATTTTCGCGGGCTACTTTTGACGCTCTTGAGGAGATTTTTTTATACAGGTCGTCGTCTGTCATAAGTCGTGTTAACTGCGTAGTGAGGGCGTTTTTCTCGTCATGATATAATAATCCGGTAATCTCGTGGTCAATAATTTCGGCCGTGCCCGCTGATTTGTAAGCCACTACCGGTACCCCGTGCATCATACTTTCTACGGTTACCCTTCCAAATGCCTCGTGCGGAGAGCACATCAATGTGATATCGATCGATTTGAAGATAGCACTCACATCTTTACAGAATCCGGTAAAATTGACGTACTCGTTCAAACCATGTTCCGAAATGTAGGTTTTCAGGGTTTCGAAATAAGCCTGTGAGCTAACGCTGCCGACGATATTCAATACGACAAACTTTCCGCGTTTCACAAGTTCGTGGATCGCCTTGATGGCCGCAAGCTGATTTTTGGCAGGATCAATAACCCCGACAATACCCAGAACGGTAGGTTTCACAGGGCTCGGCCTGACTATCGCTTTGCTCTTATCGCCTACAAGCCCATTGTAAATGATAACAGAGTTAGTGTTGATGTCTTTGGAAAGTACCCGGCGCTTTTGAATACTTTTAGAAATGCAGATAATAGCGCTGGCCTGTTCGGCCCAAAAACGGAATGCCCTTTCCCCCAGCAGGTATGTGAGTTTGTAGTCGTCGTAAACAAATTCGCGGATGTGCCAGATGTGCTTTCTTCGGGAGAAGAAGGATGTTACCGCGCCGATGAAAATGACGGATGAGTTGGTGTAAATCAAATCAACGCCGTGCTTTCTTGCGATGAACGCCGTGTAAAGGCCGATAGCAATGTTGTACACCGTGCGTTTGATGCTGTTGAACCATTGAAACCGCTTTTTTTGCATGTAAACGTCATTGGTGAAGGGGACAATGCTGTACCGGATGTTTTGCCGTCGCAATTCCCGTGAAAACGCGCTTTCCTCTTTACAGATCACCCACCAGTCGATTTTGTCGCGCAGGGCGATCAAAAGGGTTAGCAGGGACCGGTTTGCACCGTACAATTCACCATAATGCGTAAAAGTTAAAATTCGGGGTTTTTTAGTGATCATAATTCAGGGGAACGTTAAGTAACCCTCTGCGGCACAAACTTTCTTACGAATGTTGACACAAGGGCGTGTTGGAATAGAATGAAAAACACAAGGCAAATCATGATGTTGAGGAGGATTGATGGGATGAGGGG
>NZ_JBQENV010000007.1:0-118866 GCF_052044875.1 Dyadobacter sp. 22481
CTCCGAAGAAACCGACCAATGTTTCTAACGAACCTATCTTATTGCTCTCTTCATCATGTCAAAGAACTTTGCTCTGAATCTTCTCAGAACTAGTGGTACCGATCGTTTTCGCTACCGTTATTCCCGATTGGGAGTGCAAAAGTGCAGGGTTTATTTTTAACATGCAAGTGCTAGTCGCAAATATTTTGTAATCTTTTTCCCGAAATCTGACTAACCGATTGATAAACAAATTGCTACAACTCAAAAAAAAATGAAGTTTTTTCCCCTCCCTTTCTCACCCTATTTCAAGTGGCGGAAAGCTGATTCCAACACGTCCAATTTTTCCATTTATTAATACAACACAACCAGCAATGTATTACCACAGCCCATTATGGAAAGTGGAAACGCTGGTGCTGCCAAGATTGAAAATACCAACGCCCGAAAATGAAAGAGGTGCCCGACCTATGATCAGACACCTCTTCGCTATTGTGATTTTAACCTTAATTACGATCCACAAGCCTCGCATCCTTCCGGATCGTCGAGGGAGCATTGCATGTCGGAGCGATTATCGCGCGGCGCTGCAGGCTTGGTGTGCTCCTCCGCGTATTGCGCGTAGTTCAGTTCTTTCTCGGCCACCACGGCAATTGCAGGTTCGAGTTGCGGCTCGGCCTGTTTGCTGACGGTGAATTGAACCGGATCCGACGCCGCACGGGTACGCAGGTAATACATACCGGTTTTGAGTCCCTTTTTCCATGCATAGAAGTGCATCGAAGTCAACTTGCCGAAATTCGCCTCTTCCATGAAGATATTCAGCGACTGCGACTGGCAAATGAATGCACCTCTGTCTGCCGACATATCGAGCAGGCTGCGCTGCTTGATCTCCCATGCTGTTTTATAGAGCTCCTTGATATTCTCCGGGATGTTCGGGATGGCTTGTACCGATCCGCTGGCGCGAACGAGGTTGTTCTTCATCTCCTCGCTCCACAAGCCTAGCCGCACGAGGTCTTTCAAGAGATACTTGTTCACAACCACGAATTCTCCCGACAACACCCTTCTTACATATATATTAGAAGTGAATGGCTCGAAGCATTCGTTGTTGCCGAGTATCTGGCTGGTTGACGCCGTTGGCATTGGCGCGAGCAGCAATGAATTCCGTACACCGTTTTGTACTACATCTTTTCTCAGCTTCTCCCAGTTCCAACGCTTGCTCTCGGGTTTCACATTCCACATGTCGAACTGGAACACCCCTTGCGAGATTGGGCTGCCGGCCCAGGTTTCATAAGGGCCGTGCTGCATGGCGAGCTCCATCGAAGCTTCCATAGATCCGTAATAGATCGTTTCGAAAATATCTTTGTTCAGCTGGCGTGCCTCATCGGAGTCGAATGGCATGCGCATCATACAGAATGCATCCGCCAGACCTTGCACCCCGATGCCGATCGGACGGTGGCGCTTGTTACTCTTCTCGGCTTCCGGAACAGGATAGAAGTTCAGGTCGATAATCTTGTTCAGGTTGCGCGTTACCACTTTCGTGATCTCATACAATTTCTGATGATCGAAGCGCAGGAACCCATCCGCCCCCTGCTCCACAAACTTCGGCAATGCGATGGAGGCAAGGTTACAAACCGCTACTTCGTCGGGAGCAGTATATTCGATGATCTCCGTGCAAAGGTTCGAAGACTTGATGGTACCCAGGTTTTGTTGATTGGATTTGCTGTTCGCATGATCTTTATACAACATATAGGGCGTACCTGTCTCAATCTGCGACTCCATGATCGCGAACCAGAGGTCTTGTGCCTTGATAGTCTTGCGCGCTTTGCCTTCGCGCTCGTATTGTTCGTACAGTTTTTCGAATTCGTCGCTGTGCGTATCCGCCAGTCCCGGACATTCGTGCGGGCAGAACAACGACCAGGTGTCGTTCGCTTCCACACGCTTCATGAACAAATCCGGAATCCACAATGCATAGAAAAGGTCGCGCGCACGCTGCTCTTCTTTCCCGTGGTTCTTTTTCAGATCCAGGAAATCGAAGATATCCGAATGCCATGGTTCTATATATATGGCAAAAGAACCTTTGCGCTTGCCGCCGCCCTGATCCACGTAACGCGCCGTGTCGTTGAACACGCGGAGCATCGGTACGATACCGTTCGATTGCCCGTTTGTTCCTTTAATATATGTACCCGTCGCACGCACGTCGTGAATGCTCAAACCGATACCGCCGGCCGACTGCGAAATCAACGCGCAGTTTTTAAGGGTATCATAAATACCATTGATACTGTCCTCCTTCATCGTCAGCAGGAAGCATGACGACATTTGCGGCTTCGGTGTACCTGCATTGAACAAGGTAGGCGTGGCATGGGTAAACCATTTTTCCGAAAGCAAATGATATGTCTCGATTGCGGCCTGAACATCCTCCTGGTGGATACCAATCGCTACACGCATGAGCATATGCTGCGGGCGCTCGACAATTTTCCCTTCAACTTTCAGTAAATACGACTTTTCGAGGGTTTTATAGCCGAAATAATCGTAGGAATAGTCGCGGTCATATATAATAGTAGAGTCGAGCAGCGACGCATGCTGCCGGATCACCTCGTAAACCTCCTTGGAGATCAACGATGCATTTTCACCGGTTTTGGCATCTATATATGTATAAAGACGCTTCATTGTAGCCGAAAACGACTTCAATGTGTTCTTATGGAGGTTTGAGATAGCGACGCGGGCAGCCAGGATTGCATAGTCCGGATGCTTGGTGGTCATGGAAGCTGCGGTTTCGGCAGCAAGGTTATCCAGCTCGGCGGTTGTAACGCCATCGTAAATACCGGAAACAACCTTCTTGGCTACTTCCACGGGCTGAACATAAGCAGCGTCCAGGCCGTAGCTCAGTTTCTCTATGCGGGCAGTCACCTTGTCGAATTTCACGGATTCGCGGCGGCCGTCACGCTTTATGACATACATAGACATAGAATGTGGTGTTTGATAGAACGTTAGTGATGTATATTCTTGGAATTGGACTCGGAGGTGCAACTAAAAATCTCTTGAAATAACATTAAATTAATCACAAACGCAATCAGTATTTCGCTACAAAAACCGGGTTTATCGTCATAATACAAGTTATCAAATTGTTAAGAAACTAATAACTAGTTATTTACAGAATTTTAAATCTGAGAAAATTTTTTCATCAAAATGAGATTCAAAAATTTGCAAACATTTTTTCATTTTTTTTTAGCTTCTCTTTTCAGAATTCTATTTTTTACATTGAAAATCAACATATTAGAAGTTATCAACTATTTAGAATAAATCTAATCTTGTAAACTTTATATAAACTAACACCTATCAATCCTGCATAAAATTTTAACTAACAGACGCTAAACAATATAATTATGAGCACAATTATCGAACAAGCCGACCGTCGGACGTTCCTCAAAACCACCTCCGGAATGGTGGCGGGCCTTGCGCTGGGCGGACCGATTACCGAAGCCATGGCCAAAGCGGCCGGAAGCCCGGCTTACAACATTCCACTAGGCGTGTATGCAGCATACGACAAGGCTGAGTTTCTGAGAAAATCGGGATGTTCATATATAGAGGAGTCTGTCGCGGGCTTTCTGATTCCGGAAGGTGGCGATGCCGGCTACGAGAAGAACCTCCAACAACTGAAAAGCGAGCACTTTCCTATTAAGTCATACGTGATCCTGCTCCCGGCGAGCCTTAAGACGCTGGGTCCCGAAGCGAACCACGAGGCGATCCTCCAAAGAACGGAGACCGTATTGAAACGCGCCAAGGAATGCGGCTCACAGTTTGTCGTATTCGGAAGTGGCGCTTCCAGAATCATACCAGAGGGTTTCGACCGCGCGAAGGCGAAGGCGCAGCACATTGAATTAACCCAGAAAATGGCCCCGCTCGCCGAAAAATACGGGGTTACCATCGCCGTGGAGCCTTTGAACCGCGGAGAAACCAACTTCATCAACAGCCTGGCCGAAGGCGTTGAAATTGTGGATGCAGTTAGAAGCCCGCGCGTGAAGCTGCTTTGCGATATATACCATATGTTGAAGGAGGACGAACCTGCGTCCGAAATCGTGAAATATGGTAAGCATATTGTGCATTGCCATATTGCAGAGAAGGAAAAACGCACGCCACCGGGCGTGAAAGGCGACGATTTCAGGGCCTACCTGGGGGCATTGAAGAAAATCGGCTACAAAGGCGGGCTTTCGATCGAATGCTTCGTGTATACCGATTTCGAGAAGGAAGCTAAACGCGGCGTCGAAGTGCTCAAACAACAACTCAGTGAAGTTTAGTACATTAATTTCCGCCGTATTGCATTAATATTAAAAAAGATAGCGTTTCAATACTTGATTTACAAGTCAGGATTTTTTACTTTTGCAATCCTTTTGAAAACCGTATAGAAACAAATAATACCATATACCAATGAAAAAAGATATTCATCCCAATTACAGAGAAGTAGTTTTCTGGGATCTATCAAGCGACTTTAAATTCATTACTCGCTCTACCATAGAGACTTCTGAAAACGTTACCATGGAAGATGGCAAAAGCTACCCTGTGTACAAAGTCGAGGTTTCTTCGCAATCACACCCTTTCTACACTGGTAAGAACGTACTGGTTGATACAGCTGGTCGCGTTGACAAGTTCAGAAAGCGTTACGGAAAATAAGCGACGCATTGACTTTTTCCTGCGTGGTCGAACACAGCAGGACGACGAAAAAATACGGTGGCAGTCTCCCGACAAATATGTCCGGGAGACTGCTTCTTTTTTTGCCGTAACCAATAAAATGCCCGAACTTTGGCAGGCACATACGATTTAATTTATGCCCAGTACCATTCTGTTCGACGATCCCAAAATAAGAATCCAGCTTTTACCTTTTACCTATACAAGACCAGTCGCCGGCATCCGGTGCGGCATTCACACACTGGCCGAGAAATGGGCCGACAGATGCCACACCACGGTTTCGTTCCAAACGGAAACTTACCTTGCCGCCAAATTTCCAGAGCACACTTCGGGTGATAACCTGTATATCAACGGCGCGTTATGCCCGGATGAACATCTGACCGGCATTGTTAAAGGCTTACCGCACGGCAATGCACTCGTGTCCGATAAGGGCGAGATCCTGGCCGTACGCACGTATGACGCCTGGAAAGCGTCGGAAGGCACCAAAAGCCTGTCGGTTGTGCAATATGCCGAGCCATTTACGATGATCCGCAATGTGTGGGATATTTTTGGCCAGAATGGTGCGCAGATTAAAGCCGATTACGAACGCATTGTTTCCGTTAGAAAATCGGTAGGTATTAATGATCCGTTTACGCATTGCTATAAACAAGAGCATATTTTCGTGGAAGAAGGCGCGGTGATCAAAGCATCAATACTAAATGCGGAGAACGGCCCTATTTACATTGGTAAGAATGCATTGATCCAGGAAGGTTCGATGGTCCAGGGGCCATTTGCCATCGGCGAAAATGGTGTTTTAGCGCAGGGAACGAAGATACGGCCGAATACGACCGTTGGACCTTCATCCAAAGTGGGCGGCGAAGTGAGTAATTGTGTGGTGTTTGGATATAGCAATAAAGGGCATGACGGCTACCTGGGTAATTCGGTTTTGGGAGAATGGTGCAACCTTGGGGCCAATACCAATAACTCGAATTTAAAAAACGATCACACGAACGTCAAGCTGCACAGCTATGCTACCAATACATTGGCTGATACCGGCCTAATCTTCTGCGGGCTGATGATGGGCGATTATTCCAAAGCAGGAATTTCGACCATGTTCAACACCGGGACGGTTGTTGGCGTAAGTGTGAACGTATTCGGCGCGGGATTCCAGGCCAAACACATCCCCTCTTTTTCTTGGGGCGGAGCGACCGAGGGCTATTGCGAGTATCGTTTTGACAAAGCATTTGCCGTAGCGAGCGACACGGTGAGCCGCCGGGGAGTTCCATTCGGGAAGATAGAAGAAGACATTATGCGTGCGGTTTTGCAAGAGACCCAATCCCAGCGCAGCTAACAGGCTTTTAACCATTTATTAATTGATTTAAAATCGTGCTTTTCAGAGATATTCCGGGACTTGAAAATATCAAAGCGACATTGCGGCGCTCGGTCCGGAACAGCCATCTGGCCCACGCCCAGCTATTCGATTACCCCACCGGCGGCGCTGGCCTGGCGATGGCGCTGGCATTCTCTACCTATATTAATTGCGAAAACAGGAACGAAGAAGACGCCTGCGGCACCTGCGCGTCATGCGCGAAGATGAGCAAGCTCATTCACCCGGATTTTCATTTCATATTTCCCATTGCCACCTCCAAAAAAGTTGATGGTAAAACCAGTGAGGCATTCCTGCCGCTCTGGCGTTCATTTTTGCTGGAAAACCCCTACCGCGTCCTGCCCGACTGGCTCGACCACATCGGCGCAGACAACAAGCAGGGAAATATTTCGGTAGAAGAAGCGCGCGGGATTTTGAGGAAATTGTCGGTGAAGGCCTACGAAGGCGAGTACAAAATCCTGCTGATATGGAAGCCCGACATTATGAATGCGGCTTCTTCGAATGCCATTTTGAAGATTCTCGAAGAACCGCCTGAAAAAACATTGTTCCTTTTGATAAGTGACCAATCGGACAAATTGCTGACTACCATCATTTCGCGGACACAGCGTATTACCATTCCGGCATTCACGGATTCGGAAATCAAAACCTACCTGAAACAAAACGATGCGATCGATGCGATGGCCAACCAGGTAGCATTCCTGTCCGACGGAAACATGGCCGAGGCGCTGAAACTCGTTCAGGAAGAGCAGGATGACCGTTCGGCATGGTTTGCGGACTGGATGCGATCTTCTTATAAATTCGATGTGGCGCATTTGGTCAAACTCTCCGACAATTACGACGTCATGAGTAAGGAAAAGCAAAAAGGCCTGCTTGAATATGCATTGCGGCTGTTCAGGGATATGCTCGTGTGGAGCCACGGCGCTGGTGAGCTTTTGCGCGTTCCGCAGGAAGAGCTTACATTCGTGCAGAATTTTTCCAAAACCGTCAATTTTGAGTCGCTGGAAAGGATGATCGGGGAAGTGAATACGGCCTATTACCACATTGAGCGCAACGTGCGGGCCAAAATGGTGTTTCTGGACCTGTCGCTGACGGTCGCCCAGTTTTTTCAACGCAGATGAAACGTCCATTGGAAATTATCGGTGCGACCGATATGGCGGACTTACCGGAATTGGGCTGGCATAATGTGCCTGTGCGAGTGGATTCCGGTGCAGCAACCTCTGCCATTCATTGTTCGCGCGTGAAACTTGTAGAAAAAGAAGGGAGCAAAGAGCTCCATATATACCTCGACGCCAAGCGGGGGGCACCTCAACATTTCTTTATAGTAACCGATTTCAAAGAAACCGTGATCCGGAATTCCTTCGGGAAGGAAGAAAAACGGTTCGTGATCAAGACACCGATCAGACTCTTCGGCCGGAAAATACGTACCGAATTTTCGCTGGCCAACCGGCAGAAAATGAGCTACCCCATACTACTCGGGCGAAAACTGCTCAAAAACAGGTTCATCGTGGATGTTTCCAAAAAGAACCTGTCGGCGGCAAGGCATTCGCTGGCACCAACTCGTTCCCAAAAACTACCTCAAACCTCAGCTTAGGGCGCATAACCCTCGGCCACGGCCCCAACCTCCACATTTTCTAAAAACATTTTTATGAAAATCGCCGTATTATCCACCAATCCGGACCTGTATTCAACCAGGCGTCTGGTGGAGGCAATCAAACAAAAGGGACACGAAGCGGTTGTGATCGACCACGTCAAATGCTTTGTCATGATCGAAGGCGGCAAGCCGACCGTAATTTACAAAGGCAAGCCCCTCAGCGGTATCGACGCCGTCATTCCGCGGATCGGCACTTCGGTAAATGCATTCGGCTGCGCGGTAGTGCGTCAGCTCGAATTGATGAAAATATTTACCACCGTAAAATCGCAAGCCATCCTACGCTCGCGCGACAAGCTGCGCAGCATGCAAGTACTCGCGAAGGCCGGTATCGACATTCCGAAGACGGTTTTTGCCAAAAATCCTGCGCAAGTCAACGAGCTCATTCATATGGTAGGCGGCCCCCCGGTGATCATCAAACTGCTGGAAGGCACACAGGGCGTAGGCGTGGTGCTCGCTGAAACGATCAAAGCTGCCAAATCGACCATCGAGGCATTCTACGGCCTGAGGGCCAACTTCCTGATCCAGGAATACGTGGCAGAGTCCAAAGGGGCCGATATCCGCGCATTTGTGATCGGCAATAAGGTGATCGCCGCTATGAAGCGCCAAGGCGCCGAGGGTGATTTCCGTTCCAACCTTCACAGGGGAGGCTCCGGCTGCATGATCGAACTCTCGCCCGAAGAAGAGCACACGGCTATTGCAGCGGCTAAGGCATTGGGCGTAAAAATCGCCGGGGTGGATATGCTGCAATCCGAGCGGGGGCCACTGGTAATGGAGGTGAATTCTTCGCCGGGACTTCGAGGCATCGAGGAGGTAAGCGGGATCGACATTGCATCGCTGATCGTGTCTTATATTGAAGACAAGATTGTTACAGACGAGAGCGATACGGTCGGGGTTTAAAAATCAATCGGTAAGGTAATTTCCGGGAGCAGCCTTTCGAGATTGGCCAGCGATTTCCGGAATTCGGCTTCCATTTTATCCTTTTTGAAGAATCTGAACGAAAGTTGTTTTAAAGGATCTTTTTTGAGATAATATTCCAGACTGAGGCGCGTGCGGTTCTCGCTCAGCTTATCGAGCACAAAATAGAGCGCACTCGTGAACTTCTCATCGGATTCACTGAAAATGACCCGGGATTCGGGATCGTACGAAAATCCGCTGGCATACATGACCGTTTCGCAGTCCTCACGGACGCACCGGTGGCGCGATCCCACACCCGGAATAAAATGATCCAGCTCTTCGATCGATTTCACACCATCCTGCCAGTGAGAACGCAGTTCCAGGTGACCGGAGGTAAAGAAAACTTTTTTGATATTCGCATCATATTCTCTTGAAACCGACACCATTTTGACCTTCTCCTTCGGTTCCAGCAATGGTGGTCTGTAAGGCGGAATGCTGTCCTTCAAATAGCCTATCTGGGTATATTGAAAAGGTATTTGCTCATTTTCGGTCGTTTTTGAGCCGGGCTGCCATTTCATACCGTCAGTAAAGTAGTCGGGGTTTTGCCCGTTCAGCAGATTTTGGGTTACCAGCCAGTACTCATGCTGTTCGATATCATTTTTTAGCAGCTGGTGCGCCACGATAATATCCTTTCCAATCAGCTTTTTGAAATCTTTGACCTGATAAGTGGTAAACTCGCCATAATGTGCTACCACTTTCAATGTGAGGTTGATCGCCGAAATGCAGGACTTGCATTGGCAAAACCGGCGGTTGTCGAAGGCGATCAGGTATTTATGAAAATCACAGAACATCTTCTCGACTTGCCGGTACAGCGTTTCAAGCTCCGGTGCTTCCCCAAATTTGAAGAAAAGGATCGCATCGCCCTCGATCTCAGAGATTTCCAGGCCGATCTGGTTCGCATTCACAAGTGTTTCTAACAATTCCTGGATAATCTGCCGGCCATGCAGGATCTCGATTTCATGCATAAACTGCGTGAAGCCGCTGATATCGGGGATGAAGATGAGGCCTTTGGTTTCCATAGTGCTGATTTTGATTGTGTTAATTTACGGGTATTTTCTCTCTCAATCCACTAAAACCTGAGCCTAAAAAGGAGAATACGGGAACTGTAAGATTTCACGCGGCAGTTTCCCACTTATGGCATAACTTCGCCTTTGAGTTGATATCGTTTAGGATCATTTTATTACCATGCATATAAAAATAGGAACCCGCAGGAGTAAACTCGCGCTTTGGCAGGCATATTATGTCGAGGAGCTGTTGCAACGGGGCGGTATTGAGACAGAGATCGTTATAATTGAAACGAAGGGCGACAAGATCCTTGACCGGTCGCTGTCCAAAATCGGTAGCAAAGGAGTTTTTACGGAAGAACTGGAAGATCAGCTTCGCAGCGGCGGGATCGATATCGCCGTCCACAGCGCCAAAGACTTGCAATCGCAACTGGATGACGCATTTGAAATCGTCGCATTCACCGAGCGTGAGCAGGCGAATGATGTGCTCGTCAGCCACGATACCACATTATCGCTGAAAAGTGGCGAGTCGTTTACAGTAGGAACATCGTCGACGCGCCGGGTAGCGGTTCTGAAACATTATTACCCGCATATCAAAACAGTAGACATGCGCGGAAACTTGCAAACCCGCCTCCGCAAGTTGGAGGAAGGCCAATGCGACGCCCTCCTGCTCGCTTACGCGGGCGTGCACCGCATGGAGTACGACGACAAGATAGCCGAGCATCTGCTTCTCGACGAGTTTACACCCGCAGTTGGCCAGGGCAGCGTTGCCATCGAATGCGCTGTTTTATTAAACGCTGAAAAGAAAAGCAAGCTCCGCGAACTACTCAACCACGAGCCAACCGAAACCTGCCTGCTTGCCGAAAGGGCATTCCTGAAACGCCTCCAGGGCGGTTGTAGTATCCCGGTTTTCGGTATGGCGACATTGCACGACGAGGAAATCCGGATGACCGGCGGGATCATCAGCCTAGACGGCACGGAACTCATCCGCAAAGCCGAGAGCGGCGGGCATGCATTTCCACAGGAGCTGGGCACAGCACTGGCAGAAGAATTGCTCGCAGCCGGTGCCGACCGCATTCTGGCAAGCATTAAGCAGCAAAACGGCTCGCTATAAAACTTTGTTAAACGAAAGAAGCCCGGCTGATATCAACCGGGCTTCTTTCGTTTGTGATACAATACTAGTCTTTCTTCGTCGAATCGGCCGGTGTGGCTGGTTTCACTGGCAATGCAGTGGAGTCTTGTTTCACCGGTGCCGCTGGCAATGCCGGACGCGCAGTGCTGTCGGGTCTTACCGAGCTGCTGTCAGGACGTACCCGTGTTGAATCCGGCCTGAATTGTGTAGAATCACGTTTCATAGTCGAATCCGGGCGTGTTCCTGGCTGTCCGGGGAAGTTGCCCTGCCGAACCGGGCGGCCTGTGCTGTCGGCAGCGGGCCGTGCGCCCTGCGGGCGAGCCATTCCGGGAGCGCCTGCTCCCTGACCGCCACGTCCGCCTGCTGCTGGAATAACTGCCGGCGTTGGAGCACCACCTTGTGCGCCACCAGCACCTCCGCCAGCATCCATACCACCTCCGCCATCGCTTTTCTGGTCGTCGTTATTCACGGATTTTTTACGGCGTGTTTTCTGCTCCACGAAAGTCATTTTACCAAAACGGTAAGAGAAGTTCACGCGGAAACCGCGGTTAAACAGGTAATTGGTGTTGTTCTGGGTAAATGTTTTCGATTCCAGGCTCGTCTCCATTTTGAACGACGGCGCCAGGAAGTTCTCCATAGCAAAACCAATGCTTCCGCGCTTGTTCTTGAAATCTTTGCGGATACCGAAATCGTACATTCTGAAACCGGCTTGCGTTCCCTGGAGCTGCACATCCCGCCCACGCATGAACCCACCCGCCTGCAAGCCCCAGCCGTTTTTGATGGTAAGGCTTGTCCGCATACGACCGCTCAACACGAAGCCGCTGTTGGAGTTCTGCAATGCTGGATCAGGGCTGTTGTTAGACAGATCAGCATAATAGAAGTCGAAACCGCCGCCCAGCTGCCATCTTTTGAAGAATGTCACGTTTCCGAAAATGTTGGCACCGTAGTTCTTTTTCGAGCCGATGTTGCCATAAGTCGTCGTGATCACGCCCTGGTCGCTGGTAGTACGGATGCTTTCGATGGAGCTATTGGTGAACCTCGCAAATGTCGAAACGTTGATGTACATCGAGTTTTTGAAGAAGCTCGTACCCAATTCTACCTGATCGGTAAGCTCCGGCTTTAGATTTGGGTTACCCACTGTTACGTTCTGCGGGTTGGCTGCATTCAGGTTGGGGTTCAGGAACTGAATACCCGGGCGTTGCAAACGGCGGTTATAGGCCAGTTTAATGGTCTGCCCTTTCCCGAAAACCTGCGAGAGGTTAATACTAGGTACGAGGTTGCCGTAAGCCGGTAGTTTCAAATCACCCGCCTCGCCCTGTTGCGCGTCGATACTCGTGTATTCGTAACGCGTACCCGCCTTCACGGTAAACTTGCTTTTAGTAGTGTAAGTATAGGATAAATATCCGGCAGCGACATTCTGGTCATAGTTCAGATTGCTGGCTGGTTGTGCTTGCCCAACCTCGCTGTAATAATCATAGTTACTCACAACCTGACGGAAAATTCCTTTACCACCGAGCTCTAACATCTGGTTGTCTTTGATAGGCGTCTGGTAATCGACCTGAACGGTACTTTCCTGGTTATGGCTGCTATTGTTATTACCCTGTGCCCCAAGCAGTTCCTTCAATTGCGTGTTATTCAATGAGTATACATCCGCATCGTAGTCGTTGGTCCGGTTGTTACGGCTGTATTGTGTTGAAATGCTCAACTCCTGGCCTGCTTTGCCCAATGTTTTCATGTAATCCACATTCACGTCCCAGGTACCGGAAAGATCCTTGCTGTTCACGTCGCGGAAGCTGGTTTTTGTCGTATCGTTTACCGTATTGTAAGTGTAAAGTTCCTGATCGACTTTCGCATTCCGCATTCCATAGCGTACACCGGCCGACAAAGATGTTTTGGCGTCGATCTCCCAGTCCCATCCGAAATTGTATGAACCGAAAGCCATTTTATTTTTAGAATCACTTGTCTGAAGAACCGAGAACGGGCTCAGTTTTCCAACCTGCTTATTCTCCGATTTACCCGGCATATTATAATTGAACCGGCCAAAACCACCGAGGCTGAAACCCATTTTGCCAACACGGTAATTGCCGCGCAAGCCAAGGTTCGAACCACGGTTACCAATACCCGTATCAAGGTTGAGCGTACCGCCCTGGATCGTGCTTTTCTTGGTGATAATATTGATAATCCCCGCAGACCCTTCGGCATCGTAACGCGCAGAAGGCGAAGTAATCACTTCCACCGACTTGATCATATCCGCCGGAATCTGCTTCAATGCATCGGCCACACTCGTCGCGATAATGGTCGAAGGCTTGTTGTTGATCAACACGCGCACGTTGGAGCTACCGCGAAGCGAAACGTTACCATCGAGATCGACGGTCAGCATAGGCACTTTTTTCATCACGTCCGAAGCATCACCGCCTTTGCTGGTAATGTCTTTTTCTGCATTATAAACCAGCCTGTCGACTTTTTCTTCGATCATCTGCGCCATTCCCACCACTTCGACTTCATTGAGCTGAACCACATCCGGCACCAGCGTTACCGAACCCAGGTTCAGCTCCGTCTTGCGATCGATTTTGACATTATTGATCGTCTTCGTTTTATAGCCGATAAAGGAAATCAGGATCTTGAAGTTACCTGACGCCACTTTCGTGAGCGTAAATGCGCCCTTTTCATCGGTAGTGGTACCGTCGATAGGATTGTTGGTTTTGATATCCACCAAAGATAGCGCTGCAAATTCCACCGGTTTTTGGGAAGTCGAATCCACGAGTATACCCGTGATCTTTCCACTACCTTTAGGAGTGTCCTCTGCCGTTCCCGGAATGACCGTCTGCCGCTGCCTGTCGCCGCCTCCACGGAAATCTCCTCCGCCGCCGCCCCGGCCTCCACCGCCGCCCGGAAATTGGGCAAATGCTGCTGATATTAGCCCTGAGAACACAGCCAGGAATGTTAGATGTAAAACAAGTTTCATGGTTGGGGTTTTAAAAGTGTACTTTTCGAATTTCAAAATAACAACCTATATCTCTGGGATAAAAAAGGAATAGATAGATAGGACGGATATGCCGATCAAAGGGCACTTTCAAACGATACAACCCTGGAAATGACGGGCGGTTCAGCAGCCGGGCCGCAAATCCACACTGGTTTCCAAACAAGGCTTATATATGCTACAAAAACCGCTCCCGATACCTGGTCCGTTAATAGATTGCCATGCGCCGCCGGTCGGTATTCAGGGTACATTGATCGATTGGAATAGGTGGTTTCGTAAATTCCACGTAAGATTGCAGTGATGTGTTGCGTTCAAAGCACATTGAAACTAACTAATTGCTAAATGGATACGCGCGCCGCCCGGAAATACCCCCCGTTATTCCTCCATTTACTTGGATGGAGTTTTCTGGCCCTGTTCTTGATGTGGCAACCTCTCAGCTGGCAGATCGAATTCCCCGTCAGTTTCTGGATCAAACAAGCGGTATTGTTTACACTGCTGGTCGCAATATTTTATCTCAACTATTATTACTGGTTCCCCAATTTTCTGGCGAAAAACCGGTATTTAAGATTTATCCTTTTCAATATCGTGTCGGTTGTCATGCTGGCGGTTGTGATCGAACAAGTGAAGGTGGCCGTCAACCATGGCGAGCAAATGGACCGTGCATTCAAACTGGCGCGGGAAACGAACGGCGACAAAAAACGCCACGACAAGCTCGACTATTTCTCCCTGATGACCGCCCTGATGATCATCGGGCTCAGTACCAGCGTTGCCGCCGTGCGCACGGCGCAGCTCGACAAGCAGTACCGTCAGAACCTGGAAAAGGAGAAGATCAACTCCGAGCTCTCGTTCCTGAAAGCGCAGATCAACCCGCATTTCTTTTTCAATACACTAAACAACATTTATGCACTCACTGTGATCGACGTGGAAGCTGCGCGCGAGGCATTGCATAAGCTCTCGCGCATGATGCGCTACGTGTTGTACGAAACCCAGCACGGTACCGTATTATTGAGCCAGGAGATCGCATTTGCACAGGATTATATTCAGCTAATGCAGCTGCGCCTTACCGACAAGGTAACTGTGCACCTCGATCCGCCTAACCCGCTCCATGACGTTTCAATCGCACCAATGCTATTCCTACCCTTTATTGAAAACGCATTCAAACACGGAGTAAGCGCCGTCCAGCCGAGCCGGATCGACATTCAGATCCGCCAGGAAGGCCACAAGATTTTTGTAGAAGTGAAAAACACGCTGTTTACGGACAAAAGGGCCATTTTGGATGAAAGCAATGGCATTGGCCTCGCCAATACCCAGCGCCGCCTCGATTTACTTTACCCTGGAAAATACCAGTTGGAGGTAACCGAAAACAAAGAGGAAAAAGAGTTTGAAGTACACCTCGAACTGGAAACGACATGAGCGTGACGTTAGAATGCATCGCCGTCGACGACGAACCGCTGGCACTTGGACTGGTATGCGCATTTATCGAGAAAACGCCGTTTCTGAGCCTGGCAGGCAGGTATTCAAGCGCCGTGGAAGCATTGCAGATGATCAACAGCAAGCCTATCGACGTCATTTTCCTGGATATTCAAATGCCGGACCTTACCGGTATCGAATTGGCAAGAGTGCTTGAAAAAGCCGGGCACAAAGCGCCGAGGATCATTTTTACAACCGCATTTAACCAATACGCACTCGATGGTTTTCGCGTAGACGCCATTGACTATCTCCTAAAACCCTTTAATTATGAAGAGTTCCTCCGTGCTGCATCCAAGGCGCAGACCTACGTAGAGCTGGTTCGAAAAGCCTCGTCGGCCGGCTCATCGGAGCCGAAAGACGAGTACTTATTCCTGAAAGTGGAATACCAGCTGGTACGGATAGCCTACGACGACATTTTGTACACGGAGGGACTCAAAGATTATGTCAAAGTCCACCTTAAATCGGATCCGAAGCCCATTCTCTCGCTCACGAGCTTGAAAGCACTGGAAGAAAAATTGCCCGCCTCGAAATTCATGCGCGTGCACCGGTCGTTCATCGTCAATCTCGACAAAATCAGCGCCGTTACCCGGAATACCATCCAGATCGGCGCGACTTCCATTCCCGTCAGCGAACAATATAAGGAGGCATTCAACCAGTTTTTGAGTAAGTGGATGTAACCGAAGGTGTTTTTTACTTACTTTGGTGATTGGTAATTGACTCATCAACCCGACGTAGCCGTGAAAAGACTTCTTCTCCTGTTATCCGCCTCGCTGATATTTTTCCTCGCCTGTCACAAAGAACAAAAAGACGCTACGGAACCACAGCCGGAGGAGATTAAAGTTACGCCACTGACCGACCCGGCTTTCATACAATATATCGAAGTAGCCGGTGCGGAAAAGATCACATTCGACTCCACGCTGGATGCTTATCAGATCACCCTTGAATCCGGTCACAAGGCCGATGAAATTGGTATTCAGTTCAAATTGTATCCCGGTACCTACCTCAACTGGAGCAATACGAGTTCAAACACATTGGTTGATTTCACATTCAAGAACAAACCACCGTTGCGCCTGGAAATCACCACGGCATTCGGGCAAACCAAAACCTACGAATTTTACGTAAAACATCCTGGTCAGTTAAAGGCCGCCCTCGAAACGAATGATGACTTTCAGCTTACGAGCGCCAGCGGGTTCGGGCTATCGTGCGACCTCATCACCGGTATCGGCACCGTTCCAGAGAGCCCAGGTGCCGAAGCCAAGCTGACAGCCGTACTTACCGACGCCAGTACAGGAAAGCAAATCGTAGGAAATACATGGCTCAATTCGATTTATTTTGAAAATGTCAGCCAATTCGAAAAATCCACTCAGTTGAGCGTCGTACTCCGCTATGGCGACAAAACTTTCGAGTTGACCAAAAACCGGAAGTTATTACCGTTGCGCTCGCTCGTGTACTTGTTCGGAGATTATCCGCTTTTTTCAGCTGCGCCGCTCAACAAGAAAATCCCGATTTCAGGAGCCCGCTTCTCACCGAAAGCCATTTACAAAGTGACAGTTCAAAGCGATTTTCTGTTAAACTCGGTCACCATCCCCGCTACTTTCAGTGATTCCGCATCACTCAGCTGCACGCTGCCGTCGGGCATCCCCGATGGTTCTTATAATATCAGCATTTTCGAAAATGATACTTTGGTAAAATCGCTGGTGCGGGTCATTGCCCGAAATGAGAAAGAAAATGCAGTCGGTCAGATATGGACCTCGCAAAATGAATATTTTATCAACAGCCTGCCCTACTATAATGCAAGAAGGATAACTGCTGAAAGAGGTCAGGTTATTTATGTAAACCCCTTCCCGGGAGTACTCGGCAGGATGTATTCTCCATTCGACCCAAACCTGACCCTGCCCGATTTACAGCTGAAAAACGCGGGGAACTCCATTACATTAAAAGCGGTAACGAAAGCCGACCCATCCTTCGCTGATGGCACTTTTCGCATTTATTACGGACAATATACGCTGCCTGCCGACCTTGCACCCGGCTCATACGAAGCTCGGCTTTCGTATCCCGATAAGTCGGTATCGATGCCGTATTGGAACAAAATTGAAGTGCGCTAAATGCATAACGCCCGGCATTTTGAAAAGTACCGGGCGTTATTATGATGTGCTAAAAAGTCTATTTCAATTCCTGCTTCAAAAAGTAGCCCGTGAAGCTATCCTTTACCTTCGCTACCTTCTCGGGCGTGCCTTCGGCGATAATGCGGCCGCCTTTCGCGCCACCTTCCGGGCCCACGTCGATGATATGGTCGGCCACCTTGATCACGTCGAGGTTATGCTCGATGATGAGGACCGTATTTCCTTTTTCAACCAGTTTATTCAAAACATTGAGCAAATGGCGGATATCCTGAAAATGCAGCCCTGTGGTAGGTTCGTCAAGAATATACAGGGTTTTGCCGGTATCTCTTTTCGATAACTCTTCCGATAATTTCACACGCTGCGCTTCACCGCCCGATAATGTGGTCGCATGCTGGCCAAGCGTAATGTAACCCAAACCAACATCGTTCAATGTCTGCACTTTGCGAAGCAGTCTCGGTTGGTTTTCGAAGAATTCCAATGCGGATTCTACAGTCATATCGAGCACATCGGCGACGGATTTCCCTTTGAAACGCACTTCCAGCGTCTCGCGGTTGAAGCGTTTGCCTTTACAGGTTTCGCAATTGATGTGCACATCGGGCAGGAAATCCATTTCGATCTTCTTCATACCCGCGCCTTCGCAGTCCTCGCAGCGGCCGCCTTTCACATTAAACGAGAAACGCCCCGGCTTGTAACCTCGGATTTTTGCCTCCGGAAGCTCCGCGAAAAGCGTCCGAATGTCCGTAAACAGGTTGGTATAAGTGGCCGGGTTGGAGCGCGGTGTACGACCAATCGGCGACTGGTCTACTTCAATCACCTTATCGATATGTTCGAGCCCTTCGATAGATTTATAGGGAAGAGGCTCCCTCCTCGACTTGTAAAAATGGTGATTCAATAGCGGAAACAACGTTTCGTGGATCAGCGATGACTTGCCGCTGCCGCTAACGCCCGTCACACAGATCATCGTTCCTAGTGGAATTGAAACTGAAACATTTTTCAGGTTATGACCTGTACAGCCTTTTAAAGCAATGAAGTCTCCTTTGCCTTTCCTGCGTTTTTTGGGTACTTCAATCGCTTCCCGACCGGCCAGGTAATCGGCCGTCAGCGAGCCATTTTGCAGGAACTTCTCCGGCGTTCCGGCTCCTACTACGCTTCCGCCATGGCGGCCAGCGCCGGGACCGATATCGAGAATGTAATCCGAGGCGAGCATCATGTCCTTGTCGTGTTCCACCACTAGGACCGTGTTGCCCAGGTCGCGCAGGCTTTTAAGCGAATTAATAAGCCGCACATTATCCCGCTGGTGCAGGCCGATGCTTGGCTCATCCATAATATATAGAACCCCTGTGAGCTGGGTACCGATCTGCGTCGCGAGGCGAATGCGTTGTGCCTCACCGCCCGACAATGTCCGCAATGCACGGTTCAATGTCAGGTAGTCGAGCCCCACATCGAGCATAAACCCGACACGCTTGCGGATCTCCTTCAACACTTCATGTCCAATCACACGCTGCTTTTCTTCGAGGCGGTCTTCAAGGCCTACGAGCCATTCCGCCAATTCGCGGATATCGCTGTCAGCCAGGTCGGCGATGTCTTTTTTATCTATTTTAAAATGCAATGACTCCTTCCGCAAACGCTTGCCTTTGCATTCGGGGCAGGTTTGGGTTACCATAAAATCTTTCAGCCAATCCTGAATCTTTTCATTCCCCGATTCCTGCTGTCGTTTCAAAAAGTTGATGATTCCGTCGAATTTGGTTTCCCATTCAGTACCCGGGTATTTCTTCGAGGGTACGGGAACCGCTTCTTCACTGCCGTATAGCACCAATTTTAAGGCTTCCTCGGGAAATTTTTCCAGAGGGGTCGCGAGCGTGATCTTGTATTTTTTAAGGAGTACTTCCAATTGCTTGAATATCCACGCCTCGCGGTACTCGCCCATTGGCGCAATGCCTCCACGACTGATGCTCAGCGATTTGTCGGGAATGATGGAGTCCTCCGTAATCTCTTCGATAATGCCCAGGCCCTGGCAGGTAGGGCACCAGCCATAGGGTGAGTTGAATGAGAAAGCATTCGGCGCCGGATCGTCGTAGCTGATCCCCGACTCGGGGTCCATCAGGTTTTGGGAAAAATAATGCGTGTTGCCTTTGGCATCGAGCACCATTAATGCGCCTTTACCCTGCTTGATGGCCGTCGCTACCGACTGGCTCATCCGATACCTTGATTGCGCGTCCTCTTCTTCCTTCTTCGGGATCACACGGTCGATCACGATCTCAATGTCGTGGACCTTGTAGCGATCGAGCTGCATTTTGGGCGTAATGTCCTGCACTTCGCCGTCGACACGGACTTTGGTGTAACCCAACCGGGCAATCTGCACGAAAAGCTCCCGGTAATGCCCCTTCCGACCTTTAACTGCTGGTGCCAGCAGCACGATTTTCTGCCCGAGGAACTGGGTCATAAGCTGGTTGACGATCTGATCCTGCGATTGCTTGATCATCCGCCGGCCCGTCACGTACGAATATGCCTCGCCCGCACGCGCGTATAGCAGGCGCAGGAAGTCATAGATTTCCGTCACCGTTCCGACTGTTGACCGCGGGTTTCTTGAAGTCGTTTTCTGCTCGATACTGATCACCGGCGACAGCCCGCTGATCTTGTCCACATCCGGCCGCTCCATTTCACCGATAAAGCCACGTGCATAGGAGGAGAAACTCTCCATGTACCTGCGCTGGCCTTCCGCGTAAATGGTGTCGAACGCAAGGGACGATTTTCCGCTGCCACTGATGCCCGTCACCACCACAAGTTTGTTGCGTGGAATCGCTACGTCGATGTTTTTAAGGTTGTGTTCCCGGGCGCCTTGTACTTCAATGAGATCCTGCTCTGTTACTTCGAGGCCATTTAAATATTCCAAAATCCTGATGGTAGTTTGTGAGTTAGTCTGTAAATGAAGCTGTAATTCTGATAACCACAAAAATACACTTTGAGTTGCAAATTTTCTCGCACGCTACCGCTCCCGTATGTAATTCACAGATTGGTTTTTTCCAAGATCAGTAGCAGTAATGCAAACGATTGCATAATAAGATTTTTCAAAGAAAAAATATTTTGTAACCGGTAATATATTTATATTAAATATGAAAATATTCCTAAAAACGATCCTCACATGTGTCCCATATTTCTATATTTGACAGTATATTGACATTTAGTAATACATTTTTAACATCATCCCCAACTCAATTTATGAACAAACATTTACTAGTCCCGCTTTTCCGGGGTGTCATGATTATGCTGTTCGCAATAGCAGCTCATCTGTCCTACGCCCAGGATCATCAGGTCAAGGGTAAAGTATCCTCCTCTGCTGATGGAACCGGCATTCCCGGTGTGAACGTGCAACTGAAAGGAACGGCTGTCGGTACTGTAACCGACGCTGAAGGCAATTACGCCGTCGATGTGAAAGGCAGCGGTGCTGTCCTTGTCTTTTCTTCGATCGGTTTGATTAAAAAAGAAGTAGCTGTCGGAAACCAGACGAGCATTAACGTGTCGATGGAAGACGATATCAAGAACCTGAGCGAAGTGGTTGTAACCGGTTACGCGGCACAGCGTAAGAAGGACATTACGGGCGCTGTAACGGTTATCAATCCCAAGGAACTGACATCCGTTCCAAGCGCGAGCGTAACACAAATGCTGCAAGGCCGGGCTTCCGGGGTTACCGTCGGAAATGACAACTCTCCCGGAGGTGGAACGATGGTCCGTATCCGTGGTTTTGGTTCGATCAACAACAACAGCCCGCTTTACGTGATCGACGGCGTGCCTACACAAGGTACATTGAACCAGATCAACCCGAACGACATCGAATCCATGCAGGTATTGAAAGATGCGTCTGCGGCGTCTATCTACGGTGCGCGGGCAGCGAACGGGGTGGTGATCATTACTACCAAAAAAGGGAAGACCGGCGCACCCAACATCACTTTCGATTTTTACACCGGCTCACAGCGCCCGGGCAAGATGCTCGACCTGCTGAACACCAAAGAGCTGGGCCAGTACCTGTACGAAGCTGACCTCGGTGCGGGCAAAAACCCGTCGGTGACATCGCCTTCCGCACAATACAAATTCGATGAAAACGGCAACCAGACCATCGCCGACTACATTTATCCGAACGTATACGGCGAACTTCCCAGCAATTATACCTACACCAACGACATCGCTGACCCTAACCTTGGTAAAACCGCATTCAACATTACGAAAGCGAACAAACAGGGAACCGACTGGCAGAATGAGATCTTCGATCCCGCATCGATTTCAAATTACCAGATCGGCGCTTCGGGTGGTTCGGAAGTAGCTAAATATGCCCTGTCGGCCAATTACTTTCAGCAGAATGGTATTTTGAGATATACAAAATACAAAAGGTACTCGGTCCGTGCCAACACCGAATTCAAAAAAGGCCCGGTAACTGTGGGTGAGAACTTTACTTTCTCTTACGACCAGAGACAAGGGATTACCAACAACGATGAAAGTAACCCGATCATGTTCGCGATCCGCGTGCACCCGATCATCCCGGTGTTCGATATCACAGGCGGCCCGAAAGCATTGGGCGGAACGAATACTTCCGATTATAACGGATTTGCAGGAAGCCGCGGTAGCAACCTCGGTAACGCACCCAACCCGCTGGCGCGTTTATACCGCGAGAAAGACAACCTCACAAAAGGCACGCACGCATTCGGTAACGTGTTCGCACAGATCGACATCCTTCCAGGCCTGTACGCCCGTACCAGCCTTGGTGTTGAATACAACCAGTTCAACCGCTCGGAATACTTCCACCGTGATATCGAAGCTGCGGAGGCGAGAAATGCCAATAGCTTGAACGTGATCAACAACGTCGACCGTTCGTTCACCTGGTTCAAC
The DNA here is from genome assembly GCF_052044875.1 of Dyadobacter sp. 22481. Taxonomy (NCBI): domain Bacteria; kingdom Pseudomonadati; phylum Bacteroidota; class Cytophagia; order Cytophagales; family Spirosomataceae; genus Dyadobacter; species Dyadobacter sp. 22481. Next base: position 22,215 of record NZ_JBQENV010000007.1, read on the forward strand.
ACATTGAACTATGCCAAATCATTCGGCGTACACAGCTTCAACGTGCTGGCGGGTATGGAAGCTGTGAAAACTTACGCGGCTGAATTCCGTGCAAGCCGGAGTTCATTTGCATTCGACGACCTCGACTACCGCTACCTCGATGCGGGTTCGGCAGCCGGTTTGAGCAATGCCGGTCCGGGTGCAACGGAAAGTGCGCTGTTCTCTCAGTTCGGAAAAGTGAACTATTCATTTAAAGAACTCCTCCTTGCCGACGTAACCATACGCCGTGACGGATCGTCGCGCTTCTCGGCCGCCAATCGTTACGGTGTCTTCCCTGCATTCTCGCTGGGTTTACGGATGACCGAGCTGGGTTTCATGAAGCCCGCTAAGTTCGTCGACGATTTGAAAGTCCGCTTTGGCTGGGGTAAAACCGGTAACCAACTCATCCCTAACGTTTATAACGCTTATACGCTTTATGCAGCCGACCCGCAAAACAACGCCTATGACATCAACGGCACGGGTACTTCTATCGTAGGCGGCTTTGACCTAGTTCAGTTCGGGAACTCCAATGGTAAGTGGGAAACCAATACCTCTACCAACATTGGTATCGACGCGACCTTGTTCAACAGCAAACTGGAAGTGGTGCTCGACCTTTACAACCGCGTTACTTCCGACATGCTGACGCAAATCGCCATTCCAAGAACCGCCGGTTCAGGTACGATCCCTTACACCAACATCGGTGAAGTACGCAACCGTGGTGTGGACCTTGGATTGACTTTCCGCGATAAGAAAGGTGACTTCAACTACATGGTGGGTGTAAACTTCGGCCACTACAAAAACGAAGTGCTGAAACTGAACAATGACCCGAATGCGACTATTTTCGGTTTTACAACGCGTCTGCCGGCTATGTCCGCTACGAAGGCCGGTTTGCCGATCGCGAGCTACTATGGTTATTTTGTGGATGGCGTAATCAAAGACCAGGCAGAAGCTGATGCCGCTCCGAAATTCGGATCCTATACAAGAGAAGGTACTTTTAAATTCCGCGATGTGAATGGCGACGGCGTTATTACCGCGGCCGACCGTACCATTATCGGCAGCCCCCACCCCGATTTCAACTATGGTATCAATGTGAGTGTCGGCTACAAATGGTTCGATTTGACATTGTTCGGACAAGGCGTGCATGGCAATCAAATCTTCAATTATGTGAAGTACTGGACAGATTTCAACGTATTCCAGGGTAACCGCTCGAAAACCATGCTTTACGATTCCTGGAAAAAACCGGGGGACAATGCAAAACTGCCGCGCCTGAACTCAGGTGATGCTACCAGCCAGCAGGTCTCGTCCTACTTCCTGGAAGATGGTTCATACTTCCGTTTGAAAAACATCCAGTTGACATTCAATTTACCTTCATCGTGGCTGAAAAGTTTGAAACTGGGATCGGCTCAGGTCTACGTTCAAGGACAAAACCTGTTTACATTCACCAAATACACAGGACTTGACCCGGATATTAACCTGAGAAGATCGGGCGAAAACAACCAGGATACCCATATGGGTGTTGACGAAGGCTCCTACCCTGTGGCCAAGTCGTTCCTCGGTGGCTTGCGTTTCAATTTCTAATTCCACATTGATCTTCATTAGACAGAACCATACAATGAAAAAGACAATATTAATATGCATGTTGGTCGGCCTGAGCTTCTCCTGCTCCGACGATTTCTTTGATCTGAAACCCCAGGGGCGTGCGTCGAAGGAGCAGCTCAGCAACAAAAACGGTGTAAATGCGCTGCTCATCGGCGCTTATTCACTGCTCGATGGTGTGGGCGCTGGTAACACAGGTCGCCAATCGACGATTTCGAACTATGTTTTTGGTGGTATCAGCAGTGACGACGCCGTGAAAGGCACCGATGCCGGCGACCAGCCGGAGCAATCGTTCATCGAACAATACAACTGGCTTTCCGACAATACCTATTTCCTCGGTAAATGGTGGCATTCCTACGATGGTGTTGCCCGCGCCAACGAGACGATCCAGATCGCAGGAAGTCCAGACGTGAAAGACATGACCGATGCGGAAAAGACCCAGGTAGTTGCAGAAGCACGTTTCCTCCGCGGCCATTATCACTTCGAGGCCAAGAAAATGTGGAACAACGTACCTTTTATCGACGAAAAGATTTACAATGCCGGTGATCCTAATTCGACAAAAGTCCCTAATACCGAAGATATCTGGGCTAAAATCGAAGCCGATTTCCAGTTTGCAGCCGATAATCTCCCTGCAACACAGGCTCAGAAAGGCCGTGCTACCAAATGGGCAGCCAAGGCATATCTGGCCAAGGCACTTCTTTTCCAGAAAAAATGGGCCAAAGCCAAAGAATTGCTGGACGATATTGTTAAAAACTCCGGCAAAAAGCTAGTAGCGAACTACCACGACAATTACCGTACAGCCGGCAACAACAACAGCGAATCGATTATGGAAGTACAATTTTCTGTAAACGATGGAACGAACGGTAATAACGGTAACGCAGGTGACAACCTGAACTGGCCCTATTCGGCAACCGCTCCGGGACGCGGATGCTGCGGTTTCTACCAGCCGTCACACAACCTGGTGAATGCATTCAAAACCGAAAACGGGCTTCCTATGATCGGAACTGCCGCCGACGGCACATTGGATACTTACAATAAAGTGGATTTGCCAAACGACGAGGGAATCGTTGCTTCGGCGACATTTACGTTGGACAAGACCGTTCCTGTTGATCCCCGCCTCGACTGGACCGTCGGCCGCCGGGGTGTAAACTTCCTGGACTGGGGCCCTATGCCAGGTTCGACCTGGATTCGTGACCAGGCGTACGCGGGTCCATTTACAGGTAAAAAATGGATGTATTATCTGGCGGAAGAAAACAGCACCACCCACTCGACCAGCAAGCGGAATGTTAACAACAACTACCGCCTCATTAAGTTTTCGCACGTGTTGCTATGGTTGGCTGAATGTGAAGTAGAACTGGGTAACCTGGCAGTAGCTCAGGATCTGGTAAACCAGCTCCGCATCCGGGCAAAAACCGGTTCGGTACAGGACGAATCCGTTACTTATAAAGTGGAACCATATCCGGCAGGGGCTTTCGCTGCAAAAGGTGCCGATTATGCGAGAAATGCGGTACGGATGGAACAACGTCTCGAATTTGCGATGGAAGGCCACCGTTTCTTCGACCTTGTACGCTGGGGTATCGCCGAAAAAGTACTGAACAAATACGCGGCGGAAGAAGCTGTACCGGGCAAAGAGCCATCGGGACGTACGTTCAATAAGCGGGGCTACATGGCAGGTAAAACTTTCACGCAGAAAAACCTGTACTTCCCTCTGCCACAGGACGAAATCCTGAACAGCCAGGTAGACGGAAAGCCTACTTTGACTCAAAATCCCGGATATTAATACCGGTGTAACTCACTAATGCACCCACAAAAGAGCCGGCCTTCGTGCCGGTTTTTTTGTGCATTGCGAAACAATGAAATACTTTTGAGAAAACATTCAACTCCTGCGACGATGAAAATCACAAATGAAAGCGAATACGAAAAAGCTTCGGAACGGGCCGAGGAGCTATTCGATGCAAAAAAAGGCACTCCAGAGGAAAAGGAACTTCAAGAACTCCTGAAAGCGATCAAGGACTACGAAGACGATTTCGTGCGAATGCTTCGTGAAAACAACTAATCCGTCAGTTCTACGGATAGGCCTTCAATCTTTTCCGAGCGCGTCATAAACCGCTCGACGAGCGTGGAGCGGACTTCTACTTCCAATGTGCACTGCATTTCAAATACCTGCTCACGCACCGGCAGCTCCATTTCTTTCACAATCCGCATGACATCGTTCATTTGCGGGTACAGGAATGACAGCCTGTATACACTAAAGTAATGCCGGGTGACGATCGCTGCAACGTCCAATGCCGCCTCGGTAGCGGTTTTGTAAGCGTTGATCAACCCTGGCACCCCGAGCAATGTCCCGCCGAAATACCGGACAACCACAACGAGCACATTCGTAACATTCCTCGAATATAATGTATTGAGAATCGGACGTCCCGCTGTCCCCGACGGCTCGCCATCATCACTCATACGGTAACTCATTCTGTCCGCGCCCAGGCGGTAGGCATAACAATGGTGGACCGCTTTGGGATGCAGCTCGTACAGATCGGCCAGGCGTGATTTGGCTTGCGCGTCATTCTCGACGGGGTAAGCATATGCCAGGAATTTGCTTCCCTTATCCTTGAAAAAGCCTTCCGCCGGTTCGGCAATGCTTTGGTAAGTATCGTCAAATAACACGGGCGCGACGCTTTTTAAACTGATAAATAACTACCGTATAAGAAAGTGCCGCCATTGCAAATGCCGCCATACAGAAAAATACGAGCGGGAGGTTCTCGCGCTGGTTTTCAAACAACTCCGCAGAAAGAAATGCGCCGAGGCCAATGCCTGCTTCCAGAGAAATGAACATTGTCGCGATCGCGCGACCACGATTATGATCGCCGCTCAGATCGACCGTCCAGGCAGAAAGTACCGGAGAGAGAATACCCATCGATACACCAAAGAATGCAGCGCCTGTGAGGAACATCGCCACCGACCCGGCAAAGCCTGTCAGTACCATCGCTATAATGAGTACAATACATCCAACGATCGTAACAGGCATCCGACCGTGGCGGTCGGATATTTTCCCGGCGAATAGGCGCACCATGATGGACGAGATCGTAAACATCATGAAATACAACCCCCGGTTCTGCAAACCCAGGTAACCGCTGAAATCCGGCGTGACGGTAGCGACGGCGCCGAATCCAAAATAACAAAGAAATGTAATCAGTGCCGGGCTGAATACATCCGGCTCGAAAATATCCCGCCGGGTGATTTGAAATGATTTTAAAGTGAGCTTTTGTTTTTCCTGCAAAGTCTCCTTCATATTCAAAAGAATTGCGATAGAAAGAAATGCAAGGAGCGATGATGTGTAAAAAAGTGCATTCAGAGAAAATTCCTGGCTGATCATGCTCCCTATCGCTGGTCCGAACGCGGAGCCTACGCTCATGCACATCCCATGTATGCCCATTGCTTCCCCGCGCCTGCTCGCGGGTACAATGTCGGCAACATAGGCAGCCGTGCCTGTTGGCTTGAAACCTGTCGAAAATCCGTGGACGAGCCTCAAAAGCAGAAAAGGCATCACCGTGGTGAAAATCGGATACAAAAACCCGCACACGAAGCACACCAGCGACCCGAAAGCCATTACGGGAACCCGCCCGATGCGGTCGGTAAGCCGGCCGCTGAATGGCCTCGAAAGCCCCGCCGTCAACGTAAAAAGACCGATGATAGCACCTTTGTACTCTGCCCCGCCCATACTCGAAAGATACGCCGGGAGTTCGGGGATCAGCATATTGAAGCTGGAAGAGAAAAGAAACGAGCTAAGGCCCAGCAACCAGAACTGCGTCGTCAATATTCCGGGAGAAGCGGTGTTTTGCATCGCACAAATTTACGACACTTTCCAGAATGAGCGGAAAATTACTTGTAGATATCGTCGATAGGTGTTTTCAAAGACGCCAGCACCTGCTTCGCCGCCTCGACTTTGCGGACGACGAATGGGTCATTGGCGTGGCTTTTGAGATTGGGATTGATCTTCACTTTAGATAGATCGAAAATATCTTCCTTTTTCGGTTTCATCTTAACTAAGTTTTACGGCTTATCATAAATCCTTCATATGCGATACTATTTTGGAACGGAAACGTTTCACCTCCCAGTATGCCTGTTATATCAAACACTTCATTCCAATTTTCCGCCTCTCTACTCAAAATTGCCCGGTAAAGTCTTGTTCTCGCGGGTGAACTTCCAGTGAAATATAACTGCTTATCAGGATAAGCTCCGAAAAATGTAACGATTACCTGCACTACCGTCGCTAGTGTCTTGCGCATATCGCCATTATTGCTAACCACCAGATCATCCAGCACGCCCGTTTCATCCACATCCCCAAATGCCAGGTTATAAATATTCTCCGTAACCTTTGTCAGCTCCACCATTTTCACAATTTTTCGTTGCTCCGACTGGCTTTCAAACCAAAAGAATAAATAATCCTCCGAAGCTTCGAACGGGTAAAATTTCTCTTTCACAGTGTGTGTATTAAAAGAATACAAGTTAGCTTTAACCGTCGAGCGCTCCAAGTCAATGCAACACCGATGAACGAACGGTTAAGCGTATGGCTTTTTTTCCCAACTTTAACGCATGGTACGCATATTCTATAAGGAAGGCCGAGTCATTAAACGCGAAAACGATATCCGCGAGCTCGGGAAGATCCCGAACCTCGTGTGGGTGGATTTGCAGTCTCCCAGCGCGGAAGAGGAAGAATGGGTGGAAAACAAGTGCAATATCAGTTTTCAAACACCCCAGGAAATCGTTGAGATCGAAAGTAGTTCGCGGTTTTTCGAACAGAACGAGACGATCAACGCCAATTCCAACTTCCTGAAAATAGATCGTGAGGGCTACGAAACTTACCCGGTTTCGTTCATCCTCAATCAAAACGTCCTTTTTACGTACCGTCGGGGCGATTCGAAAACCTTTGCCGACACGGTTAAGAAGATGAAAGTTGGTCCGGACGGCATCCAGGGCGGCGTCGATTTTATGCTGCTGTTGCTCGAAACACGCATAGAAGCCGATGCGGATGCGCTGGAAGGCATTTCCAAGGACATTTCTGCCATCAGTAAGGATCTTACGCACGAGCAGAAAACACGGCAGGAAGTCCTGATCCGCATCAGCGGTTTGCAGGAGATCACGATGATGCTCCGTGAAACGAGTATCGACAAGCAGCGCGTACTCTCCGGCATCCTTCGAAGCCAGTATTTCCCCGAGGACCGGAAGGAACACCTTCGCATTATTCTCAAAGACATCAATTCCCTCCTCGAATACACAACCTTCAATTTCGAGCGGCTCGAATACCTGCAGAACACCTTCATGGGTCTGATCAATCTCGAACAGAGCCAGGTAATCAAAATCTTCACCGTGGTGACGATCATCTTCATGCCGCCGACGTTGATAGCCGGTATTTTCGGCATGAATTACCAGCACATACCCTCTACCGGTGAACCGTGGGGATTCTGGCTTTCGCTTCTGCTGATGGTCTCTTCTTCTCTCGTAGTCCTTTGGTTTTTCAGAAGAAAAAAATGGATTTAGAAGAGAATTTACCACCCGTTTTTATTTTTTACGATGATTATACGTCGCGGGTATAATTTTAATGTAATCTTTATTGTTCCAAGTGAATGCAATAAATATTACGCCGTAGTGTTAGTATAGAAGTTATATTTCGGCCACTTGGTTTTGCACCTGGTGCTATCGACCCTCTTCCAACCATTTCCCTAACAACAGAGTCATAAGTCCAGGCGGCGTAGCTCAAAAAACGCTGGCTTGATATTTGTACAAAAAATATCCGCATGGATATGGAAATGAGCTATATAATTTCACCAAAGGAGAAGATCATGAACGCCATCCTGTTACGAGGAAGTATTAAAGAATCGGGTATTAACAAAACGCTCAACTAACTGGATAACCGATTATATATGAAAAGTATATCAGTAGTAATTCCCAATTATAACGGAAAACACCTGTTCGAAAAATATTTTGAGCATAATTATAAAGTCCTTCAAAAACTTGAAACAAGTGTTCAGATCATCGTAATCGACGATGCATCCACCGATGAATCTGTTGCATATTTACAAGAACATTACAACGATAAAATCACGCTGATTCGCAAAGATACTAACTCAGGATTTTCGGATACTTGCAATATAGGCATTCAGAATGCCACCAATGACCTGATTTTTCTCCTGAATACCGATGTAACCCTTGAACCAGGTTACATGGAAAAACTCTACAAATATTTCGAGTTGAAAGACACTTTTGGTGTTATGGGTAGGGTTATAGGCATGAACGATGATTTGATTCGCGAAGCAGCAAGAGAGCCTAAAATTTCAGGGAGGAAAATAAAATCGTCGGATTTCTTCCATTTGCAAAACATCAACACATTTACTCCAACATTTTATTTGTCGGGAGCAATTGCATTAATGGATACACAGAAACTGAAAGCCATTAATGGCTTCAATGAAATGTTTAATCCCTATTATGGCGAAGATCAGGAGCTTTCGATCCGGGCTTGGAGATTGGGCTGGAAATGCTATTATGAACACGATGCTGTTTGCCGGCATGAAGTTTCAGCCAGTACCAAAAACCATAATCATAAAAAAGCAATCAAAAGAATCCATTTCAGGAACCGCTATTATGTTCATTACCTGCATTTACAAGGAATGGATTTAAAATTGTGGCACTTACAGATTCTCCTTTGTGATGTATTACTCGGTCTTCTCACACTGCAATTCTTCAAAGTGGAAGCCTATTGGGATTTCTTCAAAAATCGGGAAAACCTGCAAGCGAAGAAAGTGGCTTTTAACAGGGAAATGAAGAAGCACCACTCAGAAATCGGCATTATCGATGTGATTAATAACTTCCGGATGATGCTAAAATATCAGCAGGTTATTAAACTGAATTAGCAAGACTTCGATATAACTCAAGGTATTCCGAAGCAGCCCTGTCCCAGGAAAAGAATCTGGCCCTGTCCTGGATTCTTTCCCTGGGCTTTGTTTTATTATAATGTTCGAGGCTCGTATTCAATACATTGCGCATGTGCTCCGGCTCGAAGTTATCAAAATAATACGCACAGTCCCCTCCGATTTCCGGCAACGAGGTGCAGCGTGACAGGATCACCGGCTTGCCGTAATACATCGCCTCGATCACCGGTAACCCAAAACCCTCTGCAATCGACGGAAAGACGAAAGCCGCACAGTTACTGAGATACCATTTCTTGTCGTTCTCAGAGATGGGCCCGGTAAAAACCAGCCTGTCGAGCACATCGAACTTCTGCGCTTCCCTGATAATTGTCTTTTTATATTCCTGGCTGCTTTCGATACCCGCTATAACCAATTTAAAATTGCTACCTGCCAGCAATGCAGGCAGCACGTGGAAGTTCTTCTTTCCCACAATCGTACCTATGGTAAATAGAAATGGCTGTTCCACCGGGTTTTCAGGCTTAAATATGATGCCCGAATCCTCGATATTGCAACCATTATAAATCACGGACGTCGGCTTGGCTCCCAATTCAAGGTACTTTCTTAAATCTTCCAGAACATAAAATGAAATGGCCACAATATGATCGGCCCTGTCGATTTTGAGCTGCAATCGGTTCAGGTACTTTTTTATGCGTTTTTCGGACCGGTTTCCATCATAAAGAAAATTCAGGTCATGAACCGTTAAAACCACCGATACTTTCTTGCCGAACGGAAAATATCTCGACCCCTGGTAAGTACAATGCCAGATGTCGACAGATTTGGTATCCGGAAAAAACAATTTGTGAATAAAGTGCTGGGAAACGTAATTAGCATTTTCTCCGAATGCATGTTCTGCGGAAGTTGGCAAATAAAAAGCGATCTTCTCTTTGTCGTCGCCCACTTTTTTCAAAATGGAATTCCCCAATTGAAGGCAGTAATGATAAAGCCCGGTATGAGGGTGCCTCATCCTTTCGCAATCAATCAGAATTCTTTTCAACATAAATTGATCATTCATTTTTTGCAAGCATCCAGGGCATAACAAAAACCGTTAATGGATGTGTAAGTCACCTCATACCCCAACTCACGAAGATACCGGGTAAATGTTTTTATATTAAATTGGCTATCAATATCATGCACTTCTATCAGCATTCTTTCAATCCGGCGGATCATATCCGGAGAGGTATTCAGAATAATGTCGTACTCGCTTCCTTCACAATCCATTTTCAACAGATCGATCTTCACCTTCGGCATACCGGCTATAATACCCGAAAGCGAAATAGCACGTGTCCACAGCTCTTTTGTATTACCAATATCAAACCCCTTCAACGATGAAGCAACGACCTGATTATCTTCGGTATCCTGTGTGTAGAGACGCAACGTTTCGCAGGGTGTCCCGGTCACGGCAACGGGATTGATAATCACGCTCTTATCAAACTCGCGATTGAAGGAGGCAACCGAACGCATTCGTTCGATATTACTGCTTAGAGGCTCATACGCATAAATTTGGGCATTCTTTGTCTTAGATAAAAGCAATATATCAAAAAAACCGGCGTTGGCGCCGATATCGATAACCAGCGGATCATCCGGCAGTACGCGCCTCAGGGCCTCGATGTTGTACACGTCGGCCATAAAAATTTCTTTGAATACTTGATAGAGGCTAGGCGGGACTTCGAACCTGAGTTTGTTGGGTTTAGTGACAAAGTGTAGCGTCCTGCCACGGTCGCGGAACTTATCGAAAACATATTCCGAGGGGTTGCGGAGATGACGAAACAAATTGACGTACCTCCTCAGGCCTGTGACGGGCATAGGTCGTTATTTTAATATTTGCGGGGTAGAAATCCAAAGCACTACCCACCTGCATTATACCCACAGGCTCATTCACATGACTTTAATAATTATTGGGCGGGGCGTTTCGGGTTTTCTAACGGCCTCATGTCGGTAACTTTGTTTGAATTTTAGCCCAAAGCATGTAGCTTTGTTTTCTTCCGGCCCGGCTGTCAGAGCCAACGGCAAGTAATAACGTTATATCATTCTGATCGCAGTAAAATACTCTAATCAACTATGTCACAAGAACTTACCAGACAGGAACCCCTGTTGACCGAAGATCCCTTGCGGTTTGTTTTGTTCCCCATCAAACATTCCGACATATGGGAAATGTACAAACGTCATGAGGCTTCGTTCTGGACCGCCGAGGAAATCGATTTGTCGCAGGATATGAAGGACTGGGAGAACCTGAACGATGGTGAAAGGCATTTCATTTCCCACGTACTGGCATTTTTTGCGGCATCCGACGGGATCGTCAACGAAAACCTGGCTGTCAATTTTCTTAGCGAAGTGCAATATGCGGAAGCCAAATGCTTCTACGGTTTCCAGATCGCGATGGAGAACATCCACTCCGAAACCTATTCCCTGCTGATCGATACTTATATTAAAGATCCCGTTGAAAAGGACAGACTGCTGCGGGCAATCGAGACCATTCCCTGCGTGCAGAAAAAAGCCGATTGGGCATTGAAGTGGATAAATAGCCCTGTTTTTGCGGAGCGCATTATCGCTTTTGCGGCCGTAGAGGGAATTTTCTTCTCGGGATCGTTCTGTTCGATATTCTGGCTTAAAAAACGCGGTCTGATGCCGGGACTTTCGTTCTCCAACGAGCTGATTTCCCGGGACGAAGGCTTGCACTGCGAATTCGCATGTTTGCTTTATACCAAGCATATCGTCAATCAGTTGCCCCAAGAACGCGTGATTGAAATCATGCTGGACGCCGTGGCAATCGAAAAAGAGTTCGTGAGCGAGGCACTTCCCGTGTCGCTGATCGGCATGAATGCAGAATTAATGAAGCAATACATTGAATACATCGCCGATTTCTGGCTCGAAAGACTCGGCTGCCCAAAACAGTTCGGCTCGGCCAACCCGTTCGACTTCATGGAGCTGATCTCGCTTCCGGGCAAGACCAACTTCTTTGAAAAACGCGTGGGAGAATATCAGAAAGCGGGTGTAATGAGCGGTGTGAAAGACAAAGAGTCGGCACACAGAATCTCGTTCGACTCTGATTTCTAATAAATTAAAGAAAGAACTTCGCTCGGAGTGTTACTGTCACCCTGAGCGGCGTCGAAGGGCATTTGCGTGATGCAATTACCCTTCGACTCCGCTCAGGGTGACATCGTTTCCGCCTATTACTACAACCTTTATAACTCCCCCAACTCCTTCCACACCAGTTCGCTTTCATACCCCTTCCCGAGCGCGAACCTCGCCAGTTTTTGTTTCAGTTTGAAAGGGTCGGTCTCTGTTTTCGACAACAGATCCCGCTTCTTGGAAAGCAACTCGCGCAACCCGGCTACATAATCCTCGTTGCCGATCTCTCCCATTCCTTTTTCAATGCTATACGTGCTGAGCCCCCGGCGGTTGAGTTCCTGCCTGATTTTCATACGGCCCCAGTTTTTGACCCTGAACTTGCCGCCGGCATATGTTTTTGCAAACCGTTCCTCGCTGAGGTAATTCATGGAAATAAGCTCGGCAATGATCTCGTCGGCCTCGTCGCCCCACACATTCCATTTTTTCAAGCGCTGCTTAACCTCGTCCTGCGTCCGCTCCTGATAGGCGCAATAGGAAGCCGCTTTTTGCAGAATAAGCCGGTCCATGAATGCTATTTTTATTAAATATTCTTAACACCGTGCAAGATTAAGGAAATATCACGGACTAATACCTATTTTTGAAAGTACAAGAAACCCCTGTTTCCATTTTATTTAAACCCCTAAAACCATGACTTTCCAGAGACGGTCTTTTCTTAAACTCCTGCCTGCATTATCCGGAATCACCTACCTGTCGGAACCCGTAAAAGCGCAACCTGCCGCTAATATCTCGCTGCGGTTCATCGTCGCCTCCGACGGACATTACGGACAGGCCAACACGGAGTTTAAGACTTTCCATTCTGACCTGGTAAGCTGGGTAAACCGCGAAAAGCTGCAAAAAGGCGTAGATTTTCTCTTTCTGAACGGCGACCTCATCCACGACGACCCAACATTGTTATACGATTTCAAGAACACCATCTCGAACCTCAGCGTGCCCTATTACGTGAGTCGCGGCAACCACGACAAAGTGGGACTGGATGTCTGGCAAAGCACCTGGGGATACCCAACCAACCATAGTTTTGCCAAGGGGGAATATGCTTTCGTCGTAGGTGATACTTCGAATGAAAAAGGAGAGTACGTATGCCCGGACGCGACCTGGCTACGCAGCGAAATCGCTAAGTACAAAGACAAAAAGGGCATTTTCGTGTTCCTGCATATTACTCCGGCCAAATGGACGGTTAACGGTATCGAATGCAAGGAAGTGATCGAACTCTTCGAAAATACGCCAAATCTGAAAGCGATTTTTAACGGACATGACCACGACCAGGACAGCACGAAAATCTACGGCAAAAAGCCTTATTTCTTCGACGGCCATTTCGGCGGCAACTGGGGAACCGCATACAAGGGCTACCGCATCGTTGAAATCTACAACGACCACACCTGGCAGTCGTACCAATACAACCCTACCGCAGCGCCGGTTTTGAATACGTTTTCCGGGAAGAGCTAATTGAGATTTAATATTCAACGGCTTCCTCGTTCAATAGGCGTATCAGATTTAAGTATTCCTTTTCCATAAAAATATCAGTGCATTCCAAACCTCCTGGTACAGAATTTTAACCACCTGATCCATTCAGTTAACAAAAACTCTCGATGGATCTACTCAGTGGGCAGCCTCATTGGTTTTACAAAAACGGGGCGATGCATGCTTACCCTGCTTTGTCAGAAAACCTGACAGCGGAAATAGTCATCATGGGCGGCGGCATTACCGGTGCGTTACTGGCGTGGCATCTTACACAAGCCGGTTTCCCCGTGGTGGTGCTGGAAAAACGGCATATCGGAATGGGAAGCACGTCCGGTTCCACGGCATTGCTTCAATACGAGATCGACACCATGCTCACAGATCTTATCGGTATGGTCGGAGAAAAACATGCCGTGCGCAGCTACCTTTTGTGTGTGGAGGCTATTCATAAAGCCCGCGAAATTGTGGACTCATTGCAGGTTAAAACCGGCTTTTCGCTTGTAAAGAGTGTGTATTACGCGTCCCAAAAAGAGGAACTGCCGCTGTTGGAAAAAGAGTACGAGGCACGGAGAAAGATCGGTATCGATGTCGAGTGGTGGGACCAGGCCACATTGCGTTCCCATTTTCCCGGCATTCGCAAAAGCGGCGCCATCCTCTCGCACGAAGCCGCGCAGGTAGATGCGTACGCGCTCACGCATGCGCTATTGCAGGAGTGCATTCAGAAGGGTGCGCGCGTGTATGATACAGTGGAAATCACCGACATCCGACATGAGCGGGTCGGTGTCACCCTGGTGTTGGACAACGGCAATATCGTCAAAACAAAGAAATTGGTTGTTGCCGCAGGCTATGAGTCACAGAAGCTGGTATCGCACAACTTCGTGCGCCTGCATTCTTCCTACGCGATCGTCAGCAAGCCTATGCCCGAAAAGGAAGAACTGTGGTACGGGAATGCGTTGCTGTGGGAAAGCGCCCGTCCTTATCTGTACTTGCGCACAACCGCGGATCACCGGGTGTTGATCGGCGGTAAGGACGAAATGTTCCAAAGCGCCATTAGAAGGGACAAACTGCTCAATAGAAAGTCCAAAGAACTGGAAAAAAATGCCCGTAGCATGTTTCCCGATCTGCCCTTTGCTACCGATTACAGCTGGTGCGGCACTTTTGCGGAAACCGAGGACGGTCTTCCATTTATCGGAGGTGTCAGGGAGCACCCGAATACCTATTTCGCATTGGGATTTGGCGGGAACGGCATCCTGTTCAGCGTCATCGCTGCCGGGATCATCACGGATCTTATTGCAGGAAAGAAAAATAAGGATGCCGCTATTTTCAGCTTCGACCGGCTTGGTAAGGCATAATCGCCTGCCAAGCCGGTCGAAACATCATATTACCTTGATCAAATGGTTCTTCTTACCTTTTGAAATTAACAAGAACTTGTTTTGCAGCAATGCGAAATCGCTCAAAGGCTGTTCGGCTGAACTAACTTTCGATTTATTCACACTCACCGCATTCTGCTGGATCGCGCGGCGTGCCTCGCCTTTGGAAGCATACACTTCCGAGCGGGTCGCAGTGGAAACCAGGTCGGTGATGTTAGCGCATTCGTCCCATTCCCGACGGCTGATCTCAGTTTGCGGCACACCATCGAACACTGCCTCGAACTCATTTTCCGCAATGCTTTGAAGCGTTTCCAATGTCGCTTTGCCATATAAAACTTCCGATGCCTTCAACACCAGGTCATAGGCCTTTTGCGAGTGAATACGGATCGTCAGCTCTGACGCCAATGCCTTTTGCATGATACGCAAATGCGGCTCGGCAGCGTGGCTTGCTTCAAATGCTTCAATTTCCTCCCGACCTTTCAGCGAGAACACGCGCAGGTAACGCGGCATATCGTCGTCGCTCTGGTTGAGCCAGAATTGGTAGAACTGATACGGCGACGTCCGTTCCGGGTCGAGCCAGATGTTCCCCCCCTCGCTTTTCCCAAACTTGGAGCCGTCGGCCTTGGTAACGAGCGGCGTGGTCAATGCGTAGGCCTTGAAATAGCCCTCTTCATCGCCTTCCTTGCGGCGGATGATCTCCGTACCGGTCGTAATGTTACCCCATTGATCCGAGCCGCCCATTTGCAGCCGGACATTTTTGTTTTTATATAAATGATAAAAATCGTAACCCTGCAAGAGCTGGTAGGAAAATTCGGTAAACGAGATTCCGGTTTCCAGGCGCTTCTTCACAGAATCCTTAGACATCATATAATTGACACTCAAATACTTACCAGCATCGCGCAGAAACTGCAAAAAGCCGATATCCTTGAACCAGTCGTAGTTATTGACCATTTCAGCGGAATTTTCGCCGGAATCGAAATCCAGGAACGATTCCAGCTGCTTGCGGATACCTTCCTGATTGATCCGCAATGTATCTTCATCGAGGAACGACCGTTCGGCCGCCTTAAAAGAAGGATCGCCAATCATCCCTGTAGCACCTCCCACCAATGCGATCGGCTTGTGACCTGCGCGTTGGAAATGCACCAAAAGCATAATGGTAGCCAGGTTACCAATGTGCAGCGAAGGAGCCGTTGGGTCGAAACCGATATATCCGCAAGTCATCTCCTTTTGAAGTTGCTCATGCGTTCCCGGCATCATGTCGTGCAGCATGCCCCGCCAGCGTAGTTCCTCTATAAAATCAATCGCCATTCTAAAAACTGTTGCTTATTTCAAAATCGACCGCAAAGGTAAAGGTTATCGGTTTCAAAACTTCTTAAAGACGCGATGGTTTTGCCCGCACGGAAGATTATTAATTCAAAAACAGGTAATTTTGCAAGATTAAAAAGGATAATATGTACCCTGTCATCAGCAAAATCATGTTGTTACGCTCTTTCGGAATATTCATGGGTTTGATACTCGTTCTCAGTGCAATGCCCATCACTGCCCAGAGCACTTATTGTAACCCGATGGACATCGATTACAAATACAATTTCGAACAGCTCAACGAAAATATCAGCTACCGCTCCGGCGCCGACCCGGTAATTATCAATCACAAAGGCGAATACTTCCTTTTCGTAACCATTTCAGGTGGCTACTGGCATTCCAAAGACATGATCAACTGGAAATACCTGACCGCCAACCGCTGGCCTTTCGAGGACATGTGCGCGCCGGCAGCCGTTTCCGTCAGGGATACATTATTTTTGTTCCAATCCACCTTCGAATCGCGTCCGATATTGTATTCGGTTGCGCCTGAAAAAGGCATTTGGGAATTCTACAACCGCTGGACGCCGCGGCTGCCGAAGGACATCGGCCCGTGGGACCCGGCATTGTTCCACGACCCCGATACCGACAAATGGTATATGTATTGGGGCTCTTCGAACGTCTATCCCATTTTCGGCTCGGAGCTGGATTATTCCAAACGGCTTGCATTTAAGGGGCAATATCAGTCCATGTTTTGGCTAAATCAGTACGAGCATGGCTGGGAACGCTTTGGGCCAAACCACTCGGACCCTTTCAAACCATTCACCGAAGGCGCCTGGATGACTAAGCACAAAGGCAAATACTACCTGCAATACGGCGCACCCGGCACAGAATATAATGTATACGCCAATGGCACATATGTGAGCGACCAACCGCTGGGGCCATTTACCTATGCACCTTACAACCCGGTTTCCTACAAGCCGGGCGGCTTCGCGACCGGCGCCGGGCATGGCAATACGTTTCAGGACAATTTTGGCAACTACTGGAATACCGGAACCTCGTGGATCGGCCTGAACTGGGCCATGGAGCGCCGCATTGTGCGATATGCGGCCGGTTTCGACAAAGATGGCCAGATGTTCGCCAATACCCGCTTCGGCGATTTTCCGCACAAAATGCCCACCAAAACCTGGACAGGCAAGGGCGACGAGCTTTTCACCGGCTGGATGCTATTGTCCTACAAAAAGCCCGCAACCGCCTCTTCCACGCTTGATACCATGGCGGCGCAAAAAATTACCGACGAAAACCCGCGGACATTCTGGGCGGCCAAGCAAAACAAGCCCGGTGAAACATTGACGATCGATTTGCAAACCGAGCAGGAAGTGAAGGCTATCCAGGTCAACTACACCGACTACAAATCCGACATTTTCGACAACAAGCCTGAAAAAGTCTATACGCAATTTAAGATCTGGACATCGAAAAACGGCAAAAAGTGGGACCTCGCGAGCGACCTTACAAAGGAACCCAAGCGCGACCGCCCCTGCGCCTACATCGAACTTGCGACACCCGTCCGTGCGCGTTACGTGCGTTATGAGCATGTATACGTAGCCTCGCCAACCCTCGCAATCAGCGAATTGCGCATCTTTGGGAATGGCTTCGGCAAAGCCCCCCAAACGCCGGCGACCTTCACAGCCATCCGCCAGAAAGATACTCGAAATGCGGATTTGAAATGGGAAAAAGTACCGGGTGCTGTCGGCTACAATGTGCTATGGGGCATCGCTCCCGACAAGCTTTACCAAACCTATCAGTTTTGGAACGACGAGCCGGATACGTTCGAGCTACGCGCCCTGAATGTGGGCGTGCCTTATTACTTTGCTATTGAGGCTTTTAATGAGAATGGGGTATCGGCAGCGAGTAAGGTAGTTACTGTTCAATAAGGCTTATTTCAAATGGTGGATTTCGCAAATGATAAGATCATGCATTATCATTGAGCCAAAGGAGCGACGAGTCGCCGTAGCTCAAAAAGCGATAATCCTTTGCTAATGCCTCTGAATATATCCTATTCCAGTCATTTCCGACAAACGCAGCAACAAGGAGAATGAGTGTGGAACCCGGTTGATGGTAATTAGTAATTATCCCGCGGCATAAGCGGAAACGATAGCCCGGAAAAATGAAGATTTCCGTTTCTCCTACGATCTCTTCCAAACCAACGCTATTCATGTAATCGGCAATGGCTTGAAGAGACTGCTTAGCCGAGGGCAATTCTTCCTCCTTCCAGGGATAAGGATAAAGTTTTTCTATATTGAAGTCTGTCGTCTCCTTTTTGAAGAGCTTCACTCCGTACCAATACAAGCTTTCGAGCGATCGCAGAGAAGTAGTCCCTACGGGTACAACGCGTTCAACTGATTGAAGCAAATCCTCAATAAGCGCCTTCGTGAACACGACCTGTTCGGAATGCATCCGGTGTTCGGTCACTTTCTCCACCTTAATAGGCTGAAAAGTACCGGCTCCTACATGCAAAGTGAGAAACGATTTACGAATATTCTTCTTTTCCAGTTCATCAAAAACGCGCGAAGTGAAGTGCAATCCGGCTGTCGGGGCCGCCACTGCTCCGTCATGGTGTGCATACACAGTCTGGTATGTCTCCTTATCGGGCTCTTCCGTATCACGGTTGAGGTAAGGCGGCAACGGGATCTCACCCAACGCTTTCACGAGATCCAGAAAGCTAACGTCAGTGTCCCAGCGCAATCGTATAAGATTTTGCTCGTAATCGTGATAGGAGACCTTCAGTTGTACGTCCGCCCCACTTACCTGTATGACGGCTGATAATGTATCGCCTACTTTCCACCGCTTTTTGTTTCCGATCATACATTCCCACACACACGAATGCTGCACCAGCATAGCATCGTTGATCACCCGGGTAGGCAGTTCGGGATGCAGGAGCAAGAGCTCTATCACCGCGCCGGTTTCTTTTTTGAAATGGGCGCGGGCCGGGATAACCTTGGTATCGTTAAAAACGAGGAGTGTGTTTTCGGGTAACTGCGAAGTAATGTCGGTAAACCGCAAATGGTTAATTTCACCGTTCCCGTATACCATGAGCTTCGACTGATCACGAATTTCCATAGGATACTTCGCAATCCGGTCATCGGGCAGGTCATAGGTATAGCTTTCAAGATCGATCGCCTCTGCCTCTCTCCGCCATAATGCGTCGTGGTTCTCCTCAGCCGTTATTCTACCTTCCATACCACGCCATGTTACAGTTTATCCTCGTGTACAGGCGGCCACAGCAGGCGCAACGGAAGCAGGAAAACAAACAAAACGAGGGCAACACTGGCGTAATAAAGCCATGAGAAGTCGAAAACGTCCAGTTTGTAGCTGGTACTATTGATAGTCGCCAATGCCAGCAGGCTGAAACCTATAATGGTATTGATCACGGCCACGAGGCAAAAAAGCCAGTTGGTAAGGTGCTCATTAAGTTCAGTTCGGTGCTGCGCCCATTCCTTGCGTTTCAAAATAGGGAGGTTCATCGGATCGATGTTCGGGATGTGGCGGGCAATACCTGTGATGATCACATTGTTCACCAGAAACAGGCCCATTACGATATAAAAAATATGCTCCTTATCCACATAATGCTCGGCCAAACCGCTATCCGCGAAGTCGACCGCGACCATTTCCGGGAAGAGCGAATACGTCCATACCAGCGCCCCGATAACGAATAATAACGATGCCCAACGCCAGATCTTTATTGCAAATGTTGTAACTTTCATGAATTGGTAACCTAAATAGAGGTCTTTTCGCCATAGTAAATCGGGTGCAAAATTAGGTCGGGAAGCTTCTAAAACCTAATTGAAAAAAGCAAAGGCCTAATTCCCACATGAAAATCTACACCAAAACCGGTGATAAAGGCACAACCTCACTCATCGGGGGTACGCGCCTGAGTAAAGCCCACGTGCGTATCGACGCGTACGGGACCGTCGATGAACTGAACAGCTACATCGGAATGCTCCGCGACCAACCGGTGAATGAGAGTCGTAAAGACCTGCTCAAAGAAATCCAGGACCGCCTGTTCACGATCGGCTCGCACCTCGCTTCGGAGCCCGACCAGAAAAGGAAGATACTACCCGATCTTTACGACGACGACATTACGCTGCTCGAAAAGGAAATGGACCTGATCGACGCTAATGTGCCTCCATTAAGAGCATTCATATTGCCGGGCGGGCATCAGGCTGTTTCATTCGGGCACATCGCGCGGACGGTCTGCCGCCGGGCCGAGCGCGCGGTGATCCATTTACAGCAGGGAGAAGAAGTCGAACCTGCCGTAATCCGCTATCTGAACCGCCTTTCCGATTACCTTTTTATGCTCTGCCGGGCGATGACGCACGAGCTGGGAATTGAAGAGGTTACCTGGCAACCTAGGGTCTCGCGGGAAAAATAATTGTTATACTAAATATCAATTATTTATAGATTAAATTCTTTAAATTGCGGGACTTAGAGAATCCGCCGGGATCTCCAAATCCTGCCTTTTTTCAAAGTATTAGCTTCGGAAAGCGTTTGAAAAATTAAAATTTTTGGCATCATGACAGCCGACACAGTACAAATAGAAGTTCAGCAAACCACCAAATCCCGTTTGCAGGAGGTTGACTTCAACAACCTCGTTTTTGGAAGGAACATCTCCGACCATATGTATATCGCCGAATACAAAAACGGACAATGGCAAGACCTGCGCATCGTCCCTTACGGCGACCTCTCGTTGAGCCCCGCGACCGCCGCGCTCCATTACGGTCAGGCTATTTTCGAGGGAATGAAAGCCTACAAAAACGACGCAGGTGAAGTGTTGCTTTTCCGTGCTATCGATAACTGGAAAAGGCTCAACAAGTCCGCCGAGCGCCTTTGTATGCCGCAAATCCCGGAAGAGGTCTTCATGAACGGTCTTACGGAATTGCTTCGCCTCGATGCAGGCTGGGTCCCGTCTCAGCCTGGCTGCTCGCTTTACATTCGTCCATACATGTTTGCCACCGACCCTTACATTGGTGTCAAACCGTCGGAATCATACTATTTCATCATTTTTACCAGCCCGGTAGGTACCTATTACGCAAAACCTCCGCGTGTGAAAGTGGAAACGCATTTCATCCGTGCTGCGGAAGGTGGCGTAGGTGCTACCAAATGCGCAGGTAACTACGCAGGTTCGCTCTACCCGGCGAAACTCGCCCAGCAGGAAGGGTACGATCAGTTGATCTGGACCGACGCCCGCAATCATGAGTACATCGAAGAATCGGGTACAATGAACATCATGTTCATGCTGGACGGCAAACTGCTTACCCCTCACGTTTCCGAAACCACGCTTGACGGTATCACACGTAAAAGCATCGTGGCCATCGCAGAGCATTGGGGAATTCCGGTAGAAGAGCGCCGTATCACCGTGAAAGAGATCATCGACGCATTGAAAGCCGGTAAGCTCGAAGCCGCATTCGGGGCCGGAACTGCCGTGGTAATCTCTCCTTTCGCGACGATCGCGTACGAAGGTGTGGATTACGCACTACCCGAAATCAAAGAAGATTCATTCGTGAATAAAGTAAAAAATTACCTGACCGACCTCCGCACCGGCAAAGAAGAAGATATCTTCGGCTGGATGTTGAAGGTTTAGTGATTGAATGACTGAATGAGTCATAAGTTATGAATTCCGGAAGAGTTCAAAGTCAAGGGTTATCTGAGACTTTGAACTCTTTTTTATTTGGTCATTCAAAATTCAATCATCGGCCACTAACTAGTTCCTACACAAATGTTCGCGTTCCGGAATAGTTGTCCCGAAACTCCTTTGGTGTGCAGCCGTTCCTGCTCTTAAAAATCCGGTTGAAATACGAAAGGTTATTAAAACCGCACTTGTAAGCGATCTCCGAAATCGTGTTTGAGGTATTGATCAACGACCGCGATGCATGGCCGAGGCGGATCTCGTTCAGACTTTCCACAAAGGTCTTGCCCGTGCGCTTTTTAATAAACCTGCTGAACGACACCTCCGACATTCCGGCCAGCTTCGCTACTCCTGCCAGATTCACGTCCTTATCATAATTGTCACGCATAAATGCGAACACTTTTTCGATGCGGCGACTATTGAAATTGATGTCTTCGTCCGTAAATGTACTGCTGGAAAGCGTTCGCATATCACGCGAAACCGACAAGTCGTGCAGGATAGACATCAGTTCCAGCATTGAATCGAAGCCGCTCTTTTGCGCCAGAGAGGTGAGCCTGGGCTTGATCCGCTCAATCGTATCCCTGGAAAACGCGATTCCCTTAGCCGATTTTTCCAGCAGCGAACGAACAAAAAACAGCTGGTTCCGTTTCAGAAATTTGTCGTCGAACAAGTCTCGGTGAAACTGCACGGTCACTTCCTTAATCTCCGGCATTCCCTCCTGCCATCGGTAGGAATTCGTAAGCCAGCCATGTGGCAGATTGTTCCCCACCAGCACCAGTTCCACGTCTTCGATCACTTCGGTATGATCGCCTACGACCCGCTTCACGCCTTTCCCCGACAGGATCAGGTTCAGCTCGAACTCCTCGTGGTTGTGTAGCGGGAAATCGAAAACGGTCTTTTTTCGGTCAAAAACAGTAAAACAATCGTACTGGGTTAATGGGGTAATTTCTCTGTAAATTTCATTCATAGGCTAAATTGTATTTTTTAGATTAAATTGAAAACGACTCGGTCCGTATCGGCTCGCTATGTTACATTGAGGTAACAATTTAAATATTAATTACTAATAAAACCATTTGTAACCCTTCCTATAATCCTATAAACAGTTAGTATTGGTCTAATCATGGATAAAAAAGTACTATACCCCGCGGCGGTTTTGTCGATAAGTTTGTGCCAGGCGCGGATCGATCTGCCGGCTCACCGATGAAAATCAGGGCGATCGACCTCCTCGTCATATTACTCTACCTGATTACAGTAATGGTGATCGGCATTTACCTGAAACGGCAGGCGTCAAAAAGCAAAAACGACTACCTGCTCGGAGGGAAATCCATGCCGTTCTGGATGCTTGGTATTTCCAATGCATCGGGTATGTTCGATCTTTCCGGCACAGCCTGGATGGTCGCTATTATGGTAGTGTACGGCGTAAAAAGCATTTGGCTGCCGTGGTTGTGGCCGGTATTTAACCAGATATTCATGATGGTATACCTCTCGATGTGGCTAAGGCGCTCCAATGCGGCTACCGGCGCAGAATGGATGCTGTTCCGTTTCGGCGACCGGCACGGAGCAGGGCTCTCTCATAAAATCATCATTATTTTTGCATTGCTTTCCTGCATGAGCTTTATGGCTTACGGTTTTATCGGGCTCGGCAAATTCATTGAAATATTCATACCGTGGGAAATAGTTAAAGCATTCCTTCCATTTGATTTACCGCACGCGTACACCGCCCATTTCTACGGGATCCTTTTCACGGTTTTCACTGCCTGCTATGCCCTGCTGGGTGGTATGAAAAGCATTGTGTGGGCCGATATGCTGCATTACCTGATCATGGTCGTCGTTTGCGTTTCGGTGGCCGCTATGGCATATACGGCACTGCCAGGCGTGGCCAGTTTACCGATTCCCCACGGCTGGACTGACCTGTTTTTCGGAAAGGAACTCGGCCTCGACTGGTCCGACCGCCTCCCAGCCGCTGTCAGAAAGCTGCAAAACGACAGCTTTGCCCCCTTTGGCTACTTCTTCGCGCTCATGGCCGCGAAAGGTATTCTGGCGAGTCTCGCCGGCCCGGCGCCTAATTACGATATGCAGAAAATCCTCTCGACCCGCTCGGCGCGGGAAGCGGCGCTGATGAGCATGATCGTGAACATTGTATTACTACCCACGCGGTACCTTTTTATCACCGGCGTTGCCGTGTTAGCGCTGCTTTATTTCCGGCAACCCGGCATTTCGGCCGCCATCGGTACTGATTTCGAGAAAGTACTTCCCGCCGTGCTCAACACCTACATTCCCTCGGGTTTATTGGGATTGGTGCTGATCGGCCTGATGGGTGCGTTCATGGGTACGTTTGCCGGTACTTTCAACGCAGCGCAGGCCTATTTCGTAAACGACATCTACCTCCGCTCCTTCAATCCCGACGCAAGCAACCGGCAAATCAGCCGGGTAAGCTATCTTTCCGGCATTGTGATCGTCTGCGTCAGCATTCTGCTCGGTCTGCTTGCGAAGGATGTCAACAGCATTCTTCAATGGATCGTATCCGCTTTGTATGGAGGATATATCGCTTCGAATATGCTCAAATGGTACTGGTGGCGGTTCAACAGCGCCGGCTTTTTTTGGGGAATGGCGGCAGGTATCCTCTGTGCGCTGACTTGTCCGCATCTTTTTGCAGACACATTGCCCTTGTACTACTTCCCGCTTATACTGATCATCTCGGCGATCGGGGCAGTTGCAGGATCGCTGGCAACGAAACCTACCGACATGGAAGTCCTCAAAACATTTTACCGCACGGTAAACCCGTGGGGCTTCTGGGGGCCAGTCAGGGAGGCAGTCTGCAAAAGCGATCCATTTTTTTTACCAAACAGGCATTTTGCAAGAGACCTTTTCAATGTAGCCGCCGGCATCGTAGCGCAAACCGCCCTCACAGCAGTACCTGTTTTTGGTATCCTTAAAATGCCTGCTGAAACTTTCGTCGCCACAGCTGTTTTTCTGATATGCTCAGCGATTCTCTGGAAGACGTGGTACAAGCGCCTTCCTCACCAGTGAGTTTTAGAACAATCCCTGACAAAAATCAACCATGACTATCTTCGAAGAGCGTCTTCAACGCATCAAAAGCGAAAAGCAGCGGCTGACCGAAACACCTAACGAAATGTTAGGTTCAGGCGACGGATTCTGCGACCGCTACAAATTTCCCGTGCTCACGGCAGCACACGTCCCGGTTTTTTGGGAATACGACCTCGATCCGGGCAGTAATCCCTATTTCATGAAGCGGTTCGGGATCAATTCGGTTTTCAATGCAGGCGCCATTAAGCTCAATAGCAAGTACCTGCTTGTGGTACGGGTCGAAGGTTACGACAGGAAATCGTTTTTTGCCGTGGCCGAAAGTCCTACCGGCACCGGTGGTTTCGAATTTTGGAAATATCCGCTCGATATGCCCGAAACCTCGGAGCCGGATGTGAATATCTACGATATGCGGCTCACGGCGCATGAGGATGGCTGGATTTACGGACTGTTTTGTACCGAGCGCAAAGATCCCGCCGCAGTTCCGGGCAACGAATCGCAGGCGATCGCCCAATGCGGGATCGCACGCACGCGGGACCTGCGCAGCTGGCAAAGGCTCCCGGACCTGAAAACATCCTCAGTCCAGCAACGGAATGTGGTTTTGCACCCCGAGTTCGTCCACGGTCAATACGCGTTCTATACCCGTCCCCAGGATTCGTTCATCGAGGCGGGGCTTGGCGGTGGTATAGGGTTCGGATTAGCCCAAAGCATTGAAAATGCGCAAGTAGCCCACGAAACGATCATCGACCCGAAGAAATACCACACAACCTACGAATCCAAAAACGGCCAGGGCCCCGCACCCATCAAAACCCGGCTTGGCTGGCTTCACTTAGCGCATGGCGTCCGGCAAACCGCGGCAGGCCTGCGCTACGTGCTGTACCTGTTCCTGACCGACCTTGCAGATCCGGCGAAGGTCCTTTACAAGCCCGCCGGCTATTTTCTCGCGCCAGAGGGCATCGAACGCATCGGCGACGTCTCCAATGTCGTATTCTCAAACGGGTGGATTGCCGACGACGACGGCTCAGTATTCATCTATTACGGCTCTTCCGACACGCGACTGCATGTGGCTACCACGTCGGTAGAGCGGCTACTCGACTACGTCATCCACACACCATCCGACGGCCTCACTTCTGCCGCCTCCCGGAATACCCTTACCGCGATTATCGGCCGCAATCTTCCCTTCCTTAACCCCAGCGATGTGGAAAGCGGTACTCCCTCTGACATTTTAAGATAGTGTCTATTACAAACGTATACATACCACCGAACATGTTTTTTGATAATTTTTGATGTGATTCAGGCCAATCTGTATTGTTAAAGCCAGGGAAAAACCGGCATCCAAATCTATAAATATCTCTATCCAATATAAGAATACTTATGAATTCAATATTAAAAAGGTGTTAAAAATGTGTTATTTTCAGTTAAAAAAGCACTATATACATATGGAGTCAACTGCGGTATATTTGACCTGATTTTCAGCCCTAATTCCTTAATCCAAGAAAACGGTTTAACCTATCGATGTACAAACTGTATGAAAAAAAATTTACTAGTTAAGATGCTGATACTGCTCACTGTGCTCTCCCTTAGGGGGTATGCGCAGGAAATGACAGTATCCGGGAAAGTAAGCGACGCTGCCGGCGGTGAGATAGCCGGTGTCAATGTAGTTGTAAAAGGTACCACAAGAGGTACCTCCACCAACAATAAAGGCGAATATAGTATCACTGTCGAGAAGGGGAAAACATTGGCGTTCAGCTATATCGGTTACGTTACCAGAGAAGTGACAGCCAATGCAACCATCCTGAACCTTTCACTGACCGCCGAAGCAACGGCATTGAACGAAGTGGTAGTAACCGCATTGGGTATCAGTCGCGAAAAGAGATCTCTTGCCTATTCCATTACGGAAGTAGCAGGAACCAACATGACGGCGGCTCGGGAGGCCAACCTCGGTAACGCCCTGGCCGGACGTGTAGCGGGGGTTAACGTCAGTAAAATCGCCTCTGGGCCTGCGGGTTCCTCCCGCGTGATCATCCGCGGTAACAAATCCCTTCAAGGGCCTAACCAGCCACTCTATGTAATCGACGGTATTCCGATGGATAACAACAACTTCGGCCAGGCCGGCCTTTGGGGAGGTTCCGATGAAGGGGATGGTCTTTCGAGTATCAACCCGGATGACATCGAGTCGGTGACGGTACTGAAAGGTGCTAATGCAGCAGCATTGTATGGTTCACGCGCAGCGTACGGCGTTATCAACGTCACTACCAAGCGCGGAACCAAAAGAAAAGGTATTGGTGTCGAATTCGGTTCAAACTATGTTCTTGAGAAATTCAACGACCTGTCGGACCTCCAACATTCTTACGGCAGTGGTTCTTACGTGAATGGTGTAGCTTCTAAGCCCGCCAATCAAACACAAGCCTACGAATGGGGCGACGACTCATGGGGGCCCAAATACGATAACAGCCAATATGTAGGCTTCGACGGCAAAATGCGGCCTTATGCTTATCAGGGCGACAATTTCTCTCGCTTTTATAAAACAGGTCACGCATTTACCAACAACCTTGCATTGTCGGGCGGAAACGAAACCCAGAACTTCCGGGCATCGGTTACCAATCTGAACAGCACCACCATTATCCCTAATTCGGGCTATGACAGGATCAACCTTTCGCTATCGACCAATGCCAAATTCGGCAAAAGGCTGACATTGGATGCGAAAGTTCTCTATTCAGAAGAAAAAGCTAAAAACCGTCCGAACGTGTCCGATTCACCCGGTAACGCGATCCAGTCGCTTTGGCGCACTCCCGGCAGCTATAATGTGCTTGACTATTATGGTGACCCTAACAAACCAGGTGCGATTCCTGCCGGAACCGACGCGAATAGCCTGAGTATTTTCGGCAAGCAGGTAGGTGAAGAATACCAGCAAGCCAGCAACAACTGGGGCCAGAACCCCTACTGGGTCACGCACCAGTTCATTAAAACCGACAAAAAGAACCGGTTTATCACTTCCGGCTCATTGAAATACCAGCTTACCGACTGGCTATACATCTCTGGCCGTGTTGGCCTCGACAAATACCAACGTCGCGCCGAAGGGCTCACTCCGGAAGGAACAGGTTATCAGCGTGGTGGGGCGCGGAGCATGGGAACCTGGAATGTCCAGGAAATCAATGCCGAATATATGATAGGAGTTAACAAAGATTTTGGGAAAATCGGTATTAACGCGTTTGCCGGCGGTAACCGCATGAGACGGAAATATGACTACGTGAACGCTTATGGTAATGGCTTCAACGTTCAATTCTTCCCTGCTTTAAACAACGTAAAGGGTAAATCGTGGGATTACGATTTCAAAGAGAGAGGGATTAACTCATTGTTGGGATCGGCGGAGATTTCTTACGACGGTTTTCTCTATCTAAACGCAACCGCGCGTAATGACTGGTTCTCTCTTTTGAATCCGGAAAGCAACAGTACACTATATCCGTCAATCGGAACCAGCTTCGTATTTTCTGATGCTTTTAAAAACCTCCCTTCCTGGGTCTCCTATGGTAAGGTACGTGCATCCTGGGCACAGGTGGGTAACGCTACAAATGAGGAGTATTCAACCAACCTGACCTATTCTCTGAACGGCAATCCCCACCTGGGCTATCCGATGGCATCGTTCTCGCAAGCAATGGGTAACGGCGGTACCATTCCGAATCCGAACCTGAAACCATTGACAGTGACAGAAAAAGAGATCGGTATTGATTTCCGTCTTTTTAATAACAAAGTCGCCGTGGATTTCACTTATTACGATCAGCAGACTACCGACGACATCCTTAGCGCGACCATCTCCAAAGCCACGGGCTTCGAGAAGACTTACGTAAACCTTGGTAAACTGCAAAACAGGGGCATCGAATTGTTGCTCACAGTAACTCCCCTTAAGAGCAGCATACTTAACTGGGATGTCAGTTTGAACCTTGCCAAAAATAACAATAAAGTAAAAGCGCTGATCGAAGGCAGCAATGAGCTTGTAATGGATGAACCGCGTACACGTAACTCTTACATCAAAAACATTGTAGGCCAACCCTTTGGTATGATCACCGGTCGGGTGCAGAAAATGTCCCCGGATGGCCAGCCCGTGTTTTACAACGACGGCCGCCCTGTCGGATCGAGCGGGTATGAAATCATCGGTAATGGTATAGCCAAGCTTACCGGCGGTCTGACCAACGCATTCAATTACAAAGGCATCGATCTTTCTTTTCTTGTCGATTTCAAATGGGGAGGGGATATTCTTTCAGGTACCAATATGCGCCTTGATCAATGGGGTGTGAGCAAACAGTCGCTGAAAGGAAGAGAAGGCGAAGCACCTTTGACCGTAACAGGCGTAACACAGGAAGGCACCGAATACAAACCTTTCACCAAAACCCTGTCGCCACGTGAAGCTTATGACTACTGGCAATCCGTTGGCGGTGAAGCCGACGCTGTAACTCCAATGTACCTTTATGATGCTTCGTTCATTAAGTTGAGGCAGTTAACCTTAGGTTACTCAGTTCCGAGAAAACTGCTTGAAAAAACCCCGTTGCAAAGCCTGAGCGTTTCATTCGTCGGACGAAACCTGGCTATCCTGTTTAAAAACATCGATAATGTGGATCCTGAGTCGACTTACTCGAATGGAAACTCACAGGGCTTCGACTACTTCGGTTTCCCTTCTACACGCAGTTACGGTTTCAACTTGAGAGCAACATTCTAATTATCCCGACATGAAAAATTTGACGAAATATTTGAAATATAGTTTGGCGATAATGTTGGCGACTGGCTGTGATACGAAGGAACTCCACGATCTCAACATTAATCCGCAGGCATTGAACCAGGTTAACCTGAACCTGATGTTCACGTCAGCCGAATTGGGCATAGCTTCCAATGGTACATCCGGCGACAACCGCTACATCGACTGGCGTACCAACATAGGTATGTGTGCCTACGCGATCCAACAGCTGGCTAATGCAGGCGGCGGTATCGCTCCCGGTGATAAATACACGGTGAATGCCGAAACCAATGCGGCACCCTTTGATTTCACCTACAATGATCAATTGAAAAACCTTGCCGAAATCCTGAAACAATCCGGACCGGGCGGATTTGGAGAAGGTAAATACCTGAATATGCGCCAGGCTGCACGCATTCTTCGCGCATTCAGCTTTGCCCGCCTCACCGACTTTTACGGCAACATTCCCTATTCCGAGGCCAATAAAGGCACGGAAGGTATTTTCTTTCCAAAATATGACTCGCAGGATGCTGTCTACGCCGATTTGCTGAAAGAACTGGACGAAGCTTCCTCGGCGCTAAGCGCATCCAATGCAGATGAGGGCTTCGCTGCTGCCGATTTCATCTATAAAGGCGACATCGCGAAGTGGAAGAAATTCGGTTATTCCCTTATGCTCCGTCTTGCCATGCGCATTTCCAATGTGGACGCAGCCAAGGCGGCAACTTACGTAACCAAAGCAGCGGCCGGAGGCGTATTCGCGAGCAATGCCGACAACGTTTGGGTAGCAATGGCCGACGGTCCGGGGGAATGGACCAACCAGAATGGTATTTCCCGGGCATTCGATCCGGGCGATGGCGGACAGCCTGCATACCTCAGCGCTACGCTCGTAAACTTCCTGAAGGGCACCAATGCCACCAGTACGGCTGATGATGATCCGCGATTGATGGTTATCAGCGGAGGAATCGGTGATTGGACTGCCGCCGGCTACACTCCTATTACGCTTGACCCACTGAAACAAAAGGGCATGCCGAATGGATACGACCAGCCCATGCTCGACAAACTCGAAGGCCAGGCCGTGATATTGCCGAAAACGTATTCCCGTATCAACGTGAAAATGTTGCAAGACTCGGATCCATACATGATCATGAACTACGGCGAAGTCGAGTTTCTACTGGCAGAAGCCATTGAACGCAAAATCGGAACCGGTATCTCTGGAACGGCGAAATCGCATTACGACGCAGGTGTGAAAGCATCCATGCAAATGTACACGCCGTACGATGCGGCGCTGACAGTTTCGGATGCGGCGGTAACCGCTTATCTCAACACCTACCCCTATGGCACCGCCAAACCGGCGCTGGAAATGATCGGGGAGCAAATGTGGGTGAACAAATTCTTCAACTGGTGGGAAGCTTGGAACGACTGGCGCAGAACCGGCTTTCCCAAGCTGACACCCACCAATTACCCAGGCAACGTAACCCAAGGAACCATTCCCGTAAGACTCCGCTATCCGACCAACGAAGTAGCAGGTAACCCGAACTACCAGACAGGCGCTACTTTGCCCGACGAATTCACCACAAAGGTATGGTGGGACAAATAGTATAAATTAGTAGATTTAATTCAAAAGGTGCCCTGAATATTTTGGGGCATCTTTTTGTTTTTTATCCTAATTTTGAAATTCACCTGATTCATTAATTACTATTGGTTATGATACAATCGTTTGCGGCCGATGCCGATAAAAATGAGGTTTTCGAAAAAGTACAGCAGTTTATAGATGAGCAAGGCTTCACGGTTGTAGCCAAAGACCATTCACGCCCATGGGGCGGTTTCTTTGTACTCGACGAAAGTCAGGCACCCAAGTTCATCTCCACATTCTTCCCGCATTTGTCGCTCGCTGATTTCGCGGGTTATGAAAAATTAAGCCCCAAAGTTCTTGTGGTGGCCCCGAACAAACGCCTTTCATGGCAATACCACCACCGTCGCGCCGAAATATGGAAAGTGATCGGCGGAAACGCGGGCATCGTGATCAGCGACACCGACGAAGAAACCGAATTGCAGCAACTGTCGATCGGTACGGTCGTGAACCTCAAAAAAGGCGAGCGCCATCGCCTGGTGGGTGTCAACGAATGGGGTTTCGTAGCCGAAATCTGGCAACATACAGATCCTTCCAATCCATCCGACGAAGACGATATCGTTCGGGTTCAGGACGACTTCGGAAGATAATCCGGTCGTTATTCGACAACTGGCAAGTCTTGGAGGCTTGCCAGGTTTTTAATTCCTCATCCTAACCTAGCCAGTCATGAAATTCGGAAAAGTTGAAAATCCCGATGACATAGATTTCAGTTTGCCGCCCGATGCTCCTGCCAACAAAGCGCTGCTGAATGCGGCGAAAGCCGGAAAACCGGGAATCTACATCGGATGTGCCAAATGGAATAAAACCGACCTCAAAGGTTTTTATCCCAAGGGTACTAAAGATGAATTGGCGTATTATGCGACGCAATTCAACAGCATTGAGCTGAATGCCACCTTTTACAATAATTTCCCTGTTGAAACGATCGAAACCTGGTATACCAAAACGCCGGCGGGTTTCAAATTTTTCCCGAAACTGCACCAGGGTATCAGCCATTGGAAAAGGTTGAAAGATGCCAAGGAGCCGACCGACATTTACCTCGACGGGATCGCTCATTTGCAGGACAAACTCGGAATGCTTTTCCTGCAAATGCCCGACAATTTCGGCCCCAAAAACTGGGAAATATTGAAGGCATACCTGGAAGAATGGCCTTCCGGCTTCCCGCTTGCGCTGGAATTGCGGCATACGGGATGGTACGACGGGTCATTTGACAGCGAAGAGCTTTATAGTCTGCTGGAAAAGAAAAATATCTCGCATATCGTGACCGATTCGGCCGGACGCCGTGACCTGCTGCACATGCGACTCACAACGCCCACCGCATTCATCCGCTACAACGGCGCTAATGTCGATTCTGATTATACCCGCCTCGACGACTGGTTTGAAAGGCTGAAACGCTGGACGGAGGAAGGTATCCAGAATATCTATTTCTTTGTTCACCAGAACCATGAGGAAGCATCGCCTTTGCTATCCTCGTATTTGATCCAGAAACTAAACAAAGAATTGGGAATGGAACTACAAGTCCCCTACGACCCGAGAGTGGCAAGCGGCCAGGTTACCCTATTCAAATAGCAAAAGGCGGGTCGCAAAACCCGCCTTTTGCATTCAATTCAATTCAAACTTTACACCTTGTTCGGGGAAGATCAGCCGCAGCCCGAGGGTATTACCGGCATTTAATTCCTTGCGTATTATTTCTTCATTATTTCCGGTGGGTTTGATGTGCGTAACGACCACGTTCAGGCCTCGTAAACGCTCTTTTCCGGTCAATCCGGCCAGCACTTCAAATTCCTGGATGAACCATTTCGGCGTGAGGTGCCCGTACAAATGGCGGTCGGGCTGCGTGTTGGGATACGAGACTTCCAGGAAAACCCCTGTCAATTGGCCCGATTTCACCAGCGGCGCCACAGCGGCCCAAACCCTGTGCATATGATCGGTTTTCTCTACCTCATCCGGCCCTGTATCACCGAAATACAGCGCATAGGATTCTCCACTCTTCACGAGAAAAGCAGTACTGGAATAAGGTTTCGAATGACTTAGCGGGAAGGCTCTCACGGACATTCGTGTCTCCGCAAGCGGCGTTTCTTCCCCCTCCGACAATTGTTGGTAACGATATTTGTTCAATGCGGGCGCATTACCGTCGTTCGCCAGGTTAGGCCAGCTTTGCCAGTTGAAATAATGCGCTTTCATCACACCAATGCAATGCTCCATAGCATAAACCTGCTTCACCGTATCGTCCACCGAATTGATGACCATGCCGGAAATATGATCGAGATGCGGGTGTGAAATGAGGTAGCCTTTGATATATTTTTTTAAAACCGTTTCCCCATTCACGTTGAATGTCTTCTTTTCGATAGCCTTTTCAATGCCGTTACTCACCGTACCCGCATCCAGGCACACATACGCATCCGAGCCGGCAGGCGCGAGCAGGTATGCGGAAAGGTTTCCATCCATTGTTCCCCCTTTAACACCCAGAGGCACGACTTTGAAGCCCTTTTGCGCAAATGCGGCCAACGACAGGACCAGTAACAGGAGAGTAGCAACTATATTTTGCATATTCTTTTAAGTATTAACAAACAGCCCTGAAAGCGCCGCGATGCAAAACTACAAGTCGTTTCGAAAGATCGTCAAATAAAACTCGGATAACGCAAATGCCTATCTTCGCAATCCAGACATTCAAATTGCGTAAACTAATGCCCGAAATCATCCGCACCACCAGCGACAACCCCGATTTCCAGAATCTTACCAGCGAGCTTGACACCGAACTCTGCCGCATTTATAACACTAAAAAGGAAGATTACGAGGACTACAACCGCATAACCGGTCTGTCAACCGTCGTGCTTGCCTACGAAAATGGCATCGCCATCGCCTGCGGATGCTTCAAACAGTTCGACACGCAGCGCATCGAGTTGAAACGAATGTTTGTTACACCCGACTTCCGTGGCATAGGTCTTGCCTCGATGGTGGTTGAGGAATTAGAAAAATGGGCCGGGGAGCTTGGTTATCCAACGGCGATTCTCGAAACCGGCATCGGCCAGCCGGAGGCCATCGCATTGTACCGGAAGCTGGGATACAACGATATTCCGCATTTCGGAGAATTTCCGGATGAAGCGCGGAGTGTTTGTTTGGGGAAAACTCTATCTTAACCGTTTTCAACGCGAACTGACACATAGTGGAAACCTCTACCCCTCCCTTCTACCAAAAACTCTCCCTAACCCTCCTCGCGATCGGCATTATCATGATCGCGATTTACCTGGGGCAGGACATTATCGTGCCGCTTGCATTGGCGGGGTTACTTGCCGTTTTGCTCCGCCCATTGGAACAGCGACTGATTCAAATCGGTATTCCAAAAACACTCGCGATTACGCTGGCCCTGTTTTGCGCGGTTTTGGTGGTGTCGGCGGTAACAGTATTGATATCCATGCAAGTTGCCGACTTCTCCGACGAATGGCCGAAGCTCAAAAAGAATATCGACCTTTTTTACCGTGATGCGCGCCGGTGGATTCGCCGGGAATACAGTGTGAGCTACCGCCAGCAAGCCGAATATCTCAAAAATGCGCAGAGTAAAACATTGGAAACGTTTCAGGGACCAGATACGCTGGGTGCGGTAACAGGTCCGCTTGGCACATTGATCCTCATTCCTATTTATACTTTTCTGCTGCTCTATTACCGGGCAATGCTGATCCATTTTTCGGTGGTGCTTTTCGCAGAACGGCAAAAGCAACTCGTGCTGGAAATCCTTGGAGAAATCAAATCGATCATCCAGAGCTACATGGTGGGATTACTGCTCGAAACGACAGTGGTTGCCGTCCTCAACTCGGCCGGGTTATTAATACTGAATGTTCAATATGCAATCCTGTTGGGCGTAATGGCAGCCATTCTCAACCTGGTACCCTACATCGGCGGGTTGGTTGCGACAGCGCTTGCGGTAATGGTAACGTTTATCAGCCATCCCGAAATTGACGTGCTGCTGGGCGTTGTGGGTGTATTTATCGCCGTGCAGGTGATCGATAACAATTTCCTGGTGCCGTTCATTGTCGGCTCGAAGGTGCGCATCAATGCATTGGTGTCGATCGTAGGCGTGCTCGTGGGCGGCGCGCTCGCAGGCTTGTCGGGAATGTTCCTTTCGATTCCGGCGATTGCCATGATGAAAGTGATTTTCGACCGGGTAGAGGGGTTGGAACCGTGGGGGATTTTACTGGGGGACCAAACGCCCGAGCAGGCGAATAACAACCTGTTCCGTTTCGTAAAACTTAAAAAGCCGGCGGCAGGCACCGACCCGGAAGAAGAAAACCAGTCGTGAGGGTATCACGACCGGTTATGATTGGTGTCAGTTTACAAATTGCTTGGTATCCACCACCGCTTTGAGGTCATGCAGCAGGCTGAACAGCCCGAAGAACGTGCGGTTGATGTAAATAAAGTGCTTGGAACCCCGGTTCATATTCATTTTACGCAGCTCCTTGTCGTTGGCATATTTCTCGCCTAATGCCGCCAGTTTAAGGAAAAATTCTTCGTCCGAAAAATCGAACGTTTCGGCGTTGAAAGGCTGTGTGAGTAATGCCAGTATTTCCCGGAAAAGATTCGAGAAATAAACGGTTTCGGCTTTGGTATCCCTGTCCGTCAGAATTTCGAGTTCGACCAGTTTTGCATGAAAAATGGCTGGATTGTTCAGATTCTCCGGCTCGGCGAGCTCGAAATAGGGATTGTAGAACTCCTCGGGTATTTCTTTGATACAGCCAAAATCGATGGCGATCAGATTGTCTCTTTCATCGATCAGGAAGTTACCCGGATGCGGGTCGGCGTGGACTTTGCGGAGCTGGTGCACCTGGAACATATAAAAATCCCACAATGCCTGGCCGATCTTGTTGGCGGTTTCCTGGTCAGGATTCGTTTTGCAAAACTCCGACCAGTGCTTTCCATCCATCCAGTCCATCGTAATCACCCGCTCGGATGAAAACTCGGGGTAGTATTTCGGAAAACGCAGGTTCGGGATATGATCGCAAGCCTCGGCGATTTCAGCGCTTTGGGCTATTTCGAGAATGTAATTGGTCTCCTCGGTCAGCTTGGTTTCTACTTCCTTGAAATACTTGTCCGAATCCTTCGCCTGAATGTTGAACATTTTCATCGCGATGGGTTTCACCAGCGCCAGGTCCGACGAAATGCTTTCCGCGACACCGGGGTACTGGATTTTCACCGCCAGTTCTTTGCCATTATGCGTAGCCTTATGCACCTGGCCAATGCTGGCCGCATTGATCGCATTAGGATTAAATGTATCGAACAATTCCAACGGCGATTTTCCGAAATATTTCCGGAAAGTCTTCACTACCAGCGGCGCAGAAAGCGGCGGCACCGAAAACTGCGAAAGCGAAAACTTCTCTACGTAGGCCTGCGGCAGGAAATTCTTCTCCATACTCAGCATCTGAGCGAGCTTCAAAGCGCTGCCTTTCAAACTTTTGAGGCTATCATAAATATCCTCGGCATTGTTGTTGTTGAGATTATCCCGCGCCGTTTCCGGACTGGTGATCTTCTCGCCGTAATACTTCAGATAATTCCCCCCGATTTTGACCCCTGTGGAAATAAGCCGGGTGGCACGCCGTATTTTGGAAGTAGGTATGCTGTCAATTGTCTCCATTCCTACTTCAATTTTTCTTTAATGAGAAACTTCCCAAAATCGATCACGCTCTCCAACGGCGTAGTATCGATCAGGTCGAATGTAGCACGGATCGATTTTTCGATGAACAGGTCCGTCTTTTCAAAACCTACGGATTCATCGTCGAGCCAGAATTTCAAGGTAAGCAAAAGTTGAATCCACGCACCTTCTTCCAGCGCGTCCTGCTGCGCTTTGCGGATACGTTCGCTTTTGGCTTTCAGGTAACCATCGCTGATCTCGTGGATGTATTCTTTGAAACTGTTGCGGAACTCTTTCAGCTTCAAAATACCGTTTAGCTTGTTCTTTTCCTCCTTCAATGCAAAAACCACATAGCTGCGGTTGGCGGTCAGGATTTCGACAAGTGTAAAATAGTAGGCTAAAAGTTTGTCCCGGAAACCCACGCCGTCGATCTCGCCGCTCTGGCTGATCAGGTTCGCGGCCAGGTTATGAAAACTGACAAAAACGCGTTTTTCAAGCGAATCGATGGAAGTAAAGAACTTGTAAAAGTCCTTTTCCGCGAAACCGTGCTCTTTGGAAAACAGGTACACCGATTCCGGCTTCTTGTGGTTTTCCAGGCAGTAATGCATGTATAACTCGGTAATCTTGTCGGCGGTGAGGTCCACGCTTGCTGGTGGTAGCGCCTTCGTTTTGGTAGCCATCAGAAGTATTTGTTTACTTATGGAAGATGAGTCACATAAGGGTAAACGCTTTGAGCGGCTATTTAATTCGCAAACACATTCAAATTCAGAAACCCATTGCGGAACTTCCCTTTCGGGTCCATTTGCGCCGCCAGCTCCCGGAACTCCGGCAGTTTTTCATATCTTTTTTCCAATAAACCAGGCGAAACCGTAAACAACTTGCCCCAATGCGGCCTCGGATCGAATGGCGCCAGTTCTTTTTCGATCACCGGCAACAGCTTACTTACCGCTGGCCAATCCTGTTTCCAGGTAAAGTGTATCGCCACCGAATCCTGCTTGTAACAAGGGCTCAGCCACAGATTGTCCGCTGCGATGGTCCTCACCTCTGATGTAAACAAATGCGGGCTGATTTGGCTGCCCATTTTAGAAATAGCCAGAATCGCATCCACCGCATTCCTGCGTGGCACGAAGTATTCCGTCTGCAATTCCTTGCCGCTGCTCGGTGTGAAACCCATTTTGAAATGCGGCATTCGCTCATACCACGGCCCCGGTACGCCCATTTGCTCGGTACAGTTCTCAGCAGAGAGTTCGGGGATCGGATGCAGGTTTTTCGTAGCCAGTTTTGCCCCAAAGAATTCCTTCGTTCCCGAAGGCTGGCCCTGCTCTGCTTTAAACTTAACCCACACCTCTGTAATGTCGTCAGTAGCCCAGTTTGTAAATAAACTCACACTGTCTCCGCTCGACTCAATTTCATCAAAATGCGCCTTCAATTGGCTCAATGGCAGATTTTCATATACATACTGGCCCATCATAAATGTAGGCTGTACGTCAAGCGTCACTTTCGTCACCACACCCAACGCCCCCAAATGCACTACCGCCGCATTGAATTTCTCTCCGTCTTTCTCGCGGCTCAGTTTCAACACCTCACCATCCGCCGTCACAATTTCCATCGCCGACACCGCAGTAGCCAGGTTCCCATTCTTCTCCCCCGACCCGTGCGTGGCCGTAGCACAGGCACCAGCCACCGAAATATGCGGCAGCGAAGCCAGGTTATGCAATGCAAAACCTTTCTGGTGCAGATAGGGAGCCAGCTGGCCATATTTCAACCCGCCATTGACGGTCACTGTTTTATTTTTGGTATCCAAATCCATTTGCTCCTCCGCACCCACGACCGTAATGAACTGGTCTTTCGTATCTGCAATGTCGTTGAAACAATGCCGGGTGCCAAGCACTTTCAGCCTGGGATATTTCCTGACGATCTCCTGTACTTGTTGTATATTTTTGCCCAAATCGAGCTTTTCGGTGCTGTATTCGAGGTTTCCTGCCCAGTTACGGAGCTTATCGCCATTGGCCCAGCCGCTCAGCGGGGAAAGTAAGGGAGCCGTCATTAATGCGGATGAAAGTTTGATGAAAGTACGTTTGTTCATGCGGTTGCCAGGTTGAAATGCACGAATAGGAATTTATCCCAAATTAATTGAATAAATCAGCATTCCAACCGCTTCCCGCGCATTAGCCGGTCTTTTCCAGGACTGCTTTCAAAATGGAAGTAGCCTCCCGCAGCTCTTTCTCGTCGAGGCTGCCGAAGCCAAGCCGCATGGCACTGAGGCGGCCTGTCTGGAACAGCAACGTTTGCGGCAAATGCAGGTTCTCGCGCAGGCACTCCTTGCTCACACGCATGAGATTAATGTCACGCCGCCATTCGGTCCAGATCGCCAGGCCGCCCGGCGGGGCCTTGAATGTCAGATAAGGGCTGAAATCATTTCCCAGGAGCTCGGTAAACAAATCCCGGCGCTGATGGTAAACCTTTTGCGCTTTCTTAATATGGCGCTGGATTTCCCCTTCATCGAGCAGTTCGGCTAGTGCCTGCTCCATCATTAAGTCGCCCTGCCTGTCGATGATCCGTCGCATTTTTCCCAGTTCCCGGATCAAATTCCTCGGCGCAACCACATACCCCGACCGTAACCCTGGCGCCAATGCCTTACAAAATGAGCCCACGTAAACGACCATCCCGGCCCCGTCGGCACTTGCCAGCGGAAGCACCGGACTGCTGTTGTAGTGGAAATCGTAGTCGTGATCGTCTTCCAGGATAATAAACCCATACTTCACCGACAAATTCAGCAACTCCACCCGTCGCTCGGCACTCAGCGTGACCGTCGTCGGATAATGGTGATGCGGGGTGATGTACAGCATACGGATCGGTGTGTGCTCGCAAAGCTGCCGCACGGCTTCCACAGAAATACCCTGGTCATCGACGGGTACCGAAAGGATATTCGCCCCGGCCTGCTGGAAGATCATATTAGCAACGTAATAACTCAGGTCGCCCACCACCACATTATCGCCTTTTTTCAGCAGCAGCGTAGATGCCAGGTAAATGCCCATCTGTATGCCTCGCGTTGTGATGATGTTCTCCGCGCCGATGTGCAGGCCGCGGGTGTTGTTGAGATAAGTCGCCAGGCGTTCGCGGAACCAGATATTTCCTTCCACGTGCGAGTAGGTAAGGTATTTCCGGTTGTTACTTCTTCTCAAAACGCTGGAATAGGCCTTCGCGAGCTTGTCCATGGGCGCGAGTCGGACGTCCGGGAGGCCGTCGGTGAATTCCAGATCCACACGCGAAAGTGACACTGGCCGGTCGAGCAGCATACTTTCCTCGAATGCGAAGCCGGTTTGTTGGGGATATTGTTTCAGATCGGTCACGCTCGCCGACAAGGCACTGCCCTGGATGAGCGGGCTCTTCCGGGTCACGAACGTCCCTCGGTTCGGCAGCATTTCGATCCACCCTTGCGCGTCGAGTTCGTTATAGGCGGCCACGACGGTTTTGCGGTGCACATCGAGCATTTCCGCAAGCGCCCGCGTACCAGGTAGTTGCACACCCGTAACGAGTACGCCGCGTTGAATGGCGTTGATCATCTGGTGCGCGATTTGCAGATAAACAGGTGTCGCGGACGCACGGTCCAGCAGGATCACATTTTTAAAAGGTATTTCAACCGGACTACTCATAAGATTCAAACCGGAGCATGTAAACGGGCCGGCAAGATAGTAGTTTTGGGTGAGAAAATGGTGGCCTGCGGCCGTCGGCCGTTGGTGGTCAAAAAAACACAAATCGTTACCAATCCCCTATGAAGCAACATTACGTAATCACCCTTCTATTATCATTCATCACAAACCTGTCCCTGGCGCAGGAAATATCGCTTGACCCGGTTACCGTTACATCTTCACTCGTAGAAAAGCGTGCGTCGCAAACGGGCCGGAACATTGCGGTGATCAAAGGCGAATATTTTCAGCAACTGCCCGTGCACAGCATCGATGACCTGCTCCGCTACGTGCCCGGCGTGGAAATACAGGCACGCGGACCGCAGGGGTCGCAAAGCGACATCATTTTGCGCGGCGGTACCTTCCAGCAAGTGCTCGTGATCCTCGACGGTATTCGCCTCAACGATCCCAACACCGGACATTTCAACAGCTACATTCCCATTTCGCCTGCCGAGATCGAGCGGATCGAAGTTTTGAAAGGCGCTTCCTCCGCATTATACGGTTCCGATGCAGTGGGCGGGGTTATTCACGTAATTTCCAAAACTTTCGCGGCGCGTCTGGCCGGCTCCGAAGAAGGTAACAGCGTACAGAAAACGCAGGTCAACGGGGGGATAAGTGCCGGTGAATATGGTTTGTTCAACGCCAATGTGGGTGCCTTTGTCCAGCGCGACAAGCTGGCGGTTTCCGGCGGATTTCTTTCAAATAATGCTTCCGGCGTGCAGCAACGGGGCATTAAGGGCTATTTCCACAACAATACTGCCTCATTATCGCTGAGTTATGCCATTTCTCCCAGCTGGAACCTCGCCGTTCGCAGCGCTTACGATCACCGCGATTTCGCCGCCCAAAACTTTTATACGGTCCTCAAATCAGACACCGCCAGCGAGAAAGTCAAAATATCGTGGAACCAGGTAAGGTTGAGCTACCAGAAGAACAAAACAGCGTTTTCAATCGACGGGGGGTATAAATCCGTGCAGGACACCTATCTTTTCAACCCGCATTCCATCGCGAACAGCAGCAAATCGAAACTATGGCAGGGGCTTGCTACTTTGCAGCAGAGGCTTGCTTCCAGCACGAACCTGATCGCGGGCGTCAATTTCCAGCAGCGCAACATTAAGTCCAACGACCGCGGCGACCATACCCTGAATCAGCTAGCACCATTCGTTTCGGTTGTGCAGAATTTTGGGGAGCATTTTACCGTGACGCCTTCCGTACGCATCGATTGGCGGGAAAGCATTGGTACCGAGGTATCACCACAAATCAATTTGTCCTACAAAAAATCAGGCTGGCAACTGCGCGCGAGTGCGGGTAAGACCATCCGCGACGCCGATTTCACGGAACGTTTTAATAACTACGCAAAAAAATTGGTCACCGGCGGCAGCGTCGGTAACCCCGACCTGAAAGCAGAACGCTCGTTCAGCTACGAAGCCGGTGCCGACTGGTTCCTTACCAGCAGCCCTGCCACACAGCTCAAAATTTCAGGTACATTTTTCCAGCGCCGTCAGAAAGACCTGATCGATTACGTGACGACACCCTATGCGCAAATGCCGCGCAAGGACAACCTCTCGCCTACCGGCACATTCGGTCTTGCATTAAACATCGCCGAGGTGAATACCACCGGTTTCGAACTCGATATGCAGTCGGCAAACGCCATTTCCGACAACCAGAAACTGATTTTCAATGCAGGCCTTACCTGGCTCGACAGCGACAACAAGAGCCAGATTCAGTCATTTTACCTGTCGTCTCACGCCAAGTTCCTAGCCAATTTCTCGGCCATTTACCAGATAGGAGGTTTTTCGCTGAGTTTGAATGGATTGTACAAAAAACGGGCAGAGCGTGAAGCATTGGCCATCGAAGCCGCTATTTCAAAAAACTACTTTATTCTCAACGCAAGGGCTGAATATGCTTTCCTGAAACGACGACTGGCCCTGTTTGTACAAGCGGACAACGCTTTCGACAAGCACTACAGCGACGTTTTGGGCTCGGTGATGCCTGGCCGCTGGCTGATGGGCGGCGTGCGCTTTAATTTTGTGAAGTAGTGCGCGGCATTGTTTTTGCAGGAGTTCGTATATTCGACGTGAAAGCACCCATCTATGTTTTCGAGTATACGCAACTCCTGCTTTTTATTGGCATTACTTTCATTTTCCGGCCCACAGGCTGTCAGCGCGACCGATAACGCTTCGGTCGATGTTTCCGTAAAGAAATTGAATGTTTACTTCATCAGTGGCCTTGGGGCCGACGAGCGTGTTTTTACCAAACTGAAACTCGACCCGAGGTTAAATGTGAAGTATATCAAATGGGTCAGACCATTGAAGAAAGAGTCGTTGCAGCATTATGCAGCGCGGTTGAGCAAGCAGATCGACACGTCCCAACCTTTTCAGCTCGTGGGTCTATCTTTCGGCGGGGTTGTTGCTTCAGAGATTGCCGATGTCGTTTGTCCGCAGCAGGTCACACTTATTTCGAGTATGTCGACTGGCGTTCCGCTTTCGAAGTTTTATCAGATGATGATCCGGTTTTTACTGATGTCACCATTGTCGGCACCGCTACTCAAATCAGCCAACCGGTTAACTTACAGCTATTTTGGAGCAGATACCCCTGAGCTGAAAAAGCTGCTCAAACAGATCCTGCACGACACCGACAGCAAATTTTTAAAATGGGCATTGACCCGCATGAGTGGCTGGAACCGAAAAGAGCGTGTCGAAAACCTGTTCCACATTCACGG
Organism: Dyadobacter sp. 22481; assembly: GCF_052044875.1. Taxonomy (NCBI): domain Bacteria; kingdom Pseudomonadati; phylum Bacteroidota; class Cytophagia; order Cytophagales; family Spirosomataceae; genus Dyadobacter; species Dyadobacter sp. 22481. Next base: position 65,159 of record NZ_JBQENV010000007.1, read on the forward strand.
TACAGCCGATAAGCTGATCCCGATCCTCATTGTAAAACCGGATATCATCATCGAAGGGGGTGGACATTTAATGGTTTATGCCCAGGCCGATCAGATTTCAAAAATCCTCAACCACCGGCTTACGGCCATTGATTCAGCAGAATAATCTTGCCGATATGGTCGCTGGTTTCCATTAATGTATGTGCTTCTGCCGCTGCTGCGAGCGGAAATGTCTGCGCGATCACCGGTTTAAACAAGCCCTTTTCCAAAACCGGCCACACGTATTTTTGAATATCGGAAGTTAATGCCGCTTTGAAAGCGTGGTCGCGGTTTCGCAGTGTACTGCCGGTCACTGTGAGCCGCTTACGCATAATCAAGCCAAAATCTGCCTCGTCAGCGCCTTTGACCTTACTGCCTTTCATGGTATTGATAAAAACCAACCGGCCTTCCTCGCGTAGCAAGCGCAAGTTTTTGGGAATATAATCACCGCCGACCATATCGAGGATCACGTCCGCGCCCTGCTCCCTCAATGCTTCCTCGAAGTCTGAAGTTTTATAATTAATACTAATATCGGCGCCCAATGCCTCGCAAGCCGCGCATTTTTCATCCGAGCCTGCCGTCGTAAACACCTTTGCTCCGAATGCCTTGGCCAACTGAATGGCGGTAATGCCTATGCCGCTACTGCCGCCATGCACCAGAAACCGCTCTCCCGCCTGCAACCGCCCTCTCTGAAATACATTATGCCAGACCGTGAACACCGTTTCGGGCAATGAAGCGGCCTGTATATTATCAAAGCCCTCGGGTATAGGCAGGCAATGCGCCGCCTGTGCGAGCGTGTATTCCGCGTAACCTCCGCCCGCGAGCAATGCACATACGCGCTCGCCAGGCTTCCATCCGGTCACATCGGCGCCTGTCTGCGCTATTACCCCGGCAACTTCCAGCCCCGGAACGTCCTGCGGCGCTCCCGGCGGTGGCGGATAGTTCCCTTTTCTTTGAAAAACATCAGGCCGGTTTACACCCGCCGCATATACTTTAATCAGCACTTCCGAAGCGGCGGGTGCAGGTGTTTCACTTTCGTGAATTTCCAGCACTTCCGGCCCTCCCGGCTTCGTGATCACAATGGCTTTCATGAATAAATCTCTTTACCAAAAGGTGTAAAAGACAAGCTCATCAGTTTGAAATGCTGTTTCGCGAAAGGCAGACCGATAATGGTGATCGCCAGCAGTATCCCGAAAATCAAATGCGTAAGCGCGATCCAGATCCCGCCCAGGAAAATCCAGATGATATTGAAAACGGTCGATAAACAACCGATATTCCCAGGGACTTCCCGCACATGCTGACCGAATGGAAAGAGCGTCATAATACCGATCTTGAAACATTGAATGCCGAAAGGAATGCCGACGATCGTCAGGCAAAGCGCCAGGCCGGCGAGCATATATTCGATAAAAACAACAAATCCACCGAAAATTAGCCAGATAATGTTTCCAATGAGGTTCATGACGCGATCAGTTAATGTGAATGTGGGCTAAAACTAATCCCGCAGGCAACTAGTATGCAGGATTTTCGATGGACGGCTCTACCAGGAAATCGTCGGACGAAATCGATGACTTCCAGTTTTCTATTTTCAGCAGCCTGAAAAATTCGGCCTCCTCTATTTCCCTAACCCCGCCAGGCGGCAGATCACCCAGCTCCAAATCCTCGATACTGGCGCGAACAAGACGCCTGCAACGATGATTAGCCTCCCGCACCATCTTCCTGACCTGGTGAAATTTCCCTTCCGTGAGCGTGATGTTCAACCAGGTATTCGGCACATCGGGCTGGGCTTCGTTTTGATGTGTACTTAAAATCGGGGGGCGGTCGATAATCTCGACTTGGCAGGGTGCTGTGGTGTAATAAACACCACCCTTCACGCGAATGGGAATGCCCGTCCGTAGCAATTCTACTGTTTCAGTCGAAACGATATGGCCCACATTCACCCAATAGGTGCGCTTATGCGGCACTTCGCCCTGGAAAAGCAGATTAGTGACTTTTTTATTGGTAGTAAGGATCAGCAACCCCTCGGAGTGGCTATCCAGCCGCCCCACGGCATGAGTCCCCTCAGGAAATTCAAAATCCAGCGCACCCAGCAACCGGACATCATCGGTGCTGACGAACTGCGAAACCATATTGTGGGGTTTGTTGATAATAAAGTAGCGGCGCGGTGTTGGATTCATCGATGATTTTAAAATTCCCACTCCAAATTTTCCGGATCCTGACGACTATTCCAAATCGTCAGAATATGTATTTCCGATTCCGTTTCCTCATAAATGACAAAATAGTCGCGGACGATCTTAATGCGAACGTGTTCAACATCGGTTCTCTTACCGATTTAGGGATGCATGGCAACCAACTCAATAGCCTTTTTGAAAAGCTTGTTAAGCTTCCGGCTGTATGTTTTGGATTGGTTTCGGTTAATCCAGTATTCTAATATATGTTTTCGATCAGTGTGTGCTCAGGCGGACCAGATTACTTGTTTAGCCATTCTTCGATTTCTTTGTCGGCCTGGTTATTGGTAAGGTATGCCCCATTCTTGATTTGCTCCCGCGCTTCGTCGATGGCCACTTTTTGCGCATTATTCAGTTTGAGAGGCTCTTCCAAATCGGATTCTGTCGCCAACAACCGGTAGGCCTCGGCCAGAATATCCTCATTATCGATCTCCCTGATCCTATCAATCAACCGCTCTTTCAATCCTGTCGCAGACATCTTTTTCCTATTTGTTTACCCTAATATACGAGTTTTCCCATGCACTTACTCACTTCTTATGCCCCGCCTCATAATGCGCCTGCAATAAATCCTCCCCAAAATCACTGGTCAAATCCCTTACAACGGAGTGAATATGATTCCCGCCGTTTTGCGTGTTGTCAAATTCGATCAGGAACGTCGGGCCGTGGATGCGGTAGTAGTGGCCATGCCCGGTACCGATCTCGGGTTGCTGGTCGCCGAGCCAGGCGAAATGGATTTTGTCGATACCGTTCTTTTCGAGCTCAGCCCATTGCTGGTTTTTGAGCGTGACGTGGTACCGTTGCAGGTAGGCCATAATCAGTTTTTTGAATGCCGTTTTTTGAGCCGCATTCAATTCGCCCATCGCAACGCCTTCCATTTTGGCCAGCGAGGCTTTTCTTGCATTGGATGTAAATATCTCGTTAGGCGCTTTCGCTCCGAGATTTGCTTTTTCGAGCTGAGAGGCATCGAGGCTGTGGAGTAAATCGAATGCAAGGTCCTGCTCGGCTTTGAGTATCCGCTTGCCTTTCTGCGGAACGTCGGCCATTACCTGGCCTGGGTTGCTGCCGAAAAAGCTGGGTGTGTAGGTGACCTGGTTGTCAACCGACGAAAAGTGCAGCGACAAATGGTGCCCTTCCACCCGCCAGCCCCAGGGTTCGTCGCCCGGTGTGCCAAAAACGAGGAATGCATAATTTTCGGGATCGCGGTAGGTGTCGTTGGCGGGTCGGGATTCCACGACGCGCAGTACGTTTTCGAGGTCAATGATTTGCTCGGCTTTGCTGTAACCCTCCTGGCTAAGCACTACACGCACCATCTCCATCGCAGCTTTGCGCTGGGCAGCACTCATAGTCTTAAAAGTAATGCCCTTGCGGGCTCTCGGCGTAAAATTCCAATCGAAACGGGCCAGATCGGCATAGGGAAGAGCGGTTTCCTGTCGCTGTTCGGGGGTAAGGATTTTCAGAAATGTAGTTACCGCTTCGCGCATTTCACGGGTTAGCGCTTCGTTTTTCTGGGCCGACGCCGGCGAGCCGGTCAAAGCGGTTGAAATAACCCCAAAAAACAAACACCATGCTAGCTTTTTCATATTGTTTCGGTTTGAAATAAATCCTTATCTATGACCCTATTAAAAGCGTGCAGGCTGCCGGTTTCTACCTGAAACCCGCAATAGCTGCCTTTCCCTGCACATTTTCGCTGAAAGCCATTAGTTTTGCCGTTTATTCGAAATCAATATGATGAAGTGGGAACAATTGCTGTCGGCCAAACGCTGGGGCAGCGAAGACAAGTACAATTCAGATCCGACCGAGGCCCGCTCGGAATTCCAGCGCGATTACGACAGGCTGATCTTTTCTTCTCCCTTCCGCAGGTTGCAGAACAAAACACAGGTTTTCCCCCTTCCCGGGAGTATTTTTGTCCATAACAGACTCACGCACAGTCTCGAAGTAGCAAGTGTAGGCAAGTCACTGGGGCGGATGTTTTATAATAATCTGAAAACCCGGAACCATCAGATTGACGACGAGCTGCCGCTGATCAGTGAGATCGGCAATATCATTTCGGCCGCCTGCCTGGCGCACGATCTCGGCAACCCGGCATTCGGGCACTCAGGCGAAGCTGCTATTTCGCATTACTTTACGGACGGCGATGGTTTGAAATACCAAAAAGAGGTCAGCGAAGCACAATGGGCCGATCTGACGCACTTTGAAGGTAATGCCAATGCGATCCGCATCCTCACGCATCCGTATGCGGGCAAGGGTTATGGCAGTTTTGCGTTGACCTACTCCACGCTTGCCGCCATTGCCAAATATCCCTGCGAATCTCTCGCAGGACATCAGAAGGCGAATATCTATACTAAAAAATACGGTTTCTTCCAGTCTGAGCAGGCTGGCTTTCAGAAGATCGCCGCCGAGCTCGGCTTATCGCAGGTTTCGGAATCGCCGATGGTATACAAAAGGCATCCGCTCGTGTACCTGGTGGAAGCTGCGGACGACATTTGCTACAATATTATCGACCTTGAAGATGCTCACCGGCTCAAAATCCTGTCTTATCAGGAAGTGGAAGCGCTGTTGCTTGCACTTTGCAACGATCCGCGGATGCCGGGCCGCCTGGCGGAAATCGAGGATGATGACGCAAAAATCGGCCTGCTTCGCGCCAAATCGATCAGTACACTGATCGGCGCTTGCTCGGAACTGTTTATCAATGAGCAGGAAACGATCCTGAACGGCGATTTCAACGCAGGCCTGATCGACCGCATTCCCGAGCCTCACCGGTCGGCGATGAAGGAGATCGCCCGCATTTCTGTTCATAAGATCTACAACTACTCGTCGGTGGTGCAGATCGAAGTGGCAGGTTATAAAGTAATGGGTGGATTGCTGGAAGAATTCGTACCTGCGTACCTTAATAATAATTCACATTATACCCGTAAGCTGGTGGAACTTATCCCCCGGCAATTCATCACAACCAAAACAGACCCCTATTCCAGAATACAGACCGTCCTCGATTTTGTATCGGGCATGACGGACCTTTACGCCGTAGAACTATTCCGTAAAATCAAAGGCATTTCGTTCCCATCTATTTCGTAGTATAAACCGATTTACATTTGCAGTGCAGCGTCAAGCGTAAAATTAATTCGTTCTCAAAAGTTTTATGTAAATTGTTGATCGAATTATTAGTCGCAACCACCTGTATCTATGCAGATTGAACAGTTTGTCTATTCAAATAGGCCGTCTGAAATCCCGTTCTCCTTTTCTCCGCAATTGCTGTTTATCTTCGGCGACCGCGAACTGCTTGAAACTACGGATATTCCGCGCCAGTTGGCATTGCAATATCCCGATGCCGTATTTTCCGGATGCTCAACTGCCGGGGAGATCGCCAACGAGTCGGTAAAGGATCACTCCGTCATTGTGACGGGCGTCGCTTTCGATCAAGTTTCGATCAAAAGTTCTAAAATCAGTCTGGAAGACATTGCATTCGACAGCTTTGAGGCTGGCAAGCAGCTCGTCTCGAAACTTCCGATAAAGGGTCTGAAACATGTCTTCGTCATATCCGACGGGCTGAAAGTAAACGGTACCGACCTTGTGAAAGGCATGACGGAAGGATTGACGGACGGAGTTACAATCACCGGCGGCCTCGCGGGTGACGGCTCGCATTTCGCCCGTACGATAATTATTGAGCCCGATGGAAAAGTCACGACGGAAAGTGTGGCGGCTATTGGCTTTTATGGTGAGAAACTTTCGATCGGCTTCGGCTCGCGCGGCGGCTGGGATAGTTTCGGGCTCGACAGGCGGGTAACCCGTTCGAAGGACAATATTCTTTACGAAATCGACGGGCAGCCTGCGCTGGATCTTTATAAATCTTTTCTTGGCGAAAAAGCAAAAGACCTGCCTGCCTCAGGCCTTCTTTTCCCGCTGAGCATGCGCGACAATGAGGACCGCGTCCCTGTGGTGCGCACCATTCTGGGTATCAATGAGGAAGAAAAGAGCCTTACGTTCGCTGGCGACATTCCCGAAGGCTCGTTCGTCAGATTAATGAAGGCCAATAACGACCGGCTCATCAATGGCGCCGAGGAAGCGGCCCAGGAAGCGGCGCGCAGCCTTGATAATAATGCCGAATTTGCGATTCTGGTAAGTTGCGTCGGACGCAAGCTCGTATTGAAGCAAATGGTGGAAGAAGAGGTAGAATCCGTCTCCGAAGTGCTGAACGGACCGGTCATGACCGGCTTCTACTCCTACGGTGAGCTAGCCCCGTTCAACCGCGATTCGTTGTGCGAGCTGCATAACCAAACCATGACTATTACCACTTTCAGTGAATAACCCATGCAAACGCTCGAACTGACCGAAACCACTTATCACCGGCTCTTAAAACGGCAGATCAGGAAGTCGTTACCCCCTGAACTCGCCGATCATCCCGACATACACGACTTCTTACTAGCTGTAAATCAAGCATATACCGAGTATCAAGACGATCTGACGCGGATGGAGCTGATATTGGAACAAAGCTCCGGAGAGCTTTTTAAGGCCAACCGCGAGCTCAGCCGCATTGCACAGGAAAAAACGGAAGAAGCCGCGCTCACAAATAAAAGGCTCGAAGAGGTGGTAGACAGCATTTCGGAAGTATTGGTGCAGCTCGATCGCGACGGCAACTTCACTTACCTCAACCATGCCTGGGAAAGCATCACGGGCTATCCGGTAAGCGCCAGCCTTGGTCAGCGTTTTGCAGGCTTTCTCCCCACTTCCGAATCGAGGGAAAAGCTGGTTGAATTATTAAAAAACGAATCCACAGGAAAAGAAGAAACCCTGAGGATATTCACCGCCGACGGATTGGAGAAATGGCTGGGAATTTCATTGAGCCCCTATTTTGCCAACGGCGAGCACATCGGCTTCACGGGCACGCTCTCGGACGTGACCGCGCGCGTAACGGCCGAAATGAAACTGACCTCCTACACCCGCGACCTGGAACGGATCAATGCGGAACTTGATCAGTTCGCTTACGTCGTAAGCCATGATTTGAAGGCGCCGCTGCGCGCGATCAATAACCTTTCGGAATGGATCGAGGAGGATATCAGCCACATGCTGGAAGGTGAGACTAGGGACCAGTTCAGACTGCTGCGCGGGCGTGTACACCGGATGGAGAACCTGATCAACGGCATTTTGTCCTATTCCCGCGCCGGCCGGATCAAAACCGTGAAAGAGAAATTCCTGATCAGAAGCCTAGTAGACGAATTGTGTGAATCATTCAGTACCAAAAAACCGCTTTCATTCCGGATCGAAGGCGATGCCGGTATGGAGATCGAAGCGGAAAGAATTGCGTTAACCCAAATCCTGCAAAACCTGATTTCAAACGGTATTAAATATAACGATAAGGCGGAGATCAATATAACAATTGGCTGGAAAGACCTTGGCAGCCAGTTCGAATTTTACGTGGCCGATAACGGCCCCGGCATCAGCCCCGAGTTCCACGAGCGGATATTTGTCATTTTCCAGACATTGCAGGCTCGCGATGAAATAGAAAGTACCGGCGTTGGGCTGGCTATCGTCAAGAAAATCCTTGACGAGAAACATAGCAGTGTCCGGATCGAAACGATCATGGGCGAAGAGACTACATTCCTTTTTACCTGGCCAAAAAACGAAGCAAAAGACATCGAGCATGTCAGGTAACCCATTTTAACTACTCAAATTAACAAAATGTCCTCTTTTTCTAACCCTGTTCCGATGACCATACTCCTCGTAGAAGACGATGAAGTTGATGTGATGAATGTCAAGCGGGCATTCAAGAAAAACAATATTTCCAACCAGCTCGTTGTCGCATCCAACGGAATTGAAGCACTGTCGTTACTCCGGTCGGAAAGCCAGGAGTATCCCAAGCCGAAAATAGTATTACTGGATCTGAACATGCCGAAAATGGGCGGCATCGAATTCCTAAAAGAGATCCGGCAAGACCCGTCGCTAAGCTCGCTGTCGGTTTTCGTGATGACTACTTCCAACGAAGACAGCGACAAAATTGACGCGTTCAACCTGAACGTTGCCGGCTACATCCTCAAACCATTGTCGATGGACCGTTTTATTGCGGCAGTATCCACACTGAACAGCTACTGGACGCTTTGCGAATACCCCCAGTAGCAACATTTACCACTATAAACCTCCGCTATGCTCCCTTTATCCATCCTGCTTGTTGAAGACGACGATATCGACGCTATGAAACTGAGCCGTGCGATCAGCAAGGCCCAGGTGGAAATAGGGGAAATCAGAATATGTAAATATGCCGAAGAGGCGCTCCGAATGCTCGACAGATGGACGCCCGGCTGCATTTTTCTAGATTACCAGCTGCCCGGAACAAACGGGCTGGAGTTGCTGAAAACCGTCAAAGAGCGGGCACCTCACCTGCCTGTGATTGTGCTCACCTCACATGGCGACGAACGCATTGCCGTAGAGATGATGAAGGCTGGCGCACTGGATTATTTTCCTAAGTCTGAGGTTACTTCCGAAAAACTGACGAAGGTGTTCCATACCATGAGCCAAATGCTCGAAATGGAAAAAGGCCGGGAGGTAGCTGAGCACGAACTGGCTGAAAAAGAAGAATTTATCAATAAAATAGCGCTCCTGTCCCCTAATATCATCTACGTAATCGACATCGAGAACTGGGTCAATATTTTCCATAACAAACAGATATGGAAAATATTGGGCTATTCGGAATGTGAGGTGGAAACCAGTACGCGAAAAGGCCTTGCCCGGATTGTCAACGAGCAGGACCAGCACACATTTCGTGCACATTATAATCACATGCGCTATCGTGTGAAAGATACGGAAGTAGTCGAAAAGGAGTTCAGGCTGAAACATAAGGACGGCTCCGAAATCTGGATCATCACCCGCGAAGTGCCATTTAAACGAAATGCGAGGGGGCGCGTGCAGGAAGTACTGGGAACGGCCATTGACATTACCGCACGAAAAATAGCCGAACGGGAGCTGATTCAGGCCAAAAAAGACGCCGAAGAAGCTACGCGCATCAAATCGGACTTCCTCTCGACGATGAGCCACGAGATCCGCACGCCGATGAATGCGATCATTGGCTTTACGGACCTGCTGCTTTCGAGCAGCTTTACCGGGCAGGAAGAGCAGTATTTGAAAACCATTAAGTATTCAGCAGATAATCTGCTCGTTATCCTGAACGATATTCTCGACTTTTCGAAGATCGAAGCAGGTAAGTTCGGGTTGGAAAACTTTGAATTCGACCTGCGTGAGAAGTTGGGTTACCTGATGAAAACTTTTGACATCCGCGCCAGGGAAAAATCCATCGATTTTACCTTCGATTGTGGCAGCGAAGTTCCGCAGATCGTCATGGGCGATCCTTACCGATTGAACCAGATCATGGTCAACCTGATCGGCAATGCAATTAAATTCACCGAAGAAAGCGGTTTTGTGAAAGTCACTGTGCATCTCGATAAAGATTACGGCGGTAACATCGACCTCAAAATAGCCGTTTCGGACTCCGGAATAGGCATTTCGGAAGACAAACTCAGCGTTATTTTTGACAGTTTTTCACAAGCGCACAACAACAATGCCGTACGTAATTTTGGCGGCACCGGGCTTGGTTTGAGCATTACCCGGAAAATCACCGAGCTCATGAACGGATCTATTTCCGCTCAAAGCACGCTAGGGAAGGGCAGCACATTCACGGTTGTCCTCAACTTCGGCAAAGGAAGCACCTCTTATGAAGAAGAGAAAACCGATGCGCGCTCTACGTTGTCCCTAAAAGGTTACCGCATTCTGGCCGCCGAAGACATCCTCGCCAATCAGATCCTGCTCAAACATTTGCTTAACAAATGGGAAGCCGAGTTTACGATCTGTAACAATGGAAAAGAAGTGCTGCATGCACTCGAAACCAGCGATTTCGACTTGATTTTAATGGATATTCAAATGCCGGTAATGGATGGTGTGACCGCCATGAAAAAGATCCAGAGTTCCTACCCGAGGCACCGGAATGTACCTGTTATAGCGTTTACGGCCGATACCTTCGCCGAAAAAACGCCTGAAATAGCCGCCTGCCATTTCAGCGGCTTCGTCACCAAACCCTTCAAAGCCGAAGAATTGATCCGGGTCATCAGCCAGCATTTGAATGTGAATACGGGTGCGAAGCAAGTGGCGCTCAGCTGAGGTTTTCGTCATCGTGTTGCCCTGGCAGCAACGGAATCTCTCTCTTCGTTTTAGGGCTCCTTGGGAGTCTCCTTCATGCAAACCTAACACACAGAAAAAACCTTTGTTTCAGTGGTAATATAAATCTTCCGATCGTCGGCCAGCCCCATTTGGTAGCCGCCTGTGAACACGCCGAAGCTGGGAAGAATGGCCTGGTGCTTGTCGATAACGAAACAGGGAAGCCTTACGCTCTGCCTGCCTTTTCCGTAGGAGGTAAAAACCGGGTGCACATGGCCTGCAAAGATGAATTTAGCGGGATCAAACTCGACTCTTGGGTGGTGGGTAAAAATAAACACATCTTCCTCATAATCTTCCATATACACTTGCAGGTCGCATTCAAGCAACAGGCTCAAAGGTAGAATATCGTGGTTGCCCATGACGATAATCATTTCGATGTAATGATGCTCAGCGCGCCATTCTCGGAACGTTTCCCATTCGGAATTGTATTGGGCGTGGAAAAGGTCGCCCAGAAAAATGATGCGGGTTGCGCCGGTTTCTTGCACCAGCTCATTGAGTCGCTGGAAGTTGTTGGCCGCAGCGTTGTTCGGGATGGCGATGCCCTCTTTTCTAAAATGCATCACTTTCCCCAAATGCAGGTCCCCGATCAGTAATGTTTGCGTTTCTTCCCAAAAAACCGCCCGTTGCGTCAATAATATAAAGTGGTTGCCTTTGATCTCAATCTGCATTACCGTACTGTTTGATCATTTTCTGGATCCTGTCGTCCAGTTTTTCCGAAGTTAATTGTTCCCTAAGCCTGTCCACCATGATCGGGAATGAAAATGGCGTCGGTCTGTCGGTGTTTTGTATGACTATTTTCTGATGTTCGATCCGGGCGAGCGCTTCGCGCATGCGTACTTCTTCGAGCTGATAGGTCAGGACTTCCTGGTATGCCTGTTTGATGAGCAGGTTATTATCTTCATACTTACTCATCACAGTGAAAAGCAGCGAGCTGGACGCCTGCAACTGTCTTGTTTTGACATATTTGCCCGGGTACCCCTGAAACATCAATCCTGCGATCGCTGCAATCTCCCGGAACTTGCGCTTGGCCATTTCCGTCGCATTTACGCTCTGGTAAATATCGTCCACAAGATGCTTCGTCGAGAAAAGGTCCGTTTCGCCCAGAATCTCGGCCAGATCGATATACTGATCACTTAACAACTCAAATCCGTAATCGTTCATCGCTACCGAAAACGTGATCGGCCGCAGCTGGCTGATGCGATAAGCGAGCAAAATCGACATTCCCTCATGCACAAGCCGTCCTTCGAACGGAAATATAAAAATATGGTATCCCTCGCGGGTTTCGCATTGTTCAATCAGCAGCTCGTTGGTTTTGGGAATCACCGATCGCTTCTCCTGCAATTCGAGCAGTGGCTGCATTTTGGCTAATTCCACTTCTTTGTGCGGGTTTTCGATCGCATCGGCAAGACGTTCGCGGATGAAAGCGGAGAGCTGGGAAGATAGCGGCATCCGCCCTCCCGCCCAACGGACAAGATAGCCTTTTTTGCCTTCGGCCTTTTTTACTGTTACGGTCATTTCATGGATTCGTACAAATTCCACGCTCATGCCGGCAAAGAAGAAAACATCGCCGGTTTTCATCCAGGTAACGAACGACTCCTCAACCGCACCCAGATATTTACCGCTCTGCAACTTCACTTTCAGCGAAACCTCCGAAACGATGGTGCCCATGCTCAGCAAATGCCTGTGCGCAATACGGCGGCTCGTCACTACATAACGTCCATTCACCCGCTCTACTTTCTTGTATTCATCATAAACCGTAAGCGACGAGCTTCCCGTAGTAATATATCCCAAAAGCCACTCCCATTCCTCCCGGTTGAGATATTGATAACCATATGCATTGCGGACTTCCTCAAAAAGCTCCGCCTCATCAAATCCTTCACCCACTGCCAATGTGATCATCCATTGAGCCAAAACATCAAATGCGTGAGCAACCGGTGGGCGGTCCTCGATCATATTCTTGATCACGCCTTCCCGCAACGAAACCGCTTCGATCAGCTCCAATGCATTGGTAGGACAAAAATAAATCTTGCTTTCGACGCCCGGCTGGTGACCGCTCCGCCCCGCGCGCTGCACGAACCGCGCAATGCTTTTCGGACTTCCTACCTGAATAACCGTGTCTACAGGCCGGAAATCGACGCCTAAGTCGAGACTGGCGGTACATATTACCAGCTTCAAGCGCTCATCGTGTAATGCATCTTCCACCCAATCCCGGATCTCGCGGTCGAGCGAGGCGTGGTGCAGCGCCATAATGCCGGCAAACTCGGGATATTTCTCGATGATCGTGCGGTACCATATCTCTGTCCCCGACCTTGTATTGGTAAAAAGCAGCGTGGTACGGCTCTTGTTCACCACTTCCACCACCTTATCCACCAGCCTTATTCCCATATACCCCGACCAGGGCAACGTCTCCACCCTTTCGGGAATGATACTTTCCACGAGGATCTTCTTTTCGGTATTGGCCCGAACTGTCACAGCGTTTTCCTGTGGGAACTGCATGCCGAGGAGTACCTGCCGGGCTTCATCGAGATTGCCGATCGTTGCGGAGATGCCCCAAGTCTGAAGACTTGGATTGATGGTGCGGAGGCGGGCAAGTGCAAGTTCGGTTTGGGTACCACGTTTGCTGCCCATCAACTCGTGCCACTCGTCGATCACTACGGTATGCAGATTTTTGAAAAATTCCGATGCGTTCTTTTGTGTGAAAAGCATATGCAGGCTCTCCGGCGTGATAATGAGCGCGTCGGGCATTTGCCGTTTCTGCTCGTTGCGCTCGCGCGTGCCTGTATCGCCCGTGCGTATCCCCACACGCCAGGTGAGGTTCATTTCGAGCGCCGCCATTTCCATATTCCGGAAAAGGTCTTTCGACAGCGCCCGAAGCGGCGTGATCCAAAGTACTTGCAGGCCCTTTTTAGTTTTCAGCGGTTTTTTAGGAAGGGAATTGATATGCCTGATCAGAATCGGTAACCACAGCGAATAGGTCTTTCCGCTTCCCGTAGGCGCGTTTACCAAACCGCTTTTCCCCGCCAGGTAAGCCGCAGCAGCCTCCTTTTGAAAGGCCGCCCACTTCCACTTTTTATCTTTAAACCATTGCTCAACAATGCTATGTCCGCGGGATTTGGTCAAGGGAAGAGTTTTTGATTTGAATTAACTAAAACTGCTTTGTAAAAGCAATCCAACTTCTGTGCCACAGTTTTAGAATAACAACTTATACAGCCATTACCTCTTGCACGATATTAACGAGTGAAGTGGCCACTATGCCGTCGCCCATGGGAAATGTATCTTTCCCTGAATAGATCACAAACTTTTTATCTGGCTGAATATCCTCGCAGGCAATATGAAACCCTTTGGATAAGTGTGGCGCCGAGTTTCTTTTGATTTCTATCGCCCATTTTTTGCCGTCGGCAAATTCGAGGACCAGATCGACTTCTGCCCCACCCACGCTCCGATAGAAATAAGGTTGCATACGGGCGGGCGCCACACTCATGATATTTTCTATCACAAAACCTTCCCAGCTTCCCCCAACCACGGGATGCGCCAGCAGGTTATTATAGGTTTCTATACCCATTAAAGCATGTGTAATTCCACTGTCTCTCACGTAAATCTTTGGACTTCGCACCAATCTTTTGCCGGCATTTGAAGCCCATGGCTGCAATCGCCTGACAAGGAGCAAATCGACCATCAAATCCAGGTACCGGCTGATTGTCACGCCGGAAACATCCAGATTTCTCGCCAGGTGCGCTGCATTAAGCACACCACCCTGGTTATGAGCGAGCATTGTCCAGAATCGCTCCAAGGTTGCTGCCGGAATCCGCGGACCGAGTTGTGGAATGTCACGTTCAAGATATGTTCGGATAAAATCCTGCCGCCATTCAAGACTGTCGCGATCGGAAGCGGCTAGTAAACTTTCCGGAAAGCCTCCGCGAAGCCACAATGTGCTGACCTGCTGAAAATCCTCCGACGCATATTCTATGACATCAACAGGGAAAAGTTCCAGATAGGAAATACGGCCCGCGAGTGACTCACTCGACTGTTGAAGTAAATCAATGGAAGCAGAGCCAAGGAAAAGAAACAAACCTGACCTGTTTCCTTTCCGTCTCTCCTGGTCAATTATTCCCCGTAATTCAGTAAAAAGTTCCGGTATCCGTTGGACTTCGTCGAGAACGATCAAGCGCCCTTGATTTGCTTCATAAAATGATCTGATGTCCCTTACTTTTTCAAGATCCAGGCGGCTTTCCAAGTCCAGGTATAGTGCAGGCATGGACTCAACAACGTCGAGCGCGATTGTAGTTTTTCCTATCTGACGGGGTCCCATCAGAGCTATCGAAGCGCTTTTTGACAGGGCCTCCTTAATTTTATTTTCAAGTCTACGCCTAATCATGTATGCAAATCTAACATTAAATATTAGATTTGCATATTTAATATATAAAAAGTACTAGTAAATATTATTTTAAATATATAAACTTAAAATCTCCGCAAACTCGCCAAACTATCCGCTTCCACTGCCTTCTTATCCTTCCGCCACCTCAAAATCCGTGGAAGCCGCACGGCAATGCCCGACTTGTACCGCGTCGATTCACTGCCACGAAAGAACTCAGTAGGCGAAAACTTCGATTCCGTCTGGGGTAGCAATGATCATCCTTGCATCTTGGAGATGTATTGTGATCTGTTCCCAATTGTTATGAAAAAAAGCGTGAAGGTCTTTAAGCAGCAAATTTCCTAATTTCAAGTGGATAACCTTTGCCGGTCGTTTGTCAAGCAGGCAACGATGGTAGAAATCCGAATCTTTCGTTACGATAACGAGTTCGTGTTCACATGCATATTGCCAAATGTCCCGATCAGGCCACTTTGCATTAATGTCGATTACAAACTCAAAATCAGGGGAATGAAAAAAGCTAAAATATTTAGGTAGATTAACGTCGATCAAATAGCGGCAGGCCGGCATCAGGCAGCAGTGAGGGAAAAATGCTCACCATCAACTGTTTTCGCAGCAAATTCGATACACGCTTTAATATCAGCTTCTTCCAGAAACGGATATGCACTAAGTATACTTTCAACACTTTCTCCTGCCGCCAGATACTCCAATATAGTTTTTACCGTAATGCGAAAACCTCTTATGATAGGTTTTCCATTGCAAATCGCCTCATCTATCGTAATGCGTTCGAGACTAGTGTTCATATCCTTAGTTTTAGCCTATTACAAAAATAACAATAAATAGAAGAGCAGAAAGTGGATATAATCAAATAACCGCGGGATAAGTAACTTATGATCAGCCGGTCATTTATAATTTCCCAAAATCTCCCGCAAACTCGCCAAACTATCCGCTTCCTCCGCCTTCTTGTCCTTCCGCCACCTCAAAATCCGCGGAAACCGAACGGCAATCCCCGACTTGTGCCGGGTCGATTCATTGATCCCTTCAAATCCGATTTCAAAAACCAGCTCGGGCTTCACGGTACGAACGGGACCAAATTTCTCCAAAACATTGCGTTTGATAAAATAATCTACCTGGCCGATTTCCGCATCGGTGAGGCCGGAATAGGCCTTGGCGAAAGGAACGAGCTTGCCGTCGTCGCCCCAGACGGCGAAGGTGTAGTCAGTGAAAAGTTCGGCGCGACGGCCGGAGCCTTTCTGAGCGTAAATGAGTACGGCATCGACACTCAGCGGGTCGGTTTTCCATTTCCACCAGTCGCCTTTTTTGCGTCCGACCTGATAAGTACCGGCTTTCCGCTTAATCATGAATCCTTCGGCAATATTCTCACGCGATTGCGGATGAAGGTGGCGCAGAGTTTGCCAATCCTGGAAGTCTATCAATGGCGAAAGGTTGAAATAGCCTTGCGCGGGTACATTCGCATGCAAGGCTTCCAACTGCGCTCGACGTTGCTCCTGCGTGAGCCCACGGATATCGACACCGTTCGCTTCGAGCATATCGTAGGCCAAAAATGCTACGGGTGCTTCTTCCAGCACTTTTTTAGACAAGTTTTTCCGGCCAATACGGGTTTGCAACACGTTGAACGGCATCGGCCGGCCATTGGCATAGGTCACGATTTCGCCGTCGAGCACGGTACCATCAGGTAAAACGTCGCTCAGGAAATGCAATTCGGGAAATTTTTCGGTGGATAATTCCTCCCCTCTTGTCCAGATGAAGAGCTCCTTATTCCTGTAAATGATCTGCGAACGAATGCCGTCCCACTTCCATTCGGCGAACCAATCACTCGCTTCTCCCAGATCCGCGACATCGCCCTCGATAGGATAGGCGAGAAAAAAGGGGTACGGACGCGACGCATTGTCGTTTTCTCCCTTATCGAGAATAAGTTGCTCGAAAGTCGTTCCTAGCGGGTCCCATTGCCCCATTACCCGATGGGCGATCACATTCGTATCGGTTTCCGTGGCCTCGGCCAATGCGCGCACTACCAAAGTCTGGGAAACACCGATCCGGAAACTGCCCATAAGCAGTTTATTGAATACGAATATCTCGTGCTGGGAAAGCTGCATCCAGGCCTGAATGATATGGTCGCGCTTCTGTTCATCGGTCATGCCAGGCAGCATTCCGAGGTAGTGAAACCACTCGGAGAGCGACTTATCGGAGCCACCAATGCTTGTGCGGGGCAAAAGCAATGAAATGGTTTCTCCTAAATCCCCCACGCTATGATAGCTCTCCTGAAAAAGCCACATCGGAATGCCGGCTTCTTCTGCCGCCCATTCCTTCACCTGCGTGCGATTGACTTTAAATGACGGCCTCCGTCCCGTGAACAATGTCAATGCCCACAGTTTATCCTCATCGGATGCGGTGAGGAAATAGTTTTTCAGCAAATCTACCTTCGCATTCGTTTTGTTCGTGCGATCGAGGTTCATAAAGAGGTCTGCAAACTGTTTCATAACTCAAAACCGTCTTTGTCCGCATTCACCTCTCCGTCGAGTTCCTGCTTATGCTCCTGGTAAGCATCCTGGCCAGCTACTGCATCCTGCACGGTTTCCTCTTC
Source organism: Dyadobacter sp. 22481 (assembly GCF_052044875.1). Lineage (NCBI taxonomy): Bacteria > Pseudomonadati > Bacteroidota > Cytophagia > Cytophagales > Spirosomataceae > Dyadobacter > Dyadobacter sp. 22481. Next base: position 82,572 of record NZ_JBQENV010000007.1, read on the forward strand.
TTCGTTCTCATCCTCATTGCCGTACATTGTATTTACCTCCGCGGCTTCAATGCCGTTTTCATTGAGCCAGCGTGAATAAATGCTGGTATAACCATGCGTAACGTATACTTTTTCAGCACCGGTTTCTTTCACCGCCCGGTTCAGGTCAGGCCAGTCGACGTGATCGCTCAATACAAAACCCTGATCAACCGCCCGGCGGTTCTTGGCACCTCGCAAAGCCATCCAGCCCGAGCAATATCCGACCGAATAGGGTGCAAACTTTCTGATCCACGTAGTCCCATCCGCAGACGGCGGTGCCAGCACCAGGGCGCCTTTAAATAGTTTACGGTCGGTTTCCCTGGTCACCAGCGTAAGTCCCGGCAGGTCAAAACCCGCCTCACGCAATCGTTCATTCACGGTATAAATGGCCCCGTGGGCATAAATTACAGCGTCCTGCAACTGAATGTTTTTCAAAATCCGCTGCATTTTCCCCAGCGAATAGCCCATTAATACGCTGGCCTTATCATCGGCCCGGTTCTGCGCCCACCAGTCGTCGATTTCCGACATCACCTGCTGCTGCGGCTGCCATTTATAGATGGGTAGTCCAAATGTAGACTCGGTGATGAACACATTGCATTTCACCGGCTCAAAAGGCGTTGCGAAATGGTCGTCTTCCAGCTTGTAATCGCCGCTGGCCACCCACACCTCGCCCTGGTACTCGACCCTCACCTGCGCCGAACCAATAATATGGCCTGCCGGGTGCAATGAAAACTTCACGCCATTGATCATGAATTTCTCGCCGTACCGCACCGTTTGCAGGTTAATATCCTGCCCGAGCCGCAGCCGCAAAATGGGTTCGCTGTCCTTGTGGGCGAGGTAATGCCGGCTGCCCCACCGTGCGTGATCACTGTGTGCGTGTGTGATGATAGCCCGCCCAACCGGTATCCACGGATCGATATGGACATCGGCGACGGCGCAGTAGATACTTTTTCCGGTAAATTGTAAGAGTGGCTGTTTCGGCATACCCGGAAATTTATCAAAAGTATGCCAAATGCCCCGCGAACCAGGCTGTAAATGCAGTTGTACGCTCACTTTTTACCCTCGCCACAAAACCTTCCGAAATTTATTCGCAACTTGAATGTTACTTTATTTGAATGTGTTCGTATAAAGGTTAAATATAAACCAACACAGCACTATGGAAGAACTACACAGTCTTTCCTCCACACCTGCGCAGGAAGCCGAACGCCACCTCGACAACGCGCGTAGGATCCTGACCGAAAAAGCCGGCAAGAAGGACGGACTCTATGCCGATGTCAAGTATGTTAAAATGGCGGCAGGTACGGCTTATTCGGCTGCATTGCTTATTCTGGATGAATATCTCCGGCAAAAGGAAGGCATTCATTTTACCAAGCCAAAAAGTATTGAGGATTATATGACACGGTTGAGAAAGTATGACAAAAAACTTCTAAGAATACTTGCCAGTGTCTATGATGAATTGCATCTCGCTGGTTACTATCACGGCACCCGGTCGGTGGATACAATGCAGAAAGGAATGAATGGTGTCAAGCAAATGCTGAACTATATTTGAGCCAAATTTGACTCAATCACTCATTACCAGCAATGTCCAAACTCCCCTATCTGCTCATCCTGCTGACCTTGCTCATCCACGGCTGTACACCATCCGGAAACGAGCAGAAAGAGCAGTCGGCCGCTCCCGATACCGTCACCCAATTTGTTAAAACCGAAATACATCATGCACGGGGATTTGGAATAAGGTATTTCAAAGATTTTAAGCTGGTGAGCATTATCAATCCTTTTGGCGGACAGGGCGATACTTTACAATATATTCTTCAAAGAAAAGGAGCCGTTACGCCCGCTGGTTATTCGCACGCGCAGCGCATCGAGATACCAGTAAAAAGTCTGGCGGCGATGTCGTCGATGCACATCGGCCTGCTGGGGTTTCTGGATGCTGAGAATGTACTCACCGGCCTTGGCAGCTTGCAATACGTGTATTCGTCGAAGGTTATCGAATTGATCAAGGCTGGAAAAATAGCGGAAGTAGGTCGCGACCAGGGCCTGAATGACGAGAAGGTGATCGAAATGCGGCCCGACCTCGTGATGACAGTCGGTAACCCCGGCGGAAAAATGGATCATTACCGCACGCTGAGAGAAGCCGGTATACCTGTCATGATCAATTCGGAATGGGTGGAGCAAACGCCCCTTGCCCGTGCCGAATGGGTGAAACTCATGGCTGCATTGCTCGATAAGGAAGGGCTTGTCAACAAAAAATTTGCACAAGTGGAAACAGAATATGAACGCCTCTCGACCCTGGCCCGGAAAGCGACAAAAAAGCCCACGGTACTTTCCGGAATGAATACCAAGGACGCATGGTTCATGCCTGCCGGGAATAGTTACATGGCCCGGTTCTTCGACGACGCCGGCGCCGACTATCATTGGCGCGATTCCCCCGCCACAGGCAGCCTTCCCCTCAGTTTTGAAGCTGTATATCCTTTCGCCCTGCAAGCGGAATACTGGCTCAATGTCGGTTTCGACAGCCGCGACACGCGAAGAAGCATCATAGCACAGGATCCCCGCTACGCCGACTTCAAGGCAACTCAAACAGGCAGGGTGTACAGCTACAACCGCCTCATAAGCGACCAGGGTTCTAACGACTTCTTCGAATCGGGTAGTGTGAATCCGCACACAGTACTGGCCGACATGATCCGGATCTTCCATCCCGACCTGCTCCCGGACCATCAATTGGTTTACTACAAACAGCTTCCGCAATGATGCAGCCTATTCAAAACAGAAGCTGGGCATTGCTTTTTCTGGGGATTCTGGCAGTCACCCTGTTCTGCCTGGATATTATGCTGGGCTCGGTGGCGATTCCATTCAAAGAGGTATTCCGGATCGTCACAACAGGCGAATCAGAAAACCGCGCCTGGCTTTTTATCATTGAAAAAATACGTTTACCTAAATCCATTACCGCTATCCTTGCCGGCTGCGGACTCTCCGTGAGCGGGTTACAAATGCAAACACTTTTCCGCAACCCGCTGGCCGGACCTTCGGAGCTCGGCATTACCGCAGGTGCGGGCCTGGGTGTAGCGGCAGTAATGCTAGCAGGCGGCGGCAGCGCGAGTATGTATGCGATAAGCCAATTGGGGATTACAGGAAGCTGGCTTATCATCGGGATGGCTTCGCTGGGGTCGGCCGGGGTTTTAGGGCTCATTCTCCTCATTGCCGGGCGTATCCGCGACAATGTGATCCTGCTCATCGTGGGCGTCATGATCGGCACCATTACGCTATCGATCATCAGCATCTGGCAATATTTCAGTCAGCCCGAGCAGTTGCAGGAATACATTATGTGGACGTTCGGGTCGCTGGGCGGTGTTACGGGCTACCATTTATATGTACTATCGGGTGTTGTCGTGGCTGGTCTGCTGCTTGCATTCGCTTCTTCCAAATCGCTCAATGCGTTATTATTGGGTGAAAATTATGCGAGAAGTATGGGGCTCACCGTCGGGCGGACGCGCCTGCTGATCATGCTCAGCACAAGCTTGCTTACCGGCAGCGTAACTGCCTTCTGCGGGCCTATCGGCTTCGTAGGCATTGCTATACCGCACATCACCCGCTCCCTGCTGGGAACATCCAACCACCGGGTGCTCATTCCGGCGGCTTGTCTCACCGGCACTGTATTGCTCCTCCTCTGCGACATCATCGCGCAGCTTCCCGGCACGCAGACCGTGATCCCGATCAACGTCGTGACATCCCTCCTTGGCGCTCCGGTGGTAATATGGATTATTATCAGGCGCAATAACCTCCGTTCCTCATTTTCATGAACAATCATAAGGCCATCGTAGAAACCCGCTCACTAGCGATCGGTTACCGGTCGTCCGGCGCGGCACGAACCGTTGCGACGGGACTGAACATACAGCTCCGGGCTGGCAATATGGTATGTCTGCTGGGGTCGAACGGTGCGGGCAAATCTACTTTAATGCGTACGCTGAGCGGCCTGCAACCGGCATTGTCAGGCGAAATAATGATCGATGACCGCCAGCTGGGCACTTTGAAACCCGCCGAGCTCGCCCAAAAACTTAGTCTCGTGTTGACCGACCGGATCGAGGCGGGCAACCTCACAGCCCGCGAAGTCGTCGCATTGGGACGCACACCTTACACCGGCTGGCTGGGATCGCTCACGAAGGAAGATCATTTCAAAATAGCCCAAAGTATTGAACAAACCGGCATCAGCCTGCTGCTTGACCGCCATATGCATCAACTGAGCGACGGCGAAAGGCAAAAGGTAATGCTCGCCCGCGCGCTTGCGCAGGACACGCCGGTGATCCTGCTCGATGAACCGACAGCCCATCTTGACCTCCCGAACCGCGTTGAAATGATGCGCCTCCTGCACACGCTCGCACGTGCCACGCGCAAGGCGATCCTGCTCAGTACGCACGAGCTGGACCTTGCATTGCAAACCGCCGACGAGCTCTGGCTAATGCACCCCGATGGCACCCTTCTGGCAGGATTACCCGAAGATCTCGTGCTAAGCGGCGCATTCGAAGCCACATTTGCCCGCAATAGCTTTTCTTTCGACCGCGCTACCGGCACGTTCATCATTCATCAGCCGCTGGACAATGCCCAGATTTACCTCGAAGGCCCGGAAGGTCCGCTTTTCTGGGCAAAACGGGCGTTGCAAAGGGAAGGGCTCGGGATCAGCAGGTACCGGGATGCGCCTTGCCTCATCCGGGTCGCAGACGCTAAAAATGGTTTTGAGGCCGAAATAATCTTCCAAAACCAGACTTTCAAAGTTTCTTCGGTTCAGGCGCTTATTGTGCAAATGCACCTTCTTTTCCCCTCCCACGGCCGATCCGCAGCGAGCTAATGCGGTTCTTTACGACGAAATAGTTAGTTTGCGGTTCGTATTTGCCGAACAGGACTTTTCTTACGTATGATCCTTTTGATCCCAACGGCGATGGTGCTGGCCACAGCCAATTGCTATGTGGTATTTTACAGAGAGGCGGACCAGTCTTTTCGCCGTTCGCTGATTTCCGCCGCCATTCTCGTTTTCTTATTCATTGCCATCAGCACCGAGGTTTTGGGATTGTTCAACCTGATCAACCGCTTCGCCGTTACGGGGGGCTGGATGGTATTCAATGCTGCCCTGGGCGCAACCTGGTTGAAACTAAAAAGCGCTCGCGATATGACCTTCAGGTCGCTAGCAGAGCCCTGGCTCGATAGCACGCGTAACTTTTTCAGGGAACTTGGTCCGTGGACGGTCTTCATGCTGGCGGTGCTCTCCTTGATTACGGGGATAGTCGCTGTCATGGCTATCCCAAACAACCAGGATTCCCTCAGCTACCACCTTAGCCGGCTGGGTTATTGGATACAGCAGGAAAATGTGGCGCATTACGCGTCGCACATCGAGCGTTCGATCTCGTTCAGCCCGTTTTCGGAATACGTTCACCTGCACACGTTCCTGCTTTCGGGCTCGGAGCGCTATTTTCAGCTTTTGCAATGGAGTTGTCTGGCCGGGATACTGGCATTGGTTTCGATGATTATCCGGCTTTTTTCAAAATCACTTGCCGCACTTCGGATAGGCTTGTGCTTTGCCGCCACGCTGCCGATCGTCGTTCTGGAATCGATGACGACACAGAATGACCTTGTAGTAGCCTTTTTTATCCTTGCCACAGCATTTTTTGTTTTTGACTATACCCAAAATAACCGCCTCACAAGCCTTTACCTCATTCCGCTATGCTGCGCGGTGGGTATGATGACCAAGGGGACATTTCTCTTCTACGCGCTCCCGTTCGGCGGATACCTGCTGATTTCCATGGTGCAAAAGCCGGCATTTCGGCGAGCGTCCCTCCGAAAACACATGGCCGCATTCGTAGCCGCTTCGCTGATCCTTACGCTTGCGCTAAATGTGCCCTACTGGTACCGTACGTACGAAATCTTCGGGTCGCCCGTCGGGACGATCAGTGCGGGCAATAAAAATACCTTTACCGGGCCGGCGGATTATGTTTCGTCCGTCAGCAAGCACGTTTTTCTACATCTCGGCTTCGTGTCGCCCGGCAACCGGTACAACGATTTTCTCCTCGGCCAGCTCAAAAATCTTCACGGAGCGATGGGAGTTCCCCTCGATATACCGCGCCTGGGAATGCCGTTTAAAATGAACAAGCTGAATTTCAATGAGGATTTTGCTCATAATTTTTTCGGCATCTGGCTCGTCTTTCTGAGCATTCCGCTCCTGCTTTTTGCACGCTTGCCCAAGGCCGCCAAATGGTATAGCTGGCTTACTTTTCTAAGCATTCTGATATTCTGCTTTTTTATCAGTTATCAGACCTACGGCTCCCGGCTGCATATTCCGTTCTTCCTCCTGGCCGCACCCATTGTGGGCCTTACCTTCGGCACCATTGTGCCCGCATGGACAGCCAGATTGCTCCCTTTTTTACTCTGGGCGGCGGCGCTGCCATTTGCATTGCTTAGCTCGGCCCATCCGCTGCTTTCCACAAAATGGTTTTTTGAAGAAATATTTCCCCCAATCAATTCCGGATTGCATCTGAACGTTCGGATAGATGGCGCCAACCTGAACCTCAAACAGGAAAGCGTCCTGCACGCTAACCCGGGTCGGTTATTCTGGGGGGATCACTGGCCTGCCACCGAAGCACTTTTACAACGCGTGAACGCACTCAATCCGCAAAAAATCGGTTTCATTTTTACGGAAGCCAGTTTCGACTACGCCTACCAGTTTTTTTTGCGAAAACCCGGACGGGAATTTGCCCATGTGCTCGTCGGCAACGCGTCGAAGGTATTGGAAGATCCTGCATTTCCGCCGGATGTGATCATCGCCGAGAAAAGCGAAGGGCCGGGTTTTAGTTACCATGGAAAAACCTATGGGCTTACGGTGGAAAGTGATGGTAAGTGGCTGTATGTTCCGTCCAAATGATCCTATTCAACAGTTTATGATGCTATTAAAAAACAAGAAGAACCTGCTGCTGCTCGTCCTGGCGCTTATTATAGGCTATATCGTCTACGATTCCACATCGCAGCCCACCGTGGCCGATCTGAAAGGCGGCTTCCGGGAAGTGGCACTGTATCGGAATGAAAATAATACAGGGCCGATCGTACGGATATATGCCGTGAGTGTGCAGGACACGCTTTCGAAGGATATGCTCAAATACGGCGATCTGATGCCGTATACCAAATATGGCACCACAACGGTCTACTTTTTCAATGCCGCAAAGCCCGTCCCAAGCAGCCTGGTTGCCAATGAGCCGCATTTCGATCTGAGATTCTCTCCTAATTGTCTCGCAATCTATCGAAAGGACGCAAATGGCCAGGTTTCGCTGGATCTTACCCCAAAAAGCTTTTAAACAAATACCCAAAAAATGACTGCACTAGAAACCGTACAGCAATATTATGCAGCCTTCAACGCCAGAAACTGGAAAGGCATGCTCGCGCTGTTACACCCCGAAGTAAGACACGAGGCCAACCAGGGCGACGTGCGCATAGGATTGGAAAAGTTTACCGCATTTCTTCAAAAAATGGATGAAGCCTACGAAGAAACGCTCACCGACATGGTGTTTTTCTCTGAACCGCAGGATAAACGCGTTGCCGTAGAATTCGTCGTGAACGGCATTTATAAGCAGGCGGAAGAAGGCCTTCCCGAAGCGCACGGGCAATCCTACGTGCTGCCTGCCGGAGCATTCCTCGAAGTGACCGACGGCAAAATCAGCCGGGTAACGACCTATTATAACCTGCCGCTCTGGATCGAGCTCGTGTCGCGACCATGACTGCCCAACTGACCTTTGTACAAAAAACCGGGGAGAGGATTGCGGACGTTTTTGACGACCTGGCCCGCCTCCGCATTGCCGTTTTCAGGGACTATCCCTATTTGTATGAAGGTAGTGTGGAATATGAAAAGGGCTATTTGCAGACTTACCTGCAATCGGGGCATTCTTTCCTTTTTGCCGTTTACGACGGCAATACGATGATTGGCGCTACGACGTGCATTCCGCTGAAAGACGAAACGGCCGAAATCCGCAAGCCTTTTGAAGACGCGGAGTTCGATGCAGGCGCCATCTGCTATTTTGGCGAAAGCATTCTTTTGCCGGCTTACCGGGGGTTAGGGCTCGGTCATCGCTTTTTCGACGAGCGCGAGACGCATGCACGAAGCCTGGGCGGCGTCAAAACCTGCTGTTTCTGCTCCGTGGACAGGGGCGAAAATCATCCGCTTAAACCCGCCGGCTATCGCTCAAACGATGCATTCTGGCTAAAACGCGGATATCGGCAAGAGCCCGCATTGCAAAGCATCATGGAATGGCCCGATCTCGGGGAGTCGGTTTCGACGCCCAAAACCATGATCTTCTGGACGAAACCGCTCAACAAATGAATATTATGCAGCAGGTAACCGTTGCTTCGGCGCAATATCCTATTACCGAACATAGGGACTTCATATCATGGCAAAACCACACCGAAAAATGGGTGGCAGATGCCGCTATCCGCGGTGCGGAGCTGCTCCTTTTCCCGGAATACGGGGCGATGGAGCTTGTCAGCATTTTCAATCATGAGATCCGAAACGACATTCGCCGACAAATACACGCGCTGAACGACCTGAAAGCCGACTTTTGTGCCACATTCGAAGCGCTTGCACGCAAATACAAGGTCATCATCGTCGCCCCCAGCATTCCTGTCGTCGAAGAAGGGAAAAAGCTGAACCGGGCTTTTGTGTTTGGCAAGAATGGCCTGGCCGGGTACCAGGACAAGTTTTTTATGACACGCTTTGAAAACGAGCATTGGGGCATCGAAAGTGCACCCAAACAGCTAACGGTATTTGAAGCGCCATGGGGCAAATTCGGCATCCAGATCTGCTACGACGTCGAGTTCCCGCTGGGTGCGCAAAAACTCTGCGAAGCCGGTGCGAAATTGATCCTCGCTCCAAGTTGTACCGAAACTATCCGCGGCGCTACCCGCGTACACGTAGGAGCACGTGCCCGCGCACTCGAAAATCAGGCTTACACGATTGTTTCCCAAACGATCGGAGAAGCGGCCTGGTCGCCCGCCGTAGACATTAACTACGGTTTCGCGGCATTCTACACCACGCCCGACAAGGATTTGCCCGAAGAAGGCATTGTCGCCACCGAAACGGCGCAGGTGGAAGGCTGGCTGATCCGGAAAATCGATTTCCCGCTTATCGACGAAGTCCGTCGTGACGGGCATGTGTTTAACTTTAAAGATCAGGCACGGGTGAAAATGGAACTGGCGGAGGGTCAGGTTTCCATCATTTACAAAACCCTGTAAATACAAAATAGCGGCACCCAAATTGGACGCCGCTATCCTTTTCCACTTCTACATCTATCTTGCCGTTATGCCCGATGGCTGCACCAATATCTTATCAAGCCTTGATTCGATCATTGTCAGTTGGTCATGGATATCCTTACTATCTGCCTTAAAAGCCGCATTTTCAGCTTCCAGCTTCGCGTTCTGGTGTGCCAGTTGCTTCACCGACTCGATCAGGTGAGGGATCAGGCCTGTGTAGTTAAGCGATTTAAAACCCTTATCATCCGTTTTTACGAGTTCAGGAAAAAGCACTTCCACTTCCTGGGCTATCAGCCCGGTTTGCAGGCTTTGATCTTTGTCTTGATCCTTCCAGTAATAATGATAGCCTTTGAGGCCGGTTAACTTTCGGAGGCTGGCTGAAAGTGGAGAGAAGTCGCGTTTTAGACGGCGGTCGGAGAATTGTGTCAGTGTACCTCCCAATGCTCCATTACCCGCATTGTCAACATAGAATCGCCACGCGCCGTTGATAAAAAATCCGATTTGGGCGTCTGTTTTCATGCCCATGAAGCCATCGGCAACATTTTGGGAATTATTAAAATAGATCCCGGACGTTGCTCCATTATGCTTGATGCGCATGCGGCCACCAACATCAAGCGGAAATTCGGGAAATTCGTTACCCAGCTTTATTCCTGTATTTCCATTCCGCAAAACTGATATTGCATTCGCCTTGTCATTGTCCCCCGTCCCGTTCCCAACCTGAAAAATCGCATCATCAAGGGCGGCGACAGTACTTCCACCTGAGCCATGTGGTAAATTATACACCCCAACAATGAAACTCCCCCTGTGATTGGATTGGGTTCCAATACCAAATGACGCAGCAGCATAACCTGACGCAAATGAGTTGAAACCAATTCCTGTCGAAAAATCCCCCATAGCCGAAGAAGCTACTCCGGAAGCAAGGCTAGCCAATCCCTTTGCTGAATTATCACTTCCGAATGCTGCTGAAAATGTTCCCAGTTCCGGATCCTCCCATTTACCGCTCAATGAACTTCCGGCACGAAAGGCGCCTTTCGCCGGATACCAGATCAATCGGTTCCCGTCGCCGATTTGTGGCAAGAGGTACTTTTTTAGATCAGGATCATTCACAACATTCGGATCATTCGGATCAATATCCGGCCCGAATCCATCTTTTTGCACCACCGGAAACCCGTCGTTCCATTTCGTTGCTTCCGCTGCCTGAATGGCATACGGCACACTTAGCATTTGCGTCGTTCCCAGGTCGGTATACGTCGTTCCGCCCAGCGGGTCCATTTCGAGTTGAAGAAAGTATGGGAACGTTTTCCACGATATATCCGCAAACTTGCCGCTCACAACAGTTCCACCGCCAATTTGAATGTTGAAAATACCAATGGTGTTTGTCTGGCTTGTGTGCGTTTCCTGATAGACTGCTGTTCCCCCTGCCGTTTCGGAATGTACCGTTGTGCGAACGCTTATCGTCGCATTCGCCGCTACTTGGCCATCTGCCTTTCTTGCAACACCCTGGAAGCTGAACTGCTGCGGAGCCTGCGCCAGAATGAACAATCCTCGCAGGACCAGCATCGTACAAATTAAAAATACCTTCATCGTCTGTTTTTTTAGAGCCAGGAATCAGAGGGGCCGTACTTTCGAACCCGGACAAAAAAGAGATCGAGCGAGGCCGGATCGCGAAAAAAGTGACCAAGCGGCACAATCGGATATACCATCGGCAAAAGTAGGATTTTCCCAAGAGATCGCGATCCAAACAAATTGCATTTTTACAATAATCCACCATGAGCCAACAGAGCCAGCTCCGAATCGCGTCAAAAAGTTTAGAAAAAGTCTGATTAAGAATAACTCATTGATAAAAATAGTTTTGTTGTCGCTGTAAGTTATTATAAATCAGATAGATAAAAATATATGTACACGATGACTAATAGTATTTCTATCATCTAGAACAACAAAATCCATAGCATTGAGTACTATTTTTACGCCAACGTATAGCTATATTTAGTTTAGCAGAAAATACTTTACCGTTAACTATATAATTTAATTATTTCAAGATATTGGAATTATATTGATTTTAAATTTTTTAGTCACTAAACGTCCTCTATCATGAAAACTTTTTACCTGTGGATATGGGTTGCCCTTGCGGCAATTTCTATCCATTCCAAATCTTACGCTCAGTGTGAGCTGGTTGACCCCGCAATTGAACTTAACAGTGTTTCCCCCAGCGGTTCAGATTGTATTGTGAATGTCAACCTTTCGTTTACGATCGATAAAAACAATGGTAACAAGTATACCTATGTGCACTTGTGGACGCCTACCGACTATCCCGACATCGATTACAAAAAAGCGCCGAAGCTGGCCGACCTGGGCAATGTGCTTGCCACGCTCGCGATCAGCACAGATGGCCCGGCCACATTGCTTTCGACTTACAGTGCCGACGCAAATGTGATTCCTCTATTTACTGGGCTGACCATTCTGGAAGAAGATCTGGGAGGTGGATTATCCCGCATAACGATCGACAACATTCAATTTTCAGTTCCAGGCGCATGTGAAACGCTTCCAATCCTGAAAGGTGACGTCTGGTCAAGCCAGGCATCGAGTGCGAACCCTCCGGTGCACTGCTATAATGAGGACTTCGATCTGCGAATCAACGACCCTGTGATTACCGGCAAGATCAATTGCAACGAACCCGACGGCCCACGCACATACGATCTCGATATCATCTCTACCAGCCCGACCGCATTTGAAGTATCATACACCTTATATCTGGACGACGGCGTTTTAACAAACGGAGAAACAACTTTCGGCGCGGGAGATCTTCCTATTTATTCAAGCGGACCAATCAACCTGTCGGCTTCGCAGCCAATCCAGAGCAAGGACGAACCTTATACGTATGCTTTCCTCGAAGATAAACGTACGATATGGGTGGTATTGACCGGACCAAGCCTGCCGAATGCGATCGTGGCCGAACTCCAAAACGGTTGTACCATCACATTACCCGTAACTCTTGCACGCTTCAACGGATCCCTGCTCGACAACGCGGTGAGCCTTTCCTGGACGACGACCGAAGAAGCAGGCAGCAGCCATTTCGACATCGAAAGAAGCGCTGACGCGAAAGAGTTTATCCAACTTGGACGCGTTCAGGCAAAGGGGAATTCGGCAGCCACCCAGCAATACCGGTTTACGGACACGAAACCTATTGTCGGCAACAACTACTATCGCCTTCGAATGGTCGATACGGATGGTAAATTTGAATATTCGAGGATGATCGCCATCGATAATGGTGCCAATAGCGTTGCATTCGAACTCATGGGTAATCCGGCGTCGGGAAGAGAAATCAAATTCTTGCTCAAAAACGAAAATGCTTCGAATGTGAGTCTTTTCGACTTGTCAGGGAAGGCGATACGCTTTTCACTCAGCCAAACAGGCAATGAATTTGTTCTGAAACCCAGGAACGGTATTTCATCGGGTCTTTACATTCTCTCCCTGCAACGCAGCAACGCCAATGCGCTGACCAGGAAAGTACTCGTGCCCTAACTCTTCACGCTTTCAATTAGAACCCCCGTCGAAGCACTTTCGGCGGGGGTTCTGTCGTATTGGCGGCTATCTGCGGATCATATCGCTACTATTGCGCTTCGCATTCTAAAACACCAATATGCGGCTTTTCAGCATGTTACTTTTAAAAGAACAAGTTTCAATATTTATTTTTTCGAAAATATAACAATCTCAATATCAATATATTACATAATTGTAGAGATATTTTTATTTTGAAATTGAAATCATATGCCTTAAACTTGTTGTAGATTTTATTTTACATGAGAGAAACTTGAAGTAAAATAACATCTACATATTGCTAGTAGAATTTCTTTTTTAACGGAACTCTGTCTGGACAGTAACTCACTCAACGTTAAAAGACATGATAGGAAATTTTTATCAATGGCATTCGCCACGAGGTAGTATGCGCCCCGGACAAGGGCCGCGCCTGTCCGGTCAAAATGAGAATTCGACCTTACCTTTTAATTCTGTTTCAAGGACTCCCGTTCCGGGAACGTCCTACCATCTTCCTCTTACTGATAATTGCGAAAATTCCTTTGGGAATGCGGGAAAGACAAATGCATCCCTGATTATGCCTTACAACCAAATAGGTTGTCGAATGGCATGACAGGAAACATATAGGAACTCCGTTCGCTAACGCGGCTTGCCTTCAAAAGGCTAAGTCCGGGAGAATATTGCACCCATTGAACCAATTTAATAATCCGCCAAATAGTCTTTTTCTCTAAATCAAACTCGTATGAAAACACGTACACTCAGATTACTTACCCTTTTGACGTTCCTTACATTCTTCCTGTATGATTGTAAGGACAAGGAAGCGGATTCACTCGCACCTGCCAACACAGAGCTTTCCAGCCAACTGGACAAGCTGGAACTGGCAACTACCACACTGCAAGAAACACCGGACGTCAAACTCGTGCCCGGAAAAGTGGAGTCTTCGGTTAAAACGCAGGAACTGAACAGCTCGTTGAGCACAGTTACTGCCGGAAATATCCCGGCAAGCGTTTCGAAGGCGGCAGAGGAGGTATCTACCTCACTTACTCCTGCGGAAATCAAGGCATTGAACGAAGTTACTCCATCACAGGCCACCAAAACCGTGCTCAATTCGGACCAGGTACGTGCTATCTTGAGCAAAGTCGCGGCAGATGTAAAACTTCAAGGCTACCTCTCGCTATTCACAGCTGCCAAGGTGGACGGGCTTCTTGATGGCGGACGCACTGGCGGAGTTACAGACGGAACATCTTCGAATAGCGCCGCTGTCGAAAAAGACAATACCGACGACTGTATCGCCCGCGCCAACGAGAAATTTGAAAAAACCAAGGAGCGCCTGGACGACAGCAAAGCGAAAGAGCTCGACAAAATCAACGATGCTTATAACAAGGACCTGGAACGCATCCAGCGCAACCTCGAAAAATGCACAGGAGAAAACAGCGCGGCGCATTTCGAAGCACTTCGTCAGGTTGGCATCAAAATCGCCAATGACGCACTTGCCGCATTGGAAAAATCGAAGCCTTTCCTGAAGCCTGGCCAGTACGAATACCTGAAAGCGCTGATCAACGTTCAGCTGCTCGATTACTTGGCCAAGGTTAATCAGCTCGAAGCCGCCAAAATCGGTACTTGTACAGAAATCGCTGCGATAGCGAAAGCACGTGCAGAAGAGACTAAAAATTCAAACACCGCCCGTGTAGAAGCTAATTATAACGAAGCTCTTGCCAAAGCGGTGGAATTGAGAGACAAAATGATCGAAAACTGCCACAACCAGGGCAGCGGCAAATAACAATCCGGCGGATAATTCTATTTGTTAGGCGCCCCGTAAGACCATGTCGGTTTTACGGGGCGATTTTTGTTTTAAAACCCCCAATCCCAGATTATGTCAACTTTGCTTTGAAAAAATCGATCGTGCGTTTCCATGCCAGCTCCGCGGCAGCCTTATCGTACCGGGGTGTGGTGTCGTTGTGAAAGCCGTGGTTCGCATCCGGGTAAATGAATGCCGTATATTCCTTGTGGTTTTCCTTTAATGCTTTCTCATAGGCAGGCCAGCCTTCGTTCACACGTGTATCCAGGGCCGCATAATGCAGTAATAGCGGCGCCTTGATCTTCGGGACGTCCTCTGCTGCGGGCTGCCCGCCGTAAAACGGCACCGACGCCGCGAGGTCGGGAATGCGAACGGCCATCATATTGGCAATGGCACCGCCAAAACAGAAACCTACCACACCGATCTTTCCGTTGCAATCCTTGTGGTTTTTCAAATATTCATAAGCTGCAATGAAATCCTCCTGCATTTCATTGCGGTCGCGCTTGCTTTGAAGTTCCCGGCCCGCATCGTCATTGCCCGGGTACCCTCCCAGCGGTGAAAGCGCATCGGGGGCTATGGAAATGAAGCCCGCTAATGCCGCCCGACGGGCTACGTCTTCAATATGCGGGTTAAGTCCCCTGTTTTCATGAACTACCACAATCCCTCCCAGCTTGCCTTTCGCATCCGCAGGCTTCGATAACAACGCCTTGATCGTCTTCCCGCCTTTCGGAGAATCATAATTGACATAATCCGACTGCAAACGCGGGTCCCCCGCCTGAACCTGAATCTGGCCCTGGTAATCGGGCATCAGGAAACTCATGAGCGAAGCCACCGTCACGCCGCCCACCGCGTAGGCCGACAAATTCTGCATAAAATTGCGACGATCGATACGGTCGTGCGCATAGTCGTCGTAAAGGTCGAATACTTCCTGTCTGATATCCTCTTTTTTTAGCTGGTCCATTGGCTGGGTAAAAGGTTTGAGGTTAGATTGATTTTGATAAAGTTCTCAATTAATACTGAAATAACATTCGGTTTAAAATCAACATTATCAAATATTTACTTGTATTTTGTGTCCGATGTTTACAATTTTATTACCTATTAGAGCCGTTCAAATATTATTCCTCAATACCAATAACTGAAAGCTATGAAACACCTTCTACTGGCAATTTTACTACTGTCACCTGTTATAAGTTTCGGACAAGGATCACTGGAATCGGACCGGCTGGCATTGATAGCACTTTACAACTCCACCAAGGGCCCTGAATGGCTTCAGAAAGCCGGCTGGAACCCCAACGGTAATCCGGGCGACAGCCCCTGCGGCTGGTACGGCGTGACCTGCGCAGGTGGGCGCGTGACAGGGCTGGACCTTTCAGGAAGTGCGATCGACGGAAGTCTGCCTCCCGAGATCGGAAACCTGGATCAGTTGAAAACGTTCATCGTCGACTGGACTATGATTATCGACTGGGAAACGCCTGAAATTCCGCGTTACCTACCTATTCCGACCGAAATCGGCAACCTTACTAACCTGGAACACCTGGATCTCAGCGGTAGGAACAGCGAGGAGCCATTCATGGGTGGGCTCCCTTTACCCGGACCACTGCCAGCCAGCCTCGGCAACCTCACCAAGCTAACGTACCTTGACCTGAGTTGCAGCCTGGTGGATTTGCAATATCGCGGTAATATGAATGGCGCTATTCCCGCCACACTTGGAAATCTGGTCAATCTGAAACATCTCGACCTGAGCAACCAGGTTTTGTCGGGTGCTATTCCTCCTGAACTGGGAAATCTCACACAGCTCGAATACCTGAACCTCACCGGCGCCAATCAATTTACCGGCGGCATTCCAGCAACCTTCAATAACCTGGTCAATTTAAAAACACTTGGATTGCGTTACTCTAATTACTGTGGCTTCGCGTGCTACGGAACACTCTCAGGCCCCATCCCTGACCTATCGGGAATTCCTGCTTCCGCAAGCGTTGAAATCGCATTCAACTCTTTCAATTTTGAAGGCCTGGATCTTAATATCAGTCGGATAGATTTTTATGATAATCAGGCTAAAATTGACATCAATTATAACATTGGCCTCAAATTACTCACTGCCGAAGCAGGCGGAATTATTGCCAATAATACCTATAAATGGTACCGAAACAACGTGCTCATCGCCACGATAGTCGGTAACAAAAACTACGACGTAACGGAAGACGGTACCTATTATGCCACAGTTACCAACAGCACCGTGCCCGGCCTTACCCTCACTACTGAAAACGAAGTCGTGACCACGCTCCCGGTAACCCTGGTATCGTTTTCAGTCAGCAACGAAGGCGATCAAAATAACCTCACATGGAAAACCAGTTTTGAAAGCAACAGCCAAGGTTTTGACATAGAACGTAGCTGGAATGGTAACAACTTCGAAAAAGTAGGATTCGTAGCCGGCCATGGCGACAGCAATAGGGGAAGCGATTATAGTTTTATTGATAGAAGTCCGCTATTCAACAGCTATTACCGACTCAAACAACTGGATTTCGACGGCAGATTTGCGTATTCGAGGGTGATTACCGTTAAGAGCCCCGACGCTGAAATTGTTGCTTATCCGAATCCGGCCGGAGATCATTTTTATCTTAAAAACCTAAAAGAGAAAAGTGAGATTATTGTCCGAAATCCGGAAGGAAAAATCATCGGTAAAAGGGTTGCCGAGCCTGGCAAGCCTGTCGACACCACCAATCTTACGCCCGGCCTGTACACCATCACCTCGCCCGGGGTGGTTCAAAAGATTGTAATCCGGAAATAGGGTTGTTTCGTGTTTTATATGAATGGGCAATTGATGGCGCGGGGTTCGCAGGTCAAGAGTAATAGTTTTTCGGTTACATCCGAAATTGATGCTATTTATTTAATTATACTTGCATTTTTGAGAACCTCTAACAATTATCTTTTTATATGCTAAGATTATACGCCAAGCTGACAGTCCTCGCCGTTGGCCTTTTCTCATTCTCTTGTAGCCTTCAGGATCACGTAATTCCAGCGACGCCGGATGTGTATGTGACCGGTTATTCGCACACAAATGCCGACAAAATAGCCCGATATTGGAAAAATGGAGAGGCCGTAGATTTGCTGTCGAATATCAATGGTGCGGCCGCCACTTCCATTGCCGCGTCGGGAGGGGATGTATATGTTGTTGGATGGGATGCAGACAACAGTTCCTCATCGCGGGCCAAGTATTGGAAAAACGGGGTTCTCCAAACCCTTTCCGGCCCGTACACGGCGACAGTGCTGAGCAAGGTGTTACTATCCGGCAGCGATGTATATGTAGCGGGTTCGGGGGCCAACCAAAGCGGCTACTATGCCATGTACTGGAAGAACGGGGCACCGGTGGTCCTGAACGACTCCCGCGACGGCTGGGCCAGGGATATGGCCATCGACAATGGCGATATATATGTTACCGGAAATGCTTCTGGCGGGCCGGGTGAATTGGCCGTTGCCAAATACTGGAAGAATGGGGCCAGTGTTCAGCTAACCAGCGGGCCTGAACAGCAGTATCCAAACGGGATTGCTGTGTCGGGTAGTGATGTGCACGTTGTAGGCACGCAAAATGGCGATGGTACGCATGGGACAATTGCGAAATACTGGAAAAACGGCGTAGAAACGATATTAAGTCCTGCATCTTACCACTCCAATGCAAACGACATTGCAGTAGTCGGCAGTGACGTTTATATAGTCGGTAACGTAGCTGGCAAAGACAATTATTACACGGCGAAAATTTGGAAAAATGGTATTGCCTCAACCCTCCCCGGGGGCGTCGAAGCTTCCGGCATTACCATTGTGGGCAGTGACATTTATGTTTCCGGAACGGGCTTGAACGGATTGACAAACGTTGCAAAATATTGGAAAAACGGCGTCCCGGTGGATCTCACTAATGGGATGCTGAATAACATTACTACTTCCATTTTCGTAGTAAACCCCTGAACGGGGCCACATGATTGACAAAAAGCTGCGTAGTGATCTGCGCAGCTTTTTTGTTGCTTATTGGAATAAAGCCAACGGCAGGCCAACCCGCCACCGGTAACTAAGAAATTGTAATTAACAGGAAATATTTAGGACAATATTTTTTTTAATCTCACAAATTATCGAGAACTAGGTATCACAATTCGCTGGTTACCAGCCACTCCCCTCCATTGATAGTGAAAATACGGTTGCTTAACATGTTAGACTATGCAAAGCGATATTTACACCCGTCAATTATTTCTTCTTCAGAATAAAGACCTGTTTCGGCGATTACTGGAAAAATTTTCCGGTGTCGTGAACCTGGGCATCGGCGTCAAGGAGATCAATGGATTGTTGACCGACCAGATCTGCTACCGGATATATGTTTCCAAAAAACTTCCGCCCCATGAAATTCCCGCCGACCAGCTGATACCCGCCGAAATGAATGGGTTTACAACCGACATTTTGGATTGGGAAGAATATGAGGAGATGGTATTGGATGCTTCAAAAGCGCGGCCGCTTATGGGTGGCGTCCAGATCAAGAATGACCATTACCGGTTTGGCAGCACGCGGGGAGTAGGTACGCTGGGCTGTCTCGCGGTGATGAACGACGGCTCCAACAAGCTTGTCGGCCTGACCAACGAGCATGTCGTGCGACTGAACCCGGCCGATAACATTATCGGAAAAGACATAGGCCAACCCCACAAGATCAAAAAATGCTGTGGCTGCACTTACAATGTGATCGGCAAAGTGCTGGGCGCTGTAAAAAATTTCGAAGTGGATTGCGCGATCATCGACCTGGATGGCGACATCGCCAGCGAAATTATCCGCAATGACAAAAGAGGCGAGATCAAGGAAATCGGGAAATTAACGGGCTCCGCACCCGCCGTCGCGGCGGATATAGTGACAAAAAGGGGGGCTGCTACCGGGCTAACCCAGGGAACGATTGTCGACGTAGCGTTCGATCTGACCAATCAGATACTCATCAGGCCATTGCCTGCGCACGCCAAATTTGCGGATTTCGGCGATTCCGGATCTGTAATTGTAAACGCAGCCAAAAAGGTAGTCGGCCTTTTATGGGCAGCCAACCGAACGCAAAAGGCCCAGGGCGTTGCCAATCACATCGGACCTGTCCTTTCGGCATTAAACATCCGGATCTTCGTCGCCCCACCGGTCACGACTATTTCCGTCGATCCGGCCGATACCAAAACGCACCAGATTCCGAGTACGATCCTACCGGCCGAGCTCTCTGTCCAACATTTCGTTACCGCCAAAGGCACCGGCGACATCCTGTTGAAAGCCACATTTGCCGAGCCCGTCGACAATGCCAAAATTACCTGGACCTCGTCGGATCCCGGCGCGCCCGTCACTCCGGTTTCAGCTGCCGACAACTCCCTCGTAAAAATTAGCCGGAATGTACCGGCAGGCTTGAAAACCACGATAACCGTTTTTGTGGAAGGAGAGTTTGCCAAACGATTTGACGTCTGGATTGTCTGGGCCGCCGGAAGTATCATTAATACGCTCAACCCCATTGGTCAGAATAGTAGCGACAGCACGCTTTTTTCCATCACGGGAGGTTTCAATTTCGAATTCAAAATCCAGCCGGCTTCGATTATTCCCGATAATCCGATCCTGGATGATGTACCCAATTTTAAAGGAAACAAAACCATCGACCCGCCCGATGTGCCTACCGGCGACATCGATGTATATCAGCAGGGAATCAGCCTCGCCGGTGGCGCCGACAAAAAATGGGATGTATCCAGAAGGTTGATCCACAAAATTATCAACCCCTCCAATGTTCCTTTACCCGAGGACCCTTCCGATCCGGGAGGCCTTATTTTCAATACCAGTTACGGTACTTTCCCTAGTGATCCGGTTGTCGGCAATGATGACAAAGGTGTGTTGGAAGATGAAATGAATGATCCTTATGATGATTTCAAGAGGATTACATCACGCGATAATCCACAGTTCTTTCTCCGAAATGCCGATGGTACAATAGGGGATACCGTGGAGCATCGTGTCAATTTTCAGGAATTCGCAAGATTGCAGATCGGAGATTCCTGGTATGTGATATCCGACTATCTGCTATGGCGGTTTCATCTGAAATTTAAAAAGTTATCGGCAACCCAGTGGGGTGACGATAACAGCATTCTGGCTCTTAATCACGACGATTTTTAAACTAAAAACTGATGCCCGCACAATTTGACCTTTCAAAGTTCAAAAAACTGGGCTCCCTCGCCGAGGCCGCTCAGGTCCTGGACGAATTGCAGGAATCGGGATCCTACGAGAACCTGCGCCAGGCGATGACCCATCCTCTCACGGAGATTAAGAACGAGGCAGTGAAGCGGATTAAGCAAGCTGGTGATAAGCACGCGCTGCCAGAACTTATCAAAGCATTGCAGCATGCGAATGTCCCGGCTATGGGTAGTGAACATGCTACTGCTCAAACTGTCTATAAAGAAAATTTGATCAAAGCAGTTAATGCATTGTCGGGACAAAATTTCAATGTAGCGGACGCGAACAACTTGAAAGAATTGAGTGAGGTGGTCAGTCGCATGACGAGGTGGACGGATGAAAATCTCTAACTGGTATGGTGAAGCTGGAACTGTTCGAAAGAGAGCTGAACAATACGATCGGCGGACGAAAAATCATGGCTGAACTCGCTGGGAACATGGATGAGGTACTGCACCTGATCAACCGGAACCGTGAAGTGATGGTGGTATGGCAGCGGAACAAAGGCCCACAGTTTTTTGCGGATATCCTGGCCAGCGGCTTCGAGCCAAAGGCTGTGGTGGTGAAACAGATCGGGGACGTGAGCCTGGCAGCATTGATCAGACGCATGGCGGCGGCCTTACAGGAAAACGGCAGCGCCGGGCTTAAAAGGCTGATCGACAATTATTTCCTTACCATTATCAATGAGGTGCAGACCTCCGACAATCTTTATCAAGTATTCCTAAAATTGCGCGAAAATGGATAAGACCAGACAAGAGCGATTGGACGAACAAAACCGCCTGCTCGCCAGACAAGAGGAAATTGCGGCGATTCTGCAGACGTACCCGAATGTGGCCGGAACTGCGGTAGGCGTAAAGGAGGTCGGCGGAAAAATAACGGATGAAATAGTAATCCGGGTCTATGTTCAGGACAAAAAGCCGCTTGAAAGTCTGCGTCCCGACGAGATCATCCCTGCTGAAATAGATGGGATCAAAATAGATGTCAACCAAATGCCGGCTGAACTTTCGGGCTGTGTAGATGACCATGAATACAGGCCGATGATTGGTGGAAGCCGGATCATAAGTGCAAAATCCAACGGTAGTGGAACAGTAGGTTGCTTTGCCATCGATAATGTCGATTCGTCGGTTGTTTTGCTTACAAATTACCATGTTTTAATGGATAATGGTGAGCAACCCGGACACGCCGTTGCACAACCCGACTTCTGCTGCGACGCCTGTTGCTGCCGGTGCGGCGAAGTGGCGACGCTGGTAAGGGGTGCGGATTTCGCCAATCCAAATGAATTTCTCGACTGCGCTATTGCCAAGCTTTCCAATGGCCAGGAAAACAACTACGTGAATGAAGTTTTGGAGATTGGGCCACTATATGGGATCACACCGACGCTCGTGGCAGGTGATCACGTATTTAAAAGAGGCAAAGCAACTCACCATACCGAAGGCATTGTGAACGCAGTCAGGATCGCTGCCCTTACACCCGTAAGATTTGAGTCGGGCGTCAAAAATTTTCGCAATCACATGATTATCACTCCGGCAAATCCCGCCAAACCTTTTTCGCACAAAGGAGATAGCGGCTCGGTCATTGTGGATACACAAAACAGGGTTGTAGCTTTATTATTCGGTGACGACAGCAAAGAGGATCCGTATCGGGCCGCCACAGTTACGCTGGCTAATCACATTACCGACGTCGTCGCCAAACTAAACATTACCATCCCGGAAGTCGGCACCCCAAACGCTATGCCGTTGAGATCCGAAGGAAACGCAATCCCGATCGCCGAAGCTCCGCTGGCCCGTTTGCAAAAACTGATCGAAAGCGAAGCAAATGGTCCTCTGCTGATCGGCCTTTTTCACCGACATAACAAGGAAATTATGTCGCTCATCCGCACGAACAGGGATGTGAAAGTGGCCTGGAATCGCTTCAAAGGGCCTGCCTTCACGGCGCATCTGGTCGAAAAAAGCAGAAATCCTGAGTATGTCCTGCCGCAGGAAATCGAAGGTTACACGGCAATGCAGCTCCTGCTCAAAATGTCGACCGTACTCGAAAAACATGGCAGCACCACATTAGCCAGGGACATTGAAACGCATAGTACCGACGTCATGCAGCTTTTTCAGAAGCTCAGTGAAGAACAATTGGCAGCAACCAATTAGCCTGAACAACCGCATCTTAGGCGTAAAATATGGGAACAATCGAACAAATATTGGTCGGCCTGGCCAGGATCATGCAGCCCCTCTCCACCCGGATCGAAGAGGGGGAAACTGAGCTTCTGCTTTCCGAACTGGGCCTCGAACTACCGGCATCCGTCAGGAACAATACCGCATTTCAGTCTGTATTAAATGCTTTCAGCCAACATATCAAGTCGGTCTTTTCCCTCATCGGCGAGCTTCGGCAAGCGGCAGATGCGGACCAGACTCAAACCATCATTCAAAAATCCGCCGAACTCGCCGCGAAGATCAAAGCGCTGATCGATGACTTCGGCATCATGGCAAACAGCATACGAAATGATCTGGGTGCAACGTCTCTGGGTATCACGCAGGCGGAACTGGATACTTTCCTGGCCGACCTTCCCAAGCGTTTGTTCGACTATCTCTTTGTCACCAACATTGAAAACCGCCTGCCTTCGATGGCGGATATACTGGAACTTTTCGGGGTTATAGAAAGGACTGAAACTACCGGCGGCGGCAATCCTGCTTTGCCGGCATTCACCAGGAGCGTCGTCCATCTCGGTGAGTTGACCGACACTGTTTCCAATCCTGCCGGGCAACTGTCGGAGCTTTATGACTGGGGGAAACCGTCTTTTACAGGGACAAAACTATTTCCGGTCCTTTCAAAAGTGCTGCTGCACTCCGGCTTACCTGTCATCTACGATCAGGCAGGGGCACCTTCTGAGATCAATCTGCTTTTCGTGAAGGCAGGGGTTGATCACTCGCAAGCGATACCCGGGCTCTTTATCGAGCCTGCGGCAGGACTTCGATTCACGCCGGATATCGACATCAGTCAGCCGGGATGGAGATTCAGGATCTCCATTTTGCCCGGACTGGGTAGCGGAGCAAGAATTTCACTATTCCCAAACGGAAACCTCGACATTACGGCACCCTCCTTTCCCGGCGGCTCCATGAGCGCAGAATTCAATGCCGGATTTCCTGACAAGCCGTTTGATATTCTGAATTTTTCGGCATTAAGCAAAATCGAAGCCCAATCCTTCGGCACAAAGGTAACGGCAGACATTGACGCTGCTGGCCATGGAAAAATGATGCTGGAAGGCGCACTTGAAAAGGGCCATTTACTGATTGATCTCACACAGGCAGACGGTTTTATTTCAAAAATACTCCCCGCACTGAAAATCGATTCCGGTTTCGATTTGCGCTTCGGGTATTCGTCGGCATCCGGTTTTTTTATCGAAGGCAGTAGCACCCTTGAAATAAAACTGCCGACGCACATTTCCCTGGGCCCAATCGAGATTACCGGGCTGACGGTAAGTGCCGGACTGGGTAAAAACCCGCTTCCACTCACTGCCGGGGCAGATTTCAAGGCGGCATTAGGCCCCCTCGAGGTGGTGGTAGAGGACATCGGATTTACAGTATTTGCCAGATTACTTGATGACAACTCAGGCAATCTCGGCCGGATTGATCTCAGGCCGGGCTTCAAACCGCCGAAGGGTTTGGGACTTGTTATCAGTGCAGGGGCGGTCACCGGTGGCGGATATTTGTATTTTGATTTTGACAGACAAGAGTACGCCGGCGCATTGGAACTAACCATCGCCGGGTTTATTTCTTCCAAAGCGATCGGGCTCGTTACAACCAGGATGCCCGACGGAAGCAAAGGTTTTTCCATGCTCATCATCATTACCGCCGAGTTCAATCCTCCATTTCAGCTCGGCTATGGGTTTACATTGATGGCAGTGGGAGGTCTTTTGGGACTGAACAGGACAGTACTGCTGAATCCCTTGCGTGAGGGCGTCCGTACCGGGGCGGTCAACAGCATCATGTTCCCGCAGAACGTGATCGCCAATGCGCCACGCATTATTTCGGACCTTAAAACCATTTTTCCGCCCTACGAAGGCCGTTTTCTGATCGGTCCGATGGGCAAGCTCGGCTGGGGCACTCCCACCCTGATCAGCCTGTCGCTTGGCGTGATCATCGAAATTCCAGGGAACATTGCAATACTGGGCGTGCTGAAAATCGCGCTGCCCGAAGAGCGCGTTCCATTGGTGCAGATCCAGGTCGCATTTGTCGGCACCATCGACTTTGATAAAAAAATGATCACTTTCGACGCGAGCCTGTACCAATCCTTTTTGCTGGGTATGCCGCTGGAAGGTGACATGGCTGTGCGGCTGAAATATGGCGATAATCCTGATTTTATTCTGACCGTCGGTGGCTTTCACCCGTCTTACACGCCTCCGCCGCTCGCTTTACCCACATTAAGAAGGCTTTCGCTCAACATTCTGAACAAGGACAATGCGAAAATACGGGTGGAATGCTACCAGGCCGTCACTTCCAATACCGTACAGTTTGGTGCGAAGGCTGAGCTTTATTTCGGTTTCAGTTCCATTGCGGTCAGTGGGCACATTGCATTCGATGCGCTGTTCCAGTTTTCGCCTTTCTATTTCATCATAGACGTATCCGCCTCGGTTTCGCTGAAAATTTTCAGTATGGGCGTGTTCAGTATCAGGTTGAAATTTTCGCTGGAAGGGCCAACACCCTGGCGCGCAAAAGGCTCGGGAAGCATTTCTTTCTTTTTCTTCGATGTATCAGCCGATTTCGACATTACCTGGGGCGAGTCGCGAAACACTTCCCTACCCGACATCCAGATCCTGCCGCGTTTTATCGAGGAGATCAAAAAACCGGAGCAGTGGACGGCGGTTCTCGCGGCAAACCGGAGCCTCCTGGTCTCGCTGCGTCAATTCGAGGCTATCGACGGGCCGTTGCCGCTGGTACTGCATCCAGCCGGTGCGTTGGAAATCAGGCAAAAACTGCTGCCGCTTACGGTCAATATCGACAAGATCGGCAATCAGAAAACCAGCGATATCCGCAACGTTTCCATTTCCGGCGCTTCCAGCAACGGAACTGCATTGAGGGTCGATCATGTCGACGAGTTTTTTGCCAGCGCCCAGTACCAGAACATGAGCGATGCTGATAAGCTGTCCAAACCTTCTTTTGTCAAAATGCCGGGGGGGGTGCGCATTTCGCTCGACGGCAGCCATGTCAAAAATGGCAAAATGGTCAGAAAAGTGGTCGAATATGAAGTTACCATCATTGATAAAGAGCCTAAAAGAGCACCGAAAGGGAAGTTCAAACGCTTTTCCGGCACCCTCTTTACGCATTTTCTCAAAGGCAACAGCGTGTCCAGATCAGCATTGTCGAAAGGCCGGTTTGTTCAAATGCAGCCAAAATCTCAGAAACTTAATGTAGTAGAGGAAGGATTTGCGCTGGCCTTCCAGGATAATAATAAAGTCTTTGACCTGCAATCGGTTTTTGCCAATGAAATGCTGGCCCAAACTTATCTGAACGAGCAGATCAGCAAGAATCCACGTCTCAGGAACGACATACACGTAATCTCAACTTTTGAATTACAGGAATCATGAGCGACCCCATAGCAACCTATTCCTTCCTGCCCTGGCTGCGGCAGGGTTTAGCCAACCACATTCAGTCGGGCAACGAAAACATTGCCGGCAAGCTCAGGGCTAATATTCCGGTGCGCCTTTCGATAGCGGCTACCCAAACCGATGGAAATGCAGCGACGGTGGATCCTATTGACAAAAATATTGAGATTTATGGCCCCGGCGATATTGTAGGCATTGATTCCAGGGCGATCGTGAAAACCGAGCCGCGCAATTGGATCACAAATTTCGAACCCAATTACCTGCCCTACATTGATTTTTACGATGAAGATTTCCCCTGGCGCTATACACCTGCTGCACCAGATCTTGCCAAAAACCGCCTGATTCCCTGGCTTACGCTGGTCGTGTTAAAAGAAGACGAATTTGAAGATGGCGCAGGCGCGAAAGGGAAACCGCTACCATTTTTTAAAATGAAGGATGGAAAGAAACCAACGGACATTTTCCCGCCGGTGACGCAGCTCTGGGCCTGGGCCCATGTGCATGCAAACGAAGACCTTTCCGATGGTGCCGCTCCGAATACCGCAGATCCCGTAAATGTAAATGCAGGCATTACAAGCCTGATCGAAAACAACCCGGACAATGCTTGTTCCCGGATTATTTCGCCAAGAAAACTGGAAACCAATACGTCGTACCATGCTTTTTTGATCCCTACATTTGAAAGCGGCAGGCTTACAGGACTCGATTTCACTCCTCCCGATACGCTAACCGCCACAAAATGCGCATGGGAAAACCCGGCAAACATTGAATTTCCCTACTACCATCGCTGGTATTTCAGGACCGGGGATGTGGGTGATTTCGAATATCTCGTAAACCTGCTGAAACCGAAACCGGCCGATAAGAGCGTCGGCGTCCGGGATATTGACATCATCCACCCGGGCTCCAATTTACTTAAACCAGAGGTTATCAGCGATTTACAAGGCAAGTTGAATGGCATCCTGAAACTCGGTGGCGCGCTCCGGGTACCTTTTGACTCACTGAAAGAGGAAGACCAACAGGAAGTAAAAAAATACGATGATTGGGACGAAAACCCTTATCCCCACGCTTTTACAACAGCCCTGGCGCAGCGCATAAACCTGGCCGACGACTATGTCGACCCAACAAAAACCGTTTCGCAGGCAAACGAAAATGCGCAAGTTCCTCTGCACGAAGGCCAGGCCGATCCCGATCCGGTGATCACACTTCCACTCTATGGCCGCTGGCACGCCATGCAGCAACGGCTTTTGACAGATCAGGCAGGCGGCGATTTGCCTCATAACAAAAACTGGGTACACGAGCTGAATCTGGACCCCCGGTTTCGCGTGGCTGCCGGGCTGGGAACAAAAGTGGTTCAGAAAGGACAGGAAGAATACATGCAGGCGGCCTGGGAGCAGGTAGGGCAGGTGATTGAAGCCAACAACAGGATTAGGATGGCGCAGCTCGCGCAGCAGGTTTCTGTCAGGCTGTACCAGAAACATATTACGCCGCTCATTGCCGACAAGGCGTTCACATTCACGGCGCCGGTACAGCGCAGGCTGCTTTTTCAGAACCTTACCATACATAAACAGGTGAAAGACAGCCTGGTACCAAACGCGCTGCTTTCTGGCACATTCAGAAGGATCGTCAGGCCAAGAGGTACGGTCATGAAAAAGTTTGCATTGGATAATACGCCGAATATAGGCAACATGGCAACGTTGGTCAACGCAGGAAAGCTGGTAATCGTACCGCCGAAAGGCGATCCATCGGGAGCTATCAATCTGTCGGATGTGACCAAAGTGAATCCTGGACGGGTACCGGGGCTTAATGCAGCAACGCTGAATTTTATCAAACAATCGGGGATACTGACCAAAGCGGCGCAAAATACCAAAGCCGTCGCACGGTTTACAAAAAGTGCCCGGTTTGTGATTTCCGAGCCTCGCAGAACCCGCCTTACGCTCCTGGGAAACGAGCGCGACAGCAAGGAAGCGACTGTATTTAAAGCGGCATTGAAAGATGCATTTGAGTTTGTACAGATCAGCGACCAGGCGCCGGAAAAAACGATTCTGAAATTTGCGGAGATGGTAACGCAGGTCAAAAAGCTGCTTGATCCGGCTGTAACGATCCCGAAACGCACTTTTGATGCTGTCAAAATTCCGTCCAGGATCAGGGACAGGATGGTGGAAACCTTTGCACCAGTGATGGTATATCCCGAGATCGACCTGCCGATGTATAAACCGCTGGCCGATATGTCTGCCGAGCTTTTCCTGCCGAACATTAACCTCATCGAGCAAAACAGCATTACCCTGCTCGAAAATAACCAAAAGTTTATCGAGGCATATATGGTGGGCATCGACCACGAAATGTCGCGTGAACTGCTCTGGCGGGAATACCCGACCGATCAGCGGGGAACCTATTTCCGTCAATTTTGGGACGTAACAAGCTTTTTGCCTCCACAACCTGTGCCCGACAATATCAAGGAACAGCTCTACGACATTCCACCGATCCACAAATGGTCGAAAATTGACACTTCCAAATTAAACCCTACCGACCCCGGCTCACCTCAGAAGAATGAACTGGGAACACACAATCAGCGCGCATTGACCAGCGGCAAAACACAACTGGTGCTGGTAATCAGGGGCGAGCTGCTTAAAAAATATCCGACGGCGGTTATCTATGCCCATAAAGCTGATTGGGGCAAAAAAAATAACGTGCCCGATGTGAACGAGGAAAGGGTACTGATCGAACTGACGGAGGCTCAAAAGCTTAATCCGCCCGAAACTCTCATCAAAACCCCGCTCTTTGAAGCGAAAGTGGAGCCGGACATTTATTTCTTTGGTTTCGATCTCGACGATGAAGAAGCAAGAGGGACATTAAACCCCACTTCGACCGGTAACAATTCCGGATGGTTTTTTGTGATCAAAGAAAGGCCTGGAGAACCCAGATTTGGCCTTGATATTGAAAAAACAAAAACTGAAAACGGTGATGTTCGCCTGATCAACTGGAATAACTTCTCCTGGGAACATACTGAGACGGAGGCGGGAAGATGCATTGAGCTTAATTCGGCCGCTTCATTTACCACGGCCAATTTCAATGTTCCCGATCCCAATGTAGACCAGGAAAATGTGAAACATCCTGACGATATCCAGGCCGGCTGGACACCCGATAGCGACGCCGCCGAACTGGCGTACATTCTTTACCAGGTACCGGTTTTAGTAGGCGTGCACGCATCCCGAATGTTACCTAAATGATTTTGAACCATGAGCGACCTATTCAATCCGGTTACTAAAATCGCCGAACTGAGCGATGCGTTCCCGATCCTCTTATTTCCGCTGAGGCTCGAAACCCGCTTCAAAACAGCCGGAACCGCCCGGGAACTGTGGTTAAGGGTCTTTCCGGACGATTGCAATATTAACCACAAAGAGGAGCAGCTGTCCGAGTCGGAGCTTCGTAATGCAAAATCATTCTGGACTGAGATTTGGAAGGCTGATGGTGATGAAACGCTCGAAAAAGGCGCGTGGAAAAGTCTGGTCAACAGCCACGGCGCCGGACGGGCCGGCTGGATCGTCTCGCATTACAAACCACTCAACCCGCAACCTGCCGACCTTCAATTTCCCGACGATGCCACCGTAACCACCTCGCCTACATCCTGGACCAAAGCCCCGAAGGCGATTGCATTGCCCGACCGGTTTGTAGCGATCGGCTATAATGGTTCGGCCAAACAAATTTTCCTGTTTGAACAGAATGTGTCGGAGAATCTCTCCGTCGGCCCGGATCCGTCGCTGCCGGCCGACAAGCAAATCAAAAAGGATGCGAACGGTGACCTGATCGTCAATGAGGACTTGCAGTGGATGGTTGATTTTGAGAAGGCTGTTGCGGCCGGAATGGGTGTTAAAATTCCCATGAACACGGCCGGTGCGGCGATTGGTTTTGACAAACTCTTCGTGGTAGGAGTACGCTACTCGACCGATCAGGATAAAAGCCAGGCATTGCTCGAAAAATTGTTATCCGATCATTTTGAGAGCAAAGGGGGTTTTGAGCTACTCAGGCAGGGCACGCCGACAAACAATACGGATGACGAGAATTCCGGAGCCTCGTCTGTTGAAGATCCCGATGAAAGCTTCGCGCGCATATTCAAAAAATCCACGGAGTTCGATGAGTCGGACGATTTCGCGACGAAATCGGATGGGCAAAAATTAGCGGACCTGCTGGGTATCGACCCCGGCATTTTGAAAAAAGTACCCCATGCAAACGGCAGCGACCAGTTGGAAGCCAATGCCATGAACACCGCCCTCTTCCCGGCCACATTGGGTTATTTTATGGAAGAAATGATGACACCGCTTTTTACCGACGACCTGATTAACCGGACTAAAACATTCTTTGCCGACTATGTGTCGGGGCGTGGACCAGCGCCTGCTATTCGGATCGGGAAACAGCCTTACGGGATACTTCCCGTTACGGCGTATTCCAGGCTAAAATTCCCCGCACCACAAACCGGCCCTGTCCTGGCGCCCAGAAAAAACCTCCAGACGATCTTTCTCAACAAGCTGCATCGCCTCCTGATGCAGATGGATTCAAGCTGGGCAAGCCTGGTTCCGGAAGTATCGAGGATCAGCAAGAATAATGCGGACCCGCAGCAAACATTGCTGAATGTGCTAGGCCTGCACCCTAATTCGGTAGAATTTCACCAGCGATATGCTCAAAGCGCCAAACAGCTTTATAACCAACTTATCCTGCAAAAAGATGTAGCATTCGCCGGTACTATTGATCACGCGCTGGACGAAATCAGAAAAGACATTGCATCGGCTGTGGACAGAGATAATCTGTTCAACATCAGCAGCCTGCCTATTTCTAAAAAATACTTCCTGGGTGGAGCAAATTTGCTTGGCGGACCATTGGTGGATGACCTGCCGATATCGGAGTCGGCGCCGGTCAGACCATATACTGCCGATGGGAATAAAAACTACCTGGAATGGCTGGCAACCTCCAATGCCGAAACCATCAGGACGCAGGATTTTGGTGGGCGTGCAGCACCCAATGCGATTCTCTATCTGCTTTTGCGGCATGCGCTGATGCTCGCCCAGGCGGATGCGGCGGCGAGGCTGAACATTACCAAAGACCCCACCAAAAAATTAAGTGATTTTTTTGATCCCGACTTCATTGGCGTACAGCGCGAAGGCGGCAGAAGCAAGTTCGAATCCTTATACGCAGCCGACCGCAACATCACGGGAAACGATACCCAGAAATTGGTTGAATATATTTATAAACCCGAGATCCTGGATAAATCCGCCGAAACGAAAAGGCTGAAAGATACCATCGAGGCCATCCGAATACTTGTCAATACACCCACCGCACGCCTCGAAAGATTACTCGTCGAGCATCTGGATTGCTGCAATTACCGCATTGACGCCTGGCTGACGGGTCTAACAAATTACAAGCTGAGTGAACAACGAAAGATCGGGCAGCCAGAGAGGAAAAATTCAAAAGGCATTTTTATGGGCGCCTATGGCTGGCTAACCGACGTACGGCCAAATAGGAAAGTACTGGCGGACATTCAGTTGTCGCCTGAACTGGACAGGGTACTCAACCGGGAAGCGGGTAAGCCCCTGCAAACGGACGCCGATAACCTCGGATACATTCATGCACCGTCACTAAACCAGGCCGCGACCGCCGCGGTGCTCAGGAGCGCCTACGAGTCCAACAAGCATTCGGGCGATGGAAATCCATTTGCGGTCAACCTTACTTCCAACCGGGTCAGGGTCGCCAATCAATTTCTGGACGGGATACGAAACGGGCAAAGCCTGGCAGCGCTGCTCGGTTACCAGTTTGAACGCGGGCTGCACGACCGAGCCGGCGAGATCGAACTCGATTCGTACATATATCCTTTGAGAAAAGTATTTCCGCTGGTGGCCGATAACCTGAAAGACACATTGAGCGACCCAGCCGAGAGCATTACGACGGTGCAGGCGAATCATGTGGTGGACGGACTGAAACTGGTTGCCCAGATACAAAAATCAGGTACCAGCACATTTCCTTTCGGTCTGCCTCCTTTTGCCGGGTTGAACGAAAGCAGCCCGCAAGCAATCGCGATTAATGCGGAAGCAGCCAGGATATTGGATATCAACGACGCCATTTCCGATTTGGTAGTGGCTGAGCAAGCCTATCAGATGGTTCAGGGGAATTTTGAAAGGGCCGCGGGTGTGGCCGACGCATTCAGCAAGGGAAGCTATCCGCCTGAAATCAACGTTGTGCAGACACCCCGAAGCGGCGTTACGCTTACACAAAAAGTGGCGGTGCAGTTTGACACCGATGCCGACCCGTCAGCTTCGCCTTCGTCTATCGCCATGACGCCCCGGGCAAAGGCAGAGCCCGGTATTAATCAATGGCTGGCCGACATTTTGCCGCCGCCCGAAAAGGTTCTTTGCCAGGTGGATTATATTAAGCCGGGATCAGCATTGACGTCTGTAGAAGTTTCTCAAACCGACCTGGGTGTGCAACCTATCGACCTACTGTATCTCCTGAACCTCGACTCCGAGCAATTCATGACTGAACTGGACGATCGCATCTCGCATTTTGTGCGGTATCAGATTTCAGAACATCCTAAAACAGAGGTGAAGATCAATTATACCAGACCCATTGATCCCGCCGACAAATCGAAAGTTTCGTTTTTCGAACTCGCAGCACTCATTAGAAGCCTGCGACAGATACTGATCGGCAGCAAGCCATTGGATCAGAATACCTTCACCTTGCCGGGGTCGGGTCAGCAAGTCGCTCCGATTGTGAATGATGTTCAATTCAAAAATCGCGTCTCGGCACTCAGGAATGAACTTGAAATGCTCAAAACTCAGATTGATAGTTTGCTGGCAGCACATTCCGGCACGAGCATTGATGATTTGATTGAAAAAACTTCGACCCTGTTCCTGAAACTAGCACTTTATGAAAACAGTCAGACCGGCATCGGCTTCATGCAGCAGGCGAACTCCGATAACGATGATACGGAAGCTGAAAACAGGAGGCTTGTTTCGCTCCAAGAAGACATCGAAACAGCCCTGAAAAACATTCAAAAATCGGTAACAGACAAGCTGGTAACATGCGCAGATCTGATACAAAAAGCGAATGCAGCCACCGTTAATTCCGACAAAATTTCCCTGCTGCAAAGCGCATTTAAAAAGCTATTGGGAGAAGATGCATTGGTATTGATGCATTTCAGGCTCGCCGAACAAGAGGGCAATGCATTTGAAAGTTCGTTTACAAACAGCAACCAGCTGCTGGCTTTTACCAGGACCCATGAAAAGAGGTCTTTCCCGGTCGACGACTGGCTGGCCGGCGTTTCGAGAGTCAGGGAAAAAGTATGGCATTGGGAGAACGTGGCATTGCTTTCCGCAGCTTTTAAACCGGAAAACGCCGTTGAGCTAACTCCCCTGCAATTCCCATTCCGGGAAAACGACCGGTGGGCGGCCATGAAGTTCAAAAACGAAAAGGACGAAGCCGATACATTTGCAATCAACAGCGATACATTATTATATACCGCTCATTTTGCCCAGCCATTTGATAAAACCAAAACCCAATGCGGCATTGTGATTGACGAATGGACGGAGGTAATCCCATCAAAGGAACAAAACACAGGCATAGCCTTTCACTACGACCAGCCGAACAGCGAACCACCGCAGACCATGCTGCTGGTAACTCCGCCGGATTTTACCGGCAGCTGGGAATGGGACAACCTGCTCACCGCACTGGAAGAAACCCTGGAAATGGCCAAAAAACGAGCAGTAGAACCTGCTATGTTGGAAAAAACAAGGTATGCTCAATTTCTGCCGACTACCATGATGGCCGTCACATTACATTGGATCACGGTCGCGACTAATTTGGCAATCAACAACAATGTTTACCAACGCATTGAAAACAATTAGGTCATGGAAGATAAATTCAACCCCAGGGATATTAGTAAGGCACTGGCGGAGAGGCTGCATCCCACGGTCATGATGTGGAACCGGCTGGAAGGACGTCCCCGCACTCATGATTTTGACAGGGCCATGAAAGCGGAGGTACGGGATGCATTGTGGATGCTCACAAGGCAATGGCAAATGGGAGAATTCACCAGCGACGACGCGGGCTCCCCAGTTTTCGCCAAAGTACATATTTCCAACTCCCCGCTCGACCTGTATAAGGCGGCGAACCGGAAGGAAGAGCCGTATGAAGATAATGTTCCACTGGAAGTTAAGGCCGAGCAAAAGAAGATACTCTTTTCGAGGGAAGGAAAAGAACTGAGTATTGATATCAGGCTGCAAATGGGCAGATATTGGCTGAAACTTTTGAAATCCAGAAGTCTTGATTTGGCCGCAACTTACATTAGGCAGTATACTTTCGTCTTGCCGGACCCCGCCCGCAATACCGACCATATCCACGCGCACCGGGAGGTGTGGCAGCAATATGCGGCAATCAGTGGCCGCAGCATGGACGGCTACAAATTTTTACAATATATTGAAATCATTGGCAACCAGGCCTCCGACGATATTACTTCCGATGCCGGGCAGATAGGCGTGCTCGCCGAACTTGCGGAGAATTTCAGATTGTGGTTTAAAAAACTTTACCACCAGCCGGAGGAGGACGAAAATAATGCCTGGCTCCCCGATCGGCTCGAATACCAGTTTGAAAGCTCGGCGCTCTCGGCGACGGATATCAAAACCCTGACCGCTAAAGAATATTACGATGGCCATCTGGATTGGTATGCATTCGATATCGATCAAAAAGAAGGCCTCGCAACCGAAAAACCGAAAGATACGGTCACGGAAACATTCATTCCGGCACATGTGCAGTTTGACGGGATGCCTGACACCCGCTGGTGGAAATTCGAAGACGGAAAAGCCAATCTGGGTGCAGTAAGACCTTCAACAACAGACCTTTCCAAGTTACTTTTAATGGAATTTGGCCTGATTTATGCCAATGACTGGTTTATTTTTCCGCAAACGCTTCCGGTTGGCGTGCTCACGAATATTGAAGGACTGACGGTCCGCAACAACTTTGGAGAAACGATCTGGGTGAAGGCGGCCGAACAGGAAAGTGTTGCCGCTGAGCCGTGGAGCATGTTTAAGCTAAGTTCGCAGACACAAAATAATACGCTGTTTCTGGCACCCGCAGCCATGAAAGTGCAGGAAGGGGAGCCTTTGGAAAAAATCATGCTGATCCGCGATGAAATGTCCAACATGGTGTGGGGTATTGAAACGGCCGTATCGCTGCCGATCGGAGTTGCCGACAAAGGCGGTGAGGCGGCGCTGAGAGTAAGGCAATACCACGAAAACATCGTAAAGGCGAGCACATCTGCCGCGCAAGTGCCCTTTACCGCAAAGATCAGCTACCAGGCGATGACCGACGTGCCCGAAAACTGGATACCGTTTATTCCTGTGCATGTCAAAAACGATAACCGCCAGACCCAGCTGCAAAGGGCGTCGATGTTACGAATCATTGAAGGAGATCCTCACGAACCGGTGAAGGTTAAACCGCGCACAAGTATTTTGCGGGAAGGGCTTGATCACCTCGGTACTGACCGTACTACAT
The DNA here is from genome assembly GCF_052044875.1 of Dyadobacter sp. 22481. Taxonomy (NCBI): domain Bacteria; kingdom Pseudomonadati; phylum Bacteroidota; class Cytophagia; order Cytophagales; family Spirosomataceae; genus Dyadobacter; species Dyadobacter sp. 22481. The sequence goes on from NZ_JBQENV010000007.1 coordinate 118,532, forward strand.
CGGCACCTCTGGCTTTTTTCATTCACGAAGAAGAAGTTCCACGTGCAGGTGTGAGTGTCTCTCAATCCTTCCAACGTACGCGTTGGGTCAATGGCGAGGTTTTTGTATGGCAGGGGATGAAGAAGAACACCGGTAAAGGCGAAGGCAGCAGCAACCTGGCCTTCGACCAAATCAGGGCTGTTGAGAAACCCTGATCCGTCTGCTCCCCTATGAGATGAGCCTCTTCCAACTGCATTTAACCTTTGTAAGAAAAGGTGAGTAGATTGGTATACACGCAAAAAGCCACCCATTACTGAGTGGCTTTTCTGTGTATTAATAATTGTGGCGGCTACCTA
>NZ_JBQENV010000008.1:0-33012 GCF_052044875.1 Dyadobacter sp. 22481
GAAAACGGTGTCGTTCGAGCTACTGGCCTGGCCAACATTTTCAGGCAGAACCTGAAAGATGGTGGTACTGGCACAGGGTATTACGGGTTCAGCATACCAATGCCCGCAGCTTTGAAGGACGCTAAACCGCACCAACTTTCTGCAAGGGTGAAAAATTCGGGTTACCTGATACCTGGTGCAGGTGCAGCCACTTCATTCAGCCTCACATGCGCATTACCAGTTGCATATGCAGGCGCATTCGAATCCATTGATTGCGGGACCATTAAAGGATGGGCGTGGGACCAAAACTACCCCAACAATGCCCTCACCGTTGAAGTGATGGAAGGAACCACCGTGCTTGCCACTGCGCTTGCAAACATGTACAGGTCCGACCTACAAAGTGCCGGGACAGGAACTGGTAATTACGGGTTCAGCATACCGCTTCCGGCCGTACTGAAAGATACGAAAGCACATCAGATCAGCATCAGGGTGAAGGGGTCGACCGTCGTGCTGTCCAATTCCCCTAAATCAATCACCTGTGCACTCCCATACCTCAATGCAGGCTCTGTAGCGATCGACTGTGGGACGGTTAAAGGCTGGGTTTGGGATAAAAATTATCCGAATGAAACACTTACCGTCGAACTGGTCGAAAACGGTGTGGTCCTAGGGTCCGGCTTAGCTAGTATCTTTCGGCAAAACCTCAAAGACGGTGGTATAGGCACAGGAAATTACGGATTCAGTTTTGCACTGCCGGCAGCCTTGAAAGATGGAAACCCACACCAGCTCTCCGCGCGGGTCAAAAACTCAGGCTACCTAATACCGGGTTCAGGCGCGGCCACCTCATTTAGCCTTACGTGCCAGGCTCCCACAGCAAGAGTAACTTCTGTCGAAGAACCCGGGTCAATAGATGTAATTCATTATGACACTTCAGTAGGTATCGCATTGCAGGTGGCGCCCAACCCATCGAGTGGACGATTCAAAGTCACCTTGAAGATCGTTGCTGGGAAACCGGCTAGCCTCAATATATTTACACGGGATGGAAGGCTGATTATGACTCGTCCAATCCTGGGTACCGGCCAGGAAATAACCGAATATATTGACCTCGATGCACAGCCAACAGGAACATATCTGGTCGTGCTCAAAAGCGACTGGGAATCGAAGACCAAACGAGTGATCGTTGTGAGGTAAAATACAACCCAAATTCGGATCTGAGTAAGTGTAAGTGTATCATAGTATGACTTGAATACTTAATTGCGCATTCTGGTCGTGAATCACACAACGGTAACCTAGCCGATGTGTTGTATTCCGATATTTGGATTTCTAAATATATCAATCGGAAATTTATGAGGTTCTGGGTGGTACATTTTCACGGATTAATAGTCTCAATAAGTCCATTTCTCGGCTTTTTCGCTTGTTTCCACACCAGAATGGTTTATTTGTCTTTTCTCATTTCAAGAACGATAGTTGCATTATTCAAGGGTTTATCGTATTGTTGTGTATCCGAATCACTGTAAAATCGTATGCGATTCATCATATTCGGAGAAAAATACTACTCAACGTTAAAATTATGAAAAACCATTATCCGGGGCTTTTACCCAAAATTCATCTGTGGGTTGACATCGGTCTTCTCAATCTGTCGTTTTTCTTAGCTTATGTATTTCGGTTTGACAGTTTTTCTGATTTATTCACAAACCAATATCTAAATCTCCTGCTGTCTGCAAACCTTGTATGGATTTTAACCATACACATTCTCAAGACTTATCAATTTTCTCGGCTTTCTTATCACTTTAATACGCAACTTGTAAAGTTTGTTAAAGCGGCTGTCATCCATGCGGCAATTATAATGGCGATTCTCTATTTAAGCAAACAAGGAGAAGAGTACAGCCGTTATCTTTTCCTGATGACTTACTGTTTGTTCATTATAATGTCTCTTCTTTCTCGTGCAGCCGCTGTGCTGTTTCTGAAACTTTACAGACAAGCTGGCTATAACTACAACCGTTTTGTTATTGTCGGGAAGGGCGATTTGGCTGCCTTGATTCGCGAATTCTACCAGGAAAGGAAAGAACTGGGTTACCGTTTCTATGGTATGTTCGAATTACCCAAGTTTGATCCTGTTCGAGAGTTAGAATCAATGGTAAAAGATAAACAGCTCGACTATGTGTATTGCTGCTTGAATGAGCTTAACGATGATCAAATCAGGGAAATTATCAAAATGGGCGAACGCCAAAGAACACAGATTCGATTGGTACCGGATTTTCGTGGTTTTATGACTAATATGGCTTCCATCGAGTACCATGACATGTATCCAATTATCCAAGTCAATACTAAACCGTTTTCAAGTCTGAACGAACAGACAGTAAAGCGCACATTCGACTTGGTGTTTTCGATTGTTGTGATGATTCTCGGCGCTCCCGTATTCTTCCTGGTGTGGGCAGCGATCAAAATTACCTCACCTGGACCTGTGTTCTTCAAACAGCAGCGTTCAGGCCGCTGGGGCGAATTGTTCTACATCTACAAGTTCCGCAGCATGCGCGTGGATGCCGACAAAATGGGTTTGCAGCATTCCAAAGGCGATGACGATCCCCGTATTACCCCAATTGGCCGTATCCTGCGTAAATCGCGCCTCGACGAGCTTCCGCAGTTTATCAATGTACTGAAAGGTGAAATGTCCGTAGTAGGGCCGCGCCCCTTATATAAATACGACGTTGACATGCTGATGGAGGCCGCTCCCCATGATTTCCAGCGCCTGCTCACCGTTAAACCGGGCATTACCTCGATCGGTCAGATTAATGTGGGCTATGCCGATACCGTGGCGAAAAACGTAGAGCGTCTGAAATACGATCTTCAATATCTTAAATCATATAGCGTTTTTGACGACGTCCAGTTGATTTTCAGAACCGTTCAAGTAATGGTTCTTGGACGCGGTCAGTAGTTTTTTCTTGCAGTATCCACAACCGAAAGTAACTCAAAAGGCGCCGATGGCGCTTTTTGAGTTACATCCCCAGCCTCTTCGGCCCGCCGATTGGTAGGCTGTCGATGTTGGCGTCGAAATAGCGAGACCACGTCCCGCAAAATAATAATCTCCAAATAACACTCCCTTCCCTGAGGCATTGTTTAACTTTGCCACCCAAGCATTATAAAAATACTCAATGAAAATAGTTGTATTAGGTGCCTCAGGGCAGTTAGGAAGCTGCCTTAAAAAGATCTCAGCTGAACGTAATCTCACCGATATTTCATTTCCTTCCGAAGAAGACGCCAATATCCTCGACAAAGACCTTCTAGACAAGTTGTTTACAGCCGAAGAGCCACAATACGTGATCAACTGCGCCGCCTACACAGCGGTAGATAAAGCCGAGGAGGACGTGGATACTTGCCGGAAAGTGAACCGGGACGGAGCTGCGTATATAGCCGAAGTTTGCAAGAAACACCAGGCAACACTCATTCACATTTCCACTGATTTTGTGTTCAAAGGGGATGTCCCCAAGCTGCTGTCAGAAACGGATGCGGCGGAACCTGAAAATATATACGGGCTGACCAAGCTTGAAGGTGAAGCTGCAATCGCAGAAATCCTGCCTGAACACTTCACCATCCGCACAAGCTGGCTATACTCCGAGTTTGGAAATAATTTTGTTAAAACAATGCTGCGCCTCGGCCGCGAGCGCGACCAGCTGGGCGTGATCGTCGATCAGGCCGGCTCACCTACGTATGCGATCGACCTGGCGAACGTGATCCTTGACATTATTGAGTCAGAAAATAACGCGTACGGGATCTATCATTACAGCAACGAGGGGGTTACTTCTTGGTACGACTTCGCCAAAGCTGTTTTTGATATTAGCAGCACTCAGGTGGCACTTAATCCGGTCAAAACATCAGAATATGTAACCAAAGCGGTACGCCCGGCCTATTCTGTGATGGATAAGACTAAAATCAAAAACACCTTTTCTATTCAAATCCCTTATTGGCGTGACAGCCTTCGAGTATGTTTGGAAAGAATTGTGGCTGGTGCTTAAACTTAAAAGGCAAAATTCTTGCGAATAGCCAGCATAAGGCCAACCGCATTATCAAAGAGCTTACCCTGATCAACCGAGACCGCTGCTCGAACATTTGACCCGCCCAGTAGACCTACCTGTTTTTCAAGCGCAATAATGCCAGAAAACTGGTAGGTCTTGGCTGGCAATGGTTGATCGTACGTGCCCTGATTACTGGAAAGTGACAGTTTAGTCGTCCATATCGCCGAGTTCAGCTTTCCTTGCATTCCCGAGTGTAGTACCCATACTCTGTTGTTGTTCGTAAAGAAGTCCGCGTACCTGGGCCAGTTATTCTCAATCTGTGGTGTAATGAAAGGTGTTCCCAGACCCCGATCGTGATAGGACCATCCGTCCCGGACCTGGCTGTTATTAAAGTAATCGTCTTTCCCGCGGATACTGTTTCCGTCGGCCGCTTCGCTTCCACCCTGACTTTTTGTATAGAGCAGCTCGATTGTTAGCCTGTCAAGACTAAAATTTTTGCCTTCATTATCCTTCATTTTGAAACTCACACCATTGAGTCCGTCCTTAATATTATTAAGGTAAAAAAGAGAGCCGTCTTCGATAAGATTTTGTCTGTAAATCATAATGTTGACTGATTTCAGATCAAGCTCCAATCCGAAATCAAGACTGGCCACGTGGTTACCGATCCGGTTGGACTCGTCAAACGAAGAAATCCCGTCTACTTTTCCTTTTGGTTTAAAGCCCGTCACCACGTACCAGTACTTATCGATCCCATTAGGCATCTGCCCATTTTTTGTAAAGTAGGGTGACTTTCCGCCCCATTGAACTGCATGGTTAAACCCGCCGTGCAGCTTTACCTTTCCGTTTGGTTTTCCCAAGCGAACATAAAGGCTCTTATTATGAAATTTCAGCTCGCTGGTCACCGGCCTCTTGCCGTCTAAAAACCCGTCTGAATAAAAGCCTTTGAAGTATAGAAAATTCCTGATCAAAGGAACGTAATTTTCGAATCCGAGTTGAATCCTTGGCACCGGTAATGCATTACCCGACCACATGTAAGCACCGGTACCAAGCTCGTGGTCGTTGAACCCGACATACTGTTTATGGCGGCCAACTGTAAGTTGAAGCTCTTTGAAAGCGATTCCGGCGTAGGCCTGAGGAAGTAAAAACTTGCTGTGTTTGTTGGCATTGCCAACCACTTCCAGCCCGTATATGTACGTCCAATGTTTCTTGGAGGCTGTGTCATTGGAAAACGGCTGCCGGCCAACTACACCTGCTCTGAGACTTCCGATTTGGCCCGTCGTAGGAACGATCCCCCATTGGTTTGCGTGAACCCAAAAAGGCGTACGCGAGACGGTTGAACCGTAACCCACCACTTCAACCCAGGCATCGGTATGCCCGACGACCGAGCTGGTGTCCTGAGCGGAAGCCGGAAATATAAAACCGGTTGTCATCAACCAGCACGAAACGATGAAGAATTTAAATAATGGGAAAGAAAAGACGCACGAGCCCTTGTAGATGGAAATCATTATGAAGTAATTAACGTTGGGTGGATTTACTACCTCAAACTTAACAATTAAATCCTAGCCTTTCTACATTTCACCATGAAAATACCCCTTGTGCAAACTGGTGAAAGCGGGTGAGTGCTTGGGGTGGTTTTGGTGTTTAGTACCCATACACCACCGTTAACGCTTCGTTAACATTTTTACATGCTAAAAGTAAATCAAAACCGTTCTACTTTTGCTTGTGGTACAATACCCGGCCCATTTCAGTACTAGACCTTTCGACCTGAACAATGATCATAAAAGAAAATAGCTCGCAGGACCGCGACGGGCTGCCCCCATTTGTCAATAGCTGGAAACAGCTGTACATTCTGCTGATCGGCATGCTCGCATTACAAGTCGTCCTCTTCTATTTATTTATGACCCGTTTTCAATGAGCACACTCGACTGGATTGTTCTTTCGTTTACCCTGCTTTTTGTAGTACTGTATGGCATCTATCGTAGCCGTGAAAAGCATACGATAGATTCGTTTCTGCTTGCAGGCCAGTCTATGCCCTGGTACCACGTGACCCTGTCGCTGATGGCCACCCAGGCCAGCGCGATCACATTTCTTTCCGCGCCCGGGCAAGCCTACACCGACGGTATGCGCTTTGTGCAGTTCTATTTCGGCCTGCCGCTGGCGATGGTGGTACTTTGCGTGACATTTGTACCCAAATTTGGCAAGCTTAAAATTTTCACAGCCTACGAATTCCTCGAAGGCCGCTTCGACCTGCGCACGCGCGCGCTCACAGCATTTTTGTTTCTTTTGCAACGCGGCTTATCGACAGGCCTTTCCATTTATGCCCCTTCGCTGATCCTTTCGGCCATTCTGGGCTGGGATATCACCTGGACCAACATTATCTCCGGTGGTGTAGTGATACTTTACACAACGCTGGGAGGCTCTCGGGCTGTTTCGCACACGCATTTGCAGCAAATGGGCATTATCACGGTAGGGATGGTGGTAGCAGGTGTGATGGTGGTAAAGTTCCTGCCCCAGCAGGTGTCATTCACCGATGCTTTGCATGTGGCTGGCAAGATGGGCAAAGTCAATCTGATCGACTTTACCTTCGATTTGAACAACAGATATAATGTATGGTCGGGGCTGATCGGCGGATTTTTCCTGCAACTCTCCTATTTCGGCACGGACCAGTCCCAAGTCGGCCGGTTTCTGACAGGAAGCTCCCAGGGGCAAAGCAAGCTCGGGCTGGCCATGAACGGGCTACTTAAAATCCCGATGCAGTTTCTGATTCTTTTGGTGGGAGTGCTCGTGTTTGCATTCTACCAGTTTACAGCCCCTCCCTTGTTTTTCAATAAGACTGCCGTTGATCATGTGCAATCCGGCCCGTATGCGGCCGAATACTTAGCGCTCGAAAAGAAGCATCAGCAGATCCAGACCGTAAAACGCCCTTATGTAATGGCGCTTACCGAAGCCATCCGCAAAGACGACAAGCAGGCGATCGCCTCCTCGCGAAGCACCCTTGCTGAGCTGGAAAACAAGGTAAAGGATGTCCGCAAAGAGGCTACCACCCTGCTATCGAAGGCCAATGGCGGTGATACCAACGATGTCAACTACATCTTTCTTCGTTTTGTGATCGATTACCTGCCAGTGGGCATGGTGGGCCTGCTTATCGCAGTGATCCTGCTGGCCTCGATGGGGTCTGTGGCGGCCGCATATAACTCACTGGCATCCTGCACGATCATCGACATTTACAAGCGAATAATCCGCAAGGACGAAAATGGCTACAACTATGTAGCGGCATCCCGCTGGGCGACCGTTTTTTGGGGCGTGTTCTGCATTGCAGTAGCGCAGTATGCTTCGCGGCTGGGAAGCATGATCGAGGCGGTGAATATTCTCGGGTCGCTGTTTTACGGAACTATCCTGGGCATATTCCTGGTGGCATTCTATTTCAAAAGTATCGGAAGCAGGGCTGTTTTCTGGGCAAGTATTATCGCCGAGGCATTCGTCATTGTCAGCTATGTGATCGAGCTGACCGCATTTTTGTGGCTCAACCTGATCGGCTGCGCGCTAGTGATCATCTTTGCCTGGCTGATCCAGAAGACCTGGCCGCAACACGAGCCAGCTACCGAATAAGGTTTAATGCGTAATTTCTACACATCCAAATAGCCACCAAACTGCTGGTTTGAGCACAATTCGCTTTAAAAGTTAAACATTTTAAAGAAAGTATGGTGCGTTGCCAATTTTTTTCAAATAAACAGGAAACTATTCCAGCTGTTTAATCCTTAATAAGTACAATCCGGCAACGGGGCAGCTTATACGCAGACCAGGTATGTCACCGATTGTTTACAAATTGTTTCAAACCCACAGGCCATGTCAATCCCGCTCAATCTTTTCTTTTCGGGGGTCCAAATCCAGTCTCTTCCGACGGACAGCTGACTCCTTTCACATTTTAAATTACAAAACCTGCTGATCATCAGGCCAAAAACACTTTATCTCTATCCAAATTCTAATTCACACGTACATGAAGTATTGGTCTAAGCCACAAAAAACGACGCGTTTGGCGCTTAGCTCGGCATTCCTCTTATTGAATTTGCTCAGTACTGCCCTGGCTCAGGGCATACAGGAAACTAACCGGGAAGCGCCGGTTTTGGAGCAGGCAACTTTACAGGATGTGGTCGCCTACGCCATCAAAAACCAGCCAGCGATCCAGCAATCGCTGATCGACGAGCAGATCACGGCCAACCAGGTCCGGGCCAAATTGGCCGACTGGTACCCGCAGATCGGCTTCAACTACAATTTGCAGCACAACTTTATTGTTCAGACCAGCATTATCGCGGGTAACCCGGTGAAGTTAGGTGTAAACAACCTTTCTGCGGCGCAGTTTACACTTTCGCAGCAGATTTTCAACCGGGATGTACTGTTGGCCAAACGAACGCGCGGCGATGTGCTTTTTGCGGCCAGCCAGAACACGGTCAACAACAAAACGGATCTGGCTGTCAATGTCTCGAAGGCATTCTACGATGTGCTGGCCACTACCCAGCAGATCAAGGTGGCCAGTGAAGACATTTTACGCCTCGAACGCAGCCTGAAAGATGCCGAAAACCAGTACAAGTCCGGTATTACCGACAAAATTGATTACAAAAGGGCCACTATTTCACTTAACAACACCCGCGCCAATAAGAAGAGCAACGAAGAAGTGTTGAAGGCCAAACTGGAATACCTGAAAACGCTGATGGGCTATCCGCTCACCAAGGCGCTGCAAATCAGTTACGATACTTTGCAAATGGAGCGCGAGATCGCCCTTGACACCCTGCAAAACGTCGATCTGAACAGCCGGATCGAGTACCAGATCCTGGCGACTCAGAAAAAACTGGCGGAAGCGAATTTAACGTATAATAAATGGAGCTATTTGCCAAACCTCGCCGTGAACGGGGCTTACAACCTCAACTTTCAGAACAACCATTTTTCGGACCTTTATAACAAGAACTATCCCAACTCGTTCGGTGTGCTCACGCTTTCGCTCCCCATTTACCAGGGCGGAAAAAGGAAGGCCAATACCAAACAGGCCGAATGGCAGCTCAAACGCCTGGACTGGGATTTGAAAGGCCTTCAAAACAATGTTAACTCGGAATACGCGGCGGCATTGGCCAACTACAAAGGCAACCTGACCAACCTGCTCGCCCAGAAAGAGAATGTTGAGCTTGCCCGTGAGGTGTATGATGTGATCCAGCTGCAATACAAATCGGGTATCAAGACTTACCTGGAAGTGGTTACTTCTGAAACCGACCTTCGTTTGGCGCGCATCAATTATTACAATGCATTGTACCTGGTGCTGGCCAGCAAGATCGACGTTCAGAAAGCGCTCGGACAGATCAATATTTAATAAACGGATCCAGCCGACCACGCTCAGGCAACTCGGCATGACCACACTTAACTTCTGCTTCAATCGAAAATATTTTGATGATATGTTTTTAAATACAATAAAATATTCCTCCGCTGCCCTGCTTGCATTGACGATCTTCTCATGCGGCAAAAAAGATCAGCAACAGGCCCCCACCGCGCCCCCGGCCGTTCAGGTAACTTTGACAGAGGTTACAACCTCGGAAGCATCCTACTACGATGAATACCCTGCGACCGTAGTTCCGTTAAACGAGGTCGAGCTTCGCCCGCAGGTTAGTGGCTTTATAACCGGCATTCATTTCAGTGATGGTGCGCGCGTACGCAAAGGCCAATTGCTTTATACGATCGATGCGCAGCTTTACGATGCAAACTACGACCAGGCTGTTGCCAGTCTGAATGTACAGGAAGCCAATCTTGCCCGCGCGCAGAAAGACGCTGACCGGTACCATGAGCTCGAAAAGAATGACGCGGTAGCAAAACAGCTCGTTGACAACGCCGACGCTGCCCTCGAAGTAGCTAAAAGGCAGGTAGACGCGGCCAAAGCATCCATTAAGGCATCCCAAACCAGCGTGCGTTATACCAAAGTGACCGCTCCTTTTGACGGTATCATTGGCATTTCATCCGTCAAAGTCGGCGCCCCTGTCTCAGCGGGTCAGACCATTTTGAATACGGTCTCAACCGACAATCAGCTTGCAGTTGATTTCAATGTCGACCAGAAGGAGATATACCGTTTCACTTCGCTGATGAAGTCTCAAAAAGCGAGCGATTCGACCTTCTCGATCAAATTCGGAAATGAGGTTTACCCCGCGCATGGAAAGATCGCATTGCTCGACCGCGCCGTCGACCCGCAAACAGGAAGCATCAAGGCTCGTCTGGTATTCCCTAACAAAGAAAACCAGCTCCGCGCAGGTATGAGCGGGTCTGTGATGGTACTCAACAATGCTGGCTCAAAATCCGTGGTGATCCCTTATAAAGCCGTAACCGAGCAGTTGGGCGAATATTTTGTGTACGTGGCAGGCGACAGCAGCAAGGTCACCCAACGCAAAGTGGTGATCGGCACGGCCATCGGCCCCAACGTTATTATTAAAGACGGGCTTAAAGAAGGCGAGAAAATCGCGGTGGAAGGTGTTCAGAACCTTCGCGAAGGAGCCGTCGTTCAGGAAGGCGCACCTGTTCAGGGCGCCCCTCAGAAAAAATAAGCAGCCGGTCCGTTTTACTATTTCATAAACCAGTACGAAATGATTGCAGATGTTTTTATAAAAAGGCCGGTCACCGCGATAGTATCCTCGGTGGTCCTGGTCCTGGTGGGGCTCATTGCCCTTACCACCCTGCCGGTGGCGCAGTATCCCGACGTTACCCCTCCTACCGTAACTGTGAGCGGTAACTTTACGGGAGCCGACGCTCAAACCGTCGAGCAGACCACGACAACCCCCATTGAAACGCAGATCAACGGTGTACCCGGCATGACATATATGTCGAGTAACAGTACCAGCAGCGGGCAAAGCAGTATCAACGTCACATTCGACGTCGGTACGGATGTTAACATTGCTGCGCTCGACGTACAAAACCGCGTGAGTGTGGCCGAGCCCACCCTTCCTGACGCGGTTAAGCGCCTTGGTCTGACAGTGCGTAAGCGCCAGCCGAGCATTATGATCGCATTGGCCCTTTATTCGCCCAACGGATCCCATGATGCGCAGTTTATCGGTAACTATGCCAACATTTACCTCAAAGACGCCCTTCAACGCGTGAAAGGTGTGGGTGATATCGTCTCGCGTGCCGATGACTTCGGTATGCGTATCTGGCTGAACCCCGAGAAGCTGGCCAACCTTAAAATGACCCCGTCGGACATTTCGGCGGCATTGGCAGAGCAGAACTTGCAGGTCGCTGCCGGTACGGTCGGCGGCACGCCACAGCCGAATGCGCAGGCATTTGAATACAGCGTCTTGACCAACAGCCGCCTAAATACCAAGGAGCAGTTTGAAAATATCATCGTCCGCTCATCGCCTGACGAGGGTAGCGTGGTCTACCTGCGCGATGTGGCGCGTGTGGAGCTGGGTAAATTCGATTATGGCGTCAATGCTTTCGTGAGTGGCAAGCCTGCGGCCTTCGTGCTGATCTACCAGGCGCCAGGCGCAAACGCGCTTGACACTTACGAAGGTGTGATGAAGGCACTGACGGAAATGAAGAAAACCTTCCCAAAAGACATCGATTATGTGATCCCGGTTGAAACAGCGTCGGTCGTGAAAGTCTCAATCGAGGAAGTACTTCACACATTTGGCGAGGCAATGATCCTTGTCGTCCTTGTTGTGTTTTTGTTTTTGCAAAACTGGCGTGCGACCCTGATCCCGATCCTTGCAATCCCTGTTTCTCTGATCGGTACATTCATATTCTTTATTCCATTCGGATTTACGATCAACACACTAACCCTGTTTGCATTCGTACTGGCGATTGGTATTGTGGTCGATGACGCGATTGTGGTCGTAGAAGCGGTGCAGCATTATATCGATGAGAAGAAAATGTCGCCGCGCGCTGCAACCGAGCAGGCTATGAAGGATATTTCAGGCCCGGTAATTGCGATCGCCTTGATCCTGGCAGCCGTATTCGTACCGGTTGGTTTTGTGCCGGGTATCGTAGGGCGCCTCTATCAGCAGTTTGCGATCACCATCGCGGTATCTGTACTGCTTTCTGCATTTGTCGCACTTTCGCTCACGCCAGCGCTTTGCTCGATAATGCTGCGGCCGTCCAAAGGTGCGGACGATAAAAAGAACTTGCTTGAACGGTTCTTCGATAGTTTCAACCGCTGGTTTGATAAGGTTTCGCGCTCTTACACCAGAGGCGTTTCCAAATGGATCAAAGCCACCCCGCTCGTGCTGGTAATGATGGTCTGCCTGTTTGTTGGACTGTTTTTCCTTTTCAAAAACAAACCGTCGGGCTTTATTCCAGTGGAAGATGAGGGTCGTCTTTTTGTAACCTACGAAATGCAGGAAGCCACCTCCACCACCCGAAACGTTGCGATGATCAAAGATATCATGCAGCGCGTGTCCTCTATTCCGGAAGTGAAAGTGGTGGGTGGACTCGCCGGGTTGAACGTGATCAGCTTTTCAAACAAATCCAACGTGGGTACTATGTTTGTAAGCTTGCACCCGTGGGCCGACCGGAAAGGTGCCGAGCACCATGTGCAGGCCGTGATCAAAGAGATCCAGAAACGTACCGCCGACATTAAGGAAGCCCGCGTGCTGGCAATTGCGCCTCCTGCGATCCCGGGCCTTGGGGCGACCTCCGGTTTTACCTTTCAGTTGCAGCAATCAACCAGCACCGACAATATCCAGCAATTCGAAGGAGTGGCCCGTGAGTTTTTGGGAAGGGTAAATAAACGCCCCGAAATAGCAGTAGCCTATACCTTCTTCAACGCAAGGACGCCAAGCTACCAGATCGATGTCGACCGGGAAAAAACCAAGAAGCTCGGCGTGCAGGTCAATGATGTATTTAACTCGCTGTCGACGCTTTTGGGTAGCAGTTATGTCAACGACTTCAACCTTTACGGCCGTAACTTCCGCGTAATGGTGCAAGCCGACAGCAGTTTCCGCTCCTCGCTGGATAAGATCCAGAAGTTCTATGTACGCAATAAGGCCGGCAACATGGTCCCGCTCAGCGCACTGGTTACTTCAAGAGTGGTAGAAAACCCTGCATTGATTTCCCACTACAACATTTACCGTTCAGTGGAGATCAACGGTACGCCCAAACCCGGTTTCAGTAGTGGTCAGGCCATCACAGCCCTGCGCGAGGAAGCCGCCAAACTACCCGCGGGCTACGCCTACGAGTTTTCAGGTATGAGTAGTGAAGAGATCAAAGCAGGTGACAGTACGACCACTATTTTTGCGATCTCTATCGTATTTGTGTTCCTGTTCCTGGCAGCGCTTTACGAAAGCTGGTCGATCCCGTTCTCGGTACTTTTCGCAGTACCCATCGGTGCATTCGGATCGATCCTTACGCTGACCTTCCTGCCGAATTTGTCAAATAATATTTACGCGCAGATCGGTTTGATTACATTGATCGGTCTTGCGGCCAAGAATGCGATCCTGATCGTTGAATTTGCCAAGGAGCGGGTCGATAATGGTATGGAGCTCGTCAAAGCGACATTGGAAGCGGTGCAGCTTCGTTTAAGGCCGATTATCATGACCTCGCTGGCATTCATCCTGGGGGTTCTTCCGCTGGCATTTGCAAGCGGTGCAGCAGCCGAGTCCCGCAAAACAATCGGCTGGACCGTATTTGGCGGTATGCTAGCGGCTACCTCGCTGGCGATCTTTGTGGTGCCTGTATTGTTTGTGGCCATCGAGAAGCTGGCTACAGGCAAAAAAGGCCAACAGCCGGCAAAACCGGGTAACATCGCTGACGCTCCCTCGCATTAACAGGTATTGTATTTATTTAAAAAGCGGGTCATAGGTATTACTATGGCCCGCTTTTTTTATTTTGGCACAGAACTTATTATGATCATTTATGTACGTCAAAGAGGTCTTCTCGGTCTGGCGCCTGCTCAAAGGTATTTGGGTGGGCGTCGTTGCAGTAACCGCCTACGCAACGCTGGTATTTTATCTTTTCAGCTATCAGAACTGGCACTTTCTCTCCTTCCCTATCTCGATCACCACTATTCTCGGTACGGCGCTCTCGCTGCTGCTCGGCTTCCGGACTAATTCAGCCTATGACCGCTGGTGGGAAGCGCGCAAATCCTGGGGTGAGATCGTCAACGACAGCCGCACGCTAGTCCGCCAGGCAAAGGCATTCATCGAAGCACCCGAGAAGCAGAAAGACGAGCTGGTTTCCAGCATTGCCCATTTGCAAATCGCCTGGTGTTATGCCCTGACCAATTCGCTACGCCGCACGCAGGTGCTCGTGTATGCAGACCTGCACCTGACCACCGAAGAGCACGAGTATGTAAGCGCGCAAGACAATATCCCCAACGCTATCCTGAATCTGCTCCAGTTCAAAATGGCCGCATTGCACGATTCGGGTCAAATCAAGACACTGCTCTATCAGAATATCGACAACACCTTACAAAGGTTGTGCGATGCGATGGGCAAATGCGAGCGCATCAAGAATACCGTTTTCCCTACCCAATATGCTTTTTTTGTGCACCTGGTGATATTCATTTTCACGCTGGTTCTTCCGATGGGTCTGGTGGAAAGCATCGGGCGGATCGCCATCCCGATCACATTTACGATTTCCTTCCTGTTCTTTTACGTGGAATGGATTGCTTATATCATGCAAAACCCATTTGAAAACGGTCCAAACGATATTCCGATGACTTCCATGTCGCGAAGTATCGAAATCAACCTGCTGCAACTGATAGCCGCCGATAAGATTCCAGAAAAGATCCTGCCAAAAAATGGAGTGGTCATGTAAACAAAGAAGGGGTAAGCTTTGTGGCCTACCCCTTCTTTGTGATGGTCAAAATATTATTTAGGTTTAACCTTGGTGTAGTATAGTTCAAGCTCCACCCCTTTGTCGGCATTCAGCTGATCTCCCACCACCAGGCGGTCGACGCTTTTGGCAAATTCGCTGCCGGCATCGCGAAACGTGCCGCTCGAACCGAACGGACTGCTGCGGATGATAAAGCCACCGACATCATTGGTTTCTGAAACCATTATCTCGGTGGCGAATGAGCTGATATCGAAGCGGTAATACTGCTCGTTTTTAATCAGGTCATTAAAATAGGGACTAGACACGCCACCTCCGCTACCCAGCAAAGTCACTGCCAAAGGGGCTCCGTTGCCGTCTGTATAAAACTGGTTATTTTTATCGAGCCGGTAGAGATACAGCACCGGTGGCACCCTGAGCGCATTAGTAACGGAGGCCCTCAAAGGCTTCACGCGCAGATAAGCCTTATTAATGGCTGCGTACTGGACGTATTTGAGATTGTGCAGATAAGGCAGATCGACCCGGATCATGATACCCGTTCCGGCCTGCATGAACGCCTGATTCCCCGACTGCGAGGATGGCAGCGAAAGCCGCTTGTTGGCCGGCAATTTCGCAAGCTGCGTTCCAGCTGGATCAGCTACCGTCTGATTGTAGTTTGCGGTAACTTTAAATAGGGTCGAATCCTTCTTGATCTCGCTTACCGAAGGCGTGTGGTAGTGAAGCTGTACAGAAGTACTATCTACACTCGGCCCCCATTCGAAGCCGACAATCGGGCCATTGTCCGTTGCAGCAGGCACGACGACCAGTCCCTTCACCAGATTGATCCAGTCGACACTCGAGGCAAGCTGGTTGTTTTTGGCCATTGAAAAAATCTGCTTTCCGAGCGCGTCTGAAAGTCTGATTTTCAGTTGTCCGGTGGTTCTGGGCCTTGGTACAACGGTGATTTTCCCAATCGGTGCAGGGTCATAAGGAGTAGAATTATGATTCCAGTAAGCACCTCCCTGAGGAATATCCACAATGTCTTTAAGCAGCTTGTGGACCGTCAGGTTCATCGGCTTAGTCGTATCGCCATAGCTGTAAGTATTATCGTAATTCAGCGATAAAATCAGCGAATCATATTCTGCTTCCTGGGCAAGGGATAGACCTCCGTTCAGCGTAGGCTGAAAAAAGCTCATCGTCTTTACCCTACCAAAATAAGGGTCTTTGTATGTACCCAAAAGCATCCGCGTAGCCGCGCCCGTCATTAGCGAGTCCGTTCCGATCGTTGAAAGCTTGATGGTGACAGTATCCGAATTTAGCACAGCAAAATCGTCAGGATTAGGCTGTGACAGGGATTCTATCTGATCCCCCCACTCACAGGCCGTGAGCGAGAACGCAAATCCAATAATGATCAGAAGCTTGTAGACTATTGACGACTTCCCGAAGGAATAAGACTGAAATTTCATTTATAGCAAGAACGGTAAAAGGTGCAAAAATATCAGTTGCATTCTTAAATACAACATGATTCAACGATTTAGAACAAATAAGAAAGTAAAATCCTGTTTGCAACAAAAAACGGGATGCGTACGTAAGAGTTAAACAAAGGCTTTTCAACCGTTACGTGGCAATCATCGGATTAGTGGCAAGCCGGGTAAGAAACGTAAAGAGTAAAGAGACTATTTCAAACCATTTCTGGTTGGAATGCATCCTCAGACTTACATGCATCCGCAGCCGAGCAACATTGTAACCCGATACGCGTTGAAAGTAACTGGGAGATTAAAGTTTTGGACAAAAAATTTCCGATTATTTTACTTAGCAGTATCAAGATGTTATGTTTGCAAAAAATTTAAGTTACGGGTGAGCCTGTCGTAGCGTTTAAAGACCGGCGGCCAGCCAAAACAACCAATCATTATCATTACTCATTTGTAACAATTCGTCAAACAATAATTTCATGTTTAATACCTTAAAAAAGACTTCGTTAGCCCTTCTAGTCGCTTCTACCGCGTTGGTACAGATGAGCTGTAACAAGGATGATGATGCGGAAAAACTCGGAAACTGGTTCAGAAAAGATCTGCCAAACTTCGGAGGATCGATACGGACCAATGCGGTGAGTTTTGTGATTGGTAGCGTAGGTTACATTGGTACTGGCTATACAAATGAAACAATTGCCCGGGTAAAAGACTTTTGGGCTTACAATGCCGAAAGACAAACCTGGTCACAAATAACCCCCTTCCCCGGAACCGGCCGCAATAATGCCACAGCTTTCGTGTTGAAAGGCAAAGCTTATGTGGGTGGCGGTTATGACGGCGTACTGACTGTCGACAACGGCTACAAAAAAGATTTCTTCGAATACGATCCTGCTACTAACAAATGGGATGCTATCGCCGACTTCGGAGGCGGGACCCGTCAGTTTGCAACCTCTTTCGTAGTGAACGACAGAGCTTATGTAGGCCTTGGCTTTAATGCCAGCAACTTCTTCCAGGATTTTTATGAATACAATCCTACGACCGACAAATGGACCGAAATGGCCACATTCAAAGGCGGTAAGAGAACCGGGGCGATTTCATTCACCATCGGTACTAAGGCTTATGTAGGATTCGGCGAGAGCAACGCACAAACATCTTTCAAGGATATTTATAGCTTCGACCCGGCAGGCAACGGCGGCGCAGGTAACTGGACCCGCATCGAGTTCGCCGACGGATTCGACCAGGATGCGTTCCCGGCACGTTCTTACGGCTCGGCATTCGTGATCGAGGGAAAAGCTTACATCGTTGGCGGAAAAGGCAGATCGGACGTATGGGAATACGATCCAGGCGCGAACGGCTGGGTGGAAAGAGCTCCTTTCCCAACGCAGAGAGGATTTGCTGGCGCATTCGCGATCGGTAAAATCGGTTACCTGGGAACAGGTAGCGCAAGCGGCTCAGGCGGAACAGACGACTTCTGGGGCTTCGATCCTACGCAGGCTATCAACACCGACGACGATCTGTGATCCGCAGAAACAGCAAAACCCTGATCATAGGTATACTGGCCTTGGCCGCTCTGATTTACTTCCTGTTCTTCAACGAACGGGGTGTAAATCAGGACGGCCAAGGTCTTTCCCGTTTCAAGGTTGAAACAATCAGGGGCGGGCATGGCTGGGGCTACCACATCCGTCAGGACACTACCCTGGTCATCGAGCAGAAGGTTATTCCCGGAGTGCCTGGCATAAATGGGTTTGCAACAGAGCAGGAGGCAGCAAAAACAGGTGCGCTGGTTAAGCAAAAGCTCGAGCACGGCATCTTTCCCCCGACCATTACCACACACGAGCTTGATAGCCTCGGCATTAAATACCAGTAAACAGGCTCTCAGGAGCCTGTTTTTATTTGAAGGAGTAGGTACCCATAATCGGGTAGTGATCCGAATATTTTACTTTCGAATATGTGGTGAAGTCATGCAGTAAGAGCCGCTTGTCGTCGTAAAACTGATGATCGATCCTGATAAAATACGGCAAGTGGTTAAAAGTAAAGCCAAACCCCTGCCCTTTCTCTTCAAAGCTGTTTCTGAGAGACTTCCGCAGCTTCCCATAGACATAACTGTAAGGAACTTCGTTAAAATCGCCGCATACCAGCACCGGATGGGGCGATGTATCGACCCATTCCTGTAAAAGGGTGTATTCTTCTGTCCTTTGCTGGAAACCATTTTTCATTTTCCTCAGGGTAATTCGTCCCTCGGATTCAATTCCGTCCATTTCTTTTTGCTGCACCAGTTTGCTAAGGCCCAGCGTCATCGAATATAAATGCAGGCCGATAACCCGCACCGTATCACGCCCGATTTTTATGTCTGCCTGGATCATCCCGTTCTGTGCTGCAAAAATCGTGTCGCGCGAGGCCACAATGGGATATTTAGAAAAAATTGCCAGCCCCCAATAGGCCTTCACGGATTTTCGGCCATGGAAGTAAGCGGAATGCCCGTAGCCCTTTTTCCGCAGATGGTTTCTTGTATCGAAAATGGTTTCATCTTGATCGTAATACTCAGGCATGCAAAGCACATCGGCTCCGCTATCCCCTATCCACGCCTTCATACCTGCAATCTCTTTCAGTCCATCGCCCTTCCAATATTCCAAAAACCGCTGAAATACGTGGACGTTATAGCTCATAACAGTGAATTTCTGTCTATCACCAGCATCGGTAGCTGCATCCTTGGAACCTTTGAACGCATAGGTCCTGGAAAGAAACAGACCCGCAGCGGCAAACATAACCAGCGGCAGAATGGCCTTTTTTCTTTCCACTACAAACCATACAGGCACTGAAATCAAATGAATGAGCACCACCAACGGGAAGGACATCATCATAAACCCTGCCATCCAGCCCCCCGACGGCACCCACAGTATCAGCGTGTAAATCAGCAGGGTATAACAAACAAAGCATTGATACAAAAACCACAGTAACTTCTTGATCCCCTTCATTGATTCAGAATAGCATTTTTACAAAAATAGGCAAGGGATATGGATTTGGAAGACATCTGCGAATGTTTGTAGAAATGATAAAAAAATTTTATATTTGCATCCTATTCTATTTTGATCGATTGATTGAGGGGGTCTAAAATCCCCTTTTTTATTTGTATAGCTTATACATGACCGTAAAGGAACATTTAGAAGTTTTGCTGGCCCCGCTTCTGGAAGATGGTGACTGTTTTCTGATTGACATCGTTTTCAAACCTTCCAAGGCAAGTCAGAAAGTAACCATCCTTGTCGACAGCGACGAGGGCATTACCATTCAGCAATGCACCTCAATCAGCCGCAGGCTCGCCAAGCAGCTTGAAGAGCTGGAAGTTTTCACAGACGCTTACACCCTTGAAGTTTCTTCCCCTGGCCTGGATCAGCCGTTGCTGCTGCCCCGTCAATACAGGAAAAATGTGGGCCGGAATCTCAAGATCACCTTGAAAAGCGGTGAAGTCCTGCAAGGAACCCTGACGGAGGCCAGTGACGAAAGCATTACCATTCAGCTGCCCGCCCCCAAGAAAAAGCCGAAAACACCGGTAGACGAGGCGTCGCTGGTACGGACGATCAGCCTGGATCAGGTATCCAAGGCGATGATCGAAATCTCATTTAAATAGACTCACAAGCCCGGATTCGCGTTTTCCGGTTGTGATCAATTATATAATATGTATAACTTAGTATCAGCAAATATTCTTTAACATAGCAATGGATAGCGGAATATTAATTGAATCATTCGCGGAGTTCGCAAGCTCTAAGAACATCGATCGTCCAACGATGATCAGTGTTTTAGAAGAGGTGTTTCGTACAATGATTCGCAAGAAATATGGCACCGACGATAATTTTGATGTAATTATCAACCCTGAAAGC
Source organism: Dyadobacter sp. 22481 (assembly GCF_052044875.1). Lineage (NCBI taxonomy): Bacteria > Pseudomonadati > Bacteroidota > Cytophagia > Cytophagales > Spirosomataceae > Dyadobacter > Dyadobacter sp. 22481. Next base: position 20,104 of record NZ_JBQENV010000008.1, read on the forward strand.
GGTGACCTCGAAATGTGGCGCACACGTGAAATCGTCGACGACAACTCGGAGGATATCTGGGAATATAACAAAATACCACTGGCCGAAGCACGAAAAATCCAGAATGACTTTGAGGTAGGCGAAGAAGTTGCCGAGGAAGTAAAACTGGTTGAATTCGGTCGCCGCCTGGTGCAAACCGCCCGCCAGACCCTGATCCAGAAGATCAAGGATATGGAAAAAGAGATCATGTATGAGAAATACAAAGATCAGGTAGGTGAAATGATCACCGGGGAAGTCTACCAGACTTTAAGACATGAGGTGATCATCGTCGACTCGGAAGGCAACGAACTTTCGCTGCCTCGGACCGAGCAGATCTCGAAAGACCGTTTCCGCAAGGGCGAATCCGTTAAATCGGTGATCCATAAAGTGGAGATGAATAATGGCTCACCCAAGATTACGCTTTCGAGAACATCGCCGGTGTTTCTGGAAAGACTCTTCGAAGTGGAGATTCCCGAAATTTATGATGGAATCATTTCGGTCCGTAAAGTTGTTCGTGAACCAGGGGAACGTGCCAAAGTTGCCGTTGAATCATACGACGACAGGATCGACCCGGTGGGTGCATGCGTAGGTATGAAAGGCTCACGTATTCATTCCATTGTCCGTGAACTGGGTAACGAGAACATCGACGTTATCAACTACACCGACAACCTTGAATTGTTGATCAGCCGCGCGCTGAGCCCTGCGAAAGTAAGCTCGATGCAAATCGATCGCGAGGCTAAGCGGGTATCGGTTTTCCTTAAACCAGACCAGGTATCACTGGCTATCGGTAAAGGCGGACAAAATATCAAGCTGGCTGGTAAACTGGTGGGAATGGAAATTGATGTGTTCCGCGATATCGAAGAACAAAACGATGAAGATGTCGACCTGACCGAATTCTCCGATGAGATCGACGAATGGATCATCGATGAACTGCACAAAATCGGTCTTGATACAGCGAAAAGCGTATTGGCTCTTAGCAAGGAGGAGCTGGTAAGAAGGACCGACCTTGAAGAAGCGACTGTCGAGGAAGTGCTCGATATCCTGCGGAAAGAATTTGAATAATATTAACTCGTGGAGCTGCGCAAAGCAGCCCCACAATCAGTGCAAAACCTTATTCTACTAAATTGCTAATATGGCAGAAGATAAAATGATGCGCCTTAGCCAAGTGGCACGGATCCTCAACGTGGGTATTACTACGATCGTGGATCATCTGTCTGCCAAGGGGTATAAGGTGGAAAGTAATCCAAATACCAAAATTAATGCCGATCAAATCGAGTTTCTTGCGAAGGACTTCAAATCGAATGAGCTGAGATCATCCCTGACGCAAAAGCCGGTTGCTCCTGTTGTGGAAGCGCCGGTTGAGGTTAAGGAAGAGAAGGTGAAAAGCGACGTTGAAGGAATTCTTTATTTCCGAAATACACCGAAAGCCGACGAAAAACCTGTTGTAGAAGAAAACCCTTCGACGACTGAGCCTCAACCTGCTTTTGAAAATAAACTACCTGGTATTAAAGTAGTTGGTAAGATCGACCTGGAAGCAAAACGTCCGGTAGTTCAACAGCCTGCGCCTGAGGAGCAACCTAAAACGGAAGCTCCAAAAGAGGTTGTGGCTGAAACGCCGAAAGAGGCACCAGCGCCAGTAGAGAAAGAAGAAATCAAACCGGTAGCAATTCAGCCTGAACCTGTTAAAGAAACTCCGGTGGAAGCTCCTGTGAAAGAAACTCCTCCCGCACCGGCGGCTCCGGTAGCCGAGGCGCCAGTCAAAGAAGAGCCTCGTCCGGTTGAACCAGCGGAAAGCAAACCCGCACCGGTTGAAGCAAAAGAAACTGCGCCAGTTGCAGAAAAAGCCGCTCCTGCCCCGGCAGAACCCAGCAGCACGACCGAAGAGCAGCCATCGGGCGAATCCGAGCTGATCGAGGCCCGCGGGGAACAACTCAGAGGACTAAGAGTAGTCGGAAAGATCGAACTACCTTCCAATAAAAAGAAAGATCCGGTGGCATCCAGCGACACTTCCGCTGACAAAAAACGCCGAAGAAAAAGAAAAAGAATTCGTGACGGAGCAGCGGCTCCCGGGGAAAACCGGCCAGCCGACGCAGGTGCAACGCCAAATGCTGGTGCAACTCCAAATACCACCACAGGAACTGACACAAACCGCGCCCGTCCAAATACGCCTGGAAATACCACCCAGGGTGGCAACACGCAAGCAGGCGGACCAGCCCGTCCAGCGCAACCAGGCCAGGGCAACCGGGCAGGCAACAACAGCAACAATAACCGTCGAGGTGGACGGCGTGAAGAGGTTTCCGATAAGGAAGTTTCTGACAACATCAAGGCAACAATGGCCCGTATGGGTGGTGGTAACACCAAAGGTATGGCCAGAGGAAAAGGCAACCGCCGCCGCGACCGTGGAGATCAGAACGATCCAAACGGCTTCGGAGACGAAGAAACAAAAGTATTGCGCGTAACCGAGTTCGTATCTGCCAATGACCTGGCGTCCCTGATGGACGTGACAGTTCAGGAGGTAATCTCGGTTTGCATGAGCATGGGTATGTTCGTTTCGATCAACCAGCGCCTGGATGCGGAAGCGATTACCTTCATTGCCGATGAATTTGGGTTTGAAGTAGCCTTTATTTCTGCGGAAGAAGAGGTGCAGAACGATGTGCAGGAAGAAGTTGATGACGAGGCAAGCCTGAAAGAAAGAGCGCCCATCGTTACCATCATGGGTCACGTTGACCACGGTAAAACATCGCTTCTTGACTACATCCGTCAGGAAAACGTAGCCAGTGGTGAAGCTGGGGGTATTACCCAGCACATTGGTGCATATAGCGTAAAAACCAAAACCGGTAAGCAGGTAACATTCCTTGATACACCGGGTCACGAAGCATTTACTGCGATGCGTGCCCGTGGAGCGAAGGTAACCGACGTGGTAATCATCGTGATCGCAGCGGACGACAGCGTCATGCCGCAGACACGCGAGGCGATCAACCACGCACAGGTTGCCGGTGTACCGATCGTATTTGCATTCAGTAAAGTAGATAAGGCCGGTGCGAACACCGAGAAGATCCGCGAAGAGCTGGCCAATATGAACCTTCTCGTGGAAGAATGGGGTGGTAAATACCAAACCCAGGAAATCTCTTCCAAATCGGGTCTGGGTATCGACGAGCTGCTTGAAAAAGTATTGCTCGAAGCCGAGCTGCTCGAATTGAAAGCAAATCCGGACCGTCGTGCACTAGGTACGGTTGTAGAAGCCTCCCTTGATAAAGGACGTGGCTATGTGACAACCATCCTGGTTCAGACCGGTACATTGAAAGTCGGTGATGTGGTACTGGCCGGCGCGCATTTCGGTAAAGTAAAAGCGATGACCGATTACCTTGGCAAGAAGCTCAAAACAGCGGGTCCTTCCACACCTGTACAGTTGCTGGGCCTTAATGGCGCGCCACAGGCGGGTGATCGTTTCAATGTATTCGAAAACGAGCGTGATGCACGTGATATCGCTACCAAGCGTGAGCAGATCCAGCGCGAACAATCGATCCGGACACGTAAGCACATTACCCTTGAAGAGATCGGTCGTCGTAAAGCGATTGGTACCTTCCGCGAGCTGAACCTGATCGTAAAAGGTGACGTGGATGGTTCGGTAGAAGCGCTCTCGGATTCATTGCTACAACTTTCGACTTCGGAAGTTCAGGTAAATATCATTCACAAGGCGGTAGGTCAGATTTCTGAATCCGATGTCAACCTTGCGATTGCTTCCGATGCGATCATCGTTGGATTCCAGGTTCGTCCTTCTTCGAATGCCAAGAAAATGGCCGAACAGGATCAGATCGAAATCCGCCATTACTCGGTAATTTACCAGGCGATCGAAGAGATCAAAGATGCGATGACTGGTATGTTGGCACCGACCATCGAAGAGATCATTACCGGAAACATCGAAATCCGCGAAGTCTTCAAGATCAGCCGCATTGGTACCATTGCAGGTTGCTATGTGACGGATGGCTATGTGAAACGCAACAATAAGATCCGCGTTGTCCGCGACGGTATCGTACTTTATACAGGTGAAATCGACTCGCTGAAACGTTACAAAGACGATGTTCAGGAAGTAAGAAACGGTTACGAATGTGGTTTGAGTGTTAAAAACTACAACGACATTGAAATCGGCGACATCATCGAAAGTTTCGAGCTGCGCGAAGTGAAACGGACGCTTTAATAAGCTATCAATACAATCAAAGCCTGCCCCATTCAATGAGGCAGGCTTTTTTATGTTCTAATCAGAGCTACCTTAATTTTGGTCCAGGCGAAGTCTGGCTTTCACCTCTGTCAAAAGCTGGCAGCAAGCCGCATAAAGCTCTTTGTTGCCCATATTGATCTGCCAAAGGTAACCATCCACCTCACGTGCATACACGCGGGCAAAACCCGGGTCGTGCTCGGCAAGCGAGAGCATATTATCGATAATATCGGCATACTTAACCGTCTGAGCGACCGGCCGGGAGCTCACAATCCGCGCACCTTCCAGCTCTTTGCGCTGCGCCCTGTTCAGGGAAGGGTATTTCTCGCTTGTGTACTTGTCTGTAAGGTCGTCTACCCCCGCAAGGATCACAACATCCTCTTCAACACTATAACCAAGGCTCATCAGTTTGTAGGAAAGATCAGCCAGCGAACACTCGGTATCCTCAATCAAATCGTGACAGAGCGCGATTTCTGTTTCATAACCATTCCTTGCATACCTGTTCACGCGGTCGGCAACACTGAGTAAATGGGTGTAGTAAGGCGCACCGGTATATTTACGTTTCTGCTCCCCATGCATTTGCTTCACATAATCAAACAGCGCCCATTGACGCTCGGTCAATTCCAACATAATTTTAACGCAATCCAGATTTTTAGATTAATACTTCGCTTTATCTTTTTAAAGTAATAATAAAACCCTGCTTATTGAAATTATTATGCAAAAGTCAGAGGCCTATTTTTGAACCGCCGACCCGGCTCTGGCCTCTGACTGACGAGCAAAAACAAGAAGGCTTGCATATCAGCGATATACAAGCCTTCAATTGTAGGACGTAGCGGGTTCGAACCGCTGACCTCCGCCCTGTCAAGGCGGCGCTCTGAACCAGCTGAGCTAACATCCTGCTTTCTGTGCGAGGTTTCGACCGCGATATTATGTCAATTTTTGTTACGATCCAATTCGAAGTGGTAAACTTTCCGGGAAGGAATCCGGTAAAGCAGCACCAGTCCGAGCACGAAAATGATGAGTAATGCAAGGATACTATTGCGCATGCTGCCGGTAAGCTGCTCAACAGTGCCATAAATAAAGGTACCAATTACGATCGCAAGCTTTTCGGTCACATCATAAAAACTGAAATACGAGGCGGTATCTTTGACATTCTCAGGAATAAGTTTGGAATAAGTCGACCTGGAAAGAGACTGGATACCGCCCATCACCATACCTACCGTGCAGGCGATCACATAAAACTCCATGGCCTCGGTGGTATAGTAAGCGCCCGTACAGATGCCGATCCAGATAGTTACGCCTATCATCAATGCATAGATATTGCCGATTTTGCCCGAGAGCCAGGCGAAAGTATACGAGCCGGCAATCCCGACGAGCTGAATTAACAGCACGGTGATGATCAGGCTCTGCGAGGGCAGTTTCAGCTCTGTGGCACCAAATATCGTCGCCACATACATGACCGTGCGCAGGCCCATCGTATAGATGAAAAATGCACTCAGAAACTTTGCCAGGTAAGGCTGCTCACGCAGGCGTCCATACACCTTTCTTAACTCCTTAAAGCCGTGAAATATCCAGTTGCCACTCTTTTTCCGATCGGCGTTGCCCGATGGCAGGTAGTAAAACGGAATTTGGGCAAACAGTACCCACCACAATCCCACCGTAAAAAACGATATCCGCGCAGGAAGCGATTTTTGGGTAATGCCATAAAACTGCGGCGCCAAAATCATGCTTAAATTAAAAAGAAGCAACACTACACTGCCCAGATAGCCCAGTGAAAAACCACGCGCGCTGTATTTGTCAAAGCGGTCTTCTGTGGCAATTTCCGGCAAATAGGAATCGTAGAAGACAATGCTTCCGCTCCAACCGATCAAGCTCAGACCAAAAAGGAACACTCCGGAAATCAGCGTTTCCTTCGTAAAAAAATACAGCAGCATACAGCTCACAGCCCCGGTATAGCAGAAAAACTGCATGAACCGCTTCTTCTTACCGGTAAAATCGGCGATCGCAGTGCAAATGGGAATCAGCAGCGCGGTGATCAGGAACGAGACGGAAACCGTGTAGGAAAAAAGAACAGAGCTTTTGATCTGCATCCCGAAAAAATTAACCTCCGGCGTCCCGGAAGCACTTAATGCAGTCGCGCTGAAATAGACGGGGAAGATGCTGGAAACGATCACTAACGCGTGCACCGAGTTGGCCCAGTCGTACATGCACCACGCGTTGATGATGGAGGGGATGTTCTTTTTCATTCAAAAAAATTTGTACAAAATAAGAAAAGCGGCAGATTTTATCCGCCGCTTTTCCCCATAAATTGTATATCACACCACCAGTTACTTGATCACAGGCTGAAATACCATGATCGCCTCCTGCTCTACGCCACCAACGGGCATTTTACTTTTCAGTTTCATTCTGCTGTTGGTCAGTTCTTCCAGTCCGAATTCCCCCGAGAAGCCAATGATCTTGATATCCAGTGCCTTTTCTTCGTTGATCAAAGACCAGGTCCCACCATTGATTACCTGGCTTGAATTTTGATCCAACGCCTTCACTGTTGCATTTTGCTGAAATTGAATATCCATTTTCAGAATGTATTTTGTGTCAGTACCCAGTTGGTTGTCCGGAATGGTTTTTCCCGACAAATCCGTCACAGATGACATCCGCCAGGGATAATTAACCAGTATTTTATTCTTGGCCGTCGGCTCAGGCGTTTCATTCTTATCTTTGTCCTTGCAGCTAATCACCAAAAGCGATAAAAACAGGACTGGAACAAAAAGAAGTAGTCGTTTCATGTTGATTGTATTTTACGTTTCAAGGCAATTTCTATCGCGCTGTGGCCGGGTAGTTTCTCTCTTACGGGTCGGGAATTTCGTCTGGTGGATTACACCTGCCACGCTACGCGCCCCGGAAAAATGAAATTGGCGGCATTGCAAAAGTAACGAATTAGTCTGGTCAATTCTTATGACTCACTATACAAACATCTATTTAAAGGCTTTTTTCAGCACATTTCTGAGTATACTGCTCACCGCATTAACCGCTCGCAGCCAAAATTGCCAGCCCGGTTATGTGCTAAACCCGGTCACTACCAACAATAGTATCGAATGGAGCAAATTCCCCGAATTCTCGCTTCCATTCAAGATCATTTATAGCGGTCCGCGCTTTGGCGACACCCAGTCCCAGCCATTAAAACATGGGTTCAATCACCTTGCCGCATTCAGCGGGCCTGAACCCGGTTCGTTGCAACCGAGCCAGCTCGCCGCACTTTGGTACGGCGTGGCAACATCGAGCGGCAACCAGCCGTGGGCCGACAATGCCCTCAGGAGCCCGTGGGGTAACGATACCGCCGCCTACCGGAGCTATTGGGATGCTTATGCGAGCACGGTTACCAATCTGGACATCGTCTGCCTGGACATCGAGCGCATGCAGCGTGAGGACCGCGACATTCTTGCATTGAAATCCAACACACAGATCCCGCAAAATTACCGCAACCTTTCCGATGCCGATTTCTTGGCAACCTACAAAAGAGATATACGCTGGTGGTACACCGAGGCGGCCAACCGCCTTCGCCTGAAAGGGGTAAAAGCCGCATTGACCAGTTACAGCGATGTGCCCATCCGCAATACCTGGCTCAATATCACCACCAACAGCTGGCAGGACTGGACCACCAACCTCGCACGCACACACTATCTTGTGCAGGACAATGCGGGCAAAATCGGGGGTAGCTTCTACAATGCCATGGATTTTCTCTCGCCCTCGCCATACTACTATTACGGCTACGACCATCCCATCGGCAAAGATTACCTCTCCTACCTGCTGTTCAGCATCGAAGTGAACGCGGCTTGGAGCGACAAACCGATCATTCCGTTCGTGTGGCTGCGCGTGCACGACAGCTACGACAAAAACATACCGCTGATCACCGATTTTATGGCCGAGGCCACGGCGATCTTCCCATTCTTTGCCGGCGCAAAAGGTCTATGGCTTTGGGAAAACCCATTTTTATCGGCCGACAGGCAGGAAAACTACGGACCCTATGAACATTTCATCTACGGTCTCTACCGATTATCGCAGTTCAAGGATATGCTGGAAGGAAATTACCAACTGGTGATCCCCATGTCCGCCCGGGACAATATGGAGCAGCAAAACCCGGTTTGGAGAGGCATCGTAAAAGGAGGTAACATTCTGATCGCCGCCCAGAACCCCTATGCGGCCGATAATGCAACCACTTCCATCACGGTTTCCTATCAGAACTGGGCACGTTACATCACACTCAAAGGAAAGGAAGTTTTCCTCTGCAAGTTCGATCTGAACGACTCGGTCAATGGCGTGGAATCCTCGCTCGATAGGGTAAATGTATTTCCAAACCCGGCAGCGCAGGAGCTCAATGTTTCGCTGGCGGGTGTGAATGGGGTAACTCTGGTAGATTTTGCATTGACCAACAGTAAAGGACAGATATTCCTGCAACAAAAACTGAAAGCATTCGCCGGTGAAACCAAGACAACGGTTCCGCTTCCGAAACTATCGGCTGGCATGTATTTTGCCCGCTTTACCACCGATAAAAGAACTGTCATTAAAAAGGTAGTGATCCAGCAATAGCCGCTGCCTGCATTGTTATGAACCGACTCAGTCAACAAACCAGTCCGTATTTGCTTCAACACGCCCATAATCCCGTGGATTGGTATCCCTGGGGCGAGGAAGCATTATCCAAAGCCAAAAACGAAAACAAGCCTATTCTGGTCAGTATCGGCTACTCGGCCTGCCACTGGTGCCACGTAATGGAGCGCGAATGCTTCGAAAAAGAGCAGATCGCCCAGGTCATGAATCAGTATTTCGTCTGCATCAAGGTCGATCGCGAGGAGCGCCCCGATGTCGATGCCGTATACATGGACGCTGTGCAAGCAATGGGCGTACGCGGGGGCTGGCCGCTGAATGTGTTCCTGCTGCCTGACAGCAAACCTTTTTACGGGGTTACCTACCTGCCGGCCCAAAACTGGGTGCAGCTTTTGAAAAGCATTAACCAGGCATTTACCAACCATTACGACGAGCTGGCAAGCTCCGCGGAAGGTTTTGTAGAAAACATGGTCGCCTCCGAAAGCCAGAAATACGGGTTGGTCAATGCCACCGTCCAGTTCAACCGCTCTGACGCGGATTTGATGTTCGAGCAGATCCAGCGGCATTTCGATACGGTGAAAGGCGGCATGGACCGCGCGCCTAAATTCATGATGCCTTCCATTTACAAGTTTTTGATGCGCTATTTCGATATCAGCCAGAATCCGGAAGCATTGGCGCAGGTTGAACTTTCACTGAACCGCATTGCGCTCGGCGGCATTTACGATCACGTCAGCGGCGGCTGGGCCCGGTATTCGGTGGACGAGGACTGGTTTATCCCGCATTTCGAGAAAATGCTCTATGACAACGGGCAGTTGCTGAGCATTTACGCCGAGGCTTATTCCTTAACTCAAAATCCACTTTACGCAGACCGTATCCAGCAGACCGTTCAATGGCTGGCCGGCGAGATGCGCAGCCCGGACGGTGGATTTTTCTCCGCTCTGGACGCCGATAGCGAGGGTATCGAAGGTAAATTCTACATCTGGACTGAGCAGGAGCTCAAAGCTGCATTGGGGGAGGATTTTAATTGGTTTTCAAAACTCTATAAAATTTCCAGGCAGGGAAACTGGGAGCACGGCTATAACCACCTGCATTTGACAGAGCCCGTTGAATATGCCGCCAAAACAGCCGGCATTCACACCGAGAATTTTTCGGCGCTATATGAAAGCGCATTAAACAAACTTGCAGAAAGCCGTCGCTCCAAGATTCGGCCGGGACTGGATGACAAGATCCTGGCTTCCTGGAATGGTCTGCTGATCAAAGGCTTAACGGATTCCTACCGCGCATTGGGCCGCGAGGCTATCCGCGATCTGGCCGTTGCAACAGCTCATTTCATTGCCGGAAAAATGACGACGGGTAACAAGTTGAACCACAGTTATAAAAATGGTCTAGCCACCGTGACGGGTTTTCTGGAAGATTATGCCGCGGTGATAGACGGTTACCTGGGGCTTTATCAGGTCACATTTGAAGAAAATTGGCTGCAAAAAGCCCAGGAGCTGGCCGATTACACGATAAGCAATTTCTTTGACCAGTCCGAAGGTTTCTTCCACTTTACCGATTCCTACGGGGAAACGCTCATTGCCCGCAAAAAGGAGCTTTTCGATAATGTAATCCCGGCCTCTAATTCCATGATGGCCCATAATCTTTACGTATTGGGCAAGATCCTCGACCGCGAGGATTACCTGGAAATAGCGGACAATATGCTTTCCAAGATGACCAAGTTGCTGCTTGCAGATGTGCAATGGGTCACCAACTGGGCCGCATTATACTGCCAGCGGGCTGTCCCTACCGCCGAAATTGCAATTGTAGGAGCCGACGCCGACGCGGTGCGCAAGGACTTCGACCGCTTTTTCATCCCCAACAAGATTGTCATGGGAACGAGCACTTCCTCCACCCTACCGCTCCTGCTGAACCGGACTGAGATCAATGCTAAAACAGCGATTTATGTCTGCTTCGACAAAACCTGTCAATTGCCGGTAACCAAGGTAGAAGAAGCACTCGATCAGCTGGCAGGCACTTAAAGCAGCGGAAAGTAACGGTCACGGATCACCTTCATGTGATGCAATGGATGCCCCAGGATCACAAAACCAAGTGCTAGCGCCGATATCTCCGTCTGGTTTGCATTACCCATGCGCGTCAGCATGGTTTTGTCCATGTTTCTAAACAAGGTTATCGTGCTCTGGCGAAGCTCGGAGAACTCCTGCAACAAATCGCTGATCGTGCGGCCGCCCGCAACAGTATTCGCAGCCAGGATAGCCTCATCATAACCCGGAAGCTGCGTCTTGTCGTTTCTCGAAAAGCGTAGCGCCCGGTAGGACATGATCCGCTCGTTATCGATCACGTGCTGCAAAATGTCTTTGACCGTCCACTTCCCTTCTGCATAAACCCGCTCGCCAAGCGCGTCTAGCTTTTCAGTTTCAGCAAATACACATTCAGGGGTGTATTTTGCGAATCCGTCAAATAGGTCGATATCTTCTACAAGGTTAATGTATCTGTCAAAAAACGGGGGCATTGGAACGATCTCTGATCTTTTCATGGTGTTATAAATAGTTTAATGTATTCTGCGGTAAGGATAATCGACTCTTCGCTGGCGGGAGCCCACTTGCCCTTCAATGTGCGCATACAGCGAATCATTCGATCTGAAATCGTAGACAATCCGTTTGGGGAAATCGTGGTTGAGGTTTTCAAATACGAACCGGCCGCCTTCAATGGTTTTCAGTTTAAATAAAACCTCCTTCTCCAGATTCTGCCCGGCGGCCACCGGCGCGTACACAATCTGGGTGCCGCTTATGTAGAGGCTGACCTTTTCAAGCGGCGTAGTGTCGGCACCAGCAAGCGTATAACTCATGCCGGCAAACTCCTTTTCGCTCCTGCGGGCCCAGGTTTCATAAATGTCGCCCCTGGCTCGTTTGTTTAGCCAGCTGCCCACGATCGGGCGCAGCTTTTCAAAATCGCTTTGTGTAAATGTGCTTTCCTGAGAAAACCCGCACAGCACAAGCAAGAGCACCCACTGTTTGCCCTTAACAACTTCAAGCAAAGACGGATAGGTTCGCATATATTCACAAGGGAATGATCGTAGTGTCAAGATAGCAAATTTTGGTCGTAACCTGCCTTTGCAGCCATCAACAATACCTTGCCTTCCATACGTTTAATCGACAATAAATTGGCGGCTAACAATTGAGTTGTTCCCTGGTTTACCGACGCCTGAAATATGAGTAGCAAGCCGGCCGGCGAAGGAGATCCAGCCTTTGGCAAATTACGTCAAATTGCCGTTGATGCAATTGTAATTACTGCTATTCGACTGGTTTATTAACTTCCTTTCGCTATTTTTGGGCATTCTATCAATATAACCTCCGCCCGACAAATATTACAAATCATTAAAACTGAACCACAACGGTCTTTTAGTTTTTATTGATCCAGGACTCCTATTAACATTGAAAAAATTTTAATGCATGGTTCGCGCCGTTTCCCGACAGACTTTCTGCCGGAAAAGCCGCCGACTATGAATTTGATTACGCCAGACCCGGCTGCCCCGTGCAGCGGCTGATGGCTAACCCCGAAAATATGAAGGTTAACGTAGTGATCTACGGAGTTGTGGCTGGCAGTTACAGAACACAAAACCTGATCAGATCCCTTTTTGACATTTCAGAGGTAAATCTGTTTTACCTCAACCCCGGATTACTCTGGGACCGCCCTTCCTTGTGGAACAAAATCCAGCGAATGATCATCGAGCTGACGGTCGTTTGGAAGGCCGACATCGTCATCATCCCCGCGACCCGTCACCAATACCCCTATAAATACAAGCTGGCGAAGTTCTTCAAAAAGCAGGTGATCACGGATTTTTACATCTCCTTTTACGACACCTATGTGACCGACCGCAAAACGATCGCCAAAGAAAGTCCCGAAGCAGCAGCACATTTCAAGCTCGATCAAAACGCCATTATCTCGTCCGACCGCACGATTTTCCTCAATGAATCCGAAGCGGAATATTATACGCGCTTGCTGGATGTAAAACTGTCGGATATCCAATACAGCATTGTGCCGCTTTGTGTGGACAGTCGCCGAAAAGCGGCAAATCC
>NZ_JBQENV010000009.1:0-23515 GCF_052044875.1 Dyadobacter sp. 22481
AGAAGTTAAGCCCCGAACCGCCGATGATACTTGGATCAAACCTGGTAAAGTAGGTAGCCGCCACAATTATTAATACACACAAAAGCCACTCAGTAATGGGTGGCTTTTTGCGTGTATAGACTCAAGCTGCCAGTATGGCAGAATCTTTCCAGTTCCCTTTTCAAATATTTCCGGCTCCAAACGCCTCTTTCCGCATAGCTTCATTGCAAATTCTTGCAGAAAAATTTTGCAGCATACTGCAGCAATTATTCTTTTTTCTATATTTGCATCCATAACTGTCGCAAGGCAACAATCAACTATGAAATTATTCAATACTATTTGGTGGTGGCGTACTCATCTTTCCGAGATGGACTAGTAGGCTATTGCATGGTATAGAACGAATATATACATCCAAACGGCTCGCTGTTCATCCGACAGCGAGCCGTTTTTTTTATACACTTACATTATAATTTGCAAATGGAAACCCTGAACAAAACTTACCCAATTACCACACGCCACAAAAAGCTCCTTGCAGACACCCTGACACCGGTATCAATCTATTTGAAGCTAAGAGACCGGTTCGTCAATACAATCCTCCTGGAAAGCTCCGATTACCACGGCAACGAAAACTCTTTCACTTATATCTGCTGCGACCCGATCGCGTCGTTTAAACTAAACAACAGCACGGTTACACAGAAATTTCCGGACGGTTCAGAAGTGAACTTCGACCTGGCTAACCGCAAGGATGCTGTCCAGGCATTGTATGGATTCGCACAGAGCTTTGTTTCGGAAAAAAGTAAATTCCCGTTCATCACCAACGGTCTTTTTGGTCACATGACTTACGACGCCGTTACCTATTTCGAGGACATCGAAATACAGCCGGCCAGCACGGAGACCGAAATTGACCAGATATTTTACCAGGTTTACAGATATGTCATTGCCATTAACCACTTCAAAAACGAACTCTATATTTTTGAACACCAATATGGCGAGACAACAGAGGAAGGTGGTATCGACCAAATCGAGGTGCTGATCAAGAACCGGAACTTTCCGCAATATGGTTTCAACATTACGGCCGACGAAACTTCGAATGTTACCGATGACGAAATGCGAAAAGTGATCCAGAAAGGCATCGATCACTGCCTTCGCGGGGATGTGTTCCAGATCGTTCCTTCACGTCGTTTCAGCCGCAAATTTCAGGGCGACGAATTCAACGTCTACCGCGCATTGCGCTCCATCAACCCTTCGCCTTACCTCTTCTATTTCGATTACGGCAATTACAAGATCTTCGGATCTTCCCCCGAAAAACAGATATTCATCAAAAACGGCCAGGCAGAAATTCACCCGATAGCGGGTACGTTCCGCCGGACCGGCGACGACCAGGCAGATGCAGAAGCAGCCCAGGCCCTTCTTAATGACCCAAAAGAGACTGCTGAGCACGTGATGTTGGTCGATCTGGCACGCAATGACCTTAGCCGCAGCTGCGACGCCGTAAAAGTCACGAATTACAAGGAAGTGCAATATTATTCACACGTGATCCACCTTGTTTCGAAAGTAGTTGGTAAAATGAATGAAGGCGTCAATCCACTTCAATTGGTGGCCGACACCTTTCCCGCGGGCACATTATCGGGCGCGCCCAAACACAATGCGATGAAGCTGATTAACCAGATGGAGAACAGCAATCGCAGCATTTATGGCGGCGCTATCGGTTTTATGGATTTCAATGGCGATTTCAATCACGCTATCGCAATCCGGACGTTCCTCAGCAAGGATAACACGCTTTTCTTCCGCGCCGGAATGGGCGTGGTAGCGAAATCCAACGTCGAAAGCGAGTTGCAGGAGATTAATAGCAAGCTGGCCGCCTTGCGCCAGGCTATTCAGGTCGCGGAAGGACTCTAAAAGCAAGATCCCATGTCGCAGATTAAAATATATGGCCTCAAATCTTCGCTATACGCGATCCGGGAGCAATTGTCCGACACATTGCACAGCTGCATTGTAGAAGCCTTTCAATATCCGCAAAACAAGCGGGCACACCGGTTCTTTTACCTCGATGAAGGAGATTTCTTTTATCCCGAAGGCAGAAGCAAGCGCTACACGATCATCGAAATAGCGCTGTTCGCAGGCCGCTCGATCGAAGCGAAGAAGCATTTATATCAGCTGATCTTCCAAAAATTCGAAGAAGAGCTCGGTATCGCGCCCAACGACGTGGAAATTACGCTCACGGAGACACCACCGCACAACTGGGGCATTCGTGGGAAAGCAGGGGACGAGTTGGTCCTGGATTATAAAATTGCCGTTTAAAACGATTCGAAATCAAATGAAAATATTAGTTCTCGACAATTACGATTCTTTTACCTACAACCTCGTGTACATCCTCCGCGAGCTGCACGACAAGGTAGACATTTACCGGAACGATAAAATCTCGTTGGAAGACGTGGGAAATTACGACAAGATCCTTTTGTCACCGGGACCGGGCATTCCCTCAGAAGCAGGCATTATGCACGACGTGATCCGTGAGTATGGGGCCAGCAAAAGCATCCTGGGCATTTGCCTCGGACATCAGGGAATAGGGGAGGTTTACGGTGCTACACTGGAAAACATGACCGACGTACTGCATGGCATTGCTGATACAGCCATTGTCACCGACGCCAGCGACCGCATTTTCAAAGGCCTCCCCTCCGAGATCAAAGTCGGAAGGTACCATTCGTGGACCGTTATTCCCGAAACATTTACAGACGATCTTACTATCACGGCCGTCGACGAAAAGGGTCGGGTAATGGGGCTTTCACACAAAAAATACGACGTGAAAGGACTCCAATTCCACCCGGAATCGGTATTGACGGAGCATGGCAAGGAAATGCTGCAAAACTGGTTGCAAATCTGACCTCCGCATTCAAATAACACCACCTTACCAGACGATATTAGCATTAAAACCTGTCATGAAACACATTCTTAGCCATCTTTTTGATTACAAAGTCCTCGACAAATCGCAAGCCAAAGACGTTTTAATCGGTATTGGAACCGGCAAGTATTCCAATTCTGAAATCGCCTCATTTCTAACTACTTATGCAATGCGCAGCATTACTGTGGAAGAGCTGGAAGGCTTCCGCGACGGTTTGCTCGAACTCTGCCTTTCCGTTGACTTGTCGGCCTACGACCCCATCGACGTTTGCGGAACCGGCGGTGATGGCAAGGATACATTCAATATCTCGACGCTATCGTGTTTTGTAGTGGCAGGGGCTGGCCAGCGAGTAGCAAAGCACGGTAATCACGGGGTTTCGTCCATGTGCGGGTCGTCGACTGTGCTCGAATACCTGGGAGCTAAGTTTACGAATGATAAGGATTACCTCGAACGGAAGATCGATCAGGCAGGCGTATGTTTTTTACATGCCCCTCTTTTTCACCCTGCTATGAAGAACGTGGCGCCGGTAAGGAAGGAATTGGGTGTGAAAACGTTCTTCAATATGTTGGGTCCCATGGTGAACCCGGTATCGCCGAAAAAACAGCTTGTGGGCGTATTTAGTCTTGAATTAGCGCGTCTTTTTGCTTATCTTTACCAACAAACGGATAAGCAATTTCTTGTTCTTCACGCATTAGACGGCTACGACGAAGTGTCATTGACAGGTGCTTTTAAAATTATCACCGCTCATTCCGAGCAAGTTCTTACCCCTTCTCATTTAGGGCTTCAAACATTGCGCGCCGATGATTTGTCTGGCGGCGTGACAGTCGAAGATTCGGCCCGGATTTTTATGAATGTTTTGAACGACACCGCAACGCCATCGCAGAAGCAGGCGGTGCTGGCCAATGCAGCCATGGCACTTTACTGTGCCAATCCTGCATTGTCGCTCCCTGATGCTGTGCAAACAGCCCGGGAGTCGCTCGAAAGCAAGAAAGCGTTGGCTGCTTTCAAAAAATTAATTGAAGAGTAGTTAGCGGAGAAGTATTTATCCCTTTTTTATAATTGCAGTTACAGCATTTTTAGATGAATATTTTAGAAAAAATTATCGCCCGTAAGCGGGAAGAAATCAGCGAGTCGAAAAAACAGCGGTCCGTTTCCGACCTGGAAAAGGAGCCATTGTTTACGCGGGAAACTTCTTCACTGGCCGGGGCTTTAAGATCATCTACCACACCCCGCATTATCTCGGAATTCAAGCGGAAATCACCTTCGAAAGGTATTATCAATGCCGACGTGCTTCCTGAAATCGTGACGAAGGACTATGTGAATGCAGGTGCCGCTGGACTTTCGGTACTCACCGATATTGACTTTTTCGGCGGCTCATTTGCCGATTTCCTGAAAGCAAGGGAGGCCAATCCGCAGATCCCGATGCTCAGAAAGGATTTCATTGTCGACGAATACCAGCTTTTCGAAGCCAAAACCATCGGAGCGGATGTGATCCTGCTCATCGCAGCTTGTCTAACACCTTCGGAAATCGCTCATTTGAGCCGCAGGGCGCATGACCTGGGGCTGGAAGTGCTGCTGGAAGTCCATAATGCGGAAGAACTGGCTGTGAGTGTAGGCCAGCATATTGATATCGTCGGGGTCAATAACCGCAATTTGAAGACATTTGAAACATCTATTGAAACGTCGATCGAACTCAGCGAGCTGATCCCGGAGCAATTTGTTAAGATTTCGGAAAGCGGGTTGAAAGACGCTGAAACCATTGTAAGGCTGTATCAACACGGCTACAAAGGCTTTTTGATAGGAGAAACGTTCATGAAAACTGCAAACCCCGGGGCCGCACTTGCCGGTTTGCAGCAAAATCTAACTCAACATAGCAATTTAAATCCTCTGGTTCTATGAAAATTAAAGTTTGCGGATTGCGCCAGCAAGGCAACATTGAGCAGGTTGTGGCCTTACAGCCTAACTTTATAGGATTTATTTTTTATGACAAGTCGCCGCGCTTTGTTGGTGAAGAACTGGATGAAGAATATATCCGCAGCATCCCCCAAAACATCAAGAAAGTAGGTGTATTTGTGAATGCAAACCCAGGCCATATCCTGAATATGGTCAAAAAATACGACCTGCAATATGCGCAGCTGCACGGCAACGAAATGCCGGACATCTGCCGGAGCATTCGTCAGAAAGGCGTGAGTGTGATCAAAGCGTTTTCGATCGATGAGAAATTCAATTTCGCCATGCTCAACAACTACAAGTCGTTTTGTGACCTGTTTTTGTTCGACACGAAAGGCGAAAACCCTGGTGGCAACGGCGCAGCATTCGACTGGAAATTACTAGGCAAGTACGATAACGAGAAGCCTTTCCTTCTCAGCGGCGGCATCGGGCTCGACAATATCGAGGAGATCATCGCATTATCCCAAACCCTTCCCATTTACGGCATCGACGTCAACAGCAAGTTCGAAACCGAGCCGGGCGTGAAGGACATCGCCAAGCTGGAAGAGTTATTTAGTTTAGTTCGCGTAAAAGAACAAGAAGAAGCGGAAGCTTAGTTTTTATGGAATCAATTGCAGAAAAGAAGTCGTATCAGGTAAATGACCGCGGGTATTATGGCACCTTCGGGGGCGCATTCATTCCTGAAATGCTGTACCCGAATGTAGAAGAGCTGCGTGAAAACTACCTGCAAGTAATCGCAGACCCTTCTTTTCAAAAGGAGTTCAATGATTTACTTCGCCATTATGTAGGCCGTCCGACGCCGCTTTACCGTGCCAACCGGCTCTCTGAAAAATATAAAACCAATATTTTCCTCAAAAGGGAAGACCTCTGCCACACCGGCGCGCATAAGGTGAACAACACCATCGGGCAGATCCTGATGGCGCAACGCTTGGGCAAAAAACGCATTGTGGCCGAAACCGGCGCAGGCCAGCATGGTGTAGCTACGGCCACCGTGTGCGCTTTGATGGACCTCGAGTGCGTCGTGTACATGGGCGAGCTCGATATCGAGCGCCAGGCACCCAACGTGGCGCGTATGAAGATGCTGGGCGCCGAAGTACGGCCGGCTACATGCGGGTCGCGAACGCTGAAAGATGCCACTAATGAAGCCATGCGTCACTGGATCAACAACCCGGTCGATACGCATTACATTATCGGCTCCGTGGTAGGCCCGCACCCTTATCCCGACATGGTAGCGCGGTTCCAGTCGGTTATTTCCGAAGAAATCCGCTGGCAATTGAAAGAACATATTGGTAAGGAAACGCCTGATTACGTTGTCGCTTGCGTAGGTGGCGGCAGCAATGCGGCAGGGGCATTTTACCACTTCCTCGACGAAGAAAACGTCAAGCTCGTAGCTGTGGAAGCCGCGGGATTGGGGCTCACTTCTGGCCATTCGGCAGCAACAGTCGCGCTGGGCAAGCCCGGCGTGCTCCACGGAAGCCGTACCATCCTGATGCAAACCGAAGATGGCCAGGTCGTGGAACCATTTTCTATCTCCGCCGGGTTGGATTACCCGGGTATCGGCCCTCAGCACGCCTGGCTTGCTGCTAGCGGACGCGGAACGTTCCTGTCGGCTACCGACGACGAGGCTGTACAGGCTGCATTCGAACTGACGCGCCTTGAAGGCATTATCCCGGCATTGGAATCGTCGCACGCATTGGCCGTTTTGGGCCGTCTGGGCGCTTCCGGGAACGAAACGGTGGTATTGAACCTCTCGGGCCGCGGCGACAAGGATATGGGCACTTATATGAAATACATCGATTAATTCTCACCTCAATACAACATCACATGGCTACATTGACATTGCCAGAGGTTTTTGACCTGCGGTTGAAGATCCAGGAACTGGAAGCAAAGGTAAACTCAGGTGAACTATCGCTCTTCGAACGTTGCGATATGGAAGACGAAATCCTCGAAATGAAAGAAAAACTAGGCGAGTTCGACCGCCTGAAATTTAGCGACGAAGGCGAATGCCTCAATTGCTCAGCCTAGTCCGGATCACCTTAAATCCATACCAAATATGCAGAGATTTAAACTCTTTTTGCTTGCTTCCATGGTCCTTTTCAGCACCATGTCATTTGTTTCACCTTCAAATCCACCTAAAAAAATGCTGCGCCACGTTGTTCTTTTCAAATTCAAGGATTCTGCAACGCCAGCGCAAGTGAAGGAAGTGGAAGATGCTTTCCGCAAGCTCCCCTCCAAAATCAAAGAGGTAAAAGGATTTGAATGGGGTACCAACAACAGCCCCGAAGGATTGGCACAAGGCTTCACACATGTGTTTTTCGTGAGCTTCGACAGCGAAGCCGGTCGTGAAGTGTACCTGCCTCACGCGGAGCACAAAGCATTTGTAAAAGTCCTGGAACCTCATCTGGACAAAGTATTGGTTGTTGACTACTGGACACAAGAATGAACCGCATTGTAAGTCTTTTTCAGAATTTTAATAAAAATGCCGACCGCCAAGGCCTGCTGAACGTGTATTTCACAGCCGGTTTTCCGGAACTGAACGATACTACCCGTGTGCTGAAAGCATTGCAGGATGGCGGTGCCGACCTTGTGGAGATTGGAATGCCTTATTCCGACCCTGTCGCCGACGGCGAAACGATCCAGCAAAGCAATGACCGCGCACTTGAAAACGGCATGTCCGTTCGTATTTTATTCGATCAGCTAAAAAACATGCGCGAAACAGTTTCCGTGCCGGTACTGCTCATGGGTTATATCAACCCGGTATTGCAGTTTGGCATCGAGGAATTCTGTGCCAAATGCGCCGAAGTGGGCGTGGACGGACTCATTCTGCCCGATATGCCGATGGATGTTTATTTGGATGAATATAAATCCGTATTCGACGCGCATGGATTGCTGAATATCTTCCTGGTAACACCGCAGACTTCAGAGGCGCGCATCAGGCAGATCGACGAGGTGAGCGAAGGGTTTATCTACACCGTTTCTTCTGCAAGCGTCACCGGCTCGAAATCCGGCGTGAGCGGCGACATGGAGGCGTACTTCGAAAAGCTCGACGCATTGAACCTCCGCAATCCACGACTGATCGGTTTTGGTATCAAAGATCACGACACGTTCGTGAAAGCTTCGAGCCACGCCGCCGGTGCGATCATCGGAAGCGCGTTCATCCGAGTGTTGCAGCAGAGTACCGACCTCGAAAATGATATCAAGGCATTTGTGCGAGAGGTAAAACGCTCCTCCGAGCCAATTCCCGCATAATTCGCCGCGCAGCGGCCGATTTTATTTTTCTTCAGGCATTAATTTTGTACAAACAATCCGACCCCGGGTTGTTTGTTTTTTTATATCCTATGTTGCCTATGAAAACCGCCATTTGCTCCCTCATCCTCCTCATATGCAGCGTATATACGCCCGTATTGGCCCAGTTCAATTTTGACCTCGAGGGCGGGCTCATTTTAGGTACCACCTACAATAAAGTACAAATTCCCAGCGGAAGCGGCACGCGCGTAAATCTTCCAGAGCAATTGAAACTGGACCGGAGTGCGTTCTATCGCATTCGTGCGAGTTACCGGATTGGGAACCGCCACAATATCTCCGCATTGTTCGCACCCCTGACGATCCACTATCGCGGGGCTGTTTCACAGAACACGAATTTCAATAATTCCCTCTTTCTCCCCGGTCAGCCGCTCAATGTCGACTACCGGTTCAACTCATACCGGCTTACCTATCGCTACGATTTTTTCGCGAATGGAAAGTGGAGGGTAGGGGCGGGGCTTACTGCCAAAGTACGTGATGCCGACATCCGGTTCAAGAGCGAGTATGCCGATACGCATTATGACAACCTCGGCTTCGTACCGCTCATTAATTTCTATGCTTCCTGGAAACCGGCCTACCATTGGGCGGTCATCCTTGAAGGTGATGCATTGGCGGCCAAGCAGGGACGCGCCGAGGACGTCTTCGGCGGCATTGCCTACAACTTCAACAATACGATCGCGATCAAGCTTGGCTACCGCTTGCTCGAAGGCGGAGCAGATAATGACAAGATTTATAATTTCAACTGGATTAATTACGCATCCGCCGGTTTACTGATTACACTCTGACAAGAGCTGAATGGTGGCCCTAGGTGTTACGATACCCTGGTTTTTCAATACTTTCCGGGGTAAATGTGCTGGAAATTTGCTATATTTCTTTGTTTTTAAAACCGTTTTCCGGCGCGTATAGGCATTCGGTAATTTTTGCGTGCGGCATGCGTTATAAAAACTTCACAGTTTATACCTAAACCATATGGCTCCTTTCACTACCTCAATGGAAGGCCTGTTGCTCCGCATTCAGGAATACCGTCAGAAATATTATCAGAACCAGTTACTCAAGGGTGCAATCTTCTCTATCGCATTGCTGCTGACTGTCTTTTTGTTTTTCAATACGATCGAATATTTCGGGCGGTTCAGCTCTTTGGTGCGCGGGATGCTGTTCTTTGGCTTCCTGGCGGTGCTGGCATTTTCCTTCGTGCAGTGGGTAGTACAACCGATCATTCATTTGTATGGTTTGAAAAAACCACTGTCCGACGAAGAAGCGGCATTGCAGATCGGGCAGTATTTCCCGGAAATAGGTGATAAACTGGTGAATACGCTTCAACTGGGAAACCTGACGGGCAGCCAGTCGGACCTGATCGATGCCAGTATCCGGCAAAAATCGGGGCAGTTGCTGATCGTCCGCTTTTCTGATGCCATCCGTTTTAACGAAAATAAAAAACGGCTGAAATACGCCGTTTATCCGCTGGCAGCCATTGCCGTAATTCTGCTTTTCAATCCGTCATTCTTCTCTTCCAGTTCCGACCGCATTATCCATTTCCAGAAGAATTACACCTACGCTCCATTCTCTTTTGAATTACAAAACAAGAGCCTGAAAGCATTTAGAAACGAGGATTTTACATTGAACCTCACCTTAAAAGGAGAAGCTATTCCATCCGCTGTATACCTCGTGCAGAATGGAACCCGCTTCAAACTGACCCAGGAGAGCGCCAAGAATTTTTCTTACACCTTCAAAAACCTGCAACGCGATGTTGCATTCTCATTCGACGCCGCCGGCTATTCTTCGGAAGAATATCGCATTGTAGTGAATGAAAAGCCTTCGCTGCTCTCATTTGATGTAAACCTGCATTATCCTGCGTATCTGAACAAACCTTCCGAGGGACTGAACAACGTAGGGAATCTGTCGGTACCGGAAGGCACCACCATCGAGTGGAATTTCAATACTTCTTCTACCAATGCGCTGGCCATCAGATTCGAGAACGATTCGGCATTGTATACTGCGAAAGAGCGCGATGGCGATCATTTCGAGATCCGCAGAACGGTGCGAAAATCGGCTCAATATCAGGTTAATCTGAAAAATGATGAAACAACCAATTCGGACAAGATCGGCTATTTTATCAATGTAATTCCGGACAAATATCCGGTCATGAACCTCGAAAATTTCCAGGATACGACATTATATAACTACCTGGTAATGGGCGGATCGATCAGCGATGATTACGGGTTTTCGCAGCTGAGAATGTTCTATTCCGTTAAAAGAGCGAATGAGGAGAAGCCTGCACAGCCAAGGAGCATTCCTATTCCATTTAACAAGACTGTCAATACGCAAAGCTTTTTCTTCCAGTGGTATGTGGATAGCCTGAAACTGGCGCCGGGGGACAAGATCGAGTACTATGCCCAGGTTTGGGATAATGACGGCGTAAATGGCGCAAAAAGCGCCCGTTCGCGCTCGATCCAGTTCACGGTTCCGTCCAAAGATCAGCTGGAAGCGGAAGTACGCAAATCGGAGCAGGAGACCGAGAACCAGATGCAATCGGCCATGAAAAAGGCCCAGAGCTTGCAAAAGGATATCGAAAACCTCGATAATCGGCTTAAAAGCAATAAAGAGCTCGATTTTAAAGAGCAGAAACAAATCGAGGAGGTTCTGCGCAAGCGCGAAGAGCTGATGAAAGAATTGGAGGCCCTGAAAGAAAAGCATCAGGATGCGAATGAAAAGGCACGGCAGTTCAACCAGCAGAGCCCCGAATTGCAAGCCAAGATCGAACAGTTGCAGAAGCTCATGAACGACCTCATGGACGAGGATACCGAAAAACTGTACAAGGAGCTTAAAAAGCTTTTGGAACAGAAACAAAGCGAACGGATGTCGACCATGCTCGAAAAGCTCCGTAACAAGGAAAACAACCTGGAAAAAGAACTGGAACGGACCATGAAGCTCTTCAAGCAGATGCAGATGGAGCAAAAAATGGAGAACCTCGCGGAAAAACTGAATGATTTGGCCGATAAGGAGGAGGAACTCGCTGATAAGTCGGAGCAAAACGATAAGAACAAAAACAGCGACGATAAGAAAGGGAAGAACGACGATCTGAAAAAAGAGCAGGAAAAGATTCAGGAAGATTTCAAAAAAGCGCAGGAGAACAGCAAGGAAATCGAGGAAATGGGCAAGGAGCTGGAACAGGAGCTCGATATGCAGAAAGAGGAGCAAAAAAACGCTTCTGAGCAAATGGAACAGAGCAAGCAGCAGCTAGACAAGCAACAGAACCAGAAAGCGTCTCAGTCGCAAAAAAACGCGGCAAAATCGATGAAGAAAATGTCTCAGTCGATGCAGGAACAAATGGAGTCGGCGGAGATGGAGCAAATTCAGGAAAACATGGATGCGCTGCGCGACATTCTCGAAAACCTGATTACGCTTTCCTTCGACCAGGAAACATTAATGAAGGACTTCCGGGGCGTAAGCCTGCAAGACCCGCGTTTCGTGAAACTCGGCCAGCAGCAGCTGAAACTGAAAGACGACGCGAAGGTTGTCGAGGATAGCTTGTACGCATTGGCCAGTCGCGTGGTACAGATCCAGTCGTTCGTTACCCGCGAGCTCAATGATATGAAGTCGTACATGAACGAGAGCGTGAAGAGTATTAAAGACCGGCAGATTAATGTGGCTACCTCGAAGCAACAGTTTGCCATGACCTCCATGAACAACCTGGCCTTAATGCTGAGCGACGTTTTTAACCAGATGCAGCAGCAGATGGCGATGGCGATGCCCGGCGCCGGCAAAGGCAAGAAAGGTAAACAGAAAGGCCAGCAACCCAGCGCAGGCGAAATGCAGGAACAGCTGAACGGCCAGATGAAGAAACTCGGGCAGGGTAAGGAAGGACAGGGCAACCAGTCGGAACAACTCGCGAGAATGGCCGCACAGCAAGCCGCGATCCGCAAGATGATCCAGGAGCTGATGGAGCAGCAGAAAGGCACCGAGCAAGGCAAGCAAATGGGCAAGGAATTGCAGGAGATTTCCGAGAAGATGGATGAGTCGGAAACGGATCTTGTAAACAAACGCGTGACACCGGAACTCATTAAACGCAACCAGGAAATCACCACCCGCCTGCTCGAATCGGAAAAAGCGATGAAAGAGCAGGACGAAGACGAGCAACGCAAGGCCCAGGCGGCTAAGCAACTGCCCAAACAGCCACCTGCCGCATTTGAAAAATACATTCGCGAAAAGGAGAAGCAAACCGAACTACTCCGCACCATACCGCCTACATTCTCACCATTCTACAAACGGGAGGTAGACACCTACTTCCGTAAATACCAGGCCAAGAACTGATCGCACGCCCGTTTTGTTGGGCTAGGGTAGGGGATAGCGTTAACTCTTTTTAACAGAGGCTTACAGACGCTATACCCTGCTTTTCATGTTCTTATCCGTATACTTCGTAAGTTTGTAAATTATTTACGATCAAATATTTAAATATCACGTGCTCTGGCTACGCTTGTGCGGACACTGGCGCGCGATCATTCAGACATGGTTAGTTTCTTCTCCGAAGACATTGATTTTAAGGTAGTTAATCCGCTCAAAACGAAGAAATGGATCAAAAACGCCTCATTTTCAGAAGGTTATGAAGTCTCGCAATTGAATTACATATTCTGTTCAGACGAATACCTGCTCGAAATCAACAAACAGTATCTCGACCACGACTATTTCACTGACATCATTACGTTTGACAATAGTGAGGAAGACAAGGAATTGGAAGGTGATATTTACATTAGTGTAGACAGGGTACGGGATAATGCAGAAACGTTCCACACCGATTTTGACTCAGAAATGCGACGTGTGCTCATTCATGGACTTCTCCACCTCGTGGGTTACGAAGACTCGAGTGAAGCGCTTAAAACGGCCATGAGGGCTAAAGAAGATGAGTATCTTAGGCTCTTCTAGTTAAATTTCCACGTGGAACACTTTAATTAAAGTGGTTTAACAAGTAGCAAATATGTTTCAGGAATATGATGTGATCGTGGTAGGCGCAGGCCATGCAGGATGCGAAGCCGCCGCTGCAGCAGCGACGATGGGTTCGTCGGTGCTGCTGATCACAATGAATATGCATACCATCGCACAGATGTCGTGCAACCCCGCGATGGGCGGCGTCGCGAAAGGACAGATCGTCCGGGAGATCGACGCCCTCGGCGGACAGTCTGGGATCGTCTCCGACAAAACGATGATCCAGTTCAGGATGCTCAACCTATCCAAAGGTCCCGCGATGTGGAGCCCCCGCTGCCAGAGCGACCGCGTGCGGTTCGCCGAGGAATGGAGGTCAATTCTCGAGAATAATCCCAATGTCGATTTCTGGCAGGACACCGCCAAGAACATTATAGTCGAAGACGGAAAAGCCTGCGGAGTTGTGACCAGCCTGGGAATAGAAATCCGGTCGAAGGCCGTCGTCCTTACCAACGGTACCTTCCTGAATGGGCTTATCCATATCGGCGAAAAGAACTTCGGCGGCGGCCGCACCGGAGAAAAATCTGCTACCGGATTGACGGAACAATTGGTAACGCTCGGGTTCGAAGCCGGACGGATGAAAACCGGTACGCCCCCACGTGTGGATGGGCGCTCGCTCGACTATTCTAAAATGGAAGAGCAACCCGGCGATGAAAATCCCGCTAAGTTCTCCTACACCGATACCAAACCACTCGCCAAACAACGGAGCTGCTGGATTACCTACACCAACCAGGAGGTACACGACGTGCTGAAAACCGGCTTCGAAAAATCGCCCATGTTCTCGGGACGCATCAAGGGACTTGGTCCACGATATTGCCCGTCTGTAGAGGATAAGATCAACCGCTTTGCTGATAAAGATCGCCACCAGATTTTCGTGGAGCCGGAAGGATGGGATACTGTGGAAGTATATGTCAATGGCTTCTCCACCTCGCTTCCAGAAGACGTACAATATGCCGCACTTCGGAAAATCCCCGGCTTTGAAAACGCCAAAATGTTTCGCCCCGGTTATGCCATCGAGTACGACTACTTCCCACCAACCCAGCTGAAATCGACACTCGAAACACACCTTGTGAAGAACCTGTTTTTCGCAGGGCAGATCAACGGTACCACCGGCTATGAAGAAGCTGCGTGCCAGGGATTGATGGCCGGCATTAATGCGCACCGTAATGTGAACGATCTCGATCCGTTTGTCCTCAAAAGGTCGGAAGCGTACATCGGCGTGCTCATCGACGACCTCATCAATAAAGGTACCGAAGAGCCCTACCGAATGTTCACGTCCCGCGCGGAATACCGCACATTACTGCGCCAGGATAATGCCGATTTAAGACTTACTGAAAAAGGTCACGAAATCGGGTTGGCCAGTGATGAAAGGGTGGAGGCAGTTCGTAAAAAGAAGCGCGAAACCGAAGAAATTATCGGCAAGCTGAGCGCAACCAAACTCACACCGGACGAAATCAACGGACCATTGGAAGCCATCGGTACCGCTCCGATCCGCGAGAAAATTGCCATTGCACAGCTTCTTAGAAGACCGCAGATTTCGATAAACCAATTGCTCGAAGCAAGCCCTACCGTAACCGAACTGCTCGCTGACTACGCGACGGATTCCGTGCAGCAAGCCGAAATCAACCTGAAATACGACAGCTATATCGAAAAAGAAATGCTGCTTGTAGAGAAAATGAATAAGTTGGAAAACCTCGCCATTATTGACAACTTCAATTACGACGTGGTCACTTCCTTGTCCTTCGAAGGCCGTGAGAAACTGAAAAGAACACGCCCTTCAACGATCGGTCAGGCTTCGCGCATCAGCGGTGTCAGCCCTTCGGATATATCAGTTTTAATGCTTTACATAGGCCGCTAATGTCTTTAGAAACGCTCGAAAAATGCCCGGTATGCCAACAATCCAGTTTCAGCAATTACCTGAATGTGGAGGACTATACCGTTTCGCACAAAGAATTTACAATCCAGCAATGCAATTCCTGCTACTTACTGTTCACCAATCCGCGCCCGTCAGAGGAGCAGATCGGCGCATATTACGAGTCTCAGGATTACATTTCTCACCACGACGAAGCCAAAGACCTGATGAGTAAGGCGTACACCTCCGTGCGAAACCATACCATTGAACAAAAGGTAAACCTGATCAATAGTCTCGTTCAACCCAAGGGAACTTTGCTTGACATTGGCTGCGGAACCGGCAATTTTTTATCCGCAGTAAAGCACGATGGCTGGCTAACTTTCGGGACAGAACCGGACCCCGGTGCTCGTGAAGTTGCATCCAAAAGGGTAGGGGCAACCATATTCGAGACCATTACGGAAGAAACCTTAGGCTTGCAGCAATATGACATCATCACGATGTGGCATGTATTGGAACATGTACATAAACTGAACGAAACAATCGACTGGCTTCAAAATCATCTGAAACCAAATGGCCGGATCATTATTGCAGTACCCAATCCGCAATCCCACGACGCGGCTAAATACGGCCGTTTTTGGGCTGCCTACGACGTCCCGAGGCATTTGTATCACTTCACACGCGCAACCATGAAAAACCTACTTCAAAGGCATGGTTTGATGGTCAAAAAGATCCTTCCTATGTGGTTCGACTCCTTTTATGTGAGTATGCTCAGTACCAAATATAAAAACGGCAAAACAAACCTATTTGAAAGCGTCATCACGGGCCTTCAATCTAATCTGAAAGGACGCACCGGAACAAACAAGGAATTAAACACTTCCAGTCTGATCTACATTATCTCGAAAAACTGAAAAGTCTCAACACGTCAAACGGCCCTCAATACCCACTGTATTGGGGGCTTTTTAAATTAAATCTGAAAATGCTTAGAACCATTGTATTTGCTATCCTCATAGTGTTTTTCTTCGAGCGCTGCGCACAGCAGGTTCCCCCAACCGGCGGCAAAAGAGACTCCATTCCGCCAAATCTGGTGGAAAGCAATCCCTTGAACAAAACCCTCAATTTTAAAGGAAAAAAACTCGAGCTTTTCTTCGACGAATATGTGGTGGTCGACAATATCAACCAAAAACTCGTGATCACACCCGAGGCAGATAACCCATACTCGTATAAGCAGAACGGTATGTCGGTATCCCTTTCTTTCAAAAATCAATTCAAGGACAGCACTACTTACACGCTCAATTTTGGCGATGCGATCAAGGATTTTGCCGAAAAAAATCCCGCGAAAAATTTAAAAATTGTATTCAGCACAGGCAATTCCCTCGACTCCGGGCGTGTGTATGGGACACTGAAGGATATCCGGACGAACAAACCGATTTTCGATGCTTTGGTGGGACTCTATAATGTGAGCGACACACTCAACATTGCCAAACAGAAGCCTTACTATTTCTCCCGAACCGACAGCAGCGGCATATTTTCGATCGAAAACATTCAGACCAGACAGTATACACTCATTGCCATCGACGACAAAAACCGCAACATGCTTTACAATGCCAAAGATGAGCGGATGGGCTTTCTGAATAAAACGATCACCGCAGGCACCGATTCCGCGGCGTATCAACTTAATATGTATCTCTCCGACAACACACAGTTAAAAATCCAACGCACGCTGCCCAAAGTAAACAACTATGCAGTCGTCTTCAGCAAGCCTATCGAGAACGTGCAAGTAACTTTCGTGAACAAAGATTCGCTTCCCTACCTGCTAGAACCTAACGGAACAAACCTCAAATTTTTCAATGTTGAGCCGCACCCCGACACCACTTTAGTAAAGCTCAAGACCTTGGATTCTTTGGGAATAACCAGTGAATTCGAACAGAAAATTGCATTTCAGGCACAGCGCGGGAAAACGCGCCAGCTCGATCCGATATCGCTTACAACCCTTCCGGAAGCCAATAAAGCCGTTACGAGTAGCTTCACTTACAAGCTCATTCTGAATAAACCGATCAAGACTATCGACGACCAAAAAATCGCCATAATTTCCGACAGCCTCACGCACGAGCCGCTTAATGCATTCAAATACCAATGGAATAAAAACCACAACATCCTCACAATCGATGCTAAATCGTTCGCAAAAGACACCGTAAAATTCGATATACCGAAGGGCGCGATCATTAGTGTGGAAGGGGATACATTGCCCAAAACCCTGCTTAGGCACCCGGTTTTAAATGAAGAAGATTACGGTGTAATTCGCGGCCGCGTTACCAATGCCGACACCTCTGTGCATTTCATCCTGGACCTCGTCGACGAGCAGTATAAAGTGATCGAGACACACTACGTTTCGCCCTATACTTTCAAGAATATTCCTCAGGGAAAATACTTTTTACGCATCACCATTGACAAAAACCGGAACAGAAGGTGGGACACCGGGCAGATGGATAAAGATCTTCAGCCCGAACCGGTCTACTACCTACCGGATAAGATCCTTTTGAAGGCCAATTTCGAGTTGAACGATATCAACATTGCCATTCCTGAAGAAAAATAATGACATTTTTGTCTACAGTCTGTGGATAACTATGTGAATAACGCCGAAATTTTGTTGGTAAGAGGGGTCAAAATGTGAACAACCTTGTGGATAACCCCTGATATGTGTGGATAAAAAACCAGATTTCTTCCTGCAGTGGATAACCGACAACCAAAACGAAGTTAACAGTACGTTGATACACTTTAGAAACTGTGGAAAACAAAAGTAGCCAACTAAAGCCGTTTACCCACATTCCAATGTGAACAGATTATTTCCTAACTTGTATTTCAAGTACTTAAATGTTGATTTTAAAAATCGCTACAGTGGATAACTCACATAAGTTATTCACATTTTGTGGATAAGTGTGTTAATCTACAGTGGATAAGGAGTTTATTCACAAATCCACAGCCCCAATGAAGGATAATAACTAAAGGAAGAAGTTTTTTTATCTATTATGAAAAAGGTTACGAGCTGTTTGATGATAGGATTTCTGCTTTCCGGGGCGGCCGCGGCGTTCGGGCAGGGGGAGCGGGACCTGGCCGAGGAATACTTCAAGAATGGGGATTGTCCCAAGGCGCTCAGTTACTATTCTTCTTTCCTGAAAAATTCATTCGAGAAGATTTCGCTTAAGAACTACACAAGCTGCATTGTGAAGAGCAAGGCATGGGGAGACGGTGAGCAGTTTTTCAGGAAGCAGATCAAAGGAGATGCGAACAATGCGGCCTGGTATTATCTCAACTGGGGCATTATGCTTGAGAACCAGGGGAAGGCCACAGAGGCGTCCAAAAAGTATGAGCAAGTCATCACCGCTTCGGGCACACGAACGGAGCTTAAACGCGATCTGGCGGACGAATTCCGGGCGCAGAACCAGTCAGAATGGGCGAAGAATATCCTGCTCGAAGCGAGGGAGGGCGCGAAGCGGTACGACATCTTCCAATTGGAACTCGCAAGTGTTTACCGCGACCTGAATCAGCCCGAGAAGATGATCGACGAACTGCTTTCCTATGGAATGCGCTACCAGAATATCGAGGTCGTTCAGAACATGCTTCAGGACTTTACGAAGGACGAGAAGGAGCAGGTATTGCTGGAAAAGGTGTTGTATGATAAGATCCAGAAATTTCCCAGTGAAGGATTTTATAATGAATTACTGATCTGGTATCAGGTGCAGCGTAAAGATTTTTACAAAGCATTTGTCCAGGAACGCGCACTTGACCGCCGGTTCAAGCACAACGGATCGCGACTTTACAACCTCGGAATGCTTGCCTTGCAAAACCTGGACTATAACAATGCAGGAACGATCTTCGATCATTTGGTGAAAGAATACCCGAAAGGGCAGCTCTATCCGGTGGCTCGGAGAATGGCTATTTTTGCACGGGAGGAGCAGGTCAAAAACACTTATCCCGTCAAGAGAAGTGAGGTGCAAAAGCTGCTAGGCCAGTACCAGCAGCTTGTCGACGAGCTGGGCGTGAATGTCCGCACGATCGAAGCATTGCGTAACATGGCGATTTTGAATGCCTTTTATATGGATGATTTCAAAAAGGCGATCGAAATATTGCAAACCGCTATCGAAGCAGGCAAGGCCGAGAAGAATTTTGTAGATAAATGTAAGCTCGACCTCGGTGATATTTACCTGCTGCAAGGAGAACCCTGGGAAGCGACATTGGTATACTCACAGGTTGAGAAATCGCAGAAGGACGATGTGCTGGGTTATGAAGCGAAGCTCCGGAATGCTAAGCTGCATTATTTCAAAGGAGAGTTTGAACTGGCCAAAGCCGTTTTGGATATCCTGAAAAAGGCCACTACCCGCGAGATTGCTAATGATGCCAATGAGCTTTCACTTTTAATCATGGACAACACCGGCCTCGATAGTACGGAAGCTGCTATGAAGGCTTATTCCGCCGTGGAGTTGCAGTTGTTCCAAAACAAGAAGTTCGAAGCGATTGATACTTTGAAACAACTTTATAAGAAATACGAAAACCACAGCCTGGCCGATGAGATCCTCTGGCTTACCGCCAGGACTTATATCAAGCTCGACAGCAACCAGCAGGCAATGGCCGATCTGAAATTGTTGTATTCGAAATTTGGGCATGACCTTTACGGCGACGACGCGCTATTCGCGATGGCCAAGCTCTACCAGGAGAAACTCAATGACAAAGACCAGTCGATGAAATTGTACCAGGAGCTGATGGAAAAATATCCGGGCAGCATTTTCGTCGCCGAGTCACGGAAGCGCTTCCGGATTTTGAGAGGCGATGTGATCAACTAGAGAATTTTTTGCTACTGCATAGAAAAGGCCCCGAAGTTTGTCGACTCGGGGCCTTTTACGTTTTAATATTCACGTACTTCTATCCAGATTCTGTCAAATATTCAAATCTCAGGGAGATTAAATTGCCAGATATCTATTTTAACTCATTCATTAATAGCGATTTGAATTCTGAAAATTCAGGTTTCATTTTGATCGACACTTTTTCAATATCGAGCAATGATTTCAGTCTTTCGGGCACTTCGATGTTTTTTCCTAGAGTTTCTTCCACCAAGTCGATAAATTTTGCCGGATGGGCCGTGGAAAGGAAGACACCGGTGAAATCACCCTTCGTTTTTTTCCGGTACTCCTGAAGACCGCGATAAGCAACAGCGGTGTGCGGGCACATCACGTAGTTGGCATTACCAAAAACTTCGCGCATCGCTTTTTGCGTTTGCTCATCATTGTAATAGGCACCTGAAATTTTTTCAGTCACAGATTTCCAGTCGTCGTTGAAAAAGCGGATCAACCGTACGAAGTTGCTCGGGCTGCCTACATCCATTGCATTGGAAATTGTTTCAATGGAAGCAACCGGTTGGTAAGCTCCCGACTCGAGATAGCGCGGTACCGCATTATTTACATTTGTAGCCGCGATGAAATGTTCGACGGGCAAACCCATGCGATAGGCGAGGAGACCTGCGCTCAGGTTTCCAAAATTTCCGCTTGGAACCGAGATCACCAACGGCTTCCCGAATTTTTTCAGCTGTGCGTAGGCCGCGAAGTAATAGAACGACTGTGGAATCAGCCGGGCAATATTAATCGAGTTGGCAGAAGCGAGATTGTATTTCTGAGAAAGTTCAGGATCGAGGAACGCTTCCTTCACCAGTCGCTGGCAATCGTCAAACGTTCCGTCTACTTCCAGAGCCGTTACGTTGTGTCCCAGGGTCGTCAACTGTTTTTCCTGAATATCGCTCACTTTTCCGCTTGGATACAGGATTGTTACCGAAATGCCCGGCACCTTATAAAATCCTTGTGCAACGGCGCCACCGGTATCCCCGGACGTCGCTACCAGAATGCGGATTTCCTTATTTGAACGCTGCAAAAAATAGGACATGATTGCAGCCATAAACCGCGCTCCAAAGTCCTTAAAAGCCATGGATGGGCCATGGAACAGTTCGAGCACGTAGTCGTTCGGGGTAATTTTCACTACCGGCGCCTCGAAATCATATGCGCGATCGATGATGGATTCAATTTCGCTTCTTGTAATTTCACTGCCCAAAAGCGTGGCGGTGACCTCGATCGCAATCTCTTTGAAGGATTTATTTTCAATATTGGCCAGAAATTCTCCGGAAATAGTCGGGATGGATTCGGGCATGTAGAGACCGTTATCGGGAGGAAGGCTGTTGAAAATAGCTTCTTCCAGCGATGCTTTCAAGTCGGCAGTTTTGGTACTGTAGAATATCATTTTGATATAAATTGATCCGGAAAATGGGAGCGCAAATTTAACTAAAATCCCAGCAGGTCAGTTATTTTGAAAACTTTTAAATGGATTTTCGGGATAAATTGCGGCATTGCACTTTGCTGTAAAACTCTTGCGCGGATCGTGCCGCGGGATAATTTTGTTCATTAATAATAGATTGTAGATCAATAAAACAAACCAGGTAATATGTCGATAGGAATTTTCGATGTACCGGCACTTAAAAACGAACCGGTAAAAAGTTACGCGCCAGGCAGCCCCGAGCGCGCAGAGCTCAAAAAAGCGCTTGCCGAAGCACGCTCCAAAACCATTGATATACCACAATACATAGGTAGCGAAGAAGTTTATTCTCAAAATAAGCAGAAAGTGGTGCCGCCGCATGACCATCAGCACGTTCTGGGCTATTTTCATGAAGGGACGAAGGAAGACGTTGGCAAAGCGATAGATGCAGCGTTAGAAGCCAGAAAAAACTGGGCGACGCTTACCTGGGAGCAACGCGCGGCGATATTCCTGAAAGCCGCCGAACTGATCGCCGGTCCATACCGCGCCGAAATGAATGCCGCGACCATGCTGGGTCAGTCCAAAAATGCCTACCAGGCAGAAATTGATTCGGCCTGTGAAATCATTGATTTCCTGCGGCTTAATGTGAACTTCATGCGGGATATTTACGAGGAGCAACCAATCTCTTCGGAGGGTGTCTGGAACCGTATGGAGTACCGTCCACTCGAAGGTTTCATCTTCGCCATTACTCCATTCAACTTTACGGCCATCGCCGGAAACCTGCCTGCCGCACCTGCGTTAATGGGTAATGTGGTGATCTGGAAACCGGCATTTACGCAGGTATACGCGGCCAATGTGATCATGAAGGTGTTCAAAGAAGCGGGGCTGCCGGATGGCGTTATTAATATGGTTTTGGTAGATGGCCCGGTTGCCGGGGATGTGATCTTCAAGCATCCCGATTTCTCAGGCGTGCATTTCACTGGTAGTACCAAAGTATTTCAGACCATTTGGAAAACCATCGGCGAGAATATAGCTGCTTATAAGACATTTCCAAGAATCGTCGGTGAAACGGGCGGCAAGGACTTTGTTCTCGCGCACCGGTCGGCGGATGCGAAAGCAGTTGCGACGGGTCTTGTGCGCGGTGCATTCGAATACCAGGGACAGAAATGCTCGGCGGCTTCCAGGGCTTATATTCCTTCCAATTTGTGGGAATCGGTGAAAGGATTCATGCTGGCCGATCTTGCGGAGATCAAAATGGGAGGTGTGGAGGATTTCTCTAATTTCGTTAATGCGGTAATCGATGAAAAATCGTTCGACAAGATCGCTTCTTATATAGATGGGGCAAAGTCCAGCGCAGACACGGAAATCGTCGCAGGAGGCAATTTTGACAAGAGTAAAGGGTATTTCGTGGAGCCGACCGTTATCCAGGCCTTCAAACCGGATTATGTTACGTTGTGTGAGGAAATCTTCGGGCCGGTGCTTACTATATATGTGTATGATGAAAATGAATTCGAGCAGATTATTCCCGTCATCGACGCCACTTCTCCTTATGCATTGACGGGTGCTGTGTTTTCGAAAGACAGATATGCGATTGAGTATGCGACCAGGCATTTGGTGAATGCGGCCGGCAACTTTTATATAAACGATAAGCCGACCGGCGCTGTGGTAGGGCAGCAGCCATTTGGCGGGGCTCGCGCATCGGGCACAAATGATAAGGCGGGATCGGTATTAAACCTGCTTCGCTGGGTATCACCGCGTGCGATCAAGGAGACGCTTGTTTCGCCAAAAGACTATAAATATCCGTTCCTTTCCGGGGAGTAATTGCACAATGCTTTTGAATAATTTGAATCGTTGAAGAACTTTCAAAATATTTGACTTTTTTCTTGCCTGGGTGTTGGACTTGAAAAAATGTTTTCTACCTTTGCAATCCCAATCGCAAACGAAGCGACTGACACGAAGAAAAAGAAGCGCGGTTGGCACTGTTCTTTGACATGATGAGATAGACCAAAAGAGTAAGAAAAACTCGTTTGAATAGAATCAAGCTACTTAGGTAGCAAATCAAAATTTACAATGGAGAGTTTGATCCTGGCTCAGGATGAACGCTAGCGGCAGGCTTAATACATGCAAGGCGAAGGGGCAGCGATGTCACTGTCGTACGGGTGCGTAACGCGTATGCAACCTACCTATCACTGGGGGATAGCCCGGGGAAACCCGGATTAATACCGCATAAAACAGGGGCACCGCATGGTGATATTTGTTAA
>NZ_JBQENV010000010.1:0-4033 GCF_052044875.1 Dyadobacter sp. 22481
GTAAGCTGCGCGGTGTATGGTGGAATTACACCGGATGTTTTTCCAGCAGAGGAGTAAAATATCCCGCGGGCTGCCGGCTGGTTTCCATAGCCGGGAAAGGTTCCCGGGTCATAGTTTCCATACCCGGCGTTGATGTCGATTTGCTGCGCGTGGCTTTCTGCCGAGACAAGCAGGGAAAGTCCAAGAAGCGCTAATCCAAGGTAGTAGTTTGTTTTTTTCATGATTTTAAGTTTAAAAGCTGGTCATGGCTTCAGTTAATTTTTGAATACCTGAATGATTAGATTGTTGTTGCCATTGTCGGCCACTACTTCTCCGCCCGATAGGTCGGGGATGAAAGCCCTAAATGGATAGCCTCCGGGAACAGCCGTCGCGGGGATGGTCAGGTTGGCCGTAATGCTATTCCCCAATGGCGAGGCGGCGATATCGCTGTTGGTAGTCAGCGTGTAATAAGTACCCGAGTTGGTGATGGTCCATTCGGTGGCCGAAGCGCCAGTGAGGGCAATGGTGGAAGTAGGTGTGGGCTTATAGACGCGTATGGTGATTAGATCAGAGGCAATGGTTCCTGCGCGCATGTTTCTGACGCGTATGGTAAATGGCCTGACCGTTTCGGTATTCGAGAAAGTCACATTGCCCATGATGATAAACGGCCGCAGGTCGGGCGTGGTGGCAAGCTCCTGCGTAGAGCCGATGGCGATCTGTGTGATGGCCGCCCCAGCCGGTACGACGCCGGTCAGTGTACTGTTCTCGACTACGCCGGTGGCATTGGCCGACCCGCTCAAGTCGAGCCATTGGGAACCGTCCCAGCCGACCAGCCTGAGGTTTGCGGCTGTGGATTCAAAACCAGCGACATTAGGGATCGACACCGTCACATCCAGGCCGTTTGTAGCAGGTGTGATGGCCGCCCAGTCCCAACTACCAAAGGTGTATACGCGTTTGATGGAAGCGGAGGGTGTGTTGGAAGCCTCTCCGAGGTCTGCGGCGTAGGCCACGCTGATATGCGCGGTATTTGTGGGTGCGGAGATCCGCAATGTTCTCAGATCGGAATTGTTTCCCACCGGGAATATAAAGGTGGAATTACCGATTTTGGAAACATATCCGTCCACGTGCTGAGCGTCGGTGAGCCCACCTGTGTAAGTCGCCCCTGCCTGAAACCTGATCGCGCCATTGGCCGTGTTGGCGCGCACGGTAGTGGTTATCCCGTTTTCGAACGACGCAATGGTAAACACGTTGGCGCCTGCTGTATTGGTGATATTAAATGCGCTGGCCGATCCGTTCTTCAAGGCCAGTGTGGAAAAATTAGGAGCAACACTGCCGCTGATTCCCTGCACACCTGCTACTCCCGCCGGTCCATTGAAATTGTCAGTGCTTCCGCCGGTGCCATTGGCATTATAGCTGTTATTAACCCGCAACGAGTTGGCATCTGTCTCATAGTGGTTGAAAACAGCGCCCGATGAAGCCGTATAAGCGGCGGGCGCGGTGGCTGTAACGGCGGTGTATGTACCACGGTTGGTAACTGACCCATAATTATTGAAAGTAGCCCCGTCGATGACAAGCTGCGCATGGGCTAGCTGGTTTCCCAACAGCAATGCCATCCCTGTCATGAGGCTGATGTATTCTTTTTTCATCGTGAAAGCTGTTTAAATGAAGACTGTATCTTACAACTCTCCGACTAGTTCAAGTAGGTTACATCCAGGTTGGAAGAAATGGTACCACAAATTTGGTAGGCACTGGCGGGAGCACCGTTGTTATACCATCTGATTGCCCTTACATCGAACGTGTGGTTTCCTGCGGACAGGGTGCGAACACCGGACAAAGTCAATTCGAAGTGACCGCTCACTTCGGTCTGGATGATAATGAAGATGCCGCTTGCCACTCCGTCGATGTATATTTCAAAACGGTTAAACGGGCTGTAACCTGTCCATG
Source organism: Dyadobacter sp. 22481 (assembly GCF_052044875.1). Classification (NCBI taxonomy): domain Bacteria; kingdom Pseudomonadati; phylum Bacteroidota; class Cytophagia; order Cytophagales; family Spirosomataceae; genus Dyadobacter; species Dyadobacter sp. 22481. The sequence continues at coordinate 1,924 of NZ_JBQENV010000010.1, forward strand.
CAGACACGTCGTCAACACCAAGTACGTAGTTGATAAATGCGGCTTTTTGACTGGGGAAATTGATGACATTGGTCGTATTGGAAACCGTTGTATAGGAACCTTCCGTCACTCCGAAAAAGGCGCTTGGCTGCGCACCATTTCCAATGGGCACTGCATATGAAGCCGTTTGAGTGGCAGTACTCGCGCCCGCTCCCGCAGGGGCCTGCCAGCTGGCGATACCCGCCGCGTCCGAGGTCAATACTTTTCCGGCACCCTGAGTACCATCCTGAATGGCTACATTGCCCACTACATGCAATTTGGCCGCAGGAGTGGTAGTGCCTACCCCTACATTTTGCGCCATGGCCGCAGAGGCAGTAAGTCCCATCATCACTCCAAGCAAGTAGATTTTCTTTTTCATTCGGATTTTAAGTTTTTGATTAAAGAAATAATTAATGACGATGCACTGTCCGAGTGCGCAGGTCGGTCAAGCGGGCAGTGCACTCGGACAGGGAAGAGTCAGCGTATCACAATTTGTAAACGAACTCTTGCCTGGTGAATACTTGTATACAATTCACCACAAATGTCGTTTGCCTAATTGGATTGTTTTGAGACGCTTTTTTGTATTTTTGAGGTGACTTTTGGGGTGCAGGGGAGAATGAAAATGGTAGTTGCTTGCCGAAAAATGCGCGCTCACTGAGCCCTAAAGGACAGCGGCTTTCTGTGCAAGTTCGATCCTGTCTGCTACGTTCATTTTAAGGCAGATCCGCTTCTTATACGTGCTGACAGTATTGCATTTCAGTTTGAGGGTGTAGGCGATTTCTTTGGTGCTTTTGCCTTGGGCTACTTCCCGCATCACCATCAATTCTCTTGGCGAGAGCTTTTCTACAGATTCGATGTCTTCCAGGCGGTGTGAAGATTTATTTTTGATCAGGGAAGTTTGCAGTTCCAGGTTCAGATATTTTCCTCCTGCTGCGATTCGCTCGATTGCTTTTTGCAGCTCGGGAATCTTAGCATTTTTCATAATGAACCCGTCCGCGCCGGCTCGCAGAACCGGAAGTGCGTACAACCTTTCCGCTAATCCCGAATAAAGCAGGATGGAAACGTCGTTCCGAACAGCTTTAATGGTTTCTACAATATCCGCAACGACCCGGTTGCCAATTTTCAATTCGCTGATAACTACCTGAATGTCCGCATTGCTTTCAAGGATAGAAAGGGCCGTTTCGACACAACTGGCTTCATAAAGGCAGTAATGCTCGGAAACTGTTTCAAGCATCACGCGCATGCCGGAGCGCAACATCGTCTGATCATCGATAATTAATATGTTCAACATTGTGAAGGGGGTTTATGTTGAAAAAAATCTTTACTACCGCTCTTGCGGGTGCTAAAGGGAAAATGGCAAGCGTTGCGCCATATTCTTCGGATCGGGGAGATTGAAAGTCTTTAACCAGTCTGACAACGGTGGGGACGAGTCTGTCAGGCAATGGATTATTTGCCAAGAAACAGCTCGGCGGTAATTTGCCGAGCTGTAAAAAAACACTACGATAAATTAGGCATTGATTAATTCTGCTACCTAACGATAACCAACTTTTGTGTGTTTAGTGCTCCGTTCCGGTCAGTGATTTTAAGCACATAGTTTCCTGCTATCAGCTTTCTCACGTCGATCCCGTCCGGTGAAACAGCGGCAGATTGATATACAGTGGCTCCGTTCAGATTGACGATTTCCACTTTTTGAATCGAGTCTGCATGGTCTAGTTTGACGTAATCAGTAGCTGGATTGGGGTAAAGAAAAACGCCTTTGCCTTCGATAGAGATAGTGCGGATTACACTGTATGCGAAAGTGTTGTCCTGGTCCACCATCTTCAAGCGGTAAAGACTTCTTCCTGTCAGAGGGTTCTCGTCGGTGAAGGAGTACTTTCTGATTGTTGTGCTTTCCTTACCGGACTCTACCGATCCTATTTTATTCCACTGTTTGCCATTGGGACTGCGTTCGATCTCGAATCGGTCGCTGTTGGTTTCTTCACTGGTCGACCAGGAAAGCAGTGCGGTTTTGCCCTCTTTTGCTGCCGAGAATGAGATCAGTGTGACGGGCAGGTTGATGTCAGTGACATTGACAGAAGATACTGTTGTATTG
>NZ_JBQENV010000011.1:0-2753 GCF_052044875.1 Dyadobacter sp. 22481
CTGGCAACAGTTCCCGTGCGCATGTTACGAAGCCTTACCGTGAAAGGCCTGACGGTCTCTGTTGTCGAAAAGGTCACATTGGGCATGATGGTAAAAGGACGCAGATCAGGGGTGGTTGCTGCCGCGCTAGTCCCAAATGTGAATGCTGCATAATTATCAGGTGTAACGCCGTTTGCGGTTATCGTACCAGTCGTAGCCAGCGCACCGGTTGTTCCTCCTGCATTACCCAGGCTTTCCCATTTAGCTGTGGTTGTGTTGTAGCCTACTACTACCAAATTGGCAATCGTTCCCGAGGTCAAAACGGATAGGTTGCTGGCTGCGTCCCAGGTAAGTGTGAGATTGACAGACAATGCTCCATCCACATCCCAATACTCAAGACTGCTTACTGCACTAACTCCCGTCCCCAGATTGCTTACCGGAAACGGTGCGCCTGCCGGCAATGTAGCCGCATTCGGATTCTCAAACCAATAAGCTGCCTTAAAATTGGCCGCCGCTGCCGGGGCTGATATACCGGCAGTACGGAGTTTCGCGCCGTTACCTATGGGAAATGTAAAGGCGGTATTGCCGGCTTTCTCGGCATACCCGTCAATATGGGAGCCATCGGATGCTCCCGAGTATGCCGACCCATCGGTAAAGTACACGTTATTAGTTGGTGAGCTCCGGGGTGTAACCAGGTATCCGCTGTTGAATAACAACGATCCATACACTCCATAGTGGCCGCCAGGATGGACCTGGCTGGTACTATGCACACCGCTTCCCTGGCTGTAAGCTCCTGTCCAGGCACACACCATTAAAAGTAGGACATATAGTTTTTTCATACTTCGTTCATTTAATACGCTTTTTAGAATTTGGCCTCACTGCATGTTGAGTTTCCCAGGATCAAACGAAGTGTCTTAGTTTTCGACCAGAACTACGAAGTCCATGAGAAGTTGCTGTGATGTCCCGGCATATTCCTGACAAAATATGGTGAAGTCAGTGGGGTTTTTACCTACGATAATCGGAGGCGTGATATCGTTGTCCAAATCTGCCTGGTTTCCGGGTTGTGCCTGATTCGAGCTGGATCTCGGGGTCAGTATGACAAAGTAGGTTTTGCCGGTTGGTACCGGGGTCGTGAAAGTCACTTTCCACGATGCGGATCCAGTAGTTGTATTCCATCCTCCGCCCCATGCCACACCTGAAACTCCTTTTGATCCAGGTAAAACCTGGTGGTTACCATCGGAAGTTCCGGTTACATCGCCCAGGTAAAGGCTACCCGCTGCATAGATTGACAGATTAAATGATCCCGCAGTTTGCTGGAAGCGGCGCCACATAGTGCCGTCCCAATAGACAAAGCCTTTTCCGGATGTCGTGTTGGTATTGTATACAAGCAAACCTTCGGTGGGACTTGTAACAGGTGCCGCCTGAGTCAGATCAGGAATACTTACGCGCGGAGGCAAAAGACCCTTTGTAGCACTCTCAACTTCCAGGGCAGAACTGGAATTAATTGTGCCTGGATTATCTCCAACTTTTACTTGTGCGTAAATTGCAGAAGAGCTGGTCAGCAATACTCCCAGAAAGAGTTTCGAGAAAAGTCTAGATGTGTTCATCGAATTTAGATTTGGTTTGGAAAACTATTTTATTTTTAATTAAACTGTAAGATGTTGGTCGTGAACAATTATTTGCGTGCTGAATAGCTGGTGTAAAAAAATAGCATTTTGATTATTTTGATATCTTAAACCGGGACAATGATGGCTTGTTTTTACAAATATTGGTGCTAAAATCGAAATGAAACTAGACAATGTTTGGTATGTCCAAGGCGAGTTTTGGTATCTATTTGAATTAATTGTTTTGAAATACACAATTATTAGATATTGGTTGCATTTTAGCCAAGCAATGTAAATCTCTATTCTAATTGAATTTTTATTTTAAAATCGAAAATGTAAAAATGACTGAATGCAATTATTGAAATAAACCTATGGTTTGTGAAACCAATCTCACGCGGTAATTCGAACCGGAACAACGTTGGCCCCTGCGGAGTTGGTGATAACTTAAAACAAAACAGCCCGGCAGGATTCCTGCCGGGCTGTCGGTTTTGTAATACTAGAAAAGGCATTGATTATCAACTAAAACTTATCTTGCAATAAGCAGCTTTTGTGTGTTTAGTGCCCCGTTCAGGTCGGTGATTTTCAAAAGATAAGCACCTGGTGCCAGCTTTTTGACATCGATACCCTCGGTAGAAACAGCGGCGGATTGATAAAAAGAAGTCCCGTTGTGACTAAGGATTTCGACATTTTTGACCGAGGCTGGTTCAACGCCGTCGAGTTTGACAAAATCCGCTGCCGGGTTGGGGTAAAGGGCAATTCCCCTGCCCTCCGTGTTGATCCGACGGATGACGCTATACGCGAACGTGTTGTCCTGGTCCACCATCTTCAAGCGGTAAAGGTTCTGGCCTGTCAGAGGTTCCTTATCAGGGAATGAATAGTTCTGCACGGTTGTGCTTTCCCTGTGCGAAGGCACCGATCCTATTTTATTCCACTGTTTGCCATTGGGACTGCGTTCGATCTCGAATCGGTCGCTGTTGATTTCTTCACTGGTCGACCAGGAAAGCAGTGCGGTTTTGCCCTCTTTTGCTGCCGAGAAGGAGATCAGCGTGATGGGCAGGTTGATGTCAGTGACATTGACAGAAGATACTGTTGTATTGAATAGTCCGTCATCTGTCCAGTCTCCTCCGATGTTAAACACCTGGGTGCCGACCGATGCGGCAGGATCAGACC
>NZ_JBQENV010000014.1:0-1302 GCF_052044875.1 Dyadobacter sp. 22481
CAATACCTTCACCCCTGTGAGAATGCTCCCCTACCGATATGTATAAATACAATCGCATAGCTTCGGTAATATGCTTGATGCCCGTTTATTATCGATGCCCGCCCCGCTCGACCAGTGAGCTGTTACGCACTCTTTAAATGTATAGCTGCTTCCAAGCTAACATCCTGGCTGTCTCTGCAGTCGGACCCCCTTAGTTCAACTTAGCATATATTTTGGGACCTTAGCTGATGCTCTGGGTTGTTCCCCTCTCGGACTGGGACCTTAGCACCCCAGCCCTCACTGCCGTGTATATCATGCCCCATTCGGAGTTTGTCAGAATTTGGTAGGATTTGACTCCCCCTAGTCCTATCAGTAGCTCTACCTGAACATGACTCAACCACAACGCTGTTCCTAAAAACATTTCGGGGAGTACGAGCTATTTCTCAGTTTGATTGGCCTTTCACCCCTACCCTCAGTTCATCCGAAAACTTTTCAACGTTTACCGGTTCGGTCCTCCACGATGTGTTACCAGCGCTTCAACCTGACCAAGGGTAGATCACAAAGTTTCGCGTCTACAGCCACTGACTAATCGCCCTATTCAGACTCGCTTTCGCTTCGGCTCCTGTACTTTATACATTAACCTTGCCAGTAACCGTAACTCGTAGGCTCATTATGCAAAAGGCACGCCGTCACCCGAAGGCTCCGACCGCTTGTAAGCGCATGGTTTCAAGTTCTATTTCACCCCGCTGCTCGCGGTACTTTTCACCTTTCCCTCACGGTACTCGTTCACTATCGGTCTCTCAGGAGTATTTAGCCTTGGCGGATGGTGCCGCCGGATTCAGAGGGGATTTCACCGGTCCCCACCTACTCAGGATACTCACTCAGATAAATTCACTGCCTGTACGGGATTCTCACCCTCTATGATTGGCCTTCCCATGCCATTCCAGTTCGCTATTTACCCACTTGGTGAGTCCTACAACCCCACTCTGGCCGTAACCAAAGTGGTTTGGGCTCTTCCGTGTTCGCTCGCCACTACTTACGGAATCATTGTTATTTTCTTCTCCTGCGGGTACTTAGATGTTTCAGTTCCCCGCGTTTGCCCCCCGTAGGGTAATCAGGCTTCACCTGACTGGGTTGCCCCATTCGGATATCTATGGATCAATGCATATGTGCTGCTCCCCATAGCTTTTCGCAGCTTATCACGTCCTTCATCGCCTCTGAGAGCCTAGGTATCCCCCATGCGCCCTTAATTCGCTTGCGCGACTCTATTTTCTTCTCTTCTACTTCTCAATATGTCAATGAACTCGTTACCGGATCTTTTTA
>NZ_JBQENV010000015.1:0-773 GCF_052044875.1 Dyadobacter sp. 22481
GAATATTTGGCAATTGCGGTAACCGCTACCCCCGAAAAAAGATCTTTTTTCAAGCCCATTGGTTACTTTCTGTTATGTTGGTTACGGACTGTCTCTTGAACACGCATTTTGAATGCGTCGTAGGAAAATGTGTCGAGATAGCGCCGGTAGCCATTTTCTCCCACCTTTTTTAATTTGTCGCGGTCCATTTTGAGCGCTATAATGGCATCGGCCATGCACTGTGGCCGGTTTTCGCATATAATAATGTCGTCGGTTAAAAGCAGCGTGTCCATCGCTTTGGTTTTCATGCTCAGAACAGGGATTCCGAGCGCGAATGCGTCCGCTACTTTATTGAGGAACACGGTTTTGGCTTTTTCGCTATCGCCGAAACTACCCAGGGCAACGTCGCAATGCGAAACGAGGAAAGGTTCCAGCTGTCCGTTGTGGAATGACTTGGAATTATCGATTTTTACAAAATTCTCTATGCCCAGTTCCCTTACTTTATTCCTGAATGGAATGGCCTTTTCATCGTCGTTCCCGAAAAGGATAAACTCGAAATCCGTCGTCGTTTTCGAAAGCAAATGCGCAGTTTCCAACACCTTATCTAATCCGTGCAGTGGAATGTAAGTGCCCCACCAGCATATGGTCAGCTTGTTTGTGGTCCCGTTCGCAAAAGGATTTGCCGCTTTTCGGCGACTGTCCACACAAAGCGGCACAATGCTGTATTGGATATCCGACAGTTTTACATCCAGCAAGCGCGTATAATATTCCGCTTCGGATTCATTGAGGAAAAT
>NZ_JBQENV010000016.1:0-590 GCF_052044875.1 Dyadobacter sp. 22481
CTTGTCGTGTTCACCGTGCTGTCAGTCAGTGCATTGGCATCATGGAATACGTTACCAGACAAGTTCACAATTGGCGTCGTGAACGGTTTGGTTACCGAACTTTCGTTGCTTTCCAAACCACCGTTGTCAATCACTGTGAACGGTACATCCACAGTCGGGTTGCCATCGATCGGGTCGACGAGCACTTCCAAACCGGTTACGGGAACAGTTACACCCGAATCAGGGAATACTTGCTGCCCGGCTCCCGGAGTCTGGCCTGGTGCCACATAAGTCGTTCCATTGATCGTTACCGTGGTCACATTTGCAGGGAATTCTGTGAATGTGATGCTCTGTACGTTCCCATCCGGATCGGTGAAGTTGAAATCATCGGAGATATCCACGGTCACCGTGCCGCCAGGGTTTGGCGAAGAAGGCAGTGCCTCGTCGGTGGTAACCGGCGGCTGCTGCACACCAAAGTTAGCATTGGTCACATCGGTAGTGGTCACTGTGATGTTTGGCAAAATACCATTCACCGTTCCGTCGCTTCCCGCATTGGTACCCAGGTGTTCACCCGTGTTATTCCAACCGGTAGGCAGGCTAGGTGTCGTCGA
>NZ_JBQENV010000017.1:0-506 GCF_052044875.1 Dyadobacter sp. 22481
GGATTTGCCGCTTTTCGGCGACTGTCCACACAAAGCGGCACAATGCTGTATTGGATATCCGACAGTTTTACATCCAGCAAGCGCGTATAATATTCCGCTTCGGATTCATTGAGGAAAATAGTGCGGTCGGACGAGATAATGGCGTTTTGATCGAGCTTGAAATGTGCTGCTGCTTCGGGACTTTCTTGGGCGATCGTTTTGCGGTCGGTCACATAGGTGTCGTAAAAGGAGATGTAAAAATCCGTGATCACCTGCTTTTTGAAGAACTTCGCAAGCTTGTATTTATAGGGGTATTGATGGCGGGTCGCGGGGATGATGATGATGTCGGCCTTCCAAACGACCGTCAGCTCGATGATCATTCGCTGGACTTTGTTCCACAAGGAAGGACGGTCCCAGAGTAATCCGGGGTTGAGGTAAAACAGATTTACCTCTGAAATGTCAAAAAGGGATCTGATCAGGTTTTGTGTTCTGTAACTGCCAGCCACAACTCCGTAGATCACTACGTT
>NZ_JBQENV010000018.1:0-503 GCF_052044875.1 Dyadobacter sp. 22481
TGATGCAATACCACGCTGTAAGTACCTGGCTCTACATCACCGAAGTCGTAAGAACCGTCTGCATTCACAGGAACAGTCGCTACCACAGCACCAGTGCTGTCGATAAGCGATACGAAAAGACCAGTCGGGATCGTAGTCACCGAGCCGGTTGTATTGACTGTATTGTCAGTCAATGCATTGGCGTCATGGAAGACGTTGCCGGAAAGACCAACTGCCGGTGCAGTGAATGGAGCCGTTACGGTGCTTTCATTGCTTACCGCACCACCGTTATCTGTTACTACAAAAGGAACAGAGGCGGTCACAGCGCCGTCGATAGGGTCAATCAAAACAGAAAGACCTGTTACCGGAACCGTTAATGAGTCCGGCCATGCGGTTTGCCCTGAACCCGGTGTTTCACCCGGAGCTACATAGGTAACACCATTGATGGTCACCGTTGTCACATTCTCTGGGAATTCAGTGAATGTAATGGTTTCGACTGTTCCGTCAGCGTCTGTAAAATCAAA